>JBDXGW010000010.1:0-717094 GCA_039989915.1 Gillisia sp.
AATTTCTTTGCTTTACTACCTAAGTAGTAAAACGCGCTGTCAATTCAATATATCAAAGAACTTTTTGTCGCAGTCAAAACCACAACTTCTAGCCGGAATACAAGGACTCGAACCTTACTCTCTCACCCTACCCGGGATCCCTTTTCAATCTCAAAACCTAATGAACAATCACTCGCTTTGTAAGCGGCTGCAAATATACAACACTTTTTCTTTACCAACCAAACTTTATTTTAAAGTTTTTTTGAATCTCTTTTCCTAAGAAAAGAAGTAAGAATTGTCATATTAAAAAGAACTACGCCTTGCTCTCAAAGCGGGTGCAAATATACATTGGTTAGTTTGTTTCTACCAAACAAAATTTTAAGTTTTTTTTAAATATTTTCTAATTCAAAGTTAAGCCTTTGAAGATATGCCGGTTATAAAAGAAATTTAAATGACTTACGGGGTCCCATTATTTTTGAAAGTAGTCCATATTTCTATAAAAAGGAGAAAGATAATAAGGTTTCCCTGCCCCCAGGCATTGAGAACATTAAAGATCTTTGGTCAAATGGGCCTTTAAATTTGATGATTTTTGTAGGAAAAGATCAATTTGTAGATCACTCCTTGAAGCTCGGAGAGATTAAAATTCTATAAAAAGAAATTCCACACAAGACCAAACCTTACTATAAAATCGCGGTGAGGATACCCGGGAGCCACAAAGTTGTTGTTGCCCGTGATAAGAGAATTAAGATGCTCCAGCTTAAAATAGATCCGGGTTTGGCGAATCTTTCCATTAAAAAAGAAATCTACCACCGGGTAATTCCCAAATTCAGCATCATTCTGAACATAAAATTCGGCCAGGACGGGATCGTATGCATTCATATTATAAGAAGTAAAATACTTCAGTGTTAATCCTGTTTGAAGATACAGAGCTCTTTTAAACCAATGATCGCGATAATAAAGGCTATTTCTGGTAACCAATTCGGGCACATTAAAAACATTGTTCCCTTCAGCACCCTTTTGATACATTACAGTGTTGTCCAGGGAAAACCTTCCGTAGTGAAATTCCCGCTGGGCTTTGATCTTGATATAATTTAATGCGCCATCATATTGAAACGGTTTAACAACCCCCGTTTCATCACTGCCGAAGTAAGTATAATTTGTAACATTGGTGATCCCTGCATCTATATTAATGAGTCTGGGGGATATCAGAGAGGCATTAAGCACCCTGGTTCCCTGGTTTGAAAAATCATTTTGCCAGTTATAATTCAAATAATCACTTTGATATAGCAGGAAGTTAAAATTGGGAGCCCTTTCATTACTGTTTATTTCTACATTCAAAAGGTTGTTGGTGTTAATGGTATAGGTTACCCCACCCGTTAAATAATGCCCGGTGAAATCTCCCGCCACATTTACCATAGCATCCCCATACACCTGTAAAGGCCCGAAGCTGTTGGAATATTCGGCCCCGGCAGAATAATTATTACCCTTAATTCTGTTGGCCACTGCTTCATTTTCAAAAAAGATGGCCGAGTTGTAGCCGTAATTATAATAAGAGTGTCCCACTTTTCCCGCAAGGCGGCCCAAAGTAGGATTGGAGAATGCTACTCCAGCCCGGTTGTTGATATGGCGCAGTTTAACTTCATCATTCAAATTTGAATTGCGCAGGGATTCCCCAAAATCTTCAAAGGGATTAGTCTGCCTGAAAATATATTTTTTATCGCTAAAGTCAAGTACGTGAAAAATGGAAATATCGTTCCTTATCCCGGGCAGAAGAGAAAATTCCTGATCGAGATGAAAACGTTTTCCATATAATATATTCTCTGCATCTTCAAATTGCACCTCAAGTAAAGACCGGTCATCAAACTCTTCTTCTTTATTAATATATTGTTCAAGAGCGACCGCATCCAACCCTCCGTTCTCTCTATTTAAAAGATCCTGGGAAACAAAATGGGCTTTAAAACGATACCGGTTATTAAGGGTGTTGTAACTAAGAGTCGTCCTGAAATTACCTGTACTTGTAAGGGAGTTTTGATATTTTCCCAAAGAGCGGAGCCCTTTATATGCTAGAGAAAAATTTAATCTTGAGGAGGTATTGATCGTGAAAAACGCATCAAGCGCCTGGCCTTGTTCCGGCACGGTTTTAAAATAGAGCTCAGTGAGTGGAGTGGGAACTTCATAATAATAAATATCCCGGGATTCCATAAAATTAAAATGCCTTGCCCTGGCTCCCAGTTGGGGCAACAGATTTACATCCCTGAAATTATAGCCAAGGGAATTATAGGTTTGGCCCACATTGGCAAATTGAAGCAGTTCAAAATTATCCTTTCTCAAATAATTGAACTTATAATCTTTCTGGATGCTAAGGGTAGTATCAACATAAGTAGTATCTCCTTTGATGGAGATGATCTTATATGCAGTTATTGGAGGTTTTTGTAGGGAATCTACCTGTGCCGGAAGATCCCTGCCGCCTGACTCCCGGGAAGGCTGCTGCGCCAATGCCACCAGGGTGAAGAACAGTAAAAATAGAAGGCTTATTATTTTTCTCATAGTACCCGATGGACATCTACAAAAATAGGATAATATTATTAAGAACCCGAAAAGCTTTAAAACAAAAAAACCGCCCATTTTGGGCGGTTTAATTTATATGCAAATTCTCAATTATGCACCGTAACCGGCATTTTGAGTAAGGTTTGCATTTGCATCTACCTCACCTGCTGGTAATGGCATAGCAAATTTAAAGCTTCCGTAAGCAGGTCCCTGATGTGTTTGAAGCGTAGGGTCAAGGAAAGGAATATCCATACCCATACGTGCAAGATCGTGGAATCTAAACCCTTCAAAAGCAAGTTCCTTTCTACGCTCTAACAATACGTTAGCAATTGTAGCTTCAGTGTACTCTGAACCACCTCTGTTTCCGGCAACCATATTAAGCGCATCAAGTCCCTCTTCTGTTCCTAATAAAGCTTCTGCTTTAATAAGATACATTTCCTCAATACGTACAACAACTATGTTGTCATCATAAGGAGCAATAGAAGGATATTTACCTACGTTTCTATAAGTAGTCCCATTAGGCATTAACCCAATAACAGTACTTGGCACTGTACCGGGGGTAAATGGTGATGCACCTCTTACGTCACCTTCTTCATAAATAGCAACAAGATTTGGCAATGCAATAACATCCCCATAGTTGGTTTGGTTATAGATCATCGCGATACCATTGATACCTTCGTTGTCAACATCACGGAAAGCTAGTTCAAAAATTGAATTAGAAGCTCTTTTGGTTGCAAAACTGGCAAGAAAATTTTCCTCAGTTGCAACAGTGAAAAGACCTGAATCTATCACAAAGTTTGCAGCCTCAAGAGCACGTGGGTGTTCTCCAAAATAGTTGGCAATTCTTGCTTCAATAGCATAAGCTGCATAAATACTTATAAATTCCTTGGTATTAGCATCAGTCATTAAATCCTGTGCCATTGCAAGGTCTGCATAGGCATTTTCTTTTACCTGCTGAACAGAAACCCTGGCTGGAAATAATTCATCCTCATTTCTAAATTCAGTAACGTAAGGAACACCTGCTGCACTTTGTCCACCACCATTTACATGTTGCTGACCGTAGAAAGTTACAAGATCAAAATGAGCTAAGGCACGCATTACATACGCCTGACCTTTGATGTGGTTTATTTCATCCTGGTCACCGGTAATACCTTCAGCATTAATAATAATGTTGGCAGAACCTATAACTGTATAAGCCCGGGCCCAAAAGGTCAAAGCAGTAGCAGTTTGTGGAAGTAGATCCATACGGGCTTCAACAACAAAACGGTTGGAGTTGGCATTTGAGGCAGTATTGTCTGAAAATACCTCACCAAGGATGATCTTATCTCTTCCGTAATATTCAAATGAAGTCATCCTGTTATAGGCTCCATTTAAAATAGCCTGTAGGTCGCTTGTGGTATTAACACTAATGTCAATATCCTTGGATTGTTGTATAGTAGGGTCCAGATCTTCCTCTGAACAGGAAACAAACATCCCCATACTTACAACCATAAGTAATAAATATTTTAAATTCTTCTTCATCATTTTTTAAAATTTAACGTTAATACCTAATGTGTAAGATTCTACCGGAGGTGTGGTTAATGTTGTAAAACCATTGGCTCTTACTTCAGGGTCTAATTTAAGACCATCATCCTTTACCCATGTAGCAATATTTGTTCCTCTTAATGTTAAAGTAAGACCATCTATCCCAATATTTTGAGCAAAAGTAGAAGGCAGGTTATAACCAAAGGCTAAATTCTTTAATCTAATGTAATCACCATCAAATAGGTGACGGGAAGAAGTATTAAAGAAGTTATCATTTGCAGCATAGTTAAGTTTAGGAACATCTGTAATGTCTCCTGGGGCTTGCCATCTTTCAAGAAGTTCAGCAGCACCATTATAAGTACCTAAGGTGAAGTTGTTGGTTCTCATATAGAACTGAGCAAATTGCTCATAGATCTTATGCCCACCTGCAAAATACACATCTGCTTCAGCAAAGAAACCTTTGAATTGTACTCTTGTACCAAGTCCACCTGAATAAGTAGGCAAAGCACTTGTGTTTTGGTAAACTCTTTCAGCCGCATTATAGTTGGAAGTTACATCACCATCAACACCGTTCACATACCAGGTTGGTGATCCGGTTTGAGGATCTACACCAGCCCAGGTACGCATAAACCAAGCGTTAGCAGGCAAACCAGTTCTGGTAGAGGTATAGCTGCTTCCTGCATTAGGATCTAGCTCTTCACCATCTGCTCCAACAGCCAATTCAGTTACTTCATTCTCAACTGTACCAACGTTGGCAGAAACATTCCAGGTAAAATCCTGTGTTCTGAAAACATCAAAAGCCAATTCAGCTTCGATACCTTTATTGGTCATTTCTCCAATGTTTCTAGCTTGTTGAGAGAAACCGGTGGTTCTTGATAAAGGCACATTTAAAAGAAGATCATAAGTTCTTCTGTTAAAGTAAGCAAAGGAACCAGTAAGTCTGTTTTCCAACAATCCAAAAGTGAAACCTACGTCAAAAGTTTCCCCTTTTTCCCAGGTAAGATCACTGTTTCCAAACTGAGATGGGAAACCTGCACCATTATCGGCATAGTTAGCACTGTAAGTTAATAGCGCCTGATAAGCATTGATACCAATAGCGTTGTTACCGGTAATACCATAAGAAGCTCTTAATCTTAAGGTGTTGAAAGGTGAATTTGCCATAAATGCCTCACGGTGAATATTCCACGCAGCACCTACAGATCCAAAGTTACCAAACCTGTTACCCATTGCAAATCTTGAAGAACCTTCTCTTCTGAAAGTCGCATCAACTACATATTTTCCGGCAAAGTTATAGTTTAACAATCCAAGGTAGGATACGTTATACCAGTCAGAAAATTGTGAATCGGCATCAAAAGCAGCACTGGTAGTGTTGATCTGGATAAGACCATCAACCGGGAAGTTTTGTCCGTAACCAAACAGATAAGAGTTTTGGTTGTTTTGATATTCAAATAAACCTGTAAGGTCAAAATTGTGATTCTCACCAACCTTGAAACCATAATTCAAAGACCCCTGGTAAACCCAGTTGTAGTTCTTGTCATCACTGGTAGAAGTATCCCCATTGAAACTCTCTGCATCACCTTCATAACGGTTTCTGTAAGAGAAATACTCATTCAATTGGTAATCTATACTGAATCTGTTTGAGAAAGTAAGATTATCAAACAGCTCCCAGTCAAGTTTAGTATTGGTAATGGCTCTTGTCAAAGAGTTTCTTGTAATGTTATTGTCCATTACATAGAAAATGTTTGGAAGAGATCCAAAAGGTAAATTGATATCATACCCTCCATCTTCATCGAAAATATTATTGAAAGGATTCATCAAAGCTCTTGTAATGTAAGGGTTTGAGAAGAAACTTCCGTTTTCAAGAATTGGATTTTGTTTTGTGTTGGAAACATTTACCGAAGTAGAAAGATTTAGATTACTTCTTAACTGACGATTGAAGTTAAGTGAAGCGTTGATCCTTTCAAAATTTCCACCAATTACAGTAGCTTCGGTCTTGTTATAACCTAAGGAAGCATAGAACGACCCCATATCATCTCCACCAGCAGCAGAAACAGTATAGTTTTGCAATAAAGCGTCCTCATTTCTAATCATTCCTGACCAGTCATAATTAGATGTTCCGTCATAATTTGCAGCAACAGATGGAAGCAATGTAGGAACTGCATTCTCCAAAGTTAGGGTTGGACGTTGTTGAACAGTTCCATTAGGACCGTAACCAGCCACTAATGATTCGCTCAATAACTCATAACGCTGTGCACCTGTTAAAACATTACGCTTCATATAGGCATCATTTTGAACACCTACCTGAGAAGCAAAAGTGAATTGGGTTTCTCCAGATCTACCTTTTTTGGTAGTTACAACAATAACCCCGTTAGATCCACGCGCACCATAAGCAGCAGTTGCAGAAGCATCTTTAAGTACCGTAATACTTGCGATATCCTGGCTGTTAATTGCAGCAAGTGGGTTTAATGAAGTGTAGTTGGCACTTCCTGAAACGTTCGAGTTGGAAACAGGAACCCCGTCAATTACATATAACGGATCGTTACCTGCGTTAAGGGAAGATTGACCCCTTATCCGGATATCCTGGATTGCTCCCGGAGTACCCGAAGCGGTAGAAACCTGTAAACCGGCAACTCTACCTTGTAAAGCTTGTTCAACGGAAACAACCGGAACATTTGCTACTTCTTCTCCTCCAATTTGAACGGAAGAACCTGTAACTTCTTCAACACCTCTAGTGCTGTACCCCAGTACAATTACCTCATCAAGTTGAGCGGCATCTTCCTGTAAAGAAACATTAATCACAGATTGGGTACTTACAGTAACGTTTTGGGTAACATACCCTACGAAACTAAATACTAAAACCTGACCTTGAGTTGCATTTACCGCATACTTACCATCAAAATCTGTAGTGCTACCTGTGTTGGTACCACGTACAATTACGTTTACACCCGGTAAGGGCATTCCGTCAGCATCGGTTACCGTTCCGGTAACCTGCAAAGATTGCGCAAAAGTTAATTGCACAGCAAACACTAATAAAAGTGTAAGAATTCCATTTAATCTTTTTTTCATTATTTATTAAGTTTGAATTAGCCAAACGCTTTAAAATCAAAAAGTTATCCTAAAATTTAGTGAGCTAAAGTCCTAAGAAAAAGTTAATGAACATCAAAGCGCATTACCTCTAAGATGCAGGATGGATTAAAAGGTTGCGTGTGATATGGAAAATATTTTTTCAATTAATATAATATCCTGCTCTGTTTTATTGTGGATGTGAAGAGATTTATCGGTAAATGTTTACATAATAAACATAAATTCAATTATTTTGTTAATATAAAGGTTTTGACAAGAAAGAGTTAAAAATTTTAACAAGGTAATTTATCTCACTTCCTTCCAAAATAACTCTTTTAAACAAGTATTGATTTCTAAAAAAATTTCGGGGTGATTAAATTGAAATAAAATTCAAGTTTAAAAATTTGTTCCTTTTAAGTAGCTTGCACCTGTCTAATATTTATAATGTTATTAAATTCCTATCATAAGAAATTGTTAGAGTGTGGAACCGATGAGGCGGGCCGCGGTTGCCTTGCAGGACCGGTAACCGCTGCAGCGGTTATCCTTCCAAAAAGATTTAAAAATGAATTATTGACCGACTCTAAGATCCTTACCAAAGCAAACCGGGAGCTTCTTCAAAAGCTTATTGAAAAAAAAGCGGTTTGTTTTTCTGTATCCTTTGTTGACAATTTTATAATTGACAGAATAAATATTCTGAATGCCTCCATTCTGGCAATGCATCGATCTATTGAAGAGTTGCACATTTCCCCTGAGCACATCCTGGTAGACGGGAATCGGTTCAAACCCTTTAAAACCATCCCACACCTTTGCATAATAAAAGGAGATGGGAAATACCTCAACATCGCTGCAGCATCCATTCTTGCCAAAACCTACCGCGATGCCTTTATGGAAAAGATCCACGAGGAATACCCTGTTTATAACTGGAAACAAAATAAAGGTTATCCCACGGCCGAGCACCGCGCGGCTATAGAAAAATACGGGACCACAAAATATCATCGTATGAGCTTTAAGTTATTGCCGGAGCAGTTGAAACTTACTTTGTGATTAGTATATTTGTAAGACTCACAACAAAACCACTGAATTTGAAAAATCTACTGCCCGCCCTCGCAGTTATTTTATTCTTCTTTTCCTGCAGTAAGGACAGAGAACCCACCGGCGAAATCAGCGAATTTATCCCCGCAAATTCGTCTTATATTATTAGCTCTCCCCACCTGGAAGAGCTGCTTACAAAAACTGATAGCCTTTTATTTTTCAGGGATAATGATTTTATCCTAAATCCCACCCTCCTTGCTCAATTAAGATCCCTCTCCAAATATACAGGTAAGGAAACTTCGCTGCTAAGTTTGTCAAAAACCGAAGACGGGGTAGCATATACCTTTATAAGCAAAGGAGACCCTGAACAAATAACTACCGACTCCCTGCAAAACCGATCTATTGAAACTTTCACCTATGAAACTTTCTCCATCAAAAAATTTAGCCTTGAGAAGGTGACATTCTTTACTTCTCACCGGGATGGGATCCTTATAGCCAGCAATTCGAGAAAACAACTGGAAACGATTATGAAACCTGATGAAGAAAAATTTGATAATTGGGGATTCAAAAAGGTGTTTGCGGCTGCAGATAAACGCAAGAACTCTATTTTTATAGATCACTCTTCGTTTGACGACCAATTTACCAAATCATTTCCCGGAAGCGCCCTTCCCCTCTCCGGTTTTGCAGGCTGGAGTGTAATGGATGTTGACCTTGATGGCCAAAAAGTCCTGCTTAACGGGATCGCCACCTGGGATCCGGGAGACAAGGTGATCCTTGAAGCCTTCAGAAATGTGAATCCTGTTCCCAATGAACTTGCGCAAATTACCCCTACCGCTGCCGCGGGATTCTATTCTTTTACCTACAGCAATTTTGAAAGACTACACTCAAACCTTCAAAAGATCACCGAAAATCCTACAACCCTTACTGAGAACCATTTCCTTAATTTCACTCAGGAAGCCGGGGTGATTTTCCTGGGTAATCAAAATGTGATAGCCTTTACAGCAACAGATGTGGAGTTGGCAAGACAGGCCATAACCCAAAACAGCACTCTCATTAACGAGTTCAGGAATATTCAAATTTTTAAGTTTGATGAGCCCTCTCCAATTACTGATTTACTGGATCCCTTATTAAATGAAAATGCACATTTGCATTTCGCCTATTTAGGGAATTTTATTTTGCTGGCCGAAACGCCTTCAGCTATAGAAGAAATTATTACCCATACTCTTAATAAGACCATCCTTGCAGAAAAGGAATTTTTCCTGGATGCTATGAGCCACCTTGCAAGCTCTTCATCATTTTTAATGGTTGCCAATTCAGAAAAAATAAAAAACCAGCTTAAAGAAACTGCTGCAGAAGATATGCTGGAGAAGGTTAATTCCCTGGAGCTGAAAAATTATCCCGTGCTGGCCATGCAATTTGTCCAGGAAGGAGATTTTGCCCATTTGCACGGTATTATGAATACCACGCGTGCAACAACGAGTAATGGGGTGAAACAAATTGCAGCTTTCAATACAAACGATCCCATTGCAACTACCCCATTTTTGCTGAAAAACCATTCAAACAATGCCACTGAAATCGCGGTGCAGGATGAAAATAACGACTTACACCATTTTAATGCCTCAGGAAAGTTGCTTTGGAAAACAAAACTGGAAGGTAGGATAACAGGAAAGATCCACCAGGTTGACGGCAATAAGAACGGAAATTTACAATTAGTCTTTTCAACTCAGAATGCCTTATATGTTTTAGATCGTGGGGGAAAACCCATAAAACCTTTCCCCATTAATTTTAAGGATGACATTACCCAACCCCTGGCGGTGTTTGATTATGACAACAACCGGAATTACCGTTTTGTTGTTACCCACGACAGGGACGTAATATTGTATGATTTTAAAGGAAAAAAGGTTGCAGGTTTTGACTTTGGAACAACCTCATCCTCTATTATACAGGCGCCCCAACATATAAGGATGAATAATAAGGACTATATTGTTGTTCCTGAAGGCAGCGGGAAATTACATATTTTGAGCAGGCAGGGGACTTCCCGGATAAAGGTTGCGGGGGAGATAGATTTTTCAGATAACCGGTGGTACTCAAATAAAGGGAATTTTATCTCCCTTACCTCCAAAGATGAAATAATAAGGATCGATGAAAGTGGAAAAATAAGAAAAGAAAAGGTGTCAGAAGTTGTAAACCCATACTTCACTGCTACAGATAATATTTTGGTTTTACATTCAGAAAACATCCTGAAGATCAACGATAAAACCGTTACCCTGGATTATGGTCTCTATACAGAACCCGAAATTTTCAGTTTTGGTAATAAAATCTTTATCACAATAACCGATACGCAGGCAGAAAGGGTTTTTGTATTTAATGAGAATGCCGAATTACTGCCCGGTTTCCCGGTTTATGGCAGCTCCCGGGCCGATATCGCACCGTCAGGAAAAAACTCATTTGCCCTAAGTGTGCGTGGGGATGAAAAAGGGATCATATTATATGAGTTCTAAACAGTAAAAATATTAAGGCAGAAAAGTCTAAATATATTCAGCTTCGAAGATCTCCCTAAAATGTTTCAGTAATTTTTCCTGAACTTCAGCCATAGAAATCTCCCGTTGGCCCAGTTCAACATTTAGAGAAGTAACTGCTTTGCCTTTAATTCCGCAGGGAATAATATGATCAAAATAGCCCAGGTCTGAATTTACATTCAGCGCAAAGCCATGCATTGTGACCCATCGGCTGGCCCTTACTCCCATAGCGCATATCTTGCGGGCATAGGGAGTTCCCACATCAAGCCATACGCCGGTCTCGCCTTTGCTTCTTTCGGGGTGAAGGCCATATTCCTTTAAAGTGAGAATGATCACTTCCTCGAGAAGCCGTAAGTATTTATGAATATCTGTAAAAAAATTCTCCAGGTCCAGGATAGGGTATACCACCACCTGGCCGGGACCGTGATAGGTAATATCCCCGCCGCGGTTGCTTTTATAAAATTGTGCATTTCTGGAAGCAAGCTGTGTTTCGTCAAGCAATAAATGAGACAGGTCCCCGCTTTTACCCAAGGTATACACGTGAGGATGTTCTACCAGCAACAAATAATTGGGTGTGGCCGCACTAAGGTCATTCCTGCGATTGTTAATCTTCACGTCCAGGATCTCACGGAAAAGATCTTCCTGATAATCCCAGGTTTCTTTATAATCCTTAAGACCTAATTCCTGAAGGTGTACCTTCTTGTTCAATGCTATTTTATTTTTAAAGTTTGAAACCTACCTATTGATCGCTCCTATCCTGAAGAAAACTTTATTCCCGTATTTTAATACTGGTCTTTTGGCCTGTTAAGAATAATCAGCGCGGCAATAACCCCCGGGATCCATCCCAAAAGGGTCAATAATAAGACTATAAGAATAGAACCACAACCACGGTCATAAACCGCAAGCGGTGGAAATAATACTGACAAAATTACTCTCCATATACTCATAAAACGACTGCTGAATTTTAAAATATGCACAAAGATACTATTTAAAACTTGCCCTGGACAGGTTCAAAACCGCACATAAATACCTTTTTAAATCTAATTGACTGGTTGCACGAATGTCCTTATATTTGCACCTGCTTACCTATCCCGGTAAGTTTTTAATTTTAAAATATTATGCAGTTATCTGAGCAGGAAATCGTACGAAGAGAGAAACTTTCGGCATTACGCACATTAAACATAGATCCATATCCAGCGGCATTGTTCCCTGTGACCCATGTTTCTTCAGAAATAAAAGCCGATTTTGAAGAAGGAAAACAGGTGGTTGTTGCAGGAAGATTAATGTCCAGACGTATACAGGGAAAAGCATCCTTTGCCGAGATCCAGGACTCTATGGGAAAGATCCAGGTTTATTTCAACCGCGATGAGATTTGTACCGGGGAAGATAAAAGCAAATACAACGAGGTTTATAAAAAATTGCTGGACATTGGTGATTTTATAGGAATTATTGGGGAGCTGTTTACAACCCAGGTTGGAGAAAAAACCATTATGGTAAAGGACTTCACCCTGCTTAGCAAATCTCTGCGCCCTTTGCCCCTTCCTAAAACCGATAAAGATGGCAAAACTTTTGACGAGTTCAATGATCCAGAACTCAGATACCGCCAGCGGTATGCAGATCTTGTGGTGAACCCAAAGATAAAAGAGATCTTTGTAAAGCGTACCAGACTTTTCAATGCCATGCGCACTTTCTTTAATGAGAAGGGTTATTTTGAGGTTGAAACTCCAATCCTTCAATCTATCCCTGGAGGTGCTGCAGCCAGGCCTTTTATGACGCATCATAACGCACTTGATATTCCGCTTTACTTGCGAGTGGCGAACGAATTATATTTAAAAAGGCTTATTGTAGGTGGTTTTGACGGGGTATATGAATTCTCCAAAAACTTCCGGAATGAAGGAATGGACCGCACTCATAATCCTGAATTCACAGCCATGGAGATCTACGTGGCTTACAAGGATTACAACTGGATGATGGAGTTTACTGAAAATTTACTGGAGTACTGTGCTCTTGCGGTAAACGGTACTACAAATGCTACATTTGGGCAACACGAAATAAATTTCCAGGCGCCATACAAACGCATCACCATGACCGATGCCATTAAGGAATATACCGGCTATGACATCACGGGGAAATCTGAAAAAGAACTGTTTGAAGCAGCCCGTGAAATGGGAGTGGATGTGGATGATACTATGGGAAAAGGAAAACTCATCGATGAGATCTTTGGCGAGAAATGTGAAGGGAATTTTATCCAGCCCACTTTTATAACAGATTACCCGAAGGAAATGAGTCCGCTGTGTAAGGAACACCGCGACAATCCTGAACTTACCGAGCGTTTTGAACTTATGGTTTGCGGGAAAGAGGTGGCCAATGCCTATACCGAGCTTAATGACCCAATAGATCAAAGGGAGCGGTTTGAAGAGCAATTGAAACTTTCAGAAAAAGGGGATGACGAGGCCATGTTCATAGACAATGATTTCCTAAGAGCCCTGGAATATGGAATGCCGCCCACCTCCGGTCTTGGAATTGGAATGGACAGGTTGATCATGTTCCTTACCAATAAGCAATCAATACAGGAAGTATTATTCTTCCCCCAAATGAAACCTGAGAAAAAAGCCTCCACTCCAAAACCGGAAGATTTTATCAAAATTGGGGTACCCCAGGAATGGATAGATGTGGTAATGCACGAATTTCAAAGTGTTTCTAAACTGCGCGAAGAAAAACCCACTCAGGTTCATCAAAAATTGAATGGTTTACGAAAAAAGAACAAACTGCCGGTAGCCGCTTTGCAACTGGACGAGGTTGAAAAATGGTTTTAATCAAAGGTTTTTAAAATATAAAATGCCGGCTCAGGGCCGGCATTTATATTTAAGGAAATTTACTTTTTTCCAAACATTCCGCCAAGTTTTCCTGC
The DNA here is from genome assembly GCA_039989915.1 of Gillisia sp. Taxonomy (GTDB): domain Bacteria; phylum Bacteroidota; class Bacteroidia; order Flavobacteriales; family Flavobacteriaceae; genus Gillisia. The sequence continues at coordinate 13,576 of JBDXGW010000010.1, forward strand.
CATACCGCCCAGATCTGCTCCCCCTTCACCTTTTAAGTAAGCATCTACCTGTGACGCCATAGCCGGGGGCATTTTATCTTTCAAAAAATTTGCCACTGTGTTAACAGCAGTTTGCGCTTGTGCTTCAGATATCCCGGCTTTCTCTGCAACCATACTTATTACCTTTTCCATAATGAATAATTTTTAAGAATTGATTTTCTTCAATTTACTATTTAATAATTCCAACTAAGAAATATTTTGGGGCCTTAACATTTATTTATTGCATTACATACAGGCGGGGAATGGGAACAGGAATTTGCGGGATTTGACCTGCCTACTCCTGAACAAGCGTTAAAATTTGGTTTTATTTAACTTTCTTTTAAACCTTTTATATATTTAGCCGTCAAACATTTATCTCTTAGTGACCTTTATTCGTTTTACCCCGTTCAAATTCACTTCGATAATTTTAATTTAACTAAAACAAGTTTTCATGACCAAACAATTTTCCAGCAAGCTGCTATTGGTAGCCTTGTCTCTTTCTGTTTCCGGTTGTGCCGTTTTTCAGCCTAAAGCAAAAAAAGCTTCGCCGGCAGCTACTGAAACAGCAGCACCTAAAGACAAGAATGGCATTAAACCTTATAATCAGGTTATTACCAAGAATGCCAAATCCAATCCAGGATTATTTACCGTTCATCAATTAGATGAAAAGTATTTCTATGAGATCCCTGATAGTCTTTTCAATCGGGAAATGTTAACCATCACCCGAATTTCCAAAACTGCGACCGGAATTGGTTGGGGTGGAGGAATGCAAAATAACCAGATGCACCGTTGGGAAAGAAAGAATAACCAGATCCTCTTAAGGGTAGTATCCAGCGCAATTTATGCCGCAGATTCCTTACCTATCTATGAAGCGGTTGTTAATTCCAATTTTGAACCAATTCTGGCATCTTTTCCCGTGAAGGCGATTAAGAAAGATTCTACAAGCACCAATTATGTTATTGATGTAACAGATCTTTATAGTAAGGATGTTATGGCCCTGGGCCTGGCAGACAGGGAGAGAAAAGAATATAAGGTAACAAGGCTGGATGAGGCCCGCTCCTATATAGATACCATAAGGACATATCCTGAAAATATCGAAGTACGCCATGTAAAAACCTATGCAGCGGGAGACCCTCCTTCAAACAGCAGCACAGGTTCAATTTCGGTTGAAATGAACAATTCCATGATCCTTCTTCCTAAAGTTCCTATGGAAAGAAGATATTTTGACCAGCGTGTAGGATGGTTTGCCCGCGGACAAACAGATTACGGGTTGCCAAATCAGGAAGCCAAAACGGTAAGATATCTTAGCCGTTGGAAATTGGAAGTGAAGGATGAGGATATTGAGAAGTTCAAAAGAGGGGAACTTGTTGAGCCTAAAAAACAAATAGTTTATTACGTAGACCGTGCAACTCCCAAACAATGGATCCCTTATATCAAGCAGGGAATTGAAGACTGGCAGGTAGCATTTGAAGCTGCCGGTTTTAAAAATGCAATTATCGCAAAAGATCCTCCCACGCCCGAGGAAGACCCGGGATGGAGCCCTGATGATGTTAGATTCTCTGTAGTGAGATATCTTGCCTCCCCTATTCCAAATGCTAATGGACCCCATATTGCAGATCCTAGATCAGGTGAGATCATTGAATCAAACATCAACTGGTATCACAATGTTATGACCCTTTTGAGAAACTGGTTCTTTGTTCAAACTGCAGCCATAAATGAGGATGCACGCGGAGTACAATTTTCAGATGAAGTTATGGGTAGGTTGATAAGATTTGTTTCGGCCCATGAGGTAGGTCATACCCTGGGATTACCACATAATATGGGTAGTAGTGTAGCGTATCCTGTTGAGAAATTAAGGGATCCTGCTTTCACAAAGGAATTTGGAACTGCACCTTCAATTATGGATTACGCCCGTTTCAATTATATTGCACAACCCGAAGATGGTGCTGTTGCTTTAATGCCCGAAATTGGGCCTTATGACAAGTATTCCATTGCCTGGGGTTATAGACCAATATTAGATAAAAAAGGGACTGAGGAAAAACCCATCCTTGACCAATGGATCCTTGAAAAAGCCGGAGATCCAATGTACCGCTTTGGAAGACAACAGGGCAGTGTAATAGATCCAAGTTCTCAAACAGAAGACCTGGGTGACGATGCTATGCTTGCAAGTCATTACGGGATCCTAAATCTTAAGCGCATAGTTCCAAATCTTATTGAATGGACTGCTGAAGACGGAAAGAATTATGACGACCTTGAAACTATGTACGGGCAGGTTCTTGGCCAATACAACCGGTACATGGGGCACGTTGCAGCAAACATAGGTGGTGTCTATGAAGTCTATAAAGCTTATGGCCAGGAAGGCGCTGTTTATACCCACGTAGTTACTGAAACTCAGAAAAAGGCAATGAATTTCCTTCAGGAGCAACTTTTTGAAACTCCGGAATGGTTAATTGACCAGGATATTTTCAACAAGATTGAATTTGACGGGAACATGGAAAGAGTAAGAGGCTTCCAGGAAAGAACGCTGTCAAATATCCTTGATTTCGGAAGAATGGCCAGGCTGATTGAAAATAGTGAGATAAATGGAAGAAATGCCTATTCATTGATCAATATGATGACCGATCTAAGGACAGGGATTTGGAGTGAATTGAACCGTGGTGGAGCAATTGACACATATAGGAGAAACCTTCAAAGGGCCTATATCTCCAGAATGGAGTATTTAATGACGCAGGAGCAATCAACCCGCAGTGGTGGTTGGGGATCTGCCGGTTCATCCATAAATGTTGGTCAAAGTGATATTCGCCCGGTAGTAAGGGGAGAATTGACCACCTTGCAAAGGAACATCAGGAATGCTGTGAACAGGACAAATGATCAATTAACCAGGTACCATTTACAGGATGCACTAAAGCGAATAGATTTGATCTTAGATCCTATAGCGAAAGGATAAGTATAACCAATATTTAAATTTCAACCTCACCGTTTTACCACGGTGAGGTTTTTTATTTTCTAGAATATGGTGACCTGTTCAGTAAAGGCATATAAGCTTTTGTAAGGATTTAAGAAAAGGCGTTAAAATTCCAATAAAGTGACCTTGAGGTGTCATAAAATTTATGGCGTAGGAATATTTTTCTCTAATTTAAATAGATATTTATTAACCTAAAATATTAATTATGAGAAACTTAAGGGAGGATGCAGGCAGATATCTCAGATATTTTGTTTTTGCGTTAATTGCAATTGGAATTACAGGTTGCAGTGATGATGATGACAATGGGGTAGTTATACCTCAACCTACGGGAACAATTAATGCGGAAGATCAAACCCTTTCAGGTAATACGGTGGAGGTGACCTCGGTTACAGTAAGCACAAATTCCTGGCTGGTAGTTAAAAAAGTGAATGATGATGGTTCATTTACCGATATGATCGCCGAACCGGTATTATTACAGGCTGGCACCAGCAATGATATTGACATTGAACTGGACAATTCTGAAGCTGAGGATGTGGATCTTGAAGACGGAGATACCCTGGTTTTAATACTTCATGCAGATGACGGGGATGGTGTTTTTGAATATGAGGGAAATACAGGGCAGGATATGCCTGTAAGAAATGCAGCCGGGAATGTTGTTACTGAAACCTTTGTTATCTCTTCCCCATCCTTTGAGGTAGAAGATCAGGATGTTGAGGACAATACTATTACCTTCACCAATGTGTCAACCAAAAACACCGGCTGGATAGTAGTTTATAATTCTACCGCAACCGGAACCATTGACGAGGATGATATAATAGGATACACCTATCTTGAGGAAGGTGATAATGCCGATGTGGTTGTTACTTTTGACAACACTTTTACCTTTACACCGGGCCAAACTGTTTTTGCAAGGATCCACCTGGATGATCCGGACGATGAGGATTTTACTTTCATTGAGAATGAGGATACAGATATGCCGGAGTTCTTTGGATTTGACACAGATCCCATCGTAGGCGAAAGTTTGATTATAAACTAAGAATTTAAATATTTTTTAAAAAGGCAGGGAAAAAATTCCCTGCCTTTTTTATTCTATTTCAAGGAGTTAAAGCAAAATCGCATTAAACCTTTTGTCTTTTTCAAAGTCTTAATGGTATAACCTAATAAAGTAAAATCATGAAAAAAATAAGCCTTATCCTGATATTGATGCTTTCAATATCTGCTTTTGCACAGGATAGAAAACAGGACAGAAAACAGGACCATAAAATGGACAAAGTAGAAATGTCTGCCGATGAAATGGCAACACTGCGTACCAAGAAAATGGCCCTGAAATTAGATCTTACCGAGGACCAGCAAGCCCGGTTAAAAACTCTTTTTACTGAACAGGCCACATATCAAAAAACCATGATGGCTCAGCACAGGGAAATGAGAAAGGATACAGCAATGTGGAACAAGAATAAGTTTGCAATCCAGAATGCACGACTTGATCATCAAAAAGAGATGCAGGATAAAATAAGAACCATTCTTACTCCCGAGCAATTTGAAACCTGGAAAGCTTCCAATGAAAGATCTGGGAAAAAAATGAAAATGAAAAACAAAAATAAATATTAGTTAGCCCCAATTGTTAGTTTGTTTGAGAAAAACACCTCCCTGAAAAGAGGTGTTTTTTGTATTATAAATTGGTTATCATTAACCCACCTCTTCCCAGCTAAAACCTTCATTTGTAAGCAGGCTGTCCAGGATCCTTCGTCTGTAAAGAAGACCTTCTTCTTCTACCCCTGGGACTTCGTATTGTAGGGATAAATTATTTTGTAGAACTTCAGGCGAAGGAATTTCCCGGGAAAAATTTTCATAAATATGGGTTAACAGATTGGTTAAAGCTGTAAGGCTTTTAATTGCTGCAGGGTATACGATTTATCAAACCTTCGAAAAGTATTAGCGATTTCAACAGGAGATTTCCCGAGGTTATTTATGGTTTTTGCTAATAGCCGCTTTTTCACCAAAGCAGAGGATACCGAGAGAAAATAAGTAATGGAACTTGTAAAGAAAATAAAGCCGAAAAAGGAAAAGAAACTGGTAAGGATCTCAAAAAAACCTGAGGTAGGGTAAAAATTACCCATTCCCAGCGTTGAAAGTACATATCCCGTAAAATACAATCGTTCCCAAAGGTTTGCAGCTATCCCGTCGCTGTTCACTATTGCCCCCACATTGGAGGAATAGACAAGGAACAACCCTGCCCAAACCAAAATGATCCAAACAGACAATACTTTCAGGTTCACAAATAAACCGCTATAACTATAAACGCTTCTCCCAAAAAATTTCACCAAAAGCTGAATGACCTTATGGGAGATGCGGGAAATATTTTCGGAAATAAAACCGGCCCCGCTTCCCGAAAGTGTGGTAAAGAAGAAATCATATATAAGAAATAACAATATGCCAGATCCCAAAATCAAATACACGATATCATCCATTATCCCTGATTATTATCGGTTCTTTTTATAAGTACTTATATTTTGGCCGATCTAAGCCGTAAGGCATTTGCAATTACCGATACCGAACTAAAGCTCATTGCTAAAGCAGCGATCATTGGAGAAAGCAACAACCCGAACACCGGAAATAAAACCCCTGCCGCGATAGGCACTCCCAGCGTGTTATAAATAAGGGCAAAAAACAAATTCTGCTTAATATTCTTCATCACTTTTACACTGAGCTTTTTAGCTTTCACCACTCCCTGTAAATCTCCTTTTACCAGGGTGATCTTGGCGCTTTCTATGGCAACATCTGTCCCTGTGCCCATAGCGATCCCAATGTCTGACTGTGCCAGGGCAGGCGCATCATTTATCCCGTCGCCGGCCATTGCCACCTTTTTTCCTTCGGCCTGCAGGCGTTTAACCTCATTCAATTTATCCTCCGGCAACATTCCGGCTTTAAATCCGGTAAGGTGCAGTTCTTCAGCAACTGCTGCTGCGGTATTCTTGTTATCGCCGGTAAGCATATACACTTCCATTCCATCCTTCATCAACTCCTCAATTGCCTTTCTACTGGTTTTTTTTATAGGATCTGTAATCGTGATATATCCCACAACTTCTTCTCCAACAGACAAATAAGAAACTGTTTTTCCCAAATGTTGTTCTTTTTCCACCTTTTCCAGGAGATCTGCGGGAATTGGGGCATTCACCTGTTCCATCAATTTTTCATTTCCTATAGCTACGTTTTTTCCTTCGCTTATACCCGTTACCCCTTTTCCTGTTACCGATCTGAATTCAGATGCCTCGGAAAGTTCCAGGCCTTTCTCTTGTGCAAATTTTACCGTGGCCTGGGCAAGTGGGTGTTCACTCATTCCGTTTACCGAGGCTATGTATCTCAATATCTCTTCTTCTGAAAGACTCCCGGCTGCAACCACTTTTTCTACAGATGGTTTCCCCTCAGTGATCGTACCTGTTTTATCAATGATCAGAACATCTACCTTCTCCATTTGCTCCAGGGCACGGGCATTTTTTATAAGAACTCCGTTCTGAGCTCCTTTCCCCACTCCAACCATCACAGACATTGGGGTCGCAAGGCCAAGGGCACAGGGACAGGCAATGATGAGCACGGCAATTGCATTGATCAAGGCATAGGCATAGCTTGGTTCCGGGCCCCAGATAGCCCAAACTATAAATGTAATTATGGAAATAACCACCACAACCGGCACAAAATAAGCCGAAATTTTGTCGGCAAGCTTTTGAATGGGCGCCTGAGAACGGCTGGCTTCGTTCACCATTTTAATGATCTGTGCCAGGAGGGTCTCATTGCCCACTTTTTCGGCCTTCATGGTGAAGCTCTGGTTCCCGTTAATAGTTCCCGAGCTTACCTTATCGCCTTCCGCTTTATCTACAGGGATTGGCTCTCCCGTGATCATTGATTCATCCAGGCTGCTCGCCCCTTTTTCTATAGTTCCGTCTACCGGGATCTTGTCACCCGGTTTCACCCTTAAAATATCCCCAACCTTAATTTTATCTGTCGCCACTACTTCGTCTTTTCCGTTCACAACCCGAATAGCGGTGTTTGGAGCAAGTTTGAGCAGCTCCTTAATGGCCGAGTTGGTCTGGCTGTGCGCCCGGGCCTCCAGTAATTGTCCCAACAGCACTAAAGTTAAAATTACAGTGGCGGCTTCCAGGTAAATATGAACGGTGCCCATATTGGTCTTGAACTGCTGCGGAAAAAGATCTGGGAAAAATATCCCGAAGACACTGAAAACCCAGGCAATTCCCGCACCAATCCCTATAAGGGTGAACATATTTAAATTCCAGGTAATTATGGATTTGTAAGCACGTTCAAAAAACATCCAGGTTGCATAGAAAACTACGGGAATTGATAAAACCAACTGGACCCAGTTCCAGTATTTCATATCCATAATATCATACAGAGGATTGCCGGGGATCATTTCAGACATTGCAATAAGAAAGATAGGCAGGGTAAAAGCCACCGCAATCTTAAATTTTTTCAGCAACTTGTTATAGGTTTTCTTTTCAGCAGAAATATCGGCCTCCATGGGCACCAGGTCCATTCCGCAGATGGGACAGGAACCAGGTTCATCCTTTATAACCTCAGGATGCATGGGGCAGGTATATTGACCGGCGCCAATATTAAGTTTCATTTCTTCCACCAGATCCATTCCGCACACCGGGCAATCTCCCGGTTTATCATAGGTTTTATCTCCTTCGCAGTGCATGGGGCAATAAAAGGTCCCCGTACCGGTTCCTTTAACCTGCTCCTTTTCCACATTCGTGACAGAATCCCGATCCTCTCCAGGCAAAAATATCTGGTAACTTCCTCCCGCTTCTTTTAATGCGGTGCGAAATTTTTCGATTTTTACAGGGGTTTTCATTTCCACTGTGGCCACCGCTTTTTCAAGGTCAACGGAAACCTTTGCTACCCCTTCAACAGAATTTAAAGCTTCTTCTACATGCGTCCGGCAACCATTACAAGTCATCCCCGAAATCTCATATTCCTGAATAATAATTTCATTCCTCTCTTCCCCTTTGGAAACCCGGGTCGGGAAAATATTGTAATTGCCGCCCTCTTTTTTTAATGCCTGCTGAAATTCGCCAATTTCAATATGGCGTTCCATATCAATGCTTGCCCTTTCCTTTTCCAGATCTACGGCGGCCCGGGTAACACCACTCACTTCACTTAGCACCTTTTCAACATGTGCCCGGCAACCATTGCAGGTCATCCCTGTTACAGCATATGTATGGGTCATGGTTTTCTTTTCTTCAGAAGGAATATTTTTTTCAATATTTGAAATACTGTACTTTCCCCCGTCATCCTTTAAGGCTTGCTGAAATGTTTCCAAAGGGATGTGGGATCTCATTTCAATAACAGCCTGGGATTTTTCAATATCAACTTCAGCTTTTTCAACTCCTTCTACCTCATTCAAGGTTTTCTCTACATGCGAACGGCAACCGTTGCAGGTCATTCCTGTAATTTTATATGTATGTATCATAAGGAGATATTTTTTGTTTTATAGATCATATGTAACATCCATCCCATCATTTTTCAGTGTGAAGAATTTATTCTCCCGGATGTGTCCTCATGATTCTTTCAGTTTTATCAAAATTATGGAATATCCTTCCCACGGGCTTTTAAAATTATGGAAATAACCTCTGATCTTTTGGGATAGATTTACAAAAAAACCCGGAGAATTTCTCCGGGTTTTTTCAATGCTTTAAATTCTTAAGCTGCATATTGCTCGCAAGCTCTTGCACATTCCCTGCAGGCCTTTGCGCAATCTTTACAGTGCTGGTGGTCGTGTTTCTCGCACTCCTCGGCACAGGCATTACATACTTTTATACAGTAATCTACCAGTCCTTGCACATCTTTATAATTTGTTGCCAGGATTTGAGTGAGAGCTGCACATGCTTCAGCACAAACCTTGTCAGTACGAATACACTTAACCATCATTTTTACATTCTCCTCATCCAGGCATGCATCTGCACAATAATTACAGTGGTTGATACAATTTCCTAATGCATGGATCAATTTCTCATTTCTCATAATATTGGTATTTAATTAGTTATAACTAAAATTACCACTATCCATTTTTAAAGGCCTTTAAAGAAACTATAAACCTTTGAGAAAGTTTGTTAAATAAAAAAACCCCGGGGCAAAGCCTCGAGGTATGAATTGGAAAATACTTTTTAAAACCCGGGGCCAGCCCGTCTGAATGGTTTGGGCAGGACGCGGGCAACTAAATCCTGATGAGGATTAATGAGAATCCAGAGAACTCCTTTTCTTTCCCTGTTCAAGTTTATATTGGGAAGGAGTAAGGCCGGTGCTTTTTTTAAATTGGGTAGAAAGATAAGCGGCACTGCTATAGCCAAGGTCAATTGCGATCTCAGAGATACTTAGTTCATCATATTCCAGCAACTCCTTGACTCTTTCGGTCTTTATTTCCTGCTGAAATTGCTGAATACTTTTGCCCTCCATTCTTGAAAACAGCGAACTTAAATGGCTGTAATCCATATTTAATTCGGCGCGAAGGACTACAGATAGATTGTTGTTGCTGAAGTTCTTATCATCATAGATGCCTTTAATGATAATAGATTTAATGCGGTTAACGAGTCGGGAGTTTTTATCCTGAATGATCTCAAAACCAGTGGCTATCAGTTCCCCTGAAAGTTCCTCCATTTCCTGGAGACTTAAACTCCTTAAAACTATAACTTCTCCCAGTGTTATTGATTCAAAGGGGATTTCCAGGCGTAACAAAATATCGCTTACAGACTGTATACAACGGTCACAGACCATGTTTTTAATATGTATTATTTTATTCATAATTAAAATGGTCATTTCTTTGAATCCCCTCCTGCAAGGTCTTTTTTGGACCTCGTAGGTATTTTTATTTTATATTCTCCCTTATATTCCTTAAAACAAACCTACAAGGTCTATGAGACCTTGCAGGTTGATAAAGATTAAATCCCCTCCTGCAAGGTCTTTTTTGGACCTCGTAGGTAATTTTATATTCTCCCTTATATTCCTTAAAACAAACCTACAAGGTCTATGAGACCTTGCAGGTTGATAAAGATTAAATCCCCTCCTGCAAGGTCTTTTTTGGACCTTGTAGGTATTTTTATTTTAATTCTCCCTTATATTCCTTAAAACAAACCTACAAGGTCTGCGAGACCTTGCAGGTTGATAAAGATTAAATCCCCTCCTGCAAGGTCTTTTTTGGACCTTGTAGGTATTTTTATATTCTCCTCTAAAACAAAACTACAAGGTCTGTGAGACCTTGCAGGTTATTGGAATAAACACCTTATTCCAAAGCATATTTTGAATTTAAATTAATATTTCGCGCCTTGTGAACATTTACAAAATTATTTAGATCATCAAACAAGCTAATAATATAATCTCTTTCCAACCAGGTTTCACTGGATGATAAATAAGACCGGTAAGATGATTATTCATAAGTTTCATAATCCAAATTATAATGGTTTTTTGGATTTAAATGAGTATAAATAATCACCTGTCTTAAATAATCATCATTATGAAGTTTAATCCTTTTAAAGTGCTTTTCAAATAAGCTTCCCGTTCTTGAGTACATTTTGTTGAAAGCTTTTGCATAGGCATTAAAAAGATTGGAAAATTGCTGGGTGACCTTTTTTTCATCTGAATCTATTTTTACCACCAAATGAAAATGGTTACCTAAAAGACAATATGCAAAAACACTTACATTATTAGAAAGATATTTTTTCATGAGGGCCAAAAAATATCTTTTATTCTCATCACCTGCAAAAATGGTTGTTCCATTAATACCACGGTTGTAGATATGATAATAGTGCTCCTTTTCTAAACTTTCCAGTTTCATCATCCAATTCCGGGTAAACATACTCCCTCCTGCATAATCTTTCGGGAAAATTTAATTATTTGATAGTAGCTTCTACTCTGCCACATTTCAGCATTTTATCGCCATAGTAAGGATTCCTGATCTCTTTGGTATTTGAGAACCACGAGTCACCTTTTCCTTCAAAAGCCATTGGGCAATATTGTTTATAGATCTCTCCAGAAGCAAGAGCCCCTTCCAGTTTTGCTTCCATTGCAGTTGTAAGGTCTGAAAAAGCCTCTCTTTGGATATTCACGTTACTTTCAGTTGCAATCTTACGGGCTGCTTCGGCTATAGCGGAGTTTGCTTCAGTAGATTCCAGTGCTGCAACCATTTCTTTCGCGCGATCCTGTGCCATGGTAGCATCGGTTTGAACAAGTGCATTCTTTATATTTATGTAATGCTGATAGATGGTCCCAACTTCCTGGTTCTCAAATTGAGCCGTGATCTCATCTTTAAGGATCTCATCTTCATTCATAGCCTGGTCCATATCGTGGTCCATTTCTTCCCCTTCGCGCATTTCATGCTGCATAGGCTCTGCCGCCTCATCTTCTTTAGTCTCTTTACAGGAGTACATAGATAAACTTCCCGCAATGAGGGTAAACATCAATAAATTTTTAAAGTTTCTTTTCATGGTTTCTTTTTATAATTAAAATTTAAATTAACTTCTTTTGATCCTTCTTTTCAATTTAAAAACTGTGGGAGAAGAAATATACCAGAGCACAAATCCGCTGAGAACTGTTATCAATCCCAGGAGTGAAAAAATACGCAGCACCAGATTATTAAAATCATCCCTTCCTTCATAATCCATTGTGTGCGTCATCCACAGGAAATCAAACCAACGCCAGTCCCTGTGTCTAATACTTCTAAATGTGCCATCCTCTATAGATATATAGGCTTTTAAATTATTGGGCTCATTAAAGGAAATCACATAAGCAGGTAATGTGCCGCTGCGATATTCATGGTGTTTGTTTGTTTCTGTTATTCTTTCAACCCTTGTAATTTCAAGCCCTTCCACCATATGTTTTCGGGCTATTAAAACAGCCTCATCACTGGTAAGCTCAGGCTTCATTTCCCCCGTCCTGGCATTAAAAAGTTCATTTCCATTTATAAGGTAGTAGGGAATTCCTCCAATATCTTTCAATTCCAGCGAATTAACCGGAAGGTTATTAAAGGCCTCACCCGGACTTATCAAGTTGGTGAAATCAGGGGCTTCAATATGGTGTTTTCTATAATCATCACCGTGGATCTCATCAATATCTGTCCAGCTAAAATAAAGGCCGCTTACCGTCCACATTACAAACTGAATTCCTAAAAAAAGGCCGAGATACCTATGGGACTTCCTTAACCTTAACGCCGTTTTACGCTTTACCATTCATATTGTATATTCCAGGGAATTACAAAATTATAAATTTTTAACCTGGTAATTACCTTCCATAGACACTATTGATCTTCCAGCTTTTCAATCAACTGCTTCATTTTAGCGATCTCCTCCTCCTGGGCTTTGATGATCTCTTCTGCCAGTTTTTTTGTTTCGGGATCCCGAAGATCTGCTTTCTCACTGGTTAAAATAGCCGAAGAATGATGGGGTATCATCGCCTTCATATATTGTACATCTGAAATTCCTGTTTGATTTCGCATCATATAATAAGTAACCCCAAAGATCACAATAGCGGCACCTATAATAATTCCATTCAGGGTTTTATTCTTATACATTCCCCACATGAAAAGCATCATAGAAATAGCCATGGGGGCTATCATAAGAATAGTCATATATGTACGCATGGTGCTAAGCATTACGTGATCAAACGCCGCAACGTTTGCAAACATTACCGCATACATTATAATGAAGGAAACTACCATCATTAATACAAACTTCAAATAATTATTGGATTTCATGTTATAAGACTTATTTGGTTAGTAAAAATAATTGATGTTTAAATTTAAGAAAACATATTCCTTTTAAAGCACTTCAAAGGGTACTTCAATTTTTATTTTTTCCCACTTCAAAATTAAAATCCCAGACTTTTGAGTGGTTTCGGTTATTTCATAAACCAGAGATTCCTGAATATTTTCCAATTCTTCAGGGATCACTGCAAGGCTTAGCGCATTCTCGGCTTCATTAAAATCATCTTTCCCGTGCTGGTCCCATCGTGTATTGAACATAACTTTCCATTCCTCTTTTCCCGGAATTACAAAAAATCCATATTTCCCTGCGGAAAGTTTTTTCCCCTCGATCATCAGATCCTTATTGGTCTCGATCCAGGTAGCCTTATGGGCACCAGCCTGCCATACGGTATTATATCCTACCAGCCCCCCGAAGATCACCCTGTCCCTCACCGAAGGGGAGGAATAATCAACATGAATATGTGCATCATTTATCATTGCCATTGTACTGGTATGCGGACTTAAGGTTTTTGGCGCCGAAGATGTATCTGCAGCGGTAGCAGGGTGCTCATGGGCTTCCTTTGCCTCAAGTGGTTCCTGTTTTTTAGGATCATTCCCGCATCCTATAACAATAATTGACAGAAGTAACATTATTAAGTTTTTCATTTTGATTTACTTTAAAAATTAATTGTTTAGTGTTTCAGTGACTTCCCCGCATCGCAGCATTGAAGCTCCATAATATGGATTTTGGATCTCTTTTGAACGGCTTAACCAGTCTGCCCCTTTGTCATTATCGGCCATAGGACAATGTTGTACGTAAAGGCTGCCGTTGGTGATCCCGAATGTTTTTACCAGACCAATCATGGTGGCAGATAGTTCATCAAAGCGTTCCCTCATTGTTTCAATTTTGGCCGCACCGGTGATTATCGCGGCATCGGCTTTTAACTCCTTTTCATAACTATCCCAAACTATTTTCGCTTCCTTATTTAATCCCGCTACGGTCCAAAGACTTTTTTCAAATGTAAGCGCATGCTTTTTAGCCTGAGAAAAATCATCCTTTACCAATGCATCCTTTAATCGCAGATAATCATCAACCAGCTTATTAAGGGAATTCTTTTCTTTATCACTTACGTCAACCTTAACCGGCGCATCCTGCTGCATCTGGCCATGGTCATGACCTGTACTTGTCTTACCTCCCTCCGGGTTCATCATACTTGTTCCGCCGGAAAGTTGCACGGCAGCATCTACCGTAAAGGCCCCGTTGGAAACAATTTCCTCGCCGTCCTCAAGGCCTTCCTGAACTATGTATGAATCACCAAGTGATGGCCCTAAAGTTATCTCCCTTAATGTAAATCCGGCTTTCCCGGATACATCTGTTTTCACATAGACAATTGAACGTTTACCTGTCCATAGCACTGCCGATTTAGGAATAATCAATTTCTGAGCAGCCTGCGCGCCCGTCACCACGTTTTTTACCAATCCCGACGCAAACATCCCTGGCTTTAATTTGCCATCTTTATTATTAAGCTCTACCCTTGCGGTGGCCACCCGGGTTTGAGCGTCCAACAGCGGATCAACAAAACTAATGGTTCCTTCAAAAGTTTCACCGGGAAAGGAATTTATAGTGAATTCTACCTTACTCCCCTCCTTTACCCAGGCGAGCTGTCCTTCATAAAGATCAAAGAGAACCCAAACCTTAGAGAGATCTGAAATTTCATAAATAGGCATCCCGCGTTCTACATAATCGCCAAGATCTACCATTTTTTCTGTAACAATTCCATTCACATCGGCCCTTATAGAAAAACGCTGAATAGCTTTTCCCCCTGCCAGGATCTGCTCGATTTGAGCATCTCCTATCTTCCAGTTTCTCAGTTTGGTTTTTGCCGCTTCAAATAATTCCGGCTGACTAGCTCTTATAGCTGCAGCCTGCAGCAGTTCTTCCTGTGCAGTAACCAGTTCGGGCGAATAAACGGTGGCCAGGGTTTGACCCCGGTTCACTTTTTCGCCTGTAAAATTTATGGCGAGCTGCTCAATTCTTCCGGGAATGTGGGTGGATTGGGAATAGGATGACCTTTCATCTACCTGCACTTTTCCGTTCAAACGCATTTCTCTTGATGCTTCTCCCCTTCCCACTATCATGGTTTGAATGTTGGCAAGTTTCATTGCATTCTCACTCATCTGGTACCCGGTTGCTTCATCACCGTTCCCGGAAGTTTCAATAGGGATAAGATCCATCCCACAAATGGGACAGGAACCAGGTTCGTTTTGCCTTATTTGCGGGTGCATGGAACATGTCCATATCTGATTATCTGATGATTCAATGGTTTGATGGTCTTCCTCTCTATGATTCCCTCCTCCAAAGATCAACCAGCCTAAGAGGATTCCTGCAAGAAGGATCACCGTTGTTTTTAGAATATTTTTATTTTTCGTGTTCATTTTACTCTGTTTTTTGCAATAAGTATTCGAGTTTAGACCTAGCAATTAACCCATTCTTAATCGCTTCAATTCTCTGTGTTTGATACATTAGCACATCCTGGTTCATTTGCAGGACCTCATCAAAATCTGTTATCGAATTGCTGTATCCTGAGATCAACAATTTATTGGCCTGGCCTGAGCTTTCAATTTGCCGATTGTAAAGATCAAGAAGTTTCCGGGCGCTGTTTAATTCGTAAATGGCGGCCTCGTATTCATTTTGCAGCTCATTCCTTTGAGCCTCCTGTTGTTCCACGATGCTTTCACCCATCAACTGTGCTTCTTTCCGTGCAGCCGTGATCTTTTTTCTAAAAATGGGGAGGGTTACAGAGACCATGGGCATTACCGCATCCTGCCCGTTCATTTCCGGGTTGGCATCTGTGCGTTTGGAAATAATTGAATAATCCACTCCCAGGCCTATCATTGGATTCCCTTCTTTTTGCGCTATGATGTCCTGGATCTCATAAGCCTCTTTCTGCTTTTCCAATCCGGTTAAGCGGGGATGCCTATCAAAATCTTCATCAGCATCAATAAATGCAAGGGCATTTTCTGCTATGATGGTATCCTGAATTATTACTGCCTCCTTTTTATCACGCCTTAACATTAGATTGAACCTTGTTTCAAGCGGCTTTCGTTTTTCCTCCAGCAACTCAATTTCGGTTATGGCCGCATCCTTTTGAATATCAACCTTCACTACATTCACCATAGGTGAACCCCCGCTTCTAAATCGGCTCAGGGCAAGTTCCCTGTAAGATTCCAGAATGGAAAGGTTTTCCTTTTTTAGCTGAATGGTCTTTTCAAGCGCATATAATTCGGCATAAACCTGTTTTACATCAAAAAACACCTGATTTCTGAGATTAAGGTAATTCTGAAAGGAAGCCTCAGCCATTAAATTTGCCGCATCTTCTTTAGCCTTCAGGGTTCCAAACCAGGGAAACATCTGCATTAGATTAAACCGGGCTTCCTGGGCTCCCAGCCGTGTTTCGATCATTCTTCCAAATGCGCTCACCGTTAATGTAGGATCGGGCAGGGAAGCAACCTGGGGTGCCCGTTGCATGGCCGCTTCAAATTCGGCATAAGATGCTTTCAAGGTTGGATTGTTCTCGGCAGCCATCTGGAGATAGGTATCCAGGTCCTGGGCCTGCAAGGGTTGCCGGATGCTGCCTAAAAAAAACACAAAGCAACCCAAACAGAGGATCTGGGTTCTTAAAAGTCCTTTATATATTATAGATTTCCTATTCATCATAATTTTCATTTGAAGTGTTCAATCCCAATTCTCCATTATTAGGGGAATTTTCATTTTTTGTTACTACACTTTCCCTCCAGTAGGCCTGAAGCACCGGTACCACAAATATTGTCATGATCTGAATGATCATACCTCCAACGATGGGGATGGCCATTGGCACCATAATATCGGCTCCCTTTCCCCGGGACGTAAGTACCGGGAAAAGCGCTATAATGGTTACGGCGGTGGTCATCATTGCCGGCCTTACCCTTTTCAACCCTGCTTCCATTACGGCACTGCGCACCTCCTTCACGGTTTGGGGATTTCGTTTTTCAAACACCTGGTGTATGTAGGTTCCCATAAGTACCCCATCATCTGTGGCGATACCAAATAGGGCAATAAACCCAACCCATACCGCAACGCTCAGGTTTATGGTTCCCATTTGGAACAGCTCCCTCATATTTACGCCGTCTACCGCAAAGTCCATAAACCAGGGTTGACCATAGAGCCATATCATTATAAATCCGCCGGCAAAGGCAACAAACACACCGGAGAAATGTATGGTAGATGCTATTATTGTCTTAAATTGAAAGTACAACAGGAGAAAGATAATTATCAAACTTATGGGGATCACTATAGAAAGTCGTTTTACTGCCCTTACCTGGTTTTCATAATTTCCGGAAAATTTATAACTCACCCCCGCGGGCACGGTTAATTCTCCTGCGTCTATCTTATCCTGAATGAATTTCTGAGCATCATTAACCACATTTACTTCGGCAAACTCTGTACGCTTATCAAAAAGCACATATCCCACCAAAAAGGTTTCCTCGCTTCGTATCATCTGGGGTCCCCTGGTATATTTTAGTTCGGCCAGTTCTCCCAGGGGGATCTGTGCCCCCGCCGGAGTGGGGATCAAAATTCTTTCCAATGCCGAAGGATCATCCCGTAGTTCCCTTGGGTATCTTACCCTTACAGGATATCTTTCCCTGCCTTCAACAGTAGTGGTAATTTCCATACCCCCAACCGCGGTTTCAAGGGTTTGCTGCACATTTTCTATGCTAAGGCCATATCGCGCGATTGCATTCCGGTCAATGTCTATTTCCAGGTAAGGTTTCCCCACAGTCCTGTCTGCAAACACCGCTTCGGCTTTAACCGAGGGCACCTGTTTCAGGATATCTTCAAGCTCAATTCCAAATTCCTGAATGGTTTGTAGATCTGGCCCGTACACCTTTATTCCCATAGGGGCCCTCATCCCGGTTTGCAACATTACAAGCCTGGTTTCAATAGGCTGTAATTTTGGGGCAGATGTTACCCCGGGGAGATTGGTGCGGGTAAGGATCTC
This sequence comes from Gillisia sp., assembly GCA_039989915.1. Lineage (GTDB taxonomy): Bacteria > Bacteroidota > Bacteroidia > Flavobacteriales > Flavobacteriaceae > Gillisia. The sequence continues at coordinate 31,343 of JBDXGW010000010.1, forward strand.
ATTCCAGATATCATCGGGGCTTTTAATATGTTCCCGCCAGTTCCTGAAATATTTCCCATCTTCATCCACTATGAGATCATTGGCAGAAAATCCATTATTCAAGGCATCTTCATTGCTTAGGGTATCTCCTGTTTTTAATATAAACCTCCCATCTTTATGGATTTTATAAGCCACAGGCCTGCCTCCCGGGGAGACTTCATATTCAGACCTGTAATTGATCACGTTTTCATACATAGAAATAGGAGCGGGATCCAGGGCGCTTTCAATTCTCCCCAGTTTTCCTACTACCACCTCAACCTCGGGGATATCGGTAATCGCGATATCCATTCTTTGAAGTGATTCTTTGGAAGATTCTATCCCTGCATGCGGCATTGAGGTAGGCATAAGGAGAAAGCTACCTTCATTTAAAGAAGGCATAAATTCTTTTCCCACTCCTGGAAATGCATGTGCCATCGTACTCCAACCCGAGGTGGTGCGCACATTCCACCCTATTTTATCAAACCCTGTGGCTACGGGGCTAAATATTTTTGGGAAGCCAAGCCAGATCAATATCCCAAAGAAAATGGTAATCAGGGGGACCAGTAAAAAGGCTCCTTTATTCTCCAGGCACCAGCTAAGGAGAGGCTTGTAAAACTTAACAACTGCCATAAGCAGCAACAAAGTAATTGCCAGTAAAACTATTACGAAGATATAATTGGAAAACAGGGAATTTTGATACCCCAGAGGCACCCATTCCTCGGTGAGGAAGAATAAGGTAACAGCAAGGATAATGAACAAGGTTATCTGGGTAGAATATTTTCCTAAAAATTCCGGATTCCGGTCTTCCAGAAGACGCACCAATCCTATAAGAACCAGTGCCAAAGGCAACCAGAAGCTGAAATAGATCGCCAGGAAAAGTCCGGCAACTATTAGCACGATATTCCAGATCCTTATCATCCTTGCCTTTTGCAACCTGATATTAAACGCAAAATAGGAAAGCATGGGCAGGATCATAATTCCTACTAAAAATGCGGCGGCAAGTGCGAAGGTCTTGGTAAAGGCGAGTGGCCTGAACAATTTTCCTTCAGCATTTTCCATAAAGAATACGGGGAGAAAACTTACTACCGTGGTGGCAAGGGCGGTGGTTACCGCAGGGGCCACTTCTATAGTCGCTTTATGAATTATCCCAAGCAACCTTGAATCCCGGGCACCCGAATTTTTCTTCATCTCGAGATGCCTTATAATATTCTCTACAAAGACGATCCCCACATCTACCATTACCCCAATTGCGATCGCAATCCCGGAGAGTGCCACAACATTGGCATCTACCCCAAAATAGCGCATGGCAATAAAGGTGATAAGCACACCAATGGGCAGTAGACTTGAAATAATCAGGGAGGCGCGTAAATTAAGAACCAGCACAATAATTACCAGGATGCTGATCAGGATCTCGTGAGAAAGGGCACTTTCAAGGGTTCCTATGGTTTCATTGATAAGCTGCGTCCTGTCATAAAAAGGCACAATGGTAAGTTTGCTAATGGTCCCATCGGCCAGGGTTTTTTGAGGTAAACCTGCAGATATTTCTTTGATCTTATCCTTGGTGTTTTCAATTACCTTTAAGGGATTTGAGCCATAACGGGCCACTACCACCCCACCTACAACCTCAGCTCCGCCTTTATCCAGGATTCCCCTGCGTTCCGCAGGGCCCAGATTTACAACTCCAATGTCTTTAACAAGAACCGGTTTATTATCTCTGGCGGTGATCACAGAATTTTCAATGTCCTCTATTGATTTTATATACCCAAGACCCCGAACCAGGTATTCCACCTTATTGATCTCAAGCGTTTTTGCGCCAATATCCCGGTTTGAATTCTGCACGGCCATCATCACCTGGTCTATGCCTATATTAAAGGCTTTTAGGGCATCGGGGTCAACATCTATCTGGTATTCCCGAATGAAACCACCCACAGAGGCTACTTCTGAAACTCCATCGGTTCCGCTGAGGCCAAGTTTTACATAGTAATCCTGTATGGACCTTAATTCGTGCAAGTCCCAACCCCCGGTCACATTCCCCTGTGGATCGCGGCCTTCCAGGGTATACCAATACACCTGGCCCAGCCCGGTTGCATCAGGTCCAAGGGTAGGTTGCACCCCATCGGGGAGCAATTTTGACGGAAGGGAATTCAGTTTTTCGAGCACCCGCGTACGCGACCAGTAGAATTCCACATCTTCCTCGAAGATTATATAAATGATCGAAAACCCAAACATTGAAGTACTTCGTATGGATTTTACACCGGAGATCCCAAGCAATGTGGTTGTCATGGGATACGTGATCTGATCCTCAATATCCTGGGGAGACCGCCCCAGCCAGTCGGTAAATACAATTTGTTGGTTTTCCCCAATATCGGGGATGGCATCAACTGGAACAGGGTCGCTGGGAAGAAAGTCGATATTCCAGTTAAAAGGCGCCGTAACAAGCCCCCAGCCTATGATAAAGACCAGGAGTAGTATTGTGACCAACCTGTTGTAAAGGAAATATTTTATAATGCTATTGAACATTCTTAAAAGTAATTAATGATGATCCTTTAAAATAAAAATGGGAATTGCCTGAAAGGCAAAAAGGAAAGGTTTCAGATATTTATTATCTGAATAACCCGAATCATTAAATGATCAAATAAGAAAGACCTGGTCCAGGATATGGATATCGGTTACCAGTAATGGCGGGGAATAATATTTAAAGGGGATTTCCTGTTGAGGAGAACCTACAAAAAGTTCAAGATAGGAATGGGTGAATGTGGTAAGGAATAATTGCTGATCAAGATCCAGCGATTGAAAGGAAATCTTTAATTCATCCTGACCTTCCACCTGGGTCTTTTCATTGGTACAGCAGGAATCTTCTATGGACTCATTCCCTGAGTTTACTTCCATCCCACAGGTTTTTGCCTGGGAGAAGACCGCTTTATCTACCAACATACTTCCACAAAAATGCTTGTCTACCGTAAAGGAGAATGTAGACATAAACACCAAAAGTGCTAATGTCAACGAAAGCGTTTTATGAAAATTGGTTTTCATTACCGGCAAATATAAGTAATTATTATTTCAGTTGCACACAAGGAGTTAATTCTCAGGCTTCTTTACAGCTTTAAGGATCCAAAATTAAAAAAGGAAAAGGGAACAAACTTTAGTTTTTCGGGGAAAAACTTTTGAATTTATTGCGTTGCCTTATGTTAAGCCTGTAGTAATAAAATGCAGGCAAAAGGATTATAACAAATACCGGGTGTATAAGAAACCTTCGCACATAGAACAATGCCAGGAAATTATGATTTTCAATGGTAAGAATAAGGAACATCAAAACCGGAAACCCAACCAGAAAAAGAATTAAATACAGCAAAATTGAAAATTTAAGGATGCTCTTATCCAAAAATGCGACGTAAATAATAGCCAGGGAAATAATGCTGTTCAGGAAAAAACGGTAGAAAACATTTAAAAGCAATTCTACAGTGTCAAAATGAGGTGTCCTGCCCTGCAGATATTCTGAATGATAGAATTCCAGCAAAGGATCATAAAACAACCAGGATTCAAAGTACCTGATAAGCACCAGCAGAATAACCAGCAGACTAATTCCCGCAATTCTATACCTGGCTTTCATTGGCTGTGGTTTTAGAGTAGATACGCACCCAGATGATCCATAATATAAAAACGGTACCGTATATAATTAATGGAAAAACTATACTGTGCAAAAATTCGGCGTGCTGTGGGTATTCATAAATTCCTATGGTAAGGATCGCTATCCTTACAATGTTCATTACATAAATTATAACAGAACCCGCAAATATAAAGAACAAGGTAGTTTTAAGGCGTGCAAAAAAGGAAAGCACAAAGGAGAAAAACAGGATCATCACACTCAGGGAATTACAACCTTCTACGATCCTGGCCAGAAAGTATTCATTGACATACAATTTCATTGAAGCTTCCTGGGGGTGTGGAGCAATTGTTGCTTCATATCCCAGAAATTCAATTAACGCCTCACTTTGCACCGCTACCAGATAGGTGAAAAAATCGGGGTAATATTTGGAAGAATTTGACAGGTCGAGATAAATATTGTAAAACAGGGAAAATATAAAATAGCTCCCCAGAAAGATGAGAATGAATCTTATAACAGAGCTGTATTTTTTAAATAATTGGAGCAAAGGCCTATAGCTGTTTAAACAAATTTATTGAAAATTGGAAGCCGGAAAACCCATTAATTAAATACTTTTACAAAAAATTTCATTGCTATGCCTTTTCAAAGCCTAAAACCCCGAATAGAGTCAATTCTACATAATGAATCAATAAGTGTGGATAACCGATTGACCGAACTTTGCGAACTCTTAAAAGAAACTATCCCTTATTACACCTGGGTAGGATTTTATTTTAGGAACGGGGATAGGGAAGAGTTAAAACTTGGGCCTTATGCGGGAGAACCTACAGACCATACTATTATACCATTTGGCAAAGGAATATGCGGACAAGTTGCGCTTTCAAACCAAAATTTTGTGGTGCCGGACGTAGCAGCCCAGGACAATTATATCGCCTGCAGCATACATGTTAAGGCCGAGATCGTGGTGCCTTTGTTTGTAAATGGTGAGAATATAGGCCAGATAGATATAGATTCCAACACCCCCGATCCATTTACTGAGGAAGATGAAAGATTCCTGGAATGGGTGAATGAAGAAGTAGCTAAAGTTTTAAAATAAACGGTAGACGGTAGACGGTAGACGGTAGACGGTAGACGGTAGACGGTAGACGGTAGACGGTAGACGGTAGACGGTAGACGGTAGACGGTAGACAAAAGTAAAATTTTTGGCCTGGATACCATGTTGTGAGCCGTAATAAAATATTATTTTCTCAATATCCAATACTCAGCACTATTTCTACATCCCGGTGCGTATTGCTTCTACCGGGTCGAGCTTTGAGGCGCTTATTGCCGGAATAATCCCTGAAATAAGCCCAATTACCGCTGAAACCGCTGTTCCAATAAACATATTCCAGGGAGAAAGAATAAAATCAAAATCGCCCGTGAATTGTGATGCCAGCAGGGAGACTATAAACACCAGGAATAAACCTATAAGTCCGCCAATTACAGCCAGGATAACAGCTTCAAAAAGGAATTGGAACAGAATGAACCTGTTCTTGGCCCCCAGCGATTTTTGGATCCCAATTAAATTGGTGCGTTCCTTCACACTTACAAACATGATATTTGCAATTCCAAAACCTCCTACCAGAAGGGAAAATCCGCTAATGATAAGGCCTATAAAATTCATCTGGCTCGTAATATTATCAATAAGATCTGCAAAGCCCTGTAACTGGTTGATAAAGAAGTTATCAATCTCATCGGGTTTAAGCCCCCGGTAGTTGCGAAGTTGCTGGGTGAGAACAGCAATAAATTCGTCATTATCTACCCCAGATTCCGGTTTAAGTACTATTTGAGGAAAGGTTCCCTTATTGTTATCTCCAAAGATCCTGCGCACAACATTCACGGGCAATAACACAATTTCATCTTTAGATTGCCCAAATAAATTGGCGCCTTCCTTTTTCAACACTCCAATAACCGTAAATTTTCTCCCATAAATACGCGCCTCTTTCCCTATGGGATCCAGGCCGCCAAAAAGATTATTGGCCAGTGCATGTCCCATCACCACAACAGGCGCACCGCTTACAGATTCGGCTTCATTGAAAAATCTTCCCTCCTCTATCTGCAGGGCTTCAATATCGTAATATCCATCTGTAATTGCCCCTATATCTACATTTGTTACCGTTTTATCGCCCGCTTTTATGCTTTCACGGGGAACATTCATGGTGTAACTTATGGCATCAAGATTGGGTAAATTTCGGTTTAAAAACTGGAATTCATCATAACTCACATCAGGGAACTGCTCCCTTTTCCAACGTGGGATTTCACTGGGTCCAAAGGAAAAACGCATAATGATCATAGTGCTGTTGTCAAGCGAACTTAGACTTCCCTTGATCTCCCTATCCAGGGAATCTACTGCTGCAAGCACCGCGATAATGGAGAAAATACCAATGGTAACCCCCAGCAGCGACAAAAATGTACGCAACTTATTATTGGTTAATGCATTGATAGCAAAATTGAAACTTTCCTTAAGTAGCCTTAAATAGATGAGCATAATAAAAACCGGTGTTTTGCCTGGATTATTGATATGACGCAGGCTTTATGATTTCGTTACATTTATTTTAAGAAATAAAAGTTGATATCTTTAGATTTTATAGTGATTTAATTACTTTTGCAAGCTTAACAAACACAACAGAATGAAGGATTTAAAAAAGGCAAAATCTGCTCTTATTTCGGTTTTTAGTAAAGATGGTCTGGCCCCAATTGTTCAAAAACTGGATGAATTGGGAATCACTATCTACTCAACCGGGGGAACAGAAGCCTACATTAAAGATCTTGGCATAAATGTGATCCCGGTAGAAGATGTGACTTCTTATCCATCTATCCTGGGAGGCCGCGTTAAGACATTGCACCCAAAAGTTTTTGGCGGAATTTTAAACAGGCAGGATCACGCGGGAGATCAGGAAGAAATGAAGGAATATGAAATTCCTCAAATTGATATTGTGATCGTGGACCTTTACCCCTTTGAAAAAACCGTGGCATCGGGTGCTTCAGAAGAAGATATAATTGAAAAAATAGACATAGGCGGGATTTCCCTTATCCGGGCAGCCGCCAAAAATTTTAAAGATGTTATCTGCGTTTCATCTGTTAAGGATTATTCAGATTTTTTAAACCTTATTTCAGAAAAAAACGGAGAAACCTCTCTTGAAGATCGTCGTAAATTTGCCGCGAGATCCTTCAATGTTTCTTCGCATTACGATACCGCGATCTTCAACTTTTTTAATTCCGAAGAAAAAATATTCAAACAAAGCTTTACTGAAGGAAAAGAACTTAGGTACGGGGAAAATCCTCATCAAAAGGGAACATTCTTTGGCGATTTTGACGCGATGTTTGACCTGCTTCACGGGAAGGAGCTTTCCTATAACAATTTGCTTGATGTTGATGCAGCCGTAAACCTGATGAATGAGTTCAAAAACGAGGCTCCCACCTTTGCCATTTTAAAACATAACAACGCCTGTGGCTTTGCCCAGCGCGACACCCTTGTTGAAGCCTACAAGGATGCACTGGCCGGCGACCCTGTTTCAGCTTTTGGGGGAGTGTTGATAAGCAATGTGGAAATTGATACTGAAACTGCTGAAGAAATCCACAACTTGTTTTGTGAAGTAGTGATCGCTCCGTCATATTCTGCTGAAGCATTGAATATTTTAACTGCCAAAAAGAACAGGATCATCCTGGTACAAAAAGAAGCTGCGTTGCCCAATCAACTGGTACGCACCTGTTTGAACGGGTTGTTGGTACAGGACCGTGATAATAAGACAGATTCTCTTGAGGGATTATCCTACGCCACAAACAATAAACCTGATCCTAACGAGTTAAATGACCTGATTTTTGCATCCAAAATATGCAAACACACAAAGTCAAATACTATCGTTTTAGCAAAGGACAAACAACTGCTCGCAAGCGGGACAGGACAAACATCACGGGTAGATGCCCTGCGCCACAGTATTGAAAAAGCGACTTCTTTTAATTTTGATCTAAAAGGTGCGGTAATGGCCAGTGATGCTTTTTTCCCATTTCCAGACTGTGTTGAAATTGCAGGAAATGCGGGAATCACAGCCGTGATACAGCCGGGAGGCTCTATAAAAGATCAATTAAGTATTGATTATTGCAACAATAATAATATTGCTATGGTGATGACAGGAACGCGCCATTTTAAACATTAATTTTTACTACATTTACCTAACCTCAACATAACATACTATGGGATTTTTTGACTTTCTCATTGAAGAAATAGCAATAGATTTAGGAACTGCAAATACATTGATCATACACAACGACAAAGTTGTGGTTGACAGCCCCTCTATTGTTGCCCGCGACAGGACAACCGGAAAAATAATTGCCGTGGGAAAGGAAGCTGCACTTATGCAGGGAAAAACCCATGAGAACATCAAAACAATTCGCCCGCTTAAAGATGGGGTGATTGCCGATTTTGATGCCAGCGAAAAGATGATAAACATGTTTATCAAGGAAATTCCGGCATTGAAAAAGAAAATGTTCACTCCAGCCTTGAGGATGGTCATTTGTATTCCTTCAGGAATTACAGAGGTTGAAATGCGTGCCGTTAAGGAAAGTGCTGAAAGGGTAAATGGAAAGGAAGTTTATCTTATCCACGAACCTATGGCTGCGGCAATAGGAATTGGAGTAGATATCATGCAGCCTAAGGGGAATATGATAGTTGACATTGGAGGTGGTACAACAGAGATCGCTGTGATAGCCCTTGGAGGTATTGTATGTGATAAATCCATAAAAATTGCCGGTGATGTGTTCACCAATGATATTGTATATTATATGCGTACCCAGCACAACCTTTATGTAGGGGAACGCACTGCTGAAAAAATTAAAATCCAAATAGGCGCGGCTACTGAAGATCTTGAGGTTCCGCCGGAAGAGATGAGCGTTCAGGGACGTGACCTTCTTACCGGGAAACCAAAACAGGTGCAGATCTCTTACCGTGAGATCGCCAAAGCCCTTGATAAATCAATACTAAGGATCGAGGACGCCGTAATGGAAACCCTATCTCAAACTCCCCCTGAACTCGCTGCCGATATCTATAACACCGGTATCTATCTTGCAGGTGGTGGATCTATGCTTCGCGGGCTGGATAAACGTTTATCACTAAAAACCGATCTTCCTGTTTATATTGCCGAAGACCCATTAAGAGCGGTTGTGCGCGGTACAGGTATATGTCTAAAAAATCTTAGCCGTTATAAGGGTATATTGATAAAGTAGTAGGAGAGCCGTAATATGCAGCAGATATTTAATTTTCTTATCCGCAATAAGAATAACATTCTATTCCTGTTGCTGCTGACTCTTTCTTTGTTTTTAACCATCCAGTCCCATTCTTTTCATAAAAGTAAATTCATAAGTTCGGCCAATGCGGTTACGGGCGGGATCTATAACTGGGCCAATAATATTCAAACCTACTTTCACCTCGATGATTATAACCGGCGTTTGCTGGAAGAGAATAAACAGCTGCGCAGCCTGCTGGCAAATACCCGTGATACCGCATCATTAAGCGGTGCCCTGGATTCCATTTCCCTGGACGGGGTTTATAATTTTATGACCGCACGGGTAATCAATAACAATTATTCCAAGATCAACAATTATATTACTCTTGATATAGGAGAGAATTCCGGTGTTCAAAAGGAATTTGGGGTAATTACCAGCCAGGGAATTGTGGGAATTGTAGATCACGTAAACAAAAGGCATGCGCGGGTAATCTCTATTTTAAACAGTCAGTCACGCATAAATGCCCAGCTTAAAAAGACCAATCATTTTGGGTCGCTGGTGTGGGATGGTAAAGACCCCAATATTGTTCAGTTAATAGATGTTCCAAGACAGGCTCCTGTGGAGGTAGGAGATACTATTATTACCGGAGGAAGATCCCTTATTTTCCCACAGGGAATTCCAATAGGCGATGTTACCCGTTTTACTTTAGACCAGAATGAAAGCTATTATACCCTGTATGTAAGACTATTCAATGACATGACCAATATTGGCCATGTGTATGTGATAGAGAACGAGGAAAAAGAAGAAATTAAAGCGCTGGAAGCAACCAATGACTAATACCATCATAATAAATACAGTAAGATTTATCCTCCTGGTATTATTACAGGTGTTATTGCTCAATAATATAAATTTTCTGGGGTATGTAAATCCCCACCTGTACATACTGTTTCTGGTAATGTATCCCTTTAACACACCTCAATCTATATTTCTTCTCGTAGCATTTCTGTTAGGTATAACTATTGATACTTTTGAGGATAGCGGGGGGATCAATGCAGCTGCCTGCCTTGTAATAGCTTTTATAAGACCTGCATTGCTAAGATTTTCCTTTGGGGTAAGCTATGATTATCAAACGGTTAAACTTTCCAACACCGCTTATGGAGCGCGGGCCGGTTATGTGATGTTCATTGTATTTATTCATCATTTTATACTGTTTACCCTGGAAATGTTTGATTTTTCCCATATATTTTTGATCTTGAAAAAAACTTTATTTTCAGGAATATTCACCACCTTATTGGTGTTAATAAGCCTTACTTTGTTTAAACCCAAACGCCGTTGAGAAGACTGCTGCTTTATATTATAATTCTTACCACAGGAATGATCTTCCTGGGGAGGTTGTTCTATTTACAGGTTTTAGACGATTCTTTTGTTGCACGATCTCAGGACAACGCAGTAAAAGTGGTGTATGACTATCCTCAACGGGGTTATATCTTCGATAGAAACGGAAAACTCCTGGTCTCAAACCAGCCTTCCTATGATGTGATGGCCATACCACGGAACGTAAAGGTTTTCGATACGGCAGAATTCAGCCAGATGCTGAATATATCACCCGAAGAAGTTGCCCGCAGGCTGGACAAAGCCAAGGTCTATTCTCCAAGGCTTCCTTCTATCATTGTACCACAACTCACCAAATCTGAATACGCATACTTTCAGGAGAAAATGCGTAATTATGAGGGTTTCTATATTCAAAAGCGATCTCTGCGGGATTATCAAACTCATAATGGCTCCAATGTACTTGGGTATATTGCCGAAGTGAACAAAAAGATCATTGAGGATAATCCTTATTATATTTCCGGGGACCTTATTGGAAAACAGGGAATTGAAGGCTATTATGAGGAATTGCTGCGAGGGGTTAAAGGAGTAAAATATATTCAAAAAGACAGGTTTAACCGTGATATAGGCGCATTCAAGGAAGGTATTTTTGATACCCTTCCAAAAAAAGGAAAAGACCTTACCATTACTATAGATTCAGATCTACAGGCGTACGGGGAACTATTAATGGAAAACAAGTGGGGTGGGATCGTGGCCATTGAACCAGCAACGGGAGAGATACTTTCCCTGGTAACAGCACCTTCCTATGACCCGGCCTTACTGGTAGGCAGGAAACGCTCCCAGAATTTTACAGAACTTTATTACGACACAATCGCAAGGCCATTATATGACCGCGGACTGCAGGCCGAATATCCTCCGGGCTCTCCCTTTAAGACTATCAACGCCCTTATAGCCCTTCAGGAAGGAGTTGTTACCACCCACGACAGGTTTTACTGTAGCGGGGGTTACGTGTTTGGCCGTGGCCGCAAAATGGGTTGTCACCCGCATGCGAGTCCGCTGGATATGATCCCCGGGATCGCACAATCCTGCAATGCATATTTTGCCAATGTTTACAGGAGGATCATTGAAAAATTCCCTACCCCGCAGGAAGGGGTAGATGTATGGTCAAACCATTTAAAAAGTTTCGGTCTTGGAAATTATTTGGGATCTGACCTTTCTACAGGTAGGCCCGGGAAGATCCCCGATGCCGATTATTATAACAAGATCTATAATTACCCTACCTATAAATGGTTTTCAACCGCCACTATTTCCAATGCCATTGGCCAGGGAGAGGTTTTAATGACACCAATCCAGCTGGCAAATATGACGGCTATTATTGCAAATAAAGGATGGTTTTACACTCCGCACATTTTAAAGAAAATAGACGGCACTCCAATCAAGGATAAGGAATTTACCGAGAAGAAAATTACCACCGTAGAACCACGGCATTTTGAACCTGTGATCGAGGGAATGCACCAGGTATATAAAGCAGGAACGGCTTCTACCTTAGGAGTTCAGGGAATAGAAATTGCAGGAAAAACCGGTACCGCAGAAAATTTTACAAGAATAGGGGGAAAACGTATCCAGCTAACAGATCATTCAATTTTTATTGCCTTTGCCCCGGTAGATGATCCTAAGATCGCCATTGCAGTTTTCGTGGAAAACGGATACTGGGGTGGTCGCTATGCAGGAAGGATCGCCGGACTTATGATTGAAAAATATCTTAAAGGCAGTATTTCCAGAACCGACATGGAAAAATGGATCCTGGAACACAGCCTGGAAGCTGAATATATGAAGCCTTACAGTGGCGAATCTTTTAGAATTAACCAGTAATGTCAAAGAGCACGGTTAATTTCGATTGGATAACCATATTGATATATTTCATAATGGTCCTTTTTGGATGGGTAAATATTTACTCGGCCTCCCTTGGCGATAATCCCTCTTCCATTTTTGAATTTAGCGAAGTGTATGGAAAGCAGGCGGTGTGGGTCCTTTTAAGTATCCTCCTTATTTTTATCTCCCTTTCCATTGAATCGAGGTTTTACCAGCGTTTTTCCAGTGTTATCTATGCATTTGCTTTACTTTCCCTGGCAGGATTATTTGTTTTTGGAAAAACAATAGCGGGGCAAACCGCCTGGTATGATTTCGGCGGAATTAGAATTCAGCCGGCAGAATTTGTTAAGGTAGCCACAGCCCTTGCTATAGCCAAATATGCAAGCGGGATACAAACCAACCTAAAACTCTTTAACCACCAGATAGTGGCCTTTGTGATCATTGCTTTGCCCATTCTGTTGATCTTAATGCAACCCGATCCCGGGAGCGCGATGATCTATTTCGCGTTTATTTTTCCGCTATACCGGGAAGGACTGCATATTGGATACATACTTGTGGGCTTGTTTGCAGCGCTTATATTTGTCACCACGCTTGTGTTCGGGGCTTTTTACATAAGTATTGCGATTGCACTTATATGTGCAGGCCTATTCATTTATTACCGGAGGAAACGCCTGGCATTTCTTAAATACCTGAGTCTTGCCCTGGTGGGTATTGGATTTTCCCTTTCGGTTTCCTATGTTTTTGAGAATGTGCTGAAACAACACCACCGTGACAGATTCAATATTGTGCTGGGCCAGGAAGTGGATTCCAAAGGCATAGGCTACAATACCAATCAAAGTGAAATCGCCATTGGCAGCGGGGGTTGGTTTGGAAAGGGATGGACAGAAGGCACGCAAACAAAAGGCCAGTTTGTGCCGGAGCAACACACAGATTATATATTCAGTACAGTGGGAGAAGAATGGGGTTTCTTTGGGACCTCCCTGGTGGTTATCCTTTTTATATTATTGCTTTTAAGGCTTCTTTACCTTGCTGAAAGACAAAAATCGACCTTCAACAGGGTATATGGATATAGCCTGGTAGGAATTATTTTCCTGCATTTTATGATCAACGTGGGGATGGTTATAGGCATCTTTCCCACGGTGGGAATCCCTTTACCATTATTTAGTTACGGAGGCTCCGGTCTATGGAGTTTTACACTACTGCTTTTTATCTTTATTAAGCTGGACGCAGAGCGAATGTCAAACTGGTAACACTATGCCTTTAAGCGCAGCGATCGGCCACTAATAGCAATGCTGCCACCAGCAGGATAATTACCGGGTAAATGTATTTTCTATTCATAATCTTTTGGCTGAATTTTTAAACTGAAATATTGACCGCAATTTACCTCTTTTACTGCCAAAAACAGAACCGGGTTACAAACTACATCCTTCCTCAAACAAAAAACGCTTCAGAAACTGTTGGCTTCTGAAGCGTTATAGATATAATTAAACCTTATTTTTATTTACGAATATCTGCCAGTTTACCCTTTTTGATATTATTGATATTAATATCATCAAGAACATTAATAGCTTCTTCTATGTAGACGTCACTGGTTAAATTCTTATGCCAGCGCACTCTCTTTTCTTTTAAGGTAGAGTCTTTTTCGGTTAACTCCAGTTCATATGGAAGCGAAGTATAGCTCAGGTTTGAAGTATATTTTGAAATAGCATTGAATTTCTTAGCTTCTTCCTGGGAAGTAGTACGTTGCTGGTAATAGGCTTCATACTGCAATGGATAAATTTCCTCATCCCTTTGCTTCTTCACCCATTGGGCATTTTCATCAATAAGGCTTAACTGGGCATTAGCTTCCATTCTTTGCTTGCTTTTCTTGATCACCTCATCGTAATCTATATAACCATCCCAAACTTTATATTTGGCCGGTTTAATTTGATCCCAGGCAAGGGGGTTATCATAATCCTTCTCCCCTATATCTATATAGCTATACCTGTCCGGCACCACAACATCACTCTTCACCCCTTCAAGTTGGGTAGAACCTCCGTTTACCCGGTAGAACTTTTGTGTGGTTAGTTTTAAGGCTCCAAGGTCTCCATATTCATTGCTGCGCACAGTCTGGTTAAGGTCAATTACATTTTGTACTGTTCCTTTCCCGTAAGTTTGCTCGCTTCCTATAATGATAGCTCTTTTATAATCCTGCATTGCAGCAGCAAGAATTTCGGAAGCCGATGCTGAAAGTTCATTTACCAGGATCACCAATGGCCCATCCCATAAAATACTTGGATCTTTATCTTCAAGTATTTCCTGACCTTCCATCTTGGATTTAACCTGAACAATAGGGCCTTTTTCAATAAACAAACCTGCAATATCAACCACGGTTTTAAGGGAACCTCCCCCATTATTCCTAAGGTCCAGCACAAGGCCTTCCATTCCTTCTTTCTTTAGACGAATGATCTCTTCCTTAACATCAGATGCTGCATTGCGCTCTGAGTAATCTTCCATATTGAAATAGAATTTCGGCAGGTTGATCAACCCGAAAACTCGTCCGTTCTTCTCAACTTTTGCGCTCTTTGCATAAGTTTCTTCAATCTCTACAACATCGCGTGTAATTGTGATCTCTTCTATATTTCCAAGTACCTTTTTCTTAACAGTAAGGGTTACTTTAGAATCTTTTGGGCCTTTAATAAGGTTTACGGCATCATCAAGACGCATTCCAATAATGCTTACTCCTGTTTCTTCATCCTCTTGTTTTACTTTCAGGATAACATCTCCTTCACTTAGTTGATCGCTCATCCAGGCAGGTCCGCCGGAGATCACTTCCATAATGGTAACATTATCGCCTTTCTTTTGAAGTCTCGCGCCAATTCCTTCAAGTTTACCGGACATGGCTATATCAAACCTGTCCTTGTCCTGAGGTGCAAAATAAAACGTATGAGGATCAAACTCTTCTACAATAGCGTTAATATAAACACTGAAATAATCCTTTCTCTCAAGTTCTTCGCTAAAATCAAAATATTCATCCATAGAGGCAAGGGTAGTTTCCCTTGCTTCTTTTTCAAGTTGAGCATTAGATTTTAGTTCCTTTTTAACCCCATCTGCCACCGCAACTTTTTCTTCAGCATCGGAAGTTACAGGCTCATCTACATCGGCATTATTCTCATCAAGGGAATAATCATCTGTACTGGCAACCTTTCCGGTAATTTGCTCCTGCTTCTTATCGTAATAATTTCCAAGGGTGGTAAACTTCAATTGCTTTCTCCAGCGCTCTTTTAATTCGGCACGGGAAGAAACATAATCAATCTCATCATAATTGGTATTAATGTCTTCCTGGGTATCAAAATCAAAAGGTTCGGCTAATATTTCTTTATAAATTTCGCGCACCTCTTTCATTCTTACCTGTAATCTCTCGTGAGTGAGATTAAAAAAACTAAGGTCCTTATTTTTGATCTGGTCGTCTATCTTATCTTCAAAGGCAGCAAATTCCTCTATGTCCTCTTTATAAAAGAAACGTTTTAAGGGATCTATAGCGCCCAGATAGTCTTTATAGACTTCACGCGAGAAATCATCATCAATGGTCTTAGCATCAAAATGTCCACGTTCAAGTACATAAGTTATAAGGTCAATAAGGAGTTTGTCCTTATTGGGGTCGTTAAAAGTTTTAGTGGTAAAGCTGCAGGAAGCAACAGCCATAAGCAAAACCAGGATAAAGATTTTGGAATTCCTTTTCATAAGCCGGATTAATTTCATTCAATTAAGTATTCTATAAATAGCATAAAAAACTATGCCAAGAGTAAGTAAACACAATTATAAATTGTAAAGCGTCTAATATAAGCTTTACTTTGGAAATTCTTAATTTAGCAACTCTTAAAATATTCTACATGCCTGCAAAAAAGCCCCTCATATTAGTTACCAATGATGATGGAATAACCGCTCCCGGAATAAGAGCTCTTATTGAAGTTATGAAAGAGCTGGGTGATGTAATAGTTGTGGCGCCAGATAAGCCACAGAGCGCCATGGGACATGCCATTACTATAAGCGATACGCTTTTTTGCGATCCCGTTGTTATCAAGGAAAGCTATAAACATAAAGAATACCAATGCTCGGGCACCCCTGCCGATTGTGTGAAGATCGCCACGCAGGAGATACTTCACCGCAAACCCGACCTTTGTGTAAGTGGGATCAATCACGGTTCAAACTCCTCAATAAATGTTATCTATTCCGGTACCATGAGCGCCGCTGTTGAGGCCGGGATTGAAGGAATTCCCGCCATAGGGTTTTCCCTGCTGGATTATTCCCTCACTGCCAACTTTGAGCCTTGCAAAAAATTTGTAAAAATGATCACCCAGAATGTAATAAAGAACGGACTTCCGGAAGGGGTGGTTCTTAACGTGAATTTGCCAAAGCTTAGCGAATCTGCCATCAAGGGCATAAAGATATGCAGGCAGGCTAAGGCGTCCTGGGAAGAAGAATTTGATAAGAGGAAGAATCCGCAGGGGCGTGATTATTACTGGCTTACGGGGAAATTTGTAAACAAGGATAATGGCGAAGATACAGATGAGTGGGCCCTGGCAAATGGTTATGTTTCGGTAGTGCCGGTTCAGTTTGACCTTACCGCTCACCATTTTATTCAGAATTTAAACAGCTGGGACCTGAATGATTAAGAGAAATATTTTAATTGGTTTTTTAACCGGACTCTCTGCCAATGTGGCCGGGATCATTCTATATATTTTGCTTTTTTCAAACCAGGGACTTGATGACACCCTTCGGGATGCCCGTGTTAACGATTATCTGGGAAAGGTCATCGCCTTGGGTGCCGCGCTCAACTTTTTGCCCTTTTTCGTATTTTTAAAGAAAAATCTTATTTACCATGCCAGGGGGGTGTTGCTGGCTACAGTGATAACAGCAGTAGTGATAGCAATTACAAAATTTATTTAGGCAGCCTATGAAATATTACCTCATCGCAGGAGAAGCATCGGGAGATCTGCACGCCTCCAATCTTATGAGAGCCCTGAAAAAACTGGACCCATCGGCCGAATTTCGGTTCTGGGGCGGGGATCTTATGCAGGAACAGGGAGGCACAATGGTGAAGCATTATCGTGACCTTGCTTTTATGGGTTTTATTGAGGTGATCTATAACCTGCGGACCATCCTTAAAAATATAGACCTGTGTAAAGAGGATATTTCTACTTATAATCCCGATGTGCTTATTTTCATAGATTATCCGGGCTTTAACCTAAGGATCGCAAAATGGGCAAAACAACGGGGTATTCCCACGCATTTTTATATCTCCCCGCAGATCTGGGCCTGGAAAGAAAACAGGATCGCTGCTATAAAGCGGGATATTGACCATATGTATGTGATCCTTCCATTTGAAAAGGATTTTTACGAGGAAAAACATGGGTTTAAAGTTCATTTTGTGGGCCATCCTTTATTGGATGCCATTGCACAGAAAGAACTGGTAGATGTGGAATTGTTTAAACAGGAGTTTGGTCTGGATGAGCGCCCGGTTATTGCACTGCTTCCAGGAAGCCGGAAACAGGAGATCTCCAAAATGCTCAAAACCATGCTGAGTATAACGACCGACTTTAAAGAATACCAGTTTGTGATCGCCGGGGCACCCAGCCAGGACCCCGCGTTTTATTCAGATTTTATCCGGAAGAAAAATGTGCACCTGGTAATGAACCGTACGTACGATATATTAAGTCTGTCCACGGCGGCCCTGGTAACCTCGGGAACCGCGACCCTGGAAACGGCACTTTACAAGGTGCCGGAAGTAGTTTGCTATAAGGGAAGCAATATTTCATATCAAATTGCTAAGAGAATTATAAATTTGGATTATATTTCGCTGGTAAATCTTATTATGGAAAAAGAAGTGGTTAAGGAACTTATCCAGAAGGATTTCAATAAAAAGGAACTTAAGAAAGAGTTGAAAAAAATCCTGGATCCTCAACACCGGGACACAATATTTAAGGGTTATTACGAGTTAGAAAAAAAACTTGGCGGGCCTGGTGCGAGTGAAAAGACTGCCAGACTCATATTTAACACTTTAAAAACCAAAAATTAATGAAGAACATCATTTTTCGAATTGCCGGGATGTTATTATTTGCCCTGATCCTTTCTTCCTGCGGATCCTCCCAAAAAACTTATGTTGCTGAAAGTTCCAACACTCCGGAAAAAAAGGTAACTCACAAACCCATAAAGGCCTCTGCGCCACAAACACGAATCAATACCGCTCCTCCCGAAGCAGAACCCGAAGATAACCGTGTCTTTAATATTACTACCTATGCCCGTGACCACGAAGGAACACCCTATAAATTTGGGGGCACTTCAAAATCCGGAATGGATTGCTCGGGGCTGGTATACACTTCATTTTTACAGGAAAATATCCCACTTCCGCGTTCTTCCCGCGATATGGCCCTTAAAGGGGACCGCCTTTCTCTTGAGGAGGTAAATATTGGGGACCTGCTCTTTTTTGAGACAAATAAGAACAGAAAGGTGATAAATCACGTGGGGCTGGTAGTTGAAATACAACCCGGGCATATCTTTTTCATTCACTCCTCTACTTCCCGCGGAGTGATCATTTCTTCCCTCGCCGATAATTACTGGTGGGACCATTTTGTTATGGCGCGAAGGGTGATATAATTTTTTTCTTTATCTTGATTAGGTTAACAATCAAGGTTTTATATTGCTCAATTTTACCATTATAAAATTATCCCTTGCGGTGATCCTGGGGATCATTCTGGGGTTCTATGGAAAATTCCCGCCGGGAGATCTTTGGCTACCGGGAACTCTTCTGCTCTCCGTGTTTTTAATGGGATATTTCCGGGCAAAAAAATTACTTTTTCAGGATGCTTTTTTCGGCATTAGCGTGATCAGCCTTTTTATATTCATTGGAGTTTTTGCTGTTTCCCTTCGCCTGCCACAGCATAATCCCGCCCATTACACCAATTCTACCTATACCAACTCCAATACGCCCAATATTCTTAGTGGAGAAATCGTGGAAATCCTAAAACCCGGGGTATTTCAGGATAAATATATAGTACAGGCAATTGAAATGAACGGGGAACCGGTTACCGGAAAAATTCTTCTCAATATCTCACGGGATTCCCTGGTGCCAGGTTTAAAAATTGGAGACCGGATCGCTGCCGGTGCCGCAATCGCAAAAATAAACACGCCTCTTAATCCATACCAGTTCAACTACAGCGATTATATGGAAAACCTGGGAGTGCTGCGGCAAATAAATGCCTCACGAAATGAGGTGATCATCCTGGGAAAAGGCCGCGGGAACCTAAGAGGAATCGCGGGAGAAATAAGGAACCGTATAATCTCCGGCCTAAGAGAAAAGAATTTTAAGCAGGAAGAACTGGCGATTATCCAGGCCCTTTTGCTGGGCCAGCGGCAGGAGATTTCTCAGGAGATCTACAGCAATTATGCCGCGGCGGGAGTTATACATATTCTGGCGGTTTCAGGATTGCATGTGGGGATCATACTACTATTGCTTAACCGGGTTTTAAAACCCCTGGAAAGAATCGGCTATGGAAAGGTTCTTAAAACCATTCTGCTGCTTTTACTGCTTTGGGGATTTGCAATTATGGCGGGACTTTCCCCCTCTGTAGTAAGGGCGGTAAGCATGTTCTCCTTCGTGGCCGTGGGAATGCAATTGAACCGGCGCACCAGCGTTTTAAGCACCCTTTTTCTGTCACTTCTGGTCCTCCTGCTTATCAATCCCTACTTTATTACTCAGGTGGGATTTCAGCTGAGTTATACGGCAGTGTTCAGTATAGTTTTAATTCAGCCACATGTTTATAAGCTTTATAAAGGGAATTCCCGCATTGTAAAATATTTCTGGGGAATATTAAGCGTAACCCTGGCGGCTCAAATTGGCGTACTTCCATTAAGTCTGTTTTATTTCCATCAGTTCCCGGGACTGTTTTTTCTTTCAAACCTGGTTATCCTTCCTTTCCTGGGACTTATTCTTGGTTTGGGGATCCTTATTATGCTCCTTTCCTGGTTCAGGCTCGTGCCGGAGGTCCTTGCTGAAGGTTTTGGGTTCATTATTTCTACCCTCAATAATTTTGTGGGCTGGGCAGCTTCCAGAGAGGAATTTATATTTGAGAACATTGGTTTTTCCCTGCTGCTTTGTATCACCTCCTATTTAGTGGTTTTTGCTTTTATTCTTCTGCTGAAGGACTTTAAATTTAAAACGATTGTTTTCTTTCTCGCGGCGATCATCGTTTTCCAGTCTGCTTTACTGTACGAGCATTCATCTGAAATTGAAAAAGAGATCCTGGTGTTTCACAAAAGCCGGAATTCTGTCATAGGATTTAAAGATGGCCGCAATTTCAGTTTAGCTCACGACCTGGATGAAAATCCCCTTGGCTACAGCTTTATCAAAGATTATATTACCGAGAAAAATATTAAAACAATTCAGAAAGGGGAAACGGGCAATCTTTATGATATCTACGGAAAAACCCTGCTGAAAATCGATAGCACGGGAATTACTGAAATTCCGGGATTAAAACCTGAGCTTGTGCTGCTTACCAATTCTCCCCGAATTAATTTAGACAGACTGCTTGCCCAAAATAACGTACAGCTTATAATTGCCGATGGCAGCAATTATCCCAGTGCCGTGGCCCGATGGAAAGAGACTGCATTAAAAAGAAAAGTCCCTTTCCACGCGACAGGTGAAAAGGGAGCTTTTATATTAAATCATTCAGGAGATTTGCCTGAAGCCTATGAAAACTAATCTTTAAAAGTGCCTTTGAATTTCTTCTCATAACTCTGCCAGGCTTCGGCAGAAGTGAGTTTCTTATAATCATCTGTTGCGATCATCTTTAAATAGATCTCCAGTTGTTTCGGGGTGCGGTAGCCCATAATGGGAGCTATCACGTTAGATTGCTCATCAAAGAACACCAAACTTGGATAGCCTGTGATCTTTAACGCGTTGGCGAAAAAATGCTGACTGTTTCGCCCTTTGCGGCCCGGATCAAAGTTTGGATTGGTGTATTTGAAATCCATATAAGTTACTTCCTCGGTTCCTTCCGCATTAAATTTTACCGCATAATAATGAGTGTTTATGTAATTGATCACGTCCTTATTGGTAAAAGTATTCTTATCAAGCAATTTACAGGGCCCGCACCAGGTGGTATAAGCATCCATAAAGATCTTCTTCGGCTGCTTCTTTTGCGCCGCCAAAGCTTCATTCATAGTCATCCATTTAATTTCCTGTGCCTGTGAAACACTTATAGTTAAAAGAAATATAAGAGAAGTAATTATTGCTTTCATAGGTTATATTTTTTTTCAGAAGAAAAGCCTTCCAACCTTATTGAGGCTGCAGGCTCATCATTCTATTTTATCGTTTCAAATTCCGTAATTCAAATACCATTCCGATTAAACATTCTTCAAAATTAAAAAACCTTTTTCTTTTTTTAAAAAAATGGCCTAATGAATTCCGTGCATCAACTTTTTAAGCACGGGACGCATCAATATGATGACCACCCCGGCGCCGGCTGGAATAAAGAAGAAAAGCAAAAAGAAAAATGACAAGGAATGTTCTTCTGTTATAGAGTCTATCATTCCACCTGTTGTTCCTGCAAGCTTATTTCCTATTGCGATCGCCAGGTACCAAATCCCGAACATAAAAGCGATCATCCTTCCCGGTACAAGTTTACTAAGATAGGAAAGTCCAACCGGTGATAAACAGAGTTCTCCCAGGGTATGGAACAAATAGGCAAAAACAAGCCATATCATACTTACCGCTGCAACTTTAGCCCCTGTTGGGATCCCGGATGCGCCATAGGCAAGAGAAAGGAAACCTACTCCCAGCAGGATAAGTCCCATCCCGTATTTAACCGCAACTGAGGGATTGTATTTACTTTCCCACAATTTGGAAAACAGGGGGGCAAAGATGATGATGAACAGGGAATTCAGAACACTGAACCAGGAAGCCGGAACTTCAGGGTTTTCCTGTAAATACTGGTTGTAAAGCATAAAGCCTACTATCACCCATATGATCACAAAACTTATTCCCAGGAAGATGTTGGATAACGCATAATCCTTAAAGGTTTGCTGAAAAAGTTTATAAAGCACCCAGGTAATTATTGCAAGTGGGATTATAGTGATAAGGGTATTTACCACTCTAAAAATATTTGCAGAATTTCCCGCCAGCACCCGGTCGGTATAATCGGCTGCAAAGATGGTCATGGAACCTCCGGCCTGCTCAAAAGCCGCCCAGAAAAACACCGTAAAGAAGGCAAAAATGGAGATCGCGATCATCTTATCCCGCACCACTTCTGAATATCTCAAAATACGGGTTACCAGTAAAAATATAAAAAGAACCAGGGCAAAAAGGATCATAAAGTTGGCGCCATCCATTCCGGCAACCGTAAAATCAAGAATATTGGTATTCCCAATTTTTGACATAGGATCGTTGATGATCCACACCAAACCTATTACAGCACTTACAACTATAAGGATCTTATCAATTATAGTAAAAGGATTAAGTTTATCATTCTTATCCTCATATACAACTTCCTTATTTTCCTTAAGGGGACGTTTCCCTACCTCGCCAAAAATATTTTGGGCAAAGTAGAACTGCAGCATTCCAAAGAACATGAAAATTCCTGCAAGACCAAAGCCCCAGTGCCAGCCTATTTGTTCGCCTACATATCCGCAAAGCAAGATCCCTAAAAAGGCCCCTGCATTTACTCCCATATAAAAAATAGTATAGGCTCCATCCTTTTTATCAGGATGGTTCACATACAAATGGGAAATTATAGAGGTCATATTTGGCTTAAAGAATCCATTTCCCGCCACCAGGAAAAATAACCCCAGGTATAAGGTAAAAGGAGTATCCAGCGCCATACAGGCATGACCAATGGTCATAATAAGTGCTCCAAGCACCACTGCATTCCGGTATCCCATGTATCTATCGGCAATATATCCTCCCAAAATTGGGGTAAGATATACCAGAGAGGTATAGGTACCGTATAGTGCTAAAGCCTGCTCCCTTGGCCACGCCCATCCTTCATCAAATAAAGAGGAAGTAAGGAAAAGAACCAATAAGGCCCGCATCCCGTAGTAGGAGAAACGCTCCCACATTTCGGTAAAAAACAGGACAAATAACCCTGCCGGGTGCCCCATTACATTCGATTTGAAGAAATCGTTGTTAGTACTTGCGTTTGCTACCATCTTTCTCAACAGTTAGTTCTTCGTCTGCCAATTCAAATTTTTCCTGCTGTGGTAATTCCCTCTCATTATCCTCGGCCCCGTGGGTAAGTCTTTTTAAAGGTTTCAGCATAAGCAATACAATACCCGCGAAAGTTACGGTGAAGATTGTGATTCCCAGGAAGATCGCGATATCCCCTGCTTCAGATGCAAATGCACCCAGAGTACCTGCCACCTTGTTTCCAAGACCTGTGGCTGCAAAATAAACCCCCATCATTAAGGAAGCGTATTTTACAGGAGAAAGTTTTGTGATAAAAGACAGCGCTACCGGAGAAGAACATAATTCCCCAATGGTATGCAGTAAATAGGCAAGAACCAGCCAGTACATAGCCGAGGCTCCTTTTGCTTCAAACTCCATAGCAGCAAAAACCATAAATACGAAACCAAGACCCATGATGATAACCCCGGTTGCCATTTTAAAGATGGAAGATGCTTCTTTATTCTTAAGTTTTCTCTTAGCCCAAAAATTGGCTATCAACACCCCAAAAAGGATAATGAACATTGCATTAAGGGACTGGAACCAGGAAGCAGGAACTTCATTACCTATCCCGAAAGGAAGGTGGAAAGGAATAGACCTGTCTGTCTTATCCATCGCATAGATGTTCATAAGACCTCCGGCCTGTTCAAAGGCACCCCAGAAAACTATTACAAGGATAAAGGAAAGCAGCATAACTACGTACCTGTCTTTCATCACCTGGCTTGTAAGATCTTTATACACCATCATCATCATAGCCACCACAAGGGTTAAGAATATGAACAGAAGACCATAGGCAATTCCCATTGAATACATTCCATATAGAGATGCTACAAATAATACTGTGGTAATTACAAGTTGCATTGGCGATTTGAAAAGATCGGCAAAAAGGCTGCCCAGAGATGCCCCTTCATCGCGTTCAACTTTTGAAAGCAAGTTACCTACATTGGTAAGGTACTTTTGACCCCAGAGATATACCATAAGACCAAAGGCCATTGCGATTCCCGCAAGACCAAATCCATAATGCCAGCCGTATACTTCCCCTACGGTTCCTACAATAATACTTGATAGGAAGGCTCCAAGGTTGATCCCTATATAGAAAATGGTAAAACCTTTGTCTCTTCGTATATCACCTTCGCGATACAAACCACCAACCATTGTAGAGATGTTTGGCTTTAAAAGTCCAACCCCCGCTATAATTAATCCAAGACCTGTATAAAAGGCCCACATTTCTTCTACGGCAAGAATCCCGTGGCCTATTACCAGGATGATCCCGCCTATTAAAACTGCTTTCTTCTGCCCAAAAACCTTATCTGCCAGGATACCTCCCGGAATGGAAACAACATAAACCAGCATAGTGTACCAGCCGTATAATACCA
The DNA here is from genome assembly GCA_039989915.1 of Gillisia sp. Taxonomy (GTDB): domain Bacteria; phylum Bacteroidota; class Bacteroidia; order Flavobacteriales; family Flavobacteriaceae; genus Gillisia. The sequence continues at coordinate 55,998 of JBDXGW010000010.1, forward strand.
AAGCTTCAGATGCTGTCCAGCCAAGACCGGCATTCCCTTCGGTAGTTGCGCTAACAAGATACAATACCAGGATAGCTCGCATCCCGTAGTAGGAAAAGCGTTCCCACATTTCTGTGAAGAATAAAATAAATAATCCTACGGGGTGCCCGAATAATTCCTTTTGATCAACGGGGGGTGCAGTATTTGCCATTATTTAAATTGTTTAGGGGTTGGTTATTTTGGTTATTAAAGTTTTTCTTTAATGAAATTGGTCATTTTGGTATACAGGTGTAATCTGGTATTCCCGCCGTAGATCCCGTGGTTCTTATCGGGATAGATGGCCCAGTCAAATTGTTTGTTGGCCTGTACCAAAGCGTCTATAAGCCTCATGGTGTTTTGAACGTGAACATTATCATCTGCACTTCCGTGTACCAGTAAGAAATCCCCTTTCAGTTTATCAGCGTGATTTAGAGGAGAATTCTCATCATAACCCGTTGGGTTTTCCTGTGGGGTGGTCATATATCTTTCAGTATATATTGTGTCATAGAACCTCCAGCTGGTTACCGGGGCAACAGCAATTGCCATGGAGAAAACATCATTGCCTTTAAGAATCGCGTTGGCCGACATAAATCCGCCGTAACTCCATCCCCAGATCCCTATTCTGGATTCATCTATATAATCATAGGATCCCAATAATTTTGCTGCATCTATCTGGTCTTCCAGCTCATATTTCCCTAACTCATTCTGGGTCATTTTCTTGAATTCGGCTCCTTTGTAGCCTGTACCCCTCCCGTCTACAGTAGCAACTATATAACCCTCGTTTGCAAGTAACTGGTACCAGTAATCATTGCTTCCATAATACGAGTTGGAAACAGATTGCGATCCGGGACCGGAGTACTGAAACATCAACAGGGGATATTTTTTATTCTCGTCAAAATCTGCCGGTTTTATCATCCACATATTTAGATCGTTGCCGTTCACATTAATGGTAGACAAAACTTTCGGCGTGAAATTGTAGGCCTCAGATTTTTTCACCAACTCCTGATTGTCTCTTATTTTCCGTACCAGCTTCCCGGTTTTCGCATCGTGCAACGTAAACTCGTAAGGTGTGGTGGTATTTGTAAAGCTGTTGATGAAATATGTGAAATCTGCACTGAAATCTGCACTGTTCATTCCGGCTTTTTCGGTGAGGCGTTTTTTGGAATTTCCGTTTGGTTTAATGGAGTATACGTCGCGGTTCACACTTCCGTTCTCTGTGCTTTGGTAGAAGATAGTGTTTGATTTTGGATCAAAACCGTAATAATTAGTTACTTCCCAATCACCTTTGGTAACCTGGCTCTTTAATTTCCCGGTCTTATCGTAATGATAGATATGGTTGTAACCATCCTGCTCACTGGTCCATATAAAACTGTTGTCCTTTAAAAATGTAAGGTTATCGGTTACATCTACGTAAGCCTTATCTTTTTCGTTCAGGATCAATTTAACCTCATTGGTGGCCGAGTTCACAAAGAAGAGATCAAGATTGTTTTGATGGCGGTTAAGTACCTGCACACTCAAAAGATCTGGATCGCTGGTCCATTTTATGCGCGGAATATAAAAATCTTCGAAATCTCCAAGGTTTACCGCTGTAGTGTTTTTGTCATCCAGGTGATAGATATGCAGGGAAACCTCGGCATTCTTTTCTCCCGCTTTTGGATATTTAAAAGTAGATTCCCCGGGATAAAGATCGGCGCCATAAAGGTCCATAGAAAATTCAGGTACCTGTACCTCGTCAAACCTCAGGAAAGCAAGATGATTTCCACTGGCATTCCAGTCAAATGCTCTTACAAAAGAGAATTCCTCTTCATACACCCAATCTGTCACCCCGTTTATAATTTCATTTCTCTTTCCATCTGTAGTAACCTGGGTTTCTTCACCACTTGAAAGATCTTTAATGTAGATGTTGTTATCAAATACAAAAGCCACTTTAGAAGCGTCGGGAGAAAAGGTGGGTTCCTGGATCTTGTTTTCGCTTACTTTGGTAAGCGAGCGGGAAGCTACATCATATACAAAGTAAATTCCGCGGGAAGAACGTCGGAAGATCTGCTCTACTTCAGTTCCTAAAAGAACTTTATTTTCGTTATCGCTTAGTTTATATCCCTGGAATCTTGAAATATCCTCAAGATCGGCCGTGTTTAGAAGGCTTCTTTTCTTTTGGCCGGCCTTGTAATCATACACATCTATGCTGGTGGTACCTGCCTGGCGATCCTGGTTCAGGACAATATATTCAGTTCCGTTGTTCATGGATCTCAGGGATTCCATGCGTTGCTGGCTAAAGGTGCCATCGTAAATTTCTTCTAGGGTGATCTTTTTATCCTGGGCAAAAACGGCGGTAGTTCCAACCCAAAAAAGGGTAAGTACGAATTTGAATAACTTCATAAAATGGAGAAAATATTTTTGTAGGCCAAGTTTACTAAAAATTCGGCAAAATGCGGGACTTTTGAGTGTTAAATCCTAACATTTTGTTAAAGCAATTTTAACGGGTAATAGGCTTCCGGACTTTTAAATCTTTATAACTTCATTGTTTATGGGAATAACTGTGTTAATTGTATATTTAGGTCCTTAATAATTGCACCCATGATCGCACCTGTTACCGGTTTTTCCAAACTAAGCAAAGAAGAAAAAATAGCCTGGTTATCAAATACCTACTTAAAGGATTCCCCTCAGAGTGAGGCGGTTTTGCGCCAGTACTGGCATCAGGATTCAGGCTTGCAACAACTGCATGAGGAGTTCACAGAAAATACCCTGAGTAATTTCTATCTGCCTTTTGGGATAGCTCCCAATTTTGAGATCAACGGGAAACTATTTGCCATCCCAATGGCCATTGAAGAAAGTTCGGTGATCGCGGCGGCGAGTAAAGCTGCCAAATTCTGGAAAACCCGGGGCGGCTTTAAGGCACAGGTGATAAACACCACCAAGGTGGGCCAGGTGCATTTCCTGTTTAATGGGAGCGATGCCTTGTTGCAGGAATTCTTTATGGAGGTAAAACCCCAGTTGCTTGAAGGAGTTTCGGGAATAACCCGCAATATGGAAAAAAGAGGTGGCGGGGTTAAGGATATTGAGCTGCGCAACAAAACTGAATTAATGGACGGGTATTATCAGCTTCATTGTAAGTTTGAAACTGTAGATTCCATGGGGGCCAATTTCATAAACTCCTGTCTTGAGAAATTTGCTGAAATATTCAAGGATGCCGCTTCGCATTACCCGGCTTTTTCTAAAAAGGAAAGTCAGCCGGAAGTGATCATGAGCATACTTTCCAATTTTGTTCCTGAATGTATTGTGCGGGCTGAAGTTTCCTGCCCTGTAGAAGACCTTGAAGATGAAAAAAACCACGACCCGGCCCTTTTTGCGGGGAAATTCTTAACAGCCCTTAAAATAGCGGAAATTGAGCCTTATCGCGCGGTTACCCACAACAAAGGCATCATGAACGGCATAGACGCGGTAGTTCTTGCCACGGGAAATGATTTTCGCGCTGTTGAGGCCGGAATACACGCTTTTGCTTCCAAAGATGGGAGATATACCAGTCTTACCCACGCGAGTGTAGAGAACGGTGTTTTCAGTTTCTGGATGGAAATTCCCCTTGCGGTAGGAACCGTGGGCGGACTCACAAACCTGCACCCGCTTGTTAAAGTTGCACTGGAGATCCTGCAAAAACCTTCGGCCAGGGAATTAATGGAAATTATCGCGGTAGCCGGATTAGCACAAAACTTTGCGGCCATCAAATCCTTAGTTACCACTGGAATTCAGCAGGGGCATATGAAAATGCATTTAATGAACATATTAAATCAACAACAGGCCACTGCCGAAGAAAAAAAAGAACTCATCCATTATTTTAAAAAACATACCGTTACCCACAGCAGCGTGGTAGACCAACTGGAGAAAATAAGACAATGAGAAGGCAATTTTACAGCCATGGAAAATTATTGATCACCGGGGAATATGTAGTTCTTGACGGGGCCCTTGCCCTGGCAGTTCCAACAAAATATGGGCAATCCCTGGAAGTTGAAACAACAAACAAAAAGGAGATCCAATGGACCGCCCTGGACCAAGAGGGGAAAGAATGGTTTAAGACGGCATTAATCTTTGACGGCAAAGATCTTAAGTTGGCAAAAAACACCACTTCTCCCGCAGAAGCGGAACAACGTCTCCTTCAAATTTTGAAAGAAGCTCACAAATTAAACCCGGGCATACTGATTCAAGATTCCGGATTCAATATTACCACCAAACTGGATTTTCCGCAATCCTGGGGACTTGGAAGTTCTTCAACCTTAATAAACAATATTGCTCAATGGTTTGAATTAGACCCATATGTGTTGCTGCAAAACACTTTTGGCGGGAGCGGGTATGACATTGCCGCGGCACAAAGCGCAACCCCGGTAACCTATCAACTCACCAAAGAAACGAGAAGCGTCTTACTTACCAATTTTGATCCCAACTTTAAGGACCAATTATTCTTTGTGCACCTAAACAGGAAGCAGGACAGCAGGGCTTCCATTTCCCATTACCGGGAACAATCCGGTGAAAATAAAAGCGCGACGATTGAAAAGATCTCGGCACTCACCAAGCAATTTTTAAGCTGTGAAAGCCTGGAGGAATTCAAACTTCTTATGGAAATTCACGAAACCCTTATCTCCAAACTCATCAAAACTCCCAAGATAAAAACCAGCCTGTTTCCCGATTTCCCGGGGGCAATCAAGAGTCTGGGGGGATGGGGCGGGGACTTCGTCCTGGCAACGGGTGGGGAAAAGGAAATGGATTATTTCAGGAAGAAAGGCTACGATACCGTTGTGCCTTATTCTGAAATGGTGAGGTAAAAGAACTTCTCATACTAAAAGACCTCACAGGTTTTTGAAACCTGTGAGGTCTAAGAGTCTACTTTGTTTTGAAAACTCCTGAAAACAAAAGACCTCCCAGGTTTTTATAATCGCATAAACAAAGAGAACTCCCAGGATTTAAAAACTCCTTAAAACAAAAGACCTCACAGGTTTTTGAAACCTGTGAGGTCTAAGAGTCTACTTTGTTTTGAAAACCTGCGAGGTGTAAGATTTAGTTAGGAAACAAATATCTCTCCAATCATAAAAACACTCAAAACCAGCCTGTTTCCCGATTTCCCGGGGGCAATCAAGAGTCTGGGGGGCTGGGGCGGGGACTTCGTCCTGGCAACGGGTAGAGAGAAAGAAATGGATTATTTCAGGAAGAAAGGCTACGATACCGTTGTGCCTTATTCGGAAATGGTGAAGTAAAAGAACTTCTCATACTAAAAGACCTCACAGGTTTTTGAAACCTGTGAGGTCTAAGAGTCTACTTTGTTTTGAAAACTCCTGAAAACAAAAGACCTCACAGGTTTTAGAAATAGACCTGACTGGTTTTTGAACCCCCCTTAAATAAAAGACCTCACAGGTTTTTGAAACCTGTGAGGTCTAAAATTTAGTTTAGGTTTTTGAAACCTGTGAGGTCTAATAAAACTTTAAAAAGGACTACTAGTAAAACTTAGCCCTGTTGTCTTCAATCTTGGCATTTTCCTTCAAGGCTTCAAATAACCTGTTTTCAACACCCTGTCTTCTTTGCTGAGTTTGCTGAGTGGCAAAATTTCTATAGGACTCCATTCCGGGAGCTTTATTCAATGCTACAAGCTCTACCACATAAACTCCTTTTTCTCCTGCAATTGGCTTGCTTACCTGTGCGGGCTCAAGTCCAAATGCCGCACCAACAACTTCGGGCTCGTTTCCGGCTCCGGCCAATGTTGGGTTTTTAAGGTTCACCGCGCTTGCAGTTTGCACACTTGCGTTCTGGCTTTGGGCAATTTGCTCCAGGCTGTTCCCGCTTATTCTTCCTTTTAATATTTCAGCTTTCTTTTGTTTTTGAAGGATTGGAGTTACGGTGGCAGCTGCATCTTCAGCGCTCATCACTCCGTCCTTTTTAACAGCTGTTACCTGGGCTACAATATAACCTCCGGGAATTTCAAATCTCTTAACATCTCCGGCTTTCACACCATCTTCAAAAGCCCATTGTACAATTCTACGTTGTGGGCCTACTCCGGGAATGTTTTCTTCAAGGGCTTTCACATCCTTAACTGTGCGCACCTGGAAATTTTCCTTTTTTGCAACATCTGCAAAATTCTCGTTTTTCGCAGCGATCTCAAATTTGGTCACTTTGGTATAAAGGTCGTTCAAAGATTTTTCTGAAGGCTCGATATCTCTTGCAATGGTTGCAATTTTAACCGCACGCTCTTCTGCAGTCTTTTCTTCAACATTTATCACGTGGTATCCAAAATCTGATTCTACCACCCCAACACTTCCGGGGGTATTATCAAATACGAAATCATTAAATGCGGGGATCATATCACCCGGTCTAAAAAATCCAAGATCTCCACCCTGTAAAGCCGAAGCCTGATCTGCACTAAACTCGGCAGCAAGGTCTGTAAATTTTGATTTGTCTGCTCTTACCACACCGGCTAAACTATCGGCCAGGGATTTTGCTTCTTCTTTGGTCCTTGTAGCACCTGCCGCGGTAGGCAATCCTGCCCAGGAGATCATAATATGACTTGCCTTAGCAGAATCTGCGATCTGGCGGGTTTCTAGCATTCTTGAAACTTTCCAGTAACCTGCTTCCTTGTATGGCCCGTAAACCTCACCCGGCTGAAGGTTGAAGATCTCTTCAGCAAAATCGCTGTTGAACTGATCTCTGAAAATAAAACGGTCTTGGTATTGTATGTCTGAATTTCTGTTTACAAAGGTTTCAATATCATCTGCATTTTTGAAGCCCGGCAGGGTATCATTAGAGTTTGTAGATGCATTGAACTGAACTCTTCCCGCAAGGGATTCATCTATAAGTTTTCTTGACTCTTCTTCATCTTCAGCTGAAGCTACTTCAGGGAAAACTACAAACTGGAGGTCACGAGCTGTTTCAGATTTAAATCTTTTGGCATTTTTTTTCACGTAGTCGCGAATATCGGCTTTGGTAACTTCTACTTCGCTGTCTGGAACACTGCTGTAAGGAATCTGAACGAATTTAAGATCGGCATTATCGTTTTCTAGACGGTAAGCCTGCTCCCCTTCAACATTGGTTGCGCTCACACCGGCTCTTACAAGATTGTAGTAAATATTTTCCCTTGCGCTTGCGGCAATTGAATTTTCATAGGTCACCCATTGTTGATAAGCATCAGGTGAAGTTGCTCTAAGGTTTGCAACATATTCCTGCATTCTGTTCTCATCAAACATTCCTGCTTCATTCACAAAATTCGGATTAGTGGCAAGTTGCATTCTCAACAAACGTCTTACCTGGGCTTCTCCCACATCGATTCCAAGTTCATCAAACTGCTCCTCTAAAACCACTTCGCGAAGTTTGAAATCCCAAACCTGGTTAACAGCCTGAGCGGTAGAGGCATTGGCTCCCATATTTCTCTGGTACGCTTCTACCTGCATGGCAAATTCTTCCCTGCTTATCTCTTCCCCGTTCACGGTTGCGATCACATTTTGCGATTTTTGCGAACTCATTCCTCCATTTCTAATAACATCGGCCAGTACGAATGCAAAAAGGGCCAATGCAATTATAATTATCAGGAAAACAGATTGTTGTCTAATTTTATTTAATACTGCCATTTGTAGTTGGTGTTTATTCTAATCAGTGGGCGAAAATAGTGTTTTTCACCAAATTAAAAAACTTAATATTTGCAAAATATTAACTATTTGAGGAATTAATCTTTGGGGCGTATCTCCAGCTCAACCAATTCTATTTTGGTTGTGGAAACCTCAAGGATCTTTATATTGAAGTGTTCAATTTTCACTTCTTCAAATTGCTGCGGGATCTCCTCTGTAAAATTGGTGATAAATCCGCCCAGGGTTTCATAGTTCTCACCTTCGGGAATATCAAGTTTATAGGTCTCATTGAGATAATCTACTTCCAGCCTGGCCGAGAATTTAAACTGGTTCTCTCCCAATTTTTCTTCAATGAGTCCCACGGGATCATGCTCATCCTCTATTTCCCCAAAAAGTTCTTCCACAATATCTTCTACGGTTATCATTCCGCTGGTACCACCATATTCATCAATCACCACGGCGATACTCTTGCGCTTTTTAATAAGGATGTTGAGCACATCTTTCACCCACATGGTCTCCGGCACGAACACTACCGGCAAAAGAATAGACTTAAGGGTTTTAGGACGTTTAAAAAGCTCAAAGGAATGTATATAGCCTATAATATCATCTACGGTCTCATTATAGATAAGGATCTTGGAAAGACCGGTATCTGTAAAAGTTTGAATAAGGTCCTGGGGAGCTACGTTGAAGTCTACCGCCACGATCTCTGTACGCGGGATCATTACTTCCCGTGCCTTAATATCTGAAAATTCCAAAGCATTCTGAAAGATCTGAATTTCAGAATCTACCTCTTCCCGGGATTCCATGGTTTCCATTTGTTCATTGATGAAATTGCCCAGTTCTACTTTGGTAAATGCCAGCTGCACTTCATCCCCTGCTGTTTTAAAAAACCTTTTCAGTATAAGGTCTGATATCCAGATCACAAAATCTGAAATAAAACTGAAGACCAGATAGAACAGGTACGCCGGCACGGCGAAGAACTTTAGCAGTACGTTGGAGTAGATCTGAAAGAAAACCTTGGGTAGAAATTCAGCAGTAAAAAGGATCACTAATGTTGAGATCACGGTTTGGGTAAGCAGGGGAAAATCTGAAACAAAGAAATTCGCCAGTCCGCTTTCCACAGGTTTGAATCCCACCAGCCAGTTCATAATAAGGTCTCCCATATAGAAACCATACACTACCAGGGCGATATTGTTGCCCACCAGCATGGTGGCAATAAATTTTGAAGGCTTTTTTGTAAGGCGTTTTAATATGGTTGCAAGAAAACCTCCCTGCCTTTTTTCAATCTCTATATAGATCTTATTGGAAGAAATGAAGGCTATCTCCATGCCGGAAAAAAATGCCGACAGGATCAAGGCAATAATTATAATTAGTATGTTGATCTCCATAACGGATTAACGGTTCCTGTTTTCCAGGTTTTTCCTGAACCGTCGCTTAAAAAAGTACATAAAAACTGCCACTATAACAAAAAATGCAAAAAGATATGCCCTGTTCCTTTCTTCGTTCCAGATCCTTATGGTCTCAAAAAGAAAGAAAGCAGCTATTACCAGGTAAGCATATTCAAAATACTTATAAAATCTTGTCATTGGGTTTCTTCAATTACTTGTACCCCCACATTGGTGCGGGACCGAAAATTAGTAAAATTTAAATCGGAATCAAAGCCCATGCCCTGGTTTCGGGCACCGCTTGGAAACCTTATTGTATTTGGCCTGTCTGTAAACACCCACCCCAGTTTCTGGTCCCAGTATAACTGAGAAGCTTCCAGCCTGGTGCTGTCACTGGTAACCAGCACCACGTCACCCTGCAGGTCTATAAGATTGGTGGCATCGTATATAATGGCATAATTTGCCTTAAGCGTGCTCTTGGCTCTTTCTTCATTAAAAAATTCCACTTCCACGCCATCGGGGAATTCGCGGTAAGGAAATTCCAGATTGGTAAAATCCAGCATTCGTTCACTTTTAAGGGTAGCGACCACCCGGCCCGAATCTGTATAGGTAAGGTTAAGGTTCTTTCCAATGGCCTGGGGGTTCTCTCCCGGGATCTCCAAAGCCCTTACCCTTTCCAGGTTGCCCTCACATGAAAAAAGCATTGTCACAGCGATAACTGTGACAATGCCTGAAATTATTTTTTGATATGTGATCATTCGTTGTTTACAAAGCGGGTACTTTTACGCTTTCTCCAATCCAGCATCCAAAGCTGATTGTTTTCCCCTGCATACCTTCCTGGAAGATATCAGATTTTTGAGGAGCTCTACCTCTATATGCAGCTACAGATTCATTTGCAACTCCACTTATAGATGGGTCAACGCTTCCTGCTTTTGCAGCATAGTTAGCAGCCAACCAGTATACAGCTCTCTTTTCAAAAGTGGTTTGTCCACAGTTGTTGGCGCTTTGTGCGATCATATTTGCAATATGCAAATAAGCTCTACCGTTTGATGGCTTGGCGTCAAGAGACCTTCTATAGAAAGTTCTTGCCTGTCCAAAGTTACCGGCTTTTCTGTAGTTATCTGCAATCTTCATATAAGCTCTTGACTTATCATTAGGATTGGTTTCCAACTGAGCAGACTCGTTGTAATACTTCATAGCAGCTGAAGATTTTCCGGCGGCTTCAGCAAGCTGTCCTAAATAAAGGGCAGATTTAGCGGAAGGCTCAGCTTTGTGTAAAGCTTCAGAAACCTTGATGAAAATTGCATCATCTGTACAGTCTTTTGCAGAAAGTCTTTCAGAAGCGATCTTCAACCAGTTGATATCACCTTTGTTTGCTTCAAAATCTTTATTGTATAAAGGAACAAGGTTCTCACAATCTGCTCTCTGTCCAAGTTTTCCGTTCACACTACCTTTTACCTGGCTGTAAGCGTTCAGGTTGATCTCAGAGTTCTCAACCATTTTCTTTTCAGCTGCAGTTAGAGCAGTTCCTGCTTCCTGCTTCTCCAAAAGTGGCGCAAGCATTTCAGCAAGTTTGTTCTCTTCATCCTCTATCTTAGTAATTACATCATCATAAAGTTCAAAAACATCATTAAGAGATTTTTTTCCTTCATCCTGTAGGTCTACCAGTAAAGAAAAATAGGCATAGATACGTTTTGGGCTTGTAAAGCTCTCCGGACTTGCTTTGAAAGCATCGTCAAAAGCTTTGAACTGCTCCTCTTTGGTACCAATTCCATTCTCGTACTTTATCCAGGCAATTTCGCCCTGGATATCGGCAGCATTGGTTTTATCTGGAAAATGCTTAAGCCTGTCGTTCATAAGCTTAATATTTTCTTCGATCAATTTATTTTTTTCTGCACCCTGTGCACTTTCTAGTTTATGTTTTAGGATACGGTCAAGGTATTGAAAGGTTGCCAAACTATAAGTAGGACATTTTTCTTTCACTTCCATTAATGGCTGATAAGCCTGGTCGTATCTCTGGGCTTTGGCATCGTCATAAGCCAGCGCCGCTTTGGTTGCACACTCGGCATCCTGAGCCTGCATTACGCCGGAACCGAATAACATTGCGGCAAGGATAAATAGTTTAGTTTTCATGTTTAGTTGTTTATTGTGGTTAATCAAATCTACTTCGCACGAACCATTTTTCATTTAAAGACAAACTTAAAGATAATTTAAAAAAGTTTTCCTTAATTAATCCTGAATTTGAGGTACCGCGCTGACCATACTCAAATCCTATGTTTAAATTGGAAAAATTTGTTCCTGCTGGTAATCCTAATCCAAAAGATATGCCAAACTCATCAATGGCTTCATTATTGAGGTAAAGTCCGGACTCTTCATATCGCATTCCTGCCCTGTAAACCACACGTTTTAAATAACTTGTCAAAGAATTATATTGAGGTATATAATATCCTCCAATTCTATATTGTCCTGCCGATTCATAGCGGTGATCAAGATTTGAAAGGCCCGAAATGAGGTTATATTCGGCAGCCTGTAGATTTGTATACTCTGCCCCCAGGAACCATTTATTCTGCAATCCAAGTCCTGCGCCTAGGGTCAACTGGGCAGGTAGAGTCATTTTGCTCTCGGGCGCGTTCACTATTGTAGGCTGATATCCGGTGGGGATAAAGTCTACCCCATCCGGATTAAAAATAACCGGAGTCGTACTGCGCATTCCTTCAGTATTTATATCCATTGCTGGAGAATATACAGCAGAGGTATGCAACCTTAATTTATCATTTAATTTAGTTTGGTAATCAACCCCAAAATTCAGGTTGAAACCGCTAAAGTCGGTACGATTGATCTGCCTTGTACCATATTGTATCTGATCCTGGAAAACGGTAAAGTTGTTCTGGATGTTTCCGAAGTTATAATTTAGATCAACCCCAAGACTAAGACCATCTGTAAAAGCGTACGCAGTTGTAAGATAAACCTTGTTCATTCCCCCGCGGCCGGTAAACCGGTTGGCTGTTTCATTGTTCACATCTAAAATGCGATAGCCAACAGAGGTATACGGAATAAGACCAAGGCCAAAATTCAGTTTTCCGGTAGGAATTCCAATAGCCAGGTAATCAAAAGAAGTAGTGCTACTGCTCTCGTCTCCTTGTGCAGAGTTTAGCTGAGACCGCTGGTGACTGCCACCCACAGTAAAAGTGGTGAGTTTTAATTTTCCGTAAGATGCAGGATTTCTAAGGTTCACGTGAATACTATCAGAAAACACCATGATGCCTCCCATTGATTGATTTTCCACTGTACCTTTAAACTTGGTAAGACCTATCCCGTAATAAGAATATGGAGAAGAAGTTCCCTCTTGCGCAGCCGTAAGCACGGTAAATAATAAGGCCACGATTATACTAAATCGTTTGATCATTGAGATTTATTAAATTCTAATATGTAATTCAATCCTTCCAGGAGGAAATTTGAGTTGGCAAAGATGCTATTTTTTAATCGTTTACACAAAAATTGTGCATCCCCTCCTGTCAAAATTACTGTTAATTCTTTGTTTTCAGCGCGATAAGCGTTGATCATATAATCAATTTCACCGGTAATTCCTAAAATCACCCCGGCATGCATACTGTTTTTGGTAGAGTTCCCAATAAGGGCAACATCGGCCTCAGGTTCCAATAACGGCAATTTTTCAGTAAACGTATTCATTGCCTGGTACCGCATATTTAATCCGGGAGAAATCGCTCCTCCTAAATATTCGTTTTTATCATTTTTAAAATCGTAGGTAATGCAGGTACCGGCGTCAATTACAAGTACGTTTTCATTGTTATAGGAAAAACTCGCGGCCGATGCCAGTGCGATCCTGTCCTGACCCAAAGTGAGCGGGGTCGAATATTTATTGATGAATACCTGCGGAAGGTGCTGATCAAAAATGAGCAGTTTGCAGCGTTCTTCTATCTTCTGAATGGCTTTGGAAGGGGTTTTTGCAACTGTTGAAACTATGGCGTGGGAGACTTTTGGATAGGAAATAAATAATTCTTCCAGATTTTTTAAAATATCCTGCCGGAGACCTGTTTTCTTTTTAAGAAGTTTATCCTCCTGAAATACAGCCATTTTAACCAGGGTATTTCCAATATCGACAACCAGATTCATAGATGAAAATTAAAAAAGCCAAGGTATAAAAGTAATTTTTCAATTTTTCCTTTGTGGGTTAATAAAATTGAAATTATATTTGCACCCGCTTGAAAGGCTTACAAGCTTCAAAAGCAACTGGTGCCTTAGCTCAGTTGGTAGAGCAAAGGACTGAAAATCCTTGTGTCCCTGGTTCGATTCCTGGAGGCACCACTCAAAAACCCGAGACGAAAGTCTTGGGTTTTTTTGTTTCCCCACATTTCTTTTTTTTCCGCTTTGCCCCTCCCTAAAGGGTGGCGGAAAAAAGGGTTCGGAGTTCAGAGTTCGGAGTTCAGAGTTCAGAGTTCGGAGTTTGGAGTTTGGAGTTAGAAATTTTTTCCGCTTGGCCCCTCCCTAAAGGGTGGCGGAAAAAGGGTTCGGAGTTCGGAGTTCAGAGTTCAGGGTAAAAGTTTCCCCTCCTCCGGAGGGGTGGCCGAAGGCCGGGTGGGGTTTTTAAGCGATAAGTCGTGTTTTTCTGCTTTGTCCTTTCATGTTTGATGTTCGGAGTTAGGAGTTTGGGGTTCGGGGTAGAAATTTTTTCCGCTTTGCCCCTCCCTGTTATAGTTCAGAGTTCAGAGTTTAGAGTTAGAAGTTTGTGGTTCGGGGTGGTGGAAAAAGAGCTAAATAACTAAAATCAAAAGCTCCCCTCTTTAGATAAAGAGGGGAAAATTTCTCTTCCGCCAAGGAAGAGAAATTGGGGAGTTTGAAAAGCCTCCGTCTTCCCTTCCTTACCAGTCAGGGAATCCACCCCGCCCGTCCCGTTCGGGCGAGCTCCCTTTGAAAAAAAGGGAGGAGCTCTTTAAATTATATCTTCTTTGAATCAATTCCCACCCGCGGCGGGCCGGGGAAAGGGATTGATTCTAGCACATGCTTTAAATAAAACCCAAAAAAAAACTTCCATCCTTTTTTCAATTCCGATAATAATCGGGAGGGGCGGCCCGTAGGGACGGGGTCGTTATAACCCTTCCGTCTTGATTGGCAGAAATATCTTTACTGCGATAAGATCCTCTCACCAATCAATCCACCTTCCCTTGAAAAGGGAAGGAGCTTTTTTATTGCTTCTTTTATCACGAAAATCTCCTAAATAACTAAAATCAAAAGCTCCCCTCCTTTCCAAGGAGGGGTGGCCCGTAGGGACGGGGTGGTTAAATCCTGGAAATTTCTTGTCGGGATTTGGAATTTGGATTTTGGAATTTGGATCTTGGAATTCGTAACCTTGAATTTTGAACCTTGAATCTTGAATTCTAGATTTGAGATCCAGGTTGGTTTTTTCCCTATATCCTGATCTTCATCATTTTTTACCTGTTGTATATATTTTTCCTTTACAGGCATATCTGTTTACAAAACAACTCATGGAAAAGATCAGGAACAGGTGGCTTATTGCCGCTTCTGCCGTTGGAATTCATATCGCTATAGGATCAGTATACGCGTGGAGCGTTTATACCAAACCCCTCATCCAGCAATTTGGCTGGGATCTTAAGGATACCCAGTTCACTTTTAGCCTTGCCATTTTTTTCCTGGGGATCTCGGCTGCTTTTTTAGGGCATTATCTTGAAAAGAAAGGACCCCGCAGATCGGGGATCCTGGCGGCGAGTTTCTTCGGGATCGGGATCATTGGCTCCGGGCTTGCGGTGCACTTGGAATCTATTTACCTGCTTTATTTATTTTACGGGGTGTTTGGTGGTATCGGACTCGGCCTAGGCTACATCACACCGGTATCCACCCTGGTGAAATGGTTTCCGGACAGGCGCGGACTCGCAGCCGGGCTTGCTATCATGGGCTTCGGGTTTGCAGCCTTAATTAGCAGTCCGCTTATTGTTTTTCTAATTTCTAAAGTAGGAATTGCCAATACCTTTTATATAACCGGTTCGGGTTATTTCGCGATTATCTTTGTGTCGTCCCTTTACCTTGCTCCGCCACCAAAGGACTGGCTGCCTGCAGGTTTCCAGGCAAATCTTCAAACCGCTAAAAAGAAGATCAAAGCCGACCTTTCACAGCTTACCGCAAATGAGGCGGTGAAGACAAGAAGGTTCTGGTATTTGTGGAGTATGTTATTTATAAACATCACCTGTGGCATCGCGATCATTTCAGTCGCTTCCCCCATGGCGCAGGAATATACAGGTCTTACCCCTGTTGCCGCGGCAACTATGGTAGGAATTATGGGATTGTTCAATGGCGTGGGACGAATTGGCTGGGCCAGTTTTTCCGACCTTATTGGCAGGCCGGCTATGTATTCCATCTTTTTTGGAATACAAATCATAGCCTATTTTATGCTTCCGGGAATAACAAATGCATTGTTGTTCCAGGTGCTCATTTTTATAATCCTTTCCTGTTATGGCGGGGGCTTTGCAACCATTCCTGCTTTTATAGGCGATGTGTTTGGGACTAAACAACTGGGTGCTATTCACGGTTATATCCTCACCGCCTGGGCGGCAGCGGGAATGGCCGGACCTTTATTTGCAGCCTGGGCGCGTACCGTGACCAGCAATTATGATGGCACTATGTATGTGTTCGCCGGAATGTTTGGTGTTGCCCTGATCATCTCGCTATTAATGTACCGGGAGATCGTAAAACTGCGTAAATTAAATAAAGAGGTGGTGATGATACCGGCTAACGAAAAGAAAGCAGTTTTAGCGGACTAGAGAAGTACAACGGGGTGTTGATCTCCCTTTTGCCTCTTCATTTAATTCCATAAAAAAAGGCTGTTTTCACAGCCTTTTTTACCTCACATTATCCCGAAAATTTCGGGTTTAAAAAACTCTATCTCAATCTGAAAATTGTTATCAGCGCCAGAACCATCAGGCTAAGAACAGCGATGAAATACTGGTTTTTGGTAATGCCTGTTCTTTCAGCCGGAGCAGCGGTTTCCTCAATATTATTTTCAAGGTTGATCCTGCGATTGTAATTAAGAAAACTGTCGTGTTTGATCACTTCCCGACCTTCTGTGGTGATCACATATTTATCATTTTTCAAGGTAATAAACCCTGAACCTGCAAGGTCATCAATTACCTCCTGTTTCCAGGCTTCGTAATTATTGTTCTTTAAAATTCCACGTTTATCCTTTACCTCGTAAAGAACATTGTCCATTTTATACATATAAGTTGAGACGGAGGAAGATGAAAAAGTAGCTTGCATTTAAGTAGGGGTTAAATTAGTTTCACTTTTCTGATAAAATAAATTAACAAAATTTTTAGATTTAAAACAAACTAATTAATGTTAAAATCACTTTTATTTTAAATTTAGTTTTTTGGTCCGGAGATATTTTCCTCAAATACAATTCAACGTTTTGATAATTAACTATTTACACCAAATATTAAAATTGGATTAAAATTATTCATCCTAAATTTTACCGGTTGCCGATAGCCCTAGAAATGAAAAAACCCTTCAAAGATGGGTTTTGTTTTTAACAAATAATTAGCAGAAAAAGCATTTAGGCAATATGTAGGAAAATTCTTGCCACTATAAAAGGGTTATTCCCATTATAAATCACAATTTCTCCCCTATTTCCCTGAGCTTCCCCACGGTTAGGGGTTTGCTTATAAATCCCAAAACTTCGGGCAAGGCGAGGGCTTTATCCCGATCTGAAAACGCGATGGAAGAGGTTACTATATAGATTGAGGTTTCCAGGTGAAGTTGCGGACGGTGGTCCTTCAGCAGACTCAAAAACTCCCAGCCGTCCATTCCCGGCATATTGATATCGAGCAGGATCAAATGCGGAAGAGAGATTTCAGGATCCCTGAGATCTTTAAGGGCTTTATAACCATTTTCATAACAGTGGACTTTCTCAAAGATGCCGGCCTTGAAAATGATCTTTTTTACAATGATCTGGTAGATCTGGTCGTCATCTATTATACATATGCTTCTGCTCATTGAAAAATAACTTTAAAAACAGAGCCTTCTCCCGGGGTGCTCTCTACCTCTATTCTTCCATTCATGGCATCTATCTGGTTCTTGGTTATAAAAAGTCCAACTCCGCGCGAATTGGGTTTTTCTGAAAATGTTTTATACAAGCCGAATAATTTATCCCGGTTCTTAACCAGGTCTATTCCTATCCCGTTGTCTTTCACTTCAAGCATCCATTTTCCACGCACTTTTGTCCCGGTGATATAAATCTCGGGAATGCGGTCCGGATCGCTGTACCTCAGCGAATTGGTAAGCAGGTTGAGCAGCACGCTTTCCATATAGGCCGCATTAAATTTGACCAACATTTCCTCGGGAACATTGGTAAATATCTTTGCCTGCTTTTTCTGAATTTCCACCTTCAACAAGCCCAGGGTATCTTCAACATAGTCTTTCACCTTTAGATTTTCTACCGTAAGATCCAGATTGGTTTGTATGGAAACCACTTCATTAAGGTCATAAAGGGTCTGATTGAGCGCGCCTGAAACTTTTTCCAGCATCTCCATATAGTTATCCCTTTCTTCAGGATCATTGGTCTCCTCATAAAGGTTCAGGATAGATTCAATATTGCTGGAATGCGAGCGCAGGTTGTGCGATACTATATAGGAGAAGTTGAGCAGGCGTTTATTTTGTTCCATCACCATTTCATAGGATTCCTTTAAATGGGTCTCGGCCATCTTCTTATCGTGAATATCCTCAAGAAGGGCGATATGTGTGGTAGGTGTTTCCCCCTCTGCCCAAAGTGGGGAAACGGTTAATTTCACCCAGATCATCTCCCCGTTCTTGCGCTTTATACGCTTCTGCATGCTGAATTCGCTAATCTCCCCATTGCGCAGCTGTTTCATTTTATCAACATCCTCGGGCAGGTCATCGGGATGTGTGATTTCAACCACATTTAATTCTGCTATTTCTTCTGAAGAATATCCCAATAATTGCTGAAAGCGCAAATTGCTCTCCAGGAAACTGCCTGTAATAGAATTCACCCTGGCCATTCCTATAGCGGCCTGATTGAAGATGGTGCGGAATTTCATTTCACTGAGCGACAACTCGCCCGCCTGCATTTTAACAAGCGCCTGAAGTTTTTCGGGTTGCCTGAGTAAATTGGTCATTGCCCAACCCAGCCAGGCTGCCAGCAGAAACATAAAAAATCCAATGGGGAATAAGGAATACAGGAGTTCCCGCGGATGTTTAAGTGCTATATACACCTTCCAGTCGCCATCGGGGAAGCTGATGGTTTCTGAATGTTCCACACTCTCGGCTGAAATAGGGGGTAAAAAATAGGTCTCCTTTCCTGTTTTCTCATCAATTTTGGAGAACTGAAAGTGGTATTTATCCGCCCGCAGCTTTTCCATCCCCGCTTGTTCCAGCAGGGTTTCAAGTTTTATGATCACCGCGGCAAAACCCCAGAAATCATTCTGAATAAAAACCGGGAGTCGGCCAATAATTGCAAGTCCGCCTTGTCTCAATTCCAGCGGACCGGCGAAATACATTTTCTTTTCCCGCATCGCCCGCAGGGCTTCCTCGTTTACCTTTGGATCTTTAAGAATGTTATAATCTAAAGCCTGATGATTTCCCTGCAGCGGATACACTTTTGAAATAACCCCGCCGGGTACCATTTGCACCGCATCTATAACCATGTTTTCATTAACAAGTTGCGGAGCAACTTGTTCAAAACCTGAAACGCTGCCGTCATTTTCTACCAGCAAGGCAAGACTAAGAGCCGCCGAATAACTGTTTTTAAGAGCATGGTCAATATTGTTCTCAATAAAACCAATGAGGTTGGACATTTCCCGCTGTTCAGCTTCCTTCAGGATCTGATACCGCTGCCAGAGAATGAATAGGCCCATTATCAAGAAAAACAGGAAGGTAAGCGCTCCGCTTACAACAGGCCTGCTTAAAAAGCGCCGGGTTTTCTCAAATCCTGATGGATTTTCTCGCATAGGAATTACCAATGGTTTTCTCCTCCCTAAAGTCGGAAGTTATTTTTTAAAAAAGGAGGTAAGATAGGGATTTTTTCCTGTGTTGTGAGTTCTCAGTTATGAGTTATCGGTTGTGGGTTATCCGTTGTGAGTTATCGGTTGTCAGTTGTAGGTGTGGGTTGGAGGTTTTCCAGGCTATTAAGAAATCAAAAGCTCCTTCCCTTTTTAAGGGAAGGTGGATTTATTGCCCGGGAGGGCAAGAAAGCCGGAAGGGTTAGGGGAAAAATGATTTAGATTGGTATTATATAAATAGACCGCTCAAACTCCCCAATTTCTCTTCCCTGGGGAAAGAGAAATTTTCCCCTCTTTATCTAAAGAGGGGAGTTTTTGATTTATTTAAATGAAGTGGAATAGACGCAGTGAAGAATCTCCCGGTTACGATGAACGCTATTCGATGAAAACACGCTCCTATTTTGCCTGGGATTCTTTCAGAAACCGCTCGTAGCGGCTTCTTCAGAATGACACGAATGAGATGGAGAGAAGTTAAAAAGTTAAAGAGTAAAAAATTAAAAAGGTGTTAGATTTCTCGCTACGTCATCCTGCAAAAACTAAAAGATAAAATTTAGCTGTTTTTCCGTCACCCTTTAGGGCAGGGGCAAACGAAAAAACATCCACAACATCTTGCTGCGATAACCACCCCTCCCGATAGCTATCGGGATTGCGGCCACCACTCCTTGAAAAAGAGGGGAGCTTTTGATTAGTTTGATCCAGGAATTGCAGATTGATTCTTATTTATGCAAATTAAATAGCTCCTCCCTTTTTTTCAAAGGGAGGTGGCTTCCCTGACTGAGAAGGAAGGGAAGACGGAGGGTTTTCAAACTCCCCAATTTAATTAGTTTAAATGAAGTGGAATAGAAGCAGTGAAGAATCTCCAGGTTACGATGAACGCCTATAGATGGAAACACGCTCCTATTTCGCCTGGGATTCTTTCAGAACCCGCTCGTAGCGGCTTCTTCAGAATGACACCAATAGGGTTTTCGTATGACTATGGCAAAGAACCATAAACTACGAACGACAAACCTAAACAACTAAACACTATTTACCATTCACAATTCTCGAAGAAGGGGAAGTTTTCATGTGTTATATAATTCGAATATTTGCTCGAATCAATTCCTTTCCCCAACCCTAAAGGGCGGGAATGGATTCAGAAATTATTGGTTGAATTTAGCTGTTTTTCCGTCACCCTTTAGGGCAGGGGCAAGCGGAAAAACATCCACCACATCTTGCTGCGATAACCACCCCTCCCGATACCTATCGGGATTGCGGCCACCCCTTCTTGAAAAGGAGGGGAGCTTTTGATATTGATCCAGGAATTGCAGATTGATTCTTATTTAAAGCAAATTAAAAAGGCTCCTTCCCTTTTTAAGGGAAGGTGGATTTATTGCCCGGGAGGGCAAGAAAGCCGGAAGGGTTAGGGTAAAAATGATTGAGATTGGTATTATAGAAATAGACCGCTCAAACTCCCCAATTTCTCTTCCCTGGGGAAAGAGAAATTTTCCCCTCTTTATCTAAAGAGGGGAGCTTTTGATTTGTTTAAATGAAGTGGAATTTGTAAAAACGTCTATATGTGAAAACATGTTCCAGATTCTCCAGAGATTCTTTCAGAAACCGCTCGTAGCGCCTTCTTCAGAATGACACGAATGAGATGGAGAGAAGTAAAAAAGTTGGATTGATGGTTTGATTGGAAGATGGTAGGATGGGGAAAATAGAAAAAGTAATTAAGGATATATGATTTTCTCGCTACATCATCCTGAACCGGCAGGCAGGCAGGTTTCAGGATCTACGTGATGGGAGTTTCGATCATGTAGATGCTGAAATGAATTCAGCATGACGTCTATTTTTTCATAACCATAATCCATAAAACAGAGACCCTTCGACTCCGCTCAGGGTGACAATTGCTGGTTTGAAGATTTGTTGGGTAAGGAGTTAGATGTGTAGAACTTTAAATTTGAACCACAAACCCTAAAAACTAACCACTAACCACTAAAAACTATTCCCCATTCACCAATCACTATTCACTAGCTACGCCCCCTGCTTCCTTGTTTTAAGGAAATACTTAGGATTCACACCATACTTTTCCTTGAAGATCTTGGAGAAGTAACTGCGGTTGTTTAGGCCTATAGCGCTAACGATCTCGGAGATATTCTTATCTGTTCCCATGAGCATCTCCTTGGCGGCTTCCAGCTTTTTATGCTGAATAAATTTATTCACTGTAAGGTCATACACATGTTTAAACCCTTCCTGAAGTTTATTGATGTTGGTCCCGGCTTCTTTTGCCAGCATCTCAACTGTAAGATTGCTTCCCAGGTCGCCCTCAATGCGTCGTGCCACGTAATCTACCTTTTCAATGTCCGACTTTCGCAAAATGGTAGGTAGCCTGTCTTCACTCTCGTCATCCTGGTACTGGTCTATTTGAATAACCAGCATATCATAGGATTTACCCTCGAGATAAAGCGATTGCAGGAATCCTGTGAATTCGCGGGAGTTAAGGTCTTCCATAACATCGGCCGCTTTGATGCTGTAATTCCCCTGGTAAAAGAATTGCTTTTCAGAAACAGAATCCATAAAAAGTTCCTTTAATGTAGGCTCGAGATCCTTGAATCCGTAATTGGTACGGTGGGAAAAAATACTTCGTATGATCTCAAGGCTGGAAACATGAGTTCGCACATTTGCCTTGAAATACAACACATGCCCGTTGTAGCCGCTGCTGGAAACTATGATGTTTTGATACGCCTGTATGGTGTGAAGTTCGGGTGAAGACTGGAAAGAATGTGCCACCTCGCCTTCAGAACAAAATATGAATTTAAGAGGATGAACCGTATCGCGGGAGAAACGTATCTCTACATCCTCAAAGAATTTACAATTGTATGATATGATGCCCATTCCGCAGTCAAAATGTGAAGCCCGAATATATCCCTCTCCCAATTCTTCAGGAATTTGAACGGTAAGCACCGCATCGCCATCGATCACCGGAGTATTTAAATTCTCAGAAATATCCTGAATGATCTCATTAACAGGCAAAGTTTTTACGTCAATTCTCATATTACACCGGAAAGGCTATTTTATTTTTTTACTATGTCGAAATAAGAATGTAAAGGGATTCTTAAAATTCAGCTCAAAATTAACATTTATCTAAGGTAAGTTACGAAATTTCCACGATCAATTCTTAATAAGCGTAATTATCGTGCGAATAACGTTAATTGACTATCAGCTTCTTTAATATTTCGTTAAGATTTATTGGTTAATTTTTAAGGATACCATTAATTATAATTTAAACAAACATTTCATTCTGACCTAATATGGCCGTTTTTTAAGATTTTATCATTTAATTCTATATTAATTTCACCAAAAAGCATAAACACCTGAAAGTTAATACTTAACGAATAAACGTAATACTAATTTTATATGCGGCAACCGAAAGGAATTAAAAATGAGATCTTTACACCCTTAATTTGAGGATGAAACCAAAGTCCCGTTATATACACTTTAGTTATGGAAATATTTTATATTCTTCTGGGCCTCGAAATAATCCTGATCGTTTTCCTTACCGTATTCCTTTGCAGAAAGCTTTATAAAACCCTTCGCAAAAATAAATTCTAACCGCCAATTGGTCATGCCGTTCAGGTTTTTAGATTAAAATCGAGTCGCCTTCCCCTATACTATCCCTTGAAAATATGGAATTTCATTGTTTCCTAAATTTTAGATATCTTGTTATATCTTAAAAACCAGGAAATCATGAGTACAGAAAGCGACAAATCAACCCCGGTGCCAACTCCGCGGGAAGATGAAAAACCAAGAAACCAGTCTACCGAGGTTACCAAAGCAAAACCCAAATTCAATGTGCTTGCCATTGTGATAGTTATTATAGTTGCACTGGTGCTTATAGCGTTTTTTGCAGGTTACCTTTAATTTAATAAAACAATTTTACTCCAAATATATTAAGCCTACGCTAATTTCGATGCGTACACCTTTGGCGTTATACACATTGCTCCCGATAGCTATCTGGAAACCATTAAAAAACAATAAAAATTTCATATGAAAAAAGCCGGTTTACATCTCCTGGCAGGAATTCTTATTTCTGCTATTTTTCAAACCTCTGTTTTCGCGCAGCAGGAACCCACCGCAGGATCTTTGTTCATCATTGGCGGGGGAGCGCGTCCTGTTGAAATGCTGGAGCGCATTATAAAGGAAACCGGACTCCGGGAAGGCGGTTACGCCATGATCCTACCTCTTGCCAGTGCTGAAAGAGACTCCGCCATTTATTATGCTAAAAGGCAATTTACCAATCTTGGAATTAACAACATTAGCGGATTGCTTTATGCCGAAGGCGAAAGCCCTCTCCCCCGGCAAATAGATTCTCTTAAAAACGCAGGTCTCATCTATATCACAGGCGGGGACCAGGACAGATTCATGCAGGCCATTAAAAATACTCCAATTGGCGAAGCGATCCATTTTAATTACCAAAATGGCGGAATGATCGCCGGTACCAGTGCGGGAGCCGCAATTATGAGCAAAGAAATGATCACAGGCACCGAACTTAGGCACCCCGAATACAACTCCACCTTCCGACATCTGGAAAGCGAAAATCTTGAGTTAAAAGACGGACTTGGATTGGTTGAAAATGTGATCATTGATCAACACTTTGTGCGAAGGAGCCGTTACAACCGGCTGCTTACCGCGGTGATAGAAAATCCGGAAATAAAAGGAATAGGAATAGATGAAGCAACCGCTATTTTAATAAAAGGCGATGAAGCCGAAGTGGTTGGCGACTCGCAGGTGATCGTTTTCAGCAATGGAAAAAGATCTGGCAAAACAAACGACGGAAAACTTTCAGCAACAGGAATTATCCTGGATATCTATTTGAACGGCGATACTTTCCGACTTAAATAGCTTGAAAAAGTTTCAATAAAAAAAGAGCTGTTTCTTTAGTTAGAAACAGCTCTTATTATTTAAGTAAGGGTTAATTAATACCCGGGATTCTGTACAAGGTTAGGGTTGGCATCCATTTCTCTAAGCGGAATTGGCAGTACCAGCCTGTCATCATTAAATGAGATGTCACCAATGTTGCGGCCAAGTCTTTTGGCATCAAACAGGGCAAACCCTTCAAATGCCAATTCTCTTTGTCTTTCCATAAGAATTGTCTCAAGATTAACCGAGGTGTACAAACTTGCATTTGCACGTGCACGCAGCATATTGATATCCTCAAGCGGAGTTGCTCCCACTTCTGTTCCCAATCTTTCATTTGCTTCAGCACGAATAAGGTACATTTCAGCCAGGCGAATTACCGGGATATTTCCAAACTGATATTGCCATTTTGTGGTGGCAACCCCCCTGGAAGTAGTATAGAAAAAGTTTGCCCGGTCATCATTCTCATCATCATACTTTGCATAGTGTGGTTCTAATATTGAAACATCCGGATTTCCAACCCTTCCTCCAAAATCTCTTCCCGCCCAGTACAGGTTCCAGGAATTTCCGGAAGCATCCTGGCTGGTAACCTGCATTGCCAGAAGATCTTCACTGGAATTCTCATTATTATTAAAAGCATCGGCAAAAGAAGCTGCCAGTTCAGCTCCGCTGTTTTCTATTACATCGTTAGCGGCATCCCTTGCTTTTGCAAATTCCCCCCTTTGAAGGTATACCCTTGCAAGCAACGCCTGCGCGGTGTACTTATCGGCAAAATACCCATTGGATTCCGGCAACATTTCATAGGCATCTGTAAGATCATTGATCACAAGGGCATAAACCTCATCTACCGTATTTCTTGCAGGGTAGGTAATTACCGATGCATCCAATACAGCATCCAGAATAATAGGCACTGCAAGCTGGGTGTTTGCCTGTCCCGCCACATAAGGCTTGGCAAACAAACGTACCAGGTCAAAATACGCCAGTCCTCTTAAAAATTTTGCTTCCCCTTCTGTAGTTGCACGGTCATCCTCATCATCAAAAACATCCAGGTTTTCTAATACTATATTTGCCTGGTTGTTTATCTCATAAGCGTTCAGCCAGATATCCCGCACAAAGGAATTATCGGCCAACAGGGCTTTTTCATTGTATTCTCCCGGCTGTACAAAGGTTCCGTTCCAGGAAAGGTCCCCGGCATTTGCAAGCAGCTCGGCAGCCATTCCTATTCCGCCACCATAACTTACACCTTGACGGGCTTCACCGTATATGTTATTGAGAATGGTCTTTATGTTCGCAGGACTCTCTGTAGCTACTTCGGGCGACAGGTTTTGTTCCGGTTCTACATCTAAATTATCATCACAGGCTATAAATCCAATTGCCAGGAATGAAAAGAGAAGTTTAAAATTTAAATATTTTTTCATAATGGATTTTTTTTAAAGTTCGATATTAAGTCCAATAGTAAATGTTTTTGCAGGGGGAGCAGAATAGAACGTAATACCCCTTTGAATATTGGAATTTCCAAGATCATCATAGGTAGATTCAGGATCATACCCGCTGTAATCTGTAAAGGTCAATAAATTCACCCCTGTAAAATATACTCTAAGACGGTCTACCTTGAACCTTTCAGTAACAGATAGTGGAAGGGTATAACCAAATGTTAGGTTACGCAATCTTATAAAATCTGACTCTTCCAAATATCTTGAAGAATCCTGTTGACCGTTGGTTTGATACATCCTGGCCTGTGGCACATTGGTGATATCACCCGGGTTTTGCCACCTGTTCAACTGGTCCCTTGTCTGGTTGTCTTCATAACGTGCGTTACCTGACTGGAATTTTCCGCCGGAATTATAAAGTGATGCTCCCCACTCACCCTGAAAGGTAAAGGAAAGGTCAAAATTCATAAAGGTAAGGTTGTTGGTAAAACCTGCCATAAGCTCCGGATAAGGACTTCCCATGATAACTCTTTCTGCCTGGCCGTAGCTGGAGGTTGTGGTTCTGTCGCGGGTTCCGTCGGCATTCAATGTATTCCTGTAGAACAAAGCATTTCCATTTGCAGGATCAACCCCGGCGTATTCCACTATGTAGAAAGAAGAAATGGTTTCCCCTTCGCGTACTATGTTAAGTCCCTGAACTATATCTCCTCCCGGTAATGAAGTTACTTCATTGTCCAAAGTTGAAAGGTTAAAGTTGGTATTCCAGGTAAAATCTTCTGTAGATACATTCCTGGTGTTCAGCACAAATTCGAATCCGCGGTTGGTAAGTGACCCAACGTTACGGGTAATGCTTGTAAATCCTGAAGTCCCGGGAATTGGCTGGTTCAATAAAAGGTCATTGGTTTTCTTGATGTAATAATCAACCTCACCCGAGATCCTGTTGTTTAAAAATCCAAAATCCAGACCTATATCTACTTGTTGGGTTTTTTCCCATTTCAATTCAGGGTTTGCAAGTTGCACAGGAGCAAGGGCCGAGCGCTGATTGTAAGCTCTTCCACCAAAAAGACCAAGGCTGGCAAAGTTACCTATCCCCGCGTTTCCGGTTTCACCCCAGCTTCCGCGTAATTTTAAAAGCGAAAGGGTGCCTGAATCCTTTAAGAAGTCTTCTTCTGAAATGATCCAACCTGCAGAAGCAGCCGGGAAAAATCCGTAGCGGTTATCTGCTCCAAAACGCGAAGAACCGTCGTAACGTAAACTTCCCTTGAATAAATATTTGTCGTAAAGGGAGAAAGTCGCTCTTCCAAAATAGGAAAGGAAATTATATTTGGTCCTTGTAGAAGTTCCCGAAGTGATCTCTGAGGCACTGGCCACAGTTTGCAGATCGTCTGACGGGAAACCTGTTCCTGCAACAAACTGGTTTTTTCTGGCACTTTCCTCAAAGTTCATCCCCACAACCACATCCAGATCAAAATCCTGGTTAAAGGTGGTATTGTAATTAAAATAGTTACTTATGTTATACTTGTCGCTCTGTACCGCATTGGCATCTGCATACCCGTTTGTAGATGCAGATTGGGTTAAGCTTCCGGAGAAATATTCTTCGGTTTGGTTATTATTGTCATATCCAAGTTCTGTACGGAAGCTCAAAGATGGCAAGATCTGGTATTGTAAATAAGAGTTAAGCAATACCCTGAAAATATCTGCATCCCAGTCGCCATTATATGCCTGCATTAAGAAGTTGTAATAGATAGTGGAATCATTGTTGGGGATCCCGTTCTCAAGAAATGCTGGAGAAAGTGGAGATTGTGCCACTGCCTGTAAAGGAGTGGAGAAAGAGTTATCTGTTCCTATACGGGAGATCTGGGTCTTACTTGCCCCGGCATTGAATCCCACTTTAAATTTATCTGATACATTGTGATCAATGTTGGTACGTATGGAGTATCTCTCAAGATCATTACCACGCACGATAGCTTCGGTCCTGTTATAACCTCCTGAAAGAAAGAAAAGAGTCTTGGCATCTCCACCCGAAATAGAAACGGTGTGGTCCTGCACCGCCCCGTCAACAAGCGCATAATCCTGCCAGTCTGTATCTACAGCGCCATTTCTCCAGTCAAGACCATTGGCCATGAAATCAAAATATCCGCCTTCTTCAGTAAGCCAGGTATCTTCAGCTCCATAACTGTTTGTGGAAGCCTCAGTAAAAAGTTCTATATACTCTTCAGCATTTAACCATTCAAGTTTATTGGTAGCGCGGCTCCAGCCTGTAGAGGTGTTTACCGAAACCTTGGTTTTACCGGCTCTACCGCTCTTGGTTGTAATAAGAACAACCCCGTTGGTACCACGAGCCCCGTAGATCGCTGCCGAAGAAGCATCTTTAAGGATCTCGATAGACTCAATATCATTTGGGTTAAGGGAGATCAATGGGTTGATAGGCGCAACGGTGGTACTTTCATCATCATTGATAAGTGGCATCCCGTCTATCACATATAAAGGTTCCTGGGAAGAAGAGATACTGGCAATACCACGTATTCTCATTTTAACCCCACCTTCAACTTTTCCGTTGATCTGGGTAATTTGAACCCCGGCAGCTTTCCCTACAAGGGATGACTGCATGTTGGAAACAGGAATGTTGTTGATCTGGTCTGAAGAAATGGAAGCAATATTATCTGTTACCTTTCTTTTTGACTGGGTACCATATCCCACAACGATCACCTCATCCAGGGTTTCATCCGGAAGCAGCTGCACATTTATTGTAGATTCAGTGCCAACAGTACGCCGCACTGTGGAAAATCCAACAAATGAATAAACCAGGACTTCGCCCTGACTGGCCATTATTGAATAATTCCCGTCAAAGTCACTTTGGGTACCCCGGGAGGTGTTTTCAATAATGATGTTCACCCCAATAAGCGGCAAACCATCTGAATCTGTTAAGGTTCCGGTGACCTGCCTTTCCTGGGCCATAACGATTGTTGAGATAAAAAATAATCCCAGGAGAAAGTAATTTTTAATTTTCATACATATGAGTTTAAATTAGTCAAAATGTTAAAAATAATTGATTAGTTGTTAAAGTTCTCCAATGTAATAAAATATCCTAACCCAAATAGAGGGGATTTCATATTTTTTAATAACAAACTGTTAACATAATAAATTCCACGGCTTTAACAATTCTTTCTGCGGAAGAGATTTCCAAAAAAAACCAGTTTTAGGTTTGTTGCGTAATTATTAAGGAATATTTTAGGGGAAAAATAAATTGACTGAATTATGAGCAAAACCTATTACGATCCTGCCGACCTCAGGAAGTTTGGAGATATAACCCAATGGAGCGAAGAACTGGGAACAAAATTTTTTGATTACTACGGGAAGGTCTTTGAAGAAGGAGCGCTAAGTGCACGGGAGAAATCCCTTATCGCCCTTGCGGTATCACACGTGGTGCAATGCCCTTATTGCATTGATGCCTATACCAAAGACGGACTGCAACGCGGGATCGCAAAGGAAGAAATGATGGAAGCCGTACATGTGGGAGCTGCGATTAAAAGCGGCGCCACCCTTGTGCACGGGGTGCAGATGATGAATAAATATGAGAAACTGTCTTTTTGATGGTATGATGGTGGGATGGTGGGATGGTTTGATGTTCTCGGCCTGCCTGCCGCAGGCAGGTTGTGGGTTGTCAGTTGTTGGTTCCGAGTTGTAGGTTGTAGGTTGAAAAAGTGGACACCCGCACCTTCGGTTCGGGAAGAGTGGATAGTCAGTTCAAGAGTTGTAGGTTATAGGCTGTAGATTGTAGGTGGGTTATTCTAGACCATAAACTCCAAACAACTATTCGCGATTCACCAATCACTAATTACTATCCTTCTGACGTCATTCTGAACTTGTTTCAGAATCTCTTGGTTACGAAGAACGCTTAGGGATAAAACATGTTCCTTTTTCGCCAGAGATTCTTTCAGAACCCGCTCGTAGCGGCTTCTTCAGAATGACACCAATAGGGTTATCGGAGGAATGAGGCAATAACCACAAACTATCGTCTAACAACTACCGACTCACAACTAATCACGAATCACGAATCACGAATCACGAATTTTGAATCTTAAATCTTTTTCCCAAATACCGTCTAACGACTACAGACTAACGACCAACAACTAATGACATTCACAAAATCTTTGGCGGCCCGGAAAGATGATCTTTCCAATCCTGCCAATCAGTTAAAATATTTAAGCAACGGGATCTTCAGGGAGGGAGGCTTGCCTTATTTTAAGGATAAGGTCGCCCTTACCGGGCATTTTCCCCTGAAACCAAAAAAGCTGGAGATCCTTCAGCTTAACCTTGGTTATATGTGCAACCAGGTGTGTTCGCATTGTCACGTTGATGCGGGGCCGGACAGGAAGGAGATCATGACCATGGATACCATGCTGCAATGCCTGGAGGTTATAAAGATCACCGGGGCCCATACCCTGGACCTTACCGGCGGAGCGCCGGAAATGAACCCGAATTTCAGGTGGTTTGTGGAAGAAGCTTCCAAAGCGGGGATCAGAGATTTTATCGTGCGTTCCAATCTTACCATAATCCTGGCCAATAAAAATTATCACGACCTACCCAATTTCTTTAAAAAATACAGGGTTCACGTGGTTTCTTCCCTGCCCTTTTATAAAAAGGAAAAGACCGATAAACAGCGTGGAGATGGAGTTTTTGACAAATCAATTCAGGCACTGCAAATGCTGAATGAGGTGGGATATGGCATTGAAGGCAGCGGATTGAAACTCGACCTCGTGTTCAACCCTTCAGGGGCATTTCTTCCAGGAGATCAGGCTGCCATGGAAAAGGATTTCAAGATCGCACTGAAAAAAGATCACAATATTGTGTTCAATGAACTTTTTGCCATAACCAATCTGCCAATAAGCAGGTTCCTGGAATATCTCATCGCATCAGATAATTATGAAGATTATATGTATGCCCTGGTAGATGCTTACAATCCGCAGGCAATAGAGAACGTTATGTGCACCAATACTATTTCGGTGAGCTGGGACGGGTGGTTGTACGACTGCGATTTCAACCAGATGCTGGGATTAAAAGTGAATAGCCGGGTGCAGCATATTAAAGAGTATAATGAAGATCTTTTAAACAACAGGGAGATCATCATTTCACAACATTGCTACGGCTGCACGGCCGGAGCGGGAAGCAGCTGCCAGGGCAGTGTAGTTAAATAATCAATACCGTGAATCAAAATTCTAAAAGCCTCCTCATAATATTTGCACGGGAGCCCGTAATGGGAAA
Source organism: Gillisia sp. (assembly GCA_039989915.1). GTDB lineage: Bacteria > Bacteroidota > Bacteroidia > Flavobacteriales > Flavobacteriaceae > Gillisia. The sequence goes on from JBDXGW010000010.1 coordinate 86,630, forward strand.
AGTGAAGACCCGTCTGGCTCAGGACATTGGAGAACAGGCAGCACTTGATATTTATAACTATCTCTTACAACACACCCTTGAGATCACCCGGGAACTTCCGGTTGAAAAAATAGTGAGCTATGCCGACGGGATCCCTGAAAAGGACATCTGGGATAACGCGGTCTATAAAAAAAGCCTTCAGCAGGGAAATGACCTTGGTGAGAGAATGCAAAACGCATTTGAAGAAGGTTTCCGTCAGGGGTTCAGTAAAATAATCCTTATAGGCAGCGATCTTTACGACCTTACCGGGCCCGATCTTGAAAAGGCTTTTAGTGCACTGGATCATTCTGCCTACGTAATAGGACCGGCCACAGATGGCGGATATTATTTAATAGGAATGAAGCAGGCAGATGACAAAATTTTTAAAAACAAAGCCTGGGGAACATCGCGGGTCTTTCAGGATACAGTGAAAGATCTGTGCGATGAAGAGGTTTTCTATCTGGAATACCGCAATGATATAGATGTGGTTTCAGATATTAAACACATCCCCCATTTTCAGCAATACTTACAATACAAATAAATATGATCACAGAAATTCAGGAAACACTAAAATATTTAAAAACCAGGGGATTTGGCACCCCCGAAATTGGAATAATCCTGGGCACCGGCCTTGGAAAATTAATTCATGAAATTGAGATAGAAGCCGAAGCCAGTTATAACCACATCCCTTTCTTTCCCACAGCCACTGTTGAATTCCATAAGGGGAAACTATTTTACGGCACCCTGGAAGGGAAAAAAGTGATCGTAATGCAGGGGAGGTTCCATATTTACGAGGGGTATAGTATGCAGGATGTTACTTATCCCGTGCGGGTAATGCATCAACTGGGGATACAACGCCTTTTGGTCTCGAACGCCGCGGGGTCTATTAATCTGGATTATAAAAAAGGGGAATTAATGCTCCTGGATGATCATATCAATTTGCTGGGGAACTCTCCCCTGGCTTTTAAAGGAGTTCAACATACAGGCGAAAGATTTGTAGATATGAGTGCTCCTTATGACCTGGAAATGAATGAAAAATTTGGGAGACTTGCCAAAAAGGAAAATATCACCCTTCATAAGGGTGTTTATGTCGCGGTTATGGGACCTCAGCTAGAAACCCGGGCAGAATACCGTTATTTAAAGATCATAGGAGCAGATGCCGTGGGGATGAGCACCGTTCCTGAAATAATTGTGGCCAATCATTTAAAAGTGCCCGTTGCTGCCGTATCTGTAATTACAGATGAATGCGACCCTGAAAACCTGGAGCCGGTGAATATTAATGAAATTATTGCCGCGGCGGCTCAGGCCGAGCCTGCTATGATAAGGCTTTTTAGGGCATTAATTCGGGATCTGTAAGTCCGGTGCCTCCAATTCCTTTGAATATTTTTAAGGATAAAGTTCCACAAATAAGAACACATGAGTTATTTAGATACCACTTATAATGTATACAAAGAAGCAGCAATTACGCCCGATGTAGGCCTTTGCTGCACCACCAACCCCATTTGGGAACTGCCGGGATTAAAGATCCCCCGCATTATGCAGGAAATGAACTATGGCTGCGGAAGCACTGTTCATGCCCGTGACCTTTCCAACAATCCCCAGATGCTGTATGTGGGTGTTGGCGGCGGAATGGAATTGCTGCAATTTGCCTATTTCAACCGGCAACCTGAAGGTGTTATTGGAATTGATATGGTTGATGAAATGCTGGAAGCCTCCCGCCAAAATTTTAAAGTGGCCGAGGAACTGAATCCGTGGTTTAAAAGCGATTTTGTGAGCTTAAAAAAAGGAGATGCCCTAAATTTACCGGTAGAGGACAATACCATAGATGTAGCGGCCCAGAATTGCCTTTTTAATATTTTCAAGACTGAAGATCTTAAAAAAGCGGTTTCCGAAATGTACAGGGTGCTAAAACCTCACGGAAAACTGGTAATGAGCGATCCCACCTGCGAGCAACCCATGAATGAAGCCCTTCGAAATGATGACAGGCTGCGGGCACTTTGCCTAAGCGGAAGCCTGCCAATAGCCGAATACATTAAAGCCCTTACCGATGTGGGCTTTGGAACTATTGAAATACGTGCCCGCAAACCTTACCGGATCCTGGACCCGAAACACTATCCAACCAACGAAATCATTTTTATAGAATCAATTGAAGTGGCGGCCATAAAAGACCCCATGCCTGCTGATGGCCCGTGTATATTCACGGGAAAAGCAGCCATCTATTTTGGCGGGGAAGCCTGTTTTGATGACCGGAAAGGACACGTGCTGTTGAACAATCAGCCACTCGCAATTTGCGATAAAACCGCTGCCGACTTAAAAGCCCTGGGGAAAGATGATATCTATATAAGCGAATCGACCTTCCATTATGATGGCGGGGGTTGTTGTTAAGAGTAATTTTTAAGGGAGATTTTAAGCGGAAATTTTGAGTGAGGCAGTTTAAATTTTCGTTTCTAACCCAAAAAACAACTAAACGGATAATCCTTTGGGAATCTTGGCTATTTCTGTTTACTTTACTTTTGAGTTATTCAGGCAAAAATATGGAGCATATTGTAATAATAGGAAATGGTATAGCCGGAATAACCGCTGCCAGGCATATACGCAAGAACAGCGATAAGAAGATCACGGTAATTTCTGCGGAAAGTGATTACTTTTTTTCGCGCACTGCCCTTATGTACGTGTATATGGGCCATATGCAGTATGAACACCTGAAACCCTATGAAGATAGTTTCTGGAAAAAAAACCGCATTGAACTCAAAAGGGCGAGGGTAGAAAACATAGATTTTAGAGAAAAGACCCTGCAGTTTTCCCTGGGTGAACCAATGAAATACGACTCCCTGGTACTCGCAACAGGTTCAGTGCCGAATAAATATGGTTGGGAAGGTCAGGATTTGAAAGGAGTACAGGGCCTTGTAAGTCTGCAGGACCTGGAAATGCTGGAGGAAAATTCCAAAGATTGCAGGAAAGCAGTGATCGTTGGCGGTGGATTAATTGGGGTGGAAATGGCAGAAATGCTGCACAGCCGGAAGATCGAAGTAATCCTCCTGGTGCGGGAGAGCGGTTTCTGGGCAAATGTACTTCCTGAAAATGACGCACATTTGTTATCAGAGCATATAAGTTCGCACGGGATTGAGATTCGGCATAATACATTATTAAACAAGATCCTCCCCGATGAAAATGGCCGGGTTCGGGCGGTTATAACCGGCGATGGGGAAGAAATTGATTGTGATCTGGTGGGACTTTGCACCGGCGTAAAGCCCAATATAGATTTTCTTAAAAACACAGAACTGGAAACCGATCTCGGGATCCTGGTAGATCCTTACCTCGAAACCAATATACCCGGCGTTTATGCAATAGGTGATTGCGCTCAGCAACGGGAGGCAATTGGCCTGCGAAAAAGTGTGGAAGCCGTATGGTACACCGGCAGGATGATGGGTGAGACCCTCGCTCAAACCTTAACCGGAAACAAAACCCAATATAAACCCGGGAACTGGTTCAACAGCGCCAAATTCTTTGATATTGAATATCAAACCTACGGGTGGGTACACCCTGTGGAGAATGAAAATGAACAACATTTGCACTGGGTGCATCCCCATAAGGATAAATTTATTACCCTGGCTTTTAACCCTGTTACCAACCTGTTTTATGGAATTAACACTTACGGGATCAGGATGCGGCACGAGGTTTTTGATACCTGGCTTTCACAGGGGGTAAGCATTCAGCACGTAATGCAACATCTCAAAGAAGCCAATTTTGATCCGGAATTTTACCGAAGGTATGAAAAGGAAATGTTTAAGGATGTGGTGTTTTAGACCTCACGGGGTTTTTGAAAAATAGTTTTTCTAGAAAAGTTTTAGACCTCACAGGTTTTTGAAACCTGTGAGGTCTCCTAAAAAAAGTGATTTTATTAATTAATCAGTAAAAGCTAGATCCAAACTTTAAATTTTTTTGAAACCTGTGAGGGCTCTAAGAATAAATGTTCTTTATATGAACTATGAACCTTTAAAAGCAAATGGTTTCTACCACATTTTCAATCGCGGAAACAACCGGGAAGATATATTCATTGAAGAAAGAAATTATCATTATTTTTTAAAACTTATTGAAAACCATATCACCCCTGTCGCTTATATATATTCATATTGCTTATTAAAAAATCATTTTCATTTATTGATTCAGACTAAAGAAAATATTGAGGACCAACTTATTTCCAGGGCTTTCTCAAATCTTTTCAATGCATATTCAAAGGCGATTAACAAAGCTTACCAAAGAAGAGGAAGTTTATTTCAAGACCGGTTTAAAAGAATTGAAATTAAAGATGAACATTATCTTCAGACTTTAATTCTTTACATACATTTAAATCCGTTGAATCATGGAATGGTAAAAGATTTTACCACTTATAACCATTCTTCTTTTACAAGCCTTGCTTCAGGAAATATAAGGTTCCTGAAATCAGAAGATATTTATAATTTATTTGGTGGTAGAGAAAATTTTATAATAACTCATTATCAACGACAGGAGGAAATACTGGAAATTAAGGATTCTAATTTTTTTGATAATTAGATAAGATCTTATTTTTCATTTTGGTTTTTTAATAATTTACAAGAATCTCAGACCTCACAGGTTTTTGAAACCTGTGAGGTCTCCCTGAAAGACGCGTATTTTTATATATTTAAAAAAGTTATCCTAAGAGGGATTCCCTATAACAAGGTGTTTGAAACATAGGTTTTTTTAAGAAAAGTTTTAGACCTCGATTTATCAATAATTCTAGAGTATCAAATGAACAAAACAGAACATCATATGTCAATGACCGGAGATGCCCCCGGGGCCATTTCCACGATCCAAAGAATTGCATCTGCTATTGGCCTGCTGGGACTGTTCATACTTATCCTGGCAATGGCCAACGTCAATTTCCCGAATAAGACCTTATTCCTGAGCCTTTCCATAGGCCTTATCGCAGCCGGAACCATTCTCTTTGCCCATGATACCTATATGGGAAAGCATGCGGGAATAAAAAATGACGGGGTGTGGTTCCGGTCCATGACCGCACGCGGATTCTGGGCCTGGGTCACGGGGATATCCCTAACCCTGTTTTACATCGTTCTTTACTGGTATCCCGAATACCTGGGCTTGAACAGTGAAGGTGCCAACACAGGGATTATTGCGCTGTTTGACCCTTTAAGTAAATTTATAAGCGGGTATCCCGCCAGTCAATGGTTTGTCTATGGAACCTTATATACCGTGGCAATCCTGGTTTTCGGGTATAAATTCATTCTTAAATACCGGCACAATAATTACGAGATCCTGCGAACCTTTTCGGTAATGTTCTTTCAGCTGGGATTTGCCTTTCTGATCCCGGAAATATTGATACGGCTTAATCAGCCCTATTTCAATCCGGCAAATCTCTGGCCGCTGAATTATGATTTTTTTGCAGGCTATAAGATGGGAGGATTTTTCTCAGCCGGAAACGTTGGGATGCTGATGTTCATTTTTGGGATAGTCTCCATATTCGTGATCTCCCCTATCCTCACCTATAAATACGGAAAACGCTGGTACTGCTCCTGGGTTTGCGGTTGCGGCGGTCTTGCAGAAACAGCGGGAGACCCCTATAGGCATTTGTCAGATAAATCCACCTTTGCCTGGAAAGTGGAGCGCTGGGTAGTTCACAGCGTGCTGGTGTTTGTGGTGGTCATGACCATTGCCGTGATCTATTCATTTTTACTGGAAAATCCTTCAGATTCCTGGCTGAGCAAGGATGTTTTTCTATGGCTTTCTGCAGGTTTTCTAACCCTATTATTTGCACTCATAATGATCTTTAAGCGTCAGGAACTGGCGAAAGATGCCAAATATGGAGCAATAGGATACCTGGTAATTATCCTGGCTATAATTTCTATTAATTACTTCAGCGGGAACTACCGTATATTCTTTTTTGACGGTCATCAGCTAAGGGCGTGGTATGGGTTTCTAATTGGGGCAGCATTCTCGGGAGTTATAGGGGTGGGTTTTTATCCCATTTTCGGGAACAGGGTGTGGTGTAGATTTGGTTGCCCCATGGCAGCGGTTCTTGGAATGCAGCAACGTCTTTTTTCCAAATTCAGGATCACCACCAATGGGGGGCAATGTATTTCCTGCGGAAATTGTTCCACCTATTGCGAGATGGGAATTGATGTACGCGCCTACGCCCAAAAAGGAGAAAATATCGTTCGCTCCAGCTGTGTGGGTTGCGGAATTTGCTCTGCAGTGTGTCCGCGTGGGGTTTTAAAACTGGAAAACGGTCCGCTTAAGGGCAGGATAAATTCTGAAGCAGTTCTGTTGGGTAATGATGTAGATCTTCTGGATCTTATTAATCAGAAAAACGATTAAAAATTTCTTCTCTCATGTCATTCTGAGCGATAGCGAAGAATCCCACGTACTCATTGGACGAATCGTGTTAAAAAGGGCAACCGGTTCACTACTCAATTACACACCACAACGTTAAGATTCTTCCTCGCCCAAAAGCTCGTTCAGAATGACAAAACACCACCGGAATGTCATTCTGAGTGGCAGCGAAGAATCTCACGCTATCATTGGCGAATCATGTTAGAATAGTAAAAAATGTTACTCAATTCCTAACATCCAGAGTAGGGATTCTTCCTTGCCCAAAAGCTCGTTCAGGATGACAAAACCAAAGATGATATTGCTTGTGAACTTAAACCATACCCAAAATTCCCACAGAATTTTTACTCGCTTATTCTAGTACGACTGAAAAATAACATCTTACATTTGTCAACTTGAAAAACAGATTAACGGCATAGTTCATTTATCGGCCCTTCTATTCCGATTAAAATTATTTCCAAATAGCATAAGATAAAATTTTAATGAGTTTTCGAATCAAAGTCATAATCCCCGCACATAACGAAGAAGCTTCCATAGGAAAAGTGATTGGTGAGATCCCGAAATTTGTTTCTGAAATTATCGTGGTAAGCAACAATTCTACCGATGCTACCGAAGAAAATGCAAAAGCTGCAGGGGCCACCGTTCTTACCGAAAACCGAAAAGGTTATGGGTACGCCTGCCTTAAAGGAATGGAGTATATTGCAGGCCAGGCTTCTCTCCCCGATATTATTGTTTTCCTGGACGGTGATTATAGCGATCACCCCGAGGAAATGGATAAAATTGTTGCTCCCATACTTGAAAATGATATGGATATGGTTATTGGCGCAAGGGTAAAGCGATTTCGGGAAAGTGGTTCTATGACTTTCCCCCAGATCTTTGGAAACTGGCTTGCAACTTCTCTTATGGGCTTGTTTTTTAATGCGAAATTTACAGATCTTGGACCCTTCCGTGCAATTAAATATGACAAACTTCTGGCCCTGGAAATGGAGGATAGAACCTATGGCTGGACGGTGGAAATGCAGTTAAAGGCAATCAGGAAAAATTATAAATATACAGAGGTGCCGGTGCATTACCGAAACCGCATTGGGGTTTCAAAAGTATCAGGAACTTTAAAAGGTGCTATATTTGCCGGAGTGAAGATTTTGGGTTGGATCTTTAAATACAGTTTTAAATAATGGATCTCGCAATTATTATAGTTTACACCCTTGCCCTTCTGCTTATTTTCATTTACAGCCTCTCGCAGCTCAACCTGCTTCTCAATTATCTGCGTTCCAAAAAACAGGCAGATCTTTCCCCAAAAACCGATCTTTCCAAGGCCGAAAACGTTCCGTTTTTAACCATTCAGCTTCCTGTTTACAATGAAAGATATGTGATGGAACGCTTGCTTACCAATATTTCAAAAATAGATTATCCCCGTGAAAAGCTTGAAATCCAGGTGCTGGACGATTCAACCGATGAATCTTTAGCAGAAACCGCCATTCAAATAAAACAACTTCAGCTTACCGGGCTGGACATACAGCATATTTGCAGAAAAGACCGCCGCGGTTTTAAGGCCGGGGCATTAAAGGAAGGTCTTAAAATTGCCAAAGGGGAGTTTATAGCGGTATTTGATTCAGATTTTCTTCCGAAGAAAGATTGGTTGCTACAAACCGTCCCCTATTTTAAAGATCCCGAAGTTGGCGTGGTACAAACCCGCTGGGGACATATCAACCGGGATTATTCCCTGCTTACAAGGATACAGGCATTTGCCTTGGATTTTCATTTTATTATGGAACAAACCGGAAGAAATTTCGGGAAACACTTTATCAATTTCAACGGCACCGCGGGGATATGGAGAAAGGAATGCATTCTTAATGCCGGCAACTGGAGTGGCGATACTTTGACCGAAGATCTCGATTTGAGTTACCGGGCACAGATGAAACACTGGAAATTCAAATACCTGGAAGATGTAGAAACGCCGGCCGAACTTCCGGTGGTGATGAGCGCCGCCCGCTCCCAGCAGTTTCGCTGGAACAAAGGCGCGGCAGAGAATTTTCAGAAGAATTATTCAAAATTGCTTTCCAATAAAGACCACTCAAAGGGCACAAAATTTCACGGGTTCTTTCACCTGCTCAATTCAAGTATGTTTCCCGTTATCCTGCTGCTTGCGGTTTTAAGTGTTCCTGTTTTATATATAAAAAGCAACAATCCGCTATTCAGCTGGTATTTTATTGTGGTGGCATTTTTTGCAGTGAGTACCATCATCTTTTTTATGTGCTATTGGGTCACCTATAAAAAAATACACGGCGGTGGAATTAAAAATTTAATTGGTTTTATTGGAATGTTTTTCCTCTTCTTCTCGGTAGCAATGGGATTTTCGGTTCATAATTCGCTTGCGGTGCTGGAAGGGCACTTTGGAAAAAAGAGCGATTTTATAAGAACTCCCAAATTCAATATCAATTCGATAACAGACTCCTGGAAAGGCAATAGCTACCTTTCCCGTAAAATTTCAGCAAATACTTTTATAGAAGCAGGTTTGTTCCTGTATTTTGGATTTGCAATTTACAGCGCATTCTTGCTAAAGGAATACGGTTTGCTCATCTTTCATTTTATGTTATTCGCCGGATTTGGTTTTGTGGTGATAAAATCCCTTGGCGGTGTGAAAGCAAACCGCCGGGTTGCCGACATCCCTATACAAAGCAATTAAATGGATTCATTAACGCAAATAGTTTTAGGTGCCGCCGTGGGAGAGGCGGTTTTGGGAAGAAAAGTGGGAAATAAAGCTATGCTTTATGGGGCTATAGCAGGAACCATCCCGGATCTTGATGTTATTGCCAATTATTTCACAGATACCGTTACAGCCATTGAGGTGCATCGAGGTTTCACACATTCCATTGTTTTTGCAGTCCTTTTTGCCCCGGTTTTTGGATGGCTCATTTCAAAAATTGAAAAAAGATCACCTGCCGTGTGGCAGGACTGGGCCTGGCTTATGTTTTGGGGCCTTTTTACTCATCCCATTCTGGATGCTTTTACCACCTGGGGCACCCAGCTTTTCTGGCCATTTGATCTCCGGGTAGCCTTTAAGAACATATTTGTTATAGATCCGTTATACACCCTGCCTTTTCTTACATTTCTTATTTTGGCTATGCTTGCAAAAAGAGGATCCCCAAAAAGAAGACGACTTAATAATCTGGGGCTTATTGTGAGCAGTTCTTATTTACTTCTCAGCATAATTTTAAAAGGGATCACCTATCAAAAATTTGAAACAGCCCTGCAGGAACAAGGATTTGAATACCTGCAAATGGAAAACAAACCCGCCGCGCTCAATACCATTTTATGGACCGCAAATGTTGAATTGGAAAATGCTTACCTTATAGGAGATTATTCGTTATTTGATTCAAAACCCATAAAGTTTCATCGGTTTGAAAAAAATCATGAACTTTTGGGAGACCTGACGACGGAGGATAAGGTGCAACGGCTAATTAATATCTCCAATGGCTGGTTTATTATTTCCAAACAGGAAGGCGAGATCTTTTTCAGCGATCTACGCTTTGGAGTTCTGGATGTAGAAAGTGAAGATCCAGATTTTGTGTTCACCTATAAACTCAACACCCAAAATGACCAGCTGGAAGTAGAGGAAGTTAAACGCAAACCTGCGGAAGCAAAAAAGCTTCTTTTGGGACTTGGAACCCGAATTATGGGAAATTAAGCTTCTCTTTAAAGGTTTCAATGAAATTGCGGCAAACAGATCCTTTCATTGGGAATTTGAACCGAATACCTTAATTTTATGGTTTTCAGCATTTAAAAGACCCGAGTATGAAATTATTCCCTCTGTTTCTCCTTTTTTTATCCCTCTTTACATTCCCCCAAATTTCAGCACAGACTGATTCTTCCAAACTGGGCGAGATAATAAGCCAGGTTCAAAACAGGAAATCCTACGATAAGAAGGAATACCCATTGGGAATTTTTACAAAGGATCATTACCGGCGCGAAGCCCAGTTTGCAAAAGACCGGCTGGAGCAACTTAATAAAATAGATCTCAATACGCTTACTACTTCTGAAAAGATCTCTGCCAGGCTATTAAAATTTAGACTTAAAGAAACAGTAGACAAATATGGTTACAAAGCTTATTTGAATCCGTTATTGTCTGATGCAGGTTTTCATGTAAGCCTGGCTTCCCAGGTTAGAGATCTCGCCAATTACAATCAGGTTAAAGCTTATCTGGACAAATTAAATGCGCTTCCTGTGTATGTAGATCAACACCTTGCATTATTAAGGGAAGGCATTTCAAAGGGAATAACCCAACCGCGGGTAATTTTTAATGGTTATGAAGCAACCTATAATGACCAGATAGTTAAGGATCCCCGGGAAAGTTTTTTCTATTCGCCTTTTGAAAATTTACCTCCGGGTTTGACTACTACACAAAAAGATTCGGTTCTGAAGGCTGCTGAAATTTCGATAAAGACTAATGTAATACCTCAGTTTAAAAGGATCAAACAATTTTTTGAAACCGAATATTACCCCAAAGCGCGGGAAAGTGTAGGAGTATCTGCTATACCCAATGGCAAGGAATATTATCAGAATCGGTTGAATTTTTATACCACCCTGGATCTTTCTGCGGAAGAGGTGCACCAGATAGGACTGGAGGAAGTAGCCAGGATCAATGCCGAAATGAAAAAGATCATTGAGGAAGTGAATTTCAGCGGAAGTTTTGAAGATTTTATTCATTTCCTGCGCACCGATGAGCAGTTTTATGCAAAAACTCCAGAGGAACTTTTAATGGTTGCCAGGAATATTTCAAAGCAAATAGATGGCCATCTCCCCCGCTATTTTAAAAAATTACCGCGAAGACCTTATGGAGTAGCACCGGTACCTGCGGCAATTGCCCCTAAATATACAACCGGGCGGTATGTACAGCCTCAGGAAGATACGCAGGCAGGATTTTACTGGGTGAATACCTATGATCTTCCCAGCCGGCCTCTCTATGTTCTCCCATCGCTCACGGCACACGAAGCTGTTCCGGGACATCATTTGCAAATTTCGCTCAACAGCGAACTGGGGGATAGCATCCCGGCTTTCCGTAAGAGTTTTTATCTATCGGCATTTGGAGAAGGCTGGGGCCTGTATTCAGAATACCTGGTTGAAGAAATGGGAATATATACCACTCCTTATGAATTATTTGGAAAGCTCACTTATGAGCAATGGCGGGCGTGCCGGCTTTTGGTAGATACCGGAATTCACGCTTTGGGCTGGTCGCGGGAGCAGGCGGTTGAATATTTACGTTCCAACACCGCTCTTTCCCTACATGAAATAAATACCGAAATTGACCGCTATATCTCCTGGCCAGGGCAGGCGGTATCCTATAAAATAGGAGAAATAAAGATAAGGGAACTTCGCAAAAGAGCCGAAGAAGCCCTGGGTCCAAAATTTGACATCAGGGATTTTCATGAAGTGATCCTGGGTCAGGGAACTGTGACATTGGAGATTATGGAGGAGTTGGTAGATGAATATATTCAAACTAAGTTAGAAACCAAATCAAAGAGTTAAAGAGTTAAAGAGTTAAAAAGTTAATAAAACCCCGGTTTGGAGAGGATCTGGGATTCCTCACCGGTTTTTTATGCTAACATCCGCCAATTCTTATAGTTGGGTATTCACTAACATCAATTGTAATTTCATTAGTACTTTTTCTCACCATTTCTATTACTTCTTCCTGGCTATATTTATGGGGTCCAATATAAAAACTTGCTCCTCGCTTTGCCAATTCCTGGACGTATTTTAATGGGTTTTCATTTGGTGGTGGTGGAGCCTGTGCTACCATAAATAAATTTTGATTTTCCGTTGAAAGTGTTTTGGGAGGTTCTGGTTGCTTTTTAAATTCTATCGAAATACTAGGTATGTTTTCCTCATTTTCTAAAATTGAGATTGTCAATTCCTTTCTTCTCGTATTTATTAATTTTACGGCTTCTTCAGTAGAAATTATTTTTCCTGCGAGAAAAATCCTTGAATTATCATTAAGATATTCTTCCATTTTTGGTGGTGCCGGAGAGGTCTCTTGACCTATAAAAACATTTTCAGAATCTTTTACCACCACGGTCTTATCACTAAATCCATAAACCAATAAAACTATTAATGGGAATATTAAAAAGCTCCTAACCCAAAATGCTGTGTTTGATGTTTTTGATTTCATAATTGTAAATCGTTTTTTGATTGATGAATAATTGATTGGGTTTACCAGATCACTTTGTAAATCCTTGGATGAATATGCCAAAAGTGTTTGCTGATATGTGGAAGTGCTTATTCCATTTAGAATTACTTCCCTGTCTGCTAAAAATTCGTGATTTAATTTCACTGCGCCCTTCAAGAGAAAGATGAGCGGATTAAACCAGAAAATAATTTGAAGCAATTCCATAAAAATCACATCCAGACTATGCAATTGCCTGGCGTGGGCTTGTTCATGGATTTTTACATCCTGCGCAATTTCATTCTGAAGATATTTCTCTTTATTGAAAAATATAAAGCTGAAGAAAGTGTGTGGCTGAACTTTTTCTGAAAGCAAAACATTGATGAAACTGCCTTCCCTCACCTTTGGGTTAGTTCTGATCTTTACAAGAAGATTACGCAAATTCCGAATGAATTTTACGCTGAAAAACAAAACTCCCAACAGATAAATTCCGTAGAAAATATATGAGAGATCCGGTTTTCCTGAAGTTGTTTCCGAAGATATATCCGATGTATAGATCAGGGCTTTGAATTTTTCTGAAGAAGGCTCTACATAGGTGGTGAAAGTGATCAACGGGATTAGCAAGGCTGCCAAAACCGAGCTTAATAGATAGTACCGCTTAACCATATGCATATTTTCCCTTTCAAGTAATAACTTATAGAAGAGCAACAGGACGGCTAAGCAGGCGGCCGATTTTAATAAGTACATTTCCATGATCACTTATTTTTGATTTCCAGATCAATCAACTTTTTGAGATCCTCCAATTCTTCCTTACTCAAATTGCTTTCTTTAGTAAAAAATGAAGCGAACTGGGAAGCGGAATCATTGAAAAAAGTCCTGATCAACCCGTTCATTTGCTTTGAGAAGTAATCTTTTTTCTTCACCAATGCAAAGTATTGGCGGGAGCGGCCCAACTGCTCATAATCAACAAAATTCTTATCCTGCATACGCTTTAACAGAGTAGCTACTGTTGTTGGTGCAGGTTTAGGATCTGGGTAGGAATCTATAAGCTCCTTCATAAAAGCTTTTTCCTGCTTCCAGAGGATTTGCATTAATTGTTCTTCAGATTTTGATAAGGCCATTGTTCTACAAGATTAGATCATTCTCTACAAATGTAGAATTAAATTTTAATTCTACAAACATAGAAGGAAAATAATTTAGCGCGTGGCAGATCTGCGCTTACAATTATTAGCGTAAAAGAAGAATTAAGATGGCGCGGATTTGTAATCCCTGACAGTTTTCCTGACTTTAGAAACCCGTATCTTTACAGTCCTAATAAACCACTACTATGAGCCTGGAACAAGAATTATTTCAAAGAAGCAATTCACAATGTGAACTTTGTACTTCCCACGATGACCTGAACATATATGAAGTGCCTGATTCTCCCAAAGGGGTGCAAAACAGCATCCTGATATGCGGTACATGCAGGGAGCAAATTGAAAATCCTGAGAAGACAGATCCCAATCACTGGCGTTGTTTAAACGACAGTATGTGGAGTCCCGTTCCAGCAGTGCAGGTTGTAGCCTGGAGAATGCTTAGCAGATTGAAAAGCGAAGGCTGGCCACAGGACCTGCTTGATATGATGTATATGGACGATGATGTGAAGGAATGGGCAAAGGCAAATCAGGTGGCAGATCCTTCCTCCAAATTAATTGTTCACCGCGACAGCAACGGGGTGATCCTGGAAGCGGGTGATAATGTGGTATTAATAAAAGACCTGAAAGTGAAGGGAAGCAGTATGGTTGCCAAGCAAGGGACGGCAGTAAGACGCATCTCCCTGGACCATGAAAATGAAGAATATATTGAAGGCAAAGTTGACGGGCAACAAATAGTGATCATTACGAAATATGTGAAGAAGATCTGATAATCGAACTCTTTCAGGGATTTCAAATATTCACTAAATAATTAAACCTCACAGGTTTTTGAAACCTGTGAGGTTTTTAATTTTATTAGCAGGAAAGTTTACTTTTCCTGTTGCTTTAATTTGGTAAAATGCTTATAGAATAAGGGAATAGTTTCAATTCCTTTCAAATAATTCCAAATCCCGAAATGCTCATTGGGAGAGTGGATCGCATCGCTATCCAGCCCAAAGCCCATTAAGATAGTTTTGCTTTTTAGCTCCTTTTCAAAAAGGGAAACAATTGGAATGCTTCCTCCGCTGCGTTGCGGGATAGGGGCTTTTCCAAAAGATTCCTCATACGCATCATTGGCAGCCTGATACTCCAGGGTATCTATAGGAGTTACATATGCCTGCCCCCCGTGATGGGGTCTCACCCTCACCCTCACTCCTTTGGGAGCCAGGCTTTCAAAGTGTTTTTTGAAAAGTTTGGTGATCTCTTCCCAGTTTTGATTGGGAACAAGGCGCATTGATATTTTCGCAAAAGCCTTACTGGCTATAACGGTTTTAGCTCCTTCCCCAATATAACCTCCCCATATTCCATTTACGTCAAGGGTAGGTCTTATAGAATTGCGCTCATTGGTGGTATAACCTTTTTCCCCGTTCACATCTTCGATATCAAGGGCTTCCTTGTATTTCTCAAGAGAAAAAGGAGCCTGGGCCATTTTAGCCCGTTCCTCATCACTCGCGTCCTCGACTTTATCATAGAAACCGGGAATGGTGATATGATTATTCTCATCATGCAGGGAAGCGATCATTTTTGTAAGCACGTTGATAGGATTGGCAACTGCCCCGCCGTATAAACCACTGTGAAGATCGCGGTTTGGACCTGTGACCTCCACCTCAACATAACTGAGTCCGCGAAGACCTGTTGTAATTGAAGGAACATCCTTCGCTATCATTCCAGTATCTGAGATAAGGATCACATCATTGGCAAGCTTCTCCCGGTTTCTTTCAAGAAACCAGCCAAGGCTTACGCTTCCAACTTCTTCCTCTCCCTCTATCATAAATTTTATATTACAAGGCAAAGTCCCGGAAGTGGTCATGTATTCCAATGCCTTAACGTGCATGTACATCTGCCCTTTATCATCGCAGGCCCCCCGGGCAAATATTGCTCCTTCAGGGTGGATCTTTGTTTCTTTGATCACCGGTTCAAAGGGCGGACTCTCCCAAAGATCCAGGGGATCTGGTGGCTGGACATCATAATGACCATAAACCAATACGGTGGGCAAACTTTTATCAATAATTTTTTCTCCGTAAACAATAGGGTAACCCGGGGTTTCGCAAATTTCTACGGAATCGCAGCCTGCCTCTTTAAGCCTTGTCTTTACAGCCTCAGCGGTTTTTATTATATCATTTTTATAAGCAGGATCTGCACTTATAGAGGGGATTTTTAGAAGTTCAACAAGTTCATTAATGAATCTTTCCTTGTTTTCCTCTACATATTTTTTAATATCGCTCATTGGTTGAATTTTGATAATTGCGTAAAGGTACTAAAATGCTTTTCCTGTATAAAACAAAAGCCATCTCAAAAGATCAAACCCTTCCCTGCGCCTTGTTAACTGAATACCATCTCTAAAACACCACTGCAATAGAAAGCGAAATAATTATTGCTAAAAAAAATCAATAATTATTTCCCGGATTATTTGAAAATTGAAACATTTATGTATATTTGCAGCCGCTTATCAAGGTAAGCAGTTTTACAATGAGTCCTAAGTGTTGTAAAATTAAAATGCGGGCGTGGTGGAATTGGTAGACACGCCAGACTTAGGATCTGGTGCCGCAAGGTGTGGAGGTTCGAGTCCTCTCGCCCGCACAGAAAAGCTCTTCAGCAATGAGGAGCTTTTTTTATGCGCTTAAGTCAACAATTGGGTAATAATTTTTTCTGCTCCATTCTTCAAGAAATTTTCAAAAAATACCCAATTCTGAGTATTGGGTTCCGCTTAACAATGATATAATTTTAATCATCCAAAGTTCATTTGGCCAGTTTAGCTTTTTGAAAAACTTAAATCAACAATTATGAAAACAATTAAAATTTTATTCGCATTACTCCCGCTGTTTCTCATTTTTCCTTCCTGCTCGTCCGATGATGATGCACCGGCAGATAACCCTGTAACGGTATCACAGCTTCTTGGAAAATGGAAGATGGATGCCGCCTCAATAAACGGAGGAGCATTTATCCCGATCCCCGATGATGAGGATATAATTTATGAATTTAAAACCGGGGGAATTATTACAATTTCCTATGATTTTTTTGATGACGATGAGAATGATGATGATGACATTTATACAGGCACCTACACTTTAAGCAATAATATTGTAACTATAATTATTGACGGAGATACTGTGCCCCACACAATAACTCAAATTTCCAATACTTCCATGCGCCTCGCCGCACGATTTGATTGGGATGAAAATCAGGGATTAGACGATGTCGTGTTTAATTTCACTAAGATTCCGAATTAAAAAATGTACACAATCCACTCCAACCCTCCCACTAGGGGTTGGTTTTGGAGTAAATGTTTTTTTCAGCAGAAATTAATAGCGGGACTGGGATAGTTTATAACCTACCCCTACAAAACCTGAAAACACCGTAATATCCCAATCTGTCCTCATTTTGGTTTCGGCCCGGGCCGATATAAAAATGCGCGGAAAATGATATTCCAGGATCGCATTTGCCCCAAGGGAAGGGGTTAACTTTTTGGGCTTGTCTATCACACTTATCTGAATCCCCACCCCCGGGATCAAAGCCCTGTTGTATCTAAACAGATGGGTAATATTAACCCCGGTAGTTTTGTAATTGAGCTGTGCAAATGTTTCATAAAATGCATCTACCCTAAACCATTGTGCTGAAAAGCCCGCTTTAAAAACCCCGTTGTAACCTTTTTCATTTACCGTACCTCCAAACAGAGCGTTACGTGCATCTACCTCGGTTTGCAGTGTAAAATACTGGTCTGGCTGGCAATGAAAAACCAGCGGAAAGAACATAGCAAACACCAGCATTTTCATAGGAGATATAGATATTTTTTTAGCGAACTTTCGATCCCGAACAGGATCAAATCGCGTATTTTACCCTCGGTCTTCATCGGGTTTTACAAGATCTCATTTCACAGGAGTATCACATTTATTTTAAATTCCTTATCGTGGTGAATTTTGAAGCAAATGGAATTTATATAATTGGAACCCCGAAAATACATCTCTAATATACTGGTTAATAATACAATATTAAACCTGATTTTTTTAAAACCGCTAAAAACTGCCGTTAACCATTGGAACTGTTTTCAGATAGAATAAGTTCTCTCTTCTAAAAACATGTTTCCATTACTATAAAGATCAACCTGCTTTTTTTTGAAAATAATTTTTCCAGATACCAAATTAATTAGCAATCTTAGGGCAAGTTTTAAGGCGCCTTATTTATCCCTACAAAAAATGAAGCCCGCAATGAGAAAAACCACAGGAATCAGGCTGCTAAAATCGCAGATAGATAAAATAAATGATCAAAATATCAAACGGGATGAATGGATTTCCTCTACCAATTCCATTCTATTAAAAATTTTCCCGGTTTCCTCCCCGGCTAAAATTTCCCAAATGGGAAATATAGAAGATACCCCTGAATTTTTTAATGATATTTCTCCCTTAAAACGAATTGAAATACGAAAACTTAAAGCAGAAAGATACCTTCAGAATTATATTGAAGAGATCGATTTGCTGGGAACAGAGTCAAACCCTAATAAGGTTGAGGGTTTCCTGTCCAACTTCAGGTTTTGGTAAATTCATAAAATGCTCTAAATATATAGATGGCGATAGTTCTCTTTAAAGCCGTCAATTTTTTTTCAGCCTTAGAAAAGGAAGTAGATTATTAAGAGATTCTTGGAAGAATGCTTTAAAATTTTTAATTTAATTTTAATCCCTTAAATTAAAACCACCTCTATGGAAATTTTTCTTCAGTTAGACACCTGGATTGCGCTCCTCACCCTTACGTTTATGGAGATTGTCCTTGGCATTGATAATATTATCTTTATTTCTATAGTCGCGGGAAAACTTCCTGCGGAACAACAAAAAAAAGCCCGTATCCTGGGACTGTCACTTGCCCTTATAATGCGAATCCTTTTATTATTAAGTATCACCTGGTTAATTGGACTTACCGAACCGGTACTGGATATCTTTGATTTCGAATTGAGCTGGAGAGATATTATCCTTGCTGCTGGGGGCGTTTTTCTTTTAGTGAAATCGGTTCTGGAAATACATCAAAAAGTTGAAGGGGTTGAACACGAGCAAACTATTAAAAAGGTTAATTCCTTTGGGTATGCTATCACCCAAATCGTGCTTCTGGATATTATTTTCTCCTTTGATTCCATTCTTACCGCAGTTGGGTTAACAGATGTTTTACTCCTTATGATAATCGCAGTAGTGGTATCTATTTTAGTAATGATGATCTTTGCCAAAGCGGTAGGAGATTTTGTAAATAAATATCCTACAGTACAAATTCTCGCTTTGTCCTTTTTGATCCTTATAGGATTTATGCTGGTAATAGAAGGGCTGCATTACCACGTTCCAAAGGGGTATATTTATTTTGCGATATTCTTTTCGCTTATCATTGAAATGCTAAACATTCGTTACAGGAAAAAGAGGGGGGCTTTTACAGATTAGTCCAATATTTCATAATGAATAGGCTTAAAACTGCCGTTGTTGCTGTCTTCAGCAGAGCAGGCGGTAAGAGCCACAATAAGATCCATCTCAGCCCGGAAAAGCACATAATCACCTGCTTTGCTAAGTGGCGGGTCAACGCTTAGCTTGCCCTCTTTGCTAAACTGTACATTCATAAAAATATTGAAGGCGGTAGGTACATCATCGGGTTCTATCCCAAATGGCTTCAAATTGGTGTATAGGTTTTCAAAACAGCTGGGATGATAATCGGGATTATTATACATTATCTGGAAAGTTTCGGGGCTACATGGTGCCAGTAAAAAATCATTTCGACCGTTGGTGTCTTCAAGGATCTCCATCATCTTCCTGCTTCTGTTACTCCACAAAAAATTTCCCTTTGTAATTAAAATGCTCTCTTCAAAATCCAGGGTCTTACCAGATGAGATTTTTTCACGAACATCATCTGCATTGAACAACACCATATCGCTAACCTGTTCTCCCTGGGGATCTATTACTTTAAGTAGCTGCCCCTTCTTTAACCGGAAAGCAACTCCAGTTTGCTTTTCTATTTTTTGAACCATCTTAAATAATTTTATTTTCCTTCCTGATGTTTTTACTTAATTCTCTCGCAAGGGGGTCTTTCAATTCTTCCAAATGCCGTGTTACAGATTTTAAATCTTCCTTATTAGTTCCCTGATGAAGTTTGGCCACCGCCTGAACTCTTATTGGGTCTCCCCAAAAGCCAGTAATAAGTGGTAAATGTTCATCTACCATTTTTCTAGGATATTCCCTGAAATAAAGAGGGTTTTCCTGCCCTTTTTCAAAATGAGCAACCAGTTCCTGTAAGGAGCTTTCCAATTCGGCCGGTGTTTGCACCCTGATATTCAAATTTACATGCACAGCCGAATAATCCCAGGTACTTATATCCTTTTCACGATACCAGGATGAAGATACATAGCCGTGAGCTCCCTGAAAGATCAACAGTGCCTCTGCCCCTGTTTTTAAAAGAGATAATTGCTCATTATGGTTTGCGATATGGCCATAAAGGGTAAAATCCCCGGGGTTTCCATGTATTAGTACAGGGATATGGGATGCAAGTAATTGTTCCCCTGCAAGAACAAAAGTTGCAAAAGGATGTGCCTTTATAAAATCATAGATATATTGAGGATCCTGCTTCAGGTATTTTTTGGGCTGGTACATGCATTATATTTTCCCCGAAAGAAACGGACATTTCCATTCTTCTCCAACTTTTCGTCCGCTATATTGCCTGGCCTCACTGGTTTCCCCAAAATCTTCAAGCATAGGGTTAATACTTCCCTGCAGATCCTTATCGCGTTCGCGTATTTTGTCTCTCACCGTGTAGTATGCTCCCATTTCCCTTAACTTTTCAAACTGCCAATGCAAATTAAAACCTATGGCAGGTACAGGACTTTGCCTCGCTTTTCTTGAGCTGTTAGGATGTAAGCCCACCATATAAAATGCTTTACCTCCTAGGCTAAAACTAAAATTATCATTCTCTGGATCGCTGCTAACTGTTGGATCCCAGGGGGAATCATCTAACTCATAAAGAAATTGAAGTTGTTTCCAAAGCAGGTCTTCAAATTGTTCCTCAGTAAAATTTTTCCTGTCAGGAAAAGTTGCTAAAAAGGTTTGGAATTCATTTGAATCAAAATCATATTTTGCTATATAGTTTTTAAGGTCCCTACATATCTTTCTCGCAGTATTCTTTGATCCCAGGTCCTCGTAAACGTGAAGATCTACTTTTCCCATACTAAAAACAGTTTGTGCCATTAGGCAGGGATGTTCATCTTCTATAATAAATTTATCAAAACTTGCTTTAACTTTTGCTTCCGGAGTATTTTTTAATGGAAGCTTTTTTGTTTTGGTGTTGGTATCTTGTCTCATAAATCTCTTTTCGCCGGCTAGATCTGCCGCTCATAATTACAAATTTATCTGCTTCAGGTTCAACCTTCAGGACGATTAAGAATATATTAATCTTATTTTAATGAAGATTAACAACTGGACCTGAAGTTGAGATGGAAAGAGTTAAGAATTATATTTATTAGGCTAAAACCTTGAGCTCATTTATCCTCTTTGTCCTTATAACGAAGCATTAAATAAAGCATAAAACTATTTAAACCAAGGGAAACACCGTTGGTAGCTATGATGGGAAGGTCTTTTTGGAAGATCCCGTATAATACCCATAGGAAAACTCCTATGATCAGCACAATGAACATTCCCGGGGAAACATCTTCCACCTTTTTTGTTTGCCAGGCTTTTTTAATTTGTGGGATCACAGCCGCTGTTGTGCAAATCCCGGCTACCAGCCCCAATATATCTGTCCATTCCAGCATTCTATTTCTTTAATGTGATACGTCTGTTAATAACCAGTCTTCTATTTCCAATCCTTCATTAGAGGTGTGTAATACTGATATATCACCGGTGGTTTCAAAAACCACTGCCCGCACCTGGGATAAATGAATAATATTTGCTTCCCGGAGTTTGGCCCTCAGGTCGCTTTTGGACACCCGGGCCTTTTTAAGATTACCCTCCAAAATTCGTGGGCCATCCATAAGCAGTAATGGCGTGTTATCAATTAATTGATGAAAAAATGAAAACCTTCTTAAATACGCCACGCTAATTTGCAGCACATATACCGCTGCCAACCCAACCACACCCTCCATCAAACTTACCGATGAGTTTAGGATGGTGCTTGCTAAAATAGATCCTACCGCAACCGTCATAGCAAAATCAAAACTGGACATTTTTGAGAAACTGCGTTTTCCCGCGATCCTGGTGAACAAGATCACGGCAACATATATGCCCACTGCGCTTAGACTAATAGCTATAACTGACTCATAGGATACATCAAACCAATTTTCCATTTTTTAAAATTTTAATTATAAGCTGCCGGATTAACCGCCAATTATCTCTCCCCCATTTATATGGATTATTTGACCGGTGATATAACTGCTATCTTTACTTGCAAGAAAAACATAAGCGGGACCAACTTCACTTGGCTGCCCGGCACGGCCCATAGGGGTATCCTGGCCAAAATCTGAAATATCATCAAAGGTTGAGGGAATAAGCGGGGTCCAGATTGGACCCGGAGCTACACCGTTTACCGTGATCTTCTTTTTAGCAAGCATTAAGGAGAGGGATCTTGTAAAAGTTACAATAGCCCCTTTTGTGCTGGAATAATCCAATAAATGTTCACTGCCTCTATAAGCGGTCACAGAAGTAGTATTTATAATGGTATCTCCTGCCTTCATTTTTTTTACCGCTTCTTTTGCAATAAAGAAATAAGGAAAAATATTGGTCTCGAAGGTTTCTTTGATCTGCTTGTTGCTAATGTCTTCTATCTTTTCCTTTGGAAACTGCACCGCCGCGTTGTTTACAAGGATATTAAGGGCACCAAACTCCTTGATACAATCCTGAACAAGTTTTTTACAGAAGGCCTCCTTTTTGAGATCCCCCTGTAAAATAAGACATTCCCCTCCTTCTTCCTCCACCATTTTACGGGTTTCCAGCGCATCTTCGTCCTCCTTGAGGTAAACAATTGCAACATTGGCCCCTTCCCTGGCAAAATGAACAGCAACGCTGCGCCCTATCCCACTATCTCCTCCGGTAATAAGAGCGGTTTTGCCTTTTAGCTTCCCACTACCCTTATAATCTTTTCTAATAATTTCCGGGCCCGGTTCCATTTTATATTCATCTCCCGGTTGGGATTGTTTCTGCGCCGGAAATTTTTTTGGTTTGCCCATTTTATTCAATTTTTAAAATGTCTTGTAAATTTAGGGAGGCATCGCTTTAAAAAAATGTTAAGCAGTTATAAGGTCTTCTAAACGTTTAAAAGCGTATAAGCTGTTTAAGGGCCCCATACGGTTAAAATAGATATCTTTGCTTTATGAATGAATGGAATAAAATTGGCCACCGCGGTGCCAAAGGACACCTGGCCGAAAATACCCTGGAAAGCATTCAACTCGCCCTGGAAATGGGTGTAGATGCGATTGAACTGGATGTGCATCGCTGCCAAACAGGTGAACTGGTGGTGATCCATGATTTTACGCTGGATCGCACTACAAATGGCCAGGGGGAAGTTGCCAAACACAGCCTGCAGGACTTAAAGGCTTTAATGGTGGAGGAAAAATACAAAATACCCCTGCTCACTGAAGTATTGGATCTTATTGAAGGAAAATGTCGCATAAATATTGAGCTGAAGGGGCCTAATACTGCAGATGCTACCTGCCGAATAATAAAAGATCATATTGCTGAAAGGAATTGGACCTATGAAGATTTTATTGTTTCCAGTTTTCAAACCCATGAATTAGAGGAGGTTTTCAGGACAGATCCCGAAATTCGGATAGGAGTGCTTAGCAAGGCAAGTATGGATGAAGCCATTGAACTGGGTAAAAGGCTGAAAGCAAAAGCAATTCATCCTTCCCTGGGAATTATTACCCGCGAAAATGTAAAAATCGCACATGATTCCGGTTTCAAAGTTAATGTTTGGACGGTGAATGACAGGGAAAGCATAGAGCGCATGAGGGAATTTGGTGTTGATGGAATCATGTCAGATTTCCCAGATCTGCTTTAGATCATCTAAAAAATTATATAAAGGACTTAATGGAGAAGAAATCCATAAATACTTACGATTTTATTATAATTGGCGGGGGTGCTGCAGGTTTTTTCACAGTGATCAACGCTGCAGAAATGAAACCCGGGGCAAAGATCCTGATCCTGGAACGCGGGAAGGAAGTGCTCACCAAAGTGCGAATTTCTGGCGGTGGCCGCTGCAATGTGACACATGCCGAATTTGTGCCGAATGAACTTGCTAAAAATTATCCGCGGGGAGAAAAAGAATTGCGTGGCCCTTTCCATACCTTCATGACCGGCGATACCATTACCTGGTTTGCAGAACGAGGTATTGAGCTCAAAATTGAAGATGATGGGAGAATGTTCCCGGTCTCAGATTCTTCTGAAACTATAATAGATTGTTTTCTAAATGAAACCACACGACTGGGCATAAAGGTTTTGAAAAACCATTCGGTGCGCAAGCTTGAAAAAGTAGGAGCCGCCTGGAAGGTTGCTACTACCGGGGATGATTTTATCGCTAAAAAGGTGCTCGTGGCTACCGGAAGCAATCCCAAAATATGGGAAATGCTGGAGCATTTGGGGCACAGCATTGTACCAGCTGTACCTTCACTTTTCACCTTTAACATTCAGGATGAAAGGATCAAAGACCTTCCGGGAATCTCAACTTTAGCAACTGTTGAAGTAATGGGAGAAAAACTAAAAGCAGAAGGTCCCTTATTGATCACCCACTGGGGAATGAGCGGGCCGGCGATCTTAAAACTTTCGGCCTGGGGTGCAAGGGAATTAAATGAACTTAACTATAATTTCCAGATCAAAGTAAACTGGTTACCGGGGTATGCTTCCGAAGAAATAATGGACCAACTCCTAGTCCTAAAAACAGAACATCCAAAACAACATTGCAGCAAATATGCACAATTTGACCTTCCAAAAAGACTGTGGCAAAGCCAGGTTAAAGCTGCAGGGATTGAGGAAACCACCATTTGGGCCGACCTTAATAAAAAGCAACTTAGAAATTTAAGCGAGCAACTTACTCAAGGCGTTTTCAAAGTAACTGGAAAAAGCACCTTTAAGGAGGAATTTGTAACGGCGGGTGGGGTAAATTTAAAAGAAGTGAATTTTAAGACCTTTGAAAGCAAACTGCAAAAAGACCTCTATTTTGCGGGAGAAGTTTTAAATATTGATGCCATAACAGGAGGATTCAATTTTCAAAATGCCTGGACCGGTGCATTTATTGCTGCAAAAGCGATGACTTCCTAAGAATGTTGTCAATTAAGTCGCCAGATCTCAAAATTGAGGATGGCTGCAAACAGGACCCAGACTGCATAAGGAATGAAAAGATAGGCCGCTGTGTCACTCACAATTTTAAACCATTTTATGGTGAAAATAAGGATCACAAACAGCACGATTATATCCAATAATGCCCAGAAGGGTTCTTTTAAGCCAAAGAATAAAATTGACCAGGCACCATTTAACAAGAGCTGAAATAAAAAATGATAGAGAGCGGTTTTTACCCATTTATGATAAAAGCCTTTGCTCCAAACAATTCCTGCGGCAATCCCCATTAAAACATACAAAACTCCCCAAACCGGCCCAAATATCCAGTTGGGCGGATTAAACCACGGTTTGTTTAAGGTGGGATACCAGTCGGCAATTCCTACCTGGGTGGCAAGGGAGGCCATAAAACCTATAAAAAGGCAAACGACCAGGGCCACAAAGATCTTTACAATTACATTTAAAGACATCTTCAGCGGTTTAATCAACTAAAAGTAATAATAAATTTGAAATACCAATTTACTCCCTGTAAACTAAAAAAGTATATTTGTTTAAATTTTTAAGAAGAATGATTCCATCCAATTTTATTCCCCAAACCTTTAATAACGAAATTTTATCAGGAAAAATTACCTGGCAGGCTCCAAGTAATATTGCGCTGGTCAAATATTGGGGCAAAAAAGAGGACCAGATCCCTGCCAATCCCTCTATTAGTTTTACCCTGGATACCAGCAGGACCACAACCGCGCTTGAATATTCAAAAAAGGAACAATCGGGACGGGAAGTTGATTTTGACCTTTATTTTGAGGGAAAACCTAAAGAGGATTTTAAACCCAAGATCGCAACTTTTTTTAAAAGGATCCTGGAGTATTGCCCTTATCTATTGGATTATAAACTGGTCATTAACACTGAAAATTCCTTCCCGCACAGTAGCGGGATCGCATCATCAGCCAGCGGGATGAGTGCTTTGGCACTTTGTGTTATGAGCCTTGAAAAGGAACTCAATCCTGAAATCACAGAAGATCTTTTCAGAAAAAAAGCTTCATTCCTTGCCCGCCTGGGTTCAGGAAGTGCCTGTAGAAGTATAGCCGGGAATCTGGTAGTTTGGGGAAAGCATAAAAATATTGAGAACAGTAGTGACTTTTATGGGGTTGCATATCCCGGGGAGGTTCATCCGGCTTTTAAGAATTATCAGGATACTATTCTTTTGGTAGATAAAGGCACCAAGCAGGTGAGCAGTAGTGTGGGCCATAATTTAATGCATGGCCATCCCTTTGCAGAGGCCAGGTTTGCCCAGGCGCATTCCAATCTTGATGCCCTTAAAAAGATCTTTGAAACAGGTGACCTTAATGCTTTTATAGAAATTGTGGAAAGCGAGGCGCTAACCCTGCATTCTATGATGATGAGCAGCCGGCCGTATTTCATACTCATGAAGCCAAATACCCTGGAGATCATCAATAAAATATGGGAGTTCCGGCAGTCTACAGGCCTTCCGGTGTGTTTTACCCTTGATGCCGGGGCAAACGTACATGTGCTTTACCCGGAAAAGGACAAGGATAGAATTTTTGAATTCATTAAGAATGAGTTAGTTGCGTATTGTGAAAATGAACAGTATCTTTGCGACCGTGTTGGAAACGGAGCTACAAAAATTGACAATTGAAATTTTTGATTTGCGTTCCCGACTATTTTCCTGCTCGCGGGATCATCTCTTTTGATGAGCATCGAATAAAAAGAGCGGGGAGAAAAAATTATTGCTTAAATTAGCTGAAGCAGAAAACTAAGTTTTAAGCTGTTTATTTATACTTATACAAATATGAAAGGACCTTTATTCTACTCCAAAATATTACTCTTCGGGGAATATGGAATCATAAAAGATTCAAAAGGTTTATCAATACCATATAATTTTTATAACGGTGCTTTAAAGGTGGATGAAAATCCATCTGAAGTAGCGATCAAATCAAATCAAAGCCTGCGAAGATTTGCTGCCTACCTAAAGGAGCTTCAGGAAACCAATCAAAATCTGGTTAATTTTGACCTTGAAACCCTAAATGCCGATATTGAAAGAGGCATGTATTTTGATTCCAGCATTCCGCAGGGATATGGAGTTGGAAGCAGTGGGGCCCTGGTTGCAGCCATCTATGATGAATATGCAAAAGACAAGATCACCGTTCTTGAAAACCTCACCCGCGAGAAATTATTAAAGCTAAAAAAGATCTTTGGTGAAATGGAATCTTTTTTCCACGGAAAATCTTCCGGTCTTGATCCTTTGAACAGCTATTTAAGCATTCCTATCCTTATCAATTCCAGCGATAATATTGAGCCTGCGGGAATCCCGTCACAAACCAAAAATGGTAAGGGCGCTGTGTTTTTACTTGACAGCGGTTCTATAGGGGAAACTGCTCCTATGGTTCAAATCTTTATGGAAAACATGAAACAGGAACCTTTCAGGAAAATGCTGAAAGAACAATTTGTTAAACACACAGATGCCTGCGTAGATGACTTTTTACAGGGAGATGTAAAGTCTCTTTTTGGCAATATCAAAAAACTTTCTCACGTTGTTCTTGATAATTTCAAACCAATGATCCCTGCCCAATTCCACAAATTATGGCAGCGGGGGATTGACACCAATGATTATTATTTAAAATTGTGCGGTTCAGGTGGTGGAGGTTACATCCTTGGATTTACAGAAGATATAGACAAAGCCAAAAATGCCCTGAAAGACTACCGTTTAGAGGTCGTTTACAATTTCTAGAACTCCCCTTTTTTAATGGCGGCAGCTAAAAACAAACGTTTATTGCTTAAAATGCTGAGTTTGTTTTCGGTAGTGCGTGGCTATAATATTCTCATTTTAATTCTGGCCCAGTATCTTACTTCGGCATTTATTCTTGCGCCGGAACTTCCTCTTAGAAGGGTGATCTTTGATGCCAACCTTTTCTTTTTAATACTTTCTTCAGCAACTGTTATTGCTTCGGGCTATATCATTAATAATTTTTATGATAGTGAAAAGGATCTTATAAACAGGCCCAAGAAGACGATGCTAGACCGGTTTGTGAGTCAGCGCACAAAACTTTCTGTCTATTTTATCCTGAACTTTGCAGCGATCTTTTTTGCCAGTTATGTCTCCTTTAGGGCGGTGGTATTTTTTTCGCTTTATATTTTTGGCATCTGGTTCTACTCTCACCGGCTTAAACGCATACTTTTTTTGGGGAATCTGGTAGCAAGTATTCTTACCATTGTTCCGTTTTTTGTGGTCTTCATTTATTACAAAAATTTTGAAACGGTCATCTTTATTCATGCCACATTCCTGTACCTAATGATCGTAATGAGGGAACTTGTAAAGGACCTGGAGAATTTAAAGGGCGATCTTATTCTTAATTACAAAACCCTGCCGGTGGTCTATGGAGAAAAATGGAGCAAGTTCTTCCTCACTGTTTTATCAATCATATCTATGGTTCCTATTCTGCTTTTAATCACCAGATATGAGATAGGACAAATGGACTATTATTTTTACCTTTCCCTTATCCTGCTTGGGTTTTTTGTGTTGTTTCTGTATTTCAGCAATGCCAAGTGGCAGTATCTTTTATTACATAACATTTTAAAATTCATTATTGTTGCCGGGGTATTCAGCATTCTTTTAATAGACCATGCAGATGTTTTCAACCGGGTTTTTTAACCTGTACCGGGCAGAGAAATTTCAGTTAAAATGTTATTTTTTCGCCTTATAAATCTTTAATTAATAACTTAGTAAGATCTTTATCTATAAAGTATCTTTGCAAAAAATATATTATGAGTCGTAACGAGAAATCTTCAGGAAATAAATCCAAAGGAAGACCAGGTGGCGGAGAACGCAAAATGAATAAACCAGGCAGCGATGCCCCTGTTAAGAAACAAACCGCCGCTAAAAAACCGGCATTTGATAAACCTGCGACCAAACCTGCCGCAAAACAGGAAGGGATGCGTTTGAATAAATATATCGCCAACTCCGGTGCATGTTCGCGCCGTGATGCCGATATCTATATAGCCGCAGGAAATGTTACCGTGAACGGAAAATCTGTAACCGAAATGGGTTACAAGGTAAAACCCGGGGATGAAGTAAAATTTGACGGACATAAAGTTAATCCTGAAAAACCCGAATATATCCTTTTGAACAAACCCAGAGGTTTCTTCACTACAGGAAGTATGGATAAAGGTTCGAAAACCGTGATGGACCTTATAGCCAATGCGACTAAAAGCAAGGTGGTGCCGGTAGGAAAACTGGACAGGCAGGCCAGCGGACTTTTGCTTTTTACAAATGATGGCACGCTTGAAAAACAATTGGGGAAACCCAAGAATGGGATACGCCAGATCTATCACGTAGAACTTACAAAACCTGTTGCCCAGGAAGACCTGGATAAAATTCTATCCGGGATCACCCTTGAGGACGGAAAAATCAAAGTTCAGGATGTAAGTTATATAGAGAACCGGCCAAAGAATGAAATAGGAATTGAAACCAACAGTGTAAAGCCACATGTGGTTCAGCGCCTCTTTAAAAGCCTGGGTTACGAGGTAGAAAAACTTGACCGTGTTGTTTTTGGCGGACTCACAAAAAAAGACCTTCCGCGAGGAAACTGGAGGGTATTGACCAAGCAGGAGCTTATCAATATTAAAATGCTATAACCCGTAAATAATCATAATATATAATTCATTTTTTATACTTTTACCGGTGTTTTGAACGTCGGGAGGAAATCCCGGAATCTTGGTAAGATCCTTTTTTATTAATATAGTTATAGCCTGTTTTTAAAGAATTTACCCGGTTGAATAACCCGAATTTATTTTCCGCTGCGCCCTATGTTGGCCCTACTGCAGGAAGGTTGAATCTCTCCAGTAATCTATCCCTGCGCACCTATTTTTTTGGCTTGTTCTATATCTTAACATTAATTTACCATTCAATATTTTTGACAGCTTCATATAATCCCTAATTTTTCATCTTTTTAATTTTAGAAACCCACAGCATTGAATACTAAATACAGCGATCTGATAGACCAGACCTATTACTTTCCTCAGGAAGAGTTTAAGTTGGTTAACAATGAGTTACAATTTCACGATATAGATTTGATGGAATTGGTTGAGAAGTACGGCGCACCCCTTAAATTCACCTACCTTCCAAAAATTTCAGAAAATATACACCGGGCTAAAACCTGGTTTAAGAACGCGATTGAAAAGCACAATTATAAGGGTAGTTACAACTACTGTTATTGCACCAAAAGTTCCCATTTTGAGCATGTCTTGAATGAAGCCCTAAAAAACGATATTCATATTGAAACCTCTGCGGCCTTCGATATTAATATTGTTGAAAAATTAAAGAAGACCGGGAAGATCAGCAATGACACCTATGTGATTTGCAATGGGTTCAAGAGAGACCAATACATTACAAATATTGCCAATCTTATTAATAGCGGTCATAATAACTGCATTCCCATAATTGACAATTACGAGGAAATAGATCTGCTATCAGAAGAAATTGAAGGAAAATATAAGATAGGAATACGGATAGCCTCAGAAGAAGAACCAAAATTTGAATTCTACACCTCCCGTTTGGGAATTGGCTATAAGAACATTGTGCCTTTTTATAACAAAAAGGTAAAGGAAAATGAGCAGGTTGAACTAAAAATGCTTCATTTTTTCATCAATACGGGAATCAAGGATAATTCCTATTACTGGAATGAGCTTAACAAGTGTTTACAGGTATACATAGACCTTAAAAAACTTTGCCCTACCCTGGACAGTCTTAATATTGGAGGAGGATTCCCCATTAAGAACTCCCTGCACTTTGAATATGATTACCAGTATATGGTTGAGGAGATCATCAACCAGATAAAATTAACCTGTGATGATGCGGGAGTAGATGTGCCTCATCTCTTTACTGAATTTGGTTCATTTACAGTTGGTGAAAGCGGAGGAGCCATATATGAGATCCTTTACCAGAAACAACAAAACGACAGGGAAAAATGGAATATGATTAATTCTTCATTTATTACCACCCTTCCTGACACCTGGGCTATTAGCAAGAAATTTGTGATGCTTGCCATTAACAGGTGGAATGATGAATATGAACGGGTATTACTTGGAGGACTTACCTGTGATAGTGATGATTATTATAACTCAGAGCAGAACACCAACGCAATTTATCTTCCTAAATACCGCAAGGATAAACCACTTTATATTGGTTTTTTCAACACCGGAGCCTACCAGGAAAGCATTGGAGGTTTTGGCGGTCTCCAGCACTGCCTGATTCCGCAGCCAAAGCAAATCCTTATTGATAAGGATGAAAACGGGAAACTGGTAACAACTTTATTTAGCGAGCAGCAAACTTCAGAAGACCTGTTGAAGATATTAGGTTACAGCCCAAACAGTTAATTAAAAAAAATTTATAACTTTAAGCCACATATTTTTAAATCTAAACTTTTTAAAATTTAGTAATGAACAAAAAGAATTACGCCGGGATACCAGACAAGTATGCACGTATAGACGAAGCAAAGGTGGTATTGATCACAGTTCCTTATGACGGAACCAGCTCCTGGCAAAAAGGCGCAGACAAAGGCCCTGAGGCTTTTTTAGAAGCATCGGCAAATATGGAGCTCTTTGATATTGAGACCCGAACCGAAGTTTACAAAAAAGGTATTTATCTGGCGCCTCCCGTTACAGAGAATTCCTCACCTGAGAAAATGGTTGAAGCGGTTCACAAAACCACCAAAAACTATATCAAACAGGAAAAATTCGTTACTATTTTTGGAGGGGAACATTCCGTTTCTATTGGTACAATTAGAGCTTTCAATGAATCTTTTGAAGACCTCACGGTAGTACAAATTGATGCACATGCAGATCTTAGACCGGAGTATGAAGGCTCGAAATGCAACCATGCCTGCGCAGTTCATGAAGCCAGCAAAACCACTAACCTTATCCAGGTGGGAATACGTTCAATGGACATTTCAGAAATGGACCATATGGATGAAAATCAGGTTTATTTCGCCCACAACCTTTATGAGGACTGGATGGATGATGCCATTGGCCAGATGACACCAAATGTATTTATCACCATAGATCTTGATGCTTTTGATCCATCAATTTTACCATCAACAGGAACCCCGGAACCGGGCGGACTTTTTTGGTATGAGACCCTTGAATTCCTAAAATTGATGTTCAAGAAGAAAAATGTGGTAGGCTTTGACATAGTTGAGTTATGTCCTAATGAGAACGAAAGATCATCTGACTTTCTGGCCGCCAAATTATATTATAAAATGTTGAGCTATAAGTTCAAATATTTAAACCATAACCCAGACGAAGACGAAGATGAGTAAAGGATCGATTTCCCAATTTATTGAAAAATATTATTTACACTTTAATGCCGCTGCCCTGGTAGATGCTGCCAAAGGTTACGAAAAGCAATTACAGGATGGCTCAAAAATGCTGGTTTCCCTTGCGGGAGCTATGAGTACTGCCGAGCTTGGAAAGATCTTTGGAGAGATAATACGCCAGGATAAAGTTCAAATCATCTCCTGTACAGGAGCCAATCTTGAAGAAGATGTGATGAACCTTGTTGCCCATTCACATTATAAAAGAGTACCAAATTACAGAGACCTTACCCCACAGGATGAGTGGGACCTTCTTGAAAAAGGATTGAACCGGGTGACAGATACGTGTATCCCTGAAGAAGAAGCCTTTAGAAGAATACAGCAACATATTGTAAAAATATGGAAAGATGCAGAGGCAGCAGGAGAGCGTTACTTCCCGCATGAATTCATGTACAAGTTGTTACTTTCCGGCGCCCTTGAGGAATATTATGAAATAGACATAAAGGATTCCTGGATGTTTGCCGCTGCCGAAAAAAATCTTCCAATGGTTGTACCGGGATGGGAAGACAGCACGATGGGGAATATTTTTGCTTCCTATGTTCTTAAAGGAGAACTGAAGGCAAGTACAATGAAATCGGGAATAGAGTATATGACCTTCCTAGCCGACTGGTATACAGAGAACAGTGCTAACGGGATTGGTTTCTTCCAGATTGGCGGAGGTATTGCCGGGGATTTCCCAATTTGCGTAGTGCCTATGTTATACCAGGATATGGAAAGAACAGATACTCCTTTCTGGAGCTATTTCTGCCAGATCTCAGACTCTACAACCAGTTATGGTTCTTACTCGGGAGCAGTTCCAAATGAGAAGATCACCTGGGGTAAACTGGACATAAACACTCCAAAATATATTATTGAAAGTGATGCAACCATAGTGGCACCGCTTGTTTTTGCCTATCTTCTTGATATGTAATTTTTGAGATTTTAAATCAAAAGGACTGTAAAACCCACAGTCCTTTTTTTATTTTTAGTATTGCCTTAAATGCTTCTGCGGAAGCCCTCCATATTTCATGAGCAACTGGCTTATTTACAGCATTGGTTTCCTGGCCCAGATCCTGTTTGCGGGAAGATTAATTACGCAATGGTTCCTTTCTGAAAGATCCAAAAAAGTGGAAACACCATCCCTGTTTTGGAAACTTAGTCTTGTAGGTTCCATCCTAATGTTCATGTATGGATATTTACGTGAAGATGCCGCCATAATGCTCGGGCAGGTCCTTATTTACACGGTATACATTAGAAACCTGCAATTGCAAAATCAATGGACGGGTTCCAACAGTTTTTTAAAAATAATCTATATAGGAGCCCCACTGCTCATTGCCACCTACCTTATTTTTATTTCGAATTTTGACTTACAATATTTATTTAGCAGAGAAAATATAGCTCCATGGCTTATGGTACTTGGAATAGTTGGCCAGGTGGTCTTTAACAGCCGCTTTTTTTACCAATGGATCTATTCTGAAAAAAAGAAGGTATCTACGCTGCCGCTGGGTTTTTGGTTGCTAAGTCTTGTGGGCGCGGTCCTTATCCTTATTTACGGGATTCTTCGGAAGGATCCCGTTTTGATAGCCTCCCATTGTTTTGGAGGAGTGGTTTATGTAAGAAATATCTATCTGCTTAGAAATTCGGCGATAAAGATCTAATTGAGAAGCTCAGTTTAATGGATCTATGCTGAAATTACCTCAGCTATATTTTTATTCTTTCTGAAAATCTCCCAAATAAAGACTACCATTACAACCACATATTCCAGCGCCACGAGCCATAAATTCTCCTGAAATTCGGGATTGGAATAGGCGTAATAACTTAACATCACCATAAGGGACCAGATAATTGCAAACCTATATCGGGTAAAAACAGAAAGCGCCAGCGGGGTTATCAAATACCAGGGATGGATTGTGGTTGAAAAAAAGAAATAGATAGAAACACCCAGAAGCATGGCCGTTATAAGCCTCGCTGTTGAATTGTTTTTTCTGAAGAATGCAAGGCCTAATAAAATGGCTATTACAACAACAGGAAGTACTTTCCCTGCGGTTTCAATGATGTTGTATCCCTTCACCTGAAACCCGATCCACCGCACAACATAATAGATACTGGCATTGAATTCAAATTTCTGGAACCACAAAGCTAAACTGGCACCGAAATGGGAAAAAAAAGCGGGGGATAAAAATGGCAGAAATCCAAGGGTTACCAACGATCCAACAATGAAATAATACCCAATAAGTTTTTTCCAATTTGTTTTTATCCGGCCATTTTCCTCATCCCTGAAATATTTAAACAATAAAGGCAAAAACAGCAGGGGAATGATCTTCAATAAAACCGATGCGGCAAACAGCACCGCACTAAATACCCATTTCTTTTGGTGAAACAGATAAAGGCACCACACCAAGAAAAAAACCATTACCCCTTCAAAATGCAGATTTCCGGTAAGCTCGATGATCACCAGCGGATTTAATATATACCAAAAAATTCTATGCCCGGGAAGATCAAGTTTCTCCAGTAATTTCCTTCCGAAGTAAAGCACTCCAAGATCTGCTGCAATAATTATAACCCTCATTACAACAAGGGGACCCAGGATGCCTTTGCCACCAAACAAGGCAGCCAAAGCGAAGAGGAACTGATTAAGCGGGGGATAGTTGGTGTAATTCCCTGCGCTCAGGCTACCCATTCCCCGATATAATTCGGCCGACTGAGCCATGGGGGCGCTTCCTTGTTCCATAAGCTCGTGCGGGAGATACAAGTAAGGATTCCAGCCTGCAAGCAACATTTTGCCATCCCATATAAAGCGATAGAAATCCTGGGAAAGCATTGGCAACGCCCCAGTAAACACCAGGCGAAACAAAACGGCTGCTCCCGCCAGCAACCAGAAATTTGTTTTCTCAAGCTGAATTAGTTTCCAGCTTAGAAAAAAGAGGCCGGAATAAAGAGTAATAAGTTTTATGAAATCTTCCCTTTCGAGATCATATGCAAAGGAAATGTAGAAAAGCACCCCGGAAATTACGAGCAGCAACGAAAATTTATGAAGCCGCAAAAAAGTCTGCATTTATAGAGTTCTTTGAAAATTAATCTACAATATTCATTTTCTTCAGCAGAAAGGAAGCATTCATATTTTGACAGATCCCCTCTTTGAATTTATAGTCGAAATAAAGTTCATCATTAATAATTTCAGCATCAAAATAGTGATTCTCCACCTGCGGCAATTCTTGAGAAACTTCACACAAACTAAGGTCGTGGGTAGCAATGATACCGGTAGACCTGGATTTCACCAGTTTTTGAATGAACTTTTTGGAACCTATTGCTTTATCTGTACTATTAGTGCCTTTGAGGATCTCATCCAGGATGATAAAATATTTATTGGTCTTGATGGCTTCCACAATAAACTGAAGGCGTTTCAATTCAGAAAAGAAATAGGAAGCATCGTCTGTAAGTGAATCTGTAGTACGCATGCTGGTGATAAGTTTAATAGGGCGATACTCACAGGAAGTTGCGCAAACCGGCAATCCCACATTGGCCATAACTATTTGCAGGGAAACTGTGCGTAAAAATGTGCTCTTTCCGGCCATATTAGCTCCCGTAATTATAAAGAATTGCTCATTATCTATTTCAAGATCATTGGAAACCCTTTTTTCGGCATCAAGCAGGGGGTGAGAGAGTTCACCGGCTTTGATCACAGGGCCGGTAGAGGTGATTTCAGGAAATACATAATCGGGGTGATTAAAACCAAAATTCCCTAAACTGTTGAAGCAATCTATGAATTCTATAACCTCAAACCAGTTCTTTACATGCTGCCTGTTCTCAATGATCCATTTTTCAAGTTTGTAGGACTGCCGGAGATCCCACAGCATAAAGCCGTTAAGCAATACCCCCACCATGAAATTATTTCTTTGTTCCAGGGAATCAATCGCCCGGGAGAACTTTTTGGAGATCTTTGAGGCACTTGTAGATTGAGAGGTAATAAGTGACCTCTTTTGTTTTAAAATTTCAGAAGAAAATTCTGTTTTTTCTATTAGTGCCAGAAGTTGGTGGTATTGATGAAAAGTATCCTGCACCTTGTTCACGCTTCCCGATAGCAAATTGACTTTTTTAAAATAAATCCCTGTATAAAGAAGCCCCGCCAGAAACCAAAGGAATAATTGCAACCCTGTTAAATAGTCTGTAGCATAACCCACAATTGCAAGCAGCGATATTCCTGAAAATACCCAGGGAAGCCACCTCATATAAGCGGGAATGAACTTCATATAATTATTAAACCACTCAAGTACCTTTTTTGAGGGGGTTTCGGTTCTAACCAGCCCGGCAATCGCGGTAAATTCCTGCCGCCATTTCACCATTCCAATAAGTTCCTTGATGGCTCCCTGCTTTTGCTCTATATCTAAAATTGAATTTTCTGAAAGATGATGAGCCAGTTTCAGCATCCCCCCGCGTAGGGCGGTGCGGTTTAAATATTGAAAAAAGGAGCCTTCCCCAAAAAGATCTATATCGTGACTAAAGGAATGATTTGGATCCCTAAACTCCTCTCCCGCGGGAAGGTGTGAAAATTCACGTTTGAGGACCCTCAATTCATTTTCATTGAGAAGTACCAGTTCTTTAACCTTATCGCGTCTATATTTAAGATCTGAGTGCCTGGATACAAGTCCTAAAAAAACAGCAATACCTGCCAGTGCTATAAGAGCGACCCAGCGAAATTCATCAATAAAAAAATAAATCCCATATGCGGTAAGTAAGAATACAAGAAGCCTGATAAAACTGGAAATATTAAGTTTTCGGTTGGCTTGAGCCAGAAGAAATTCCTGGCGTTCTTTTTCTTCTTTATAAAATTGGTGTGGTGTCATGAAATATCAACTGTTTATCACAGATCTTTCAGGGCGGTTTGGAGCTTTTTCGTCAATCCTTTAAGAACCATGTCATAAGAATGATCTGTGAGCCCGAAGATAAGGGAATTTGAAAGAAATCCGTCCAGTACAAGGGTATTCCAATGCTTTTTATTCTGATGATAGCCGGGCAATATATGATCTGGGTATTGCTCCCGTAAGCTAATAACATCTTCGGGATCGCATTTCAGGTTGACACGCAGGGGAAATTCATCCAGGGCTGCCAGGGCAAATATTTTACCCATAAGCTTGAATACCAAAGTATCAGGCCCAAAAGGCATTTCTTCTGTTACGCCTTTTTTATCAAGGCAATAATTCCTGAAGGTTTCTATGTCCATAGTTACCTGGATATTGCGTTAAGTGGGGAAAAAGATTTAATGGCGAAAATAACTTTAATGCAATCTTGGCTGATCCTTTACATCGGTTTCCAAAGCCGAATAATCCAGTTTCCAACCAATGGTTTCCACGATCTTTTCAATGAGCAACACGGTAGATAAAGCCTCTGTTCGTGCTTTTTCCAGGAGTCCGCTTTGCGGGATCTTGTCTACAATGTGCTTCTTTGCATCGCGGTTAATATCTGTAAGATCTGAGGTTGTAAAGGGATTGGCCCATCCTTCCCGTTTGTCGTAATACTTAAAATCTGTTTCTACTGTGAGCAGTTCAGGTTCGGGGAAATTGGTGAGAAAGATCTTTTTATGTTCATTGTCGCTGGACATTCTTATCTTGCTAAGATCGAACCCAACGTGGGCACGCGCACTAATAAGCACAATGGCTTTTTTCTTTCCCAGCAACAGGCTCACATATTTTTCCTTGAGATTCTCATAATGGTAGATCTCAGAGAAATCTCCCTCTACAGTTATGAATTTACACACGCTCTTGATCTTATCCATAAGAATGACAGATTGTTCATCTGCCCGCTCCTTATTGCGATGTTTGTTGAAACGCGCGAAAATAAAATAGGCAAGGATGGCACCAGCCGCGAGTCCTATAAAAAGATATTCCATACTCAAATATAAAGAAAACCTGCCTTAAAATTACTTTTTAAAAACTCTGCTATTTACCCTACCAGGTTCACGATCTTTCCGGGAACAATAATTACCTTTTTGGGAGTGCGGCCTTCCAGTTGTTTTATGGTGCGTTCATCTTCCATCACAGCTTTTTCAATTTGATCTTTATCCATATCTAAAGGCAGTTCAATGGTGAAACGCATCTTTCCATTAAAGG
Source organism: Gillisia sp. (assembly GCA_039989915.1). GTDB lineage: Bacteria > Bacteroidota > Bacteroidia > Flavobacteriales > Flavobacteriaceae > Gillisia. The sequence continues at coordinate 125,096 of JBDXGW010000010.1, forward strand.
AAACGGGGTAAAGCTTAGTGCTTTCTACAAGATATTTTTCCTCAAAAACAGGAAAAGGAGCCGTAGATATAGATTCTTTGTGCCCTAGTTTTTCCCAAATTTCTTCGGCAATATGTGGCGCATAAGGCGCTATCAGGATCAACAATGGTTCGAGGATCTCGCGGGAATTGCATTTTTGTGATGTAAGCTCGTTCACACAGATCATAAAGGTAGAAACCGAAGTATTAAAGCTGAAAGTCTCAATATCCTCCGTTACTTTTTTAATGGTTTTATGTAAAGTTTTACGGGATTCTGCTGATGCCGGTGCTTCCAATAGAGAGAATTCCCTTTCTCCCCCTTCCTGGGAATTTGAAGGGGAATGATACAATTTCCAAAGCTTTTTCAGAAAACTGTGCACCCCTGTAATTCCCGCCGTGTTCCAGGGTTTTGCCTGCTCAAGGGGACCAAGGAACATCTCGTACATCCTCAAAGTATCTGCCCCGTATTGTTTACATATCTCATCCGGGTTTACAACGTTATACTTAGATTTGGACATTTTTTCAACTTCGCGGGAGACTAAAAAATCTCGATCCGAATTCCTAATAAATTCAGCGTGGAAATATTGGTTATCCTCAATTTTCAATTTGTCAGTATCCAACTTGTTTCCATTCACAAATTGAACAGGTACATGCGATCTATAAGTTATTAATGGGAAAATGCTTGGCACTATCGCCTTACCTTCCAATCCACAATCTTTAATCTCTGCTTGTACCTTTTGAATAAAAGGAAGCAGAATTTCATCTCTCAAGGTGGCATTTGCTCTTTCCTCTTCAGTTTCTGGATTACTTGTTGGAGATTTTATAGCATCTACAATATCACTTGAGAAATATATATTCTTTATAATTTCATATTTTTCTTGGAGAATTCGGTATGATTCCTTTTCATCACTTGACATTTTTTCTCCATGATTTTGGGCCAGTCTAAAACCTATTCTTTTTATAAAAGCGCTTTCACCCAAAATCATCCCCTGATTGATGAGCTTTTTAAATGGTTCTTCCACGTTAACCAATTTGCGGTCATAGAGAAATTTTGTCCAGAACCGGGAGTATAATAAATGACCGGTTGCGTGCTCGCTCCCGCCAATATATAAGTCGACATTCTCCCAGTATTTCTGAGCGTCTTCAGAAACAAATTCATTTTCATTATGAGCATCCATATATCTGAACCAGTACCAGGAGCTTCCTGCCCATCCTGGCATGGTGTTGAGTTCGAGAGGGAAAATATGATCCTCCTCCTCATTATTTGAAGGAGGAGCCACTACTTCATTTGTTTTGGTATTCCAAAACCAGTCTTTGGCCCTTCCCAATGGTGGTTCCCCTTCTTCTGTAGGAAGGTATTTTTCAACATCGGGTAGGCGAAGCGGTAAATGCTCTTTAGCTATCATTTGAGGCAGTCCGTTGACATAATACACGGGAAAAGGTTCTCCCCAGTATCGTTGCCTGCTAAAAACCGCATCTCTTAATCTGTAATTAGTTTTTCCTTTTCCCTGACCCGTTCTTTCCAGTTCCAGGATCACCCTTTTTAGAGCCTCTTTGTATTCGAGTCCGCTTAAGAAATCGGAATCTGCGATCACAGTTCCCTCTTTTCCGGCAAAGGCTTCTTCAGAAATATCAACATCCTGAAAGATGTTCTTAATTGGAATATTAAAATGCTTTGCAAAATCATAATCCCGCTGATCACCACATGGTACTGCCATAACGGCCCCTGTACCATAACCGGCCAGAACATAATCGCCAATCCAAATGGGCACAGGTTCTTTGGTAAAAGGATGTTCGGCATACGCACCGGTGAACACCCCTGAAATTGTTTTAACATCGGCCATTCTCTCGCGCTCACTGCGCTTAGCGCTAGCCTGCACATACGCTTCAACATCTGCTTTTTGCTCAGGAGTGGTGATCTGGGCAACTAACTCATGCTCTGGAGCCAGGGTCATGAAAGTTACACCGAAGATGGTGTCTGGGCGAGTTGTAAATACCGAGATGGATTTTGTTTCTTTCTGAATATCATCCTCTCCCCGGCCCTCTCCAGCGGAGAGGGAGTCCAGGACTTCAATTATTTTCCGGCTTACTTCTTTAACGTCACGTAAAACCTCTTCATTTGTAAACCTTAAAACTCTATAACCAAGTTTAGCCTCTAATTTGAGCTGTCTTTGGTCGTCAGCTTCTTTCTTAAATTTATGTATTTCGCCATCAATTTCAACAATCAGTTTTTTGGAAAGGCAAACAAAATCCACAATATAATTATCGATAGGATGTTGTCTTCGGAATTTTACATCCAACTTTTTAGATCTCAATCTCTGCCAAAGAATTTCTTCTTCAGCAGTTGGATTTTTTCGCATTTCCTTCGCCCTATTCAACAATTCTCCTGAAATATTGGGATTCCCGGTTAAATAACCCGGAGATTTTTCCGGTGTTTCCTGAACCTCTTTAGAGGTGAGGGAATTTTGCTCCCTTCCCTCAGGGAAGGGTTGGGGATGGGATGAGGGATTATTAAGAATTGGGAACTTCACCATCGCCCCTACAGATTTTCCAATCCAGTTGCGCTGACTTTCCTTCAAACTTTCGCTCCAGTCAATTTTGTCAAGATCTGCCCGCAGGCGCTCTGCATAGGCAGAGATCCTCATACTCCACTGCGTCATCTTCTTGCGCACCACGGGATAGCCACCTCTTTCAGACACTCCGTTCACGATCTCATCATTTGCCAGCACAGTTCCCAGTTGCGGGCACCAGTTCACCTCGGTTTCGGCCAGATAGGTAAGCCTGTATTTCAGCAAGATATGTTGTTTTTCTTCTGAAGAAAAGGAGTTCCACTGCGCTGCTGAAAATGACTGAACATCCTCATCACAGACTGCTTTCACGTTTGCGTTCCCTTCCGAAGAAAAGAGCTCTTCAAGGTCAGCAACAGGACGGGCTTTGTCCGCTTCTACATCATACCAGGAATCGAATAGCTGGATAAAGATCCACTGGGTCCATTTGTAATAATTAGGATCGCTGGTGCGTACTTCCCTGCTCCAGTCAAAAGAAAAACCAATTTGATCCAACTGCTCGCGGTAACGCTTAATATTTTCCTCGGTGGTAAGGGCGGGGTGCTGTCCGGTTTGAATTGCATACTGCTCAGCCGGCAACCCAAAACTATCATATCCCTGCGGATGCAACACATTAAAGCCTTTGTGCCGCTTGTAGCGCGCATAAATATCGCTGGCAATATATCCCAGCGGATGCCCAACATGCAGCCCAGCCCCCGAAGGATACGGGAACATGTCAAGCACATAGAATTTTTCCTTTTCGGAAGAATTGGAAGCCTTAAAAGTTTGATTTTTGGCCCAGTATTTCTGCCATTTCTCTTCAATCTCGTTAAAATGGTAACTCATTTTCAGAATTTATTTGGATTGCTGAAATTATTCAGCCTAAAGTATTTGCAAAGACCCCCTAAAAGTGGAGATATGGGCGCAAAAATACGTTTAATGTACGAAAGTGAAAAGTTTGAGCGTTTTAAAGAATGAGTATCATTTACTTTCTTATTTTTACACAAAATCTGCAATCGCTCTATGAGTACATCTTTTGAAAAGTATCAAAAACGCCGACTGATCTCTTCCTATTTTTCTGTTGTTATTAGCATAGGCCTGGTGCTTTTTTTATTAGGACTTCTGGGTCTTTTAGTGTTGAACACCAAAAAAGTAGCTGATCATTTCAAGGAACAGATCGCCATGACGGTTTACCTTAAAGATACTGCCAAGGAGGTTGAAATTGAACAGCTTAAGAAAAGCCTTGCAATGGCAGAATACACCAAATCTACCACCTATATTTCCAAAGAAGATGCGGCCGAGGCCCACAGTAAGGAAATTGGCGAAGATTTTATGGAATTTCTGGGATACAACCCTCTTCAAAATTCCATTGACCTGTATATGAAGGCAGATTATGTATCGCCTGAACAGATAGATGAGATCGCTGAGGATCTAAACTCCAAGAATTTTGTGGAAGAAGTTGTCTATGATAAGCCACTCATCGCGTTGCTGAATGATAACGTAAAGAAAATAAGTTTCTGGGTTCTGGTGATAAGCGGAGTTTTCACTTTTATAGCCGTACTCCTTATAAACAGCTCAATAAGGCTTGCCGTTTATTCCAAACGGTTTATAATTAAGACCATGCAAATGGTAGGCGCTACTAAATCCTTTATTCGCCGACCTTTCATTTGGAAAAGCGTGCGCCTTGGAATAATAGGAGCTGTTCTTGCGCTTATTGGAATGGGGATAGTGCTTTATTACCTCAACAGCAGTTTCCCGGAGCTGGAATTGCTTGCAGATGTTAAACTTCTTTTCGCGCTGTTTCTGGGAATTCTCCTTATGGGAATTTTCATAACCTGGGCAAGCACCTTTTTTGCAACGTCGCGCTTCCTGAACCTTAAAACAGACGAACTGTACTATTAAGAGAAAAAAAGAGAAACTCGTCAAAATTTAGTTTCTTTGCAAAGAAAGAAATGGCAATAGGAAAAACAATTACAAAATGAACAAAAACACCAAAAAACCATTACACAAGCAGGATCTTAATTTCGTTTTTGGAAAAAAGAATTACACCTTTATGTTTATTGGCCTGGCTGTTATTGCACTTGGATTTATCCTTATGTCTGGTGGAGGCAGTGATGATCCCAATGTTTTTAATGAAGAGATCTACAATATTAGAAGAATAAGGCTGGCACCTACTTTGGTGCTTATAGGATTTGGAATACAGGTCTATGCCATTTTGGTTAACCCCAACAAAAAATAAATAGAAATTGAACGAATTTGATGCAGCGATCCTGGGTATTGTTCAGGGTCTTACCGAATTTTTACCTGTTTCATCCAGCGGTCACCTGGAATTGGGTAAAGCGATTTTAGGCGATAACAGTATTCCAAGTGAATCTTTACTCTTTACCGTAGTGTTGCATTTTGCAACTGCGTTGAGCACTATTGTAGTTTTCAGAAAAGATGTGGCCGAGATTTTTAAAGGTCTCTTCAAATTTAAATGGAATGAAGAGACAGAATTTTCACTGAAAATACTGCTCTCTATGTTTCCTGCGGCGCTCATAGGCCTGTATTTTGAAGAAGAGCTGGAAAGCCTTTTTGGCGGAAACATCCTGTTTGTAGGTTTTATGCTTATAATTACCTCCCTGTTATTGTGGCTGGCAGATAAGGCAAAAAGTACTCAGAAAAAAGTAAGTTACAGCAACGCCTTTGTTATTGGAGTTTCGCAGGCCATTGCGATCCTGCCGGGAATTTCAAGAAGTGGGGCCACAATTTCAACATCTGTTCTGCTGGGTAATGATAAGACCAAAGCTGCAAGATTTTCATTTCTTATGGTAGTGCCCCTTATTCTGGGGAAAATTGCAAAAGACCTGTTAAGCGGCGATCTTACTGCCACTGCCACAGAACCTTCTATTTTGATAATTGGATTTATTGCAGCTTTCCTCGCAGGTCTTGTGGCCTGTACATGGATGATACAACTGGTTAAAAAAAGCAAGCTTTCCTATTTTGCAATTTATTGCTTTGTAGTAGGTGTGGGCGCAATAGTCTTTGGTTATTATAATTATTAAAATGAATGACCATAGATCACCATTCTATTCCATTCCTTTTTCAACTTTTTAAGAATGGAACATAAAATTTATACTCCTGAAGATTTTAAAGAAGGTCAGATCCTTCTGTTTGACAAACCCCTTGGCTGGACCTCTTTTCAGCTTGTAAATAAAGTGAGGTGGCTTATAAGAAAAAGCTGCCACATTAAAAAGATCAAAGTGGGTCATGCGGGAACATTGGACCCCCTTGCTTCGGGTTTATTGCTTATTTGCACGGGGAAGTTCACCAAAAGAATAGAAGAACTTCAGGGCCAGGAAAAAGAGTATACCGGAACTATCACCTTAGGCGCCACCACCCCTTCCTATGACATGGAAACCGAAGTAAATGAAACCTTTGAGACCGATCATATTTCTGAAGAGGATATTACAGGTGCGACCTTTGAATTCATTGGGGAAATAGATCAGGTACCTCCGGTTTTTTCAGCATTGAAAAAAGACGGAAAACGTTTGTATGAATATGCCCGTAATGGGGAAGAAATCGACATCCCTTCGCGAAAAGTGGAGATAACTGAATTTGAGATTACAGAAGTTCGTTTTCCCGAGGTAGATTTCAGGGTTGTTTGCAGTAAAGGAACTTACATAAGGAGTCTCGCAAATGATTTTGGAAAAACCCTTGGCACAGGCGCGTACCTCTCTTCACTCCGGCGTACAAAAATTGGCGGGTTTCTTGTAGAAGATGCTTTGGATGTAACAGGTTTTGAAAAATTGTTACCTTAACCGAAGAATAAAACCCTGAATTGCGCAGTTTTACATTTATGGATTTTTTTGACAGACATAAGGCACTTATAATTACCTGCTTGTTTTGCTCGGTACTAATCCTTGCGCTTTATAATTTCAGTCTATCCAATAACATTCAGAAGGAAAGAGAGCTCCTGGTAGACCTGGAGAATTTCCGGATGGAAAAACCCGAAGAACTGAAACCCGAGCCTGAAGAAACTGCCCAAACAACCAACCAACAGGCACCGCAGACCCATCAGGCCTTTAATGAAAATGCTGAAGCGCGGGAGACCAACTTTGACAAGCAGCTGCAGGAGATCTTTGAAAAGAACAGTGCTGCCCAACTTGAATCATCAGATGAGGAAAGTCCCGGTACCTCCGGAAGTTTTGGAATTCAGCAGAACAAAGGTGAGGTGAAGAAAAGATCAGACGGGGACCGCACTTCAGAAAAGACCTCCACCCAAACGGGGGGATTAAGAAACAGCTCTATTACGTTTAACCTGGTAGGAAGAACTGCGGTAGATATTCCCAATCCCATTTACACCTGTGACCGCTCCGGAAAAGTGGTTATAAATATTACCGTGAATGCTCAAGGAAGAGTGCTTACAACATCCATTAACAGGGGAAGCTCTTCTACCACCAATGAATGCCTTACAGATCAAGCCATGCAATATGCTTCACAAGCAGTCTTTAGTCGTTTGGCCGGCCGAGATTCCCAACCCGGAACCATTACCTATAATTTTAAACCTTAATACCCATGGAGACTTTAAAACGTTGTGGCTGGTGTGTTGGGGACCGTCTTTACGAAGACTATCACGATACAGAATGGGGAGTTCCTGTTCTGGATGATCAAACCCTGTTTGAATTTTTGATCCTGGAAACATTTCAGGCGGGACTCAGCTGGATCACAATTCTAAGAAAAAGAGAAAATTTTCGGGAGGCCCTGGATGGGTTCAATTATGAGAAGATCGCAAATTATTCAGAAGAAAAAATTGAAGAACTTTTACTCAATGCCGGAATAATTAGAAATAAGCTGAAAGTAAGGGCAACGGTTTCCAACGCCCGGGCATTTATGAAAGTTCAGGAAGAATATGGGAGTTTTTCCGCTTATATATGGGAGTTTGTTCAGGGAAAACCTATAAATAATAAGGTGGAGAATTATAAAGAAATGCCTCCTACAACTTCTGTTAGTGATGCCTTAAGCAAAGATTTGAAAAAGCGCGGATTCAAATTTGTTGGTTCTACCGTAATGTATGCTCACATGCAGGCAACCGGAATGGTGAATGATCACGAGGTGAGCTGTTTCAGGCACAAAGAAGTCAAGGAGATCAAATTTTAATTGATCATTTCAGATATCTCATAAATTCCTTGCGGGAGATTTCCTGTGCCCCCAGAGTTTCCAGGTGAGCAGTATACACCTGGCAATCTATAAGTTTTATTCCTTCCTCTTTGAGGTGATCTACCCATTTAATAAAGCCATATTTGGAGGCATTGCTAACTTTGGCAAACATGCTCTCGCCGCAGAACACCTTTTTATCTCTTAAATACATTCCGTAAAGCCCACCCACTAATTTGTTTTCCTGCCACACTTCTACAGATTTAGCCACATCCAGACTATGCATTTTTAAAAAAGCCTCTTTCAAAGCGGGGGTGATCCAGGTCCCTCTTTGGCCCGACCTCTGTATTGCGGCGCAGTTTGTTATCACAGCTTCAAAATTTTCATTGAAGGTAACTCTGAAGGAATCCTTTTCAATTAATTTCTTCATGCTTTTAGACACCTTAAGATTTTCAGGAAAAAGCACCATTCTAGGATCGGGACTGTACCAAAGGACAGGTTGCGAGGCTTCATACCAGGGAAAGATGCCGTGGCAATAAGCATCCAGAAGGCGCTTTACGGTGAGCTCACCTCCTATTGCCAAAAGGCCATCTTCATTGGCCATTTCTACGGGCGGAAATTCCTGATATTTATTCTTTTTGCTCAAGGGTGATGAGGGTTATTCAGCGAAATTACCAAATCGAAAAAGCCTAGCTTCATAATTTGAGGCTAAGCTTTTGTTATGGTTTTCACATTTTCACCGGGAACCCGGTTGTGAGTTTTAAAAAGGAAGATCGTCGTAATCTTCATCATTAAGGTTCTTCGCAGGTTCAAACTCGGTTGGCGGTGGTACATTTTGACCTCCCGGAGCTCCTGCCTGTAAATTTTCAATTCTCCATCCCTGGATAGAATTGAAATATTTGGTTTCACCCTGCGGGTTCACCCACTCGCGACCTCTTAAATTAACCCCTATTTTAACAGGCTGCCCAACATTGTAACTGTTAAGAAGATCTGTTTTATCCTGCACGAACTCAATCATGATATGCTGAGGATATTGCTCTTCTGTGGTTACAACTACTTCTCTTTTTTTAAACCCGCTTCCAAAAGTTTGGGTTTCTCCAATCATTTTAATCTTACCTTGTACTTCCATTTTTATTTCTTTTTTGCTAGTAATAATTTCCAGGCTAATGCCGGTTCATCTTTTTCTAAATATTCCTGCGCCAGTTCATGGATCTTCCGGGTATCGCCGGAATTCAGGATCGAAGCAGCGCTCTTATCTTCGTTAATAAATTTTTCAATTTCTTCCCGGGAAGGCAATGCCTCTACATTCCCCAGTTTTCCCAGGTCATTTCCTGTAAGGACCTTACTCTCCCTTATTTCGGGATCAATTGAGTCTACACCTATTCCCAGGGTAGTTAAAGGTTTTGGAACTTCAAACATTCCGGAGATTGCCCGCGTATACCAATTCCCTCCCATTCTGGCCACAAGATCAATTTTATGCTGATCTATAAACCCGGTTTCATCGAGAACGGCTTCATCAAAATGCATTTTGACCACTTCGCAAATTACCAGGTTTCCTGCTCCACCTTCCTGCCCCAGCTCTATCACGTCTATAACCTTACACTCAAATTGGGCAGGTGATTCGGCCACACGAAATGGCTTCACAACGTCTGATTCCAGCATGGTAAAGCCCGCTTTAACAAACTCGTTCACCCCTTCAGCATATTCCGTACTGGAAAGGGAGGTTTGTTGAACCATATTGAAATTTACAATATTTATTACAACCTCTTTAGTCTCTTTGACATTTAAATAAGTATGCTTTACTGTATTGTCCCTGCCGCGTCTTGCGGGAGAAAATACCAAAATAGGAGGATTCGCACTAAATACATTGAAAAAACTAAAGGGAGAAAGATTGGGTCTTCCCTTCCCGTCTATTGTACTGGCAAAGGCAATGGGCCTTGGGCCCACAGCACCAAGTAAATATTGATGGCATTTCCCGGTACTTATTTCTTTAGGATCAATTGTAAGCATCTGCAATTTTTCACAAAGGTAACGAATAGCCAGAGGAATGAAAAACCGTGGCCCAACAATAATATTAACAGAAAACGGTTATATTTAACCCATAATTCAAGGACTTGATGAACTTTTCAGACGAACGAAATCCTGCACGTTGGTTTATTATTTTTTCCTCTCTCGTCATAGTTGGCCTTATTTTATGGAATACCTCCATTTTTTTTGAGCGTCTAAAGGAAGATGAAAGGGATAAAATGGAAATTTGGGCTGCTGCCCAGGCGTTTCTTGCCCAAACTGATAATGACACCGAGATTGCCCTGACCCTTCTGGTCTTAAACAGCAATACCACCATTCCTACCATTTGGGTTGATGAGAAAGGAAACATAAAAGACGGACTAAATATTGACGAGGAAATAAGGAATGACGAGGCCAGATTATTAAGATACCTGGACCGATTAAAGGAAGAAAACGAACCCATAGACATGGACTTGGGACAGGGTCAAATCCAAAAAATATATTACGGCGATTCTCCCCTGCTCACCAAAATAAAATATTATCCAATTGGTTTGATGCTTATTATTTTCCTGTTTATAAGCGTGGTGTACTTTTTTTACACTACAACCAAATCAAGTGAACAAAACAAGTTATGGGCAGGAATGGCAAAGGAGACTGCCCACCAGATTGGCACCCCGCTATCCTCTCTTATAGGATGGACAGAGATCCTGAAAGAGGAAAATGTGAACAGCTCCTATATTTCAGAAATGGAAAAGGATGTGGACAGGCTGCGTACCATTACCGAGCGGTTTTCCAAAATAGGATCGGAGCCAATTCTCTCCAAAACCGAAATTATTCAGGCTACAAAAGAGAGCTATACTTATATAAAATCACGTAGCTCAGACCTTATTGAATTTACCATCTCAACCCCCTACTCACCCATTTATGTTAACCTGAACCCCTCCCTTTACAGTTGGACCATTGAAAACCTGGTGAAAAATGGAATTGATGCTATGCGTGGAAAGGGAAAGCTTAGCATAGAAATAAAGCAGGACCTTAACTGGGTTTATATTTATGTAAAAGATACCGGTAAAGGAATACCTAAAAGCAAATTCAATCTTATTTTTGAACCCGGGTACACATCGAAAAAAAGGGGCTGGGGACTTGGTTTATCCCTGGCAAAGCGAATTATTGAAGATTATCACAATGGTCGCGTACGCGTTTCCAGCAGTGAAATTAATAAAGGAACTACCTTCCAGATCGCATTAAAAAAACTCCCTGTATCTTAATAAGGGGTTATCTTCCCATCTTTAATCAGGTAAGCTTTCTCTGCCCGGTCCAGGATCTCCTCCTTACTGTCTGAATAGGCTTCAATGACGCGATAGGATTGACCATCAAGAAATTTTTCAAGCCTTTTGATCTTTTCTTCCCCTTTACATGCTTCTCCCTGTACCAGGTAGGTGTGACCGTCATATTTCACACGGGTTCCTGCAAAACCATCAATTTTATAAATATCAAAAAGGGGGTTAACATAGAGTTCCAGACCTCCTGTAGCACAGAAAACTACAGTATTTCTTGCTTTGAATTCAGAGAATTTACTCAGGAGTTCTTTATGAAAATTTTGAGGGAATTCACGTTCCCAAAATTGCCTGGCATATTTCTCTACCGTAGCAAGGGGGAAATCGTCCAAATAATTGAAAAAGTTCTCTTTGAATTCGGTTTGCCTTATCTGGTGCACTTTGAGAAGCAGCTTGTAATATCCCATTTGGAGGAGATACTTCAGCCTTTTTGGTCTCTTCGAGCAAATGAACTTATAGAATTCATCTTTAGAACTTTTATTATAAAAAGTACCGTTTAGGTCAAAAACCACAACTTCTATACCTCCTGGTTTCTCTTCCATTCCCAATAATTAAATTCCAAATGACCTCCTAAAGCTCCGCTGAAAAGGGAACATCGCGATGATAAATTGATTAAATATTTTTTTCCGGTGTCTAACCAAGGTTCGCTTTAATAGCCGCCGCGGTTTCTTCAAATTCTTCTTTGGAAAAAGAAAGTTTATTTCCAAAGTTCATATCGCCCATATAATTTAGCGGAATGAGGTGCACATGTACATGTGGAACTTCCAGCCCAATAACAGCCATGCCCACCCTTTTACAGGGTACCGCCTTTTCCAGGGAAACCGCCACCTTCCGGGAAAACTCCAGAAGTCTTCCATAAAGGGCGGGTTCCATATCAAATATTTTGTTGATCTCCTCTTTAGGAATACAAAGAGTATGGCCTTTTGCGTTGGGATTAATGTCAAGGAAGGCCAGGAATTCATCGGTCTCTGCCACTTTATACGACGGCAACTCGCCGGTAATTATTTTTGAAAAAATACTTGCCATGATTCTTTGTTAAAATGATTCAAACGAAGGATTTCGGGAAAATACCTGAATTATTCCCGCCAGATCTCAAGGATCTCAAATTTCATAGTACCGTTTGGCACCTCAACCTCTGCGGTTTCTCCTACTTGTTTTCCCAGAAGTCCTTTTCCTATTGGAGATTCTACAGAGATCTTCCCTGTTTTAAGATCGGCTTCGCTTTGGGCAACAAGTTTATATTTCACTTCAGCCTTGTTGGCGAGGTTCTTTATTCGCACGTGGGAATGCACCAGAACTTTTGATGTATCCAGTTGCGATTCATCAATAATACGGGCGTTTGATAATATCTCTTCCATTTTGGAAATACGCAGTTCCAGCAATCCCTGGGCCTCCTTGGCCGCATCATACTCGGCATTTTCGCTAAGATCTCCTTTGTCCCGTGCCTCTGCTATGGCCTGTGAGGCTTTAGGACGTTCCACATCTCTCAATTGATTCAACTCATCTTTTAGCTTTTTAAGCCCTTCCGGAGTATAATAAGATACTTTGGTCATAATTTTATCGTTTAACACCTAAGGCTGAAAAGAATACTCCTTTCAACCCGCTAAGTGCAATTAATTTCTTTGATTTTTGAGCTCAAAACTTATAGGTTTGAAGTTTTGAACAGACCTTTACAGGGTCAAACAGAACGAATATAAAAATTTTATCTAGTCAATAAATACAAAAAATCCCACCTGAGACGGGATTTATCCTAACAAATATAATAAATTTAAATATTGAAAACAATAAAATTCCAAGGCCTCAATAATTCCCATATGTATAAGAAATTACTAATCCTTCTTGTATTGGCATTCACCCTAGGTTCCTGTGAACCAGATGATGAGATAAGAAACAATCCTTATCTCACAAACATAAGTTTTAGGCTGGCTCTTAATTTAAATTTGCCTGAATACAACAGCCTGAATTTTCCCGGAAACAGCTATGTTACCTATAATACGGGGATTAACGGGATAGTGGTATATAACATTAATAACACCCAATTCACAGCCTTTGAATTAAGCGACCCCAACCACCAGTTATCCAGTTGTTCAAGATTAACCGTGCAAGGTATAATTGCAACCTGCAGCTGTGGGGATGGGAACTCCTATAATATCCTTACCGGCGAACTTTCATCCGGCACCGGGCAATATTCCCTGAAACCATACCGGGTACGCAAAAGCGGAAATACAATTGAGGTCTTTAACTAAAAATAACCGGGAAACACGGGGCCATAATCCTCCATATTTCCCCGATTGAATTTTTAAAATCTTAGGGTCAGTCCTGCAAAAAAATTGATCCCTGCCTGTGGATAATACCCTGCCCCTTCTATTGTTGTTACCATTCCCGGCTGGCTGAAATCATCTTCATAGGTATAGAAATATCCATTGGATTCATATTTCACATCAAATATATTATTTACGAGTGCGGTGAAAACAATTGACCGGAAAACGGGGACATCACTTAACTCATAATAAACACTAAGATCATTCACAAAATAACTATCAAGCAGCGAGGCTTTGCTGTCTATATTCCCCATATATTGCTCTCCTACGTATTTGGATAACAAGCCTAGTTGCAAATTCTCAACAGGCTGGAACATGAGCATATTGGAGATCACCACCTCTGGTGAGAATGAGATATTGGTTTCTCCCAGATTTACAAGTTCCCCGTTAATGGTCGCGATAAAATTTCGGTTTTTATTGGTGCTTAAACCCAAATTTGGCCTGATACTCAGTTTTTCACTCAATAAAACCTCAGCATCTATTTCCAGTCCCAGTCTGTAACTGCTACCACTGGTGGTTCTTAATGGCGCACCCACATCATTAAGTTCCCCTGAAAGCACCAATTGATCCTCATAATCCATATAGAAAAGGTTGGTGTTCAGCTTTACTTTTTCTGAAGAAAACCTCCAGCCCAATTCATAGTCGTTCAATTTTTCGGGAGAGTTTATCCCTTCCTCAAAATCGTTACGCGTGGGCTCGCGGTGGGCTCTTCCGTAATAAGCAAATAATTGATTTGTAGGATTCATCTGGTAGGTAAGACCAGCCTTCGGATTAAAAAAGCTGAAATTTTGATCAACATCAATTGGAACAATATCTGAAGTAATCCCCCCGGTTTTATAATTGATGAATCTCCCCTGAAGATCCCCAAATACCTGCCACTTATCATTGATACGGTACGTTGCCTTTGAAAAAACAGCTAATTCGTCCTTAGAGGCATCGCTAAAATAATACCGGTCTCTTATTTCAGATTCTGATGCAAACCGCGCCCAGATCACCTCCCCAAAATGGTCCCCGGTATAATGACTGTAAAAACCACCTGAAGTAATTTCAAGCTCATTATTCTTATAAGTAACATTGGCATTGACCACATAAAAATCATTGTCCAGCCAGCGGCGGCGTATAAGGTCTGTCCGGTTCACCGTGTCTCCCCCTATTTCAACCGGCTCAAATCCATACATTGAAAAGCGTTGATCCTCTTTATATTGTTCAAAGAAACCCCGGCCATAGGTATAATTTAAACCGAGAGTGGAAGACCAATTATTGTTATACCGCTCATTCCAGTGCAGCTGGTAATGGTCCTGGCGGTAATCATCTACTTCATTATCATGAAACCTGACGTTGTCATTGGCATCTGTAAACATCCCGGCCGAATTAAACGTGCGGTTCTCCTCAAGGGTTTCGCGATCTATTCCATTCCAGGCCTGGTAGGTCACCTCATGCCCCCCAAAAGTAATTGCCTTAATAAGCGTTGTCTCATCTACATAGGATCCCTGCAAAAAATATGATTTAAGATCTGAACTTGCCCGGTCTATGTACCCATCAGATGCTATTGCTGAAAGTCTTCCGGCAATTTCAATATGATCGTTAAGCAAACCAGAGCTGAATTTCACATTATGCCGGCGGGTATTGAAGGAGCCAAAAGAATTGGTGATCTCGCCGTATGCAGTTTCAGAAACTGCATCGGTAAGTAAATTCAAACTTGCCCCAAAAGCCCCGGAACCATTGGTTGAGGTTCCAACCCCACGCTGCAATTGCAGGTTTTGAACCGAGGAGGTAAAATCGGGCAGGTTAACAAAAAATGACCCCTGACTTTCAGCATCGTTGAATGGGATTCCATTCAAGGTTACGTTCACCCTTGAAGCATCGCTTCCCCTTACCCTGAAGGAAGTATAACCTACACCCGCTCCGGCATCAGACGTGCTCACAACCGAAGGTAAAAAATTAAGCATAAAAGGCAGGTCCTGGCCAAGATTACGTTTTTCCAATTCCTTTTCGGTTAAATTGGAATGAGTAACTGGAGATTGCGCGTTTACCCTTATGGCCCGCACAAGCACTTCATCAAGAACCTCGGGAACTTCTTTTATAGTGTCCTGGGGCAATTGTTGGGAAAATGCCGTAGAAGAAACGATCAATAAAGCAGGTAAAAAAATGGAAAATTTCATTCGTCTAAAATTAAATTTGTACGAATAAAAGGGGCAGTTATTCTGTTGATTAACTTATAAAATCCTTCGCATAAAAAAACCCCGGAAAACCAAAATTTGGTTTAACAGGGAGTAATACGCTTTCTGAAACAAATAGTTTCATTTTCCCTTGGCAGCATTACCTGCCCAGGTTCAGTGGGTATAATCTCAGCCTAATCCTGAATTTCTTCAATTTTCGGCACCCCTTTGAGATGTGGTGCAAATATAATAAGCTTTTTTTGATTTCCTCGCTTCAAAGATCATTTAAAAAGAATTGGCGTAATTTTAGCATCAAATATTACTGCAATTGAATACTAATAGGGACCGCCAGGCACTTAACTACACCGAAATGAAGAATTCCAAGCGCTCTATAACCGTTAAGGTTATTGTGGGATATCTCCTTGTTGCCGCCCTGGCAGCAGCTGCTGTGTGGTTTACCTATTCCCAGGTGGTTAAATTCTCTACACTTACGCAAACAAATAACCTTAACAGCCAGCAACTTGTCCTGGTAAGTGAAATTGCTACAGAGCTTATTGAAACCGAAAATATTGGCAGGCAATTCATACAATCCGGCGACACCACAGATCTTAATCGCTATACCCTCCAAATTGAGAATGTTCAAACCAGCCTGGACTCCCTAAGGGGAATGTACCAGGACACTACTATGAAGATGGAACTGGACAGCATTTCTACCCTGCTTTCCAAAAAAAGCGAGAACCTCCAGGAATTGCTGGAATTAAGGACCAGGGATAGGAATACCAGTTATTACCGGGAAGTTATACGGGAACTGGAAAAAGTGGACCCGTCCTTTAATCCGCCCAATTATGACAGGCGCTTTGCCAACCTGGAACCTCATCAACGCAGTGTTCTTATACAATTGCTGGAATTCAATAATCAGGAAGGACAACGAATCTCTACCGTGAGCGCAGATTCCCTCATAAGGGCAGTACGTACGGTTTTAAGCGAACTGGAGCGCGAGAATCAGCAATTCCGGGAAGTTATAAACCGCAAGGAAAATGAGCTCCTGCTTAACGATATGGTGCTTAATGAGCAGCTGCGGAATCTTTTAAGGGTTGTAGAAAATGAAGAGAGGGAAATATCCCTGGCACGGGTAGAAAATTCTGAAGTTATGCTGAAGGAAATTTCTACCATCATCATTGTGGTAGGTGCGGCTAGTATTTTAATCATCCTTATTTTCCTGTTTCTAATTGTTAAAGATATAAGCCGAAGCCAACGGTACAGGTTGCAGCTTGAGGAAGCCAAATCTTTTACTGAAGAATTAATGCATCGCAGGGAACAATTCATAGCCACAATTACCCATGACCTGCGAACCCCTCTCAACACAGTAATGGGATATACAGAGTTAATGGGAAAATCTGGCCTTAATCCCAAACAGGATCATTACCTGAGCCATCTAAAAAAATCATCTGAGTATATCCTTCACCTTGTAAATGACCTGCTGGACCTTTCCAAACTCGAAGCGGGGAAAATGCTTATCGAAACCCTTCCGTTTAATCCCAAAAACCTTCTGGAAGACACCTTTTATAATACCATTCCTGAACAGGATAAGAAACTCCTGAAATTTTCAGTGATCGCTTCTCCCGAAACCGATTGTAAGGTTTTAAGTGATCCTTTCAGAATAAAACAGATACTCTCTAATTTGATAACCAATGCCTATAAGTTTACCGAAAAAGGAGAGATAATTGCTTCGATCTCAATGAAAAAGAAGATCGAAGACAGTTATATTCTTACCATTTCCATAAAGGATTCGGGTATTGGAATAAATGAATCCAAGCAGGAAGAGATATTTGAGGAGTTTTCCCAGGAACATGGTGACATTGAAAAAAAATACGGCGGCACCGGTTTGGGCCTTGCTATAACAAAAAGAATTACTTCCCTGCTGAAAGGGAAAATTGAATTGAAAAGTAAACAGGGTGAGGGAAGTGAATTTATTGTAAAGATCCCGGTAAAAAAGTTACCGGTTGAAGAATCTGTTGAAAATGATAAAGAGATCATTAAGGTCACAGAAAAAGATCTAAAAGGAAAAAACATTCTTGTTGTAGATGATGAGCCCTCACAGCTGGCTTTAAGTAAGGAGTTGATAAAATCTACCGGAATGAACTGCCACACCGCTTCCAACGGATTGGAGGCATTGAAAAAACTTGAAACGGGTAATTACCATTTGGTACTTACAGATATACAAATGCCTAAAATGGACGGTTTTGAACTGGTGAGATCCATTAAAAACAATCCTGAGTTTGCCACTATTCCCGTGATTGCAATTTCCGGACAAACAACTGTACCTTCAGAAAATTACACGGAAGCCGGTTTTGCAGGAAATATTTTAAAACCCTACAAACCTGCAGATCTCCTTTTTAAAATAGGTCAGGTTCTGAAAATTGACATTGAAAAAAAGGAACGATCAAATATTTATAATTCTTCAGGCAAATCTGAATATTCCCTGGAAGAGATCTTTTTATTTACAGGAGAGGACCAGGTGGCAATGGATACGATCCTTACCGCATTTATTGAAAGTACCAGGCTAAATTTAAAAGAGATAGAAACCTCTGTTGATAAAGGTGACCAGGAAAGGGTTTCACAAATTGCTCATAGAATGCTTCCTATGTTCAAGCAAATGAAGGCCAATGAAATTGTGCCAAAACTTCAGGATCTGGAGGAAAAGAAACAGGCTGCTTTCAGCGATGAGCATATAAAAATGCTTCTTGAAGAGATAGAAGTTCTATTATTTCAACTTCAGAAAGAAGTTAAAGCTTAATATTATACTGTTTGAGTTTATTGTAAAGGGTCTTTCTGTCTATAGATAGTATCCTTGCGGCTTTACTCTTATTGCCATTAGCTTTTTCAAGGGCGTCCAGAATAAGCGTTTCTTCATTTTTATTCCTGAACAATCCATAGGTTTCCTCTGTCTTTTGGGTATGAGCTATCTCATGAGGCAAAACCTTTAAAGGAATTATTGGTTCCTGGGTAAGGAGCACCGCCCTCTTCACCATATTCTTGAGCTCCCTGAGGTTTCCCGGCCAGCTGTAGTTTTGAAAGGCTTCAATTGCTTCATCGCTAAAACCAACTACCTCTTTTTCAAGTTCTACATTCGCTTCATCCAAAAAATGTTCAGCGAAAAGCATGAGGTCTTCTCTCCTGTCACGCAATGCGGGGACTTCTATAGAAAATTCGTTAAGCCTGTGAAAAAGATCTTCCCTAAAATTTCCTTCTTTTACAGCCTGATTGAGATCTTCATTGGTAGCAGTTACTACCCTAATGTCAACCTTAATTTCATTATTGCTGCCTACGGGCTTTATTTTGCGTTCCTGTAATGCACGCAGCAGTTGTACCTGCAGGTCATATCCAAGATTCCCAATTTCATCCAGAAAAAGAGTACCGCCATTTGCTGCTTCAAAATGCCCGGTCTTATCCTGAATAGCACCAGTAAAAGAACCTTTTATATGTCCAAAGAATTCACTGGAGGCAATTTCCTTTGGAATAGCTCCACAATCTACCGCAATAAAAGGCGCGCCCTTTCTTTTGCTTTTATCGTGAATACTTTTGGCAACCTGCTCTTTTCCCGTACCGCTTTCGCCAATAATTAAAACCGACATATTGGTAGGGGCAACAAGGTCTATATAATCATTTAATTTACGAGCCGCATCACTAACCCCCTTTACAAATTCAGAAGTAAGGACAGGTTTGGCTTTTTTTTCCTTTACAACTGCAGGTTGTGATGAGGAAGGCTCCTGTACAGCCTGGTGTTGATTTAATGCGTTGTTTATGGTTTGAAGAATAGTTTCAGGCTGAAAAGGTTTTGATACATAATCAAAGGCACCGTTCTTCATAGCCTTTACCGCCATATTGATCTCGGCATAATTTGTCATTACAATCACCTGGATTTGCGGATAATTCTTTTTAACCTCTAAAAGAATTTCCAGCCCATCACGATCCGGTAACCGCACATCGGTTAAAAGAATATCAAATTTTGCAGACCCGAGTTTTTTAAATCCCTCTTCAGCAGAAAAGGCGGTATCAACCTTATAATCCCTTTTTTCAAAAAAAGTCTTTAACATGGCTGAGAATGCCACGTCATCTTCGATTATAAGAATGGAAATCATAGAGTGATAATTAGTTAAAACGCAAATTTACAAATTATGCACCTTTAGCAGCTCACTTATTTCCACAAAAAAAAGCCACCATTAAATGGCGGCTTTTTCAATTCCTAATTGTAGGGAACTAGGAATCTTTATTTTTGTCCTTTTTGTCCTTCTTTTCTTTTTCTATCCAGTTTCCTTCTGCATCAGCATAAAGTTTTTGCTTTTCACCGTCTACCTCGATTTTGATCTTGTAAACAACTTTTCCATCCTTCTCTTTTACCCAGGCTTCCTGAGTCACAGCACCAGCAAAATCTCTTGTAATGGCGGCGGTAACAGCGGCCGGTAATTCAACAACCTCTATTTCGGTAAAATCGTCCTGAACTTCAACTTCTGTTGTTACTTCTGTTGTAGTCACTTCTGTGGTAGTTGTTGTTTCAGCCACAACCTGTGCCTGAGTAGTGGTAAAAAACAATCCAATTGCTGCAAATGATAAAATTAACTTTTTCATAATTATAATTATTTATTGTTATTATTTATGTTTCGGTTGTTATTGATATTAGAAAAATTATACCAAAGCCCGAAAAACTATGTCGTTCTGCCTTAATAGCCTGTTAAACAAGGAATACCTGGAAATTAACAATGTTCTTTTAACAAAAAATTATGTAGAAAAAATTAAAAATATCAATTGCAATGGGGATTCTCTCCCCAATCCACAAGGAATTGAAATAAGGCAGGAAAATAATTAAACTTCATTTTGAAAAAATAACCTTTATAGTTCCGGTTTCCGGCGATCGGCTTTAATGGCAGATTTCGCTTTCTTCTCATGTAAGCGTTTGAGTTTGGATGCTTTTGTAGGTCGGGTCTTTTTTCGTGGCTTTTGTTTTTTTAAAGCGCCTGCGACTACATTTAGAATACGTTCTGTTACCAGTTCCTTATTCTTATGCTGGCTGCGGGACTCGCTGCTATCCATAATTAATATCCCTTCATTGGTAAGCCGGGAGGAGAGTTTCTCCAACAGTAAAGTTTTTTCTTCCTGTAAAATGGCTGCAGATTGGGGAATATCATATTGAACGATAACCTTGGAAGCTGTTTTGTTCACATGCTGCCCGCCGGGTCCTGAGCTTTTTACAGCTTTATAGACCAATTCCTGTTTCAGGAGTTCATAATGGGGCATAATTTATTCCGGTTGGTGAGTAGGTTTAAGTAGATCTACGACTGTTTTCACAGGATTAAAAGTGCTCACGGGAACTTCAACAAATACGGTATTCCATTTTGCCATCGCACCATTCCATAATCCCGGAAGTTCCAGAGCTTTTAAGGCTTTACCCTCATAAGTTTTTTCAGCAATGAAACTGGCCGTTGGATCAACATAGAGACTTAGATCAAAAGCTTCTCCTTTATAATTTTTAATTCCGCAAACAATATCCACCGGATTAAAGTGCGTAGCATCCTGAGCGATCTTTTTTTGCTGTGGATCCTTATCATCAATTTGTGCTCCTTCAATTATTTGAAGAGACCTGGTTCCATCCTCATGAATTACCAGAAAGGGCCCTCCTCCGGGTTCCCCTTCGTTTTTTACCATCCCGCACACACGTAACGGCCGGTTAAGTTTTGCCTGCAGTTGCCGTACTTTCTTTTCGTTTGTAATGTGTTCAAATCCGTCTTCAAATGTTGTGTACAGTTCTTCTTCAATGAACGTCCTTATCTCTGTTATATCATGAACCAAAGGTTTCCTTTCTTCCAACATCTTCAAGTATCCGAAACATTTTTCCTGAAGTTGAAGAAGCCTGCCGCCAAGCATTTTTTTGGATTCTGCCATTTCTCCGGCCTTATGAGCTATAACCACATTATCTATATTCTTTATAAAAACAATATCAGCCAAAAGGGAATTAAGGTTTTCTATCAATGCCCCATGCCCACCGGGCCTAAATAATAACTTGCCTTCCTGTGTGCAAAAGGGACTATTGTTCTCATCTACGGCAATAGTATCTGTTTTTGGGTCCTGATATGAGAAGGAAACATCAAACTCAACATGAGTTTGAGCCTCTACGCGGGATTTTATTCTTTCTAATTCGGCAAGAAATTTTTCCTGGTGTTCTTTGGAAATGGTAAAATGGATCCTGGCAACTCCTTTTACTGAAGCATAATTTGCGGCCTCGTAGAGATGCTCTTCAAAAGCCGTAGCAATGTGATTTCCATAATTATGAAATGGCACCAACCCCTTTGGATAATCTCCAAGGTTTAGACCCGGCGAAAAGAGCATTGTTTGCAATAAAGCATATTTCCTGGCATCATCACTAAGATCGTTTATCCCTGGTTGACTTTCGCGTGCATTATTGAGAGCCTGCCCATAAAACGGCAGATTTTCAAGGCCATTAAAAAATGCTTTAAGATCTTTTTTCCCAGATCGATCTAAATAATCCTGTATAGTTTCTTTCCCGGGATCAAATTCTTCGAGAAATGCATGCAGGGCTTTGAACATTCTTGTGGCAGCGCCTGAGGCCGGAACAAATTTAATTATAGAAAGACGATCCTGTTCCTGCTCATAATAACGGGCCAGTAAATCCCGTTCTTCATCTCCAAATTCATTGATCCCATCACCTGTGGTGGCCGCTGCATAAATATTTACGGGGAGATTTCCGCGGTCAAATATTCTCAATTGCTCTTCGACTTTATTTAACGATAATCCGTGGTTTTGAATTTGTTCAATATCCTGCTGTGTGAATTTCAATTCTGTTGATTTAAAAGTTCGTTAATTGCTGAAACGGCGGTTTCAAAACGATGGTCTTCATCACCTTCCAATACTATAAAAGGTCTTTTTGTAAGCTTTAGGGCGCTTTTAAATCGTTTGAACATGCCTTCCCTGTCAAGGGGCTTATCCCGAAGATCATCGGGTATCCAGGGCGTGTCAATATTAGTTAAAAAGTAAATGTCGTACCAGTTCTTTAACGCATGTTTATGAAGATCTGGATTACAATACCCATTGTAATACGCTTCAGAATAAACCTTTAATTCCAGGAGATCTGTATCGCAAAAAAGAACTTTATTGGCGATTTTTGCTAGACGGTTCTCATTTCGCATTTGGCCTTTTGCAATTACAATAAGATCATGAGGTTCACAAACCCCACCTTTCTCATCCCATTTTTTTTGAAGGTATTCCCTCATATACTCCTCTACCCACACTGTATTGAAATGGGCAGCAAGCCTTGCGGCCAAAGTAGATTTTCCTGTTGACTCAGGACCAAAAAGCACCGCTTTCAGGCAGGTTGAAGGTTCCTGTGCAAGCTTTTCTTCCATGCTAAATAACCAAAGATGGCAATTATGGTGAATAAAAAGTATTGAAAACTGGTAAGCGTGAGCCCTTTATAAAAGTACAGCGGAACCGAGATGATATCCCCAATGATCCAATAGATCCAGTTCTCTATTTTCTTTCGCGCCATAAGCCACATTCCCACAAAGAATATTGCAGTTGTAAATGTATCAACGTACGCGGTCCAGTCTGTCCATTTATCAAACAATTCATATACAATATATACAAACAACAGGGTTCCCAGGAAAAGGAGCGCGGCATAAACATGTTCCTTTTTTGTCATCCG
This sequence comes from Gillisia sp., assembly GCA_039989915.1. Classification (GTDB taxonomy): domain Bacteria; phylum Bacteroidota; class Bacteroidia; order Flavobacteriales; family Flavobacteriaceae; genus Gillisia. The sequence goes on from JBDXGW010000010.1 coordinate 148,336, forward strand.
GGTCACAGGGGTAAAATGTACCGCATCTATTTTCCTGGTCCATACATACCAGCCATAGATACTCATTGAAAAATAATAGGCATTGATCATCATGTCGCCCAGCAGGCCCCATTGCCATAAAAGGTAAACAAAAATCAAGGTGCTTATTATTCCCGTGGGATACACGAGAATATTTTCCTGTTTGGAGTACCACACCGATAAAAACCCAAAGATCACCGCGATGATCTCTAAAACTATAAATAGCGTTTGGTACTCATAATACTGGGCAAAAAAGAAATCAAAAATGGGCTGCATAGTCGCTGCGGTCTGTTTTTACTATTTTGATATACATAAGTCCGCGGTCTATTGCTTCAAAAGCTGTTTTGATCTCAATGTTCAAAACCTTCATTACTTCATCATAGTCTCCGTATACCTGGGTGCTCAATGGATTTTCCATTACCGTTAATCCTGAATCCCTTAGTTGTTTAATAAAATGAATTATTGCTGGTTCAAAATTATCCTGAATTGGAGTTAATGTAAGTTCAACCGATATTTTCATGTCGAGTTTATTATATCCCTTAAAGTGGGAATTGTTATTTGGTTAGATCAAATTTAGGCATTAAATCACAATACCCTCTTCATATGCCGTTCCTATTACCACCATATCTGCACCTGCATTATAAGCAGTGGTCAATTGTTGAGCGGTTCTAATGCCCCCGCCCACAACCAAGGGGATGGATAAAGCCTTTTTCACCGCTCTAATGATCTCTGCCGATACCGGGACCTTCGCTCCACTTCCGGCTTCAAGGTAAATAAGTTTTTTTCCTGAAAATTCTCCTGCAAGAGCCGTATTGATTATTTTATCAATATCATTTTGCGGCATTGGCCTGGTTTGGCTTACTCTTTCAACGGCGCATTGGTTTCCGCCGTCAATAAGAATATACCCGGTGGGGATAATTTCAAGTTTTGTGTCCTTTAGCTTTTCCACAGCCCGCACCTGTTGTTCAATAAGATATTCGGGATTGCGCCCTGAAATAAGGCTCAGGAAAAGGAGTGCATCTGCTTCCCCGGTAATTTGAGAATGATCTCCAGGAAAAAGGATGACAGGAAGAGATGTGAAGTTCTTTATTAAATTTACCGTTTTTTGAGTTTCCTCATTTTCGGCTGTGCTGCCTCCAACAAAAATATGGGTAACAGTAGTGGTAAGGTTTTTAAAGAATTGTTTGGCGTTTTCCTCCGGAAATTTTTCAGGGTCTATAAGAACCGCAAGCAACTTGTTTTTTTTTTCAGAAGAAGAAATAAGATCTTTATATACTGATGAGGAAATGATCATTATGCCACTGGTTTTTTGGCTTCCCAGGCATAAACACACGTAAACCCTTCAAATTCGAGAAATTCCATTTCATATAAAGAGGATCTTCCATTAAAAAGAACTTTCCCGGTGGTTCCTACAGCATCAAAGTCAAAATCTGTAATATTAATATGCTGCAAAAAACTAAGGCCGGGTTCGGCCAGGAGCTTGTAAATAGATTCCTTTCCTCCCCAAACAATGGTAAGTTTTCTTATTAAAGCTTCCTCATTGGCCAGGGTATGGTACTCTTCCAGAGGAGTAAACTTGTGAGCAATTGTAAGGATCTTATCGCGCTGTTTTTCAATATCTATACCCACTTTTTCATTGCTAACAATAATTCCCGTGAAATTAAAGGAGTGAGTAATAGAGATTAATTTCCCATCCACCAAATGAGGTTTCCCCTGGTCGTCATAGTATAGATCCTTATCTTCATAACCGGCTTGCGCAAGAAGGTGACGTATGCTCATGAAACCCTTTTGATGTATCTCGCTCTTCATTCCCTTTACCCGTTGCTCGCAATGAGGGGTAAGCTCAATGCCTTCACTTAGCCATTCAAGGGACTCTTCAACCTTCCAAATGAATACCTTAGTATTCTTATTCACTGTTATTGTTTTGTAAACGGGCATAAGATTTTGTTAGATATTATGTATTTTTGCGACTGAAAAATTGCTATAAATCAAATATAATAATATGTCGACGAAAACAGTGCCTTACACCGCTTATAAAGTTAAAGATATTTCCCTGGCCGACTGGGGAAGGAAAGAAATAGAATTGGCAGAAGCAGAGATGCCAGGTTTAATGGCTTTGCGTGAGGAATTTGGAAGCGAGCAGCCTTTAAAAGGTGCGCGTATCGCAGGTTGTTTACACATGACCATTCAAACTGCAGTTCTTATTGAAACTTTAACCGCATTGGGTGCCGAGGTTACCTGGAGTTCCTGTAATATTTTCTCTACCCAGGATCAGGCTGCTGCCGCTATTGCTGCTGCAGGAGTACCTGTTTACGCCTGGAAGGGAATGAATGAAGAAGAATTCAACTGGTGTATCGAGCAAACACTTTTCTTTGGTGAAGACCGCAAACCTTTGAATATGATCCTAGATGATGGAGGAGATCTTACCAATATGGTCCTTGATAAATACCCTGAATTAGCGGGTGGGATCAAAGGACTTTCAGAAGAAACAACTACCGGGGTGCACCGTTTATACGAGAGAATGAAGAACGGAACACTTCCTATGCCGGCCATTAACGTGAATGACTCTGTTACCAAATCAAAATTTGACAATAAATACGGTTGCCGTGAAAGCGCCGTAGATGCCATACGCCGCGCAACAGATGTTATGCTTGCGGGAAGAAGAGTGGTTGTTTGTGGTTATGGAGATGTAGGTAAAGGTACTGCCGCTTCTTTTAGAGGTGCGGGTTCAATTGTAACCGTTACAGAAATTGATCCTATTTGTGCGCTTCAAGCGGCTATGGACGGGTTTGAGGTTAAGAAACTTGAAAATGTACTTGAGAAAGCAGACATTGTGATTACCACAACAGGAAATAAGGACATTGTGAGAGGTGAGCATTTTGAAGCGATGAAGGATAAAACCATCGTTTGTAATATTGGTCATTTTGACAATGAAATAGATGTTGCCTGGCTTAATAAAAATCACGGAAACACCAAAAATACCATAAAACCACAAGTTGATAAATATACTATCAATGGGAAGGATATTATTCTTCTTGCTGAAGGAAGACTTGTAAACCTTGGTTGCGCTACCGGCCACCCAAGTTTTGTGATGAGCAACTCCTTTACCAACCAAACACTTGCCCAGATCGAACTTTGGAAAAATTCAGATAAATACGACAACGAAGTTTATATGCTTCCGAAGCATTTGGATGAAAAGGTTGCCAAACTTCACCTTGAAAAAATAGGGGTAGAGCTTACCGAGCTTTCTAAAGATCAGGCAGACTATATTGGAGTGGAGGTTGAAGGACCATTCAAACCGGAATATTACCGGTACTAATCCAGAATTGTGAGGAATCACAATTGAGCAAATAAAAGATCCTCTTTGATAAACCGAAGAGGATCTTTTTATTTTGGAGGGCTTTTATTGTAATTATATTTTAAGACGGACTCATAAACCACATAATAAGGAAGGAAACAATAATAAGGACAAGTGCGGCAAGAAAAATAAACATCCATTTGGAAAATCTGGGTTCTTTTCGCCTTTTTTCACGGCCTTTTTTCATTTCTCCCAAAAATCCATTATCCCTAAGGATATTTTTTGCGCGATCAACCTGATCAACCGGCACCTGGATTCGCATTCCCATATTTCCTGTCGCCCCAATTCCTGCTGAAGATGCCGTAGCTTCCCCAAGTACATTATAAGGAATGTTATTCTCCTCAAAAAGGTGTTTGATAATGGAGATCTCGGCTTGATCGTCACCGGTATAGATAGTAGTATATTCCATTATTTTGGTTTTAGAAACTATAAGGTACAAAAAAACCCTTTTTGATTTCTCAAAAAGGGTTTAATAATATACAATATAAGATCAACTATGCATCAAACGGCTCAATAGAAACGTAAGATTTATTGTCTTTCTTTTTTGTGAATTTCACAAGACCGTCAACTTTGGCATGTAAAGTATGGTCTTTTCCTCCATACACATTCTCCCCTGGATTGTGTGTATAACCTCTTTGTCTAACGATGATGTTCCCTGCGATAGCGGCTTGTCCTCCAAAGATCTTAACGCCAAGACGTTTTGATTCAGATTCCCTACCGTTCTTGGAACTACCAACTCCTTTTTTGTGAGCCATGGCTTAAAGTTTTTCTAATTAAAAATTCTTATTTGTTCTTTAGCAATTCTTTAGCCTGTTTTACCCACTCTTCAGATTCAATCTTGTCACGGGTAATACCTTCAAGAGCAGAAAGCTCTTCTCTGTCGGCAGCTTTTAATTTGCTAATTTGCTCATAGGTATAAATACCTATGTCGTTCAATTTTTGCTCGTAAGATGGTCCAATCCCGTTGATCAACTTAAGATCATCGGCTTCAGATTTCAATGCAGTACCTACACTGGACAAAAGTTTTTCAATATTGATCTCAATATTTTTATCTTCTGCTCTTTTTTCGGCACGTGAAATTAAATTCTCACTTACTTCAACCTCTTTTTTAGCAGGTGCGGGTGCAGCTGCAGTTTTGGTATCAGCTTTTTCTTCCTTTTTGGCAGAAGTTGCTTTTTTACCTCCAGGTAAAGTAATACCTGTAATAGAAATTTCAGTAAGGGATTGACGGTGACCATTTCTCACACGGTATCCTTTTCTTCTTTTCTTTTTAAAGACAATAACTTTGTCTCCCTTAACGTGCCTGGTGATGGTTGCATCTACCAAAGCTCCGTCTATAGCTGGGGCGCCTAAAGTAATATTGTCACCATCACCTGAAAGAAGAACTTTATCAAAGGAAATTTTATCTCCTTCTTCTCCTGCCAAACGATTAACATATACTTTCTGGTCTTTTGCAACTTTAAATTGCTGCCCTGCTATCTCTACAATTGCGTACATAGCGTATAATTAATTGATTATATTAAAGAAAAACCCACCTTCTTTTTTTCAAAGGCGGGTGCAAATATACTTCTAATTAATTAATTGACAAAGTCTTTATAAACTTTTACAGTTCATGTTCCTTACCCTCTTTCGTGTTCCAGGAATCTTTCAATAATTGCATAAACGCCAGGGTAAGAACCACGCTGGTAGCAAACCCCATTAAGGCAACCGTGAAGATTATCATTCCTATATTAATATACCAGTCACTATCCCATTTGGAAAGCAGCCTTTCAATAAAATCGGGTTGTATCTCGGTGGCATAGAAGGCAAAAAAGATCGTAAAAATTATAGTAGCAAGAAACCCTGTTACCAGTCCTGTTCTGAAACCTTTTTGGTACTTAAATTTCGCCCCTCGTTTTTCGCGGTAATATTTAATAGCAGCAAACATTCCAATTCCCACAATTACCGGATTAAATAAACTAAAGAATGGATTGGTATGGGCCCCAAATATGGATGTGATCAAAAAATAGGCTATCAATCCAATGGCGATTATTATTCCGAACTTGATGGGAATTGTTAGATTTTTCATATCAATACTCTTTGTTTTATTACAAATTTCTAAAAAATTTAAAGGAATTGCCTTAACAGCCTGTTAATTTAACTCATTTATGCTATAATTAAAAACAAAGTTTTTCCGGCGGAAGCTTTATAAAATTAAGGTGTAACATTTACCGGCTTTTCCATACTAATGCAATACATTAATAAAAACTTAAACTATAATGATCAATAAATTTAAATTATCAGCCTGTGCTTTGTTCCTGGGAATTGCGGGATTTGCACAAGAAGTTGAATTTACCGAGTACGATCTGGATAATGGTCTACACGTTATTTTGCATCAGGACAATACTGCTCCGGTTGTAACCGTAGGGGTAATGTATCACGTTGGAGCCAAAGATGAACAGGAAGGACGTTCCGGTTTTGCTCACTTTTTTGAACATCTTCTTTTTGAAGGAACTCAGAATATTGAGCGTGGAAAATGGTTTGATATTGTAGCGGCCAATGGTGGTAGCAACAATGCAAATACTACTCAAGACCGTACTTATTACTACGAAACCTTCCCATCAAACAACCTTGAACTGGGTCTTTGGATGGAATCTGAAAGAATGTTGCATCCCGTGATCAACCAAATTGGGGTAGACACTCAAAATGAAGTTGTAAAAGAGGAAAAACGTTCCCGTATTGATAATGCACCTTACGGAAAGATCATTTACGCCACCGGGATCAACCAATATGTTTTCAACAAGCATCCTTACAAAAATTCTGTAATTGGAACCATGGAAGATCTTGACTCGGCCGAGTTGCCTGAGTTTATTGCCTTCTTTGAAAAATATTACGGTCCAAACAACGCAACCCTTGTTGTAGCCGGTGATATTGATGTAAATAAAACCAAAGACCTTATTCAAAAGTATTTTGGAGAAATAGAGAAAAGAGCCGAGGTTGAAAGGGTAAATATTAAAGAGGACCCAATTACTGAAACTATTAAGGCAAAAGAATATGATAGCAATATCCAGGTTCCTGCCAAGATATTTGTTTACCGCACGCCATCAATGAAAGAAAAAGATGCTTATATCCTTGACATGATCTCCTCTATACTTACAGATGGAAGAAGCTCAAGAATGTACCGTAAAATGGTTGATGAAGAAAAGATCGCCTTACAGGTACTTGCCTTTCCAAGATCCCAGGAAGACTATGGAACTTATGTAATGGGCGCTCTTGCTTTGGGTGAAACCCCGCTTGAAACCCTTGCCACTTCTATAGATGAGGAGATCAAAAAGTTACAAACAGAACTTATTTCAGAAAAGGAATATCAAAAACTTCAGAATAAATTTGAGAACAGGTTTGTAAATTCCAACAGCAGCATTGAAGGAATTGCTTCTTCCCTTGCCACTTATAATATGCTTTATGGCAATACAGATCTTATCAATAAGGAAATTGAGATCTACCAGGCTATAACCCGGGAAGATATTAAAAGAGTTGCAAATGAGTATTTGAATGAGAACCAGCGTTTAGAACTGGATTACCTGCCTGAAAGCGCAAAATAATCAAAAAACAAAGAAAAATGAAGATCAATATACTATCAATATTTTTAGTTTGTCTTATGACTACCGGAGCTATTGCCCAGGTAGACAGAACCAAACAACCACAACCGGGTCCTGCACCAACCATAAATCTGGGAGAGCCTGAAACTTTTACTTTGAAGAACGGCTTAAAAGTCCTTGTGGTAGAAAACAATAAATTACCCCGTGTAACCGCGAGCCTTATTTTAGATAACAAACCCACTTCCTTAGGTGATAAACCTGCCACTACGAGCCTGGTTGCATCTCTTTTTGGAACCGGAACACAGAAAATGACAAAAGAGGAATTCAATGAAGAGATTGATTTCCTTGGAGCAAATATTGGATTTGGAGCCGAAAGTGCCTCTGCGAGTTCCCTGTCCAAGTTCTTTCCAAGGGTATTGGAATTAATGGCTGAAGGAGTACTTAATCCAAAATTTACCCAGAAAGAATTTGATGCTGAAAAAACCAAATTGATAGAAGGATTAAAGGCCAACGAGAAAAACGTAGGTGCAATTGCCAGCCGTGTAAGTTCGGCACTTGCTTACGGAAGCAACCATCCTTATGGGGAGTTTGCCACGGCTGAAAATGCTGAAGCAGTAAGCCTTCAGGATGTTCAAAACCATTACAAGAATTATTTTGTGCCTAAAAACGCATATCTGGTTGTGGTTGGAGATGTAAAAACTTCAGAAGTTAAAAAACAAATTGAAAAACAGTTTGGAAACTGGAAAGCTGCAACTCCGCCGGAGCAAGACCTTCCTAAAGTTACCAATGTAGCTGCTACCGAGATCAATTTTATTGATATGCCAAATGCTGTTCAAAGTGAGATACGTGTTCAAAACACCATTGACCTTAAAATGGCAGATGCCGATTATTTCCCTGTTCTGGTTGCAAACCAGATCCTTGGAGGAAGTTTTGGAAGCTACCTTAATATGAACCTTCGTGAAGCCCGTGGTTATACCTATGGTGCAGGAAGTTCAACCGGAAACAATAAATACGGGGCAGCTCGTTTTGTGGCATCAACAAGCGTGAGAAATGCTGTTACAGATAGCGCTGTGGTGGAAATAATGAAGGAAATAAGAAGGATTAAAACCGAGCCTGTAGATGCAGAAATGCTTGCCAATTCAAAAGCAAAATTTGCAGGAGATTTTGTTTTAAGACTTGAAAGACCCGCAACTATTGCCAGTTATGCTCTTAACATAAGAACCAATAACCTGCCTAAAGATTTTTACCAGACCTTTCTTCAAAAAATAAATGCTGTTACTGCAGCAGATATTCAAAGGGTTGCCAATAAATATTATCAAACAGATAATATGCGAATTGTTATTGCAGGTAAAGGATCTGAGGTTCTTGAAAACCTTGAAAAGGTATCTGTTAATGACAAAAAAATCCCTGTAAAATACTTTAATACTTATGGTGTTGCGGTAGATAAACCGGAATACAACAAAGCTGCAGATCCATCTGTAACGGTTGAATCAATCCTGAATAAGTACATTGAGGCAATTGGTGGGAAAGCAGCTGTTGAAAAGGTAGAAAGCGTAGTTATGACTGCACAGGCAGAGATCCAGGGTCAAAAACTTGATCTTGAAGCCAAAACCACCAAGGACGGTAAATCTTCCCAGGTTGTTTCTATGAATGGAAATGTGGTAAGCAAGACCGTTTACAATGGCGAGACCGGTTTTGCTGTTATGCAGGGTCAAAAAATTGCCTTACAGGATGAGCAGTTATCTGCTTTAAAAGCCGAAGCCAATCCTTTCCCGGAACTTAATGCAAAGAATGCCAAATTAATGGGCATGGAAGCAATTGAAGGAAAAGATGCCTATGCTGTTTCAATGAGCGATGACACTACGGTGTACTATGATGTAGAAACCGGACTTAAAGTTCAGTCTGTTAAGACCGTTACCCAGGGACCTCAAACAATGAGTGTTCCAACAGGATACAGTAATTACAAGGAAGCAAATGGGGTTAAATTCCCTTATACTATTACCCAGTCATTTGGGCCACAAACCATCGAGTTTGAGGTGAGTTCTATTCAAATAAATGAAGGGGTAAGTCCCGGAGATTTTGAGGAATAGTTTTTTTGTTAATGGAAAGAAAACCGGCTGTAAAAGGCCGGTTTTTTTATGCCCGGTTGCTAAATCCTGTATTTAAACCGGCGTTTTTTTTACTCCCGGGTAAAGGCTTTTGTTGCGGTTTACAATAAATACCCCAAGCAGGATCACCACAGTTGAGATCAATTGTTGCAAGGTAAAAACCTCGCCATCCAAAAGACCCCAGGCTAATCCAATTACGGGAATTGTATAAGTTACAGAGGAGGAAAAAACAGGATCTGAAATTTGAATAAGCTTATTGAAAATTATGAGTGCTATCCCGGTACCTACTACCCCAAGGATCAAAATATAAGTCAGGGAAAGGGAAACCTCAGGATTGGAAGAGATACTTTCCATAGAAAATCCCGTGAAGTATAAAATCAACAATGCAGGTACGAGCAGGACTAAAAAATTACCGGCGGCTATTCCCAAAGCAGAAATATCGTGCATATATCTCTTTATAATATTCACATTCACCGCATAACAAAAAGCTGCGATTATCACCAGTCCCGAATAAAAATAGTTCTGGTCCGGATTTACCTGCGCCCCGCTAAAAATAAGACCCAGCGTGCCGGCCAATCCAAGTCCTACTCCTATTAACTTGTTTTGCGTAAAAACAATTCTGAAAAAGATCACGCCAAAAATTAGGGTCATGAGCGGCGTGGTAGCATTTAGGATGGAAGCAACTGCGCTGTCTATTTCAGTTTCAGCAAAGGCAAAAAGATAAACGGGAAAGAAAGAACCCAAAAATCCGGAGATAACAATTAGCTTCCATTGTTTCCCTGTGATTTTCAGAAGGCTTTTGAAACCAACCAGGATAAGAAAAACCGCTGCAAAAATGATCCTGAAAGATCCCAGTTGTAGAGCATCCAGACCTACAAGGCCTTTTTTAATAAGGATAAAGGAACTTCCCCAAACAAGAGAAAGCAGGATAAGATAGATCCATTTAAGCTTTTGATTTGGCATATCGGGGTATAATTAAAATGGGAAATGTGGGCGGCAGCAACTTCTTAAAAAGGGGGTTCAGGAGTACCATCATCCCATTTAATTGTCTCCATAAGGTGTTTCATATCGGTCTTAAGATATGCAGCTGCAGGCATAATAGAGTCGTAATTTGGTTTCTGATTAAAGTAGAGGGACCCGGTAATAAAATGCTTTATACTATCTGTAATGTAAAACTGCGCCTGGGAAGCAGCATTTCCTTCAATTTCATAAAACATACCGTAAGTTCTACTTTCATCATTGGTATAGATATCCCCTTCAATAAAATCGGCTTTAATAGTATGCTGGAGTGGCATTCGCTGGGCATCCCGAAGCAGGGAATCTATATTGTTGTTCACGCTTTGATAGGTAATGAATATGGTCGCATCCAGCAATGGATAGTTAATGTTGATCCAGCAGGGAACATTCCCTTTGGCGCGGCTAACTTCAGCAATTTGATTCTTCTCAAATTGATAAGGGCAGCCTAAACTGTACATTGAATACTCAGCCGCCGGGTATTCCAGGGCCAGAAATGCCTTTGGCTTGGGGAGATGGTCGTTTTTACATGAAGAAAACATTAAAACAAGACCAAAAAGGAATAAAACCTTATTCATATTATATTATTTTACCGGAAAAATGTGCTGAGATCCGGTTTAGACTGGCTCTATGCTGAGCTTGATTTGTTTAATACGCTTATCATCTATTACCTCAATGGTAAACATATAATTAAGGAATGTAATTATCTCGTTTTTCCTGGGGAAACCACCGGATATTTCAAGTAAGAAACCTGCAAGGGTTTCAGATTCCCCTCTGTTTTCCTCAAATGCCGTGGCGTCCTCCAATTTTATTATTTTATAAAAATCCTTTAAAGGGGTTTTACCTTCAAACACAAAGTTACTGTCATCCAACTTGGAAAAAATGAGATCTTCATCGTCAAATTCATCGCTTATATCTCCCACTATTTCCTCAATTATATCTTCAAGGGAAATAAGTCCGCTGGTACCACCGTATTCATCTACCACAATTGCGAGGTGGATCTTCTTGGTCTTAAATTCATTTAAAAGATCATCCAGCTTTTTATTTTCAGGTATAAAATATGGATCCCGCACCAGGCTTGTCCATTCAAATTTCCTGCGGTCCAGGTATGGCAAAAGGTCCTTTACATATAAGATCCCTATTACCTGGTCAATACTTTCCTTATAAACTGGTATCCTGGAATATCCGTTTTCTATTATCTGCGGAATGATCTCCTCAAAGGTCTCATTTTGGTTCAAGGCAAAAATATCCATCCTCGGCCGCATCACCTGTTTGGTATCGGTATTTCCAAAGGAAACAATTCCTTTCAGGATCTTTTGTTCTTCTGTGGTTGTATCTTCTTCGCGCGTTAATTCCAGTGCCTGTGAAAGCTGATCAATACTAATATAGCTTCTTTGTTTTCCCAGCCTTTCATGAATAAACAGGGTCACTGCCCGCATTGGAACGCTTAAAGGAGAGAACAAGGTATCCAGCACGTTCATAGGATGTGCCATAAAATTAGAGAATTTCACATTGTTCCTGCTGGCATATACTTTTGGAAGGATCTCCCCAAAAAGCAATATAAGAAAGGTAATAACCCCAACTTCAACCACAAACTTAAAATCGATCCCCAGTATGGTTGTGTTCATCCTTCCAAAGTACTCATCTGTAAGAATGTCAAAGAGGAGAACTATCGCAATATTTATAGAATTGTTGGCCACCAGTATGGTTGCGAGGAGCTTTTTAGGTTTTTCCAGAAGACGAACCACAATTTTCTGGGCATTGCTCCTTTTGCCTGTTTCAGTCATAAAACTGGCAGGCGTAAGGGAAAAGAAAGCCACCTCTGCGCCGGAGATAAGGGCAGAACAAATAAGCAGAACAAACAGCATAACTATGCTGAAGACCTGTGTATAATCAAACGATAAAAAAAGTGAAATTAAACTGGGAGGATCCGGATCCAATAGCTTTAATATTAGTTAGACTTAAAAGGGCAAATCATCTTCATCTTCCTGCCCCATGGATTGACTTGCAAAAGTATCATTTTTTGGATTGGGATCTTGCCTGGGCTGGCCGGTATTTTGAGGAGCACCACTTCCGGCTTCCTTAGGAGTTAAAAAAGTGAAATCTGTGCATTGAATTTCAACAGAATAGCGCTCTATGCCTTTATCATCTGTCCATTTCCGGTTTTTAAGACGGCCCTCAATATAAACCTTATCCCCTTTTTTAAGGTATTTCTCACAGATCTCTGCAGCTTTATTCCTTACCACGATATTATGCCACTCGGTATTTTCTACCCGTTGGCCTGTAGTTTTATTGGTATAAACCTCATTTGTGGCCAAAGGAAATCTTCCTATTGCACCGCCACCTTCAAAATAATGCATTTTTACGTCATCTCCCGTATGCCCTATAAGCATTACCTTGTTGAGTGTACCTGTCATAACCTGTGATATTTAATGTGCTAAATTACAGTAAATTGATGAATATATTTTTTAAAAATAATTAAAATTCCTGAAGCAGCAACCCGTGGAAGGGAGTCAATTTTTAAAAATTTGCTACTTGTCGAAGTCATATTCCTTTAAAAAATTTGCAATGAGCACGGGAACCGGATACTCCTGGATTTTTTCCACGGCCACATTATTTTGAGACACGCTCTCCTTCTCGATAATCCAGAAACGGGTAAAAATATGCTGATGAGAAAGTTTATGGATCACCGGAGTATCATTATATAAGGTAACGGGATGTTGTTTTATATCAACCAGAGCCACAAATTCCGGATGCTTTGTAAATTCTTCAGGTGACAATTGTTCACTGGTTTCTATAAGCGGGAATTGGTACAAGCCTTCCCATATCCCCCTACCTACTCGCTGCTCTAAAATTGTAGTATTTTCTACCGACTTAAAAACCAAATAATTAAAATAGCGCTTCGTGACCTTTGCTTTTTTTAGTTTAACAGGGAGCAGGTTCACCTTTTTATATTTTAGCGCAAGACAAGCTGTAGAAAGAGGACAGCTTTCACACTTTGGTAATTGCGGGGTGCATTGCAGGGCTCCAAACTCCATGATGGCCTGATTATAGGTGCCGGGATCCTGTTCATCCAGCAGTTGGACTGCAAGGTTTTTAAATTCCTTAATTCCTGCAGGAGAATTAACAGGAGTTTCAATGTCAAAAAAACGGGCAAGCACCCGGTACACATTTCCATCTACAACGGCCACTGGTTCATTATAGCAAATAGATGCAATGGCACTGGCGGTATAATCGCCAATTCCCTTTAATTTTAGAAGGCCATTATAGGTGAGAGGAAAAATTCCGTTGAGTTCAAAGGCTACATATTTTGCGGTAGCGTGAAGGTTCCTTGCGCGGGAATAATACCCCAGCCCCTGCCAAAGTTTTAAAACATTTTCTTCGGAAGCATTTGCAAGATCAAAAACTGTTGGAAATGCCGAAACAAACTTCAAATAATACGGTAAACCCTGAGCAATTCGCGTTTGCTGAAGCATAATTTCACTAAGCCACACCCGGTAGGGATCCCCGGTTTTTCTCCAGGGCAAATCCCGCTTGTTATTTAAATACCAATCTGTCAGTGTTTTAGCGAATACCACGGCCACATAAGTTTGAATGCAAGTATAAATCTTTATTTGGTTACTATTTAATGAATTAGGATTGAAATATTGGAATTATAATTCTTATATTTGCCCCTCGAAAAATACGAACCCCAATTATAAAAAAACAGAACGAAAATGACGAAAGCAGATATCGTAGCCAAAATTTCTGAAAAACTAGGAATGGAAAAAGGTGATGTGCAGGCAACAGTTGAAACGTTTATGGAGGAAGTGAAAACTTCTCTTGAAGCAGGAGATAATGTGTACCTGAGAGGTTTTGGAAGCTTTGTGATCAAAACAAGAGCAGAAAAAACAGGAAGAAATATTTCCAAAAACACAACCATCAAGATCCCCGCTCATAACATTCCCGCTTTTAAACCAGCAAGAATATTTGTGGATGGTGTTAAGACCAACGTTGAGGTAAAATAATTACCCTTTCTCGTAAAAAGGGATAAAGAATAGAATTACTAATTAAAAAACTAACACTATGCCAAGTGGTAAAAAAAGAAAAAGACATAAGGTAGCTACTCACAAAAGAAAAAAGCGAAGCAGAGCTAACCGCCATAAGAAAAAGTAGTGCTCTCACTACTTTTTTTAGTACAAGATGTTCTTTGAAATTGAAACCCTTATTTACTTTATTACTTAGGAGGTTTCTTCAGGCTTAAAACCCTGTGAAAAAAATAATGTTTAATCCATCCCGACTAAAGCGGGATAAAAATCTAAAATAGTGGATAAAGAATTGATTATCAGATCAGGTTCTTCTGCTGTAGATTTTGCCTTATTAAAAGATGGAAAACTTGTTGAACTAAACAAAGAGGAAGATGACAGTAATTTTGCTGTTGGTGATATATTTTTAGCCAAAGTAAGAAAATCTGTTCCGGGATTAAATGCCGCCTTCGTGAATGTAGGCTATCCAAAAGATGGTTTTTTACACTATCACGATCTTGGCCCTCAAATCCCAACTTTGTTGAAATTCATAAAACGTGTAAGCACAGGTAAATTAAAAGATTATTCGTTACAGAATTTTACTTTTGAAACTGATATTGATAAAGACGGCAGCATCGTTGACGTTTTAAAATCAAATCAATCGCTACTGGTACAGGTGATGAAAGAACCCATCTCTACCAAAGGCCCAAGGATAAGTTCAGAACTATCCTTACCGGGCCGTTACATAGTTCTGGTTCCTTTTTCAAACCGCGTTTCAGTTTCTCAAAAAATTGAAAGCAAGGAAGAAAAGGACAGGCTTAAAAGACTGGTAAAAAGCATCAAACCCAAAGGTTTTGGTGTTATTGTACGCACAGTAGCAGAAGGCAAAAAAGTAGCAGAACTGGACCGGGACCTCGAAAATTTGGTGGGTCGCTGGACAGCAATGTGTAAAAAATTATATAAAGCGCCTCATCCTTCCAAAGTTCTTGGAGAATTGAACCGGGCATCCTCTATATTAAGAGACATTTTCAACGATACCTTCACCTCCATTTGGGTTGACGATGAAACGCTTTATTCCCAGATCAAGGATTACGTGGCAGAGATTGCCCCGAACAAAGAATCCATAGTAAAATTGTATAACTCGAACGTTCCCGTTTTTGAAAAATTTGGTATCGAAAGACAAATAAAAACTTCCTTTGGCCGCACCGTGTCTATGAGTAAAGGCGCTTATCTCATTATTGAGCATACAGAAGCCATGCACGTAATAGATGTAAACAGCGGTAACCGGTCAAATAAGGCTAAAAACCAGGAAGATACTGCATTAGAGGTCAACCTAATAAGTGCCACAGAAATTGCCCGCCAGTTGCGTTTACGCGATATGGGAGGAATTATTGTGATAGACTTTATAGATATGGCCAAACCTGAAAACAGGAAAGCCCTTTTCGATCACCTAAGGGAAGAAATGAGTGACGACAGGGCGAAACATAAAATTTTGCCTCCAAGTAAATTTGGTTTGATCCAGATTACAAGGCAGCGCGTGCGGCCCGAAACCAATATCGAAACCCGGGAGGTTAATCCCGATGGAGATGGTACCGGCGAGATTGAAGCTCCTATCATTATAATTGATAAGATAAAATCTGATCTTGAAAGATTGATCAAGAAAAATCATAAAAAGATCACCCTTAGCGCCCACCCCTTTATTGCAGCCTTTTTAACCAGAGGCTTTCCTTCACCCCGCTCACAATGGTTTCTTGACCATAAACGCTGGGTAAAAATAGTACCAAGAGACGCTTACACGTACATGGAGTACCACTTTCACGATAAAACCGGGGAAGTACTTGAATAAGGAACTACAGCTTTAAAATCAACGCCTTTCATTAATTTGGGAGGCGTTTTTTTATTTTATATCATAACAGTACGGTAAGCGCTGATATTTTTTATAAATTGAACATAAACATAAATCCCTCCCTACAAGGCTCTGGAATTTTTTCCTCTTAAAAAACTAAAAAATGCAAAGAGCTTATTTTATTTTGGTTTTATTATTTTATCTGAATTCCTGCCAGAACCAGGTGAAGTTTCAGAAATACGAGGCTGACGAATCCAGAATTTATTCAATTATTATTGATGAATTAGCCGTTCATTTACCTCCACCCTCGCCTCCTCCAAATGGATTATCCCGAAGGGAATTGGACTCCATTAAAAGAATAAAATTGGAGTTGGTTGTTGATACTTTAATGTTTAAAACAGATCTAGGGTTCCCATTAACTGAAACTCACCAAGAATATCAGCCATTGGTGGATGAAATCTCCACTCTGGATGAAAGAGCAATCAAACCTGGAACAATTAAAAGCAGTATAGGACATTCCTTAGTTTATGGAACGTCATTAGAAGCCTCCTCTTCCCGCTATCCCCAATTGATTAAAATTTCCAGAATTTCTTTTAACCGTGATACCACAAAGGCTGCTTTATTTGCTAGTCGTAACACAGGAAGATTATCGGGTGTGGTAATTCTTTACCTATTGGAAAAGAAAAATAATATTTGGGAAATTGTATATGAACAAAAGGTGTTAATATCCTAAATTGATTCCGACACGTAAACCTCTTCTTTTATGAAAAATATAATCACAACACTTTACTTCCTGTTTTCATTTTTAATTGCGAATTCTCAAATAAAAGAGCCTGTACACCTTGGATTTAATTTGGTGGAAGAAAACAATGATTTCAAAAAATTCGAGGATGAAAAGGGTTATGCGCATTTTTATATCAAGGGCCAACATTTTAAATCACCAATTGCTAATCCCCCTTTTGAGGAAATAAGCAGCCAAACTTTGAAAAAGGTAAAACTTTTGGATATTTCTGATTTCTTAAAACTTGCACATAATGAGAGAACCCGGTTAATAGCTAAAGGGGAAAAGGACAAGTCAATTAAGCTATTGTTTAACAATGAAGTATTTGAGCAAATATTTTTATATCAAAAGATTAATGATAATTGTATTTTAAGAATGGAAGTGGTGTGGATTGAAGAAATCGAATGAAATTAAGAATTTCCAGGAAAAATATTAAAGCGCTTTCCCGGGTGGGAGGTGTTTTTTTTGTTTTAAAACTATCGCAGTCCGACATTTAACCTCGTCGGAAAATTAGAAAACCTCTCTCCTTTTCCAATGGTTAAGTAAATTTTAAAATGTGGTATTCCCCGCTTAAAAGCTATACCTTAGTGTAATATTAATCATTTTAAAATCTATTTATATCATGATATTTTCACGATTTACCCCCCGAAAAATAAATTTCCTTTTCCTTGCTTTTACCCTAATGATGAGTTCTTTTCTTATTTCCTGTGGGACTACAACCCCGGTCACAGATAAAAACGATAATGCTGTAAACCAGATAATTGATGAGGAAGTCAAAAAGTTTAGTGATCCCGGGATCATTCACATTGAAAGCAATTATTACAATCATAATTTTAAAGGAATTCTAACTGCTTATAACAATGGAGACAGGCTGGCCAAAATGCAGCTTAACAATTCGCTCACTGAAGCCGAAATAAAGGACCTTCTCAATCCTGAACAAATCGATTGGTTACTCCAACAATTGGAGCAGGCTGAAAAAATACCTTATACTCAATTTATGGGCACTAAAAAGGTGATCCTGGAAGATCTTACTATCAAAAAAGACCGCAACTATGGGCAAAGTGCCCAGAGACTTAAAGAACTCGATAAAGACAGGATGATAATTTCTACTCCTGTTTTTACCAGGGACCGGGAATATGCTTTTGTTGATGTTTCAAAAGGGCGCCTAAATGAAATGTATACCACCATAAACCTTTACCAAAAAAGCGGGGATCAATATGTTTTTTATAAAACCCTCTTTGGTTATATGGAATAATTAAAAGATTTGTTGAAGTTTAAAAGGCGAAAAATCTGTTTTTTCGCCTTTTCTCATTTTTGTAACTTATCCTTACCTTTGAAGAGATGAAACAAAATGATCTTCAAAAATCCTATACCGTTAAGGAAGCCACTCTCAAACTGATGCAATATTGCGCCTATCGCGATCGATCGCACAAGGAAGTGGAGGAGAAATTACGCGAAATGCGCATGATACCCGCTGCCTGTGAACAGATCATTGTTCAGCTCATGCAGGAGAATTTTTTGAATGAGGAACGCTTTGCAAGAAGCTTTGTAAGGGGAAAATTCAGAATTAAAAAATGGGGCCGCATAAAGATCAAACAGGAATTAAAATTTAGAGAGATCTCTGCTCCCTTAATTAAAATTGCCCTCACCGAAATTGACGAAACCGAATATTTCAGCACCCTAACCGAGCTCGCAATAAAGAAGAATGCCCTTTTAAAGGAAAAAGATCCTTTTAAAAAACGAAAAAAGCTTGCCAATTATCTCCTCCAAAAAGGCTATGAGTCGGCTCTGATTTTTGAGGTTCTGGACAATCTTAAACCCTGATCCTGTTCTTTTTGTGGGTGCTTTTTATTGCCTGTGCATTTTTATAATCTATCCATTTTTGCCCTCTCCATTTTCTCATATAATTATCAAAATACCTCATAAAAGCCAGGTTGTAAACAGCTTTTGATAAATTCAAAGCCGACCTGGGAACGGCACGCAGGCTCATGGAAAATCCGGGTGTAAAATAGGTCATTTGGTGCCAGTACCCCTCCGGCATATAGAGGGTTTCCCCGTGATTTAAATTAGTGATAAATCCCTGTGCCTCTTTGAGGGCGGGGAATTTATTAAAATCGGGATCCTTGAAATTAATATCTTCCCGGGCAATCAAAGCGTGAGGCACCTTATAGAGATACTTGCTTTGGGAAGGTGGAAAGAGGATGCATTCCTTTTTTCCCTCAAAATGAAAATGCAGGATGTTGGCAAAATCAATATCATAATGCATAAACACCTTGGAATTCTCCCCTCCAAAGAATAACATGGGCAGTTGTTTTAAAAATCGCAGTCCAATTTTTGGAAATTGGAAATCCTTTTGAAGAGAGGGAACCTCCTTCAATAAATGGTAAAGAAAAATGCGGTATTTAGTAGGTCCAGATCTCAGGAGATCTATATATTCCCCCATTTTCATCTGTAAATGGGGTTGGTTAAATTTGAATTTCGAGGAGATTGGCCTGTTATCATATAAAGGCACCGTCTTATCCCCGGCAACTTCCTTTATATAATCAAGAGACCATTTACTATAGGCCGGCCAGTTTTCAATCAATTGCTCAATAACCACCGGTTTTTGAGGCTTGACATATTTCTCAATAAATTCTTCCCGGGAAATAGTTTTTATCCTGGGTATTTCTTTTAACTGCAATTTCTCTTTCATTACTCAATTCCTGCATTTTTATGCGTGTTCCTAACTGCCATTCTGTTCTTATGATCTATCCATTCCTGACCCTTCCACCGGCGCATCACGTTATCATAATTCCTCACTACCAAAAGGTTATTTAACACCTCGAGGATCTTTATGGGCGAGGTGGGTAAAGAACGTAAGGTTAATGATAAACAGGGAGATTCATATTTTATAAAGTGCCACCATTTACTTGGAATAAAAAGCGCTTCTCCGTGTTTGAGGGTTACTTCATAGCCTCTTGCAAATGCCAGTGCAGGATATTTCTCAAGATCGGGATCATCCATATTAATGATCTCCATACTTACAATAGAATGTGGGACTTTGTAAAGAAACTTAGTTTCCGCCGGCCCATAAAGGATCACCCTTTTTTCACCTGCAAAATTAAAGTGGAAATTATTGGCAAGATCCATATCATAATGCATCACAACCTTGCCACCTTCTCCTCCCACAAAAAGCACGGGAAGTTTCTTGAAAAATTTTACCCCAAGATCGGGATATTTGAAATCTTCTACCAGTTCCGGAACATTCTGCAGCAAATTGAAAAAGAACATCCTGAGATCTGTAGGGCCTTTTTGTAGAATATCTATATAATCCCGCATTTTGACCTTCATAGCGGGTCCGTGACTTTTTTGATGCCCCTTTGCCGGTTTCCCGTCATACAAGGGCACCACAATATTCCCGGCTTTTTCCCTGAAATATTCAAAATTCCACTTTTTAGTGGCTGGCCAGGAAGCACTAAGATCTTCAAAAACCACAGGACGTTGGGGAAGGAAATATTCTTTCAAAAATTCCTCTTTTGAAATCCCATTAACCCTTGGAATGTCCTGAAGATTGAGTTTCATTATATTATTTTTTTAGGACCGCGACTTTCCCTTTTCCTTTGCAAGCTGGTTTTTTGGGATGATGTGTCCGGGTCTTGACCATTTTGGTTTTTCACCCAGGTTTTGAAATTGCGAATCTTCCGCAGCAACACTTTCCGGCTGGGCTTTTTTCTCAAATGCCTTTTGCGGATTAAGCCCCAGTTCACGGAACATTTCCATGTCCTCATTCACATCAGGATTGGGAGTGGTAAGCAATTTATCTCCGGCAAAAATTGAATTGGCACCGGCAAAAAAGCACATTGCCTGGCCTTCCCTGCTCATTTGCGTTCTTCCGGCAGAAAGTCTTACCTGCGTTTCAGGCATTACAATCCTGGTTGTAGCAACCATTCTTACCATATCCCAAATTGAAATGGGTTCTTGTTCTTCCAGTGGAGTTCCTTCAACAGCAACAAGTGCATTGATTGGTACAGATTCCGGTTGAGGATCCAGGGTAGATAATGCTACCAGCATCCCGGCACGGTCTTCTGTGCTTTCGCCCATTCCAATGATCCCACCGCTGCACACGGTAACATTGGTTTTTCTCACATTTCCAATGGTATCCAGCCGGTCCTGAAACGCGCGGGTAGAAATTACTTCCTTATAATATTCTTCAGATGAATCCAGGTTATGATTGTAGGCATACAATCCTGCCTCGGCCAGTCGTTTTGCCTGATTCTCAGTGATCATTCCCAGCGTACAACACACCTCCATGTCCAGCTTGTTAATGGTGCGTACCATTTCCAATACCTGGTCAAACTCCGGCCCATCCTTTACATTTCTCCACGCCGCACCCATACAAACCCTGGAACTCCCGGATTCCCTGGCTCGCAATGCCTGGGCTTTTACCTGTGGTACGCTCATAAGGTCATTGCCTTCAATATTGGTATGATAACGCGCCGCCTGCGGGCAATATCCGCAATCTTCGGGGCAGCCGCCTGTTTTTATAGATAATAAGGTAGAAACCTGCACGGTATTGGGATCGTGATGCAACCGGTGAACAGTTGCAGCATCATATAGCAATTCCATAAATGGTTTATTGTAAATTTCAAGAATCTCCTCTTTGGTCCAGTTGTGTTTAATGGTCATGAAAAAATGATTAGGATCCAAAAATAACTAAAACGAAGCTTTTCTGAATGTTAGTATTTAAAAGATTAAAGGCATTTCCCATTTTATATTAAAATTTAGGATTTGTTTACCAGGATTGAAACTGCATTACCTCCAAATCCCACTGCATTAACCAGAATATTCCGAATTTTTTTTGGTGGGCGGCTTATTTCTGAAAAAGGCACTTCAATAAACTCTTCACGTTCCAGCATGAGCAGGGCCATTTCAAGGCTCAAAATTCCCGAAGTTCCGAAGGTATGCCCTATCTTCCATTTATTGGAGGTGAGTGCAGGAAGCTCCTTTCCGAAGAGATTTTTAACCGCTTTCAACTCGGCCAGATCTCCCTTAATTGTTCCAGGGGCGTGCATTACAACAATGTCGATCTCATTTAACGGCAATCTGCCAATCGCCATTTTCATAGATTTATAAAGACATTCAGCATTGGCCGAAATGGAGACCGAATGTTTAACTTTTTCAGTAGCATAACCTATCCCGGCAATTCTGGCAAGGGAATTTTCAGGGTTTTTTTCCAGGCAAACCACCCCTGCCCCTTCTCCCAACACCATCGTATCGGTGAGCTTATCCATATCCAATGCACGGCAGGGATATTCCTGTTCTTCTTTTGCATAGATCCTTAAAGCATTCATTTGAGCTATGGTAAAAGGGGTAAGAGCCGCTTCACTGCCCCCGGCAAGGAATTTATCTGCCATCCCCGCTCCAAGCCAGGCACAGCCATTTAGAATGGCATGCAGGCCGGTAGAGCAAGTCACACTGTGTGAAATATCCGGGCCGTTACTTTTTAGATCATAGGAAACCCAGGAAGAAATATTCCCGAGGGTGGTAGCAGGCGAAGTAGCAGTTTCGGTTTTACCGCACCTTAGATATTCAGCGTGGTATTTTTCAAACAAAGCGGTAGCTCCACGGGAGCTTCCTATATTTATTCCTATACTGTTTCCTTTTTTCCAACCTGCTGCTGTAACAGCAATACGAGAGGCAAGAATGGCATAGAGAACCGAGTTGTCTAAGTTTTTGTATTTTGTTTTTGATTCCCTTAGCCTTATACTTTCCTCCTTAAGTTCTTCAGGGAGAAATGCGGCCAGGGCCATTTTATCATCAAAATTATTACTTGAGATAAAATGAACAGGTGTTTTATAATTGTTCCAAATTTCTTTGGGATCCTTTCCCAATGGGGAGATCGATGCAATTGAACTTATGTAAACCGGGGATTTCAAATTTTAAAATTTGAGCAAAAGTAAGGCCTGAAAAATATCCTGCTAAATTTTAAATCATAAAATTACCTTATCCCGTATTTAGTGTAATAAGTAACAAAATTCCGGTCGGTTAATTTGTGTGCTTATTCTCCATCAGGATAGTAAAGGCTTAAAACGGAATCCAATTGCTCCCGGCCTTCAAGGATCATCTTAAGCTTTTGCTGAATGTTGTGAGGGATCAAAGACATAAGAGGTTGGTTAACCCCCTTTATATATTCAAAGGCATCTGCCAGTTGCGTATCCCACTCTTTATGAAAATGCACCAGATCATCGGGATAAACTGTAGATCTGGAAGTGCCTTCGTCTTTAGGTTTAAAAGCTTCGGTAACATTTAAATAGCCATAATCATCTGTAAGTTCTTCGCCGGGATAGATATCCCTTATCGCAACTTCAAAATCATAAGCAGTAGAAAGACAATTTGACCTGAAACTGTGATTTACATATTTTGATTTATCCCAGCAGAGCACAAAATTCCCTTTATTGTTCCTAAAGGAATATTTATCTATCATTTGCCGGGAAATTTCCCGCATTTTTGAAATCTGAAGTGGAGTATAGACCTGGTCCAGTTCATCCTGCACCCAGGTAATGCTTCCTTTTGGGATAAGTTTGGTAGCCACCACCCAATATCCTATCTCATTACTTATAAACTGAATTTCCGTATCGGGGTGCATCATAGGTCGAAAAAATTTTACATACCAAGATAGAGCAAAATTCACCTCGAAATATTTAAGAAAACTATAAAGGAAAAATAATTTTTTCTGAATTATTTTTCTTGTCTTTTAAAAAGTTTCCAGAACATTTTCTATGCTTTCGTAAATTTTGTTGAGTTGTGTAGAAGTGATGGTATAGGGGGCAAGAATATAAATGGTATTTCCCAAAGGCCGAAGAAAAACCCCTGAATCCATAAAATGCTTAAAAAGCTGGTTGCGAAGATTCCCATATCGCTCCATCTCAACATCCAGTTCAAAGGCAAAAATCACCCCCAACTGCCGGAGATTCTTAACCCGTGGATGATCCTTTATTTTTTGTCCAAAATCGCGATGGGATTCTATAACCCTTTCAATATCCTTTTGGATTTCTGCTGAATTGAGCAATTCTATTCCCGCGATTGCGGCAGTACAGGCCAGTGGATTGGCAGAATAGGTATGTCCATGAAAAAGGCCTTTGGAGATTTCATTGGAGTAAAAAGCATCATATATCCTTTGTGTGCAGGTGGTTATTGCCATAGGAAGGAGCCCGGCCGTAAGGGCCTTTGATAAACAAATAACATCAGGTTGTTCCTCCATATATTCTGAAGCAAAATTTTTCCCGGTTTTTCCAAAGCCGGTCATCACCTCATCTGCAACACAAATAATATCATGAGCCTTGCATATTTTAAGGATCCCATTAAGACCCGTGGCATCATGCATCTTCATCCCCGCAGCTCCCTGCACCAGGGGCTCATATATAAAACCGGCAATAGCGTTACTGGATATAATATTTTCCAGTTGCCGGAGAATCTCAGCATTATTTTCTCCCATAGGAACCGGGATGCGCACTACTTTAATAAAATGCTCCTCAAAAGCCCCGTTGTAAACAGATAATCCTGAAACCGACATCGCACCAAAAGTATCACCGTGAAAACCCTCTTCAAAAGCCAGCATCACATTGCGCTCATTGCCCAGATTATGATGGTATTGAAGCGCCATTTTGATCCCGATCTCGGTTGCAGTGGAACCATTATCGCTGAAAAATATTTTTTGCTGATTTGCAGGAAGTATTTCCATTAAAGCTTCCGAAAGTTTGATGGCAGGTTCGTGGGTGAATCCGCTAAAAACAACCTGATCCAGTTGCTGCATTTGCTTTGCCACCTTCCCTGTAATATATGGATTGCAATGGCCGTACATAGAAGTGTACCAGGAGGCTATACCATCAATATATTCCTTACCATGGTTATCGTAAAGTATCGCTCCTTTTGCCTTCACAATTGCAAGCATATCAGGTGACAACTTATGCTGTGTAAGTGGATGCCAGAGGTGTTTTTGATCCCGGAGCGAAAGATCTTTGTTTGAGTTTTCCACTTCCTTATTTTTCTTGTTTTGAACTTCTTTCATGTTTGGCCGAAGATAAAATCTAAAAACCCGATGAATTATTCAAGTTTATCCCTGAATTCTTCAGCATATTCATTTATTACATTCCGGTCAAAATAAGGCTCTGGATTTATCCTTCCCAGGAAAGGAATTCCGGACATTTTGAGGATCATATCTTCTGTAGTTTCATTTTTCTCCCCGTTAAAAATTATTCCGAAACATTTATGCCCACGAGTCTTTAAAGCCTCCAGGCTAAGCAAGGTATGATTGATGCTTCCCAGGTAATGCCTGGAAACCAGAATGATCCTATCCCCGGGAAGAATAAGGTCTACAATTGTTTCCTTTTCATTTACAGGCACCAACAAACCGCCGGCACCTTCTACCACCAGATCATTATCTGTCTGCGGCCGGATTATTTGTTTGGTACTAATTTTAATTCCGTCAATTTTTGCCGCGGCATGCGGGCTCATAGCGCGGGTAAGGGAAAAGCTGTTATGGTGAAAATAGGATTTCTCATTTGAGATAAGCCTTTTTACCCGGTGGGTATCTGAATTATCAAGATCGCCGGCCTGTACAGGTTTCCAGTAGTCGGCTTCCAGCGCTTCGGTAAGTATTGCAGATGCTATCGTTTTCCCAACATCGGTTCCTATACCGGTAATAAAATAAGAATTTTTCATTCAAGGGTAAATTTTTGTTTGCAGGTTTCACACCTGTATTCATGTTTTGTGTGAATGGGCAATGAAGTTGTGAAGAAAGAAAACAAAAATGCCAGAAAGGTTTTTACATCCCGTACACTCGTCACCAGTTCAACTTTTGAACCTCCGCAAATGGGACATTCTATCTCCTGCCCGCTGTCATCAAGGGAATAATCGCTTATGCTTTGTAGTATTTTTGAAGCCCGCTCCTCATCTTCAGCCCAAACCTTTAGCTTTATCCCACCAATTGCATTGCTCACCAACGGATCTGTATCTACCGTAAACTGATCAAAAAGAAACACCTCCACCCCTTCTGCCTCAAGCCTCGATTTTATGATCTGGGCTTCAGAAGAATATTGAAAAACAGCAATCTGAATGAATTTTTCCTTCATTGGATCTAAGAAGATATGCTTTAAAATTATTTTATAAAAGTAGCCATTAGTTTCACAAGCTCCTGAATTTCTTGCGAAGTATTAAAACTGTGCAAACAAATTCTCAATCGCTCACTTCCCCGGGGAACGGTGGGTGATAAAATAGCTCTTACGTCAAAGCCTTCTTGCTGCAATTTTGAAGCCGTGGCCCTTGCTTCAGCATTTCCGGGAATTATACAACCCTGGATAGCAGATCTACTCTCAATAAAATGAGCATTCAACTTCAATCGCCTGATCTCTTTCCCAAAAAGGGAGATATTATCCTTTAATTGGTCAATTGCGGTAAGGGCTTCAGGAGAATCCAAATATTGAAATGCTGCCAGGATTCCCGCCACTGCATGGGGAGGCAGGGCCGTGGTATAAATAAAGCTACGGGCGAAGTTAACAAGGTATTCCACCAGTTTTTCACTACCAAGTATTACAGCACCGTGCGTTCCTAAAGCTTTTCCAAATGTAACGATTCGCGCAAAAACCCTATTTTCCAAACCAAGTTTTGAGACAAGACCGGCACCTCTCTCTCCAAAAACTCCTACTGCATGTGCCTCATCAACAATCAGGAAACAATCGAGTTCCTCAGCCAGACTGCAAAGCGATTCCAGCGGAGGGGTATCCCCATCCATCGAGAAAACCGATTCGGTTACAATAAAAATATCACCCGGCTCAGAATTTTGTTGCCGCGTAATTCTCTTAATTTTTGTTTCCAACTCCTCCAGGTTGTTGTGAGAAAATTTTAAGGCCCTGGCATTTCCCATTTTAATCCCATCACGTATAGATGCGTGAACCAGTTCATCATAAAAAACAACATCTCCCCTTTGAGGCACGCTGGAAAAAAATCCCACATTGGCATCATACCCCGAATTAAAGATTAGGGCAGCGTGTGATTTATGAAACTTTGCGAGGTAGGCTTCGGTCACCGGGAAAAGTTCATGGTTCCCACAAAGTAGTCGGGATCCTGTTGCACCATTTTTATGCAGCTTAAATTCTCCCAGCAAAGCATTTGTGAGGGAGGTAAGTTCTTGAGAAGTGGCCAAACCCAGATAATCATTGGAGGAAAAATCAATGAGACCATTTTGGCCCCGCAAACTTCTTAAGGCATTTTGACTCTTTCTAAATTCAAGACTTTTCTCTAATTTTAATGGATTGCGCATTTGGTAAAATTACAACTTTCAAATATCCCCGGAAATGGAACTATTAGATTTTAGTGTAAAAGCAGGTTTGGCAGTATTGGGTGGATTGGGAATTGGTATAGAAAGAGAAATACGCCATAAGAGCGCAGGGTTAAAAACCAATTCTTTGGTTTCTTTAGGATCCTGTGTTTTTGTGCTTGTATCGCTTGAATTTCAGGGGGAGTCCGGGGTTGATCCAACCCGGGTAATTGGCCAGATTGTTACCGGAATTGGTTTTATAGGAGCCGGTACCATTTTGCAACACGGAGCTAAAGTTGCGGGATTAACCACTGCCGCTACCATTTGGTGCAGTGCCGGGGTGGGCTGTCTCGCGGCCCTGGGAATGAACCGGGAATTGATAGTGGTTTGCTTACTGGTTGTTGTGGTCAATTTCGTTTTCAGCCTGGCTGAAAGAAAGATCTTTCACAAGGAGCCTGAGGATTAATTGCCCGGATTATCTTTTTTTTCTGAAGGAGATTTGGAATCGCTGTCAAGAACTTCTGTAGATGCATTGTATTTTCCCTCCAGATCATCCATAACCGAATTTTTCCAGAGTTTAACACCTGAATAATAAGAGGTACGGCCAATTAAATGGGCACTTACCGGCGCGGTAAGAAGTATAAAAAGAATAATAGCCAGCACCTTCGCTGTTATTGCAATTTCATTGGAATGAATTGCTCCGGCCAGCATGAGAAGTCCAATTCCCAGGGTTGCCGCTTTTGTGGTCACCGAAATGCGCAGGTAAGTATCCGGCATTCTAATCATTCCCACCGCAGCAAGAAATACGAACACCGTTCCCAGGAAAGCAAATATGCCTACAATTATATCTGTCATTGTTTATTTCTTTGCTGAATGTAATATGTAAACGCCACTGTGCCTAAAAAGGCAATTAGGGCAAGGATCAAGGCAACATCAAGTAAGGCGGGTTGGTCATAAAGAATGCTGTATGCACTTATAAAGCCGATTCCCGTAGTTACTATAAGGTCAAGAGCAATTACCCGGTCTACCATTTTAGGGCCCTTTAAAAACCGTATAAATATGAGCAAGATCGAAATGGATAATCCCGGTAGAACGAAATATGATATAAAGTCGAGTAATGTCATCTTAGAATTTCAAGTAAGCGTTTTTCAAATCCGTTCTTAATTCCTGCAATAAAACTTTCCCTGTCCTTTATGTACATGGAATGAACATACAATACCTTCTTATCATCTGAAACATCAAGGCTAAGGGTACCCGGGGTAAGGGAGATAAGATTTGCCAGAAAAGTGATCTCAAGATCTGTCTCGGCATCCAACGGAACTTTCACGATCCCTGGACTCATATTATAATGCGGGGTCATCACCTCATATGCCACCTGTAAATTGGCCTTCACCAGTTCATACATAAAGAAAAATATAAATCCCACTACTTTAGGTACAATACGAAAGTATTTGGCTTCCTTTTTTCCCAAGGTCACCATGCGCAGGATAAAAAAGCCTAGCAGAAAACCAAACAGGTAATTGGCCAGGGTAAATGTTCCCGTTAAAGCCACCCATATAAAGGTTAGTAATATGTTTGATAAAAACCTGTTTTTCATGGTTTTAAATTTTGGCCGGGCTTAAATACCGCTTCAATATATTGCTGGTTGTCCAGAAGTTCTACCGCAACCCGTGAGGATAACCGTTGAATATGTTCGGCACCAAATCCAATATACAAAGAGATAATAGACAGGAAAACAATGGGAGCTACCAATTGGGTTCTTCTTATAGTGTTGAGCTTATCAAAATATCTAAAGTTAAGTCTTTTTGGCAAGTCTGTTTTATCTTTCCAAACCACATTTGCCCAAACCTTCGCTATGATGATCAGGGTAATAAGGCTTGCAAAAATAATTGCTCCTATCACCCACCAATTTTCACTGGTAAAGGCTGCCGTGATAAGGGAGATCTTAGGCCAGAAACCTGATAGGGGAGGTATCCCTACAAGAGAAAAAAGCGGGATTGCGATAAGCAAAGTCAATTTTGGATATTCTGCATACAGGCCACCCAGAGACCGTATGTTATTGGTACCGGTTATCCTGTAAATTAAACCACTTACCATAAATAAATTGGTTTTTACCACAATATCGTGAATGAGATAGAAAATTGTCCCCGCAATGGCGACTTCAGTAAAAAGGCCAAGACCCACTATCATGTACCCGATATGACAAATGATCAAATAAGAAAATACCTTGCGCAGATTGTTATGGATCAAAGCTCCTAATCCCCCGCTTATAAGGGTCAAAACCGCCATAACCAGAATTGTATTTTGAAGGAATACATCTCCCACAAAAATGAGGGTAAATACCCTTATAAGGGCGTATACACCTACTTTGGTAAGCAAACCCCCAAATATTGCTGCAACTGCTGAAGGAGGGGTATGATAAGATGCGGGCAACCAGAAATACAAAGGGAATATTGCCGCCTTGATCCCAAAGGCTACCAGAAATAGAATTGCAGTTATTTCAACCAACCCTCTATTCTCTATAGCCGCTACCTTCAGGGAAAGATCGGCCATGTTGAGGGAACCTGTCAATCCATACAGTACCGCTATCGCCGTAAGAAAGATCATAGAGGCAAGTATATTCATGGTGAAATACTTCACCGCTCCTTCAAGTTGTGCTTTCTCGCCCCCAAGGGTAATCAACACAAACGAACTTATAATTATTATTTCAAACCACACATACAGGTTGAATATATCTCCTGTAAGGAAAGCACCGTTTAATCCAAGTAACAGAAAATGAAAGATGGGAAAGTATCCAAACTTAAGCCTTGCCGGTATTATTGAGGATGCTGAAAACATTGACACCGCAAATCCGGAAATAGCTGTAAGCAACACCAGGGTTGCCGCAAGAGTATCGGCGATAAAAGTTATTCCAAATGGGGCAGCCCAGTTCCCCGCCTGAATTGTTTGGGGTCCCTCCTGCCAGATGTATGAAAACAACCAGATGGAAACTGCGATATTTATTACCCCTCCTCCTATGCTAATAACACGCTGCCAGCTTATTTTCTTCCAGGAGAACATGAGCAGAATACTCAGGAATAGCTGAAGCAATAGTGGGTATATAACTAATTGTTGTGTCATGAATCCTGATCTATTGCGTTCATTTCATCTAAATCATCGGTTTTTACCACTTTGTATGCTCTTTTAATAAGGATAATTGCAAAGGACTGCAGGCCAAAGCTTATTACAATTGCAGTTAAAATAAGGGCCTGCGGGATAGGATCGGCATAGGCTTCAGCAAAAACCTTTAAATCTCCGGGGATTATTGGCGGACTTCCTTTTGTGATCCTTCCCAGTAAAAATATCAAAAGATTGGCGCCGTTTCCCAGGATAATGATTCCCAGGATAAGCTTCACAAGGCTTCGCCTCAGGATCATATAGATTCCCGCAGCATACAAAACCCCAATCATTATAGCTAATACTATTTCCATATGCTAGATGGTATCTGCGATTGTAAAGATTATTGTTAAAGTAACTCCTATTACCACCAGATAAACCCCAATATCAAAAAATAAGGCCGAGCCAATTGAACCCAATACAGGGAAAGCTTCCGGGTACCACAGGCCTGTCATGAAAGGCAGATCAAACAACAAAGGAGCCATTCCGCTAAGAAATGCCAGGGCAAGGCCCAGGGGCATTAAAAACCCGGGATGGAATTTTAAAAGGGTTTTGGTGTTGGAAAGACCGTTTGAAAAGGCATGCAATACAAAGGCGATAGAAGCAATTAAGCCACCTACAAATCCGCCGCCCGGCAAATAATGCCCTCTTAACAAGATAAAAACCGAAAACAACAACAGTACCGGCAAGAGGTAGGAGGATGCTGTTTTTAATATTATAGTTCTCATTCTTTTATTTTTTTAGCGTTGGTCTGTTTCCTTTAAACGCAGTTTTAATAGGGCGAACACCCCAATTGCGGCTATGGCGAGTACCGAGATCTCCATAAAAGTATCAGACCCCCTGAAATCTACCAGGATCACATTCACAACATTTTTTCCATGTGCCAGTACATAGGCATTATCTGCATAGTATTGGCTTATTTCAGAATCAACCGGAGTAGAAAGCACCTCTAATATCAATACCGTAATAATACTTCCAAAGGCCAGGGCCAATATTCCGTCTTTTACCCTTGTTTTATAATCTGATAGCTTTAAATACCTTGGAAGCCTGTAAAGCACCAGGACAAAAAGGATCACTGTTAAGGTATCTATTGAAAACTGGGTCATTGCGAGATCTGGTGCGCTGTAAAAAACAAATAACAAACAAATGGCCAGCCCCAGAACGCCCATAGAGGCCACCGCGGCTAATCTGGATTTTGTAAAAACCGTATATAAGACTGCAAAAAACATCATCCCAACTATAGCCATTTCATAGCCGGTTATGACGCTTAAAGTAGATAGATCCAGAGAGAAAGTTGCCGTGTTGTATAAACTGTACCCGGTGAGTCCTATCATAAAAACCATGATGGTAGATACATAATTTCGCAAATACCCATTCTGGAATAAGTTGGTCCACCCGGAAGAGGTTTTATAAAAAAGTTTCCAGCCGGATTCGATGATTGATTGAGGTGATAAATTATCAAACCTTGCGGCATATGCCCCAAACTTCTCAGATGGTTTTAAAACAAAATATAAAACTGTACCGGTTATAATGGTTATGATACTAAGTACCAATACAGTATTAAAGCCGTGCCATAAAGAAAGGTAAGTATCTCCCACATTTTCACCCATTGCTGTTACTACAGGTAATATTATGGGTTCAATTAATGCAGGGAAAATTCCAAAAACAAGACCTCCTATGGCCAGCAATAACGGGGGTACCCATAAAAGAAAATGCGGCATTTTGGTCTCGGCGAATTTTTCGGGTAATTTCCCAATGAACGGAGTAATACCGGCAACAAATCCTGCATATAACAGGAAGATCTTGGTGATCACAATAAGAGTGATCCATAAAACAGGATTTCCTATTAATCCCAGCGTAGATTCATAAGTGAGTTCCTTTCCCAGGAAACCTAAAGTAGGTGGAATACCGGCACTGGAGATTGCTGCCAGAAACCCTGCAATGGCCACAGGCAACATCACCTTTCTTAATCCCCTTAAAACAGTGACATCCCTGGAATAAGTTTGATGATCAATAATCCCGGTAACAAGGAAAAGAGTTGCTTTATATAACGCATGGACTGCAATGAAAAGCGCTGCAGCCAGTAAGGCATCCTTCGTGCCCTGGCCAATTAGGAAAACCAGAATACCCAAAGCGGAAATAGTGGAGTAAGCCAGGATCCCCTTGAGATCCCTGCGGAAAATTGTATGGATCGCGGCATAAACCATGGTGATTGCACCCACGATGATTAGGGTAGAATTCCAGAACTCAGTACTCCCCAAAACCGGGGTAAATCTCATTAAAAGATACACTCCCGCCTTTACCATCGTTGCAGAATGGAGATAGGTAGAAACAGGTGTGGGAGCCTTCATAGCCCCCGGCAACCAGAAATGGAAAGGAAACTGAGCCGACTTTGTAAATGCTGCGCCAAAGATAAATATGGCTATAAGTACATAATATGGGCTGCCGATAATTTCGTCCCTAGAAGTTAAAAGTTCGGCGATGCTATAGGTCGCGCCCACAGAACCAAGAATAAGAGCTCCGGCAAGTAGGGATAACCCTCCAAGACCTGTAATGGCTAAAGCGGTGATTGCAGACCGGCGGGAAGCTTCATTTGAGTTATTAAATCCAATAAGGAAGAAAGAGCTTATACTGGTCAATTCCCAGAATATAAACAGGGAGATTAAATTATCTGATAGTACAAGGCCAAGCATCGCTGCCATGAACATGCTCAAATACCCGTAAAATCTATCCAGGTATTCGTGGCCTTTAAGGTATGAGGCGGTATAGACATAAACCAGGAATCCAATTCCCGTGATCATTAAAGCAAAAAGGAGGGAAAGACCGTCCAGGGTAAAACCCAGATCTACCCCCAGGGAAGGCACCCATGAATAGGAAGCCGTGATAACTTCACCAGATGCTATTCTATTGATAAATGAAGCAAAATAACCAAAAAGGGACAAAGGAATTATTGACGCTATGATTGCCGGTTTTCCCCGAAATAATTTCCCGGTAAAAACCAAAAACACAGAAAAAATAAATCCCAGGAGTATTGCTATAAGCATATGGATACTGTGTATTCGATTATACGATAATACGCAAATATAACAGTTATTATTTAAGAAGCAGGCCTGCAAATTCAGTAAAATACCCTAAAAACCTTAGCATTATCAGGTTTAAGGATTTTGCATTTAAAATTTGGTTATTTTTTAATAACTATCTTAAAAATGTACTTTTTACATATATAATGTTTTAATTGAATTTTTAAATTTTTGCATTTAAAAAACCTGGAAAATTATTATCGAAAAAAACCGGACACCCAAAACAAAAAAATCCTGTTGCACAAACAACAGGATTTTTTTATAAATATTTTGTTCAGCTTAATCGGCCAAAATAATTGCTTTGTTATCTTTCATTTCAAGCACTCCACCTTTAATGGGGTAGAAAAGAACGTTTGAACCTTCCTGGCGAAATTCAACAGGAAGCTTTTTAGCATTCCCTGCTCCGCCCGGTGCAAGGTTTATTTTGACCTCGCCTTCAGTTAAAAGAGAAACTATGGGAGCGTGATTGTTAAGCATTTGAAACTCCCCTTCTACACCGGGAACTTTTACGGCTTCAACTTCAGCACCAAAAACTACAGCTTCCGGAGTTACAATTTCTAAGTACATATCTTTTTAATTAAATATTCAAATTCCAATGCCCAAATTCCAAATTATTCTAATGGGATCTGAACATTGGAATTTGGAATTTATCAGGCGAAGCCTGATTATGATTCAGCCAACATTTTCTCTCCTGCTTCGATCGCTTCTTCAATGCTCCCTTTCAGGTTAAAAGCGGCTTCTGGAAGGTGATCCAATTCGCCGTCCATGATCATATTAAATCCTTTGATAGTTTCCTTGATATCAACCAGAACTCCTTTAAGACCAGTAAACTGCTCGGCTACGTGGAATGGCTGAGATAAGAAACGCTGTACACGTCTTGCACGTGATACGGCCAGTTTATCTTCTTCTGAAAGTTCTTCCATCCCAAGAATGGCAATAATATCCTGAAGTTCTTTATATCGTTGTAATAATTCCTTTACTCTTTGAGCACAATTGTAATGGTCTGGTCCAAGAATTTCAGCAGTAAGGATCCTTGAAGTAGAGTCCAAAGGATCTACAGCCGGGTAAATACCAAGCTCAGCGATCTTACGTGAAAGTACGGTGGTAGCATCCAGGTGGGCAAATGTTGTTGCCGGCGCCGGATCTGTTAAATCATCTGCAGGTACGTAAACCGCCTGTACAGATGTGATAGATCCATTTTTAGTGGAAGTAATTCGTTCCTGCATAGCTCCCATCTCTGTTGCAAGAGTCGGCTGGTACCCTACCGCAGAAGGCATACGTCCAAGAAGTGCAGATACTTCAGATCCCGCTTGTGTAAAACGGAAGATGTTATCTACGAAGAAAAGTACATCTTTCCCCTGACCATCTCCTGCTCCATCACGGAAATACTCGGCAATTGTAAGACCTGAAAGCGCAACACGTGCACGTGCTCCCGGTGGCTCATTCATTTGACCAAATACGAACGTAGCTTTAGATTCTTTTAATGCTGCTTTATCAACTTTGGAAAGATCCCATCCCCCTGCTTCCATAGAATGCATGAAGTCATCTCCATATTTTATAATTCCGGATTCCAACATCTCTCTTAAAAGGTCATTCCCCTCACGGGTTCTTTCACCAACTCCGGCAAATACCGAAAGTCCACCATGTCCTTTTGCAATATTGTTGATCAATTCCTGGATAAGTACTGTTTTACCAACACCCGCACCACCAAATAAACCAATTTTACCACCTTTTGCATAAGGCTCGATCAAGTCAATAACCTTTATCCCGGTGAATAAAACTTCGGTAGATACAGAAAGATCCTCAAATTTAGGAGCCTGGCGGTGAATAGGTAAACCGGCATCACCGGCTTTTGGAAGGTTTTCCATCCCGTCTATGGCATCACCAATCACGTTGAACAAACGGCCATATACATCTTTCCCAATTGGCATTTGGATAGGCGCACCGGTAGCAACTACTTCAACCCCTCTGCTCAATCCATCGGTAGAATCCATAGAAACAGTTCTCACCGTGTTCTCTCCAATATGAGATTGAACTTCAAGAACCAAAAGAGAACCATCTTTTCTGGTAATTTCCAAGGAATCGTAAATTTTTGGCAAATCGGCGTTTTCATTATTGAAAACCACGTCAACTACAGGGCCAATAATTTGTGCAACTTTACCTGTGATTTTAGACATTATCTAATTCTTTAATGTTTAATATTGAAATTTCTATAAACTTGTTAGGATAAACACCTTAATAATAAGAATCTACCACAAGTCATTTTCCGGCTGCAAAGATAGTTTTTTCTTTATAAAATTCTACAGGCTGCCCTACAACTTTTTTAAAATAAAAAAGTTTTTTTATCCCATTTCAAATTAACCGTTTAAACCTATTACCCGTTCCTTTGATTGCTTTCTTTCACAAAAAAACCCTTTCAGCAAAAGCCAAAAGGGTTTTAAAAATTTATTCTAAATGTGAATTACTCTACTGTAACAGATTTTGCCAGGTTTCTGGGTTGATCTACATTCTTACCAAGCATAACTGCGATATGGTAAGAAAGCAATTGCAACGGAATCGTTGTTAATAAAGGCGTTAAAGATTCAATGGTTTCCGGCACTTCAATAACGTAATCTGCCAGCTCTCTTACTGCTTCATCTCCTTCAGTAACAATTCCTATGATCTTTCCGCTTCTGGATTTTATTTCCTGAATATTGCTCACCACCTTGTCATAATGCCCTTTATTGGTAGCAATTACCACTACAGGCATTTGCTCATCAATAAGTGCAATTGGTCCGTGTTTCATTTCGGCAGCTGGATAACCTTCAGCATGGATGTATGAAATTTCCTTTAATTTCAAGGCTCCTTCAAGGGCTACAGGGAAATTATATCCCCTACCCAGGTAAAGGCAGTTTGGCGCATCCTTATATCGCATTGCGATCTCTTTAACCTGCTCATTCTTCTCCAACACCTGTGAGATCTTTGCAGGAATTCTTTCCAGTTCCTGTAAATGGAACCTGAATTCAGAATCTGAAATTGTTCCTTTATATTTTGCCAGCTTTAAAGCTATAAGCGTAAGAACTGTTATTTGGGTAGTAAAGGCTTTTGTAGATGCCACTCCTATTTCCGGACCGGCATGCGTATATGCTCCCGCGTGGGTTTCCCTCGAAATGGAAGATCCTACCACGTTACAAACACCAAAAACAAATGCTCCCTTTTCCTTTGCAAGCTTAATAGCCGCCATAGTATCTGCAGTTTCACCACTTTGGGAGATCGCAATTACCACATCATTTTCATAAATTACGGGATTCCTGTACCTAAACTCGGAAGCATATTCAACTTCCACCGGGATCCTTGCCAGATCTTCAAAAATATATTCTGAAACAAGGCCGGCATGCCATGAAGTACCACAGGCAACCACTATAATTCTTTTTGCATTGGCCAGACGCTCGATGTTATCATCTACCCCTGCCATTCTAATAATTCCCTCCTTGGGAAGCATTCTTCCTCTATAAGTATCCATGATAGCACTTGGCTGCTCATAGATCTCCTTCATCATAAAATGCTCATATCCACCTTTTTCAATTTGCTCAAGGTTAAGTTTTAATTCCTGCACATAAGGATCTACCAGGGAATCATCCTGTATCTTTCTCACCTTGATTTGCTTGCCTAAACGTACAACCGCCATTTCCCCATCTTCAAGATAGATCGCATTGCTGGTAAATTCAATAAACGGAGAAGCATCTGATGCGATAAAAAACTCATCTTCACCTATCCCAATTGCCAACGGGCTACCTAGTCTGGCTACAACCAGTTCATTGGGCTTTCTCTTATCAAAAACTGTGATCGCGTATGCACCAACTGTTTGGTTTAATGCAATTTGAACCGCTTTTCCAAGTTTCACTTTCTCGTTGATCATTACATCTTCAATAAGATTCACAAGAACCTCTGTATCTGTATCTGAAAGAAAATGATAACCCCTTTTTTGAAGTTCCTTTTTTAGAGTGGCATAATTCTCAATGATCCCATTATGAATGATCGCAAGATTTCCCGAATTTGAATAATGCGGGTGAGAATTAACATCATTTGGTACCCCATGCGTAGCCCAACGGGTATGCCCAATTCCAACATGCCCCTTTGTAGAAGTTGTTTCCTCAAACTTCTTTTTTAGGTCGGCCACCTTTCCTTTGGTCTTGCAAAGGTTAAGCTCTTCCCCATCAAATAATGCAATCCCGGCACTATCGTACCCACGGTACTCCAAACGCTCGAGTCCCTTTAAAACTATGGGATATGCCTCCCTTTTACCAATGTAACCTACTATTCCGCACATATCTTAATTGTTCGTCTCTGTATAAAAAATATTAAATTTCAATCTTTTGTCTGCATTGGGAGACAAGTTTCCATGCAGGACAGTTCCTTTTGGCGATATCACAGAAGCGGTTGGCACTCTGTCTATCCCATCTACCGGCTGCTTTAACGCAGCGTAATTAATAACTTTTATGTTTTGTGTTACCACAAGTCCCAGTTTCACGTTTTCGGCATCCTGACTCAGGATTCGCCTAACGTGCTCTGTAATTCTTATTTTATAGTAAATCCCATTTTCGTCTTCATCTCTAACCAGTTGAGGAGAATGACTTCTTACCGCCAGCTCAGGATTATCTGAAGCTGAACTTGGGTCTGCCCCATAATCGGCCAGCAATTGATTGGTTGCAAGGTTATATAAAAGAACTCTGGATGGTTCAGCAACTCCGCCCACTACTCTTTCCTGATTGACATAGAAAGTAAGGTTCGCTTCGTTGATAAGCCAGTTCTTTGACCGTAGTTCATCCAGTTCGGCTTCATCTTCAAAGAGTTCAATAACAGCCATACTGCCTTCGCCCCCTCTTAAAAATAGATTGGCTGCACCCGGGGCCTCGCTCGATGCGGCTATTTCCTGAGTTATTGCAGCGGGCATTGGCATGGTGAAAGTATTCACATTGTTATTTCCAAAATTTATCCTGAAGGATCCCTGTTTTTCAATTTCTTCCCCATCTTCTTCCTCGATATTGGTAAAATATAGCACAATTCCCGCATCAGAATTATTGAAGTTTAAGGACATAAGTGAGCCGTCACCATTAACAGCTTCGGCTTTAAAATATAGTCCTCTAAGGAAATTCCTGAAATTATTGGTATTGGACAATTCGGTTGACCCGACCTTATCCAATATGTTGGTTTTAAAGAACTCTTTGGAAAGGTTGATCCTCATTCGGGGTGAAACCCTGGTAGTATCAAGTTCTCCTTCTTCATTTAATTGACGGTAAACAACTTCTCTTGGCGAAGGCATGAAGGATTCATTTACATAGATAGGCTCTCCAATAAGGTTGCTTTCAAAAAGTGGGCCCTGATCTGAATAATAACGCTGCCTGCTTTCAAAATTGGCTTCAGGATCAAAATCATTCAGAAAATAACCCGAACGTGAAATAGTTAGTTTGAAGGGAGAATTTCCATATATCGAGTCCAGCTTATATACAGCATTTCCCTGTGCATCGTTTTCCTGTTTTGTACTGAAGTAAGGCAGAGTTAAAACCACGCTATCCAGCCTTGGCTCATTTCCAAAACCCGGGTTGTTCGCTGAAAGGGAAAGCTGGGCAAGCACATTTGACTGTTGTTGCCCATACACCGGCTCATTATAAACCCCAAGTAATTGAAGCGGCAAATTGTTGGTTTGAACTGCACTTAATTTTTTATTATATGCTACTACTCCTGCTTCATAACGCGGAAAGGCATCCAGCTGCCCCCCTACAAGTTCCCCACCTATGGTATTGAAATCATCATCACAGGCTGTAAATGCTAAAACCATTAAGGCAACTGCCGGTAGGTAGCGGAATTTCTTAAATAAAATCATTCAGTATAAATTTCTTATTGTGATAAAACGTGGGAGTTGTAAAATTCCTGATAGGCAGACGAGAAATCTTCAGGACTTTTATAATCTAGAACCGGTTTGTCCAGTTTTTTAATGTATTTATTAAGTTCTTCGGGAAGGTTGTCTCCCGCAACGATCACAGCGTCTGAATTATCAATTGCTGTTTTCATGATATTTACATAATTGGGAACCTTTAGATGCTTTACATCAGAATTTTCCAAACCATCAAAAAGAACCTTCTTGTACATATCCTTGTTTAACGTCTCGTCAAAACTTTGATTGTATATAGAAGTGACTATTTTTGAAGTGGCAAACAAAGGTTCTTTTCCGTAGTAATTTCTAAGATACAGAGGTAAAAGCGAAGATAGCCAACCGTGCACATGGATAATATCCGGCGCCCAGTTTAATTTCTTAACTGTTTCAATAACCCCTTTTGCGAAGAAAATTGCCCGCTCATCGTTATCGGGAAATAAATTTCCATCTTCATCTGTCAAAGTGGCTTTTCTTTTAAAATAATCTTCATTATCAATAAAATAAACCTGCATTCTTTCTTTTGGAATAGAGGCTACTTTTATTATAAGAGGCATATCCAGGTCATCAATTACCAGGTTCATCCCGGAAAGGCGAATAACTTCGTGCAGTTGGTGCCTTCTTTCATTAATATTCCCATAACGGGGCATAAAGATCCGGATTTGACCCCCCAGACCGTTTACCGTTCTGGCGGCTTCAAAAGACATAGACGATATATCGGTTTCGGGCAGGTAAGGAATAACTTCAGATGATACGTACAATATCCTCTTATCTTTCATATATATTTTAGCTTTTGCGAATAAAAAACATGCAAAATTACAAAAATTTATGCAGTTTGCCAGTAATATCTTAAGTTTGCACGCTGTTAATTTTATAATAAAATGCAGATTTTTAGAGAGAAAGCCGCCCTTCAGGGTGCAATTTTGGGGTTAAAACAGGATAAAAAAACCATTGGTTTTGTCCCCACTATGGGAGCATTGCACATAGGCCACCTTTCTCTTGTAAAACAAGCCGCAGCCCTGTGTGACGTAGTGGTGGTAAGCATTTTTATAAACCCCACCCAGTTTGACAATCCCAATGACTTACGGGATTATCCCCGCACGCTGGATACCGATGTTTTCCTGCTGGAAGACCTGAATTTAAATGTGCTGGTTTTTGCCCCCAATGCACAGGAATTATATGGGGAAAAGGTGGAAGCAGAGCATTTCATTTTTGACGGCCTGGAACATGAGATGGAAGGAAAATACCGCACAGGCCATTTTAACGGTGTAGGTACGGTAGTTAAAAAATTATTTGAGATTGTACAGCCGCACAAGGCTTTCTTTGGAGAAAAGGATTACCAGCAATTACAGATTATTAAAAAACTCACCCAAAAGCATAACCTTCCAATAGAAATTATAGGCTGCCCTATAGACCGCGAGATTAGCGGACTTGCAAGGAGTTCAAGAAATGAACGACTTAGCAGCGAAGTTCGTAAAGAAGCGTCCTTCATTTACAATACTCTTACGGCTGTGACTGAAAAATTTGGCACAGAAAGTGCAAAATCAATTAGCGACTGGGTAAAAAAACAATTTGAAGGACACCCCGTGCTTAAACTGGAGTATTTCGAAATCGCAAATATTGAAACCCTTAAAACAATGGAGGTAAAGGAGGCAGGTGCCCATTACAGGGCATTTATTGCTGCATTTGCCGGAGATGTTAGGCTAATAGATAATATTGCCTTAAATTATTAAATTAGAAGTATGCAAATTCACGTTGTAAAATCCAAAATTCACCGGGTTAAATGTACAGGAGCCGATCTTAATTACATTGGCAGCATAACAATAGATGAAGATCTAATGGATGCGGCAAATATTATTGAGGGAGAAAAGGTGCAAATTGTTAACAACAATAATGGCGAAAGGCTTGAAACCTATGCGATCCCCGGTCCAAGGAATTCAGGTGAGATAACCCTGAATGGTGCTGCGGCAAGACGAGTGGCGAAAGGCGATGTATTGATACTTATTACCTATGCGATAATGGATATTGAAGAGGCCAAAGCTTTTAAACCTTCACTGGTATTTCCCAATGAAGAAAATAATCTCCTGAATTAATTCTTGAAAAAATCTACCAAAAAAGCCCTTAAGGTCATACTCCCGCTTCTGCTGGGAGTTTTTTTAATTTGGTATTCCCTTGAAAGTGCGACCCAACTGGAACGGGAACAATTAATGGCAAATATCACCGCGGCCAATCCCTTGTGGATCTTTCTTTCCCTAATTTTTGGCCTGCTGGCACATCTTTCCAGAGCTTATCGCTGGAAATTCCTTCTGGCACCAATGGGTTATAAACCGCGGTTTTTAAACAGTTTCATGGCAGTAATGGTGGGATATCTGGCCAATTTTGGGATCCCGCGGTCTGGTGAGGTACTTCGGGCTGTAACAATATCGGGGTATGAAGATATCCCATTTGAAAAAGCCTTCGGAACAATTATTTCTGAAAGAATTGCAGATTTCCTGGTGCTTTTGATCATCATAGGCGTTACCCTGCTACTTCAAACCGAATATTTGCTCACCTATTTTAATGAGAATAACATTAATCCTTTGCTTACCGTTGCCATATTATTTGGTTTACTGGCCGTAGGGGTGGTAATCCTGAAACAAATAAAAAGGTCAAAACATGGGTTTTTTGTGAAGATCAGGAAATTTGCAAAAGGCCTGCTCGAGGGAATGCGGAGTATTTTGAAAATGAAGAACAAAGGAGCATTCATTTTTCACACCCTTTTCATCTGGGCAATGTATATTTTAATGTTCTACATCCTGATATTTACCGTTCCGGAAACTGCCAGAATGCCTTTTGGATTGGTAATGGTGGCTTTTGTAGTGGGCTCATTTGCCATTTCTGCCACAAATGGAGGGATAGGAGTGTATCCAATAGCAATTGGTGCAAGTTTACTTTTATTTGACATAAGCAAACAGAGCGGGGAAGCTTTTGGCTGGATCACCTGGGGTACCCAAACCCTCCTGGTGATCATTGTAGGCGGGCTATCCTTTCTATTTCTTCCCATTTTTAATGGTAAGAAATAATAACTATCTTGTGTTCACCATTTTAAAACTTAACCTATGATAAAAAAATTACTCTTCTTACTGGTTTTGGCAGCTCCATATGTTACCTCTGCTCAAATCACTTACAAAACTCTGAATTCTTCCAAACTGGGAGAAAGCAGGGAGTTAAAGATCCAACTCCCCAGAAATTATGAGCAGAACAAGGAAAAATC
Source organism: Gillisia sp. (assembly GCA_039989915.1). GTDB lineage: Bacteria > Bacteroidota > Bacteroidia > Flavobacteriales > Flavobacteriaceae > Gillisia. The sequence continues at coordinate 190,737 of JBDXGW010000010.1, forward strand.
CTATCCTGTTTTAATAGTGCTTGATGGAGATTACCTCTTTGAACCCGTTGCTGGAAATGTTGATTATTATTCCTATTGGGAAGATATTCCTGAGCTTATTGTAGTGGGTGTCAATCAATCTACAAGCAGGGATGACGATGCCTCCTATAACGAACAAACTTTTTTACCTGCAGGAAAGGGTGCAGCATTTTTTGAATTTCTGGGAATGGAATTGATGAAATATATAGATGATACTTACAGGACAGCACCTTTCAGGGCTATTGTGGGGCACGATTTTACAGCTAATTTCATCAATTATTACCTACTGAAGGAAAAACCCCTGTTTCAGGGATATATAAACCTGAGTCCGGACCTTGCCCCCGAAATGGCCGACCGTATCACCAGCTCCCTCTCCCGTACCACCACTCCCACCTGGTATTATCTTGCAACAGCTTCAGAAGACATCTCCTTTTTAAAAGAAGGAATTTTATCATTCGATTCAAAATTAAAGGGTATTGATAACAAAAACCTTCATTATACCTTTGACAATTTTAATGAAGGCACTCATTACACCCTGGTGGGAAATGCGATCCCCCGGGCTATAGAACAAATGTTCCAGGAATACCGGCCCATTTCTATCCAGGATTATAATAGAACCCTGCTGCAAACTTCGGTTTCAGGTCATGATTACCTGGTTGAAAAATATGCCAATATTAAATCCCTGTTCGGAATTGATAAACAAATACGCTTGAACGATTTTATGACTGTTTATAATGCGATGGAAAAAACCCGTAACTGGGAAGAGATAAACAAACTATCCAAACTGGCAGCAAAGCAATATCCAAAGACAATGCTTGCCACGTTCTTTGAAGCGAGGTATGAAGAGGAAACAGGAAATCCAAAGCGGGCGATGAAAAGTTATCAGAAAGCATACGGCCAGGAACCAGTTGGTTTTATTACAGTTGATTTTATGCTTGATAAAGCCGAAAGCATAAAACGGGATTTCGGATATTAATAAAAAACTGCTTAAGATCTTTTATGGCTAAGACCAAAACTACCTTTTTTTGTCAAAATTGCGGGGCACAACATGCAAAATGGCAGGGGCAATGCAGCTCCTGTAAAGAATGGAATACTCTTGTTGAAGAGGTTTTACAAAAACCGGATGAAAAAGACTGGAAACCCACAGCCACCCGGGAAGTAAAACGCACTCCTGTGCCCTTACGAATAAATGAAATAGAGGTTGGAAATGAGCCAAGATTAAAGACGAATAATAATGAATTAGACAGAGTGCTGGGAGGCGGGTTTGTGCCCGGCTCCCTTACACTTTTGGGAGGGGAACCGGGAATAGGTAAAAGCACCCTGTTGCTTCAGATATCTCTTCACCTATCCCAGAAAACATTATATGTTTCAGGGGAGGAGAGCCAGCAGCAAATAAAAATGCGGGCAGAACGCATCAATCCAAATACCGCTAACTGTTTCATTCTCACCGAAACAAAAACCCAGAATATCTTCCGGCAAATTGAAACATTGCAGCCCGAGGTAGTTATTATTGATTCCATCCAAACTCTGCACAGTGATTATATAGAGAGTTCTCCGGGAAGTATCTCGCAAATAAGGGAATGCACGGCAGAGCTTATCAAGTATGCCAAGGAAACCGGAGTGCCGGTAATATTAATTGGCCACATTACCAAGGAAGGCAGTATTGCCGGGCCTAAGGTACTGGAACACATGGTAGATACCGTTTTACAATTTGAGGGTGACAGAAATCACGTTTACCGAATCCTGAGGGCACATAAGAACCGTTTTGGATCTACCCAGGAACTTGGGATCTATGAAATGCAGGGCAGCGGACTCAGAGAAGTATCAAACCCTTCAGAGATCCTTATTTCGAAGAATGATGAAGGCCTTAGCGGAACTGCCATAGCTTCAACCTTGGAGGGAATGCGCCCGTTAATGATAGAGATACAGGCTTTGGTGAGTTCAGCCGTATATGGAACACCTCAACGCTCCACAACAGGGTACAATGCCAAGCGCCTTAATATGCTATTAGCGGTTCTTGAAAAGAGGGCGGGTTTCCGGCTGGGCGCAAAAGATGTTTTCCTGAATGTAACCGGTGGGATCTCTGTAGATGATCCTGCAATAGACCTTGCCGTTATCGCAGCAATTCTATCATCCAACGAAGATATTTATATTGAAAAAGACATCTGTTTTGCTGCAGAGGTTGGCCTTGCGGGAGAAATAAGGCCGGTTACCCGGGCAGACCAGCGCATCCTTGAAGCCGAAAAACTTGGATTTGCAACAATTATGATCTCCAAACAAACCAAACTGCCGAAAAACAACTATAGCATAAAAATCCAAAAGGTGGCACGCATTGAAGATGTGGTGGCCTTTTTGTTTGGCTAAGAATGGCATAGTTCCTGCATAATCCATGCTCCAAAAGAAATTGAACAATGCACCGATGGATCATTCTACTCATACCAATTCTATTACTTTTTGTTACCGGCTGTTCCCAGTTAAACAAGGCTACAGATCTTATAACAAATCCTACCACTAAGGAACGCTATCAAAGAGATTTTAAAATCTCAGAAGATCTTTTCCTTATATGGGAGAATCAGGCCCTTTTGGGTTTACAGGATAGCGTAAAAATTAAATCCCCATATTTCCAGGAAGGTTTCTTTAAACCAAAAAGCTTCCCTGTATTGTCTTATGACCTTGATCTAAAGGCAGGAGAAAAGTTTGATATCACTGTAGATTTGGACAGCACCTTTAACCTGGTTTTTATTGACCTTTTCTATCTTGAAAATGATTCATTAAGATCCTATAAGAAAATCTCCACTGCCGATTTTGACCGGAAATCGCTCTCAAAGGAAATTGAACAAACCGGCACTTATAAAGTTGTGATTCAACCGGAGATCGATGCTTCTACCCCTTTTTTAATTAAAATGGAAACAACTCCAATTTATGAGTTTCCCGTTGCCGGGGGAAAGAATCAACATATACAGAGCTTTTGGGGAGCTACCAGAGATGCAGGGAAAAGGAGCCACGAGGGAATTGATATTTTTGCGCCCCGGGGAACTCCCGTCATCGCTGTGACAGATGGTCAAATTACTTCCTCTGGTGAAAAGGGTCTTGGCGGAAAACAGGTTTGGATAAGGGACCGCAGCAGGAATCAATCTCTCTATTATGCACATTTAGACAGCATTATGCCCTTCACCACTAATCGGGTTAAGACGGGTGATACCATAGGATTTGTGGGAAATACAGGAAATGCACGCACCACAGCTCCGCACCTGCATTTTGGGATCTATAAAGGTTACAGGGGAGCCATTGACCCATTGCCCCATGTTTATCAAATTTCACAAGCTGAATTCACCCCTTCTCGTGAAGTGCCCGCGAATCAAAATTTTATTACCCGTGCAATTGCCAATATAAGGGATATTCCGGCAACTAAAGGATCCAGGGTTATTGGCAACCTTAATCCCCAGGATACGGTGATGTTTTTGGGTAAATCCAATGACTGGTACCATATACGCACCTCTGCCCGGCAGGCAGCCTTTATTCATGAAAGCCTGGTTGCCCCGCTCTAAAAAACCGTTTAGGGTGCGGGGTTTGGAATTTCCTCATGTACCTTATTGATGTCCACAAGGATCTCTTCAGATAATTGTACTTCTATACTTTCAAGGTTTTGATCGAGTTGTTCCTGGGATGTTGCGCCTATAATGGTACTGGTAACAAAAGGTTGCTGCTCTATAAAAGCTAAAGCCATTTGAGCAGGATTCAAACCGTATTTTTCTGCGATCCCACAATACCTTTTGGTGGCTTCCACCGCCTGCGCATTTGAATACCTCGTATATTGAGGAAAAAGAGTAAGCCGGCCATTTTCCGGCGTCTTATTTAAATATTTCCCGGTGAGAGTTCCCATACCCAAAGGAGAATAAGGCAGCATCCCGATATTTTCTCTGTGATATATTTCGGTGAGCCCTATTTCGTCTTTACGGTTTATCAGGCTGTAGGGATTTTGTACGGTTATGATCTTTGGAGCTCCTTTTCGCGCTTCTTCCAGGCAACGCATTACTCCATAAGGCGATTCATTGGAGAGGCCTATATGTCTAACTTTCCCAGATTTAATAACCTCATCCAGATGGAATAACACTTCCCTGAAATTATCCTGCCACTCCTCATCGTTTTCATGCGAATAACCTCTTTTACCAAAAAAGTTAGAATTGCGTTCCGGCCAGTGAAGCTGGTACAGGTCCAGATAATCGGTTTTTAAGCGCTTCAGGCTTAATTCCAAAGCTTCTGTAATGGCTTCCTTACTAAAGCCCAGATTAGGCCGTATATGAGCCATTGCCCTACCCGGACCGGCGATTTTTGATGCCAGAATTAAATCCTTTCTTTTTCCTGTTTTTTCCAGCCAGGTGCCTAAGATCTTTTCTGTATTGCCCTGAGTTTCTTTTCTTGAAGGAATTGGATACATCTCGGCAGTATCTATAAAATTTACGCCTTTTTCAATTGCAAGATCCAATTGTAGATGCCCTTCGGCTTCTGTATTTTGCTGCCCCCAGGTCATTGTGCCAAGACACAATTTACTTACCCGAATATCGGTATTGGGAAGAATGGTATATTTCATTAATGTTTTTTTTCCGCAGAGAAAGCGGGCATTAAATTAAAAATTTCAGGAATAATCTCCAGGAAACTTATGGCTTGTTTTTCATTTGTTCAATGGAATAACTTTTTAAAACCTTATTCCATTTCGTTAAGCAACTGGTTTATTTCATCCAGTTTTGGGGTTAGTATCACCTCTATTCGCCTGTTCTTTGCTTTTCCCTCGGCAATTTGATTGCTGGCAACGGGTGCATATTCACCTCTCCCTGCGGCAGTAAGGTTGGATGCGTCTATTCCCGAATTTTCCCTTAAGATCTGTACAATTGATGTTGCACGTTTGGTAGAAAGATCCCAGTTATCTGTCAACTGGCCTGTTCCTCCATAAGGAACATTATCTGTATGCCCTTCTATAAGTACCGCGATATCGGGGTTTTGAGCCAGGACCTGCCCAAGTTGCTGTACAGCTTTTCGCCCTTCGGTATTTACTGCCCAGCTACCAGAGCTGAACAATAATTTATTTTCCATGGACACATACACTTTCCCGTCTCTCTGTTCAACGGTAAGTCCTTTCCCTTCAAAATTTGTAAGTGCATTGGAAACTGCAGTTTTTAGCGCATTCATTTTTGCATCTTTAGCTGCTATCAAGCCCTCGAGTTCATCAACTCTTTGCGAGCGGGCGGCAAGATCTTTTTGCAGTTTTTCAAGTCTTGCCTGTTCTGTGGCCAAAGCCTTTCCTTTTTCTTCCAGTTCAGCAAGCAGTTCGCGATTTTGTCTTGAATTTTCAGCCAGGGCGCTGGAGCTATTGGCTTCAAGGGCATCATACGATTTGGTAAGGCTTTCCAGATTTTCCCGGGTTGTAACCAGGTCGCTTTGCAACTTTTCCTTTTCGGCTTTTAATCTGTTGTACTCCTCCTGCAAGGTTGCGAGATCTTTTTCACCTTTGTTGCGGGTGTCCCTTAACTCATTTGATAATTTCTGGTTTCGGGTTTCCAGGGAATCATATTGGGATTGCAGCTCTTTATGAACCTTAGACGAAACACAGGATGAAAAAAGGAATAAGGTTATTAATGCAACTGCAACAGTTTTACCAGCCATAATAGATATTTTAAGTTAATTTCTCGTGTTCAATTTCCAGCAAGACAGGACAATGATCACTGTGTTTTGCTTCGGGCAGGATAACAGCCCTTTTTAATTTATGTTTCAGGGTTTCAGAGACCAGGTGGTAATCAATCCTCCAGCCTTTGTTGTTGTCCCGGGCACCGGCTCTATAACTCCACCAGGAGTAATGATCTCCTTCTTCATTAAAATGCCGGAAAGAATCTATAAACCCGCTTTTTATAAAACCGTCTATCCATTCTCTTTCTACCGGTAAGAAGCCTGAAGTGTTCTTTAATCGCACAGGATCGTGAATATCTATTGCCTGATGACAAATATTATAATCTCCACAAATAATCAAATGCGGGATCTGTTCTTTTAATCGATCTACATATAGCTGAAAATCTGCCATATACTGCAGCTTGTGTTCCAGCCGGTTGATATTGGTACCAGATGGTAAATAAAGGCTCATTACTGAAAAGCCATCAAAATCTGCCCGTAGGTTTCGTCCTTCAAAATCCATATAATCTATCCCTGTACCAAATTCTACATTTACAGGCTCATGTTTGCTTAGGATAGCAACCCCGCTGTAGCCTTTCTTCCCGGCGGGATACCAGTAATTGTATTTATAACCGGCATCTTCAAAAACAGAAGTATCAAACTGGTCGGGTGATGCTTTAATTTCCTGAAGACAAAGAATATCAGGATCTGCATAGGAGAGCCAATCCAAAAATCCCTTTCGTAAAGCTGCTCTTATGCCATTAACATTATAAGAAATAATTCGCATTGGGGAATTTAATTTTTTCAAAAATAAGCATTCCGAAGAGGTTTATAAACCAATTGCGCCTATTTCTGCGGAAGAAAATTAATGTTGGTAAAAATTTTATTTTACGAGGAACCTTTTCACTTTCCCTACTTCCCGTGTACCTATTCTTAGCAGATAAACCCCTGTGGCAGCATAAGACATGTCAAATTCATAAAGATACCCCTGCCCATTGCTCTCCACCTGATTTTCGATCATTTTTTGACCCAGGATGTTATGAATGGTAACTCTTAAGGGCTGGTCAAAGGTGGTTTCAAGAAAAACGCGGAAGATCCCGTTACCCTGGTCGGCTATTTCCAGAACAGCCTCATTTAGTAAAAAGTCATCAAGCTTTAAGGTACTGTCAATGATCCTAACGGAATAATCATGGGTAGTACCATAATCCATAACACTACAGGGATCATTAAGGTCCCCGTCAAAAGAAACATCCCCTGCTCTTACCCGCATTAAGTGCTGGCCCAGCGGAGCATTTGCCGGCAGGGTAAATTCATAGCTGTACCAGGTACTGGATGAGGGAATCACCTGATTGGAAATTAACCGCTCTGCATCATCAAACACACCATTATCATTCAGGTCTATCCAAAGGGAAAATTGTTCATTCTGGGGGGAATCAAACAAAGTCTTAACCCGTACGGTAAAAGTGCGTTTTGACCTGTCCAGATCTGTAGAAAAGCCAATATAATCTGCATACCCATCTACACACGGGATCCTTTCATTAAGGATATCTTCCAATTCAAAGGAATGGATCCCGTCACCAAAACTTGTACAGTCAGATCCTACCGGGATGCAGTTAAGATTTGCAACAGATTTGGTGTGACTGTCATTTGTGGGATCCTGATCTCCCTGTAAATTTGTTTCAGCATATATCATAAATCTTCCAAAAGCAGAAAGATTGGCCTTCCGGGCAAAAGTATAAACCGCATTCTCACCCACGGGTATGGTTCCCGGAAAAACCTCTCTTACCCTCACATTGTTTTCTATCCTATAAGCTACGGGAATATTGGATTGGGGTTCTCCCCCAAAATTTTCGATAGTAATGGTTACATCTTCCGCAGAGGTTAATTCCAGGCCGGTATTTGGTGCATCTATCGAGGTTACCCCTACATCTCTTGGAAATAAATTGGTAACATTGGTGGTGAAGGAATCGTTTTCTTCTGCCTCATCATTTGTCAAAGCGGTAGATGCGGTTATCTCATACGTTTGCCCAATAACACCGAGGTTAGCAGGGGTTGAAAATGTATAATTTACAGAGCTTGTACCTTCCAGGCTACCGGTGAAAACTTCTGAAACTACAGGTCCGCCATCAACAGAATAGCTCACGGGTATATTGGTTTGTGTGTTTACCCCAAAATTCCTGATGGTAACCGTTACCTGTTCAGAATTTGAAAGTGTAGCATTAGTAGGTTCTACCACCGCAATTATTCCCACATCATTATTGAAATCTGGCGCGAGTTTAAATACTCCCACCCTGTTCTTGCGATCCAGTCCTTCAAAATATTCCCCGTTATGCCAAAAGGTTACATGATCAAAAGGGTCTACGGTTAAATGTGCATAATCTCCATAGCGGGATGACGGGTTTGGACTAAGACCTTCTACAATACTTGTTTCTACCACTGTCATAACTCCCAGGGGATCCCCGGCATAACGCCCTGTGTAACGAATTGAGGGATAAATTGGGGTAACAGGGCTTTTATCCAGAACGGTGAAACCAAGGCCAATATTTCCATCCTTATCCATCCCAATGCTGCCGCTCCAGCGGTCGCTTTTATCTGGCGCATAGGTTCCTTCCTGAAACACAAACCATGGACCTCCGGATGATTCCTGCCTTAATTCATACCATCGTATTCCTGCGTGTTCTGCTGCTGTAGGGTCAATATCTACCACAAAGTTCATTACTGCGGAATTATATCCCGGGAAACGTCTGTACTGGGTCATATACATCATGGTAGCCTGCAGCACATCAAGATCTGGCGCACTTCCAGGCTGTTCCAGGTTGGAAAATGCTCCCCCGTCAAAAGTGGCAATAAATGGACTCACCCCTTCTGCCGAACCCAATTCCTGAAACTCGGCAATGGAAGAAGATAGCGGATTGGTCCAGTTCATATTAATATTCCAGACTTTTAAATGATCTTCTGAAACTCCTGCCCAGGAATCATCCTGCATGTAAATTATTGGAGAGTTTCCACGTGGGGGCATTTCATCTCCCATTGCATGAAAACCTGCAGGACTGTAAAATCCATTTGTATTTATTCCCGGCAAAGGAAAACCAACCACCTGGGCCGTTTCTCCCGCCAGCATACGGTCTCTTTCAAATACATATACCACCTGACTTGTGCTGGCGGTGCGGGAATTCTTATTGGTGGTTACATAATAACCATCACTCCATACAGAGATCTTTGGATAATCTGGCAGAGCACCATTGGTAGTAAACCTGTAGGTATACCATCCGTCATTAACCGGGTTGGGACCCCGGGAAACGGCAACAAGAAAACTTTCGGGCGTATCGCTAAACTGGGTTATAAGAAACCTATCGGCAAATTCATCATATAAAATTATTGGATCTCCAAGGGTCTCATTGGTAAATTCTCCACCAATACTCGCCAAAGAAGCAGGCGGCACCAGTTGGTTCCCGGATTTGTCAAATATTGAAAATGCCGAATTCCAACCGTTTACATAGTGATAAGGGCCTGCTGCACCTGTGGGATCTGTTGGGGTTGAGCGGGAAACCGCGGCATCAAAAGACATAATGGGGGCTTTTGTTGGCAATTTTCCCATTTCTGCCTGCCTTGTTTGATCCATTGTTTTTGGCAAACCTTTTCCGGGAACCACCTTATTGATCCCCCTGTTTCGCGGATTTACAATTTTGTATTCGGTAGCCGGTGGAATTAATTGTTTTTTTGACAGCGCTTCAACCGGCACCGCCCGGGCAGAATCGATAAAAACGGGACCAGATGTTTCCCGTTTCTGACCATGGGATGGCAAAGAGAGAAAGCAAAATAAAATAAAAAGGAGAAATAATGATCTGGTCATACCAATGAAATGACAATTAATGTAATAGCCTTTAAAAATAGGCATTAATTAAAAATTAACAGAGGCAATTAACGAATTAATTGCCTCTGTGAGAAAGTTAAATAATTTATAAATTTATCCTTGTAACCAGGTTTTAAAATCAATTTCCTCCTGGATAAGGGATTTAAGCTCAGTAATTTTTACCCTTTTTTGAATCATTGTGTCTCTGTAACGCAGGGTTACGCTTCTATCTTCAAGAGAATCGTGGTCCACAGTTATACAAAGCGGAGTACCCGCTGCATCCTGCCTGCGGTATCTTCTACCAATAGCGTCCTTTTCATCATACTGCACCTGGAAGTCCCACTTAAGCTCTTCAATGATCTCGTGAGCAAGCTCAGGCAAACCGTCCTTTTTAACTAAAGGCAAGATTGCAGCCTTTGTCGGCGCCAGGATGGCAGGTAGTTTTAAAACCGTACGGGAAGAGCCATCTTCAAGAGTTTCTTCCTTAAGGGATGAAGAAAGAACAGCAAGGAACATCCTGTCCAAACCTATCGAGGTTTCTATAACGTAAGGAACATAATTCTCATTCATTTCAGGATCAAAAAATCTCAATTTTCTTCCTGAATGTTCCTCGTGAGCTTTCAGGTCAAAGTCTGTACGGGAATGGATCCCTTCAAGCTCCTTGAATCCAAATGGGAAATCAAATTCAATATCGGCTGCGGCATTGGCATAATGGGCAAGTTTATCATGGTCATGAAAACGGTAGTTTTCTTTTCCAAGATTTAAGGAATAATGCCATTTTATGCGTTCCTCTTTCCAGTGTTCGTACCACTTTAATTCCTCGCCGGGCCGTACAAAAAACTGCATTTCCATTTGTTCAAATTCCCGCATCCTGAAAATAAACTGTCTTGCAACTATTTCATTTCTAAATGCCTTTCCGGTTTGAGCTATCCCGAAGGGAATTTTCATTCTTCCGGTTTTTTGAACATTGGAAAAATTCACGAATATCCCCTGTGCAGTTTCGGGTCTTAAATAAAGGTCTGAAGAAGAATCGGCTGAAGCTCCCATTTTGGTACCGAACATCAGATTGAACTGTCGCACCTCGGTCCAGTTTTTAGAACCAGTTTCAGGATCTGCAATTTCCAGCTCCTCGATCAATGCTTTCACATCTTTAAGATCTTCCCTCGTAAGGGAATCTCCCAGGCGGCGCAAGATCTCTTTTCTTTCAGATAAATATCGTACTACCCTGTCATTGGTTGCTACAAATTGTTCTTCATCAAAGGAATCTCCAAAACGTTTTTTGGCCTTGTCAATTTCCTTCTGTGCTTTCTGTAATATTTTTTCGGCGTGGTCTTCTACCAGCACATCTGCCCTATATCGCTTTTTTGAATCTTTATTGTCAATTAAGGGGTCGTTGAATGCATCAACGTGCCCTGATGCTTTCCAGGTTTTGGGATGCATAAGAATGGCAGCATCCAGTCCTACAATATTCTGGTGCAATTGCACCATGCTCTTCCACCAGTAATCCCTGATATTTTTTTTAAGCTCGGCCCCGTTTTGACCGTAGTCATAAACAGCGCTTAACCCGTCATAAATTTCACTTGATGCGAAAATATACCCATACTCCTTAGCGTGGGATATCACATTTTTAAATAGATCTTCTTGTTTTGCCATAGCGCAAAAATAAAAAAACCGCCTTGATAAAGGTCAAGGCGGTTCCCGTTTTTTATTAAATTAATTATCTTAATGCAAACGATGATGTTCCTATTAACTGGTTTCCGGCGTAAACATACACCTTATAGGTCCCTTCCATAAGTTTTTCCCTATCGGTATTTGAAAGGATACAAACATCAAGTTCTTCATTTTCATAAAATATCTTTGAAGCTGCACTGTATACCATAACTCCCCCATCATGCTGCACTGCAAGCTGGTCGCCTACAAGTTCATTTTCAGGATTGTAAACCTGCACAAACATCTCTTTTTCCCCGGCCTGAGAAAGGGCATTTTCTGTAATTGTAAAACAGGTACGAATCTGGTCAATTCTTCTTGTCCTGTTATTAGTAACCAGTTTACCATTGTTTCGTACAATCACTCCCTCTCCTTTTAAACCTGTAACTTTTAGTTGGGCGGCGCGGTCAACCTTGGTTGAGAGACTTTGATTTGTAACCTGTAAGGAATCAGACATTCTGGTTCTTTGGGCAAGTACCATATTGGTACTATCAATGGTTGATGCAAGCAGCCTGTTTTGATTGCTTAAACTATCCACCACGCGGAACAAGCGGTCTTTCTCGCTTTTAAGCGCCCCAATTTCCCGGCGATACCTGGAAATAAGAACAAGATTGGCTTCAGAATCCTTAACCGAATCGAGCAAAACTGCTATACGCTGTCTTGCATCTACGAGGTCCTGGTCCATAACTTCATTGGTTGCGATTGCCTCGTCATACTTTACAATAAGATCATTAAGCTCATCTTCAATCACAGCTTTTTCCTTCTGTAGAATGGCTTTGTTCTCTTTTTCTTCATTATAAAATTTAACCGTGTAAATTCCCAGAGCTATTAAGGCTACGGCTAAAATACCGGTCAATATTTTTAGGGCGGTATTATTTTTGGTTTCGGTCATCATAAATGTTAATTTAGTTTGTAAATTTAGAAGTTTGGCGGTGTAAGTTACAATTCATTAACAAATGTTTCACGATTTCCTTAATTTATTTTACCCGGAGGTGTGCCAAGTATGCGATAATATCCTGGTAAAAAATGAAAATGTGATTTGTTTAAATTGTCTTCACGAACTGCCCGTCACCAATTTTCATCTAGATAACGAAAACCCTGTAAAAAAAGTATTCTACGGAAGGGTTAATGTTGAAGAAGCCACTGCCCTTCTTTTATTTCAAAAAAAGGGAGCAGTTCAAAAGCTCATCCACAATCTGAAATACAGAGGACATAGAAGTATAGGAAAATACCTGGGCAAATGGATGGGTGAGGAACTCTTGCATTCGCAGCATTTTTCAGAAATTGATGCCGTTATCCCTGTCCCGCTTCACCGTAGAAAATTGAGATCCCGGGGGTTTAATCAGGTGGAAGATTTTGGAAAGGAAATTGCCGCCGCCCTGAAAGTTCCCTATCTCGATGATGTTTTGCAAAAAAGATCTTATTCAAATTCCCAAACAATTAAAGGCCGGTTGGCGCGGTGGGGAAATATTGAAGAAACCTTTGTCCTGGTACATCCTGAGAAAATTCAAAATATGCACCTTTTATTGGTAGATGATCTTATTACGACCGGCGCAACCCTGGAAGCATGTGCCGGAGTTTTACAGGAGGCTAAAAATATAAAAATAAGTATGGCTACTATGGCCTTTGCCAGTTAACAAAAGAAAAATTAATTGTTTCTTTGCGTATAAATCCGGTTTTCATGAATAAAAGATTCTCTTTTATAATTCTTTTAATTTCAACCTTATTCCTGGTGCAATGTGCCAAAAGAGGCAACCCTTCCGGAGGAGATATTGACACTACCCCACCTAAATTTTTACGGGCCAATCCTGAAAATTATTCCACCAATTTTAAAAGCAAAGAAATACGGATCTATTTTGATGAGTATATAAAACTGGAAAAACCACAGGAACAAATTATTATTTCACCTCCAATGTCGCCCAGGCCGGAAATCACCCCTATGGGTGGCCCTCAAAAATATATAAGGATAAAGATCACAGATACACTTCAAGAAAATACCACCTATGTGGTGAATTTTGGAAGGAGTGTGGTTGATAATAATGAAGCCAATCCATTACCCTTTTTCAAATATGTTTTTTCAACGGGTTCCTATATCGATTCCCTCACCGTTAGAGGAACCGTGCAGGATGCATTGCTCAAAGAGGCAGAAAGTTTTATATCTGTGATGCTGTATGAAGTGGACGAAAATTTTTCAGATTCCCTGGTGTACAACGAACCTCCACGTTACATTACCAATACCCTGGATAGCTTGCGAAGTTTTGAACTTACCAATTTAAAAGCGGGCACCTACCAGCTGGTTGCGGTAAAAGACCTTAATAATGATTATAAATTTAATCCGGCCCGGGAAAAGATCGCCTTCCTGGATGAATCCATTACAGTGCCTGCCGATACTACCTACAACCTTGTCCTGTTCAGGGAAAAACTGCCTTTTCAACCCGAAAGGCCCAAACAGCTGGCAGGAAATAAACTTTTGGTAGGATTCCGGGGAGTTGTAAATCCCGATAGCCTCACTTTTACACCGGTTAGCCAGGTACCTCCCGATTTTGATTACAGGATCACTAAGGTTCAGAACAAGGACAGTATTCATTTCTGGATGCGGCCAACCCCTCAGATTGATACCTTGAAATTTATCGCGGGGACTTCAAACCGGATCGATACATTAGCTGTGCGGTTAACTGAAATGAAACCCGACACATTACAGGTCTCTATGGAACCTTCCGGATCTATCGACTTTGCTAAAAATGTGATATTAAGGGCCAATACTCCCCTCATTGAAAAAAATGATGAGCTCATTTCTATTATGGACCGGGATTCAGTTCAGGTTAATTTTACTTCAGAATTAAAAGCCTTTGAAAACATTGTAGAACTTAGTTTTACAAAAAACGAAAACCAGGCCTATCGGGTAACTGTACTTCCGGGAGCTTTGACCGATTTTTATGGGGCAACAAACGATACCCTCATTAAATCCCTTTCAACCCGGGCCTTTTCAGATTTTGGAAACCTAAGCCTTACGCTACAAAATGTGAAAAGTTTCCCGGTTATAGTGCAGTTGACCGATGAAAAAGGAGTTGTAAAAGCCGAAAAATATTCCACCTCCCAAACCGGTTTGCGATTTGAATTTATCGCCCCGGGGAAATATCTTATCAGGGTGATCTATGACCGCAATGAAAACAGGATATGGGATACCGGTAATTACCTTGAAGGGCTAAAACCTGAAGAGATAATTTACTTTTCTGAAGTTCTTGATGTGCGCCCAAACTGGGATATTAATCAAACATTTATATTAGATTAAAGGAATCCCTGTCCTGCAGAAATTTTAATTTATCGCGGGTCTCAGTTAAGGAGGTTTTGTCCAGGGAAATAATTTCTGTAAATTCACCGGAACGATCTGGTGCACAAAGATTTTTCCCAAGACAATCATAAACCGCAGTGTGGCCGTTATACCTGTAATCATTGCCGTCTAGCCCAGTCCTGTTCACTCCAATGCAATAAGACATATTTTCAACTGCCCGCGCCTGTAACAGGATATCCCATGCGTGAATTCTTGTTTCTGGCCAGTTGGCCACATATATTAAAAGGTCATAATCACTAGTATTTCTTGCCCACACCGGAAACCTGAGATCATAACATATTAACGGGCATATTTTCCATCCCTTATATTCTACGATCAATCTTTCCTTCCCTGCGGTATAGGTTTGATCTTCTTTTGCAAGCGTGAATGTATGCCTCTTGTCATAGGTTTTATACGTGCCATTTGGGAAAACAAAGAACAGCCGGTTGTAAAAATTGGAATTCTCATTTATAATAATACTCCCGGTTATCGCGGTGTTTTTGTTTTTGGCGGTTTCCTGCATCCACTTCACGGTGGGGCCATCCTCACTTTCTGCAAGTTGGGCAGCGTTCATCGAAAAGCCCGTGCTGAACATTTCGGGCAGTACAATAAGGTCTACTTCCTGCTTAATTTCTGCAATTTTTTCAGAAAAGATCCTGAGATTCTGCTCCCGGTCTTCCCACGCAAGGTCCACCTGTAGTATGGCCGTTTTTAATTTATCCTGCATATTTAATTTTTATAATTAATTAGGAACCTGCTCCTAAATACTTGTTAAATGATTGTATGAAAAATGTAATATAAATAGATTTAATCAAAATATAAGACAATATGAAATTAGATAAATTTTTTCAGAGTGATTCCTTTGCCTCCAGTACTTCAAGAGGATTAATTTCAGGAGTGATTGGCGGACTCGCAGGAACAGTAGTGAAGAGTTTAATTGAAGAATTTCTTCCCGTAAGAAAGATCGAGCATAAATCGGCTCAAATTAAGATCGTTGATGACTTATCTACCAAGCTAACCGGTAGCCCCATAAGCGTGGAAAATGAAGCCCTGGCCGAACAACTGGTTAATATTCCAATAGGAGCCAGTGTTGGTGCTGCTTATGGATATGGGAAAAAGGACAAGGACGATTACAATATAACAGACGGGATTATTTTAGGTGCCTCAACCTGGTTTTCTACTCACGAGACTTCCCTGCCGCTTATGGGCCTTGAACCTAAACCTACAGATGTTCCTTTAAAAATGCAATTTAATGAATTGCTTGCCCACGTACTATTCGGAATAACTACAGAAGTGGTGCGAAGTGCTGTTAACGAGAAACTTAAAAAGGATCGCGGAGTTAGAATTTACACAGAATCTTAGCAGCCTTTTCCAGGGTCTCATTAGTCTTTGCAAAGCAAAACCTTAGTTGCTTGTTGTCGTGCTGATCAATATTGAAAACTGAAACAGGAATGGTCGCGAGTTTATATTCCCTTACCAGTCTTTGGGAAAAATCTACTGCACTCTCCCCTGTAATTGCTGAATAATCAAGGATCTGAAAATACGTTCCAGAAGATGGATTCCAAGTGAATTTACTGTTCTTAATGAGGTCAAGAAAGTGATCTCGTTTATCCTGATAAAATTTCCCGAGCTGTAAATAATGTTCGGGAGATTTTAAATATTCTGCAAATGCACGCTGAACCGGCTGGTTTACACAAAACACCACAAACTGATGGATTTTCCTTATTTCGGACATTAAGTATTTTGGAGCCGCACAATATCCCATTTTCCAACCTGTATTATGAAAAGTTTTTCCAAAGGAGGCACAGATAATTGCACGCGATGCCAAATCAGTGAACAGGGCGGCACTTTGGTGCTCGTTACCATCAAAAATTAGATGTTCATATACCTCATCGCTTAAAAGAATAATATTAGTATTTCTTAAAAGTTCCTGGAGCCTTTGCATGTCCTCCCTGTTTAACAGGGTTCCGGTTGGGTTATGAGGAGTATTAATGATTAGCATTCTGGTCCTCGATGAAATTTTACTCTCCACTTCCTCCCAGTTAACCTTAAATTCCCTGCCTTGTAACTGTACAAGAACCGGTATACCACCGTTAAGTTTTATTGTAGGCTCATAGCTATCATATGCAGGCTTAAAAACAATTACCTCATCGTCCTTATTGACAAAAGCAGTAATGGCGGAATAGATGGCCTGGGTAGCTCCATTGGTAACCGTGATCTCAGTTTCGGGATCGTAATTTCTGTTATAAAGGCTTTTTATTTTCTGGGAAATTTGCTCCCTTAGTTCTATTACTCCGGCCATTGGAGCGTATTGATTGTAACCATCCCTCATAGCTTTGGCTACAAGGTCCTTCAAATGATCATCTGTGCTGAAATTGGGAAACCCCTGCGAAAGATCTATTGCTTCATTTGCCCGGGCCAATTGGCTCATAATGGAAAATATGCTTTCCTTTTCATTGGGGAGTTTTGAGGAATTGGTAGTGATATCAATCATAGAAATAATTTTGAATAATATCCATAAAAAATCCCGGACCACAAAGTCCGGGATTTAATTATACAGTAAAGAAATATTGTTTATCTCACAGAGGCTTTCATATATTCCCTGTTCATCCTGGCAATGTTCTCAAGAGAAATTCCTTTAGGACATTCTATCTCACACGCACCGGTATTGGTACAGTTTCCAAAACCTTCCTTATCCATTTGCTCAACCATTGCAAGAACCCTGGTAGTCGCCTCGATACGTCCCTGAGGCAGTAAAGCCATTTGGCTAACCTTTGCCGAAGTAAACAACATGGCGCTGGCATTTTTACAAGCCGCAACACACGCGCCGCATCCTATACAGGAGGCTGAGAAAAATGCGGCATCTGCATCTTCCTTGGGAATTGGGATCGCATTGGCATCCTGGGTTGTTCCCGAGGTGTTTACAGAAATATAACCTCCGGCCTGCTGAATTCTTTCAAAAGCACTGCGGTCTACCACAAGATCTTTAATCACCGGGAAAGCTTTTGCCCGGAAAGGTTCAATTACAATAGTATCCCCGTCTTTAAATTTACGCATATGCAACTGGCAGGTAGTAATTCCCCTGTCAGGTCCATGTGGTTCTCCATTTATCTGGAGACTACAGGTCCCGCATATACCTTCACGACAATCGTGATCAAACACCACGGGGTCCTCTCCTTTATTTACAAGATCTTCATTGAGAACATCAAGCATCTCAAGAAATGACATATCAGGATCTACTCCACCTAATTGATAGGTTTGTATTTTACCCTTTGCAGCGGCATCTTTTTGACGCCATATTTTTAATGTAAGATTCATTTGCGGTATGTGTTAGGAGTTAGGAGTTAGGAGTTAGGGGTTGAATCCTTCTTCCTTAACTGTAACTCTTAATTCTATTTATAACTCCTTGCTTTTACTTCGATATTTTCATAAATAAGGTCCTCTTTATGCAGGATCGCATCCCCGGGCTCCCCGGTGTATTCCCATGCTGCCACATACATAAAGTTTTCATCATCCCTAAGGGCTTCACCTTCTTCGGTTTGATATTCCTCTCTAAAGTGACCTCCACAGGATTCGTTTCTATGTAAAGCATCTTTAGCAAAAAGTTCACCCAGCTCAAGGAAATCGGCAACCCGGGCAGCTTTTTCAAGTTCGGGGTTCATTTCAAACATAGTTCCGGGAACTTTTACGTCTTTCCAGAATTCTTCCCTAAGGGCTTTTATTTCTGTAATTGCTTCCTGAAGGTGGGTGGCATTTCTGGACATCCCAACTTTATCCCACATGATCTTACCCAATCTTTTATGGAAATGATCTACAGATTTGGTCCCTTTATTATTTACAAACCACTCCAGTTTCTCTTTTACTTCCTTTTCAGCCTGATCAAATTCAGGACTGTCGGTAGGAATCTTTCCGGTACGTATATCACTGGCAAGATAATTTCCTATAGTATAAGGCAACACAAAATAACCATCGGCCAGCCCCTGCATTAGAGCCGAGGCTCCAAGACGGTTTGCTCCGTGATCTGAGAAATTGGCTTCCCCGGTTGCAAAACATCCGGGAATTGTTGTTTCAAGGTTATAATCTACCCAAATGCCTCCCATAGTATAATGTACTGCGGGATAGATCATCATAGGAGTTTCATAAGGATTTTGATCTACGATCTTCTCGTACATCTGGAACAGGTTTCCGTATTTAGCCTCAACCACAGCTTTTCCCAATTCCACAATTTGTTCCTGTGTAGGATTTTCAAGATGTTGGGTGTTGGCAGTTTCTTTTCCATATCTCTGGAATGCAGCACTAAAGTCAAGATAAACCGCTTCCCCGGTTTTATTTACTCCAAATCCGGCATCACAGCGTTCCTTGGCCGCTCTTGACGCCACATCACGTGGTACAAGGTTCCCAAAGGCAGGATATCTCCTTTCGAGATAATAATCTCTGTCTTCCTCCTTAAGGTCTGTAGGTTTCAACCTTCCTTCCCTAATGGCTTTTGCATCCTCCAGTTTTTTGGGAACCCAGATCCTTCCGTCATTACGAAGAGATTCAGACATTAATGTCAATTTAGACTGGTGTTCTCCTGATACAGGGATACATGTAGGGTGAATTTGTGTAAAACAAGGATTGGCAAAATATGCACCTTTCTTATGGATCTTCCAGGATGCGGTCACATTACTTCCCATCGCATTGGTAGATAAAAAGAAAACATTTCCATAACCCCCGGATGCAATTACAACTGCGTGGGCGCTGTGTCTTTCAATTTTACCGGTTACCATATCCCGGGCAATAATTCCTCTAGCTTTCCCTCCTACAATTACAAGATCCAGCATTTCATGGCGGGTGTAAGAAGTGATCTTACCCCGGTTGATCTGCCGGTTCATGGCAGAGTAACATCCCAGTAATAATTGCTGACCGGTTTGTCCTTTGGCATAAAAAGTTCTTGAAACCAATACTCCTCCAAAAGAACGGTTATCCAGCAATCCGCCATATTCTCTTGCAAAGGGAACTCCTTGTGCAACACACTGGTCAATAATATTTGCAGAAACCTCAGCAAGCCTGTAAACATTGGCTTCCCGTGAGCGGTAATCTCCCCCCTTTATGGTGTCATAGAAAAGACGGTAATTTGAATCTCCGTCTCCCTGGTAATTCTTAGCAGCATTGATCCCTCCTTGTGCGGCGATAGAGTGCGCACGTCTCGGGGAATCCTGGTAACAAAAAGTCTTTACGTTATAGCCTAACTCGGCAAGAGTTGCGGCAGCACTACCTCCGGCAAGTCCGGTACCCACCATGATAACGTCTATATTTCTTTTATTTGCGGGATTAACAAGGTTAATCTCGTTTTTATGATTGGTCCACTTATCTGCCAATGGGCCTTTGGGTATTTTTGAATCTAATTTTCCCATAGCTTAAATTTTATCTAATACAAAGTGAATATAAAATGGGATCACGGCAAAAGCCAGAGGAACCAGGATCGCGAATGCATATCCAAATTTTCTTATAAACCCATTGTATTTTGGATGATTAACCCCTAAAGACTGAAAGCCACTTGCAAACCCGTGTACCAGGTGAAATGCAATTGCGGCCATCGCGATCAAATAAACTACGCTAATGATAAGCCCGTAATCTGCATCCTGAAAAGTAGCAATGGTGAGGGTATAAAGATCTTTTACCCTTTCTCCACCTTCGGTGGTGTAATATGTATTATCCAGACCGCCGAATTTCATTTTTGCCCAAAAAGCATTCATGTGAAGAATTATAAAGGCAAGAATAACCGTTCCAAGCAACCCCATATTCCTGGAAGACCACGTGGAGTTGGTTTGAGGTTTAAAGCTCACATATCCCTGGGGACGGGCTTTTCTGTTATTAATAGTTAAAATAACCCCATCTATTGCATGAAACAGGATACTCAGGTAGGTTACATAGGAAAGGATCATAACCAACGGATTGCTGGTCATGAACAGGGCGTATTCATTGAACTGATCCCTTGCAGAATCACTTACCGGTAATAACAATTGTAAATTCCCTAAGAGGTGACCTACTAAAAATGTGCAAAGGAAGAGGCCGGTGAAAGCCATCCAGTATTTTTTTGCTAAAGATGACTTTAATAGCGCAGATTTTGCCATAAAAAATTATGTGTTTGATAAAGTGGTACAAAAATACACCTCCTTAAAGTTTTTAACAAACTTTATGGTTATTTAAAATTCAATTTAGAACTAATTTAAAGTAATTTATGAATTGTTGAAATTTAATAGCCGCAATCTATCATTAGGCCAAACTCTTCAAGATGGCAAATGAAGTACTGGGTTTCTGTTTTTGAGATTTATTTAAGCGAATTTATACTATCCCAAAGCAGAGGATTGATTAAATTAGTACAAACAATTATAGGAACGAATACATGGAATTTATTGATTATTACAAGATCCTTGAATTAGACAAATCGGCTACCACGGCCGATATTAAAAAGGCGTACAGGAAACTTGCCCGTAAATTTCACCCAGACCTCAACCCCAATAACAAAGATGCACAAGCCCGGTTTCAGCAAATCAATGAAGCGCATGAGGTACTAATAGATCCTGAAAAAAGGAAGAAATATGACCAGTATGGAAAAGACTGGCAACATGCAGAACAATTTGAAAACGCCCAAAGACAGCAAAGCGGGGCGGGCGGATTTGCAGGCGGATTTGGCGGTGGTTTTGGAGGAGGCCGGCAGGGGTCATATTCCGGGAATTTTGATGACGATACTTTTTCTGAATTTTTTGAACAAATGTTTGGTGGTGGAGGCCGAAGCAGAGGTGGCGGAAGAGGAACCCCACAATATAAAGGCCAGGATTTTAATGCCGAACTTCAGCTCAATTTAAAAGATGTTTATACCAGCCAGAAACAAACCCTTACCATTAATGGTAAAAACATACGGCTTACTATTCCCGCAGGAGTAGAAAATGGACAAACTATTAAGATCAAGGGCCATGGTGGTCCCGGAATTCAGGGTGGGCCAAAAGGCGATCTTTTTATTACATTCAATATCATTAACAACACGCCTTTTAAGCGGGAAAAGGAAAATCTTTATAAAACCGTGGATGTAGATTTCTACACAGCCTTACTTGGAGGGGAGATCACGGTAGATACTTTTACCGGAAAGGTCAAACTCACAGTAAAACCTGAAACCCAACCGGGGACTAAAATAAAACTGAAGGGAAAAGGTTTTCCAAAATACAAAAAGGAAAATCAATATGGCGATCTAATAATAACCTATCAGATAAAAATGCCTACTCATCTTACGGCAAAAGAGAAGGAACTGTTTCAAGAATTGCAAAAACTACGAACATGAACCTAGAGGAATTAATAGCAACCGAAGAACTTTGTGAAAGATATAAGGTGGAGCACACCTTTATAAGGTCCTTATCTGATAGCGGAATTTTAGAAATAATTACGGTAGAACAAAGGGAATATGTGCATTGCGATATGATGGCCGAATTTGAAAAAATGCGAAGGCTGCATTATGACCTGGAAATAAACCTTGAAGGTCTTGAAGCAGTTCATCATCTTTTAAATCAATTGAGGGAATTACAAAAAACCAACCGTAAGTTGCAAAACCGCCTTGGGCTCTATGAGTAGCCCAAATGTTAGGTGAAATTCATAAAAATGCCAATTTAAAAACCTTTTGATTCAGCGAAAACTTTTGTAGCGCCTTCACATACCAAGATCTCAAAAATGGCATTTCTTACTATTCTAAAACTAAAGTTCCAATACTCAAATCATCCCAACATCACTTCTGCAATTTCATCATTTGGATCCAAATGGAAGCTCTAATCACAATCTCTTGGGGCTACCCAAATAGTAGCGGGCTGGCCATTGGGAATTCCAAGGAAGGTAGCAATAGCTTTTGCTCCTCCATTAATCGATGTAGCTTTGTGAATTTTCCCCGGATCCAGGAAAGCATCTCCTGCCCTGTAAATACGTGGTATACATTCATTCTCCCACACAACTTCGATTTCACCTTCGGTCATGCTTACTAAGGCGATGCCGGGATGCATATGCCAACCGCTGGTAGAACCTTCCTGGTCCCATTGTACCTCAGCGACAACCATCGTGGAGGCGTCATTAAGATTCCTCACATTCGTTCTTCCGCCATCTTCAAACTTAAGTCTGAATTGAACGGACAAATCATCTGGAAATGGAGCATGTGGCGCAAGCATTTTGCTGACCCTGAATCCAACCGGCACATCGACTTCCTGGTTTGCTGTGTAAAGAAAAGATGCCTCGTCTACATTAACATAAGTTTCGGGTTCATTATCACATGAAATGAACAAATTAAAGGCTAAAAAAAGCCCTGCTAAGTAAAATGTTTTTCTAAAATTCATGACTCTGTTTTTTTGGTTAATAACCTTAAAACTAGAGAGAATTAAAATTTTCCATGGGTAAATTTTGTTCAAAAAATAGCACAATTGTTTCAATTCTTATGAACTTCAAGTTTAATACTTCCTGTTCATATACACTGAGGGACGAAGGCCGTATCTTTTTTTAAATCGTCGGGAAAAATAGGATAGATTATTAAATCCGGCTTCAAAAGCTATTTGAGAAATATTATTGCCTTTTTTCATATTCATTAATTCTGCTGCCCTTTTTAAACGGAACTCATTGATCAATGCTATTGGAGATAAATTTGTCACTTCAATAATTTTACGATACAACTGCGACCTGCTTTCTCCCATTGTTTTGCAGAAATCCCCAATCTTCAAATCTTCCCGGTAATTTGTTTCTATAATATCCATCAACCGGGTCAAAAACTGTTCGTCCTTATAACTAAAAGATTTCACGTTGTTATTTTCCACCAGAGTTTCATAATCTTCAAGCGGAAATTGTTCTCTTACAGATGAGGAAACCACTATCTGATTCCTGCCTGCTACATAACATAATCGCCGGGCAAGATTATATGTTTCATCAAAAACATCGCAATCTTTATTGGGCTTTAACCCACTTATCCCAATGCCCAACATTATAGTTTTCTCTCCTTTAGTATGAATTCGATCGCAAAATTCATGCTGGATCTGTAAAGCAGATCTTATGGATTGGAAAAAAGAATCAAAAGAAAAGATACAGCTATCGCAAGAGGATTTAACAATTTTACCTTTATTCTTTCTAACCAGCATTTGGGAACAATCCCTGAAATCTTCAAACAGCTTTCTCTGCTTATTGTATTCTCCAGCTAAATAGAGATCGCTATAATATAGATTCATCACCATTACTGCACAAAATACGGGTTTCTGAAAAATGGGAGATTGAGGATGGAAATCTTTTTCAGATGAGCCGGGACCTTCGATACATTTCAAAAAAGTTTCGATAAGATTTTCTTCAACCTGAATGATATGGCTGGGAGATGAATGATGTACCTTAAAGTGCATCTCTTTCACCGTCTCCAAATCTGGTGCATCAATTAAGCAAAAGCTGGTTTTTCTTTTTTGATCAAACCAACAGGCCAGAACCCAACACCCAAAATCCTGCCTAATTCTTGAATCCTCCAGATAAATCTGTGCAAGATCAGCTGGAGTAACCTTATAAAAATCCTGTCGGTCCAAAAAAACGGGCATGTCTCTAACTTTTTCCTTATAATACTATTAATTTATGAAATTTATTAGATCGCATCTATTTGTTTATGAATTACTTACCATAAAAAGAGTAATATTTAACCCTACATTTTAAAAAACATAAAAACTTATTTTTTCCAGAATCCATAAACCGGAAATGAAAATGAATACAGCGGTATAATTGATGGAAATTTAGTTCCTGGTTATTTACAGGGCTACTCCGCGTTTAATTATTTAAATTTGTACCACACTCAAAAAAGCACACATGAAATACGATCCAATTGACAGGAAACTTTACATAAAAAACCGCAAGAACTTTGCTTCTAAGATGAAACCAAAAAGTCTCGCGGTTTTTAATTCCAATGATATATATCCTATAAGTGCAGATAGTACCATGCCTTTCCAGCAGGCCCGGGATATATTTTATTTAAGTGGCGTAGACCAGGAAGCAAGTATTCTTGTACTGTTTCCGGATGCCCCTCTTGAAAAGCACCGGGAGATCCTATTCCTTACCGAAACCGATGAACATATAGCGGTGTGGGAAGGGGAAAAGCTCACCAAAGAAAAGGCATTTGAAACCAGCGGGATCAAAACCGTTTACTGGCTTAAGGAATTTGAAAAGGTATTTTTTGAATTAATGACCCAAAGCGAGGTAATTTATTTAAATACCAATGAGCATTACCGGGCCAATATCCAGACACAAACCCGGGAGGCAAGATTCATTGAATGGTGCCTGAAGAAATATCCGGCACACCAGGTGGCCAAAAGCAATCCAATTCTACAAAGGCTGCGTTCGGTTAAGGACAAGATAGAACTTGACCTTATGCAGCAGGCCTGTGATATTACCGAAAAAGGTTTTCGCCGCGTTCTCAGTTTTGTAAAACCGGGAGTTTGGGAGTATAATATCGAGGCAGAATTTATGCACGAATTCCTGAACAACCGTTCCAAAGGTTTCGCATATACTCCAATTATTGCCAGTGGCAACAACGCCAATGTCCTCCATTATATTGAAAACAATAAGCAATGTAAAGCGGGAGACCTTGTTCTTATAGATGCCGGAGCAGAATATGCCAATTATTCCAGCGATATGTCGCGAACCATTCCGGTTTCAGGGAAATTCAGTAAAAGGCAAAAAGAAGTTTATAATGCCGTGAATAGGGTTAAAGAGGAAGCAACTAAAATGCTTGTACCCGGAACCATGTGGGCCCAATATCATATTGAAGTTGGAAAATTAATGACTTCAGAATTACTGGGACTTAAATTAATTGACAAAACCGATGTTAAGAATGAGGACCCGGACTGGCCTGCATATAAAAAATATTTCATGCACGGCACCTCGCATCATATAGGTCTTGATACCCATGATTACGGGATACTTACCGAGCCAATGGAGGCAAACCAGGTTTTCACCGTAGAGCCGGGAATTTATATCCCTGCGGAAGGCTTCGGAATTCGCCTTGAAGATGATGTGGTAATTCAGAAAAAAGGAGAACCATTCAATCTAATGCGCAACATTCCTATTGAGGCTGAAGAAATTGAAGATCTGATGAATTCTTAGGTCCAAAAAAAGAATGATTTTAAATCCCTCACTTTTCGCAAAGTGAGGGATTTTTATTTGGAAATTTCTAAGCTACCCTATCACGATCCCTGAATTTTTCAAATAGAACTGCAAGGAAAAAGGTAGCCAACATTGGCAGGACCCAGCCTAAACCATATTGCGCAAGTGGTATTTGATCTTTAATATTTTCAAACAAGGCGGGACTCACTATATATTGCAACGCATCGGGCAGGCTAAAAAGTATTGTTGCGATCACAGCTGCTCTCATAATAAGTTTTGTTCGCAGAGATTGCGGTAAGACATTCAGAAGGATCAAACAAATTGTGAGCGGATATATAAGCATAAGAACAGGCAGGGCGATCTCAATAATTTTGTTTACCGAAAGGGCCCCCATAATTACCCCCAGGAAACACGAAAGAATAACAGTAATGGGATAAACAAAAGGTCTTTTTATTCTTTCAGCCATAAAATCGGCAGTGCCCGTGATGATTCCCACGGCAGTTGTAAAGCAGGCAAGAGCAACGAGTATAGCCAGGGAGGTTTGCGCAATAGATCCAAGATTAAGCAGGCTTATACCCGAAAGCAGTTGTGTTCGGGTAATGTTGGAATTGAATTCTGAAGCTACTATAGCCCCGTTATAGATAAGGCCGCCGTAAACAAAAAACAAGCCGAGAGCCGCGATAATGGCTGCCGTAGAGATTATATTCCTTATTTCCCCGGTAGAGGAATACCCCTTCAGCTTAACAGAGACAATAATTACTCCGCCTACAACCAACGCGGCAATAGCATCAAAGGTTTGATATCCTTCAAAAAACCCATATAAAACAGGGAGTTCGGTAAGGGAATCGCCCATTGGAATGTTTTCAGAAAATATCCCGGAAACAATAATTGCTGAAAGTAAAAGTAAAATTGCGGGGGTGAGGTATTTTCCAATATTATTAATTACAGAACTGCGCTTAATAACAAAGAGCAATACCAGTGTAAAATAAATGATACTGGTGGTGAGTGCGCTTACATCAAAAAATGGCTGCACCGCGATTTCATGGGTTACTGCGGCAGTGCGGGGCGCGGGAAGTGAGACGCTGATAAGATATATAATAAAACTGTAAATAATACTGAAGACAGGCGAAACTTTATCGGCAAAATTGAAGATACTTCCCTGAATACGGGCATGGGCAAAAATCCCCAGAAGCGGAAGCCCCACTGCTGAAAGGGCAAATCCAAAGGCTACCAGATACCATTTGGAACCCGCAAAGAATCCCAGAAAAGGCGGAAGGATCAAATTTCCCGCACCAAAAAATAAAGCAAATAATGCAAATCCAACAATTAATGATTCCTTTGTAAATTTCATCTCAATTAAACAGGTATGACATTAAAGTTTCAAAACACCAGCATTTATTATTCGACCAAAGGTACCGGAAATCCCCTTGTATTATTACATGGATTCCTTGAAAGCAGTAAAATTTGGGAACCGTTCATCGCCGGGTTCGCCGTAAAGCGACAGGTTGTGTGCATAGACCTCCCCGGCCATGGAAGATCGGGAATTATAAGTGAGGTGCATTCCATGGAACTAATGGCAGATGTGGTTAAAGCAGTGTTAGATCATCTTAAAATAAGCAGTGCAACCATCCTGGGACATTCTATGGGAGGTTATGTAACCCTTGCTTTCTGCGAGAAATTTCCTCAAAGTACTTCCGGAATTATATTAATGAATTCCACGCCGGTGGAAGATACAGCAGAGAAAAAAATAAACAGGGACCGTTCTGTTGATGTGGTAAAAAGAAATAAGAAAGCTTATATAGACGCAGCGATCTCAGGTTTAGTGACCCCCGAAAATAATATAAAGTTCAAGGCTGAAATAGATAAAATTAAAGACCATGCAAACACTTTTCCTACAAATGATATTACAGCCGCTTTACTTGGTATGAAAATTCGTACAAATAAAACAGACGTGTTAAAGAAGTTTAACAAATTAAAAATTATTGTTTCCGGAAAAAATGATCCAATTATGCCGTACAAGCAATCAATTCTTATTGCCGAAGAGTGCAATTGCAAATTTTTATCTATGCCGGATGGTCATTTGTCCTATTTAGAAAATTCAGCAGAAATCGATAAATTTGTGCATTTCATCGATTAATTAATACTTTTTATCGTTTATTTAACTTATTTTTATAATTTTATTCTTCAGAAATAAGGAAACCAACCCTTTATGAATAAACTAGCCCCAACACTAGCCAAGTTTTATTGTAATTTTTTTGGTCATAAACTTAAAATTTCAAAGACGGTCACCAATCACATTCACGAATATAAGTGTGCCCGTTGCAGAATGGAAATGACCGATACTGCCAATGGATTCTTAGCAAGGCTTACCCCTAAGTTTAAGGA
The DNA here is from genome assembly GCA_039989915.1 of Gillisia sp. GTDB lineage: Bacteria > Bacteroidota > Bacteroidia > Flavobacteriales > Flavobacteriaceae > Gillisia. The sequence continues at coordinate 218,828 of JBDXGW010000010.1, forward strand.
AACTAATGAATATCTGGCTGAAATTCACCAGAGGAGAAGGCAACGCAATTACGCCAGTGCTTCTTAATCTTCCTTGCGGTCCATTGCATTCCAGCCTTTTGCAATAAGTGGGATCTTTGTATTTCCGCGGGTTATCAAATGCATCCCTTCCCCAGCTTCAGTCATATGACCAATTATTGAAAAATGCGGATTTGCTTTTATCCTGGGAAAATCTTCCTGGGAAACCGTGAAGAGGAGCTCATAATCCTCACCCCCGCTTAAAGCAATGGTAGTACTGTCTACCTCAAATTCCTCACAGGCCGAAATTACTGAAGGATCCAGCGGGATCTTATCTTCAAAAAGATTTACCCCCACCCCTGAGTTTTTACACAAATGAATAATTTCAGAAGACAATCCATCGCTTATATCTATCATCGAGGTTGGTAAAACCCCCAGTTTTTTCAATAAGGGCGGAATATCCCTTCGGGCTTCAGGTTTTAACTGGCGCTCAATTAAATAAGTATAAGCATCAAGATCGGGCTGAGAATTTGGATTAACCTTAAAAACCGCCTTTTCCCGTTCCAATATTTGAAGCCCCATGTACGCAGCGCCCAGATCGCCGGTTACCACCAGGAGATCGTTGGGTTTTGCTCCGCTTCGATAAACAACATCTTCCTTTGCTGCGGTTCCCAAAGCTGTAATGCTTATAAGCAGTCCCTTTGTGGATGATGTGGTATCACCTCCCACAACATCAACATTATATAATTTTGAAGCATGTTCAATTCCGGCATACAACTCTTCCAGGGCTTCTACCGGAAACCTGTTTGATACAGCAATACTTACAGTAATTTGGGTAGGAACACCGTTCATTGCATAAACATCTGAAAGGTTTACCATCACAGCTTTATACCCCAAATGTTTAAGTGGGGTATAGGATAGATCAAAATGCACACCTTCAACCAAAAGATCTGTGGTTACAAGCGTATGTTTCCCCTCAAAATCCATCACCGCGGCATCATCTCCAATTCCTCTTATGGTAGAGGTTAATTTTATATCCAGATTCCTGGTCAACAGGTCGATCAACCCGAATTCTCCTAATTCTGAAAGGTTTGTCCTGCTATTTTGACTATCTTCTATCATGGCACTTGTATTAATTTGCAAAAATAACAGATTAATATTTCCCCTCTAAGTTTTATAGGAGTTTTGTGATATATCGCGGCCTCCTCTAATTATTAATTAAAGGAAAATTGCATTGTAAACTGTTATCATTGTATTCTTAAAACATATGTTTAAGCTATGGTAAACCGTCTATTTTGTAGTATATTTGTCCCCAATTTAGAATTAATCTTGTTAAGGATGATAAAGGTAAGCGAAACCGCAAAAAAAAGGATTGCATTATTAATGAGCGATGAGGGCTATAATGCGACTACCGATTTTGTACGCGTAGGCGTAAAGAGTGGAGGTTGTTCAGGTTTATCTTATGAATTGAAATTTGATAAATCCCAGACCGAAACAGACAGGTTATTTGAAGATAACGACATTAGGATCGTGGTAGATAAAAAAAGTGTCCTTTACCTGGCCGGGACTATCCTGGAATACTCCGGCGGATTGAACGGCAAGGGATTTGTGTTCAATAATCCAAACGCCCAGCGCACGTGTGGGTGTGGGGAGAGTTTTTCTTTATAAAAATTTAGGAAAAGAGGCAAAAAGGGAAAGAGGTAAAAAGGTGAATGTTCAAAAATGAAACTGCAAAAGTCCTTTGAAGATTTTAAAGTTTATAAAGATGCAATAAACCTTACTGTTCATGTTTACACTCTCTTAAAAAAGGAACAGTTTAGGTCAGAATTTGGATTATCAGATCAATTAAGGCGAGCCACCCTATCTATTTCCAATAATATAGCCGAAGGATTTGAGAGAGAAACAGATAAAGAATTAATTAGATACTTATACTTTTCTAAAGGTTCTGCCGGAGAAGTCAGGAATATTTTAAATGTAATAAATGCGATTGGTTTTATAAATGAAGATGAATATCAAGATTTAAGGGAAAAAGTAATAGATATTTCTAAGCAACTTTCAAATTACATAAAGTATGTTGTTAAGAGAGATCTTGAAAAAAGATGAAAAATCTTTTTAACTCTTTTACTCTTTAACTTATTAACTTAAATGCAAGATGGCATATACAGAAGACGATTTAAAGAAAGAGCTCGAGACTAAAGAATATGAATACGGGTTTTATACCGATATTGAATCGGATACTTTTCCTATTGGTTTAAGCGAAGATGTGGTAAGGGCGATCTCCCTTAAAAAAGAGGAGCCCGAGTGGATGACCGAATGGCGCCTTGAGGCCTACAGGTCATGGGTAAAGATGATTGAGCCGGAATGGGCCAATGTAAAATATACCAAACCAGATTTTCAGGCAATTTCCTATTATTCTGCTCCCAACAAAAAACCGAAATATGACAGTTTAGATGAGGTTGATCCTGAATTAAGGGCAACGTTTGATAAGCTGGGTATCTCTATTGATGAGCAAAAAATGCTTTCGGGAGTTGCGGTAGATATTGTAATGGATTCAGTATCTGTTGCAACCACATTTAAAAAAGTGCTGGGAGAAAAAGGAATTATATTCTGTCCTATTTCTGAAGCCATCCGGGAGTATCCTGATTTGGTAAAAAAATATATAGGATCTGTTGTTCCCCCTAAAGACAATTTTTATGCTGCTTTAAATTCCGCCGTATTCAGCGACGGATCTTTTTGTTACATACCCAAAGGGGTGCGATGTCCTATGGAACTTTCAACGTATTTCAGGATCAATCAGGCAGGCACAGGCCAGTTTGAAAGAACCCTTGTAATTGCAGATGAAGGTAGTTATGTGAGTTATCTTGAAGGCTGTACAGCTCCATCACGTGATGAAAACCAACTGCACGCTGCAGTGGTTGAATTGATTGCGCTGGACGATGCCGAAATAAAATATTCAACCGTCCAGAACTGGTTCCCCGGAAACAAAGAAGGAAAGGGTGGGGTTTATAATTTTGTGACCAAACGCGGAATTTGCGAAAAGAATGCCAAGATCTCCTGGACACAGGTTGAAACGGGATCTGCCATTACCTGGAAATATCCTTCCTGTATCCTGAAAGGCGATAACTCCATAGGGGAATTTTACTCTATTGCGGTAACCAATAATTTTCAGCAGGCAGATACGGGTACAAAGATGATCCACCTTGGAAAAAACACCAAAAGCACCATTATTTCAAAAGGGATATCTGCAGGAAAATCACAAAATTCCTATCGCGGTTTGGTACAAATTAATAGCCGGGCTACAAACGCACGGAATTTTTCACAATGTGATTCCCTGTTAATGGGCAATAAATGCGGGGCTCATACCTTCCCTTACATTGAAGTAAAAAACAAGACAGCAATAGTTGAACACGAGGCAACCACAAGTAAAATAGGAGAAGACCAGATATTTTACTGTAACCAGCGGGGAATTCCTACAGAGAAAGCCATTGCCCTGATTGTTAATGGCTTTAGTAAAGAAGTGCTGAACAAACTTCCTATGGAATTTGCAGTAGAAGCTCAAAAACTTCTGGAAATTTCCCTGGAAGGATCTGTGGGATAATATTCACTGAAGAAAAGGTAATGAAAAAATTTATTTTCATTTTCACGTTGTTATTTGTCATCTCGGGATGCGAGAATGACGGGGGCGATCCTGTAATTCAGGAGAAGGTTATGACCTCCCAGGATAGTATCCTTAATTACAAGGGAAGTTTTATTATGGCAGGAAACGCGGCTGTGCTCAAAGGCGATAAATTCATTTTTCAGGTGAAAATGGATTCAGTCGCAAAGGATTTAAAAGACAGCTTAGCAAACTATACAACTAAAACAAAATCTGTGATCCCGGTGGAGATCAAAGGAAAAGTGATCAATAACCCTGAACCAATGGGATATTCGCAGTTAATAGAGATAAAAGAAGTTATAAAGATCCTTGCTGAAAAAAGTTTGGAAAATACAAATGATCAGAATTAAACAGATATGCTTAAAATAAAGAATTTACACGCATCTATAGATGGAAAGGAGATCCTGAAAGGGATTAATCTTGAGATCAATCCGGGAGAAGTTCACGCTATAATGGGCCCGAATGGTTCAGGAAAGAGTACGTTGTCTTCAGTGATCGCCGGAAAAGAGGAATTTGAAATGACCTCGGGGGAGATCATCTTCCAGAATGAAGATCTTACTGAACTTGATCCTGAGGAACGCGCTCACAGAGGAATTTTTCTATCATTTCAATATCCGGTAGAGATCCCGGGAGTTTCTGTAACCAATTTTATGAAAGCTTCCATCAATGCGCATAGGAAATCACAGGGTCTGGAAGACATGCCGGCAAATGAAATGCTGAAATTGATACGGGAGAAATCTGAATTACTGGAAATTGACCGTAAGTTTTTATCCCGCTCCCTAAACCAGGGATTCTCAGGTGGTGAGAAAAAAAGGAATGAGATCTTCCAGATGGCCATGCTAAATCCAAAACTTGCAATTCTTGACGAAACCGATTCTGGTTTGGATATAGACGCTCTAAAAGTGGTGGCAAACGGGGTAAACAAATTGAGAAGCAGTGACAATGCAGTATTATTAATAACGCATTACCAGCGACTTCTTGATTATATAGTACCAGATGTGGTGCATGTGATGGTAGATGGAAGGATTGTAAAATCCGGACCTAAAGAACTGGCTTACGAGTTGGAAGAGAAAGGCTATGACTGGTTAAAACCGGAACAGGTTTAATAAGGCCTGTGGGTTAAGACCTTTTTAAACAGAATCTTAACCTTATCAATTACCAAGCCCACGGGGTGAACACAATAATGATTGCAACATGGAATTAAAAGAAAAACTTATATCCTCATTTTTGGCTTTTGAAGAAGCCTGCGATGTGGATTCAGATATACATAACCTAAGGTGTGATGCCATTAAGGAGTTTGAAAAAATAGGCTTCCCTTCAAAGAAGGAAGAAGCCTGGAAATACACCTCTTTGAATTCGGTTTTAAGCCATGACTACAGCGTATTCCCAAAGAAGGAAAATGCCATTGAATATAAGGATATTAAAAAATACCTTATTCACGATATAGACACCTACAATCTTATCTTTATTGACGGGATATTTTCCTCACATCTTTCTCAAACCACACACGAGAAAATTGATGTTTGTCTAATGTCGGCGGCAATGGTTAAACCCAAATACCGGGCAATTGTAGATCAATATTTTAACAAGATCGTGTCTAAGGAAAATGGGTTTACTCCTTTAAATACAGCTTTTGCCAAAGAAGGAGCTTTTATTCATATCCCCAAAAATCTTGTGGTAAATAAACCGGTACAAATTGTAAACTTTGCAACAGGTAATGAGGCCGCTTTAATGATACAGCCACGTAATTTGATCGTGGTGGGAGAAAATGCCCAGATCCAGATCATAGAACGCCATCAAAGCCTTACAGATAATCCGGTACTCACCAATTCTGTTACCGAAGTTTTTGTCGGGAAAAGTGCTATGGTAGATTACTACAAGATCCAGAATGATCGTTCCTCTGCCTCACTAATCGATAACACCTTTATTGAGCAAAAGGATAACAGCAATTGTTCTATGCACACCTTCTCCTTTGGAGGAAAATTAACCCGAAACAATCTTAATTTCTATCAAAGAGGAGAACATATAGATTCTACCCTTAAAGGAATTACCATTATTGAAGATAAACAGCATGTAGACCACAACACGCTGGTTCATCATATTTCACCCAATTGTGAAAGCCACCAGGACTATAAAGGAATTTTTGCCGATAAATCTACCGGGGTTTTCAATGGAAAAGTGCTGGTTGAAAAAGAGGCCCAAAAGATCAATGCATTCCAGGCAAACAACAATATTTTACTGGATGACCAGGCTACCATCAACTCTAAACCTCAACTTGAGATCTTTGCAGATGATGTAAAATGCAGCCATGGTTGTACTATTGGACAACTGGATGCAGATTCATTATTTTATCTAAGATCCCGTGGAATTCCATTAAAGGAAGCAAAAGCCCTTTTGATGTATGCCTTTGCAAGCAATGTATTGGAAAGTGTAAAGATTCCCGAGATCAAAAAAAGAATAACCCACCAGATAGCTCTGAAACTGGAAGTGAGTTTAGGATTTGACCTTTAACCCACACTCTTAGTTGGGTATTAAGCTGAAAGATTATGAAAGTTGCCGCTGAAAAGATCCCTTTTGATGTTGAAAAAATAAGACAGGATTTCCCTATTCTAAAAAGAGAGGTCAATGGGTATCCCCTGGTTTATTTTGATAATGCTGCAACCTCCCAAACCCCTATACAGGTAATGGATGCGATTGTAGATTATTATTCAAACTACAATTCCAATATCCACCGTGGGGTACATACGCTTTCCCAGGAGGCGACAGATAAATATGAAGGAGCCCGGCGCAAAGTGCAGCAGCATTTTAATGCCGCCCATCCTTATGAGATCATTTTTACAGCAGGCACCACCCACGGGATCAATCTGGTTGCAAACGGGTTTGGAGCTCTTTTAAAAGAAGGAGATGAGATCCTGGTTTCTGCTTTAGAACACCATTCCAATATAGTTCCCTGGCAAATGCTTTGTGAAAAGACAGGAGCGGTATTAAAGGTGATCCCTATGGATCAAAACGGGGAACTCATTCTTTCTGAATTTGACAAATTGCTTTCAGAAAAAACCAAAGTAGTTTTCTTAAATCACGTTTCCAATGCTTTGGGAACCGTAAATCCTATAAAAGATATCATTCAAAAGACACATCAGGTTGGCGCAGCGGTGCTTATAGACGGAGCCCAGGCGGCGCCTCACATTAAAGCCGATGTACAGGAACTGGATGTTGATTTTTATGTAGTTTCTGCCCATAAAATGTGTGGACCCACAGGGGTTGGAGTATTATATGGAAAGGAAGAATGGCTTAAAAAATTACCCCCTTATCAGGGCGGCGGGGAAATGATAGCGAGTGTTACTTTTGAAAAGACCACATATGCAGAGCTTCCGCATAAATTTGAAGCGGGAACACCCAATATTTGTGGGGGAATTGCCTTTGGAGCTGCGCTAGATTATATGAATTCCATAGGCTTTGATACCATTGCAGCCTATGAAAAGGAATTGCTTGATTATGCTACACAAAAACTCCTGGAGATAGAAGGGGTAAAAATTTACGGACTTGCAAAAGAAAAAACTGCGGTGGTTTCCTTTAACATTGAAGGTATTCACCCATATGATATAGGCTCAATAATTGATAAATTAGGGATTGCCGTTCGCACAGGTCATCATTGCGCACAGCCAATAATGGATTATTTTAAGATCCCGGGAACGGTGAGAGCTTCGTTTGCTTTTTATAATACAAAAGAAGAAATTGATATCTTTATAAAGGCTGTAAAGCGGGCAAAGGCTATGCTGGAATAAAATTTTCATCTTTGAAATGAGCATTACGGAAACTCGATGTAAACATTTATACAGAAAGAGAATCGTATACGACCGTTGAAAACAATTAATAAATACATATGAAAAAAATTTTGTGTGCTTTTCTTATTCTCCTGTATTCCTGCGGAAGCAATCAGGAAAATAAATCGGAAACCTCGGGTGCGGAGATGGAATCTGCTGATAATTTTAAGTTACACGGAAGATATTTGATTCAAAAAGTAAAAAACGAAAATGTTTCAGAAAAAATTGAACTGAAATTTGACAGTATTACAAATGAGGTTTCCGGAAATGCCGGATGTAATAGATTCGGTTCAGGATATGAAAGGAACGGAATTAAGATAGCCTTCAAACCTGTTGTAAGTACAAAAATGTACTGTGAAGGAAAAATGGAAATGGAAAACGCAATAACAGAGATCCTTCCGCAGGTATCCCAGATGATCCTGCAGGATGGGGAACTGGTTTTAATGAACGAGGAACTTGATCCCTTGTTAACTATAGAAAAAATAAAATGAGCAATATAAAGGAAATACAGGCTGAAATTGTAGAGGAATTTTCAATGTTTGATGACTGGATGCAGCGCTATGAGTATATGATCGAGCTGGGTAAATCTCTGCCTTTAATAGAAGAGAAATACAAAGTTGATGAAAACCTTATAAAAGGCTGCCAGAGTAAGGTTTGGGTTCATGCAGATCTTGAAGGTGACAAACTCGTTTTTACGGCCGACAGTGATGCAATTATCACAAAAGGGATCGTTGCATTATTAGTGAGAGTATTCTCCAATCAACACCCAAAAGATATCCTTGAGGCAGATACCACATTTATAGATGAAATAGGATTGAAGGAACATCTTTCCCCTACCCGCGCAAATGGGCTGGTAAGTATGATCAAACAATTAAAAATGTATGCAGTGGCATACCAAACTCAATTAAATTAAAATGGAGCAGGAAATAAATACCGAAGAACTCGGCGATAAAATAGTAAGGGTTTTAAAAACGATCTACGATCCCGAGATCCCTGTAGATATCTATGAACTGGGACTAATATATGATGTCCTGGTAAATACAGACCAGGATGTAAAAATACTTATGACATTAACCACCCCAAACTGCCCGGTAGCTGAAAGTTTGCCCAGGGAAGTAGAGGAAAGAGTTAAATCTCTTGACCTGGTAAAGGATTGTGAAGTGGAGATAACTTTTGATCCGCCCTGGACACAAGACCTTATGAGTGAAGAGGCAAAATTGGAACTGGGAATGTTATAACATTCCTTTTTTCATTACTGGTTTAAAATGAAATTTTATGTCGGCAGAAATTATAAACAGGGTTGCAAACAGCAAACTGATCACTTTTGACCTTGAAGATCTATATCTTCCCGGAGAACGTGCAGTGATTGATATCTCAGACTGGTTACTGGAAGGTTTGGTGCTTAGGGAAAGTCTTTTCAGGGAAAAGGCAGCAGCGCAGGACTGGAGCATTTACAAAGATGCATATGTTGCACTTACCTGTTCTACAGATGCTATTATTCCTGCTTGGGCCTATATGCTACTGGCCACATACCTTCAACCCTATTGCAAAAAAGTAATCACCGGAGACCTTAAAACCCTGGAAAGCATTCTTTATGCAGAGATCATTCGCGACCTTGACCTTTCCCATTTAAAGGACCAACCTGTGATCATTAAAGGCTGCTCCGGTAAACCTGTACCGGAAAATGCTTATATACTTTTGATCTCCAGATTACAACCATTGGCCAAAAGTATCATGTATGGAGAAGCCTGCTCCTCTGTACCTCTATATAAAAAACCAAAAAATTAAATATGATGAAAAAACTACCAGTCTTAATTCTCCTGTTATTTTCTTTCAATCTTATCGCACAGGAGGAAACAAAAGAGGTTCCACCAAATGGATGGCAAAATGAAGGTTCAATTCAATTGCTTTTCAATCAATCTGCTTTTAACAAAGAATGGACCGGTGGAGGTACATCCAGTATTGCGGGAAACCTAACCGTGAACTATGAAGAAAATTACAGGAAGGACAGATTTTCCTGGTCAAACAAATTTTTTGGCAACTACGGTTTAACCAAGATCAAAGGAGATGAATATGCCCGAAAAACAAGCGACAGGCTTGAGATCAACTCTATTGCGGGCTTACAAATGGTAGAATCAAACTGGTATTATTCTTATTTTGCCAACTTCAGGACTCAGTTTGACAAGGGTTATGAATTCAATACAGATCCAGACACAGGGGAGATTACCCGCGTAGAAACAACCAATTTCCTTTCTCCGGGGTATTTACAAACCGGTCCCGGATTAATGTGGAAAAAAAATGAAGATTTTGTAATAAATATTGCTCCCGCAACTGCGCGTTTTATTTTTGTTGACAGTAAATTTACTTCAGTTCCGGGTTATGTAGACGGGGAATATTTTGGAGTAGATGCAGGGAAATCAAGCCGTTTTGAATTTGGTGCATCCCTGAGCGGATATTTAAAAACAAAGATCATGGAAAATGTTACCATGGAAAACAATATAAATTTCTATTCCAATTACCTTGATAACCCCGGGAATATTGATATTGATTACCTAATGAACATGGACCTGGCAATAAACAAATATTTATCTGCCAACCTTATTTTCCAGGCGATATATGATGATAACGCGGTTGGAGCATTCCAGATAAGAGAGGTTTTTGGCCTGGGGGTGAATTATAACTTTTAATTTTATCCCATAAAAATTTAATTCCGGAGCTCATTACTCCGGAATTTTTGTTTCAATTTATTTCTAGTTAAATTTTTGTTGTATAACTTAGGTCTTAACCTTAGATATGTAACTTTGTTTCTATGATAGAAAAGAGCGATTTAAATTATGAAAAAGCAGTACTGATAGGTATAGTTACCCGTGATCAGGATGCAGATAAACTGGAAGAATACTTAGACGAACTTGAATTTCTTACATATACCGCGGGAGGAGAAGTTTTGAAGAGGTTTTCTCAAAAAATGGATAAGCCAGATCCCAAAACCTTTATGGGGTCAGGTAAGATCCAGGAAGTAAAAAATTATATAGATGAACACGAGGTTGGCACCGCGATATTTGATGATGAGCTAACCCCGGCCCAGCAAAAGAACATAGAAAAGGTACTCCAATGTAAAGTCCTTGACAGAACAAACCTTATCCTGGACATCTTTGCACAACGGGCTCAAACCAGTTATGCCCGTACTCAGGTAGAACTGGCACAATACCAATACCTGCTTCCAAGACTTGCCGGTATGTGGACTCACCTTGAAAGGCAGCGTGGGGGTATTGGAATGAGAGGTCCCGGGGAAACGGAGATCGAGACAGACAGAAGGATCGTTAGAGATAAGATTGCCCTCTTAAAAAAGAAAATAGAGACTATAGACAAGCAAATGGAAGTGCAGCGAGGTAATCGCGGCCAATTGGTTCGGGTAGCGCTTGTAGGATACACCAATGTGGGGAAATCAACCTTAATGAATGTTGTAAGCAAAAGTGAGGTTTTTGCTGAAAACAAGTTATTTGCCACTTTAGATACAACAGTAAGAAAAGTGGTGATAAGGAATCTGCCTTTTCTATTAACAGATACAGTAGGATTTATAAGAAAGCTTCCCACACAACTGGTTGAATCCTTCAAGTCTACCCTGGATGAAGTGCGCGAAGCAGATCTTCTCCTTCACGTGGTAGATATTGCCCATCCAAATTTTGAAGATCATATAGAATCTGTAAACCAAACCCTTGCAGATATTAAAAGTGCCAACAAACCTACTATTATGGTATTCAATAAAATTGATGCCTATAAGGAGGAAAAGATCCAGGAAGATGACCTGATGACCGAAAAAACTTCAAGACATAATACGCTTGAAGAGTGGAGGCAGACCTGGATGAATAAAATGGGCAATAATGTGCTTTTTATTTCAGCACTTAATAAAGAGAACCTGGAAGACTTCAGGAAAAAGCTTTACGAAGCGGTGAGGGATATTCACGTAACCAGATTTCCCTATAACAGTTTCCTTTATCCCGAGTATGATGAATTGGGTGAGGAAGAATAAAGTTCTAAGAGTTTATTTTTTTTCCTAAATTAGTCATATTCAATAAAATAGAACTATGAAAAAGAAACTATTCTTACCATTTTTCTTGGTTTTCGGAATGATATTTTCACAGGATTTTGAAGGTTCCTGGAAACTCACCCATAAAAACGGAGAACCGGTAAAAGATAAAGAAGTTGTGCGTATACACCAGGACGGCTATTTTGCTTATGGTGCGAAAGAAGTGGGAACTAATAAATTCCTGTCTGCCTCAGGTGGAGAATTTACTATTAAGAACAATACGTATTCAGAAGTAAAAGATTTTCATACTGCAGATCCCGAAAGCCTTGGAAAGTTAAAAGAATTTGACCTTCAATGGGAGGGAGAAAACAGTTTCACCATTAGTGATGGAACCACTACAAAAAAATGGGAAAGGCTAAGTGCAGAATCAAATGATCTTACCCGAAACTGGGTAATAACGGGAAGGGATAGAAACGGGGAAATGAGCAATATAACTCCGGGCGACCGCAGAACTGTAAAGATTTTAAGCGGTGGCCGTTTCCAGTGGATAGCATTCAACTCGGCCACAGGAGAATTTAGTGGTACCGGGGGTGGGACTTACACCGCCGAAGACGGAAAATATACTGAAAATATTGAATTTTTCTCCCGCGATGACAGCAGGGTTGGTGCAAGCCTGGAATTCCAATATGAAGTAAAGGATGGTAAATGGCACCATAAAGGCACCAGTTCTAAAGGTGACCCAATTTATGAGATCTGGTCTCCCTACAGTGAGGCATATAAAAAACCATAAACCCATTATTTCCTAAACTAAAAAGATCAGCATTTCAGCTGATCTTTTTAGTTAGAGCAATTTATCCTACAAGTAATTTAATTTAATTTCGCTGCATTCGGGCTTCCAGCGGCATGTAGTACTCCCCTTTTGGTGCAGATTTTAAGCTGAAAAGCATTGTATCTTCATTGGGAAGATATTGCAACTGTACATTCCCTACCGCATAACTGTACCCGCTCCTTATACTTCCCTGAAAAACATTTTCAGCTTTGCGTATAAGAATGATGGTGAAGTCGTCCTTCGTGTCATTACAGTCAATACGTTCCCCATGCAGGTATACGCTACAATGATTGCCTCTGTAATTATTTTCAGAAGCCTGGATCAATTCAACAGTGAACATATTGTTACCCTCTGTAGAATTCCAGCTCCAGGATCCGGAAATATCCTGAGCCTGAGTGGGAGTTAGAAATAAAAATACCAGTACCGGTATCAATAGTAATTTTTTTACCATATAGTATAAAATAAAAGTTGAAAAAAAGAGGGGATGTTTGTCTGTCTAAAATATAGGCAAAAATAATAAAAAGAAATCTTAATTTCCTGTTACTCTTACGTTATCAATATCATAAGTTGTCGATTTTTCAAAAGCTGCCCCCAAATATTGGAAAGCGATATGAACTACTCCTTCCAAATAGGAGATATCAATATTAGAGCGTGTAAAATTCACAGCATTTTGATTGGATGGACCTACAGGAATATTTGCATCCAGAAATGTCCAGGTAGTTGTTAAGGGATTCCCACTATAGGATGTTGTAATAAATACCCTTAAAATGGTAGCGTTGTCAAAGGAAGCCCTTAGGTCAAATGAAAGTACTTCTCCTGAAGATTTACCCAGATCTATTGGCGGACTTATTAACCAGGCTTCCAGGGGTATTTCCTGTGTGTTATAAGCAGTTATTCTAACATGTCTGTTACCCCCAAGCACACCTGGTTCAAAACGCTTGCTGCCCCCACTAACATTTAAATTGGTCCACCCACGGGTTTCAAGCATCCTAACCGTGGTAATGGTTTCAAAACTTTCACTAAAAATGGTTTCTATACCCGGGGTGGTATTGTCCCCGCATTTTAGATATTCAGGATCACACCTTTCACCTTCTTCAAAATTCAGGGCTTCAGGGGTATTAATTACGAGGATATAATAGTCGTCATAGAAATTTCGGGTTAACACCCCATCTATACTTCCAGTGGATTGCGGAAGCAACAACGACCTGAAACTGGAAAACGTGCTTGTACTTAAATTAGTGGTTGCGCCACTGCGACAGCTTTCCAGTTGGCGGTCGCCATCAAAACGGTCAAAACTTTCAGCAGAAAAAGTATAGCGATGATCATCCCTCACGAGATTCCGGTTAAATTGAACCTCTTCTAATCTCACATATAGATTCTTGTATTTTTCCTGGAAATCCTGAATTTCAATTTTTAAGGGAGTAATGGTTTCAGTTTCCTGGCTTCTTATTACGTGATCATCTATAAGAGCCTGCGGAATTGGTACAATATCTCCGCGGTTTTGTTTTCCCAGTTGAAGTACCCCGTTGTTATATCCTAAACTTAAACCATCAAGTTTTATAAAAACCTTCCTCCCGAAATTAAAGGTGTCAAAAAGGGAAGTATCATCTATTAAAATTTGAATCCCGGCTGTGGGGTTGGAAGGCCTATCCTGTAAGATCAATTTTTTATAAAAATTTCCTCCCTCATCACTGGAAATCACATATCCTTCAAAATAAGCATTGGTATCCCTAAAGGTATAAATGTCACTAGTGCCTACATTAAAATGTCCTTTCACAGCAGAAATTGTGGTCAAATTTCCCTCTATATTAACCTCCTTATTTCCCGCTTGGGGAATTTCGAAATCATCGGTTTTTACACAAGAAACAAAAACAACAATTATCAACATGTTAATCAAAAACCTTCCTGAAATTTTCATATCCAATCTTTTAATTTCAAACATTGCTCCCATGCGTTAAAATCTATAATAAACATTAGCATAATAGGAAGCCCCTGTACCATACCAATATTTACTCCCGAACAGGGGATGATCCCTTTCCCTGTCCTCCTTTAAAGTTGGATAGTTGGCATTCCTTGATTGTTCAAAGCCTCCGGTTTTATATACAACATCAAGTAAATTATTGAGGCTTACAAAAAATCCCAGGTAATTGCTTTTTATACGCCAGGATTTCCCCCCAATAGCATTAACCAACACGTAATCATCGAATTGCTCTTGTTTTAGCAAACCTCGGGCAGTCCTTTCATCGTAATTTAAAATGGGCAACCCGTCAACATCGGTCAAAAAATTGGAAGTTCGGGTGAGTGGGCTTACATTTATAAAGGCATGGGAAAAGAAATTCACGGTAGTTCCAAACCACCAGAAATTTGGATCGCGGTATTCAAATCCAATTTGTGCTGCTCTTTGGGGTCCTCCCGCTACCCTATAATTTTTAAGATTTGAAATGCCATAATTTATTGATTCAGTAAAACTGTCTGATGTCAAATATAATTGTGGGTTGTTTTGATAGGTGTATTGGCCTAAGGCCGCTGCGGCTTTTATTTTAATTGTAGAAGTCACCTGGAATTCCGCTCCGGTCTCCATCCCAATATATTTTTTGTCAATATTGGTTAGCACTTCCTGTACAAAGGCAGTAGAACTTGTTCTTCCCATTTCGCTCAATCCATCGGCATAATAAAAAGATATGGCCGTACCATCCTGCACCTGCGTATAATATCCTGTAAATCTTACTCTCAATTGGGGCGTGCGATAAATATAACTTAGATCTGCCGAGGAAAATTTTTCATTTTGTAACTCCCTCACTATTTCATTATTCATTCGGGAATTTGAAAAGGAGTTTCTCAAGGTTGGAGGTTTTGAATATACGCCCAGGTTTACACCAAGTAGATGACGCCCAGTAAAACTGTAAGTTCCACCGGCTTTCAACCCAACATTGAAAAACTTTAAAAGCTCACTTTTTCCCAGGGAATTGTTGGGATAGCTCCCGTTTTGAAAAATTCCATTTCGCTGATAGGTAGTTTGAGAAATCTGCCCTGCAACATATAGATCAGATCTTTTTGTCTTGAGCTGGAGTTGAGAGTATGCTTCAAGAACATTCGCATGAAGTTCAAAATTATATTTAAACCGCTCTTCCTGTCTTGCAATTCGATTACGGTTCAACAGATCGCTTTGCGCCCGGTCCCCAATATTTGAGTTATTGTTTGGCCGTGCAAAAAAATCGATATCCAGATAACCGGACCCTCCAAGAAGATCCTTTACATTGGCGAAATTTTCACTTATGAGCTTTGTGTAAGTTATTTTTGAAATCAATTTCAATTTTTCGTCAAAGGTGGTAGTAAGAATAGAATTTGCGGTAAACTGCCTGTCATCATTTCTGTCTTCAGCCAAAATATAAATCGAATTTCCTCCATTCTGGACTGAAGTGGCATTCGCCGTATAAAGCTCATCCCAATTAAGCTGTCCATTGTTAAGCAGTTCCTGTTGTGCAGTGTAGGCACCCATATAATTTGGATTGTTGGGAAGCCGAAGAAAGTAACTGGGCAGTTTTTGATAATAGACAGGATCTGGATTTGCACCGCCCCCAACAAAGCTTTCCTGGCCGTTTGAATCAATTACCAGCCTGGTACCCCCAAAATCTATGCGGCTATTGGCGACTTTTCCAAACTGGTACGCCAGGTTGGTATTGATCGTGGTCCTGCCTGAAAGTTTCCAGAAATGATTTAGCATAAAGACAGGTTCCACGATCTCCCGGTATCGCGAATTGCGCAACTTCCCATTTTGATACCCCCAATAGGAATTATAGTGCTGTCCCTTAAGATCATATACCTCCTGGGTGTTCGGTGAGGATTTTCCCCTGTAATTGGGAGTGTAAAATGCAGTAAAATTCAGACTATGAACTTCATTGATCTTTTTCTCTGCAGAAATAAATAAACTGTTGGCATCATAAGCAGTCCCGTCAATAAACCCTTCGGCGGCAAATCTTCGCGATGCTGAAACCGAATAAGCCCACCCGCCCTGGAGCTCACCCGAATTATAAGTGGCCATCATCCTTCCTGTATAGCTCCGGTTTGCCATGGCATAAGACACCCTTCCGCCTTTTCCATAACTGGAAGCCCTCATTATTATATTGGTAGTTCCCGCCAACCCACCAAAACCAACTTCCGATGGC
Organism: Gillisia sp.; assembly: GCA_039989915.1. Lineage (GTDB taxonomy): Bacteria > Bacteroidota > Bacteroidia > Flavobacteriales > Flavobacteriaceae > Gillisia. The sequence goes on from JBDXGW010000010.1 coordinate 235,326, forward strand.
GCCATAGCCATTGACACAACCTGGTTTCGCTGCACATCATTTAACCCGCCCCAATTGCTCCATTGCGGTCTTCCATTAAATATTTTGTTCATCTCCACTCCATTGATATAAACCTTGCCATGTTCACTATCTATTCCCCGCGGACGAAAAAAGGTCTGACTAAAATCAAAAGCTGCTGCGTTAAGGAACACATCCCTGGATGCCTGGAGCAGGCCTGCGACATTATCAATATTTCCCTCCTCGTCGTTTAACTGGGCATCTGAAAGGCTTATTGCACCCATAAGCATTTGTTCTCTGAACATATCTAACTCAAGAGGAATAAGATCCAGGTTTTTCTCAGTTGATTTTATTATTATAACCGGCAGCCTTAAAGGGGAATACCCCGCTTTTGAAAAGATCAGGATTTGATTTCCTTCAGGAATTTCTTCAGAAGAAAAGAAAAACAGCCCGGCCTGGTTAGTGAGAGATTGAAAGGTAGTACCATCAATAGTTACCTGAGTATTTTCAACTGGTTCATAAGTTGAAGCGTCTACTACAACTCCCTTTATTCTGGTTTCCTGTGCGTATATTTTCACGACCGAAAGCACTCCCCAAAGAAATAAATATAGCCCCTGTTTCATTTATAACCAGTTCATAATCTATGATTTAAGGTAATTATTTAATTTTATTTTGCATTCTCTTGCTGTATATTTGAGGTCATTTTTCTTATAACTTTAATATAATTGCTGCAGAATGTTAAAAATTATAAAGTATTTACTGCTCAATTTTATCACATTATTCATTTTCTTGTTTTCGACCAATGATGGGTTGGCACAGGAAAATAAATTATACCTCCTCAGGACGGTGGCATTTTATAATGTGGAAAATTTATTTGATACCGAAAATGATCCATTCATTTTTGATGATGACCGTACCCCAACAGGGAAAGATAAATGGACCCCCGAAAAATATGAGAACAAACTCCAAAACCTGTCAAAGGTTATTGCTGAAATTGGAAGTGGTCCCCACCAACTCCCTCCCGCAATACTTGGTGTTTGTGAAGTAGAAAATTTAAAGGTTCTGGAAGACCTGGTAAATCAAACTTCCTTACTACCTTTTAATTATGGTATTATTCATTATGATTCACCGGACAGGCGCGGTATTGATGTAGGACTGCTTTATCAAAAAGATCTCTTTGTTCCTCAAAACAGCCAGTCCCGACGGTTGCTTATTTATGAGGCCGATGATCCTGCAAAACGTGTTTATACCCGAGACCAGCTGGTTGTAAGCGGTCTCTTTGAGGGAGAACTTATGCATTTTATTGTAAATCACTGGCCTTCCAGAAGTGGCGGGGAGGCAAGGAGCAGCTATAAAAGAGAAAGCGCGGCTCGTTTAAACCGAAAGATAATCGATTCCCTTCACAGGATAGATCCTTTCGCCAAGATTGTTATTATGGGAGATTTCAACGATGATCCAAATAACAAAAGTATTAGAAAGGTCCTGGGCGCAAAGGCCGATAAAAGCAAAACAGGCATCAGTGAACTTTTCAACCCCATGGAAAATATGTTGCAAAAAGGAATGGGCACGCTTGCATACAGAGATGGTTGGAATCTTTTTGACCAGATCATTCTTTCCCATAGTCTTTTAGGAAATGACTATTCCACCTATCAATTTTATCGAGCAGGCATATTTAATCCCGATTATTTACTCACCCCTTCGGGCCAATTTAAAGGATATCCTTTTAGAAGTTATGATTACGGGGGATACACGGGTGGTTATAGTGATCATTTTCCTGTGTATGTTTATTTAATTAAAGCCGTTAAAGCTGGAGACACCTCAACTACTGTAAACGAACAGAATTAAAATCAGGTTAATGGGGTATCATCTAAATACTTAAATAGATTATTAGATAACAAATAGGCAAGCATTTTATTTCTTACAATTATTTTCTTAAGTATTTGTTAATCGTTAATATATTTAGCGTAATTTTCTATGAAACTACATATAATTAATATTTATGTTTAAAATTTATTTTATACTTTGTTTATCCATAATATTTATTTCCTATTCAGGAAATGCTCAGGAAGCAACTTCAGGTTTTGACGGAATGCGTAAAAATGCCATATCCATCAATATTTTAGGAACTACCCCATTAATTGGAATAACCTACGATCGTGTTGTTTCAGAAAAAGTTAGTATCGAAATAGGTGCGGGTATTCCAAGTGTAGGTGCAGGTTTTAAATATTATCCCTGGGGAATTAAGGAGTCGAAAATTTTATTCCATGTTGGTCTTACCGGTTCTTATGTATTTTCTGAAGCATTGGATGTTTGGGGAAACAGCGAGAAAAAAGGCATTTTTATGGGGTATCTCCCAATTGGGATTAGCTACTTTGGGGAACGTGGTTTTAATTTTGGAATAGATGTTGGACCTGTAGCTGCCGCTATAGTTGCGCCGTATGGTAATCTAAAGCTAGGATACCGATTTTAATATAAATTATTAAAATAGCTTCATTTGCCCATCCTTGTATTGCTCATGTAATTCGCAATTAAGAACCGGCACTGCTCTCCCGGAAAGATATTTTTTTCGGGCAATGGTAAATTGTTGCGCGACTTGTTCGGCTATATTGCCTTCCCCTTTCATCCGTCTTCCGAATACACTGTCATTTAAATTACCTCCGTGGCACTCCGCTATCTGATGGAGTACTTTCTCTGCCCGGTCCGGCATTGTTTTCCTTATCCAGTCGGTAAAAATCCCTCCTATTGCCCCGTTAAGCCTTACCATTGTATATCCTACACTTAGCGCCCCTCTTTCGGCCACCGCCTTAACCAAAGGCAATATTTCATGACTGTTTATTGCGGGAATTATAGGAGCCATCATAACACTTACGGGAATACCTTCAGCAGTGAGTTTTTCAACTGTTTCAAGTCGCTTTTTAACTGTTGCGGTTCTGGGTTCCAGCATTCGCCTCATGCATTCATCCAGCGAAGTTATTGAAAGGTTAACCTGTAAAAGGTTATCTTTTGCCAGTTCTTTCAAAATATCTATATCCCGCTGTATTAAGGCGTTTTTGGTAATGATCCCTACCGGATGCCTGTATTTTAAAAAGGTTTTTAAAAGTGCCCGGGTTATCTCCAGTTTCTTTTCAATAGGTTGGTAGCAATCTGTATTTCCCGATAATACAATTGGGGCGGCTTCCCAGCGCGGGCTTTGAAATTTTTTCTCCAGCAGCTCCACGCAGTTGCGCTTCACCAGGATCTTTTGCTCAAAATCTATCCCGGCACTATAACCCCAGTATTCATGTGAATTTCGGGCATAACAGTAAACGCAGCCGTGTTCACAACCCTGATAAGGATTAAGGGAATAACCCATTCTTAGATCGGGGCTATCCACTTTATTGATTATTGTTTTGGGGAATGTGTCTATTAAAACGGTTTGGGTGTTAACAGGTTCTTCCCCTTCGGCTGCACAGTAGTTGAGGAAATCATCCCTCAACTCATGATTTTGGGAATCAAAACGATTGTACACATTTACCTGTGCTCCCCTCCCCGCATTATACCGATCTTCTTTCTGCATAAAACAAAAATATGGAATATTTCCTAATTTAGGAAATATTCCATATTAATTATATACCAGAAAACTATTTTCCGGGAAAATCTGCTTTTCGTTTATTTAGGAAAGCAGTAGTACCCTCTTCAAAATCTTCGGTACCAAAACATCTTCCAAATTCTTCAATTTCGGTTTCATAACCGTTTACCGCATTATCGTAACCTGCATTTATCGCTTTGATCGCCGAGCTTACTGCTACCATAGAATTCCTCATGATCCTGCTTGCTATTTTTTCAGTAAATTCAAGAAGCTCTTCCTGCGTTGTAACATGATTCACCAGATTATAAAGCAGTGCCTGTTGCGCATCTATCATTCCGGCGGTCATGATCATTTCCATGGCCCTACCCTTACCAACAAGTTGTGGTAAGCGCTGAGTCCCGCCATAACCGGGAATAACACCCAGGGAAACTTCAGGCAGTCCCATTTTGGCATTATCGGCCGCTGTTCTAAAATGAGCTGCCATTGCCAGTTCTAGTCCGCCACCAAGAGCGAAGCCATTAACGGCTGCAATAACAGGTTTTGGGAAATGAGCAACGAAGTCAAATAATTTCTCCTGTCCTTCTGCAGCAAGCTGTGATCCTTCCTCAACAGAGTAATCGGCAAATTCGCTTATGTCTGCCCCGGCAACGAATGCCTTTTCCCCACTTCCGGTGAGAATAATAACCTTTACATCTTCATCGTCCAAAGCCTCTGTAAATGCAAGATGGAGTTCATTAATGGTTTCCCGGTTTAGGGCGTTTAATTTGGATGGCCTGTTAATAGTGATCCTAAGGATCCCGTGATTGGTTTTGGTTAAAATGTTCTGAAATTTCATTCTTTTCAATTTTTTCTCAAGTTCTCAAGAGAAGAGAGATGTTATTTATTAAAGATCTTCAATTTAATTTTTGGGGAATTTCACCGTAAATATAGTCCCTTTATTTCTTTGAGAAGTAAAGGTAATGGTCCCGCCGTATGTTTCTACCAGGTTTTTAACCATAGCCAGACCAAGACCCATTCCGCTGGTTTTGGTGGTGAATTTAGGCTCAAAAACCTTTTCCTTATTTTCCTCAGAAATTCCAATCCCATTATCTGAAACCGAAATGCTTACCATAGAATCTACTTCCTCCACCCGTACCAGGATCTTAGGGTTTTCAACATCCTGAAGAGCCTGCGTGGCATTTTTTACAAGGTTGGTTACCACTCTTATTAATTGGGTGCGATCAAATTTTGCCAGGATCTCATCCTTTTCGGCTGTAAAAACAATATAATTTTCATTGAAAATATCAAGCGCAAGTTTCACGATCTTAGGTACGTTCAAAATCTCATTTTGCTGAGCAGGCATTTTCGCGAAATTTGAAAAAGCCGAAGCAATAGCGCTCATCGTATCTATTTGATGGATCAGGGTGTTGCTGTATTCCTCCACCTTTTGGTGAATTTTAGGATCCTGAGGGTCAAAATTGCGTTGAAAACTTTGAACGCTCAGCCGCATTGGGGTTAAAGGGTTCTTGATCTCATGGGCAACCTGTTTCGCCATTTCCCGCCAGGCCTGTTCCCGCTCTCCCGTCGCGAGTTTTACGGCGCTTTCCTCGAGTTCATCGATCATACTGTTATAAGCTGCCACCAGGGTGTATATTTCTTCAGAAGCATTATCTATCTGGATCTTTTGATTGCGCTTGTCCAGCCTGGTTTCTATGATCTTTTCAGAAACAAGCTTTAAGGATTTAGTGATGTATTTGGAAAGAAAGTAGGATAATAAAATAGCCAGTACCAGCATAAACAAATACACTTCGGCAAGTTTCATCAGGAAATTATTGAGATCTTTTTGCAGCAACTCATCATCCTGTAAATAGGGAAGATAAAGAATGGCAAGGGGTTTAAATTGATTATCGTTTAAATAAGTATAGGAAGACTGAAATTTTTGCCCATTTACTTCCGATTTTTTTAGGTATCGTTTATTGGAAGAGCTTTCCAATTCCCTCAGGACAATAGATGGAATTTGTGCCACGGTGGTATCGCGGAAAAAGGTTTCATTAGATTTTATCAATAATTTTCCGTTGAGATCGTACACATGAATTTGCATATCATGAACCTGCGAGATCTCATGAATTTTACTGCGCTCCTTCAGGATGACCGGCATGTTACTGGTGTTTACAACATGAGTAGTGCTTTCCAGGACAAATTTGATATTTTCCCGTATCGCCTGTTCCTTGCGTTCAAGGCGTTCGCGGTGGTAGGATTCAGATTCGTGTTTGTATTGGTAAACTGTAACCCCGGCTATAAGAATTGAAGCTCCTAAAACCAATAAGATCATAGATATGAAAATACGGTTCCTTAAAGATAATTTTACAAGCTTCATATAATAAGTAGAATTTTACTTCAATAATCAATATTCGCACCACACTAGGCATCGGGGTTTTTACTTCTAATGCGTTGATACATTTTAAAACCAAGCATTAAAATTATTGAAAGTAAAAATATTCCAATAACCCCATAGATCCAGTTTACAGCATCACGCACAACCACCAGAAAAATAACTGCAAAGAGGATAAGGGTGGAGCCTTCATTCCATAAACGCATTTGGTTGGAACTCCATTTTACCACATTATTCTGTAACTCTTTAAAAATAAGATGACATTTATAATGATATACATATAACAACACCACAAAACCAAGCTTTACCAGCATCCAGTCCTCTTCCAGTAAAACAGGCCTTAGATAAAGGAGCCAGAACGCAAATAAGCTTGCCAGCACAGCAGAGGGCCATGTGATAATATACCACAACCGTCGGGTCATAAGTTGCAATTGAGGAACAAGGATGTTTTTTTCAGGGTCGGGTTTACGGGAGGCTTCAATATGGTAAACAAAAAGTCGGGGGATATAAAAAAGCCCGGCAAACCAGGTGATCACAAAAATAAGATGTAATGCTTTAATATACAGGTAATATTCTTGCACAGAACAATTTGTTTTTAGGTGTCTTGAATGCTGAAAGTATCAGGTATTAAACAAATATAGCCAAATATAAAATTTCTTCTTCGGTAATAATTGGGGAGTTATGCCGGCTTGAGCTTTAACCTTATCTCTTTATTTAAAAACCAGGCCGTTACAAGGGTTGATAGTACATCTGCTAACGGAAAAGAGATCCAGACCCCAATTTCCCCAAAATAATGCGGAAGGATCAAAACCAGTGGAATAAAGAAAAATCCCTGACGCGAAAGTGTGAGCAGGAGTGCCGGGACTGCTTTCCCTATCGCCTGAAAATATGCCGAGCCTATTAGCTGCAATGCGATTACCGGGGTTGCGGCAAAAACCCATCTCATAGCCGAAGGAGTTTCGGCAATAACCCGTGAATTCGATGTAAAGACCATTACGATCTCTTCAGCAAAGAATTGTATGCCGGTGAAAACGAGTAATGCCAGGCCACTGGCATAAAGGATCGCCCGGTTAATACTTTTTCTTACGCGATCCCAGTTTTCTGCTCCGTAATTGAATCCTGCAATTGGCAAAAATCCCTGTGTCATTCCAAATACCGGAAATAATGCGAACATAAGCATGCGGCCTATAATGGCATATACCGTTACCGAATCTTCTCCTCCCAGATCAAAGAGTATGTTGTTCATTAATAAATAGGTAATACTAACTACAGCCTGACGGGCCAGGGTAACAAAGCCAAGGGAAGATATTTCCTTTAAAATAGCACTTTCAAAGCCCAGGTGGCCCCAGTTTATAGTAAGTTCAGATTTTGTGAGAAAAAACCAAAGGACATAGGAAAAGGAAAAAAGGAAGGAAATAGTGGTTGCCCAGGCCGCTCCCTGCATTCCCATATCCATCACATTTATAAATAAATAATCAAGCAGAAGATTTGTAACAGAGGGAATTATCATTGCCACCATGGCAAATTTGGGTTTCCCCTCTGCCCTTATAACAGTATTCCCCATCATGGAAAGGGCCAGAAAGGGTACGCCGTACAATACAATGGTATAATAGATCTTTGCAGGTTCAAAGATCTCGCCTTTCCCTCCAAAAGTTGGGATAAGCGAATCTACATAAAACAAACCCAGGCTTACCATAGAAATGGTGAGAAGAAGGGTAAGTGTTATCTGGTTGCCAAAAGTCTTGCGGGCTTTTTCTTTGTCCTCTCCTCCCAACGCCCTTGAAATAACCGAGGAACCTCCAATTCCTATTGCCATTCCCAAAGCAGCTATAAAAAAAGAAATGGGAAGAACAACGTTAATCGCGGCAATTGCAATGGAGCCTATCCAGTTCCCTACAAAAATTGTATCCACCAGGATATTAAGGGACATAACCAGGATCCCAATAGAAGCGGGGACTGCCTGTTTAATAAGCAATTTTCCTATTGGTTCGCTTCCCAGAGCTGCGGCATCAAGCCGGGCCATTATGCCTCAACCGGGTTTGAATGTGCCCATTCATCAACCCACCTTGACAAAACTTTTACCCAGTCATCCCGGTCATTTAAACAAGGTACTACCGTAAATTCCTTGCCGCCAACTTCGTGGAAAATCTCTTCCCCTTCCATAGCAATCTCTTCAAGGGTTTCAAGGCAATCGCTTACAAAAGCGGGGGTTACAATAGCAAGTTTTTTCATTCCCTGCTTCCCAAAACGTTCAATAGTTCGGTCGGTATAAGGTTGCAACCATGGGTCAAATCCTAAACGGGACTGGAAGGAAACGCTATAGGTATTTTCCTTTAGTTCAAGATATTCGGCCACAAGGCGAGTGGTTTCATAACACTGATGCCTATAGCAAAACTGGTGTGCGGGCGAAGGCGTTTGACAACAGGACCCGTCAATTTTACAATGGGATTTGGTAATATCGCTTTTTCTTATATGCCTTTCGGGCACTCCATGGTAGGAAAAAAGAAGGTGTTGAAAATCAACTCCTTTCAATCTTTCAGAAATACTTGTAGCAAGAGTTCTTATATAATCAGGATGATTGTAAAATGCAGGAACAGATGTAAATGTCATTTCAGGAAAAAATTCTTTCCGAAGTTCTTCAGCAAGAACAAGAATAGTTTCAGTGGTTGCCATAGCAAATTGTGGGTAAAGCGGAAAAATCAATACCTCATCTACCCCCTTATCATGAAGTTGCTGAAGTCCAGATTTTATATTGGGCTTTCCATATCTCATTGCAAGCACAATAGGTACAGAGGTGTGTTCATCAATTTTATCCCGCAATCTTTCAGAAAGTACAATTAAGGGAGATCCTTCATCCCACCATATCTTTTGGTAAGCTTCAGCCGATTTTTTGGGGCGGGTATTTAAAATAATACCTTTTACCAGAATGTTACGGGCCCAAAGAGGAACATCAATTACCCTTTCATCCATTAAAAACTCCCCCAAATATTTTTTTACATCCCTGGGATCGGTACTATCCGGTGACCCAAGGTTTACAAGCAGTACACCTTTACTCATATATTTTTCTATTTCATCAACAAAATTAACACTATTAAACCACCCTCAATGGCTATGATTATTATTCTTTCCTATAGCAGAATAGAATAAAGGCCGGGAATGAATTTTCTTTTAACCCGGTCTTATTAATGACCAGCCGGCAGAGACATTATATATTTTTTGGGGGTAGTCCCAAACTTTTTCCTGAAAGAAGCGATGAAATGACTGGCCGTACTATACCCTACCTTAAGACCCACCTCATTCACATTGTATTCCCCGCTATCAAGCAATTTTCTCGCATATTCCATTTTATAGTCAAAAAGAAAGCTATAAACAGAATCCCCATAAATTTGTTTAAATCCGTCTTTAAGTTTCTTTAGGCTCAGCCCAATTTCATCAGATAGTTCCTGAAGCGATGGAGGCTCGGCCATTCTTGAAATTACTATATCCTTTGCTTTTCTTATTTTCAGGATATTAACTTCATCGCTTAAAAATGGACATTGCTCCACATCGGGGTCCCCGGCCCGGTTAAACTGTAAACTTAGTAGCTCATAAGCCTTAGCCTTGAAATATAAGGACTTTATGGTAGGCATAAGGTTAAAATTCATCAACTGGTTTAAAACTATAGCCATGGAAGGAGAAATGGTTCCATCCTGATAATATTTCTTATCCTTGTTCTCCAGGGCAAGGAAAGGAATGTACTTTGCTTCTTCTGAAAACAGGGAATGAAATTTTTCAATTGAAATTACAAGGGAGATAAGCCAGGATCTTGGTTGCAATTCAAGATTTAGTGGCAGGTCCTGTTTAGGATTATACAGCAACAGGGATTTTTCTTCTTCCAGAGGCAATTGATAATTGCCATTGTTGAATAAAAATTTGCTTTTCCCCTTCACATTAAAATGAAACTGAATGTAGCTGCTGCTTATTCCGCGGCTTATCAATTGTGGGATGGTTGTTTCATTTTGAAACTTTAAAATATAAAACCCTTCCTCGATTTTGGTTTGCTCCATAAACCCTCCAGCGATATTTTCTTCTACCAATTCCATAGGAAAATCAATTTTTTATTTAGAAATAATCTAAATTAACCTGAGACCAGCGCCTCATATACAGCAAAAGTAGCCATTTTTCCAAATAAATTTATAGATTAGATGATATATATCAGGAAACGACACATTTAGTACTTTGAGCGTTATATTTTAAAATATCATTATCATACTTTTGTCCACTGCATACCGAAATAGGTTCATGGAAAATTATAATATCTCCAGAGGGAAACATTTTTATACGATTGGCCTCAGCTATAAAAAAGCTGATGCTGCCATACGCGGTCATTTTAGTTTAACTGAAGAAGGCAAAAACAACCTTTTGAATCAGGCAAAAGAAGAAGGTATTGATGGCCTCCTTGTTACTTCTACATGTAACAGAACAGAGTTGATTGGATTTGCCCAACACCCTTTTCAGCTTATAAAACTATTGTGTGAGCATACTCATGGAACTGTGGAAGAGTTTGAGAAAGTGGCCTATGTTTACAAGAACAAAGAAGCAATATCACATTTATTCAAGGTTGGAACAGGGCTTGACAGCCAGATCCTGGGAGATTTTGAAATTATAAGTCAGCTTAAACGAGGGTTTGTTCTTTCTAAGAACGCCGGGGTTGCCAATCCTTTTCTGGAACGGCTTGTTAATGCGGTTATACAGGCAAGTAAAAGAATCAAAAACGAAACCCAGATCTCCTCTGGTGCCACCTCGGTAAGTTTTGCTTCGGTACAATATATATTAAGGGAAGTAGAAGATGTCCCAAACAAGAACATTCTACTTTTTGGCACGGGAAAAATAGGCAGGAATACCTGTGAGAATCTGGTTAAGCATACAAAAAACAATCATATCACCCTTATTAACCGTACCAAGGATAAAGCTGAAAAAATAGCGGGAAAATTTAACCTCAGGGTTAAAGATTACGCCGATCTTCAGTCGGAAATCCGGGATGCAGATATCCTTATAGTTGCAACGGGAGCTCAAAATCCAACCATCAATAAGGAATTGATCTATTCCAAGCGTAACCTTTTAATTCTGGATCTTTCTATTCCAAAGAACGTAGCAGATGATGTTGCAGAGATGGACAATGTAAAGGTGCTGCACCTGGACCACCTGGCCCAAATGACAGATGAGACCTTGGAAAGAAGAAAACAATTCATTCCAAAAGCTCTGGAGATCATTGCCGAAGTGGAAGGCGATTTCAATAAGTGGCTTGAAACCCGGAAATTTGCCCCTACCATTAAGGCCCTTAAGAGGAAGCTCAAAACGATGAAAGATGATGAAATTGACAATCAACGTCGTAAGATCCCTAATTTCAATGATGAGCAGGCCGAGATTGTAAGCAACCGGATCATTCAAAAAATCATGAATCATTTTGCAAACCATCTTAAAGATGATTCCAACACTACAGATGAAAGCCTGGAGCTTATCCAGAGAGTCTTTCAACTGGAAGATACCTACAAATGACAAAAACAATAAGAATTGGGACCCGCGATAGTGAATTAGCATTATGGCAGGCAAACACCGTAAAAGATGCCCTTGAAAAAATGGGTCATAAAACGGTCCTGGTTCCGGTGAAATCTGAAGGAGATCTCAATCTCGATCAGCCTCTGTATGAAATGGGAATAACAGGGATCTTCACGAAAACCCTCGATATTGCCATGATCACGGGGAAAATTGATATCGCCGTTCACTCGATGAAAGATGTTCCTACCGCATTACCCAAGGGTATAGTAGAGGCAGCGGTTTTAAAAAGAGCCAACGCAGCCGACATTTTGCTCCACAAAGGACTCGATTTCCTTGATGGGGATGGAACCATCGCTACCGGAAGTCTTAGAAGAAAAGCTCAATGGCTTCATAAATACCCCAACCATACGGTGGTTGACCTTCGGGGAAATGTGAATACCAGATTAAAGAAACTGGAGGAAAATTCCTGGAGCGGAGCTATTTTTGCAGCTGCCGGCCTGGAACGAATAAATCTTACTCCCGCAAATCATTTATCATTAGACTGGATGATCCCTGCTCCAGCCCAGGGAGCTATGCTTGTGGTTGCAATGGAAAATGACACTTACTGCCGGGAAGCCCTTTCAGCATTAAATCATAAAGATTCTGAAACCTGCGTTCAGGTGGAAAGGGAATTTTTACGGGAACTTGAAGGGGGTTGTACAGCTCCAATTGGCGCACTGGCGCAAATTGAAAACAACACCCTGCATTTTAAAGGAGCTCTTTTTAGCCTTGACGGGAAATCCAATTTTGAAGTTGTAAAAAGCATCCCCGTGGAAAACTCAGAAAGTTTTGGAAAAACCTGCGCTCAGGAAATACTCAATAATGGAGGCAAGGAATTAATGAAACATATTAAGCAGGCTTTAAATTGATCTTTAATGCATACTGTTCTCTCTACAAAAATGCTGTCCCAGGCTCAAAAAAATCTTTTGCTAAATGCGGGGATCGCACTTGTAGAATACAATGCCATTAAAATTGAAGCCCGGGATTTCATCTGTGAAGAAGTAATTTCAAACGGAATAATTACCAGCCAGAATGCAGCCAACATTATTATAAACCGAAAAATTAAAATTGAGAATGTTTTTTGCGTAGGCGAAAAAACAGCTGCCTTACTTAAGGATCACGGTTTTAATATAGCCGAAATCTCAAATTACGGGAAAGACCTTGCTGAAATTTTATCTACGGGATACAGCAACAGAAATTTCACTTTTTTTTGTGGGGATAAACGTAGGGATGATATACCTTTAATTTTGAAGGAGAAAAGTATTGAGGTAAGGGAGATTGAAGTATACAAAACAAAGTTGGTTCCAAAAGAATTTAATCAAAAATTTGATGGGATCCTCTTCTTTAGTCCCAGTGCAGTTCAAAGTTTTATGATGGCAAACCATCCCGGGGAAAGCCTTGTATTTTGCATTGGAACCACAACGGCTGCTGAAGCAGAAAATTTTACACAAAACATATTAATAGCCACTAAACCAAGTATTGAAAATGTTATAGTTCAGGTGGTTAAAAAATTTAGAATATGATTAAAAATGACCTTTTTTTAAAGGCCCTTAGAGGCGAAACGGTAGAACGGCCACCGGTGTGGATGATGCGACAGGCGGGAAGATACCTGCCAGATTTTATGAAATTAAAGGACAAGTATGATTTCTTTACAAGATGCCGCACTCCTGAACTTGCAACTGAAATAACAGTAATGCCCATTCGGCAGATTGGCCCGGACGCTGCTATTCTTTTCAGCGATATCCTGGTGGTTCCACAGGCTATGAACATAGAAGTGGAAATGAAACCCGGTTTAGGCCCCTGGCTACCCAACCCCATTCGTACCAGTGCAGATGTGGAAAAGGTAATTGTTCCAAATATTGAAGAAACCCTTGGATATGTTCTGGATGCAGTTAAAATGACCAAAAAAGAACTCAATGATGAAGTCCCCCTTATAGGTTTTGCGGGTTCTCCCTGGACAATCCTATGTTATGCGGTACAGGGACAGGGCTCCAAGAATTTCGATATTGCAAAGAAATTCTGTTTTACCAATCCTGTGGCGGCGCATGCCTTACTTCAAAAAATTACAGATACAACCATTGCCTATCTAAAGGCCAAAGTCGCCGCAGGTGTAGATGCAGTTCAGATCTTTGACTCCTGGGGCGGAATGTTATCTCCAACAGATTATCCGGTATTCTCCTTTAACTACATACAGCAAATTGTAGATGCTCTTAAAGATGAAATTCCCGTAATTGTTTTTGGAAAAGGTTGCTGGTTTGCCTTAAATGATATGGCAAGGTCTGGCGCCTCAGCATTAGGGGTTGACTGGACTTGTTCGCCAAGAAATGCCCGCTATCTTAGTGGTGGGGAAATTACGCTGCAGGGGAATTTTGACCCCGCCCGCCTATATTCTCCTCCCGCAGAGATCAAACAAATGGTGCATCAAATGATAGATGAATTTGGGAAGGACAGGTATATTGTGAACCTGGGCCATGGGATTTTACCAGATATCCCTGTTGAAAATGCCCGGGCATTTATTGAGGCGGTAAAGGAATACAGACCCCGACAATAAATGAAATTTTTGGGGATTATCTTAAAATTAAAATTTCGCGAGTTCATAACTTTAACCGGAATTTTTATTTTATCTCCCTTGTATTTATTGCCTACAATAAGGGCAACTAAGAACACCCTTAAAAATTGCAATGTTCGATATGGCGATACCCATCATAGTAATGATCGCACAAATTCATACAGGCACGCCCTCTGGAATTTATTATTATGTGAAGAAATTTTCAGGGTAACGGCCAGTGTTGAAAAATCTATTAACTGGGCCCATAAAATAACAGATCTTCACGAGGAATTGTCACCTAATGAAGCGCTGGAAAAAGCAATGGACCTGCATAATAACCGGATAGGCAGGGAACTGTTTCATGAAAGCATTACCGAAAAAATAAATTCAACAAGGCTGTTGGACCAAAAAATGGGAGAGGCCGTTCTGGTTAGAACTATTGAGGATATTGGAAAAGCAGAAAAGGAACTTGTGTATATAGATCCTACTGAAAGTTAAGGGGGAGAATTACATTATGACTGAGCATATACTAATTCGATACCAAGAACAATACATTTCTACATATGAAGGAAAAATTCTATAGTTATATACAGCAATTACAGGATACCATTACTTCAGGCCTGGAGGAAATTGATGGAACTGCAAAATTCAGAGAAGACCTCTGGGAACGCCAGGAAGGTGGTGGCGGAAGAACAAGAGTTATTGAGAACGGGACTGTTTTTGAAAAAGGAGGGGTGAATATTTCTGCAGTACACGGCCCTTTACCGGCTGCAATGCAGCAATATTTTAAGGTAGGAGAAGTAGATTTTTTTGCCTGCGGATTAAGTCTGGTCCTTCATCCAAGAAGCCCCATGGTTCCAACGGTTCATGCCAACTGGCGGTATTTTGAAATGTATGATAAATCGGGTGCCGTAATAGATCAATGGTTTGGCGGCGGGCAGGATCTCACTCCCTATTATTTGTTTGATGAAGATGCCGTTCATTTCCATCAAATTTGCAAACGGGCTTGTGAATCCCACGACTCACAATTTTACCCTAAATTCAAGAAGCAGTGTGATGAATATTTCTGGAATTCGCATCGCAACGAGGCTCGCGGAGTAGGTGGGTTGTTCTTTGATTACTGCAAAGCTTCAGAAGATAGAAGTATTGAACAATGGTTTAATTTTGTAACCGAAGTTGGTGATAGTTTTCTAGAAGCGTATGTTCCCATTGTAGAAAAGGGAAAGGAACTCCCATATTTGCCCGAAAACAGGAACTGGCAGGAAATAAGACGTGGCAGGTATGTTGAATTTAACCTGGTTCACGATAAGGGAACGCTCTTCGGCCTAAAAACAAATGGTAGGATAGAAAGCATCTTAATGAGCCTACCCCCGCATGTTCAATGGGTTTATGATCACCATCCTGAGCCCGGAAGCGAGGAAGAAAAATTGATCAACGTTCTTGAAAACCCACGGGATTGGGTGTGAGAATTATATGCCGCTCCTCTGGAGCTCTTATTTTGCACACTATATTAAATTCTATAAATATGTCGCCTCGCTGAGGCTGGGTTTTTCCAGGGCTGACCTCCAGAGGAGTGACATATTTATGGCTCCGGAGGAGCGGCTATAAGGCTAGGCTACTACAAGGTTGAGCTCCAGAGCAATGATAAATAATAGAATAAATTAAACATCCAATTTGAGCTCCCTAGGAGCGTCATATTTATAGAAAAAATTAAACATCCAATTTGAGCTCCAGAGGAGCGATATATTTATAGATAAGAATTAGTTCGAATCCGTTTGAGCTCCGGAGGAGCGACATATTTATAGTTCCGAAGGAGCGTCATATTTATGGAAAAAATTAAACCTCCAATTTAAGCTCCCGAGGAGCGATATATTTATAGATAAGCATTAGATGGAATCCGTTTGAGCTCCCGAGGAGCGTCATATTTATAGAAAAAATTAAACATCCAATTTGAGCTCCGGAGGAGCGATATATTTATAACCCCGCAATAAATAAATTCGAAAATTTTATTTAAATTATATATCTCACAATTTCGAAGAAGCTGAAATCAATCAAAATGGCCGACACCTATTCGCAAATATATATTCAAGTGGTTTTCGCTGTAAAGGGTAGAGCCAATTTGATCCCTGTGGATAAAAAGGATGAATTATATAAATATATAACGGGCATTGTAACTAACGAAGGGCAAAAATTATTAGCTATAAATGGAATGCCAGATCATATTCATATTTTGATAGGATTAAAACCCAATAAATTATTATCAGATCTGGTAAGAGACATAAAAGCAAATTCTTCTCGGTTCATAAATGAAAAAAAATGGCAACCTGGAAAATTTGAATGGCAAAAAGGTTTTGGCGCCTTTTCCTATGGGCACTCCCAGCTAACTCAAATTATTCGCTATATTGAAAATCAGGAAAATCATCATAGAAAATTTTCCTTTCAAGAGGAATATTTACAATTTCTGAACCTCTATAATATTCCCTTTAATTCCAACTATACATTCCCGGAAATTAAATGAAATATCTAAATAGAATTGTTATTGGGCTTTTCAGGGCTATGGGAGGTAGCATGAAAAATAAACATCCGGTCACACATTGGTTTTACTTTCAAAAAAAGGAAGATTTACTGAAGTTTGAGAATTATATGAATCAAATTGGATTCTCAACAATTGATAAAAGATTGGCAAGAAAAACTCCAATGGAACATTTACTTTTGATTATTGGAAGAGATGAGAAATTAAATGAAGATTCAATCAATTTTGATACAAAGGAATTTATTAAACTGGCCAAAGAACATCACGGAGAATATGATGGTTGGGAAACCCTAATAGAATAAACAAAAAATATTATGTACCCACTTAGAAGAAACAGAAGGCTGCGAACAGGAGAATCCATTCGTTCATTGGTAAGGGAAACCATCCTGAGCCCAAATGATTTTTTAGTACCGTTATTTGTAGTGGAAGGGAAAAATGTAAAAGAAGAAATTGCTTCTATGCCCAACTATTACAGGTTTAGCCTGGACCTTTTGGAAAAAGAGGTGAAAGAACTTTGGAATCTAGGTTTAAGATCGGTTTTATTATTTGTAAAGGTGCCTGATGATTTAAAAGACAATGCGGGTACCGAAGCTTTAAATGCGGAAGGGCTAATGCAACGAGCCGTAAAAACAGTCAAAAATGCGGTTCCGGAAATGCTTGTGATGACAGATATCGCACTGGACCCATATTCCTCATTTGGCCACGATGGGGTTGTTGCCAATGGTAAGATCCTAAATGATGATACCAACGCGATATTGGCCGAAATGTCGCTTTCACACGCCCAGGCGGGTGCAGATTTTGTTGCGCCAAGCGATATGATGGATGGTAGAATTTTTGAAATAAGAAGCCTCCTGGAAGATGAAGGTTTCCATGACACCGGAATTATGAGTTACAGCGCAAAATATGCGTCTTCTTTATACGGCCCATTTCGGGATGCTTTGGATTCAGCACCGGGTTTTGGAGATAAAAAAACCTACCAGATGGATCCTGCAAACAGGGATGAAGCTCTTAGGGAAACTCTAATGGATATTGAAGAAGGAGCAGATATTGTAATGGTAAAACCGGGCATATGTTACCTTGATATTGTTCGTGATATAAAAAATGTAGTGAATGTTCCCGTTGCAGTATATCAGGTTAGCGGGGAATATGCGATGATTAAAGCGGCATCAGAAAAAGGCTGGCTTAATCACGACGCTGTAATGATGGAACAGCTAACTGCTATTAAAAGGGCAGGAGCCAATATGATAGCGAGTTATTTTGCAAAAGATGTAGTAAAACTCATTAATCGTTAACACATTGGCGAAGGAAAATCCTTTTAAGAGGAGGCTCAAAAATTAAGAGGAAATTTTAAATTTGATTCAACTTTCTGTGTACATTTGATCTGTGAAAATCAGGTTCTTAAATAAAGTTTTTCCGCTTCTGCTGCTGGCATTTCTAAATGCCCACAGCGGGATTGCCTCTTCATTTTTACCTGAAAACCTGGATCTCAATTCCAGGAATTACGATTATCTTCAGGAAGACCAGAACCGCCTTGGCCTTTTATTTCAGGAAATTTCGATTACTACCTCTTTCCAGGAAATTTTAAAAAATAATCCCGGAATTGGTGGAATAATTGAATATTCTCCAGGTGGTTTGAGCATCCATCCTTCAAAAATCTCAAATCCTACCGGCTACCTTCAGGACAAAAGAAGTGCGCTGAATGATCAAATTTTCCCCTTCCATTTTTTTTGGTGATATAACTGTGTAATTACAGATTTTAAACGGGTGGTCCTTTGGGACATCCCGATAGCCGTGTGCGGTTATTTCCGCTGATAAAACCGGCAAAAAAAATTATAAAATAACACCAAAATAATTTATTAAAATGGATGCATCTTCAATCGCCATTGGCGTACTATTAATGTTACTTTTTGTTGGGCCTATAATGTATATGATCCTTAAACAAAACAACAGAGATAAAAACAGGTTAAAAAATCTAAAAACCATAAGCAATCAACATCAACTTGATCTTGATGAGGTAGAACTCACCAATGCCCTTCTTCTGGGGCTGGATTCAAAAGCAAAAAAACTTGTAGTGGTAGAACCCTTGAACAACATGCAATACGATGTAATTGATTTATCTGCAATTAAAGTAAGCCATGTGTCAAAAAAAGGCCTTCCGCAGGTAAATGGCACTAAGGGAAATCCGGCAATAACTCACATAAGCCTTGATCTTTTAAAAAATAATTCTAAAGAAAATGCTACAGAAATTGTTTTCTATGATGAAGATGATGATACAAGTTATAATGCCGAAACACAAATGTTTCTTGCGAATAAATGGGACAGGTTAATAAGGGCGAACATTTCGGCCTGATAAGTTTTAATTAAATTTTTAAAGGAGCTCCTATACCCGGGAAGCTCCTTTTTTATTAAGCAGGTTTAATATTATTTTGTAATAATTTGTTTAATTATTACATACTTTAGATGGCTAATAATGATTTAGACCTATGGGATTACTCTTATTTTATGCATTTATTTCAATATTTTTTTCCTTCTTATGTTCAATCCTTGAAGCTGCCTTATTAAGTTTTACACCCGGTTTTATTAAATTAAAAGCTAAGGAAGGAAAAGCTTATGCTCATACGCTCACAGAATTAAAGAAGGATATAGATAAGCCACTTATTGCTATACTTACAGTCAACACCGTTGCACATACCGTGGGAGCCATTATGGTTGGGGTACAGTCTGAAAAAGTGTTTGGCGATGGCCGGGGGGCCGTAGGAATTGTCTCGGCGGTTATGACTATTGCCATCCTGGTGCTTTCTGAAATTATTCCAAAGACCATTGGCGCTACCTACTGGCAATCCTTAGGGAAATTTACTGCCACCACATTAAAACTGATGATTTTTCCCTTGAAATATACCGGGATCCTGTGGCTTATGTTATTAACTACCAAATTGATTGGAAAATCTGCTCACGTAAGTACTATGAGCAGGGAAGAGTTTATTGCACTATCTGACACTGCCGGGGAAGAGGGTGTGTTTGAAGAAAGTGAGACCACAGTGATAAAGAATTTACTGGTATTTAAATCTGTAATGGCCAAAGATGTAATGACGCCGTTTTCGGTCTCAGTAATAGAGAATGAGGCTACTACTCTTGAGCATTTTCATAATACCCATAAAAACCTCCAATTTTCCCGAATTCCTATTTATAAAAACAAACCCAACAATATAACCGGATTTATTCTTAAAGATGATGTGCTGGAAGAACTTATCAATGAAAAAGGAGAAGAACCTCTAAGTATTTTAAGACGGGAAATTTATATTACAAGGCCCAATACCCCTATTCCCGAACTATTTGAAACCTTTATTCAACGGAAAAATCATATCGCAATTGTCATAGACGAATATGGGAATAACCTTGGATTGGTCACAATGGAGGATATTATTGAAACTTTATTGGGGCTTGAAATAATGGATGAAAGCGATGATATTGAGGACATGCAGGTTCTGGCAAGGAAAAACTGGGAAAAGCGGGCCAAAAAGATAGGGTTGGTTAAACGGGAAGATCTCGATGAAAGTAACAACAATTTTTAATACCCCACTTGGGTCTGCAGCAATTTCCGGAAATGAAGAGGGTATTTCATCAATTAAAATCCTTGATAAGGCACAACCCGAAAGCAATAATATTCCTGAAATTCTCATCCCTGCAGTTGAGCAGTTAAGTGCCTATTTTAAGGGGGAATTGGAAAATTTCACCTTGAAAACAAATCCGGAAGGCACTCCCTTTCAAAAAAAAGTGTGGAATGCCTTAACTCAAATTCCCTTTGGGAATACAATGTCTTATCTGGAATTATCCAAATTATTAGGCGATGTTAAGGCAATAAGAGCGGTGGCCGCAGCCAATGGAAAAAATCCGTTGTGGATCGTGGTGCCCTGTCACAGGGTGATAGGCAGTGACGGGTCACTTACGGGATATGCCGGGGGTTTATGGCGAAAAAAGTGGCTTCTGGAACACGAATATCCCCCGGTACAGCAAAGTTTGTTCTAGTTTCTTTCTTCCATAGTTTGCAACATTAAAGAGTATATTTTCTTATTTTTAGAGTAGTTATGAAAACATTTCTTCGAATTCTTGGTATTACTCTGGGCGCACTCCTGTTTGGGGTGTTGCTACTGTATATTTTCAATTATGAATATATTTTACGCGGCCTTCAGGTAGTTTATTTTAAAGGCCATACCACTGCCTACATCGATGATCATCCTGAATTTTCAAACCGAACCATACCTGCCGGAGAAGAACCTCAGCACTGGCCTTCGCATGTAGATTACAATAAAGCCACTCCTACCCAAAAGCTCAGAGAAACCAATGAAGATCTGGGTACGGTCGCTTTTTTGATCATAAAAAATGACAGTATTTGGTATGAGGATTATGCTGCCGGGTATGATGAAAATTCTTTGACAAATTCCTTTTCCATGGGAAAATCTATTACAACTGCACTCCTTGGAAAAGCTATTAAAGATGGGTATGTAAAAAGTCTGGAGCAACCGGTTTCAGATTTTTATCCCGAGTTTAAGAATCCGGAGTTTCCTGTTTTAACTGTAGGAGATCTTTCTTCTATGGCTTCAGGTCTTAACTGGGATGAGGATTATTATAACCCCTTTAGTGTTACTGCAAGGGTATATTTTGATAAGGATATAAGAAAAATAGCGAGAGATCTAAAAATTATAAGTGAACCGGGGACTGAATTTAAATACCTGAGCGGAAATACCATTCTCCTCGCCCTTGTTATTGAAAAGGCTACAGGAAAAGAACTCTCTACTTATCTTAGCGAGAGTTTCTGGAAACCTCTGGGTATGAGAAGCGATGCTCTATGGCAGCTGGATAGCGATGAAAGCGGAATGGAAAAAGCCTTTTGTTGTATTGCCTCAAATGCCCGCGATTTTGCCAAATTTGGAAAACTTTTTAAAGAATATGGCACCTGGAATAATGAACAAATTCTGGATTCGGCTTTTGTTGCAACTGCTATAAAACCAAGATTTGAATCTTCTCCTCAATACGGTTATGGATTCTGGTTAAGTGAGTACCAGGGGAAAGACATATTTTATATGCGGGGGGTATTGGGGCAATACGTAATAGTAATCCCTGAAGATGATCTCATAATTGTGCGCCTTGGACAAAAACTCATTAAACGCAAAAATGAAGAGGAGCATTCACCTGATTTCTTTATCTACGTGGAAGAATCATATAAAATGCTGAACCATGATTCGTAAACTCAATTTAGAGCATATTTTGTTCCTGGACATTGAAACTGTGCCCGAGGAAAAAGCCTTCAGTATTCTTACCGAGGAAAAGAAGAAATTATGGGAGGAGAAATCCAAATATCAGCGTAAGGAGGAGATCTCTGCCGAGGATTTTTATGGCAGGGCCGGTATCTGGGCCGAATTTGGAAAGATAATTTGCATCTCTGTTGGATTCTTTAAATTTAAAAATGACAAAAGGAGTTTCAGGGTTACTACTTTTCAGGGAGTAGAGGAAAAGATCCTTCGGGAGTTTTCAGAGCTTCTGGAAACACATTTTTACAAAACCCATCATTTGCTGTGTGCACATAATGGAAAGGAATTCGACTTTCCCTATATTGCCCGGCGCATGATTATTCATAATATGCCATTACCGGGAAAACTGGACATGTTCGGAAAAAAACCATGGGAAGTTCCGCATCTTGACACCCTGGAATTATGGAAATTTGGAGATTATAAACACTTTACCTCCCTAAAACTGCTTACCAATGTTCTTGGAATTCCTTCTCCCAAAGAGGATATAGACGGGAGTGAGGTTCGGGATGTTTATTACATTGATAATGGTTTAGGCAGAATAGTGAATTACTGTGAAAGGGATGTGGTGGCTATAGCTCAGGTGATCTTAAAAATGCGACAGGAAGAACTGCTGGAAGATTCAGAAATAATAAGTGTTGTATAAAAAATAAGCCCGCATTTTCAAATACGGGCCTATCCAAGTTAATATAAAATTTAAACCACTAAAGGTCAAATTTGATTCCCTGTGCCAGTGGCAGTTCTGTAGTATAATTAATGGTATTGGTTTGCCTTCTCATATAGATCTTCCAGGCATCAGATCCAGATTCGCGACCTCCTCCGGTATCTTTTTCTCCTCCAAAAGCACCCCCAATTTCAGCACCGCTGGTTCCAATATTTACATTTGCTATTCCACAATCAGATCCCTGTACAGAAAGGAAATGCTCTGCTTCCCGCAAATTATTGGTCATAATTGCAGAAGATAATCCCTGTCTTACTCCATTTTGTATTTCAATGGCATCCTCAACATTTCCTGAATATTTCAGCAAATAAAGAACCGGGGCAAAAGTTTCGTGCTGTACTATTTCAAAGCTGTTTTTAGCCTCTGCAATAGCAGGTTTAACGTAACATCCGCTTTCAAAGCCTTCCCCTTCCAGGACTCCGCCTTCAACAATAAGCTTTCCTCCTTCTTTCACAACCTTATCAAGCGCGGCCTGATAATTCTTAACGGCATCCTTATCAATTAATGGCCCTACGTGGTTCTTTTCATCCAATGGGTTTCCAATCCTTAGCTGTTTATATGCTGCAACAATAGCATCTTTCACCTTATCATACATTGATTCATGAATAATAAGTCTTCTGGTAGAAGTACATCGTTGTCCTGCTGTACCTACCGCACCAAAGACAGCTCCTATCACTGTCATTTTAATATCGGCATCTGGAGTAACGATAATGGCGTTATTTCCCCCAAGTTCAAGAAGGGTTTTTCCAAGTCTTTCAGCAACTTTTGAGGCAACTATTTTCCCCATTCTTGTAGAACCGGTAGCAGAGATAAGTGGAATTCTTTCATCATTGGTCATCATTTCCCCTACTTTATAATCTCCCGTAACAAGACAGGAAATTCCTTCAGGAACCCCATTTTCAGCAAATACACGGGCAGCAATTTTTTGACAGGCCACCGAGGTAACCGGGGTCTTCTCAGATCCTTTCCATACACAGGGATCTCCACAAACCCAGGCCAGGGCAGTATTCCATGACCACACAGCTACCGGAAAATTGAATGCTGAAATTATACCCACTACTCCAAGGGGATGATACTGTTCATACATCCTGTGCCCGGTACGCTCAGAGTGCATGGTCAACCCGTGCAACTGCCTGGATAACCCCACAGCAAAATCACATATATCTATCATTTCCTGAACCTCACCCAAACCTTCCTGGTAGGATTTTCCCATTTCATAGGAAACCAGTTTTCCAAGGGGTTCTTTTAGCCTGCGAAGTTCATCATTAAATTTTCTTACAATCTCACCTCTTTGGGGTGCCGGCATTTTTCTCCAGGTTTGAAAACCCTGGGTTGCTGCACTCATTACTTTTTCATAATCTTCCTTTGTGGTTGTTCTTACTTTCCCAACAAGAGCTCCATCAACGGGAGAGTAGGATTCAATTATGTCACCGCTTCCGAAGAAATTAGCACCGGTAGAAGTACCATCATTAATATCTTTAATGCCCAGATCTTTCAGGGCTTGTTTTATTCCAAATTTTTGGGCTATTTCACTCATTAATTCGTTGTTTTAATCTGTTTATTTGTTTGTTACCGCGAAATTACTAAAAATTAAATGGTTTAAGGTTCGCTAACATATTTAGGATCTGCCGGCATTATAGTACCACAATTCTTACATGTCCTTAATTCCTCGCTTTGATAGAATTTTTTAAAATGTGCCAGAAAATCTGTTTCGATATTATCCAGGGGAAAGAATACCTCATAAAGCTTATTATTGCAATTATCGCAATACCATAAAAGGCCATCCATCCCTTCAACCCCAATTCGCTTGCGTTCAATCACCAACCCTATTGAGCCCGCTTCCCTTTCAGGAGAATGGGGCACCTTCCCGGGATGTAAATACATATCCCCGGGCCCCAGTTCCAGGGTGGTCTTCACTCCGTCTTCCTGAACATGGATCTTAATATTCCCCTCAAGTTGATAGAATAATTCTTCTGTTTCATTATAGTGATAATCCTTGCGCGCATTGGGCCCGCCTACCACCATTACTATGTAATCATTGGATTCCTTATAGATATTCTTGTTACCAACAGGTGGTTTTAAAAGTTCGCGGTTCTGTTCTATCCACTTGTTGAGATTGAATGGTTTATCAATTGCCATTGTACATTTTTTAGAATTCCATAAATTTAAGCATATTCACCTACATTGACCCGAAGGATTGATAAATGTTTTTGTCCATAGGAGTTATATGAATTAAAAAATTGCTTATTTCTATTTCATCAAGTCTGTGAATTCGCTTGTAATTCTACTTTTTAATTTATTACATTTATCTTTCATCAACAACCCTCAATTACAGCTATGAAAAAATTACTACTACTGCTTTCAATAACTACCTTATTTGCATGTAACCAATCTCAGGTAGATAAAAAACCCCTAGGTGAACCTAATCAGGCCCCTGTTTCAGATAAAGTAGAGGGTGATAATTTTGGAATTGTGATCCATGGCGGGGCGGGAACCATTTTAAAGGAAAATATGACCGATTCCCTGGAGATGGAGTATAAAGCAGTCCTGGAAGAAGCAATAAGGGTTGGGCATGAGATCCTGGCTAATGGCGGCACATCCCTGGAGGCCGTGCAACGTACAATCAATGTTATGGAGGACCATCCCCTGTTTAATGCTGGAAAAGGTGCTGTATTTACCAATGAAGGAAAGAATGAGCTGGATGCTTCAATTATGGATGGGGAAACTTTAAAAGCCGGGGCTATTGCAGGGGTAACTACTGTAAAAAATCCTATTAACCTCGCATTTCAGGTGATGGAAAAATCCCCTCACGTTTTTCTGGCAGGCAAAGGTGCAGAACAGTTTGCAAAGAAACAGGGACTGGAAATTGTTGAGCCCGCCTATTTTCATACAGATGCACGATTTAACGCCTTACAAAAAATAAAAGATTCTGAAGAAACCCAACTGGATCACGATGCTGAAAAAATGGCATTTGCAGATCCCTTTATAAAAGATTCAAAATATGGAACAGTTGGGGCGGTAGCTCTTGACAAAAACGGAAATTTAGCGGCGGGGACTTCAACCGGAGGCATGACCAATAAAAAATGGAATAGAATTGGGGATGTGCCTATAATTGGGGCCGGGACTTATGCCAACAACGCAACCTGTGCAGTATCGGCAACAGGATGGGGAGAATATTTTATTCGCGGGGTGGTAGCCTATGATATTTCAGCAATGATGGAATACAAGAAAATGAGCCTTCAGGATGCAGCCAGAGCAGTAGTTCAGGATAAATTAACTGAATTGGGCGGAGAAGGCGGAATTATTGCTATAGATAATAAAGGGAATATTGCAATGGAATTCAACTCTGCCGGTATGTATCGTGCAGCAATGAACAAAGATGGAGAATTGACCATGGGTATTTACAAGGAAAACGAGGCGGCAAACTAACCCTCACCTATTCATAAAAAAGCCCCTGATTTTATTACCAGGGGCCTTTTTATGTTGCGTAATGAAATAAATGAATTCAATTAATGCATAACATCATCATAAGAAGATGATCGTTCCATTAGTGTTTTGGCATAGGAGCACAGAGGGATAATCTTATAATTATTATTACGTGCATACTCTGCAGCCGTTTCCAGTAATTCCTTTCCCACTCCTTTTCCTTTATAGGCCGCAACAACTTCTGTATGATCTATACTTATCCTGTTTTCACCCGCTTCGGTGTAGGTCATTATTCCCGCTTCTCTTCCTTCCAGTATCGCTGTGAAGGATCCTGCACCTTCATTTTCTGTGTGTTCTACTTTCATCTTATGTAATTATAAATTAATTTAACTTACCTCCCTTAGCTGTCCACCACGGACGAACTTCTACTTCCAACCGTCCTGCCTGCACCATAGGGTCCAGCCTGGCCAGGCTATCTGCTTGCCGTTGGGTAGGAGTATTAAAGATAACTATTCCCCTTATTTCTCCATCATCTCCCATGGGCCCTGTAAGGCTTGAGTAACCTTCAACATACATCTTTTCAAGATGCGCCATATGTTGCTCCTGCAGTTGAGCTGCAGTAGCCGAATCCTGTGACCGGTTCTTTCCCTTCTTCAAAAAAACAATATAATATTGCTGCATTAAATAGGTGGAGTCACCTTCCTGGTATAAAAATGTCTTATATCCTTTATTGTTGAGCTCATCGGCCGTGGTCTGCACATTGGGAGCTTCGGTTTTAACCCTTGCCTCGGCAGGAATCCCTCTTACCTTTTCTACCGGTTGCTCGCAGGCAACTAAAAAAGGAAGGAGACTTGCAAGAAAATAAAAATATTTCATTCTAATTATTTTTCCAGTTAATATAAGGATCTTTACTTAATTGTGAATTATAATAACGCACGTCACCGGTAACCTCCGGGCCCAACCAGGCCGGTTTTGTAAAGGACTCATTTTCATCTTTTAATTCAACTTCAGCAATTATAAGGCCCTGGTTCTCCTCCAGAAATTCATCGACTTCAAACGTGTGATTATTTATTTTAACCAGGTAGCGCACCTTTTCAATTATTCCCTGTTCACATAAAGCCAAAAGCGCTTCCGCTTCATTAACGGGGATCTCCTTTTCCCATTCGAACCGGCTTAATCCCGTTTTATTTGAAAGTCCTTTTACAGTTATAAAAGCCTGTTCTCCATTGATCCTGATTCTCACTGTCCTGTGTGGATCTGTATTTAAAAACCCCTGAACTATTCTTGTTTTTTTAAAGGCCTCCGCTTTAAAATAATTGTTCTTTACAAGGAATTTACGTTCAACTTCGATCATTTTTAAAATGGTTATTTATCTGTTTTCGGCTATTTCTTTTATTTCGGGAGACAGGATCCTGGTTCGGGGAAATCCAGATCTTTCTACTTTAAGCATAGCTGTGGCAATAGTTTCGGGATGAATGGACCGGTATTTTTCCAGCGGACCTACGAGGACAAAATTAAGAACTTTCATCGCTTTTTTTGCAAGATCTTCAAAAACCCGTTTTTCTTCCCTGTCACCTGCGATTAGTGAAGGTTGAAATATGAAAATGTGCTCGATATTTTGGGAAAGGACTGCCTCTTCCATCTCACCTTTTATGCGGTTATAAAAAACTTTGCTCCCTGTATTGGCTCCCATGGCAGAGATCACTTCAAAAGTTGGTATCCCATTCTCTCTGCAAAGCTTTGCTGCAGCTACAGGAATCCCGTAATCTATTTTACGGTAAGTTTCTTCATTGGGGGTTTTGCTCTTTGTAGTACCAATGCAACAAAAAACTACATCTCCATTAAACAATTCACCATATTCCTCCAATTTAAAAAGGTCTATTAAATGCTCCTCTATTTTCCCATCTTTAACTGCCACGGGAGATCTCGAAAACAGGATCACTTTTCCATAAGTTGGGTCTTTAAGTAATTTTTGAAGTAAAATTCCACCGGTAAGTCCGGTTGCGCCCAATAAAATTGCTGTTTTCATAGTTGGTCCATTTATAAATTAATCCTATATAAAATTTCTGTTATTCATAAAGGTAGGGGTTTGATTCCAATATTAAAGCAGGCGGAATACCCGAAATATTGAACAGAATTCCGGCGCCTTAAAACCCAAAGAGCATTTATAAAAATTTCTCCCACCTCCTATAGGAAAGAATCAATCGAAGGTAAGTTTCCTTAAATTTGCAGGATGCAGGGATCCCAATCTTTACGAAAGATTATCCATATTGACATGGACGCTTTTTATGCTTCAGTAGAACAACTGGATAATCCTGACCTGGCCGGAAAAGCAATTGCTGTAGGAGGTAGCGAGGAAAGAGGCGTAGTGGCAGCGGCAAGTTATGAAGCTAGAAAATTTGGGGTGGGTAGCGCGATGAGCAGCATAATTGCCAAAAGAAATTGTCCTCATCTTATCTTTGTAAAACCCCGTTTTGAAAGGTACAGGGAAATTTCCAACCAGATTCGGGAGATCTTTCTGGATTATACAGATCTTGTAGAACCGCTATCCCTTGATGAAGCCTATCTTGATGTAACTGATAATAAAAAAGGAAACCCCAGCGCTACTCTTATTGCCAGGGAGATCCGTGAAAAGATTCGCGCAAAAACAGGCTTAAATGCTTCTGCAGGAATATCTGTAAATAAATTCATTGCAAAAGTTGCGAGCGATATTAATAAGCCCAATGGTCAAAAGACCATTAACCCTGAAGAGGTGGAGGAATTTCTGGAGAATTTACAAATAAGGAAATTTCATGGGGTAGGGAAAGTAACTGCTGAAAAGATGTACCAACTTGGAATTTTTAAGGGTTCTGACCTGAAGCAGAAAAGCGAAGTATTTTTGACCCAACACTTCGGAAAGAGCGGCGAGCACTATTACAATGTGGTACGGGGAATTCATTTAAGCGAGGTAAAACCCAACAGAATCAGGAAATCCCTGGGAGCCGAAAGAACCTTTGATGAGAATATTTCTTCAGAAATCTATATGCTGGGCAGGCTGGAAAGTATCGCTGAAGAAATTGAACGCCGACTTAAGAAAAGTAACGTCGCAGGAAAGACCATTACCTTAAAGATAAAATACAGCGATTTTACCCTTCAAACCCGAAGCAAGACCGTTCCCTATTTTATTGCTTCCAAAGACATTCTCCTGGAAACAGCAAAGGAATTATTATTCCAGGAAAAAATGAAAGAATCTGTAAGACTGTTGGGAATAACACTGTCAAATTTGAATACCGACGAACATCTCCCTATTGCCAAAAAGGAAGAAATTGCGGTGCAGTTAAAATTTGAATTTTAAAAATCAAAAAACCGCACATCTTTTAAAGAATATGCGGCCTTTCAAATTTGAATCTTATACTGTTTATTCTACCTCTGTTATCCTTAGGGTATTTACCATTCCTTTATTGGCTATTGGCATAGCCGCAAGGTTGATAACAAAATCCCCGTGCTCTACGTAACCGGCTTCCAGGGCGATCCTGTTAATATCCTCAATAGTTTCATCTGTTGTAGAATACTTATCATAAAAGAATGCTTTTACCCCCCATAGTAAGCTAAGCTGGGAAAGTATCCTGCGATTGGAAGTGAAGACCAGAATGTTTGATTCCGGTCTCCAGGCAGAAATTTGAAATGCGGTGTAACCACTGTTGGTAAGGGTACAAATTGCCTGGGCCTTTATTTCATTGGCCATTGTGGCTGCGTGATAACAAATAGCTTTGGTAATATATCTCTTGGTACGAATATGCGGAGGATCGTGTGGCACTTTAATAAGTGGTGAATTCTCTACCGCTTTAATGATCTGGGTTATCTTTTCTATTACCTGAACCGGGTAATTTCCAACAGAAGTTTCACCGCTTAACATTACCGCATCTGCCCCATCCATAATGGAATTGGCAACATCATTTACCTCTGCGCGGGTTGGGGTTAAACTTGTTATCATCGTTTCCATCATTTGGGTAGCGATAATAATGGGAATACGGGCTTTTTTCGCGGTTAATACCAGTTGCTTCTGAATAAGCGGAACTTCATGAGCAGGGATTTCAACCCCAAGATCTCCTCGCGCAACCATTAATCCGTCACAATAAGCCACGATCTTATCTATATTCCTAACCCCTTCAGGCTTTTCAATTTTAGAAATTATAGGAATTTTATGTTCGCTATGCTCCTTAATAAGATTTTGAAGCAGGATTAAATCGTGTTCATTTCTTACAAATGACAGGGCCATCCAGTCTACTTTCTGCTCACAGGCAAAAATGGCATCGGCAATGTCTTTTTCAGTTAATGCAGGAAGCGAAATATTTGTGTTGGGAAGGTTAACTCCTTTTTTCGACTTTAAAGGACCTCCCTGTATTACTTTGGTTACTACTTCATCAACCTTATTGGTACTTACAATTTCAAAAATAAGTTTCCCATCATCTAAAAGAATTCTTTCTCCTTTTTGGACATCCTGAGGGAAGGTTTCATAATTCATATAAACCCTTGAAGCCGTACCCTTAAATTCCTTTCCGGTAGCGAAAACTATTTTATCTCCGGGATTTACAACAACCTCTTCCTTCATGATCCCAACCCGCAGCTTGGGCCCTTGCAGGTCTCCTAAAATTGCAGCAGTATATCCAAACTCCTCATTCAACTCCCTTATCATTTGGATCCTCTCCTTTACATCATCATAGTTTGCATGAGAAAAATTGATCCTGAACACATTTACCCCCGCATCCAGCATATCCTTTAAAACGGTTTTTGTGCTGGTTGCAGGACCTAAGGTTGCAACGATCTTGGTTCTTTTATTTATTGGCATTATTCTAAAATTAAATTATTCTTTGACTTAAGTTGATTGTGATCAACTATATATGTGGTTACAATATTGGGAATTGAGGCAATGAGCTGTAAAATTTCCTGCAGCTGACTCTCCTCCATATCCTCTTCAATCTTTAAAAAGTAATCTACATTCTTATGTTCCGGAATAAGATATGTGAGTTGTGGAGAAATATCTTCTTCAGAAAACAATGACCCTGAACTCACCACTTTTTTTACCGGACCCTTGTATGTATTCTTAATAAGGTAATAGGTACGGTATTGTTCCGGTTCCTTAAAATGGTAGAGTGGATATAACGCCTGAACATCGCCATGATTAAAATCAAGGTCATGGGTAGCGCGTTTAAACCTTATTTGAAGATGCTTATTTAAAAGATATGCAACTTTATATTCTTCTAAAGAAGAATGTATTGCAAGTAATTGATAATCCTCCTCTACTTCATCCAGCATTAATTTATGGGACAACATACTCCAAAAACTTAAGTGCTAAAGATAAAATAAGATTGCCAAATTATGATAATTCTGGTGATAATTTTAGGATATTTCTACGAAAACGATATAGTAAAGCCGGAATTCTTATTCTGTTTCTATATATGTTTGGAGGGCGTAATAGGCTCTTTTTGATGCTGTTTCTTCCGCCTTCTTTTTGGAAGTAGCACGGGCTTTGGCCACTACCCGTTCATCAATTCGTAATTTTACGGCAAAGTGTTTCATTTCATCATTGCCCGTATCCTCATATACTTCGTAGTTAAAAGTCTTCTTTTTCTTTTGGCACCATTCTATAAGCAGGCTTTTATAACTTATCACTTTTCCCTCCAGCTGCTCAATGTCTACATAAGGATTTATAACCCTTTCATAGATAAACTTTTTGCAGTATTTATATCCCCTGTCCCAGTATATGGCTCCAACCAGGGCTTCAAATAAATTCCCATGAATGTTCACCCCAAACTGGTCTTTTGGAATATTAGTTTGCACAAAGGAAATAAGGTTAAGGTCTTTTCCGAGTTCATTTAAGTGTTTGCGGCTTACAATTTTAGACCGCATCTTGGTTAAATAACCTTCATTACCCCCGGGAACTGTTTTAAAAAGATAGCCCGCAATTACCGCGCTTAACATAGCATCTCCCAGGAATTCCATCCTTTCAAAATTCACTGCATTTCCCAATTTATCCTTTTGATTAAGAGAGCGGTGCGTGAAGGCCTTTTCATAATGGGAAATATTCTTGGGTTTAAATCCAAGGATCTTTTGTATAGCAACAAAAAAATTCCCGCCTTTAGAAGAACGGGAATTTAATATGTTTCGAATAACGCTCATAACGGTTTATTCAACAAATTTTTTAAATAACACACAAGCATTATGCCCTCCAAAACCAAAGGTGTTGCTCATCACAACATTTACCTCGCGGTGCTGCGCTTTGTTAAGGGTGAGGTTTAACTCCGGGTCAATGTTGTCATCCCGGTGTTCATGATTGATCGTAGGAGGTACTATCCCATATTTCATGGACAGAACTGCAGATATGGCTTCTATGGCACCTGCTGCACCTAAAAGATGCCCCGTCATGGATTTTGTAGAATTTATATTAATATTCTTGGCGTGTTCTCCAAAAACAATACTTATTGCCTTTAGTTCAGCCACATCTCCCAGGGGAGTTGAGGTGCCATGAGTATTAATAGCATCTACTTCTTCAGGATTGATCTCAGCGTTTTTAAGGCAGTTCTTCATAACAGCCACCACACCGGTTCCCTCAGGGTGAGGGGCGGTCATATGGTAAGCATCTGAAGATAACCCACCTCCAATAAATTCAGCATAGATCTTTGCTCCACGGGCTTTTGCATGCTCATACTCTTCAAGGACAATCGCCCCTGCTCCCTCTCCCAATACAAATCCATCTCTGGTGGCATCAAAAGGTCTTGAAGCGGTTTCAGGACTTTCATTCCTTGTAGAAAGCGCGTGCATAGCATTAAAGCCCCCCATGCCCGCCATGGTTACCGCAGCTTCAGAACCCCCTGAAATTATAATATCGCTGTAACCCAGCCTTATATAATTCAAGGCGTCTATCATAGCATTGGCGGCAGAGGCACAAGCCGAAACGGTGGTATAATTGGGACCCATTAGTCCATGCCTTATCGAAATATTGCCGGGGGCAATATCTGCGATCATTTTAGGTATGAAAAAAGGATTAAAACGCGGTGTTCCATCTCCCTGAGCAAAGTTAATAACCTCATCCTGGAAGGTTTCCAGACCACCAATTCCTGCTCCCCAAATTACCCCAACCCGATATTTGTCAATAGTATCCATGTCAATCCCCGAGTCTTTTATAGCCTCATCGGAAGCAACAATCGCATACTGAGCGAATCTATCGAGTTTTCTGGCCTCTTTGCGGTCAAAAAAATCAAGAACATCAAAGTTTTTTAGCTCACAAGCGAATTTAGTTTTGAATTTTTCTGAATCAAAATAGGTAATAGGGGCACATCCACTTTTTCCGGCCACCAATGAATTCCAATATTCTTCAATATTGTTTCCAATAGGTGTTAAGGCCCCTAAGCCTGTAACTACAACTCGCTTTAACTCCATAAAGTGATATTCTTTGTTTTATTTTGCGTTTTCAATATAAGAGATGGCCTGGCCAACAGTAGCGATGTTCTCTGCCTGATCGTCCGGGATTTGGATATCAAATTCTTTCTCAAACTCCATGATCAATTCCACGGTGTCTAATGAATCAGCGCCCAAGTCGTTGGTGAAGCTCGCTTCGTTTACAACTTCATTCTCGTCAACTCCCAATTTGTCAACGATAATCGCTTTTACTCTTGATGCAATGTCTGACATAATATTCTATTTTAATTTTGATTAGGTGGCAAAAATAAAAAACTTTATTTTAAAACCGGTTTTTAGTTTAAAAATGTGGAGGTAATTTACGCAAATTTCATTTAAACCCTTTATTTTTACCCTTAATATTGTTAACACTCCCGTTTTGAATTCACCCAAACCTATATCCCTAAAGAAAATAGTCATCTTTGCTTCGGGCTCCGGAACCAATGCTGAAAATATTATAAAATATTTTAAAAACTCAGGTTTTGCTGAAGTTATTGCGGTATTCTCCAATAATAAAGATGCGAAGGTACTTAAACGGGCTTACAATCTTGATGTGAAATCACTTCATTTTGACCGGGATGCTTTTTATAATACCCAGGAAGTACATCACGTGCTTAAAGATATGAATCCAGACCTTATCGTGCTTGCGGGTTTTCTATGGTTATTCCCTGAAAAAATCCTAAATAGCTTCCCCAATAAGGTGATTAATCTTCACCCGGCCTTATTGCCAAAATTTGGAGGCAAGGGCATGTATGGAGAAGCGGTACACAAAGCCGTGATTGAAAACAAGGAAAAAGAAACAGGTATTACTATACATTACGTGAATTCCAAATATGATGAGGGAAATATTATTTTCCAGGATTCGTTTGAAGTTTCACCCGCAATGACCCATCAGGATGTGGCTGCAAAAATCCACGAATTGGAATATAAGCATCTTCCACGTATTATAGAAAATATTTTAAAAGCTCAAGAGGGTTGATAAACGCAACTGTTCACATTTATACAGACGGTGCTGCCA
This sequence comes from Gillisia sp., assembly GCA_039989915.1. GTDB lineage: Bacteria > Bacteroidota > Bacteroidia > Flavobacteriales > Flavobacteriaceae > Gillisia. The sequence continues at coordinate 269,828 of JBDXGW010000010.1, forward strand.
GGGGAAATCCCGGCCCCGGAGGCTATGGCATAGTCATGGAGTGGGTTGGGAAACCTTACAGGAAAGAATTTTCCAAAGGATTTGCCCACACTACCAACAACCGCATGGAATTAATGGCGGTAATAGAAGCGCTTAAAAAACTTAAAAATCCCAATACGGCTGCCATCGTTTTTACAGATTCAAAATATGTTGCAGATGCTGTAGAAAAAGGCTGGGTATTCGGCTGGGAAAAAAAAGGTTTTAAGGATAGGAAAAACGCTGACCTATGGCGGGATTTCCTTATAGAATACCGCAATCACAAAGTAAGTTTTAAATGGATACGCGGCCATAACAACCATCCCCAAAATGAGCGCTGTGATGCACTCGCCGTAGAGGCCTCCAAAAAACCGCGCCTGCAACCCGATACGGGATTTCAGCCGTGAAAATTCCTCTTGTAACGTACCTGCTAAAGTTTTGTATTTCCCTTATCCCTTGAAAAACAAAATGTATATTTGCACCTCAATATTGAAATCAGTTTATGAGTAAGTTATTGATAGTAGGCACAGTAGCCTTCGATGCAATTGAAACCCCCTTTGGAAAAACAGATAAGATCCTTGGCGGCGCAGCCACTTATATTGGCTTGTCTTCGGCAAGATTTGAAATAGATCCGGGAATAGTCTCTATTGTTGGAGAGGATTTCCCAGATGAACACCTTGATCTTTTAACCCGAAACGGAATAAATATTGAGGGGATAGAGATTGTAAAAGGCGGAAAAACATTTTTCTGGAGCGGGAAATATCATAATGATCTCAACACAAGGGATACCCTGGAAACCCAGTTGAATGTGCTTGCAGATTTTAACCCCGTGGTACCTCAAAAATATCTCGATGCTGAATTTGTGATGCTGGGGAATTTGCATCCCCTTGTACAACTTAGCGTACTCGAACAAATTAATAAACCAAGGCTCGTGGTTCTGGATACGATGAACTTTTGGATGGATAACACCTGGGGCGACCTTTTAAAGGTTATTGCACGGGTAGATGTGATCACCATTAATGATGAAGAAGCAAGGCAGTTAACAGGGGAGCATTCTCTGGTAAAAGCCGCCAGAAAAATAGCGCAGCTAGGACCCAAATATGTAGTTATCAAAAAAGGAGAACACGGAGCTTTGTTGTTTAACAATGAACAAATTTTCTTTGCTCCTGCCCTTCCACTGGAAGAAGTTTTTGATCCCACAGGCGCAGGAGATACATTTGCCGGAGGTTTCATTGGTTATCTTGCGCAAACCGGTGATATTTCTTTTGAAAATATGAAAAACGCCGTGATCTATGGATCTGGAATGGCTTCCTTTTGTGTAGAAAAATTTGGCACCGCGCGTATGGAAAATCTTGGCGATGATGAAATACAGGGCCGAATGAAAGAGTTCAAAAATCTAACACAATTTGATATAGAATTGTCTGCAAACAAAGCCCTGTAATTATAGGGCTTTTTTTGTGACAAAGAAACCTCAACACACACACTTGAAGACGAAAAGGATAAAAATATGAGTGATGCCCTAAAACATGAATGCGGAATTGCACTGGTTCGCCTTTTAAAACCCCTTGAATTTTATAAGGAAAAATACGGTACAGCCTTTTACGGGGTAAATAAAATGTACCTCCTTATGGAAAAGCAACATAACCGGGGACAGGATGGAGCGGGATTTGCGAGCATTAAATTAAATACCCGGCCGGGTGACCGTTATATAAGCAGGCTTAGATCTAATGCTGCACAACCAATACAGGATATCTTTAATCAGATCAATGAACGCATAAATACTGAAATATCTGAAAATCCTGAATATGCAGATAATGTGGCACTGCAAAAGAAACATATCCCGTATATAGGAGAGGTTTTTCTGGGGCATGTGCGTTATGGTACCTTTGGAAAAAACAGCATAGAAAGCGTACACCCCTTCCTGCGCCAGAACAACTGGATGCACAGGAATCTCATTGTGGCCGGTAATTTTAATATGACCAATTCATTACAATTGTTCAACAATCTGGTAGAATTGGGCCAGCATCCAAAGGAAAACACAGATACGGTTACGGTAATGGAGAAAATTGGCCATTTTCTGGATGATGCCGTGGCTAAACTCTATAAAAAACTCAAAAAAGAAGGTTACTCAAAGGTAGAGGCTTCCCCTATAATTGGAGAAAGACTTAATGTGGCCAAAATTCTGCGGAAATCGGCCAAAGACTGGGATGGCGGTTATGCCATGGCAGGCCTGTTAGGTCATGGAGATTCTTTTGTTTTGAGGGATCCTGCAGGTATTCGTCCGGCTTATTATTACCAGGATGATGAAGTAGTAGTTGTTGCTTCAGAAAGACCGGTAATACAAACTGTATTCAATTTAAAATTTGAGGACGTTAAAGAGCTTGACCCTGGTCATGCCATTATTACCAAAAAAAGCGGGGAAGTATCTATAAAACAAATACTGGAACCCCTGGAGCGAAAAGCCTGTTCCTTTGAACGTATCTACTTTTCACGAGGTAGTGATGCCGAGATCTATAACGAGCGAAAAATGCTTGGGCGATTGCTAATGCCGGAGGTACTCAAGGCGATAGACCACGACACCGTACATACAGTATTCTCATATATACCGAATACCGCTGAAACCTCTTTTTATGGAATGGTGGAAGCCGCACAGGACGAACTTAACTTACAGAAAAATCAAGCTATACTTGCTGAAAAGGACACTCTTACAGATGAACGCCTGAAGGAGATCCTGGGTCACCGGCTTAGAACAGAAAAGATCGCGATAAAGGATGTTAAGTTAAGAACCTTTATTACCGAAGACAGCAGCCGTGACGATCTTGTGGCTCACGTTTATGATGTTACCTATGGGGTGGTGAAACCTGAAGATACACTTGTGATCATTGATGACAGTATTGTAAGAGGCACAACCCTTAGGAAAAGTATCATTAAAATGCTGGACAGGCTGAATCCAAAAAAACTGGTGGTAGTATCCTCTGCACCTCAAATAAGGTATCCCGATTGTTACGGGATAGACATGGCTCGCCTGGAAGACCTAATTGCTTTCAGGGCCACTCTTGAACTACTTAAGGAAAACAATCAATATCATATAGTTGATTCGGTTTATGAAAAATGTAAGGTTCAGGTGGACCTTGAAGATGGGGAAGTACAGAATTTTGTAAAAGAAATTTATGAGCCCTTCACAGATCAACAAATTTCAGATAAAATTTCAGAGCTTTTAAGTGATCCGGAAGTGAAGACAGAAGTGAAGATACTTTATCAAACAGTAGAAAACCTGCATAAAGCCTGTCCCAAAAATCTTGGCGATTGGTATTTTACAGGAAATTATCCAACTTTTGGAGGAAACAGAGTGGTTAACAGGGCTTTTATGAACTTTTATGAAGGGAAAAAAGACCGAGCTTATTAGGCCGCTTCTTACAAGAATTTGTAATTTATAAGCCAATAAATGTATTTCAACTAATATCCGGGTACTTCATCTAAAAGTAAAGGGAGCATTGTTCTTTAGTTGTATATTAGCAAAGCCATAGCATAAGTAGGTTAAGTTCATGGTAGATTTGGGGCAAAAAAAGGTGGACTCTCGTCCGCCTTTTTTTATGTCTTGTCGGGAAATAAAAAAAGCCCGCCCGGTTTCCCGGGCAGACTTTTCACTCTAATAAAAAATCCTTTTTATTTTTCCTGGGCATAACGCGCAGAAACTTCTTTCCAGTTAATTACATTGAAAAATGCTTCAATATAATCAGGACGTTTATTTTGATATTTTAGGTAATATGCATGTTCCCATACATCCATACCCAGAATTGGAGTTCCTCCACAACCAACACCTGGCATAAGAGGATTATCCTGGTTTGGAGTAGAACAAATTTCCAGTTTTCCACCTTTATGAACACATAACCATGCCCAACCGGACCCGAACTGGTTTGCTCCAGCCTTAGATAATTCATCCTTGAATCCGTCAAAAGATCCAAATGCCGCATCTATTGCCTGTGCAAGTTCTCCTTCAGGTTTCCCACCACCATCCGGGGACATGATCTCCCAGAATAAATTGTGATTATAGTAACCTCCTCCATTATTTCTAACAGCAGAGTTAGATTTATCTAAATTTTGAAGAATATTTTCTATTGTTTTCCCTTCATTATCTGTTCCTTCAATTGCTGCATTAAGTTTTTGAGTATATCCTCCGTGATGTTTATCGTGGTGAATTTCCATTGTTTTTGCATCTATATGAGGTTCTAATGCGTCAAAGGAATATTTTAAAGGTGGTAATTCGAATGCCATAATTCTATATTTTTAGTTATAAATTAATCATTGTCTCAAATTTAAGTATAAAGGCAGTGATTTAAAATATTAATATGTTATAATAACCTTAAAGAATATCTATCAGGTACCTATTTTTAATTTTTTACCTTGAGCAATTCAAATTTTTCCTTTAAAATCTCTCATAACCTTTGACTTCAACCAACAAATTTACGGTATACAATGCATCTGCCGGGTCCGGTAAAACATATACGCTGGTAAAAGAATATTTGCTTTTGTTACTTAAAAGCAATCAGGCAGACGCGTATAAAAATATCCTTGCAATTACTTTCACCAACAAGGCAGTAGCCGAAATGAAATCAAGGGTAATTCTAACCCTGCACGCGCTTTCTGCAAAAGAATGTCCCGCTAATTATCTGGGTTTAATGCAAGACCTTGCTATAGAAACCGGTTTATCTGAGGAGAAAATAAGTGATAAATCCAGGGTGATCCTTAAAAGCATACTTCATAACTATGCCTCATTTGATATTTCAACAATAGACCGGTTTACACATAAAGTAATTAGAACATTTGCAAAAGATCTGGGGATCCCTGTAAACTTTGAAGTAGAATTAAATACGCTACAGGTATTACAGGAGGCTGTAGATAGATTGATTAACCGTGCCGGGGAAGACACGGAACTTACCCGGGTACTGGTAGATTTTACACTTTCAAAGACAGATGATGACAAAAGCTGGGACATCTCAAGAGATATCTTTGCCTTTTCAAGAATCCTGCTTCAGGAGAATCATCAAAAATATGCAAACTCTCTAAAGGGCAAAACTCTCAAAGATTTCAGAAATTTTTCAGAAAAGATCGATGGGCATATCAAGAGAACTGAGGAGAATATAGCTGAACTTACCGCGGGATTTTTAAGCATATGCAGCCTGGAAGGATTGGATTGTAAAGATTTTAAGGCCGGCTATGTATTCAAATATTTTGAAAAACTTCAAAACCACCAATTTGATGTTCCATTTGGAGCTCAATGGCAATTGAATATTGAGGAGGAGAAATTATATGCGGCAAAGCTACCCAACAATAAAAAGGAGATCCTTGACCGTTACCAACCGGAGATAGCTTCCCTGTTCTTTGGAACCCGGGCGGCAATTCACAGGAGGGAATATTTAAAAGCCATAAAATCAAATATTACCCCTCTTTCCCTTCTAAGCGAGGTGGCTGCAGAAATAGAACACATCAAGAAAGACCGTTCCATGGTTTTAATATCAGATTTTAATCCCACAATTTCTGCGCAGGTCCAAAACCAGCCGGCACCCTTTATTTATGAAAGGCTGGGGGAACGTTATCGCAATTATTTTATAGATGAATTTCAGGATACCTCAGAGATGCAATGGGAAAATATAATTCCGTTAATAGATCATGCACTTTCCAGTGAACCTGCATATGGCAACCCCGCGGGTCTTACCTTGGTTGGAGATGCAAAACAATCAATTTACCGGTTTAGAGGAGGGAAGGCAGAGCAGTTCATAGAACTTTACAACCATAAAAACACTTTTACTATTGAACAGAATGTAGAAAATTTGCCATTCAATTACCGCAGTGCAACAAACATTGTAAATTTCAATAATGCCTTTTTCGAATTCATCTCACATAAATTCAGAAATCCTGTTTATAAGGAACTTTTTGCCAATTGCACACAGCTTCCCAAAAAAGGACATCCGGGTTACGTACATCTTTCTTTTCTGGAAACCCAAACCGCTGCGGAAGAACTGGAACAGCATCCGGTAAAGGTGTTGGAGATAATTAAGGATCTTGAACAAAAAAACGTTCCCAAAAGCGATATTTGCGTGCTTACCAGGACCCGCAAACAAAGCATTGCCATAGCTAATTACCTGAGCGGAAAAGGAATTTCTATTGTTTCTTCTGAATCTTTGCTGGTTGCAAATTCTCCTGAAGTTCAATTTATCAATGCCATTCTTGAATATTCGGTCAATACCGGAGATAAAAATGTTAAGTGGGAGATCCTGAATTACCTGGCATCAAAACTGGAACCTCAAGCCCCACATAACCTTATAATTTCAAATCTTAATAAAGATGAAACCTCATTCTTCCGTTGGCTTAAAGAATATGGCATCGATTTCAGGCTTAGTCAACTAAAGGAACTATCCCTCTACGAAGCTGCGGAATACATTATAAGAAGCTTCACTCTTATTAAAAGGTCCAATGCCTTTATACAGTTCTATCTCGATTTTATTTTCGAAAAAACCAGCCAAAGATCTATTGGAATTCCGGCATTTTTAAAGTTTTGGGATTTAAATAAGGAAAAACTCAGCATTATTGCGCCCAAAACAGACAATGCTGTTCAAATAATGACCATTCATAAGTCCAAGGGCCTTGAATTTCCCGTGGTTATCTATCCCTTCGCCAATACTACAATAAAGGACGTTAGTAAAGAACATCTTTGGCTTCCTTTACCCGAAGGTATTGATGATATTCCTTATAGTTATTTTAAGGCATCCCCTAAAATGCTTAACTGGGGAGAAACTGAAACCGCGGCATACGAGGAACTTTTAGACCAAACCGAATTTGACGCCATTAATATCTTATATGTGGCTTTTACCCGGGCTGCAAAACAATTATATATTATCTCCTGCCTGGACCTTAAAAAGGAGATGCATAATGAAGAAAAGGTATCGGGTCTTTTAATAGGTTATCTAAAACACACAAATAAATGGGATGGTTCCCTTAGTTATGAATTTGGAGAAAACCGGGAACAGGAAAGGATCATTACCCCAGAGGATTCCTCTTTTCACCCGGAGCATTATTTTTCTTCTCCGGCATTAAATGAAAGAGTAAAACTAATGACCAGAAATGGTGAGTTGTGGAGTTCTTTCCAGGAAGATGCAATTAATACAGGGATTCTGGTTCATGCTATTCTTTCAGAAATTGACACACTTAAAGATCTTCCTGATGCAATAACAAATATTAAGAAGACCATGGTTATAACTGCTGAAAGAGAAGCGGAACTCCACAAGCTTATTTCCCAGGTGATCATGCACCCCCAACTTTCAGCATATTTCAGTGAAGGCACTACAATTTACAGGGAAAGGGATATTATAAGTCCTACAGGAGATATCCTTAGACCGGACAGGCTGAATTTTGATGGCAAAAAGGTAACAATCATAGATTATAAGACGGGACAGCTTCAAAGAAACCATGGGGAGCAAATGGCACAATATGAAGAAGTCTTATCCCAAATGGAATTTGAGGTATCCAATAAGATCCTCATTTATATTAATGATGAGGTTACCGTCTCATTTGTTTAAAGATGATTAATTTTGTAAAAATTAAAAATTATGTACGGAGCTATAAAAGAACATTTACAACAGGAAATAGATCAGATCAAGGAAGATGGTCTTTATAAGAAAGAACGAATTATCACATCCCCACAGGGAGCGGTAATTAAGATCTCTACCGGCCAGGAAGTGATCAATTTTTGCGCAAACAATTATCTTGGATTATCCTCCCATCCTGAAGTGATCCAGGCCGCGAAGGACACCCTGGACTCCCACGGATTTGGAATGTCAAGTGTGCGCTTTATTTGTGGTACCCAGGACATACACAAAGAACTTGAGGCGAAGATCGCCGATTTTTACAACACAGAGGACACCATATTATATGCCGCGGCTTTTGACGCCAATGGCGGGATATTTGAACCTCTATTATCCCAGGAGGATGCTATCATATCTGATTCTCTAAACCACGCGTCAATAATTGATGGGGTGCGTTTGTGTAAGGCTGCAAGATATCGCTATGAAAACGGAAATATGGAAGATCTTGAAAAACAGCTTCAGGATGCCAATGAAAAGGGAGCCCGTTATAAACTTATAGTTACAGATGGGGTATTCTCCATGGACGGTTTGTTGGCTCCACTTGACAAGATTTGTGACCTTGCAGACAAGTATGATGCGCTGGTTATGATAGATGAATGTCATGCCGCAGGTTTTATTGGTGAGAAAGGAATTGGAACCCTGGAAGAGAAAAATGTTATGGGAAGAATTGACATCATAACAGGAACTCTTGGAAAAGCCCTTGGGGGAGCTATGGGTGGATACACTACAGGTAAAAAGGAAATTATAGACCTTCTTCGTCAACGCTCAAGACCTTATTTATTCTCAAATTCCCTGGCTCCGGCAATTGTAGGGGCCTCAATTAAGGTTTTTGAAATGTTAAAAGGGAATACCAGCCTGCGCGATAAACTAGAAGAAAACACCAAATATTTCAAAAAAGGTATAAAAGCTGCCGGATTTGATATTATTGACGGGGAATCGGCAATTGTACCCGTGATGCTATATGACGCCCAGTTGTCACAAAATATGGCCGACCGCCTTCTTGAGGAAGGAATATATGTAATTGGCTTCTTTTACCCTGTTGTGCCTAAAGGGAAAGCCAGAATAAGGGTTCAATTATCTGCAGCGCATGAAAAAGATCATCTTGATAAAGCCATTGCAGCATTCACCAAAGTGGGAAAAGAGCTAAATGTGATTTAATTTTTGAAAAGCCTGAAATTGTTAATTTTTTGAATACTTGTTATAATTATAAGTTTAATTTTATTAATTTATAAATGTTAAATAGGGTGGATTTTTAATATAAATTTCATACCCGCGGTGCCAAACCCCTATAAATAGACAGCGTTTACGGGTTTATTAAGAAAACTTTATTATATTTAACTTTGTTAATATTGAATAACGGTATACTTTTGCTTCAATTAACACTTAAAACTAAATTAACAAATATGAAACATCTTAGCAGATTTTTATTAGCTTCATTTTTTGTGCTGGGCTTTACGGCTGTACAGGCACAGGATGAAAACAACCCCTGGGCCATTGAAGTTGGCGTAAACGCAGTTGACTTATACCCAACGGGCGAGGATGCTCCGGCTGGTGGTATGTTTGAAGACTTTTTTAATGTATCTGATCACTGGAATATTCTTCCTGCTATGTCAAGAATTTCTGTTGCCAGATATATTGGTGGTGGTTTTGTATTAGAAGGAGCCGGTTCGGTTAACCAAATTTCAAAATTTGGAGATACTGCACTTGACGATCTTTCTTACTACGCATTAGATGGTACTGCAAAATATAGCTTAAGAGCTTTATTGAACAATGGATGGTTAGATCCGCACCTGGGAATAGGTGGTGGTTACCACTGGTTGGACAATGATGGTTCAGCTACATTAAACGGTTCTGCAGGTTTAAGCTTCTGGTTCTCAGACAACATTGCACTTAATGTGCAGTCAACTTATAAGCACGCTTTTGCAGATGAGGCTTTTCCTCATTTCCAACACGCTGCAGGTATTAAATTCATGTTCGGTGGAAAAGATACAGATGGTGACGGGATATATGACAGAGATGACGAATGTCCTGAAACTCCAGGTTTAAAAGAATTCAACGGTTGTCCTGATTCTGATGGTGACGGTATTCCTGATCATTTAGATGCTTGTCCTGATACTGCAGGTTTAGCTCAATTTGATGGATGTCCTGATACTGATGGTGATGGAGTTCCAGATCCTCAGGATGAATGTCCTACTGTAGCCGGATTGCCACAATTTAATGGTTGTCCTGATACTGACGGTGATGGTGTGCCAGATAACAAAGATGAGTGTCCTGAAGAGGCTGGTCCTGTTGAAAACAACGGATGTCCTTTTGAAGACCGTGATGGTGATGGTGTATTAGACAAGGATGATGAATGTCCTGATACTCCCGGAACTGTTGCTAACAACGGTTGTCCTGAGCCAACTGCTGAAGCTATCTCTGAATTGAATGAGTATTCAAGAACTGTATTGTTTGACACTAATAAGTCAACCATTAAGCCAGAATCTGAAGAAGCTTTAAAAGCGATTCACGACATTATGCACGAGTATTCTAACACTGTTTTCCACATTGAAGGACATACTGATAGTGTAGGTAGTGATGCTTACAACTTGAATCTTTCTAAAGAACGTGCTGCATCTGTAAGAGAGTGGTTAGTTTCAAACGGTATACCTGCAAACAGATTAACTTCTGAAGGTTACGGTGAATCTCGACCAATCGCTACAAACAACACTGCTAAAGGAAGACAGGATAACAGACGTGTTGAGATCTCCTTAGATAAGGATAAAGAAATGAGAAATACTGAAGCTAATAAGCAATAATAGTTTTCTTAATTAAATAGAAAAACGCTCCGATATATCGGGGCGTTTTTTATTTTTACCCTATGACATCTTTCCTCTCCTACGTTATCAGTGACCTTAAAAAGCAAACCCCTGATCTTTCCGGATATACTTTTATTCTACCCAGCAAAAGAGCAGGATCATTTTTAAGAATGGAAATTTCCAGGCAAACAGAGACTCCTGTGTTTTCCCCGGAAGTTTTAAGCATTGAGGAATTTTCAGAAAAGATATCCGAACTAACAACATTCGATAACACCACTACTTTATTCGAATTTTATTCGGTTTATGAAAATGCAACTCCGCCGGAACAACAGGAGGAATTTGAAACTTTTATAACCTGGGCGCAAACCTTAATTCACGACTTTAATGAGATTGACCGGTATCTGATCCCGGCTCACAAGATCTTTAATTACCTGGCAGAGATCCAGGATATCAACCACTGGTCTGCTACCCCAGATAAGACAGACCTGGTTAAGAATTATCTCGCTTTCTGGAAAAAACTACCTGACTATTATGAAGCGTTGAAAGAAAGACTTCTGCAAAGCGAAGTGGGTTATCAGGGGCTTGTTTACAGAACGGCTTCTGAAAAAATAGGAGAATTTGCAAAAGCAAACGCACAAAAATATATTTTTCTGGGATTTAACGCCCTGAATACAGCCGAGCAAATTATGATCCAGACAATGCTGGATCACGGTGCAAAAATTTATTGGGATATTGACGAAGTACACTATAATGACCCATCTCATGACACCTCACTCTTTATAAGAGAATATGCCCAAAATTGGTCGTATTATCAAAATAACGAATTACGGGAAATTTCAACATCATATAATACCCCTAAAAATATTGAGATTATAGGAATCCCAAAAAGCATTGGACAGGCCAAATATGTAGGAGAAATACTTTCAGGAATGAACCCTGAAGCTTTGGGAAATACAGCGCTGGTATTGGGAGATGAATCTTTATTGCTGCCCATTCTTAATTCGCTTCCGGAAAATATTCCAGCCTTGAACATCACTATGGGCTATCCTGTGAAGTTCAGTCCATTTTCCTCTCTATTTGAAATGCTCTTTCAAATTTATAAAACCGGAGAGACCCATTTTTATTATAAGGATGTGGTTTCCATTTTAAGCAATCCTGTAATTCAAAAAATAACCGCAAATAATTCCAATAAGGTAGTGCTCTCTATCAAGGAAAAGAATTTGCTGTATCTATCTCAAGGGCAAATTTCAAAACTTTTTCAAGGGACATTCCCCTCGCTAATAGAGCTGCTGTTCCCAAAGCAACCTTTGACTCCTTTAAAATGCCTTGAAATCCTTAGAGCTCTTATTTCAGAAATAAAAACCGGGCTGGAACCGGCCCGGGATGCGTTGAACCTGGAATTCCTATACCATTATCACATTGTGTTTGAAAAGCTGGGAGAACTCCTGAAAAAATATCCCCACATAAGATCCATAGCCTCACTCTATAACTTTTATAAGGAACTCATTGCAACACAGGCCCTGGATTTCCAGGGAAAACCTTTCCAGGGATTACAATTAATGGGTATGCTGGAATCAAGGGTACTGGATTTTGAGACCGTAATTCTCACCTCTGTTGATGAAGGTACATTGCCGGCGGGAAAAAGCAATAATTCATTTATTCCTTATGAGCTTAAGAAGACCTACAGACTTCCTACTTATAAAGAAAAAGATGCTGTTTATACCTATCATTTTTACCATTTATTACATCGGGCAAAAAAAGTATACCTTCTTCATAATACAGATAATGAAAGCCAGATGGGAGGGGAAAAGAGCCGGTTCCTGCTTCAGCTGGAAATTGAAAAACAACCCAGTCATAAATTAAGGTCTTTCATGGTGACTCCGGAAGTTCCTGCAATTGAGAACAACCTTCAAATTGTTGAAAAAACACCATTGATCCTGCAAAAATTAAAGGAATTGGCTGAAAGAGGTTTCTCACCCTCGGCCCTTACCACATACATACGGAATCCCCTGGATTTTTACCGGCAGTATATCCTTGAAATTAAAGATAAAGAGGAAGTGGAAGAAACGGTAGCATATAATACCCTTGGAACAGTGGTTCATGATACTTTGGAAGCTTTTTACGCTCCCTTAGTGGGAAAGGTATTACAAGGGGAACACCTACAGGATTTTAAAAGCAGGGTAACGCGGGAGGTAAAACTTCAGTTTGAAAAAACCTATAGCGCAGTCCCTTTGTCCAGGGGTAAAAACCTTTTGATCTTTGAAGTGGCAAAGCGCTATGTGAAGAATTTCCTTAAGATGGAAAGCAACGAAATTTCAGAAGGAAGCAGGATTGAAATTCAGCAAATTGAAACCAACTTAAAGATCCAACTGGAAATAACAAATCTGGATTTTCCTGTGTTCATACGTGGGAAAGTGGATAGGGTAGATATTGCAAATGGGGTTTTGAGAATTATTGATTATAAAACCGGGAAAGTAGAGCAAAACCAATTGGAGATCATAGACTGGAATGATCTTACAACAGATTATGATAAATACGCCAAACCATTCCAGGTGCTTGCTTATGCACTTATGCTTCTTGAAAATAGATCTTCTGAAAAACCGGTAGAAGCAGGGGTGATCTCTTTTAAAAATTTAAAATCGGGGTTTTTGAAATTTGGCAAAAAGGAGCAGGCCAGAGACAAAAACAAACAAACCACAATTGATGGGGAAATTCTTGAAAGCTTTAAAGTAGAGTTAAAAAACCTCATCGGGGAGATCTGTGACCCTAAAATTCCGTTTCTTGAGAAAGAAATTAAAACCTATGGAAATTTTTAAAAATAAAAATATAGAAGTTAAAGGAAAGCACGGAAAACCAATTTTGACCGATGTAATTTTTAAAAACAGTGGAGCTCCAAAACCTGTAGTAATATTTTGCCACGGTTACAAGGGTTTTAAAGATTGGGGACCCTGGGATAAAATGGCAGAGCAGTTTGCAAAGGAAGATTTCCTTTTTGTGAAATTTAATTTTTCCCATAATGGCACAACCCCCGGGGATCCTTTAAGCTTTATGGATATTGAAGCTTTTGGGGAAAATAACTACATCAAGGAACTGGACGATCTTCAATCTGTCCTGGATTGGTTGCTGCATCCCGATTTTGAATATGGGGAGCAGCTGGATCCTTCCAGGATCAATTTAATTGGACATTCCCGTGGCGGGGGGATCGCAGCTATAAAAGCATCGGAAGAGCTTCGTATTTCCAGGCTGGTTACCTTTTCAGCCGTAAGTGATTTTGCTTCCCGTTTTCCGGATCCTCAAACCATTGAAAAATGGAAGGAAAAGGGAGTGAGCTATATTGTGAATACGCGCACAGGGCAACAATTGCCACACCACTTCCAGTTTTATACCAATTTCCAGGAACACCAAGAGCGGCTAACCATTTCAAGAGCCGTAAAGGAATTGAAGATCCCACATTTGATCGTTCATGGCAGTAATGACACCAGTGTTCCAATAAGCGACTCTGGCAACTTATTTGAATGGAGTCCTTTTCCGGAGCTTTTACTGGTTGAAAGCGCAGACCATGTTTATGGAACCTCCCATCCCTGGGAAAGGGAAGACTTACCGGTAGAATTTCAATATGTTATGGACCGCACCCTGGCCTTTTTAAAGGAGGAGAAGGAGAAACTTATTGAAAATAAGGAAATTGCAGGTTGATCAAAATTTAGAAAATTAGAGGCAAATAAGATTTTATCCATTTAAATATTTGTTTTACCTTTGGAGCCGAAATTGGGGGATTAGCTCAGCTGGCTAGAGCGTTTGGCTGGCAGCCAAAAGGTCATCGGTTCGACTCCGATATTCTCCACAAAACCACTCTTTTTAAGGGTGGTTTTTTTGTTTTATATTCATCATATCTGTTCAAATATGAAAATACGACCTGCCCTTAAAGAGGATCTCCAGGAGATCAAACTGCTAACAGAAGCCTGTGCTGTAGCTATGCAGGAGAAAAATATCTTTCAATGGAATGAGCATTACCCTTCGGTGGAAAGGCTAAATGCAGATATAGACCGGCAGGAGCTTTATCTTCTGGAGGAGAATTCTGAAATAAAGGGAATCATTGTCCTCACAGATCATATGGATAACGAGTACATTCCCATTGAATGGCTCACCGAAAACAAGAACAATTTTTACATCCACAGGCTGGCTACCCATCCCTCGGTTTGGGGCAAGGGCTATGGCCGGCACCTTATGGACTTTGCAGAAGACTACGCGCGGAAGAATGGTTTCGCTTCGGTTAGGCTCGACACCTTCAGCCAAAACAAAAGAAATCAGCGCTTTTATGAAAGCAGGGGATATCAAAAATTGGGGGATATATTTTTTCCGAAGCAAAGCCATTATCCTTTCCACTGTTATGAACTTGTATTGTAATAATTCATCTTGATATAGGAAAAATTGGAATCAGCCGTAAGTTTCAGGAACATAAACCGCCTGGCCATTCCCGCGATCATTGCCGGAATTGCAGAGCCTCTTATCTCGCTTACAGATATCGCGGTAATAGGTAATGTGGATGAAAATCCCATTGAAGCACTTGCCGCAGCAGGGATCGTAGGTTCTTTTCTATCAGCGATCATTTGGATCGTAGCGCAAACCAAGACGGCAATCTCGGCTATTGTTTCACAACATTTGGGAGCAGGCAGGTTGCACGCAGTAAAAACTCTTATCCCCCAGGCAATTTATTTCAATTTACTATTCAGCCTGGTTATTTATGCCACCACGGCTTTTTTTGCGGAAGCCATTTTCCGCGCGTATAATGCCGAAGGCCTTATTCTTCAATACTCTGAAGATTACTACCAGATACGGGCGCTGGGTTATCCCCTTACCCTGGTAACCTTTGCGATATTTGGTGTTTTTCGCGGTTTACAGAACACCCTTTGGGCAATGAAATGCAGCATCACCGGAGCCCTTGTAAATGTACTGCTGGATTTTCTCCTGGTGTATGGTATTGAGGGGTGGATTCCCGCAATGCATTTAAAAGGAGCCGCCTATGCGAGTTTAGCTGCTCAGATGGTTATGTTGCTTATGGCTTTGTGGTTCTTTTACAAAAAAACGCCCTTTCATTTAAAGCTTAGTTTAAATATCAATCCGCGATTGAAAGGATTGTTGCTCATGGCCGCAAACCTCTTTGTGCGCACGGCAGCTTTAAATTTTGCCATTTACCTGGCAAATGCATACGCCACAGATTACGGCCGAAATTATATTGCCGCACAAAGCATCCTGATGAATATCTGGTTATTTTTCGCTTTTTTTATTGATGGTTATGCAAATGCAGGAAATGCCATTGGCGGAAGGTTGCTGGGTGCTCGCGATTACAAAAGCCTGTGGGAGCTGAGCAAAAAAATAAGCCTCTACTCGGTAATGATCGCTTTGATCCTTATGGGCATTTGCGCTATTTTTTACAATGAGATTGGACTGATCTTTAATAAAGAAGATAGTGTGCTGGTATTATTTTCTTCGGTTTTCTGGGTAGTGCTGCTCATGCAACCGGTAAACGCGATCGCATTCATGTTTGACGGACTTTTTAAAGGACTGGGAGAAGCTAAATTTCTTCGTAATTTACTGCTGGCTGCGACTTTTCTTGGTTTTGCTCCTGTGCTTTTACTGGGGGACTATTTTGGTTTAAAACTTTACGCGATATGGATCGCCTTCTTCGTGTGGATGTTGATTCGCAGCAGTGCTCTGGTAATTTTTTTCAGAAGAAAATATCTGAAAAAGGATATTTAAACCGGGTTATAATGTATCTCGTATTCGAAACTTTTAAGCATTATAGTTACATTTGATAAATTCATTTAATTATGACCACTACCCGACAAAACGGAAGTTTATATACTCAAATAGAAAACAGGATCGCCACTATAGAATTTGGACATCCGGCAAGCAACTCTTTTCCATCAGAATTGCTCGAGCGACTTCAAAAGGAGTTTGAACACCTCTCTGATGATGAGAATGTAAGTGTTATTGTATTACGAAGTGAAGGAGAAAAGGCTTTTTGTGCGGGAGCATCCTTTGATGAGTTGGTTGAAATTGAAAATATGCAACAGGGAAAAGTATTTTTCTCAGGTTTTGCCAATGTACTCAACGCCATGCGGGAATGCAAAAAACTTATTATTGGGCGAATCCAGGGAAAAGCTGTGGGCGGCGGTGTAGGTTTGGCAGCTGCCTGCGATTACGCGATGGCCACAGAGGGTGCGGCAATAAAGCTCTCTGAATTCAGCATTGGGATTGGGCCGTTTGTAATAGCCCCGGCTGTAGAACGAAAAATGGGGGTTGCTGCCCTGGCGGAGCTTACCCTTGCTGCCCACGAATGGAAAAATGCATACTGGGCGAAAGAGAAAGGGCTTTACGCGAGAGTATTTGAAACCGTGAAGGATCTTGATAAAGAAGTTCATTTTTTTGCTGAAAAACTTGCCTCCTATAATCCCGATGCGCTTTTGGAAATGAAAAAGATCCTGTGGGAAAACACTTCCCACTGGAAAAACCTTCTCCCTGAGAGGGCTGCAATTAGCGGGGAATTAATCCTTTCGGACTACTCCAGGAATGCCCTTGAAAAGTTCAAAAAATAATTGAGTATCTTACAGCTAAAATCAGGTATAAGTATGCAAATAGAACATTTACCAAAAGACAAAGCTGCCACCCCTGAACAACAATGGGGCTACACCTTCTGGGAATTTATAACAGGTAATTTCTGGTATTTACTAGGAATTCTAATTGTGCTTGCCATATTTCTTTATGCCAGGTATTATTTTAAAAAACATTAATTTATGGTACAGCATGATGTTCCGGTGAGCGATGAAACCTACACCATCTTTAGTTTTTTGAGCGGTATGGGTATGTGGCTTATCCTGGCTATAGCCCTGATAGGAGTTGTGCTATATAAAAAGTTCAAAAAATAAAATGATCACCGGGTCTTTAACCAGCCGGTAATACTTAGCCGGGTTGTTTTAACGGGTTTTACTTCGTGCTCCAGGATCTGGCTTTCAAAAATTACAACCCTCCCGGGTAATGGATAAATGCTTTTTGGCACTTCTATCCCGTTTTCATTTTTATAAATAACCAGCTCGCCTCCGTTTTCGGGTTTCCAGTTTTCATCATTGAGATAGCATACAAGGGATAATCTACGCCTGTCATCATTTTGGAAGGTATCCAGATGCCTTTTGTAAAAAGTGCCTATTGGATAAACAGCATAGTGAAATTCTTTTTGAAGAATTCCCAGAAAACAGGTCCTGTTAAGATACTCTACCAGGGAATTTATCTTGCTGAAAAAGATTTTTTCCGCTACCCCGCCATCCTTTTCATTAAGCCAAAGGATAAAATCCCCGCGAACTGTTTTTTCGATGGTTTCGTTCAATTTATTACCAATAGCAGCTTTTTTAAAATTATCCTCTTCATATTTTTCCAGCAGAATAGTACGCATTTTCCTTACTTCTTCAATATCAAAAAAATCCTCGGCTATGTAATACTGTTCCTCGAGCAAGCCGGAGATTATCTTCTCATACATCGGATTTTCATTGAAGCCAATTTGTTCAAACAATTCTACAGAAGTATCCATATCTCAAATTTTTAAAGCCGGCAAATATACACCGGGAAAGCTTTGGTTAAGAACAAAAATTCCGGGCGGTAAAAATCTGTTATCTTTGCACCAAATTAATGTTATGAGCCTTATAAGAATCACCAAACAGTTCTCCTTTGAAACCGGCCATGCCCTTTACGGTTATGATGGAAAATGCAAAAATGTTCACGGGCACAGTTACAAATTGAGTGTAACGGTTATTGGAACTCCTATCACAGATAAAACTAATGTAAAATACGGTATGGTGATAGATTTTGGCGATCTAAAAAAGATCGTGAAATCTGAAGTTGTTGATGTATTTGATCACGCCACCGTATTTAATAAGAACACTCCGCATATAGAACTGGCAAAAGAGCTGGAAAACAGGGATCATAGTGTAATTCTTGTAGATTACCAGCCCACCAGTGAAAATATGGTGGTAGATTTTGCTGAAAAAATAAGCAGCCGTTTACCCTCCCATATCAAATTGTTCTCCCTTAGACTTCAGGAAACTGAAACCTCCTTTGCTGAATGGTTTGCAAGCGATCAATCTTAACCACTCCTGAAGGGGAGTAATCTCTCACAGCCTTTTTACCGGTTCCTGATATAAAAAAACCGTTATATTTACATTACACATAATGGCGAAATGAATATTCCCCAAGGCAAAAAAATATATTTTTCAAGTGACAATCACCTGGGTGCTCCCACTGCCGAGGCCAGTAAACCAAGAGAGCTTAAGTTTGTAAAATGGCTGGATGCAATAAAGGAAGATGCAGCTGCCATCTTTTTACTTGGAGATCTCTTTGACTTTTGGTTTGAATATAAACATGTGGTCCCTAAAGGCTTTGTGCGTACCCTTGGAAAACTTGCCGAAATACGAGACAGCGGCATCCCTGTCTATTTTTTTGTGGGCAATCACGACCTGTGGATGAAGGATTATTTTGAAAAGGAATTAAATATTCCGGTATACCATCAACCGCGGGAATTTGAATTCAACTCCAAAAAATTCCTGGTTGGTCATGGGGATGGTCTGGGACCGGGAGATATGGGGTATAAGCGAATGAAAAAAGTCTTTACCAATCCCCTTTCAAAATGGCTGTACCGCTGGCTTCATCCTGATATTGGAGTTCCTTTGGCGCAACATTTATCGGTTAAAAACAAACTGATATCGGGGGTAGAAGATCAAAAATTCCAGGGTGAGGATAAAGAATGGCTCCTTCAGTATTGCCAACGGAAACTCGAAACAACCCATTACGATTATTTTGTCTTCGGTCACAGGCACCTGCCTCTGGAAATAGACCTGAATGGAAGATCTACCTATATAAACTTAGGCGACTGGATCACCCATTATACCTATGCCGAGTTTGACGGCACCAAAATGCACCTTAAGAGATTATAATTTCTCAAAACTGATTGCAACTCCGCCACCGGCAGCCAATTTCAGTTGTAAAGTGTCCTTGTTGGTAAGGACCTGCTCTCTAATAACAATATCTGTGGGATTATCATTATAGTGCGCATTTTCTCCATCTTCATAAAGTATTGCTTTAAATTCCCCTTCCGGCAGGAAATCAAGACTAACTTCAAGGTTGCGGGGGTTTTCATCTGTGATGGCACCCAGATACCAGTTATCTGAATTACGGTCTTCCCTGGCGATGGTTACAAAATCCCCAACTTCTCCATTGAGAACTTTGGTCTGCTTCCAGTCGACTGCAACATCCTTAATAAACTGGAATGCGGGTTGATCTTTGTAATTTTCAGGGAGATCTGGAACCATTTGGATGGGACTATAGATCACCACATAAAGTGCCAGCTGTTGAGCCAGGGTGGTGTTTACCTGATTATCGGGTTTATACTCATCAAATTTAATATCGAAGATCCCTGGAGTAAAATCTATGGGACCTGCCAGCATTCTGGTAAATGCCACAATAGGCAAATGCTCTGGCGGATTCCCGCCATCTGTTGCCCAGGCATTGAATTCCTGACCTCGCAAACCTTCCCTGGAAATAATATTTGGATAGGTACGGCGAAGACCGGTTGCTTTGATTGGCTCGTGAGCGTTGACCGCTACTTGAAAATCTGCCGCGCGAATCGCCACATTGTTGTAATGGTTCACCATCCATTGTCCATGGTGATATTCTCCCTTGGGAATTATCTTTCCTACGTACCCGGATTTTACAACGTGCATCCCGTAATGTTTCATTAATGCATAGGCCGTATCAAGTTGTTGTTCATAGGTTCTTGGCGCAGCTGAGGTCTCATGGTGCATCACAATAGAAACTCCTTTGCTTTTGGCATAGTTCACCACCTCATCCATATCATAATCATCATACGGAGTGATAAAATCAAAAACCCCTTCCCTGTCTTCAAAACCTATCCAATGCTCCCAGCCGGTATTCCAGCCTTCAACGAGCATTGCACCAATTCCGTTTTCAGCAGAAAAATCAATTAGTTTTTTGGCATTTTCAGTAGTAGCTCCATGTTTCCCGGAGGCCTTATCCCAGCTGTTTTTCCCCAAATGCATTTCCCACCAGATCCCGGTATATTTCGTGGGTTTAAACCAGGAAACATCGCCCAGTTTGTTGGGGTCATTAAGATTTAGGATAAGTTTGGAATCAATAAGTTCAGTTGCCTTTTCAGTGATCAAAATTGTTCTCCAGGGAGTTTCAAAAGGAGTGTTTCTTTTTACTTTATAACCTGTTATCTCAGACCCTACAAGTTCACTGGTGAGTTTTAAGGAAAGGGTGTCTACTTTCAGGGTCATATCGGCATAATCAATCAATTTAGCTTCATGAAAACTAAGGTGCAAACCTGAATCGGCTTTAAGAGTTAGCGGGGTATTTACTGCATTTTCAGGAATATAAGTATGTTGACCCAGGTTTGGATCTCCTCTCCTGATAATTGCATTGATCTTTGAAACCCTTGAGGTACCATATAAATGCTCATAAATATCCCAGTCTCCTGGAGCCCAGAATGCCATATGATCTCCGGTAAGAGCAAATTCGGTATTCTCATCTGTGATGATTACTTCCTTAAGATTTTCCTGTTCCGGAAAATCATACTTAAATCCAATCCCATCATTGAATACCCGGTAGGTTATGCTTAAATTTCTTTTAAGACCCGTCTTTTCAGCCAGGTTTATTTTCAATTCATTGTAGTTGTTCTCTACCTCCAGCTGTTCTCCCCAGGGCATGGGCCAGGTCTCATTAAATGCAGCAGTATTGGTGTTTACTACCTCAAAATTCGAGGAAAGTGAAGGTGCATCCTTAAGGTCAAATCCCATATAGGAGTTATTTATTACCGCCCGATCTTTATGAAAAACCTTATAAAAAGGTTTTCCCTCTTTATCTAAACTAAACTCAACTTTAATATTGGAATCTGGGGAATGGACAATATATACATCCTGAGCCTGGGTAAACTGCACACTTATAAATAAGGCTATTGCAATAAGAATTTTCATGATTAACATTTAAATGCCACTAAATTTAAGCAAAATTTCCGCGTTAAAAATTATTGCAAATCTACTACAAGGTTTTCGTAAGGAAATTTTAACAGGTTTTAGGAGCTAATGTCCCTTAGTTTCAATTGAACACTTATATTTCCATTCCATTCATTCTCGTCTATGCTGTAAACCGCCCTGAATTTTTTCTTTTCGGTAATTAAATCACATTTGGGACCCAGGTTAAAACCAATTGCATCTATAGCAACACGGTTATGAGTTTGTTTCACCCGGCATTTCAAATGAAGGTCATCCCCACCCACACATTTTCCATAACCGGTATCTACCAGGTTTTGGGTCATAAAAACCGGGGACATATTGCCGGGTCCAAAAGGAGCGAATTGTTTTAAAATCCTGTGAAATTTAGGCGTGATATCTTCCAGATTGATCTCTGCGTCGATACCAATTTCGGGAGTGAGCAATCTTTTATCAATACTGCCCGATACCACTTCTTCAAACTTGCGCTTAAAATTTTCGTATTCAGATTCCAAAAGAGTGAGGCCTGCGGCATATTTATGACCCCCAAACTGCTCAATATGGTCTTTACATGCCTCCAGGGCATCATAAACATCAAAATCTTTTACAGATCGGGCAGAGGCGGCAAGTTTTTCCCCGCTTCGGGTAAACACCAGCGTTGGGCGGTAATAAGTTTCTGTTAATCTTGATGCTACAATTCCAATCACCCCTTTATGCCAGTTTTCATCATAAACCACCGTTGTGAAGCGTTCCTGTTCTTGCATTTCCTCAATTTGAGCCAGGGCTTCAAGGGTTATGGTTTTATCTGCATCCCGCCGGTCTGAATTGTAGATCTCGATCTCTGCTGCAAAAGTATTAGCCGTTTCCTGGTTTTCCTCTACCAGGAGATTTACTGCGTGAAGCCCGTGTTTCATTCTGCCGGCTGCATTGATGCGCGGGGCAATAATAAAAACAACATCTGTAATTGTAAGGGTTTCTTTTTTGACTTGTTGAAGGATCGCCCTGAAACCGGGTCGTGGAGCGACATTTATTACCCGAAGCCCATGATAGGCCAGGATCCTGTTCTCACCTGTTATAGGCACAATATCTGCTCCAATGGCTGTTGCCACCAGGTCGAGATAAGGCAATAACATGTCAATTGGTAGATCATTCTTTATTGCCCAGGCTTGCATGAGTTTAAATCCTACCCCGCAACCGCACAGTTCTTTATAGGGATATTCACAATCCTCCCGTTTTGGGTCCAGTACTGCTACTGCCTGGGGAATCTCATTTCCCGGGCGGTGATGGTCACAGATGATAAAATCAATATTTTTATTTGAAGCGTAGGCAACTTTATCAATGGCTTTGATCCCGCAATCCAGGGCTATAATGAGGCTTATATCATTATCGGCTGCGTAATCGATCCCTTTATAGGAAATTCCATAACCCTCATCATACCTGTCCGGGATATAAGTGGCAACATTTGGGTAAAAAGATTTAAGAAAAGAGGAAACTAATGCCACACTGGTAGTGCCATCAACATCATAATCTCCATATACCATAATGTTTTCTCCATTTTCTACCGCTTGTTCTATACGCTCAATAGCCTTTTCCATATCTTTCATTAGAAAAGGGTCATGCAAATCGTCAAGGGATGGGCGGAAGAATTTTTTGGCTTCTTCAAAGTTTTCAATTCCCCGTTGTGCCAATAGGGAAGCAACCGGAATCTCTATACCCAGCTGGGAGGCAAGACGGGTCACAACTTCAGGATCTGGTTTGGGCTTTAGCGTCCAGCGCATGCTCTGTTTTTTAATATTACTAATAATTGGGGATCTAAGCCTGCGCTTCGGTATGAGTTCAATTTAAAAATTTTTTATGGAGTAATAAAGGGTTCAGAATAAAAAAGAATAATGAAAAATTATTTTTTTCCTGAAACAACCACCACAATTTCACCCTTTGGAGGTTTTTGAGTATAGTGATTTAATATCTCTGTAACTGTTCCCCGAATAGTTTCCTCGTGCAATTTGGAAATTTCCCTGGAGACCGAAATTTGCCTTTCGGGCCCAAAATATTCAGCAAATTGTGCAAGACTTTTTAATAATTTATGGGGTGACTCGTAAAAAATAATGGTTCGGGATTCTTCCGCAAGAATTTTTAATCGGGTTTGTCTTCCCTTTTTAACTGGAAGAAAACCTTCAAATACAAATTTATCATTGGGAAATCCGCTGTTTACAAGCGCAGGTACAAAGGCTGTTGGCCCGGGAAGACAATCTACCTCAACCCCCGCCTCTACACAGGCTCTCACAAGTAAAAATCCGGGGTCTGAAATAGCAGGTGTACCCGCATCGCTAATTAAGGCAAATGTTTCCCCATTTTGAATACGGCGCACGATGGTCTCCACCGTTTTATGCTCATTATGCATATGGTGGCTGTGCATTGGGGTTTTAATTTCAAAGTGTTTTAGCAGTTTCCCGCTGTTACGGGTATCTTCGGCAAGAATATAATCAACCTCCTTCAGCACCCGTATCGCCCGAATGGTCATATCCTCAAGATTGCCCACCGGCGTAGGAACCAAATATAATTTTGCCATTTTTGGAAAAGATATTTTTGAATCTTCTAGTGCTTAAATTTGTTTTCTACAAGATCAAGGAACTTTTGCTCGTACTCTTCTTTTCCGGCCCAGTTCTTATAATCCGGTTTTACAACGAGCTGGATGAATTTTTTGGCTTCTGTTACCGTATCAAAGGTGTTAAGCTGTGAGATCACCCTGTTATAATCGGCTGTTTTGCCATCAAAAAGATGGCGAATAAAGGCAAGGCGTTCATTAAGGCCAATATTGATCCCGTTTTTAAGTCGGTCATTCAACGATCTTGGACGCTGTTCCTTATCCTGCTTTTTAACCGGTTCAAAACTTGGCAGGTTGTCATAATCTACCCCAATATCCCTGAAATCCTTTGTCTTCTCAACCGGGGGTTCAACAAATTTCTCAACCCCGTTTTTAGAGATTATACTGTTGATCATATGGTCCAGATTCTGGGTTTCAGGAGGCATATGGGCAACAATATCCTTAATCTTTTCAGTATTGGGTTCTGTAATAGCCTCGGCATCATTATATTCTGTGCCATCAGGTAAATACTCATCCTTTTCCTCTATTATATGGGGAATGAATTTTTCTTCTTTATTGGGTTGAGGTTCTGCCTTTGGCATTACATGATACTGTACTTCAGGTTTGGTCTCAGCCGGTTGGGATACCTTGGCAGAAACCTCAGCTTCTGCTGTAAACGACTTTAGATTTTCTTCAGTAAAAGCCAAAACTGTTATCTTTTCATACAATTCCCTCGCCTGTTGTTTTAGGGAAGTCAGAGAATTCTCTTTATCACTGTTTAAAATTTTATTGGCCAGATCTTTCAATTCGGCTTGCAATTTCTTTTTCATCTCAAGGTTGTTTTAAAAATTTTAGAAGATCTACATCACTTACATCCCTGCAATAATTTTACCATTTAAAGCAAAGGAATGCAATCACTTTCCAGCTGGTTCACAAATTTAAATAACCTGCCGGCGTAACCGGTTGTATTTTTAATAAATTTGTTCCAACTTTATGCGGAAGGGGTATTATTCCTTTCGGCATTGAAAATTACAAAATGTTTCTCGAAAATACAGTAAATCATAAAGAGCAATTTGGATGGATCGAGGTGATATGCGGATCTATGTTCTCCGGGAAAACCGAAGAACTTATTAGAAGGCTTAAACGCGCCAAGTTTGCCAAACAAAAGGTGGAGATCTTTAAACCCGCAATTGACAAACGATATCACGATGAAATGGTTGTTTCTCATGACGCCAATGAAATTCGTTCCACGCCGGTACCATCTGCTGCAACTATTAGGCTGTTGGCCGATGGTTGTGATGTTGTGGGGATAGATGAGGCACAGTTCTTTGATGATGAAATCGTAACCGTTTGCAACGATCTTGCCAACCGTGGGGTTCGTGTTATTGTTGCAGGACTGGATATGGATTTTAAAGGAAATCCTTTTGGCCCTATGCCCAACCTAATGGCAACAGCAGAATATGTGACTAAAGTTCACGCCGTTTGCACTCGCACAGGCAACCTTGCTCAATTTAGCTATAGGAAAGCCGTAAATAATGATCTTGTTTTTCTTGGTGAAACCGAAGAATATGAACCTTTAAGCAGGGGAGCTTTTTATAAAGCAATGTTGCAGGAAAGGGTAAAAAATATTCCGGTAAAGGACCCTTTAACCCTTGGGTCAAACAAAAAAGACCTTTAATGGATAAAACCAGGGAAACTGTACTTGAAATTGACCTTGGCGCCCTTGCCCACAATTACAGATATTTAAGATCAAAGGCTGGCAAAGGAGTGAAATTCATGGGAGTGGTAAAAGCTTTTGCATATGGCAATGATGAAGTGGTCATAGCAAAAAAGTTGAGTGAACTCGGGGTGGATTATCTTGGGGTTGCATACGCATCAGAAGGGATCTCACTTAGAAAGGCAGGAATAGAAAAACCCATTCTTATTCTTCACCCGCAATCTTTCAATTTTGAAGAAATTATTGAAAATTGCCTGGAACCCAGTATCTATAGCGAATTTGTATTGCGGGAATTCATTAAATCTGCTGAAAAACTTAACCAAAAGAACTATCCGGTTCACCTGAAACTCAATACCGGGCTTAACAGGCTGGGATTCAATGAAACCCAACTTCCCAATGTGCTTGATACCCTTTCAAAAACCAAGGCAATAAAAATTGTAGGCCTTTATTCACATCTTGCTGCAAGTGAAGACTGGAAAGAACGGGAGTTCACCCTGGGCCAGATAAACAGGTTCAGGAAAATGGCTTTTGATATAGTAAATGTACTAGGGTACCGTCCCATACTTCATATTACTAACACCTCGGGAATTATTAATTATCCTGAAGCAGCATTTGACATGGTGCGCAGCGGATTGGGGTTATATGGTTTTGGAAATGATCCAGAAATAGACAAAAACCTACAGCCAATAGGCACCTTAAAAACCATTATTTCCCAGATCATAGACCTGCAGCCGGGAGACACTGTGGGGTATAACCGCGCATTTAAAGCTGAAGAAGAGATAAGAATGGCTACCCTTCCCCTTGGGTATGCAGATGGGATACACCGGCAATTTGGAAATGAAAGAGCCGGGGTATTTATTAATGGTCTGTTTGCACCTATTATTGGGAACGTTTGTATGGATATGATCATGGTTAATATAACAGGTATCCCTTGTGAAGAAGGGGATGAGGTTATTGTTTTTGGAGAACCACAACCGGTACCTGAATTTGCCAGAAAAGCGGGAACCATATCCTATGAGTTGATAGCGGGAATTTCCCAGAGAGTAAAGCGAATATACCTCCCTGAATAAACACTCCGTATTCCTAAAATTATCTTAAATTAGTTTCAACTAACTAAAACCAGTTTTCTATGGCATTCTTTCAGGACTTCAAAGCCTTTTTAATGAAAGGCGACATTATTGCCCTTGCTACAGCAGTAGTAATAGGTGCAGCTTTTAACAAAATTGTCTCCTCTGTGGTATCAGACATTATAATGCCCATTATTGGGCTTATAACGGGAGGAGAAGATTTTTCACAAAAATTTATTTCCCTTGATGGCAACAGGTATGAAACCCTGGAAGCTGCGGTAGAAGCCGAAGCTGCAATAATTACCTATGGGAATCTTATTGATGCCATTATTCATTTTTTAATTGTTGGTTTCTTTATTTTCCTTGTTTTGAGAGCCTATGAGCGTTCCAAAAAGAAAAAAGAAGAAGCACCTGCGGCGCCGGCGGGGCCAACTCAGGAACAATTATTGATTGAGATTCGGGATGAATTAAAGCGTCAAAATAATCCTAACAGGATCTAAATGAAAAACCTTTCTCTTTATTATATAGCGCTGTTTGCTCCTTTGCTTGGTTTGATCGCGGTTTTCCAGACCAATTTATTACCGGGTTGGTTATCAATAAGCCTTTTATTGATCTACGTATTTTTATACCGCACCTATCTTGATGGCTACAGGTTATATAAAAAGAACCTTATAAAAAAAGAAGAAATATGGAAAGTAGCCACACATGGGCTACGGGCAAAATATTTTAAGGAATTATATCTAAATAATTAAGACGTACGCTTACCGCTACACTACATTTTTTAACCCTAAACCCCCCGCATGGCGGGGGGTCTTTTTTAACAGGAAAATTAATTGTGTTCAATTTAAAACAATGGTCAAAAATTTACAACCGCTTATTATTTAATAAGTAAACGGTACAATACCTTTGCACCCGGAAACAAAATAAATTCTGGCACAAATAAGCCTGAAAATCAAAAAATAAACGCAAATGAATATAGCAGTTGTAGGGGCTACGGGAATGGTAGGCCAGGTGATCTTAAAAGTGTTGGAAGAAAGGAATTTCCCAATTACTACCTTATATCCGGTAGCTTCAGAAAAATCTATAGGATCTGAAATTACTTATAACAATAAATCCTACAAGGTTATTGGCCTACAGGAAGCGGTTGATGCCAGACCAGATATCGCCTTATTTTCTGCCGGCGGAGAAACGTCAATGGATTGGGCTCCAAAATTTGCTGAAAACGGAACTACCGTGATAGATAATTCTTCAGCCTGGAGAATGGACCCTTCGAAAAAACTAATAATTCCGGAGATCAATGCGTCGCTTTTAACTTCCGAAGATAAAATAATTGCCAACCCCAACTGCTCCACCATCCAGCTTCTAATGGCTTTAAAGCCTTTACACGATAAATATACGATCAAACGCGTAGTGGTTTCAACCTACCAGTCAATCACAGGTACGGGGGTGAAAGCAGTGCAGCAACTGGAAAATGAATATGCAGGAACCAAAGGGGAAATGGCTTATCCGTATCCTATTCACAGAAATGCCATCCCCCAGTGCGATGTTTTTACTGAAAATGGGTACACCAAGGAAGAAATGAAGCTCACCAATGAGACCAAAAAGATCCTGGGGGACGATAGTGTTCTGGTAAGCGCTACTGCGATAAGGATCCCTGTGGTAGGCGGGCACAGCGAATCTGTCAACGTACAGTTTGAGAATGATTTTACTGAAAATGATGTGCGCCGAATCCTAAATGATTTCCCTGGGGTTACCGTTCAGGATAATACAGATGTGAACACCTACCCAATGCCTGTTTATGCTGAAGGAAAAGATGATGTATTTGTAGGCCGCATAAGGAGGGATTACTCCCAGCCAAATACCCTGAATATGTGGATAGTTGCAGATAACCTGCGAAAAGGAGCAGCAACCAATGCTGTTCAAATTGCAGAGTATCTTGTGGAACACAAGCTTGTTTAGGATATTGTTTTATTAACTTGCTTTAAAGATGTAACTTAGGGCTAAATTTTAATACTAATTGTACAGAAGTAGAAATCTGTGGAATATTTTCCCCTTAACAATTTCTCATCCTATTAAAACATTCAACATCTTATGAAGAAACCATTAATCGGAGTTTTTGCTCTGGCAATTCTCTTTGCCTGCGAAGATTCTAAAAAAGAAGAAAGCACAGCTTTGACTTACCCCGAAACAAAACGAGTAGATACAGTTGCAAATTATTTTGGAACTGAGATCCAGGACCCTTATCGCTGGCTGGAAGATGACCGAAGCACAGAGACGGGAGAATGGGTAAAAGCTCAAAATGAACTCACTTTTGGCTACCTTGAAAAGATCCCTTTTCGCGATGCCTTAAAAGAAAGACTTACCACTTTGTGGAATTATGAAAAACTTGGAGCCCCTTTTATAGAAGGTGACTACACCTATTTTTATAAAAATGACGGGCTACAAAACCAATATGTGGTCTACCGCAAAAAAGGTGAAAATGAGGAAGCTGAAATCTTTCTTGACCCAAACAAATTCAGCGAAGATGGAACAACTTCTTTAGGCGGCCTTAGTTTTTCTGATAGTGGAAAAATGGCAGCTTATGCAATTTCTGAAGGTGGAAGTGACTGGAGAAAGATCCTTATTATGGATGCCGAAACCAGGGAGATCGTGGAAGATACCTTGATTGATGTAAAATTTAGCGGAATTTCCTGGAAAGGTGATGAAGGTTTCTACTATTCCAGCTATGAAAAACCAACCGGTAGCGAACTTTCAGCAAAAACAGATCAGCACCGTTTATTTTATCACAAATTGGGCACAAAGCAAAGTGAGGATAAAGTGATCTTTGGTGATACTCCTGCTCAAAAACACCGCTATGTGGGTGGAAATGTTTCAGAAGACAACAAATACCTTTTCATTTCGGCCAGGAATTCAACCTCCGGAGGGAAACTCTATATGATGGACCTTTCCAAGCCGAATGCAGAACTGGTTACGATTCTTGATAATGAAGACAGCGACACTTATGTAATGGACAATGAGGGAAGCAAGCTTTTTATAGTGACCAACCGTGATGCCCCAAACAGAAGAATTGTTACGGTAGATGCCTCCAATCCAGGTCCTTCAAACTGGAAAGATCTTATTGCTGAAACCGAAAACGTCTTGAACCCTTCAACCGGAGGTGGATTTATCTTTGCCAATTATATGGTTGATGCGGTATCGCAGGTAAAACAATACGATTACACGGGGAAATTGGTTAAAGAGATCGAGCTTCCTGGTATTGGATCGGCAGGTGGTTTTGGAGCCAAAAAAGAGGATACCATTCTTTATTATTCCTTCACAAATTATGTAACCCCTGGCAGTATCTATAAATATAATATCAAAGAAGGAACTTCAGAATTATACAATACTCCGCAAATAGATTTTAATCCGGAAAATTTTGAAAGCAAGCAGGTTTTCTATACTTCCAAGGACGGGACAAAGATCCCAATGATCATAACCCATAAAAAAGGTCTTAAATTAGACGGAAAGAACCCAACTATGCTTTACGGTTATGGCGGTTTCAACATAAGCCTTACCCCATCTTTCAGCATTGCAAATGCAGTTTGGATGGAACAGGGTGGTGTGTATGCTGTTCCTAACTTACGAGGTGGTGGAGAATATGGCAAAAAATGGCATGATGCAGGAACCAAGCTTAATAAGCAGAATGTATTTGATGATTTTATTGCTGCAGCAGAATATTTGATAAGTGAAAAATATACTTCCAGCGAGTATCTGGCTGTAAGAGGTGGTTCTAACGGTGGTTTGCTGGTTGGCGCCGCAATGACCCAAAGACCCGAATTGATGAAAGTAGCCCTTCCCGCAGTAGGTGTTATGGATATGTTGCGTTACCACACCTTCACCGCGGGTGCAGGCTGGGCTTACGACTATGGAACCGCAGAGGATAGTGAGGAAATGTTCAAATATCTTCAGGGGTATTCCCCGGTTCACAATATCAAAGAAGGGGTTGAATATCCTGCTACTCTGGTTACCACAGGAGATCACGATGACAGGGTTGTACCGGCGCATTCCTTTAAATTTGCGGCAGAGTTACAAAGCAAACAAACAGGAAATAATCCTACGCTTATAAGAATTGAAACCAAGGCCGGTCACGGCGCGGGGAAACCAACCGCGATGGTGATCGAGGAACAGGCAGATATATTTGGTTTTACCCTGTATAATATGGGATTCAAAGAATTGCCAAACCAGGAAGTTAAAAAAGTGAAAGGATAAACCTTTTCTAAATAATTACAGGCCGTTTGGAGAAACCTGAAAGCAGACTGATTTTAAATCAAAGATCAGGAAGTCCACAGGAAATTTCAAACGGCCTTTTTATTGGTAGGAATTCGAGTTAAATCAAAGTGGCGTCAGTCCATTGATATGGTTTAAACAAGTTGTATTTTTGCACAATTCAATCTGCAATCAAACTCCTTATGCTGATTTTAAAGAATGTTTCCTTCTCCTATGATGTTGTCCCTGTTTTAAAGAACATTCAGCTTAAGGTAAAAAAAGGTGAAAATGTTTCTATAATTGGGGCAAGCGGCTGTGGGAAAAGTACCCTGCTCCAACTTATTTACGGACTTCACCAAACTAACGGAACTGTTCATTGGGGAGAAAAGCAACTCCTGGGACCGGATTTTAATATAGTGCCCGGCGAATCATTCATTAAATATCTGGCTCAGGATTTTGACCTGATGCCCCCTTTAAGTGTAGAAGAAAATGTAGGGAAACATTTAAGCAATATGTATCCTGTTAAAAAGAAACGCAGGGTAAGAGAGTTGCTTAGGGTGGTGGAAATGCAGGATATGGCAAAGGCCAGGGCGGGGAATTTAAGTGGCGGACAAATGCAAAGAGTGGCACTTGCCAGAGCACTTGCCAATGAACCCGAACTGCTTTTGCTGGATGAACCTTTTAGTCATATAGACCATTTTAGAAAGAATAATTTACGCCGAAGGCTGTTTGAATATCTTAAACAAAAACAGATCACCTGTATTATTGCTACCCACGACAGTACAGATGCCCTTTCGTTTGCAGATCAAACCATTGTATTAAAAGACGGCCGTATTCACGCCAAAGGAACTCCTGAAAGTCTTTTCAACAGCCCACCAAATAAATATGTTGCTTCCCTTTTTGGGGATGTGAATGAAATAAAACTAAGTTCCATTGATCCAAATGTAACCGGCAATAAAAAGATCCTCCTATACCCACACGAAATTGAAGCAACCGCCAGAGGTCCTCTAAGTGTAGTTGTGCAAGACAGTTATTTTAAAGGAAAAAACTACCTGATCAAAGCCCTTTTTAAGGAAGAAATCATGTTTTTTGATCACCACACGTTTCTTCCCAAAGACGAGGAAGTAACCATAAATATTTCGCGGGATTTAATCAAGTTGAGAACATAAAAATCTTAGACAATATCTTATTTATTTTAGACCTCACGGGTTTCAAAAACCTAAATTAAGAACCAGACCTCACAGGTTTTAAAAACCTGTGAGGTCTCTAACATATCTACTCTACACCAGTAATTTTAAAAGATTTCCCATTAAGCACAAACTCATCCCCTTTCTTTTTCCCTAAAAGCTCCTGTGCAACAGGAGAATTGATTCCCACTGCATAGAACTTCTCACCTTCGGCTTCTATTTCCCCGGCCGGGATAGAAATAAAATAATTTGCGGCGGTGGTTCTCACCAAACTTCCAAATCCAATGCTTTCAGTAAATGGTTGGGATCCTATTAGGCTCGCGGTCTTTCTAAGATTGTTGAATTGTTCCACCTGGCCCGATATCTTTTCAAATTCCAGGTGGAGTAAAGCCCGGCTGGTTTCGTATTTATCGCCCATACAACTTCGGCTTTCGGGTTTTAAAGCATCCTCCAGCTCCTTCATGGTATGGTTGAACCTGCCAATGCGCGATTCGGCATAAGCCACACACGCAGCGGTTAATTGTTCTTTTAAATTCTTTTCCATCTTCAATTCTTAAGGGTAACAGGTCCCATATTTTGCATTTGGCGTACTATCCAGCTTTTTCTTCCCTGTATATAATTACTGGCAGGATTTGCCCTATATACTCTTGGATTGGGTAAGATAGCTGCAATGGCTGCAGCTTCATACGGGGTGAGGTTTTTTGCCGGTTTGTTGAACCACGCCCGGGATGCTGCCTCTGCCCCATAAATTCCCTTTCCCATTTCAATGCTGTTCAAATACACTTCCAGAATGCGTTCTTTGCTCCAAAAGGTCTCAATAAGGAAAGTAAAATACACCTCAAACCCCTTTCTCACCCAACTTCGGTGAGGCCAAAGAAATACATTTTTAGCGGTTTGCTGTGAGATACTGCTTGCCCCCCGCGTTCGTTTTCCGGCTTTATTCTCATCCATCGCTTTTTCTATGGCCTTGACATCAAACCCCCTGTGAGTAGGAAAATTTTGATCTTCACTGGCAATTACCGCAATTTTCAGATTATTTGATATTTCTTCTATAGGCACCCATTGATGCCGAATTCCTTCATCGGGATTTTCAATATATCGTATTGCCATTAAGGGGGTATAGGGAACAGGAACCCAACCGTAAATTATGACTATTAAAATACTAAAGAGAATAAGCCCTGCAAGAAGCCTGAATATAAAAACGAAAAATCTTTTTACCATGTATTTTTTTGCTAGTTTGTTGCTAAGTCTGCCATTTCCCGCCCTGTCAAGCTTCCTATTGCCACACCCATCCCGCCTAGCCTTACCCCGCACACTGTGTTTGAGGACAGGTGTTTAATAATGGGTTCTTTTGTTTCTCCCACCCCCATGATCCCGCTCCAGCGATTTTCAATTTCAAATGGTGTGTCGGGCAGAATGGTCGTCTTTAATAGTTCTTCCAGTTTGTTTTGAATTAGCGATGTTTGCGTCATATCTGTAGTTTCTTCTCCCTTTAAGTCAAGATTCCTTCCGCCGCCAAAGAGGATGCGGTCATCAATATTCCTGAAATAATAAAAACCTTTATCCAGATGAAACGTTCCCTTGATTCTAAGGTCCTTAATCGGCTTTGTTACCAATACTTGCGCCCTTGCCGGTTTCACTTCGGGAATACCAAATTTTGAAGCAAAGCCATTGCTGGCAATCAAAAGTTTTTTGGTCTTGAATTCAAATTTATCTGTCTTTATTACTACCGAGTCATTTAGGTCTGAAATTTCCTCCACCATAATATTGTTAAGGATCTTCACCCCTGCCATTTGAACTTTTAAAAGCAGCGCCTCCATCATTTTCCCGGTATTGATCTGCCCTTCAAATTTGTTATAGATAAGCGGCTCCCTGATATTTTTAAAATTAAAGGTATTCTTACAGGTTGTAAATACCTCATCATTAAAAACGGGGTGCAGTAGTTTATTCACATCTGCCATTTGTGAGATGCATTTCTCCTGCGATTCTTTTTCCTTTTCGGGAAAAAACTCATAACCTCCCCAAATGTGATAATCCATTGTGCTGTCCCCAATGGTCTTCCTGAGGAGTTCGAGTCCGTTGATCCTTTTTCTTACAAGGTTCACCACCATTTCTTCTGAATGTGATTCAAGGTCATACAGTATTTCAGAAAGACTTCCGAAGCAGGCAAATCCGGCATTTTTAGTACTTGCACCATTGGGCAAAAAGCCGCGTTCCAAAACCAGGACTCTGGCAGTGGGATATTTTTCCTTTAACCGCAAGGCAGCGT
Organism: Gillisia sp.; assembly: GCA_039989915.1. Taxonomy (GTDB): domain Bacteria; phylum Bacteroidota; class Bacteroidia; order Flavobacteriales; family Flavobacteriaceae; genus Gillisia. Next base: position 304,407 of record JBDXGW010000010.1, read on the forward strand.
TAAGGCCCACAATGCCGCTGCCAACTATGGTGTAATCAATATTGGAAAGCCAGGATTGATATTCCCAGTAAGAAAGGTTCATTGTAGGATATATTTTTGGTGTAAATTTTTCAGAAACTAAAAATACATAAAGTTTGGGAGAGTTTTCAGTTGATGGGTTTAGATTAAAAATGGTGTTCAATTCCCCGGTAAAATAAAAAACCCGGAAGATCTTTTGTCTCCCGGGTCATTTATAAATAAGTTGAAAATATTATTCTTCTTTTATAGGATCCATTTTCCAGGATTCCATAAACTTGGTAGTGTAATTTCCATCTACATAATCCGGATGATCCATTAATTGCCTGTGAAAAGGGATAGTGGTTTTAACCCCTTCTATAACGAATTCATCTAATGCTCTTTTCATCTTGCTAATAGCCTCTTCCCTTGTTTGGGCAGTGGTTATAAGTTTTGCAATCATTGAATCATAATTGGGAGGGATAGAATAACCACTGTACACATGAGTATCAATACGTACCCCGTGTCCACCCGGCGCGTGAAGGTTTGTGATCTTTCCCGGAGAAGGCCTGAACCCGTTATAAGGATCTTCGGCATTGATACGGCATTCAATTGAGTGCAGTTGCGGGAAATAATTCTTTCCTGAAATTGGCACCCCTGCCGCAACAAGTATTTGCTCTCTTATAAGGTCATAATCTATTACCTGCTCGGTAATTGGATGTTCTACCTGGATACGGGTATTCATTTCCATGAAATAGAAATTCCTGTGCTTGTCTACAAGAAATTCCACCGTACCCGCACCTTCATAATTTATATATTCTGCTGCCTTAACGGCTGCATCACCCATTTGCTTCCTTAACTTATCTGTCATGAAAGGTGAAGGGGTTTCTTCTGTAAGTTTTTGGTGACGGCGCTGGATAGAGCAATCTCTTTCAGATAAATGGCAGGCTTTCCCAGTGCTGTCTCCCACAACCTGGATCTCAATATGGCGGGGCTCAAGGATAAGTTTTTCCATGTACATCCCGTCATTTCCAAATGCTGCGGCTGCTTCCTGTCTTGCTGAATCCCATGCGGCACGAAGATCTTTCTCATCATGTACAGCGCGCATCCCTTTCCCTCCACCTCCTGCGGTGGCTTTAAGCATTACCGGGAAGCCCATTCCTTTAGCGGTATGAAGACATTCATCATAATCTTTCAGTATCCCTTCCGATCCCGGGATACAAGGTACACCGGCAGCCATCATAGTAGCGCGTGCCGAAGCTTTATCACCCATTTTATCGATCATATCGGGGCTTGCCCCAATAAATTTGATGTTGTGCTCCTGGCAGATCTTGGAGAATTTAGAATTTTCAGCAAGAAAACCGTAGCCGGGGTGAATGGCATCTGCATTGGTGATCTCTGCGGCTGCAATAATATTTGAGATCTTTAAATAAGATAAATTACTTGGCGGGGGGCCTATACACACGGCTTCATCTGCAAACCTCACGTGTAAACTCTCAGCATCGGCTGTAGAATAAACTGCAACGGTTTTAATACCCATCTCCCTGCAGGTCCTTATGACCCTTAAGGCAATTTCCCCTCTGTTTGCAATTAATATTTTTTTGAACATACCTATATTTTTTCTACTGGTGCAGTAAAATTAATTTCCTTAACAAAGTACTTATTAAGATGGGTCTACTAAGAATAAGGGTTGATCAAACTCTACAGGAGAGGAATCATCTACAAGAACTTTAACGACCTTACCGGAAACTTCACTCTCAATCTCGTTGAAAAGTTTCATTGCTTCAATGATACACAGAACATCTCCTTCTTTGATACTATCTCCTACTTCAACAAAAGTTGGTTTGTCTGGTGACGGCTTTCTATAGAAAGTTCCAATGATTGGAGATTTGATAGTGATGTATTTTGCATCATCAGAGGCTTTTTGTGCTGCTTCTTTTGATGCTGTAGTTTCCTGAGAGGTGGGAGCCTGGTGCTGTTGTTGCTGCTGTTGCGGCATTTGCTGCTGCATTTGGCCTCCCATTGGATATTGCTGAATATATGTGGTTTCCCTGTTATCTTCAGATCCTGTTTTAATGGTGATCTTTATATCATCCATTTCCAGTTTCACCTCACTGGCACCAGACTTTGCTACAAACTTGATTAAATTCTGAATTTCTTTTAAATCCATAATATTAGGGTGTTGGGTTGTTAAGAATTATATGCCCACTTTAGATAGATAGATCCCCATGTGAAACCTCCACCAAAAGTAGCAAATACAATATTATCTCCTTTTTTAAATTTATGTTCAAAATCACTTAAAAGCAAAGGTAGGGTAGCAGAAGTTGTGTTCCCATATCTTTCAATATTCATAAGTACCTTGCTGTCATCGAGTTTCATCCTGTTGGCTGTTGCACTCACAATACGCTGATTTGCCTGGTGGGCTACCAGCCAGTTCACATCTTCATTTGTGAGGTTATTCCTTTTCATAATGGCCTCACTTACATCGGCCATATTGGAAACGGCAAACTTAAAAACGGTTTTGCCATCCTGCTGTACAAAATGAAGTTTTTGAGCTACGGTAATTTCAGTAGGGGGCATTAATGAACCACCCGCTGCTATTTTAAGGGAATGTCTTCCTATCCCGTCACTTCTCAACAATTCATCCTGAAGGCCAAGACCTTCAATATTTGGCTCAAATAAAACCGCGCCGGCACCATCACCAAAGATGATACAGGTAGTACGATCTGTATAATCAATTATTGAGGACATCTTGTCGGCTCCAATTACCAAAACTTTTTTATACCTGCCCGCTTCAATATAAGCTGCGGCGGTAGACATTCCATATAAAAAACCTGAACAGGCTGCCTGCAGGTCATAAGCAAATGCATTGGTAGCCCCTATTTGTGTTGCAACATAAACCGCTGTGGCAGCGACCGGAAGGTCGGGGGTTACGGTAGCTAAAATTACAAGGTCTATTTCGGTAGGATCAACTCCAGATTTTTCCAGAAGATTTTCTGCGGCCTTAATGGCCATAAAAGAAGTTCCTAAAGCAGGATCTTTAAGGATACGGCGTTCTTTGATCCCTGTTCTCGAAGTTATCCATTCGTCATTGGTATCGACCATTTTTTCCAGCATCTGGTTGGTCAATATGTCTTCAGGGACGTAAGCACCTACAGCGGTAATGGCTGCCGAGTTTTTAATCATAAAAATCGAATTTAAAACGCCAGGCAAGAGAAATCACATCACTTGGAAAAAGAAATGTACTAATTTTTCATTGAACGGCGGTGCAAATTAAGGCCTTTTTAGGACTTATTCAACTATAAACAAAAAACTCCCACGAGGTGAGAGTTTTGGTTGCAGCACAGTTTTTAAGGCTATGCTTCTACTTCTTCAGTACTGTCTATTAATACCTGACCGCGGTAGTATAATTTACCTTCATGCCAGTGTGCCCTGTGGTACAAATGTGCCTCACCTGTAGTAGGATCTGTGGCAATTTGAGGAACAGAAGCTTTATAATGAGTTCTTCTTTTATCTCTTCTGGTTTTCGAGGTTTTTCTCTTAGGATGTGCCATTGCTACGTATTATTAATCGTTAAATAAGTTTTTTAATTTATTCCACCGGGGATCAATCTCCTCCCCATTTTCATTCTCTTCAATATCTTCAGCCGCTTTGGGGCTTAATTCTTCAAGTTTTTCCAGTACTTCAGATTCTAAAGTACCATCCAAAACCCCAGGATGAACCCTCTTTAAGGGAACAGATAAAACGATCAACTCATATATATACTGAGCCACTTCCAATTGATACTCCCCGTGAGGCAGGATCAATAATTCCTCGTTGTCATCATTAAATTCATCTCCAAATTGCACCACCAGGATCATTTCTCCCTCTACAGGTTGATCATATGGTTCACTTGTAAGATCACAATCTACATTTACTATTCCGGAAGCCTTAAAAGTAAGCTCCATCATGGTAGGTTTCTTGTCAAACAGTAAATCGACTTTTACATTTGCATCATGAAATTCATCATACTCAAAATGCTCAAAGAACTCCTTATCTATTTGGTATTCAAACTCGTGCTTTCCTGGTTTCAACCCAACAAAAGGGATTGTAAACGCTGCTAGTTTCCTCATAACATCATCTATTTCGAGCGCATGCCCCCCGAAAAAGGCAGGTGCAAAGATATAAAATATAATGAATTAACCATGGGTTATAAACAAAATTTTGTTTAGAACTTTTTGGTGGTTTTCTTCAGTGGATTTTTAGTTAATTTTTTATACTCCCGCCTTGTTTGAAATATTTCGATCGCCTTAAAAACGGCCTCTTTGAAAGAATTGATATTGGCTACATTCTTACCTGCAATCTCAAAGGCTGTACCGTGATCTGGCGAGGTCCTTACCTTGCTTAATCCTGCTGTATAATTTACCCCTTCTCCAAAGGACAAAGTCTTGAAAGGAATAAGTCCCTGGTCGTGATAAGCTGCCACCACCGCATCAAAATTCTGGTGATTTTTAGTGCCAAAAAAACTATCGGCTGCATAAGGACCAAAAACCAAATGTCCTTTATCCTTCAATTTTTGCAGGGTGGGCTTTAAGACGGTCTCATCTTCCTGACCAATCAAACCATTATCACCGCTATGCGGATTAATACCCAGCACCGCGATCTTAGGTTTTGAAATGCGAAAATCCTGCTGAAGGGTTATTTGTATAATGCCTATTTTCTTTTCAATTAATTGCGGGGTGATCTCCTGTGCAATATCCTTAAGCGGAACATGATCTGTAAGCAATCCTACCTTTAAAGTATCAGTGATCATGAACATAAGACTATCGCCCTCCAGTTCCTTTGCCAGATAATTGGTATGCCCCGGGAAATTGAAATCCTCGCTTTGTATGGTATTCTTGTTTATGGGCGCAGTAACCAAAACATCAATTTCATCATTTTTTAGAGCCTGGGTAGCTGCCTGCAACGATTTAAACGCATACTTTCCGCTCTCAGGGTCTTCAGCTCCAAAATTTATATCTACGTTTTCCTTCCAGACATTTACCACATTGATCTTGCCTTCAATAACCTGCGAAACAGAATCTACCCCGTGAATGTTTAACTCCAGATTGAAATGTTTTTTAAGAAAACTGAGGGTTTTTACAGAAGCGAAAATTACAGGGGTGCAGAAATCAAGCATGCGAGAGTCGTCAAAAGTCTTCAGAATAATCTCCCCGCCAATTCCATTTAGATCCCCAATGCTTATCCCCAGTTTTATCTTTTGAACAGACTTCATAATGTATCCCCTTTTTTATTTCTATTTTTACAACACAAATGTAAGAATAATCTACGACCATGTTTACCGGAATTATTGAAGAACAAGGAGAAGTTGTTGAAGTTACTGGAGACAGGGACAATCTTCACATAAGCATAGCTGCGAAAATGACCCCCGAACTTAAAATTGACCAAAGCGTGGCCCATAACGGGGTTTGTCTTACCGTGGTTGATATTTCAGGCGATAACTACACCGTAACAGCGATAAAGGAAACGCTGGAAAAAACCACTTTAGGAAACTTACAAAAGGGCCAAAAGGTAAACCTGGAGCGCGGAATGAAACTTGGAGCCCGACTTGACGGTCATATTGTACAGGGCCATGTGGATCAAACAGCGCTATGTACCAATATAAAGGAAGAAAACGGAAGCTGGGTCTTTACATTTGAATACGACCCAAAGCTGCAAAATATCACCATAGAAAAAGGCTCCATAACCGTGAACGGGGTGAGCCTTACGGTGGTGAATTCCAAACCGAACGAATTCAGCGTCGCAATAATTCCCTACACGTATAACCACACCACTTTTAACTCTTTAAAAGATGGCGACAGGGTAAACCTTGAATTTGACGTTATTGGGAAATATGTGAAACGCCTTACGGACCTGGGGAAATAACCTTCTTGTTCCTTAAAAAATAAATACCAATTACAAGGCCTCCGGCCATTACCCCGGGAATTCCGAAATCTATAGGCACCACGAGTCCGGGAGGTGGAGGTGCCTTCCCGTCATTTTCGGTTGACATTTGCGGTGAGGGCAAATTGTGGCTTTGAGCAGCCATTGATATCGACCAAAAGAATAAAAATACCGATAAAAAGCTTATTAGGGAAACTTTCCTTTTCATAATTGTGCGTAATGTACTACAAGAAATTATAAAAACAAAAGCATTTTAACTTAGCCAGGCAGAGTGAGGAAAATATTACAAAAGGAGAATGTTTAAAAGGGAGAAACTGATTAATTTAAAAAAATGCTGCCAAAAACCCTAATCAGCTTCATAGTACTTTGGAAATAAAGAGGATAACAAAAGGTTATTCAGGCAATTCTTTTTTCCCGGAAGATAAAAGGAAAAATATTCCCAATCCAAGGCCGGCGGCAATGAGCAAAGATATCTTGGAGTCTATAGGAACTACAAGACCCGGAGGCGGAGGTCCTACTCCGCATTGTCTTGCAGGAATACAAGCTGAAGATCCACGACATTGAACAAAACCGGGTTCACAAGGTCCTCTTTGGCCATAACTATAGCTCACCGAAAAAAATATTAAAATAAGAAGAAATATCCTTTTCATATATAGGTCGCAAATAGGCTTGGGGAAGTTAAATGTATCTCAAAAGTAAGTAGGTTTCAAACTAATTCGATTAAAAGACAAAATTCACGATGAACTACGTGTGTTTCATGCTTTATCTAAATTAATAAAAATCCTCTTTCATTGATGATTTCCGCACAAATATTACTCAATGATATGAAATTTATTGCTTCGCGAAGCAAGAATAATGAAAGACAGCCGTAGATATATGAAATTTGCCTTGGAAAAGGATTCTGTAAAGATCTTAATATGGTGCAATAAAAAAGCTGCCGGGGTACAACAGCTTTTTTCAGAAAATCTAATCAAACCAAAGGCTAATCCAGTTCAATTGGCAATAAAACACTGTCTATAACATGTATAATTCCATTGCTGGCAGAAATATCGATATTCTCAAAATTTGCTGTGTTTCCTATAGCTATAATATTGGCATCCTTGTCTACCATAAATGATGCTCCCAGCAATGTTTCAATAGAACGAGGGCGATTGGGAGGAACCACACTATTGGATCCGCGCCGGCCTTCGGTTACATGATATAATAAAACATTTAAAACCAGCTCTGCAGGCAGTTCCTCAATGCCGGCTACCTTTAAGGTTTCATATAATTCATAAAAAGCTTCGTTCGTAGGGGCAAATACGGTATACTGGTCTTTTCCGTTAAGGAACAGATCTACAAGTCCGGCATTTAATTCTCCATCTACATAAGCCAATGCTCCTACCAATTCGCTATAATTACCGTTTATAGCTATAAGCGCAATTGGATCGTCTCCCTTAGCAACATTTCCCGCTCGCGCTTTTGCATTGGTGTTGGTCAACAGATCATAAACGGTGGGATCTTCCATCGTTTCTGTTCCCTCCGTAGAACAGGAATACAGTAATAAAGAAATTGTGGCAAGCATTACGAACTGAAAAGCTCTCCGAGCCTTCAGGATCATTAAAAGATAATTTTTCACAATGTTTTGATTTATAAGTTAATACAGTTTAAATATAAATCAATTCTAATTTTGTTTAACTATTATTAATTAAAATTAAACAGAAATATAACATTTGTAGAGGATTTTTTTAAACCCATTATTTACATATTAACATCCTAACGACCAAATATTTGCGGTATTTAAGGCATTGCAGAAGTTCCCCGGTAGAAAAGTAAAAGAGAAATGACCTAAAAATTACCCGTGTCCCGATAAACAAATTTTAATTCGCGTTATTCTAAACATTCTTACGATTATTCTTAAATTCCCCCTTCACCATTAGCTTGTCCTATGAAAGCCTTTTTAACTTCTATTTTTGCCCTGCTTACTATTTCTCTGTCATTTGCTCAGGAAGGAATTCCTACAGATTATCTGTCGGCTCCGTTTCATAAAGAAAGACGGGAAGCACTGCGCGATAAAATGCCCGGGAACTCTGTTGCGGTATTTTTTGCAAATGCAGTAAGGAACCGTGCAAATGATGTAGACTATATCTACCATCAGGATCCCGATTTTTATTATTTGACCGGTTATAAGGAACCCAACTCGGTTTTGGTGATCTTTTCTGAAGATCAGGTGAATGCGGAAGGAGAAACCTTTAACGAGATCCTTTATGTCCAGGAAAAAAATGCAAGGGCCGAACAATGGAATGGTTACCGACTGGGAACCGAAGGTGCCAAAGGCAAGCTGGAATTTGAAACCGCTTTTAACGGCAAGGAATTTTTAAACTCCGGAATAGATTATTACTCCTTTGACAAAGTCCTTTACAAGGAGTTTGCCGACGATTACCGAAATAATCCGAGGGATGGGGCAGATCTTTATGACCTGGTGGAATCTTTTAAAACTCAATCGGGTTATTACCTTGATGCGGATACCGGAAATATTTCTTCTGAAAATAAGGAACTCAACACCCCTGCCTCCCTTCCTCAAAGAAGAGCCAATCTTGATGCGCAGGTTTTAAAGAGCGCAATGGCGGAGTTAAGAGAGATCAAAACAACTGAAGAATTAGAGCTGCTTACCAAAGCTGTGCGAATTTCAGCAATGGGCCAGCGGGAAATTATGAAGGCTATGCACCCCGGGATGTCTGAAACCGAGGTACAGGGGATTCACGAGTTTGTTTACAAGAAATACGGAAGCGAATTTGAAGGCTATCCCAGCATTGTGGGAGCAGGCAACAATGGCTGCGTGCTTCATTATATAGAGAACAATAAACTGCAGGTGGGAAACGAGCTGGTTTTAATGGATCTGGGTGCCGAATATCACGGCTACACTGCCGATGTTACCCGCACCATCCCCGCCAACGGCAAATTCACCCCCGAGCAGAAAGCGATCTATGACCTGGTGTATGAAGCCCAGGAAGCGGGAATTGCAGCAGTAGTGGTAGGAAATCATTTTGGCGCCAGCGATGAAGCTGCCCGCAAAGTGATCAATGAAGGTCTTGTAAAATTGGGAATTGTAAAGACAGAAGCCGAAGCCCGCAAATATTTTCCTCACGGTACTTCCCATCACATTGGTCTGGATGTGCACGATCCCGGCAAATATGAAAAATTTGAAGCCAATATGGTGATCACGGTCGAGCCGGGAATTTACATCCCTGAAGGCAGCGATTGCGACCCTAAATGGCACGGCATCGCGGTGAGAATTGAAGATGATATTTTAATAACCCCCAACGGGCCGGTGAATTTATCGGCAGAAGCCCCGCGAAGATCAGAGGAGATCGAAGCGCTGATGAAAGAAAAAAGTGTGTTGTCTAATTATATCCTGCCGGTGCTGGATTGATTTTTTGAGAAATTTCCAAAGTACTTCTAAGCAGGGATGCTTTAATCAACTATTTTTTATGCAACCCAATTTTTCATGAAGATTGGCGAGAACTAAATATGGAAACTTAGCATAGCAGGGTTGAATAAGGCATATTTAGAACAAAAATCTGTTTAAGCTTTCAAGTGGGACCAAAACCAAAGGCGAGATCTTCTTTTCACAATTTTCTTGTGTGTGTTTTCCTTCCCTAAAAGTGAATACAGCGTTTCCATTTCATTTTCCGGAAGTTCGTTAGCCATAAAGTGAGTATTGCATTCCATCTGCATTGATTTTTAAATTTAAAAAGACAGACTTCCGGTCTTTCAAGGTTTTAAAAGTAGGTTGCCGTTTTATTAAAAAATGCCAATGGAATCATAATCATTTCTAAAAAATGTTTTAAAAAGGAAGAAGTCAGCAAGCTTCCCGCGATTCTGTTTTTATTATAATTGCAGGTGGCGCTAAAGAGGCAGTGCCTAAACTGTTTCGAGGGGATATTCACCAATAAAAAAGCCTTCCAAAATCTGGAAGGCTAATTTTACTCGTGGTCCCACCTGGACTCGAACCAGGGACCACCTGATTATGAGTCAGGTGCTCTAACCAGCTGAGCTATAGGACCGGCTCAATAGGTGTAATGAGGGCGCAAATTTATGTAATTGCGGGTTAGCCTACAAATGTTTTTTTCGTTTTTATTTAATTCACAGCTCCGGGTAAATTACCTGAGTCCTTCATCAAACAATTCCTTCCGGGTAGGCCCCGTATCCTGGCAAAGTTCAACCAGAACCCCTTTTGCACTTTTAGGGTGCAGGAACGCCACGATCTTATTATCCGCTCCCGGTTTTGGCCGGTGGTTTACAAGCACAAATCCCTTGCGTTCCAGCCGGGCTATTTCGGCTTCTATATCTTCAACATCAAATGCGATATGATGAATGCCCTCTCCCCGCTTTTCTATAAACTTATAAATGGGGCTGTTCTCATTGGTGGCTGCCAGCAACTCGATCTTGGTCTCGCCCACCTGAAAAAAAGAAGTGATCACCCCCTCGCTTTCCACTTCCTCACTTTTATAAGGTTCTGCATCCAGTAGAGCGCGGTAAGTTGCATTTGCTTCTTCTATATTCTTCACTGCAATGCCTATGTGTTCGATCTTTTTCATTTCTTTAGTAATTAGTGAGTAGTGATTGGTGAATAGTTGTTTATAGTTTATAGTTTGGAGTTTATTGTTCCCTGCTTTCCCCGGATTTTGGAATTTGGTGATTGGTAATTGATAATTGATAATTTGTCCTAACGTAAATTTAGCAATATTAAAATTTAAATATCTTACTTTTGTAGTATGGAAACAAACAGACAAAAAAAGATAGGCGGCGTTTTACAGCAGGATCTCGCTGAAATTCTTCAAAATCATTTGAGGGATGCGGGAATACAGGGTATTTTGATCTCGGTTTCTAAAGTTAAAGTACCTACAGACCTCTCTATTGCCAAGGCATACCTGAGCGTTTTTCCGGCAAAAAATGCAGATGAAATGCTGAAGGAACTCAATGCCATTAAGCCCAGGATAAAGCACGAACTCGCGCAACGCACCAAACACCAGCTAAGGCGTATGCCCGACCTGGAATTTTATGTAGATGATTCCCTGGATTACATTGAAAAAATAGAGAAATCTATTAAAGGTAAAGAAGATCCAATCTCCAACCCCGATCTTCTCGAGCGAAGGAAAAAATCATAAGGTGAATTTTTCCCTGTACATTGCCCGGCGCTACCTGTTTTCCAAAAGCAGCAATAATGCGATCAACATTATTACCATTATCGCGGCCATTGGCGTATTTGCAGGAGCATTTTCACTTTTTATTGTCCTTTCAGGATTTTCAGGGCTCAAGGATTTCAGCCTTTCCTTTTCAAACGAATTTGACCCCGATCTAAAAGTATTCCCTGAAACCGGGAAAACCTTTATTCTTACTGAAGAAGAAAGAGCAAAATTAAAAACCATCACCGGGATCAATGCATTTTCTGAAATTCTTGAGGAACGCGTATTCCTTGAATATAAGAACAAGACCCACACTGCTTTTATAAAAGGAGTAGATGCCGGTTACCGAAGGGTGAACAATATAGACTCCTCCCTGGTTTTTGGCACCTGGCTTACGCAAAGCGAATTCCAGGTAGTGGCCGGCAACGGGATCGCTAGACTGCTCTCTTTAAACACTTTTGATTATCAGGACCTGCTCAGCATTATGGTGCCCCGGCCGGGAAAAGGACAGATAACCAATCCCACCGATGCCTTTAACCGTGAGAATGTTATTGTGACAGATATTTACAGTGTGAATGAGGACCTGGACAGCAAATATATTTTCTCAAACATTGCTTTTGCCCGCACCTTACTGGAAATCCCCGATGAGCAGATCTCGGCCATTGAAATAAAACTCGCTCCAAATGCCGACCAGGAAAAGGTGCGAGCTGAAATAGCTGCTGCTCTGGACCAGGATATTACCATACGAAACAGGGCACAGCTCAACGAAACGCTCTACAAAATGCTCAATACCGAAAATCTCGCGGTATACCTCATCTTTACACTGGTTGTGATCATTGCTCTTTTCAACGTGATTGGATCTATAATCATGGTGATCCTCGATAAAAGGGAGAATATTAAAACCCTGTATAGTCTTGGAGCCACCCCAAATGCTATTAAGAACATCTTTTTTCTACAGGGTGCGCTTATGACAGGTGTTGGCGGAATTATTGGCCTGCTGGCGGCAATGCTGGTTGTTTATCTTCAGCTGCAGTATGATCTGGTAATGATAACTCCAAGCCTCCCTTATCCTGTAAAGATCACCCTCTTCAACATTCTGGTGGTACTTGTAACCATTGGTGCCCTGGGACTCCTGGCATCTTATATTGCGGCAAGCCGAAGTAAAAGAGCGCTTACTGCTTAGGCAAATTCAAAGCCTGTAAATTCCTTTTCCACCTCATCAAAAGCGGCAAAAACATCTACAGCATCATCACTGGTCACCATTTTGGTCCTGAATTCCTTGAAGTGCGGAATGCCCTTGAAATAATTGGTGTAATGTCTTCGGGTTTCAAACACTCCAAGTTTTTCACCTTTCCAGTCGATCGCCATTTGTAAATGCCTTCTCGCTGCATCAACACGCTCTTCCAAAGTTGGAGGAGCCATGTGTTCACCCGTGGCAAAGAAATGTTTTACTTCCCTGAAAAACCAGGGGTATCCAATACTTGCCCGACCTATCATCGCACCGTCAAGACCATATTTATCGCGCATTTCTGCAGCTTTTTCGGGGGTATCAACATCTCCGTTTCCAAAAACGGGAATATGCATCCTGGAGTTGTTCTTGACCTCAGCTATCGGAGCCCAGTCGGCGGAGCCTTTATACATTTGAGCCCGGGTACGGCCGTGAATGGAGATAGCCTTTGCCCCGGCATCCTGCAACCTTTCAGCAACCTCAACAATTCTTATGGAATCTGCATCCCAACCCAGTCTTGTCTTAATTGTAATTGGAAGATTGGTGTGTTTTACCATAGCTGCGGTAAGGGAGACCATAAGGTCAATATCTTTCAGAATTCCCGCACCGGCTCCTTTGGAAACTACTTTTTTTACCGGGCATCCAAAATTAATGTCGATCATATCGGGGCCGGATCTTTCAACGATTTCTACAGATTCCAGCATCGACTCAAGGTTGGCACCAAAGATCTGAATTCCCACCGGACGCTCTTTCTCGTAAATATCGAGCTTCATCATGCTTTTTGCCGCATCGCGGATAAGCCCTTCAGAAGAAATGAATTCAGTAAATACTACATCTGCTCCCTGTTCCTTGCATAAAGCGCGGAACGGGGGATCACTCACATCTTCCATTGGCGCGAGCAGCAATGGAAATTCTCCTACATCTATGTTTCCTATTTTGGCCACAATCAATTATTTAAGGCTGCAAAAATAAGCATTTTTTGTTAATAGGCTATTGGGAAGAAATACACAATACTATAATACAGTATACATTATACAATTACTAGATTCTGTCGCGTTCAGCCGCTTCGATCTTGCGCTGATTATCGCTCAGCCTGAAATTCCCGAAGTTATATTTGAAACCTACGCGTACGTACCGGGTTTCTTCTTGTGCCAAAAAGGAATTGTCCTGATTGAGATATCTGGACACCAATCTGGAATTTGTAGTATTAAGGATATCCTCAATGTTGAGGGTAAGCTCGGCCCGGTTATCCCACAGGGTTTTTCTGAAACCTATGGAAAAGGTGGTCATAGGGTCAAGTTGGTAGGACCCAGCGATATAATCTGAAACGTGCATTAGGAATAAATTGCCTTCAAAAGTCCCATCCTTGGAAAGGGTGAAAACATTGTAGATATATGCCTGAATTCCATTCACCTCATTAGTTACTTCCCTGTCACCGCTTTCTATAGCCAGAAACGTGTTTTCATCGTGAAACAATGATGTGAATAACTGCGCATACCAAAATCTTGTAATAGACCTGCTATGGGAAATATCCAGGCCATACGCCTTGCTGTTCACTAAATTGGCGCTAATGCTTCTAATATTTAAATTTGTATTATCCTGAAATGCCAGAATAGAAGGGGTTATCCCGTTGTCCTGATAATAAAGGTCAAAGAAATACTGGCCTTTAAGGGAATAATTTAAATTGAAGTTATTGGTGATGGCAGCCTTTAGATCTGGATTACCGGCATTAAAATTATTCTCATTTAGAAAATACCTGAAAGGGTTTAAGCTTTCATATTTAGGACGTACGATCCTTCTGGCATAATCAAAGGTCAGGACGTGATCTTCATTTATGGTATGTTGAAAATATGCAGTGGGAAAAAGTTCAAAATAGTCCTGGGTATTAACTTCGCCCATAGAATTTGAAACCCCCAGGATATCTGTATATTCAGCCCTAAGCCCACCTTTTATCGCCCATTTCTCCCAATCCTTGGTAATGCTCGTATACCCTGCGTAGATCTTTTCATCATATAAAAAATTATCTGATAAAGCCGCGATATATTCCCTGGCGTTGTTTGGAGTATTATAATAATCTATCCCACTTTCAGAATCAATAAAAGATGCTTTTGCTCCCAGTTCAAAGCTGGTACTTCCCAGTGGGGTTTCATAATCTACCTGAGCGGTGAAAATATCAATGTTCTGGGCAGCATCTGTCATAAAACTGATCCTGTTTATAACTTCCTGCTGCGGATTGAAATAAGTCGAAAAAACATCCTGTACCCGATCCTGCCCAAAATTTGTATAATGTACAGTAGAGGATACCTGAGCTCCTTCCTTTTTTAATTTGTGGGTATAATTAAGGTTAAGCGCGATATTTTCTTCATCATTCATAAGTCCGCTTCTGGTAACAAATGATGAATCCAGCTGAAATTGAGAATTTCTAATGTGGGTTTCAACGGTATTGTCAAAGCGTTTATTGGGCGAGACCATGGCATTGGCTGAAAAGCTCAGGGAATTACGGGCATCTATGTTATAATCGAGATTTAGGTTGGCATTGTGGGCCAGGGAGGTGGTAGTCCGGTTAAAATCTGTAGTCCAGCGGGAAAAAATATCGCCGTTGGGCTTCATAAAATTAATATGGCTGTCGTCATTTTTAAATTCCTTGCGGGGGCTAATGCTGTAATTGGCAAAAACGTTAAGCTTTTCACTTTTAAAATAATGACTGGTTCCAAACTGGTATTTTGGATAGATCGCCTGGGTGTAATTTCCGTTTATATTTCCCTTATATCCCGGGGTAAGATTTGTGCTGGTTATAATATTGAGGATCGCACCCCCTTCGGCTTCATACCTTGCCGGGGGATTTGTAATTACTTCAATGGATTTAATATTGGCTGCGGAATAACTCTCGAGAAGCGCCTGTAATTCAGATGAGGAGAGATGCACCTTCTTGTCATTTATATAAACCGCCACCACATTGTTCCTTACCAGTAATTGATTTTGAGTTACAATAACTCCCGGTGTCTTTTTCAAAATGTCCCAAGAATTACCGTTTGAAAGAGTTGAATTTTCAACATCAAAGATGATCCTGTCTATGCTTCGGCTAATTTTAGGTTTTTTCGCATTTATAGTGACTTCCTGCAGGCCGGAGGCCTCCTCATCCAACACGATGGTCCCGAGATTCTCATCTCCGTTTATTTCAACCTTTTTTAAAAAGTTTTCAAAACCCACAAAACTTATGGATAACAGGTATTCATTCTGGACAATGTTTTCAAAAGTATATTCCCCTTCTTCATTGGAAACCGCACCACGATATACCGTGGTAGAATCCTGCGAATTAAGCAAAACCACATTTGCGAATACCACGGGATTCCCACCTTGATCTTTTATAACTCCTTTTACTGAATACTGTGAATAAACCTGAACTGAGGAAAGAAAAATTAGGAAAAACAGGGGCACAAAGTAATTTATCTTCATGGGGGAAAATTACAGGTTCGGGGTTTTGGCATTAAGATTACAAACAAATATAGTATTTCTTATAAAACTGTTATGAAATCTTCAATTTATTTGAACAAAAACCAGTAAGCCCGAAAAATTATTCGCCCTCCTCTTTCTTTATAGCATCATACAAAACCTGATGGATCTGGGTTCGTGTGTTTAAGCGAAAAAGGCGCGAATTTTCCCGGGTGGGATTCACGCGGTTGGATAGAAACACATATAGAAGGTCATATTCAGGATCCATCCATACCATTATGCCGGTAAATCCTGTGTGACCAAAGCTGGACGCACTGGCGTCCTGAGCGGTATTACGGCTTTCTCCCTTTTCATTATAATAAGGCTTGTCAAACCCAAGAGCCCGGTGATTATCAGAGTCCGGAAATTGGCGACGGGTAAATTCCTCTATGGTTGCCCCATTGAGATAACGTTTCCCCCCAAACTCTCCTTTGTTGAGATACATTTGCAGCAATTTGGCCAGATCATGGGCATTCCCGAATAATCCCGCATGTCCAGAAACCCCACCCATCATAATCGCACCCTCATCGTGTACCGTCCCGTGAATAGCTTCGTGCCTGAAATTGAAATCATTTTCAGTGGGAACTATCCTTGACTTAGGAAATTTAGTTAAAGGATTAAAGGTTAGGGATGAAGCGCCCAGGGGTTCGTAAAAATTTTGCTGTAAATAGGTGGAGAAATCTGTATCTATGCGGCTTTCAACAACTCCCGGAGCCAGAATGAAGAAGAAATCTGAATAGACATATTTCTTCTCTTCCCTTAACGGAGATTTTCTTATCTCTTTAACGATTTTATCGGGATAGTCACGATGAAGAAACATTGTATTGGTGAGTTTTATTGGGAACCTTGCGGAAGAGTCTTTTTTAATGGTTGCCCATTTATAACTCCCATTTTTTCTTAGTGTATTTTTCCAGAAGGGGATCCACGGCTGAAATCGTGCCTGGTGTGTTAAAATATCGCGGTAGGGAATGTGGGATTTATTTGATCTGCGAAAGCTGGGTAGGTGATCTGCCAGAGTTTGATCTGGATGGAATTTTTCCTCGTCATATAATTTCATCAGGGCGGCCATTGAAGCCGAAATTTTAGTGACCGAAGCCAGGTCGTACAAATCGTCCTTCTTCACTTTAAGAGTGTCATGGTACTGATGAAAACCATAAGCTTTATGAAATACGATTTTTTGATTTCTTGCAACCAAAATTTGTCCTCCGGGAATTGCTTTAGCATTCATCGCCTGTTGCATAAGGGAATCTATCCCTTTTACCAGGATCTCTGAATTCATTCCCGCATCTTCGGGCAGGCTATATGAAAACTGCAGGCCACCTTCCAGGTCTAAACCAGCGCCTACTTTAAATTTATTGCCTACGCTTACCGGGAGTTTTCCACTGGCTCCTGCTCCTCCAAAGATAACCTGGGCCGCAATTTCCTGGTAGTTTTGAGTATCCTGGTAAGTAACCAAAAGCGCTGATGCATTTTCTACATTCTCCAATTTATCCAGCACATACGGATTCTTGAAAAGACTTATTATGGTATTTTTTTCTGAAATTAACTCCGTAAGAAAATTTTGAACTTCTGAAGTCATTTTAATAGTGTTCCTAGGGAATTTACTATCATCATGAATTCCCACAATCACTTGTTCATAATCCCTCAACTTCTCCTTAACTGTTTGCATTTCTTCGGGAGAAGACTCATTTGGTAGTGTAAAATGAGCAACATTGGCATAAAGCGACAAGCTTTCCTGGAAAACCGTAGGACTATCTGCACCTATGGAAAGTGAAGCGATCCGTGATCCCCTGGTGTTTTTTACCGGTAAAATGTTCCCCTCATTTTTAAGAACGGTAATAGAGGCCGCCGCCAGTTTTCTGTTTAAATAATTCGCCCGGGGGGTATTAAGCTCTTCGGTAATATTTACTAAAGAGGTAGATTCAAATTTATTGAGGCCCACCCAGTATTTTACGGCGAGGATCTTTCTGCATCTGCGGTCTATTTCGGCCTGAGAAATAAGTCCCTTTTTGATAGCTTTCCTTATTTCCTGAATTGCTTTTGGGACATCTTCAGTAAATTCAAGCAGATCATTCCCCGCAAGAATGGCATCCTTATCTACAACTCCCGGTTCGTTGCCTTCAGTAACCCCTTTCATATTCATAGCATCGGTTACGGTAAGGCCCTGAAAGCCCAGTTCCTCTTTTAAAAGAGAAGTTATAATGGGTTTTGATAAGGTGGAAGGAACTCCTGTGGAATCCAGTGCGGGAATATCCAGATGGGCCACCATGACCCCTCCAATTCCTGCTTTTACTATTTCCCGAAAGGGATATAATTCCAGCGAATCCAGCCTTGCGCGGGAATGTGTAATTTGGGGGAGCGCGTAATGACTGTCTGTATCTGTATCTCCATGCCCGGGGAAATGCTTTGCAGTAGTGAGCAATTGATGGTCCTGCATTCCTTTCATGTAAGCAATGGCTTTGCTGGTAACGTTGTATTTATCTTCTCCAAACGACCTGTAATTGATCACGGGATTATTTGGATTGTTGTTCACATCCAACACCGGAGCAAAGTTTAAATGCAGCCCGGTTCTCTTGATCTGCCGGGCAATTTCTGCACCCATATCGTATATCAGCGATTCATCCTGTATAGCTCCAAGTGCCATTTGAAAAGGATAACTTACGGTAGTGTCGAGCCGCATTCCCAATCCCCATTCGGCATCAATGGCTCCAAGAAGCGGCACTTTTGATGCGGCCTGATATTCATTCATCAACCGCACCTGCCTCACAGGACCACCCTGGAAGAAAATAAGTCCGCCAATTTTTTGTTCCTTAATGAGTTTAAGGATCTCTTCCTTGTGTTCCTCTCCCCTGTTTGAATAAGCTGCTACCATAATAAGCTGTGCTATTCTTTCATCGGGGCTCAGGGTTTTCATTATGGAATCTACCCATTTGCTGTTTTCATACTGAAGGAATTCAGGAGTAACAGGTTCAGAATTTTGGGCTGCGGAATTCCAGCTTGACAAAATGCCCAGGAAGATAAAGAGTGAGGTGAGTTTATTCATTAGGGAAAAAAATTTTGTAAATAACTTTGTTTAAACCTTGATGTAGATCTTTCGTTTATCCATAAAAAAGCCAATTAACCACATTGCCAGCATATAGAGAATGGCAAAGAGCAGGGAGGCATTATAATCTGTTAACCAGCTTAGGAAATAATTTTTGTAAATATAGGTTTTTGAAGCCGTCCCCTGGATGTAGATAATGTTCATTAACATTACTACCAGGCCCGATAACACAAAAATGAACAGAGGATTACGGCCAAATACTTCAAAAAAATAGGTCCAGGACTTGAAACGCCAGATCTCTATAATCAGGATAAGAGCGGCGATGATCACCATAACCCACCCAACACTTAACAGCACATAAGAACTGGTCCAGAGCGGTTTATTGATGGGAAACCAGACATTCCAAAACTGCCCGACGATTACTAGAAGCAATCCCGCGGCCGTAAGCTTCCAGATAGTGGTGATGGTATTTCCCGACTTTTGAATGAAAACACCCGCGGCATAGCCTGCGATAACATTTACGATGGCCGGTAAAGTAGTTAACAAGCCTTCAGGATCAAATGGAATTCCAAAACCTTTCCAGAGATTTTCAGGTCTGAAAACTGCCAGGTCAAATTTTAAAGCGGCATTCCCGGTAAGACTGTAGGGATCTTCCGGGTTTCCGAAGAAATACATGACCGCCCAATAAAAGATTAAAATCACCACACTCAAAATGAGAGAGGCTTTCAATTTAAAATAATGAATGATAAGTGCAGCAAAGAAATAGCACAAGGCAATGCGTTGTAACACCCCCATGATCCTCATATTCTGCAAATTCTTAAGAACCAACTCACCATTGCCATCTCTATAAACAAACGGGAAGGCACTTAGAAACAAACCGACAGCAAAGATGAGAATGGTTCTTTTAAAAACTTTTTTTAAAAATATGGAATTGCCCTGAAGGGCATATTTTTTAAGACTGAAGCTCATTGCGTTTCCTACAGCAAACAAAAAAGAGGGAAAAACAAGATCTGTGATGGTAAACCCGTGCCAGGCAGCATGCCTGAACGGGGCATAAATTGTTGACCAGCTCCCGGGAGTATTTACAAGGATCATTAGGGCTATGGTCAACCCGCGCAATACATCCAGTGAAAGAAATCTTTCTTTAAGTGCTACCATAATTACTTTTCCTGTTGATATTACCCGGATTATTAAAAGGATTAAATATTTTTATAAAAATATAAATTTTAAGTAAATATCCAATCTTTTATAAAATTTTAGATAAAGTATATTTCAGAATTATTTTTTTGACTATTTTTAGGAAAAATATAATCACTATTTTGTAAAACTATTCTTAAAATAAAATTCACAATTAAAGTAAATATATGGCACAGGTATTACATGATTTTCTTCTCAGCAACAGCGCTTTTCATGACATAAGTAATGTAGAAAAGAAAAAACACTTGCAAAAATTAAGGATCATCAGGCATCTATATTTAAATAGTGCCAATACCAATGCGGGGATTTGCCAAACTTTTAATTTTAGCCTTCCCACTTCTATGGCTTTGATCAATCAATTGATAAGTACCGGTGTTGTAGAAAAAATGGGAAGGGGAGAATCTGTAGGCGGAAGAAAACCCGACCTCTATGGCCTAAGGAAGAATACCTTTTTTGTGCTGAGCATCCATATTGAACGATATAAGATAAAACTCGCCATTGTTGATAATACTCATTCCATTATTGTGGAAGAGAATATCCCTTCAACAATATCTCCCAATGTTAATATTGTTGACTTCCTTTTTGATTATGCCAATAATCTAATAGAAACATCAAAAATAGATACCGGGAAACTTCTTGGAATTGGAATTAGTATGCCGGGATTGGTATCCTCAAAGGAGGGAAAGAATTTTACCTATTTTCTTACGGGTCAGGAATCTGAATCCTTACAGGCAGCCCTTAAAAAGAGGTTTAATAAACCGGTTTATATCCTTAATGATGCAAAAAGTGCATGTTTGGCCGAGTTTCGTTTCGGTCAGGCCAAGAATAAAAGCGATGTACTGGTGATCTCCATGGATTGGGGCGTTGGTCTGGGAATTATTATGGACGGTAAAATGCATACCGGTACTTCAGGATTTGCTGGAGAATTTGGTCATATTCCCATGATAGAAAATGGCAAATTATGTCATTGCGGTAAAAGAGGGTGTCTTGAAACCGTAGCATCTGGAATAGCACTTGTAGAAAGGGCAAAAGAAGGCCTCTTGCAAGGGCAAACCTCGGTATTGCGCAGCATGACAAATGATGACCCTGAAAAACTTGAACCCGAGTTAATTATTGAGGCCGCCAATCGAGGCGACCAGTTTGCGATAAATGTTCTTTCTGAAATTGGAATAAATCTGGGGAAAGGAATAGCCATCCTTATCCAGATCTTTAACCCCGAATTGATCATCCTTGAAGGAAAAATAGCCGAATCCAAACAATTTATAACAACTCCAATTCAACAATCAATCAATACCTACTGTATGATCCAGCTCAAAGAAAGGACCACAATTTCCCTTTCTGAAATGGGTCCAAACTCCAGCCTGCTCGGTTCTACCGTGGCTGTGGTGAATAACGTCTTTAAAAGTCAGCTTGCGCTGGCAAAATCTGAGATCAATTAAAAACTCCCGAATTATTTAGCATTATGGCCAGATTAAACCTGCTTGAAGAAACAAGATTTGAAAAACTTCCGGTAACCGTATACCCCGATGAATTTATAGCTGCTGAGAATGTTGCGCGACACATTGCAGACCTTATAAGAAAAAAACAAGCTAAAGGGGAAACCGCCGTACTTGGACTGGCAACCGGTGCCACCCCGGTTGATGTATATGCAAGGCTGGTGAGAATGCACCGCGAAGAAGGCCTTAGCTTTAAAAATGTGATCACCTTTAACCTGGATGAATACTACCCTATGCAGCCGGATGCCAAACAAAGCTATGTGGCTTTTATGGATGAAAACCTGTTTGATCATATAGATATAGATCGCAATAATATCCATATACCGGATGGGACCCTTGAGCCAGAGGATATAGCAACCTACTGCCTGGGTTACGAACAAAAAATAGAAGAAATAGGTGGCCTGGACCTGCAGGTTCTGGGAATTGGTAGAACAGGGCATATTGGTTTTAATGAGCCGGGATCTGCCCCAAATTCAGGAACCAGGCTGGTAACATTAGATGATCTTACCCGTAGAGATGCAGCAAGGGATTTTGGTGGAAAGGAAAATGTTCCCACCAAGGCAATTACCATGGGCATCGGGACTATTTTTAAGGCAAGGGAGATCATCCTCATGGCCTGGAGCAAGAAGAAAGCATCTATAATCAAAAAAGCAGTGGAGGGAGAGATCTCCGGAAATGTTCCCGCCACGTACCTGCAACTATCAGATAATGTAAAATTCGTTCTTGATGAAGATGCCGCTTCTGAACTTACAAGATTCAACACCCCGTGGCTTGTAAAAGATTGTGTGTGGGATGATGCCCTT
The DNA here is from genome assembly GCA_039989915.1 of Gillisia sp. Classification (GTDB taxonomy): domain Bacteria; phylum Bacteroidota; class Bacteroidia; order Flavobacteriales; family Flavobacteriaceae; genus Gillisia. The sequence goes on from JBDXGW010000010.1 coordinate 326,750, forward strand.
ATTAAGAAAGCGGTGATCTGGCTATCTTCTGAAATTAAAAAACCTATTTTAAAACTTACAGATGAAGACTACAACGCACATGGGATGGCCCAGCTGGTTACTGAAAGGGGACCTGCATATGACATAAATATTCACGTTTTCAATAAATTACAACACAGCATTACCGGCTGGCCAGGCGGGAAACCCAATGCCGATGATTCCCAGCGACCCGAACGTGCAGAACCTGCTCAAAAACGTTCCCTTATTTTCTCCCCGCATCCCGATGATGATGTGATCTCAATGGGAGGAACGTTCATTCGACTGGTGGACCAGGGCCACGATGTTCATGTAGCTTATCAAACCTCCGGAAATACAGCGGTTTGGGATACAGATGTACTTCGATACGTTGAGTTTGCCATAGATTTTAACGAGAGCATAGGACAGGAAACCGGGAACCTGGAAGACATCTATGAGAAAATGAGGACCTTTCTAAAAACAAAACAACCCAATGAAATAGATCTTGAGGAGATAAGGGATGTGAAAGCATTTATACGAAAATCTGAAGCCTATGCAGGGGCACGTTATGCAGGCCTGGAAGATAAAAATATTCATTTTATGGCCCTTCCATTTTATGAAACCGGGAAGACCGAGAAAAATCCGGTTAAGGAAGTAGATATTAAACTCACCATGGAGCTGTTGCAAAAAATAAAACCTCATCAAATATTTGCAGCGGGTGATTTTGCAGATCCTCACGGAACCCATATTGTATGTTTCAGGATAATTCTGGAAGCTATGAAAAGACTGAGGAAAACCGAGGAATGGACAAAGGATTGCTGGCTATGGATGTACCGCGGGGCGTGGGATGAGTTTGAGACCCACGAGATCGAAATGGCGGTACCGCTTTCTCCAATGGAAGTGCACAAAAAGAGAAATGCGATCTTCCAGCATCAATCTCAAAAAGACCGGCCGGTTTTCCCCGGAGATGATCAACGGGAATTCTGGGTACGGGCCGAGCAACGAAACCGGGAGACAGCAGAGAATTACCACAAACTGGGTCTCGCAGATTATGAGGCGATGGAAGCCTTTGTGAGGTGGAAATTTTAATTTAATTTTTAAGAAATGAGCACTATAAAATATTACCTGTTCACCATTCTGGCAGCGGGACTATTGGCTTCCTGTTCCTCCAATCCCTATTCCAAAACCAACCGGGTACATAAGCAGCAAACAAAAATGTACGCAAAGCAGTTAAGGGAATTTCCGCCTCAACAGGATGCCGGGGGAGCACTGCTTAATTATGGAGAACACCAGGCAGGGACTACCAATTTTAATTTAAGAAAGCCCAATTTTGTAATTATTCATCACACAGCGCAGAATTCGACAGAACATACTTTAAAGACTTTTACGCTACCCCGAACCCAGGTAAGTTCCCATTATGTCATTGGCAGAGATGGCGAAATTTACCAGATGCTCAATGATTTTTACCGGGCCTGGCACGCAGGATCAGGAAAATGGGGAAATAATTCAGACATCAACTCGTCTTCCATAGGGATTGAACTCGATAATAACGGCTTTGAAGAATTTGCCCCCGCCCAGGTCACCAGCCTTATTCAGCTGCTTAAAGTCCTGAAGGAAAGACACAAGATCCCCGATGCCAATTTTATTGGCCATTCAGATATTGCACCTTCCCGCAAAGTAGATCCCAATCCTACCTTTCCCTGGAAGCTTCTGGCCTCTGAAGGTTTCGGATTATGGTATGACGATAGCTTTGCTGAATCTGATGTGATCATAGATGGCAGACCCGGTGGAAATTTGGAGATAGAGGTTTCAGAAAATGAACTTACACCAAATACTAAAATAGAGGAGACTTCCCCTCTGGATGTATCCCCCGAGGTTGCATTACGCATAATGGGTTATGACACCAGCAACCTTGATGCTGCGATCAAAGCATTTAAACTGCATTTTATTCAAACCGAAGTTAACGGGGTTTTAAGCGATAAGGACCTGCGGGTATTGAACAATTTATACAAGAAGTACCTGTAATACCTCCAGCTATGCTAAAATACATGCTTTTTCTCCTTACTACAATTTTCGTGGGGTCAACCCTATATTCCCAGGATATTGAAGAAATAGGGATCCTGTCCCGGGAAGAATGGAAAGCCCAGCCTGCCGGAGAGGATCTAAAATGGCATATTCCCAGGTTTATCACCATTCACCATACCGGCACAAATCAAAATCCCAATAGATCTCCTGCTGAAAAACTTCAGGCCCTCCAACAATTCTCTTATACTGAAGGGATTTTGGGAGATGGGGTAACTCCAAAAAAACCCTGGCCAGATGTTCCCTATCACTATTATATAACAGTTGACGGGATAGTGGTTGAAGGAAGAGAGATCCAATACCAGGGAGATTCCAATACCGATTACGATCTTAACGGCCACGCTTTAATTGTGGTGGAAGGTAATTTTGAAAAGGAAAAAATAAAGGACATCCAGTATGAAAAGCTGGAACAGCTGGTAATAGTCCTTGCAAAAAAATACAAAGTTCCGGCTGAAGAAATTACGGGACATAAAGATCAGGCGCAAACTACCTGCCCAGGGGAAGATCTTTATAAACTGCTTCCACAGCTCCGCGAAAAGGTCAAAATTCTGGAAAATCCGAGGGTGATCATTGGAGCAGAACAAATTTTCTCCCCGCAATATGAACAACTTCTCCAAGGAAAAAGAGTAGGTCTGGTTACCAATCACACCGGACTATTACCCGACGGAACTCATCTTATTGATCTTTTAAATGACCACAAAGATGTTGATCTCACCTTGCTCTTTGGCCCGGAACACGGACTAAGGGGAGAAGAGGACACACATGTCTCAGACGGGATTGATAAAAAGACCGGACTTCCCATAATTTCCCTCTACGGAAAGCTGCGCAAACCCACAAAGGAAATGCTTGAAAAGGTTGATGTGCTGGTGTTTGACATTCAGGATATAGGTGCCCGTTATTACACGTATATTAAAACCATGCTGAATGTTCTGGAAGCCGCGGCAGAAGAAGGCGTGCCTTTCATCGTACTGGACAGGCCAAATCCAATAACCGGAAATTATGTTGACGGACCAATGGGAAAACCTTTGGAACCCGGCTCAGGAATTGGCAATATTCCCATCGCTCATGGAATGACAGTTGGGGAGCTTGCACAAATGTTCAATGGGGAACTAAGAGAAAAAGGTCTTCCCGTAGCAGAACTTACCGTGATCCCTTTAAAGAATTATAAGCGCGACCAGTGGTATGATCACACCGGGCTTCCGTGGATAAAGCCCTCACCTAATATGCTCAACTTGAAAACTGCCATACTCTATCCTGCCACCTGCCTACTGGAAGGCACAAACTATTCGGAAGCCAGAGGAACAATGGAACCATTTGAAGTATTGGGGGCACCCTGGGTAGACGGAGAAAAATTAGCCGAAAAACTGAATTCCTATAACCTCAAAGGATTACATTTTAAGCCCCAAACTTTTGTTCCGGACAGTATTGTAGACGGGATCAAGATCTATCCCCCGAAATTCCTTGGAGAAAAAGTTGAAGGTGTTGAGATCGTTATAACCGACCGGGATAATTTAGAGTCGGCAAAAGCGGGTGTATATATCCTCCATGCCCTGCTGGAATTATATCCCGACAAATTTGAATGGCGCAATGCCAGAATGGATGGGTTACTGGGAACTACCAAAGTACGGGAGCAGTTACAGGCCGGCGTGTCCCCTCAGGATATAGTTGCCGAATGGGATGATGCCGAAGAAAATTTCAGACAAAAGAGGGAAAAATATCTCCTCTATTAGTTAACTTGAAGTTATAACTCCTGAAAATGAAAAATCTCAAAGTCCATCTTTTACTATTTTTCATGATATTTTCCTTTACCGGAAAAGCCCAGGAAGTTGCTGAAGAGAACCGGACATTGATCCGCGTTCTTTCCTATAACATTCTACACGGAGCAACCACCAACAGAGATAATGATCTTGAGGTAGTGGCAAGAGCCATACTCAAGGCAGATCCAGATGTAGTTGCACTCCAGGAAGTTGATTACAGGACAAACAGGGCCGATAGATTAGATGTTACCGCAGAAATAGCGAAAAGGACAAATATGGTTTCCATCTTTGCCAAAGCGGTGGATTGGGATGGAGGCGAATATGGGCAAGCCTTGCTTTCAAAATACACCTTCTTAAGGACCGGGAAGGTAGACCTCCCCACCCATAAGGGTAATGAACCAAGAATTGCCATAGAATCCCTTTTGATCCTTCCTGCCGGAGACACCATAAGACTTGTGGGAACCCACCTCGACCATCAAAAAGATAGTATAGAAAGAATAGAACAGGCAGAGGAACTCAATGTTAAGTTTCTCAAGGATAATATTCCTACAATCCTGGCCGGAGATATCAATGACATCCCTGGAAGCGAAACTTTAAAAATTCTCGAGTCCCGGTGGGGCTCATCTTATGATCCAAAAGAACCAATACCCACATTCCCCTCCCATGCCCCTGAAAGGAAAATAGACTATGTTATGTTCTCTCCAAAAGAACGATGGAAAGTGTTAGAAAGACAGGTCTTGTGCGATAAAGTAGCTTCAGATCACTGCGCGGTTCTGGTAGTACTTGAACTTTTGCAACAATCAAAATAAGGTTATGAAATTTCCCGGGACATTCATTTTAGTTATCCTTTTTCTGTCATTTGATCTTCAGGCGCAAGAGATACATGTTAATTGGAAATCCAGAGAAGACCTGAATATCCTGCTTCCCGGTTCAGTAAAAATTTATGACACCTACGGGAAACTCGCCGATGGAGAGCCTGTAAGGGCAATGTATGCCGTGATGGATCTGCGGGATGAAAATTTGAAATTGCGGGCCCATGGAAGTAATAAGAAAAGACAAACCACTCTGGAAGCCTATGAGCAATTAGGGGGAATATTAGCCATAAACGGAGGCTATTTTTCTGATACTTCCTCTGTAAGCGTACTGGTGTCAGATGGAGAAATTATATCTGCGGGACCTTCGGGAGAAGTTGCACGAGGAGCTTTTGGAATGGTGAGAGGTGAGCCTGAAATAGTGTGGACAAATTCAAAAAACAGTCCGGTTCCTTATCAGTATAATTCTGCTGAGATCACAAAAAATAAGGAATTATGGAATCCAGCCCAGGCAGTAGGTGGCGCCCCGGTATTAGTTCGAGATGGTAAAATAAACGTTACTTCAACAAAGGAAGGTTTTGGCGGGAGTCACCTCCAACGCCATCCGCGTTCTGCAATTGGTTATAAAGATAAAAATACCCTGCTATTAATGGTGGTTGATGGAAGACAGCTATCTAGTGCAGGGGTTACTTTAAACGAACTTGCTGAAATGATGCTTGGGATCGGAGCAAAAGATGCGCTAAATCTCGATGGCGGAGGCTCTTCTGCGATGGTGGCAGCCGGGGAAGTGGTCAATGTGCCCGCCGATACCCCCGGAGGAAACAGGAACAGTCTGCGCAGAAATGCCAGCGCTCTGATATTTTCTGAAATAGAGAAACCAGAAGATCAGAAAATGTATCATTTTGATACGGACGCTACCTCTTATTCTGAAACAGGAGTATGGAAAAACAGCAATCAGTTAAATTATTACGGGGATACGCCTTCCCGGATTGCTGCAGCTAACAGTCTGAATAAAGCGGAATATAAATTTAATGATATTCAGCAGAACAAATACCAGCTGGCTGCATGGTTCACAGTAAACCCTGATGAAAATACGCCCGAAGCTGTATACGTGGTGCATCAAAATACCACCACAGATACCATAGTCTTTGATCAATCCAATCTCTCCCACACAGGAAAATGGCTGGTTTTAGGAAATTATCTTCTCAATGAAAACGACAAACTTGATATCTTTAGCAGAGGAGAAGAAGGAAAACTAATCACAGATGCCATCAGGCTTGTAACGGCAAAAAATTCCCCGGAACTGCCCATAAGAGGAGATGTAAGGATAGCTGTTATAAGCGACCTGAATTCGGGATTGGGGGCTGCTGATTATGAATGGCAGGTGGACAGTATCATAAACAGGATCCCAAGGATCTGGAATCCGGATCTTGTGATCTCCGGCGGCGATATGGTGGCAGGAATGGGAATTAATGATGCTGTACAACTTCAAAAAATGTGGGATGGTTTTGATAAACATATCGCACAACCCCTTCGGGATTCCAATATTCCATTTGCTTTTACCTTGGGAAATCACGACGGTCCCCGCTCCCACCCTGTGGAACGGGATTTTACAAGGAATTTCTGGAACAAGCCGGAAAACAAAACCGGACTCAACTTTGTAGACGCAACCCATTTTCCCAACTATTATTCCTTTGTAAAAGATGATATTTTCATAGTTTCCTGGGAAGCCTCTTCTTCAGAAATAACTGCTGAAAACCTGGAGTGGATGAAGCAGCAGTTCCAAACCAAAGAAGCTAAGGATGCCAAACTGAGATTCGTAATGGGACATATGCCACTTTACAGTTCGGCTCAGGAACGGGATTCCCGTGGCAATGTCCTGTCAAATTCTGAAGAATTAAGGAGACTTCTTGAGAAGAATGAAGTACATACTTACATCAGCGGGCACCAGCACGCCTATTATCCGGCAAGACGCGGAGCTTTGGAACTATTGAACACAGGGGCCGCAGGAAGCGGGGAAAGATCCTGGCTTACCATCGGTAAAAAACCGGTGAACACGGTTACCATAATGGACATCTTTCATGAGAGGGATACTATTGTTTACAGCACTTATATCATCAAAGAAAAAAATGCCGCAGATATGCAGCTGTTCGATCAAAAGGAATTGCCATCTGCAATGTTCGGGGTGAACGGGCATATGTTGAGGAGGGATATTCTCACTTCCGGATCTGCAACAGGAAATCTTTCTGCATTCAATATTCCCGGTATTTCTGATGAAAAAGGAACCGGAACTGTGTCAGCAAAAATTGAAAATGATCATCTGGTGATCTCTGGGGAGTTTTCAGGCCTAAGCAGTAATTTGGTGAAAAACCATCCTGTCGCTCTATACCTGGGAAGAAATACTGAAACGGGTGAATTTCTAAAAGATCTGAAAGTCAAAACCCGAAGAAACTCCGGAACGTTTGAGGGAAAAATAGACATCTCCGATGATATACGGGAGTTTTTGTCCATCGGCGCCTTATATGTGCAAGTCAATACAGACATCAAGCCCAACGGAGCTCTTAGAGGGCAGCTCTATCCGGAAAACAACCAAAGCCCTTCTGAACCACAGATCGTCTCCCACAACAGCCGTAATGTGTATGGAATAAGAGATCTTGAAGCTTTATATGTAATAGCATGGGATGCAGCACGGGATGAGGATGGCGATTTTGTCTCGTACGCTTATCATCTGGCCAAAAATGAGAATTTCGAGCAGCTCATCTTTCAGAAAAAAACCGGCAGGAATACGGGTTTAAAAATGACCGAGCAGGAATGGTACAATTTGCTTGAAAGCGCTTCAGAAGGTGAAACTGTAAGATTCTATCACCGGGTAATTGCGACAGATGGCAGTAATATAACAACCTCCACTCCTGCCCTGCTTCAGCTGATGAAAACCACTGAGCCTCTGGATGACCTAATTGAAGTTCCGGCACCCAATTATGTTTTCGTCGGAAAAATTGAAAATGCCGATGGTGCCGGGTACGGAGCCGAATGGGATAAGGAAGGAAAACTTTGGCTTGCAGATTATATCAGAGGTCTCATAATTAAAGATAAAGACGGAAATGATGCCAGATTCTCGCCAATAACTGCTGTGGAAATAAACGGTGAGACTTATAACCTCAAGCCGGTAAACGGAATTGGAGTTGACAATGATGGGAATATTCTTGTAGGAAGGAACCGACATCTCATAAAGATAGATTCTAAAACGGGAAAAGGAATAGCAGTGTGGGAAGTGCCAGAAGGGAATAGGGCAATTACTTCTCCCAGGGTATCGACTAGCGGTGAGATCTATGTCATGTCCCTTTTTGCAGAGGACGGAGGTTTTATTTTAAAGCAAAGCGAAAAAGATCCCTCAGCCTTTGAATTGGTTGGGAAAATTGAATTACCGGGAAGAAATCTATCCCGCACTTTTGATATGACCGCCGATGGAAAAGATCTTTACTTCCCCGATCCCGGGAGTCCTATAATTCAGCATTTCAGGTCGGTTGACGGAAAAACCTATCAAAAAGAAAAAGATATTTCCAGCATAAGTGCCGGGTCCAGCGCTATTCAGATATTGGGAAGTTCAATGTATGTCGCTACCAGATCCAGCGGGATCTCACCCTCTACCTTTCATTATCGAAATGAAGAAGAACAAAGAATGTGGACCCTTGAACTTCCGGAAGTAAACGGAGCCGAACCCAGAGGACTTGGTGTTTCACCCGATGGAAAAACATTGATCTTCTGCAGCTGGGATAAAGGCGGGGGTTATTATATATACAAACTGAGGGAATAAATTCAATATCCTTTCCCCCCGGTGATATCTTCCTTTCGGAAATAGCAATATGTCGCTCCGCTGGAGCTCTTGTTTGGGTGTGTTATTTTTTTTATAAATATTTCGCTCCTCCGGAGCTCGTGGGTTTATCAAAAAACAGCTCCATCGGAGCTGTCGGGTTCTGCCCAGAATCATATTTATAGAAGGCGGTCGAATTTTTGAGAGATAGAGGAGCTGACTAATAATATTCTCGAAGACAAAAGGGTTTTGTAAGCGAAATACAAAATTTTAGCCTCAGAGAGGCGACATATTTATAGAAGTTTGTGGTGTATTTTGTGAGCTCCAGAGGAGCGATATATTATTTTCTTCTGGAAATACGGGCTACAAATCCGTAGATAGATAATGTCGCTCCGCTGGAGCTCTTGTTTGGGTGTGTTATTTTTTTCTATAAATATTTCGCTCCTCCGGAGCTCGTCGGTTTATCAAAAAACAGCTCTATCGGAGCTGTCGGGTTCTGCTCAGAATCATATTTATAGCGGTCGAATTTTTGAGAGATAGAGGAGCTACCTAATAATATTCTCGAAGACAAAAGGGTTTTGTAAGCGAAATACAAAATTTTAGCCTCGGAGAGGCGGCATATTTATAGAAGTTTGTGGTTTATTTTGTGAGCTCCAGAGGAGCTATATATTAATTCCGAGCTATTGGATTCTAGCTTGGAAGTTCCAAATGTTAGCCTCGGAGAGGCGGCATATTTATAGAGGAGGAATAGAAATTGGATAATGTGAGCTCCAGAGGAGCGATATATTAATTGCGGGCTATTGGATTCTAGCTTGGAAGTTCCAAATATTATCCTCGGAGAGGCGGCATATTTATAGAAGAGGAATAGAGATTGGATAATGTGAGCTCCAGAGGAGCGATATATTAATTGCGAGGCCATTGGATTCTAGCTTGGGAGTTCCAAATGTTAGCCTCGGAGAGGCGACATATTTATAGAAGAGATTGCGGTTTATTTTGTGAGCTCCAGAGGAGCGGCATAGTAATTTTCTGCGAAATAAGGGCTGCAATTCCGTAGATAGATTATGCCGCTCCTCCGGAGCTCAAATGTCGGTAGGGTGTTTTTTCTATAATTATATCGCTCCTCCGGAGCTCGTCAGTTCGAGTGATTTTTCTGAAGCCAAAGCGAAAGAAAAATTGTATCGAGAACTCAAGACAGATTGGACTTAAATTGGTTCTCGATACATTTTTATCCCACGGTCCCGGAAAACACTCGAACTGACGTGCAGGTGTTGATGGGAAGACGGATAAAAAACGAACTAAGGGAATAAATACAAGATTTATCCCCTTAATTTATAAATAATTCTGATTGAATTTAGTTGCTTTTATCCAGGAACAGATCGCTCTGGGTCAATTGGATTAGATTCTCATCTTCTTCTCCCAGCACCCTTTTTGTCCTCAGATACCTGTTGTAATTGTACTCGTCAAAATCTTCGGCATTGGGATCCATATTGCTTATATGCACATCTCCCATCGCATGGATGAACTTATTGTCACCAATCCACATCCCCACGTGGATCACTCTTTCAGAAGAGGTTGCCGTGGCTTTTCTTCCGAAGAACAATAGATCGCCCGGAATAAGATTTTCAAAATTTCTCGTTGAATCAACTTCCACTCCCGTGTGAATTTGTTGGGAAGCATCCCGCGGAAGGATTATCCCGTTAAGGAAGAAAATGGTTTTTGTGTAACCGCTGCAATCTACTCCTTTTGCTGAAGTTCCTCCCCACAAGTATGGAATTCCCATTAAAGTCTTTGAAGTTTCAATCAAGGTTTCTCCGGTTGGCTGTAAACCTGTAAGCCATTGCTCATAAGGCTGAGCGTGGGATTGCTCAATAAAACCTACTTTCCCGTGCGGATATTTAACTTTATAGAATCCATTTTCTTCTCCTGCAAGTTCCAGGATGTTCCCTGCAACAAGATCACTCACCACTTGGGATTCAGAACTCGCGCCCTCGTAAGCAAATCCGTAAGTTTTCAAATAGATCACTTTATCTGCAGCTTTCCAGGTGGAAAGATCATTTTTAGAGAAAGGCGTAACTCCGCCGTAATCTACCCAGGCCAAATAACCTTCAGGAGTTTGAATGTAATACCAACCTCCTTCTTTTTTATAGACTTTTACAGGAGTTCCAAGGATCGCCTGGGTAACCAGTTCTGCGGAATGCGAAGGTTTAGATCTTAAATTAGCAACAGATATTTTAATAACACCTTCTGTATTTCCTTCCATTTCTGCTGAAGGAAGCATTTTAATGCTGTCTGTAAATCTTATGTTTTGTGACTGAAGTTTCTGCTCTAAAGCACTTACCGCTTCAGGTAAATTGGACTCCCCCTTTAGAATATAGGTTCCATTATAGTTTGTTGACTCCACATCAAATAATGCTACCCTTCCATCTGGTGCATATTCAGATTTTATGGCTTTGATGTGTTCTTCCGATTCATTTACAGCAAGGCTTTGAGCTGTATCGGTTTTTATATCTGCTGTTTTGCACGCCCCTGTCATTAAAACAAGTGCGAGTATACAAATCTTAAAAATTCCTGATCTGTTCATATTATTCATTCTTTAATTCTTTAGTAAAAATAAGCAATTCTACTCCTGTTCCGTTTCGGTTGGGGAAATGGGTTTTGCCGTCATAGACCTTCACGCCATCGGCTATATCATTCTTTATCAGCATTCCGCCATCCATATCAACATAATCCAGCAAAGGAAGTAATTGACCAATGGCCGAAATGCCCACCGTGGATTCGGTCATACACCCTACCATCACTTTCATACCCAATTCTCTGGCTTCGTCAATCATTCTTAGGGCAGGAGTTATTCCGCCGCATTTTGTGAGTTTAACGTTCACTCCGTGAAAGTAATCTGCACATTTCTTTACATCGCTTTCGGTAATACAGCTTTCATCTGCAATAACCGGAAGTACAGATTCCTTAAAAACTTTGGCCATTCCTTCAAGATCCCCAGCTGGCAGCGGTTGTTCAAGAAATTCTACACCAAGCTCCTTGAGTATGGGGGCGTACTCTATAGTTTGTTCTGCAGTCCAGGCGCAGTTGGCATCTACCCGAAATACAGCTTCTGTATGTTTGCGAAGTTCCCTGATTATCTCCACATCCCGCTCTGTTCCTAGTTTTATCTTATATAGTGGCCAGGGAAATTCCTGCATCTTTTGTACCATAACCTCAACCGTATCAATCCCAATAGTATAATTTGAGAGCGGCAGGTCTTTTAATTCCAGTCCCCACAACTCATATAAAGGTTTTCCATTCCTTTTACCGTGTAAGTCGTGCATTGCGATATCCAGGGCGCATTGGGCAAAGGAATTTCCTTTAAAATGCGGGTTGGTGATCTCCCAAAGTTCTTCAGGGGTTTTTTGAATATTTTCGGCAATCAGCGGTACTATTGCCTTTATACTGGCACTCATACTTTCCACATCAACCCCGTAATACGAAGTGGCAGCCGCTTCCCCGTAGCCGGTAAATTCACCATCGGAAAGTTCCACGATCAAAGTCTCCTGGAAATCCCTCGCTGTATGGCTTATGCGGAAGGTATTTTTTAATTCTAATTTATATTTATAGGTCTTTAATATCATCGGTGTACGGGAATATTAATTTCCTTTTTCGGTTTCAGTAAATAAAGTCCCAGGCAAGTTATAGCCGCATTGACAATTAGAATTTCAAATCCGAAAATATAACCGTTGAACCAGGCTGCCGAATTGTAATCAAGAATTACCGAGATAATGGGTGATAAAATGACCACAAAAGGAACAAATTTGTCCTTCACGGCTCGTTTTGAAAGCAATCCAAAAGCGAAGAGGCCAAGCAATGGTCCGTAGGTGAAACCGGCCACTTTGAATACCGCACTTACCACACTGCTGTCATTAAGACTATTAAACACAATTATAACGCAGAACATTAAGACGGTAAACCCAATATGCACCAGCATTCTTGTCCTGTTCTGGTTCTTAACCTCGTGTTTTTTTATATTCAATATGTCTACACAAAATGAGGTTGTAAGCGCTGTAAGAGCAGAATCTGCACTGGAGAAGGCTGCGGCGATTATTCCAAGCAGGAAAACAATTCCGGCGGCAGCTCCAAAATGATTAAGCGCAAGCATAGGATAAAGCTCATCTGTTCTTCCCGGGATCTCTATTCCCTGGGTTATTGCATACTGGTATAATAACACCCCAAGGGAAAGAAATAATACGGTGGCAATAAAAAAGGTAATTGAGAACCAGAAAATATTTTTTTGAGCGTCACCCGTATTGCTTATTGTAAGGTTCTTTTGCATTATGTTCTGGTCCAACCCGTTCATCGCGATGGTAATAAAGATACCGGCAAGAAAGGTTTTAAAGAAATTTTGCCCAGATCTCCAGTCCCACTCAAAGACGGTTGAAAGTTCGCTCTCTGAGATCACTGTGAATACCTGTGGAACATCAAGCTCCAAATGATCAATGATCATGATGATACTCACTACCACTGCCAGTAAGAGAAAAGTGGTTTGCAGAGTATCTGTCCATACAATGGTCTTGATCCCGCCCCTGAAAGTGTAAAGCCAGATCAAAAATATGGTAGTAAGAACAGTTACGTAAAAAGGGATCCCGAAAGCATCAAAAAATGCCAGCTGAAGCACAAGGGCGGCCAAAAATAATCTAAAAGACGCACCAATGGTCTGGGATATCAAAAAGAAGGAAGCGCCCGATAAATAGGAATTCTGGCCAAAACGGTCCTTGAGATATTCATAGATGGAAACAAGTTTTAATTTGTAAAACAGAGGAATAAGTACAAGTGCTATTACAGCATACCCAACCATATTGCCCATTACAAACTGAAGATAGGTCCAGTTGGTATTCCCCACTTCTCCGGGCACGGAGATAAATGTCACCCCGGAAAGGGTGGCTCCCACCATCCCAAATGCCACCAGAAACCAGGGCGATTGCTTATTCGCGGTAAAAAAGGTATTATTATCTGCCTTTCGCGAGGTTAAATGACTTATTACCAGTAACAGAATAAAATACGCTGCTATTACGCCAAATACCAAAGGGGGGCTCATCATAGAACTTATTTTATTTTATTCTTATCTCTTTAAGGTCACTTTCATTTCCGCTTCTGTTAACAGCGGTTACCGCGATATGACTTATGCTTGCATTCCTTCCTTCCTGAATTTTGGAAAGCTCAATGGAACGATCATTTTTGCTCACTATCTTATAAAGCCAGGGGCCATTGTTGTATTTGTAATACACTACCCATCTAAAAATATCCTGGGCATTCTCATGTTGCCAGGTAACATTCAGTTTATTAGAAACCGTCTGGGATGCAACAACCGGCACAGATGGGATATCGGAATCAAGCCAGGGGCTGGAGGGAACAAGGGCCTGATTTTTATAAGGTCCTTCCACAAGAGCCTTTGAAAGATCAGGATGTTTTATAAGCGGGCCAATACTCCAATGCACGGCTCCTTTACTATCGGGCAGCATACCACGGGTGATCATGATCTGGTTGATCACCTCATCACTGTTCTTCTCGTCTCCACCATAGTCTACATTCATCCCGGGCCACAGGTGCCTGTGCTTGGTGTTTTCACCTGCCCACCATCCCAATAATACCGGGAAGCTTTGTGCGGTTTGATTTATCTTCCAGTATAGCTGCGGGGTATAGTAATCTATCCACCCCTTGTTAAGCCATAGTTTGGCATCTGCATACAACTCATTGTATTGATCCATTCCGGCAATAGATTCAGGATATCCCGGTCTCCAGATCCCAAATGGACTAAGGCCAAACTTAACTTTGGGTTTTTCAGCCTTTATCTCGCGGTATAGTCTTTCAATAAATACATTTACGCTTTCTCTACGCCAATCGGGTCGGGAGAGTTTCCCCCCACCTGCCTGGTAGGCTTTCCAGCTTACATGATCGGGGAAGTCCTCATTGTTGTTATATGAAGCATAAGGGTAAAAATAATCATCAAAATGTACGCCGTCAATATCATACCTTTTCACCAGGTCCATCACCACTGCAATAGAATGATCCTGGGTGCCCTTTAGGGCAGGATCCATCCACCAGTATCCGTTTTTGAGTTTTACAACCAGTTCAGGATTGGTTTTTATGATGGATTTTGGGCTTATTTCGCCTTTGGTAGTGTGGTGGGCCCGATAAGGGTTTAACCAAACGTGCATCTCGATGCCACGGTCATGGGCTTCCTTGATCCAGAAGTTCAAAGGATCGTAATATGGCTCAGGCGCCTTTCCCTGCTGACCTGTAAGAAAATAGGACCAGGGTTCCAGATCGCTTTGGTACAGGGCATCGGCCTGTGGCCTTACCTGAAATATTACCGCATTGAAATTATGATCTTTAAGGTAATCCAGTAACTTAATAGCCTCCTTTTGTTGATCGGCTGTACTTAGGCCGGCTTTGCTTGGCCAATTTATGTTTGCTACAGTTGCTACCCAGGCAGCCCTGAATTCTTTCATCACCGGGGTTTTAGGCCTGGTTATATATCCTTTGATCTCTTCAGGCTCTGGTGCCGGTGCAGGCAGAGGGCTTACGTGAGGAGCATCCTCTACAACTATTTCGGGAATTTCTTCAGATGGTGGATCGGGAAGTTCAGCCTGGGGTGGTTCCGGTTTCTCCTGAGTTCCTTTTAAAGAAGAACAGGCGGTAATAAAAAGTAACACAAATAAGATAAAAGAGAAGATTTTGATTTTAGAAAACATATCAGGGGATGAATTATAGTTTAAAAAGCTTCGGATTTAAGGTCTAAAGATAAAAGAGAAAGAGCCACAATTGTGCCTCTTTCCCTTTTATTTCTCACATTATAAATGAACTATTATCTATCTCTCCAGCTTTTTTAAGAATAAAAATACCAGATATGGGAGCTTTATTTTCATTTACCACCTCTTTTAATTTTACAAGCTCATGCGCGCAATCGCCGAATATATTTATCCAGCTTTCAAGGGTCCGGGCATACCAGGAGTGGGGTTGTACAAAATTTCCGTCCAAACCCTTCCAGGAATTTCCAATCCACTGGTCTTCATAAGGCAGGCCGTTCAGTAAAAGAAAGGAGGGATGAAGCGTTTGGATAAAAATATGGCCGGTAATTGACAATGATGTTTTCAAAGCCTTAAGCAGTTGAGGAACTTCATCTTTTTGATAAAGACAAAAGTTGAGGACAACCGCATCAAAAGGAGCTCCCGTGATCTTAACTCCTTCAATGATCTCCTGGTATGTGAGCCTGTAAAAATCCTGATCACCCTTACCGCGTGCAATCTCCAATAAAGCTTCTGATGCATCAACTCCCATGACTTTCCTTTGTTCGTGCGATAAGGCCCGGGTTAGCCAACCTTCTCCACAGCCAAGATCGAGAATGTTTTCAGGATCAAATTCTTTTACAGTATTCAGGATTGCAGGATTTGTAAACTTCCGGGAGGCAATTCCCTGCTGTTCTATTATCCTGGACCATTCCACAGCGTTCATTTCCCAGGATCTTATTATTTCATTATCATTTTTCATGATCATTAGAATTTGTTCTTTCAAAAAAAGCCCGCTTTACAGCAGGCCTTACATCTAATTATAACAAACATTTTAAATAGCAGGATCTGAGGGTGTGTTAGGATTACTGTTCCTTTCCCGTTCAGGGTAAGGATAGAAATTCCTGTTTCGTTCCTCAGTAAAAATTCTTGATTCTCCACTGGGTTGCGGGCGACCAAACCTTCGGCTGTCTTCGAGGCTCATTCCCTGAAGGTAAAGCTCCAATCTTCTGTTTAAGTAGATATCCTTTAAAATGGCATTAACTGTCATCTCACCGGAGTATGCTCCAATATTGGCATTTACTCCCAAAGGATCGTTATTATCTGTACGTACAATATTCAGCGCAGTCACAGCAGCCTGCATATCCGGCGAAGCCTTCCTTAGATGAGCTTCAGCAATAATAAGGTTCATTTCATCTGGTAAATAAACCGGGATCGCTTCGGTATTTTCATCAAAGAAACCTGCAAGATCTTCAATTGGCAATCCATTTTGATTCAATGCATCAAGGGGAATGAGATAAAAATCTGTTCTCCCATCAGCCGGATTGATATTAAATTCCGCAGGAAGTCCAAACCTGTCCCGGGGTTTCCAGTTTGGAGCATTGTTTAAATATACGCGGCTCCAGATTGGATTAAGGTTCAGCAGATCATATCTGAATAGTGATACCGAACTTTGATCTACATTATTTGCAGCGGTAATGGCTGCTTCGTAGTTTCCGGCAAAGAGATTATATCTTGCCAGCATTGCCTGGATGGTATTTCGTAGGTCGATACTACCCGCAGTAACTTCGTTTCTGAATTCGGTAGAAACTGGATTGGCTGCGATAAGAGAAGCGGCTTCTGTCAATTGTTGTATTGCAAAATTTAATCCTTCCTGCCGGCTTACGAATACCGCATTACCTTCCTGATTGGTCTCTATTATCACCTGTTCAAAATTCTGAGCAAGAGATCCTACAGCCAGAGCCTTAAAAAGTTTCGCATAGGCCAACAGTCCGCTTTGGGTTCCCGGCTCCCAGTTAAGTGCCGGCACATTTGCCTCAATATCTTCACCAACTTTTAGAACCCGGTAATTTGTGCTCCACATTCCATCTGTATTGGTATTGAAATTGGGTAAGGGAGTACCTCCCTCTTCAAGTTCAATCAAATTGAGAAAGGTTGACCTTATGGCAACTTCACGGGTTGTGATAGCGGGGGTTTCCACTATCCACCTAAGCCCGGTGGTTGAATACAATTGCTGCATTCCTACAGCTGCAGCAAGTAGACCTTCTCTGGAGCTGTAAGTTTGTTCATCTGTGGCCGCATTTGGATTATCAAAATCTGTCTCACAGGCGCTGCTCACCAATAACAACAGAATTGCCAAAAATTTTATATCGATATATTTTTTCATTTTTTCCATGTTTTGATTAGAAGCTAAAGTTAATTCCCACCTGGTAAGTTCTTGGTATAGGAACTGCACCAAAATCCATTCCTCTTACATTCCCCTGTGCACTGGTATTAATTTCGGGATCCCACCCGCTGTAATCATCCCAGGATATAAGGTTCCTGCCCACAAGGTTGATCTTAATTTTGTCTATGTATTTAATGGGTTCAGCAATTGTATAGCCAAGAGATACTTCTCTCAGTTTTACAAAAGATCCATCTTCCACAAACTCTTCAAAAATTGATGCCTGTGCACTTCCATAACCTTTTGGAAGGTTCCCAAGTAATTCTTCACCCACATTTTTTCCTCCTCCAAAAATAACATTGTCCAGGAGTCTTCTGTTCCAGTTGAATACATCGTATCCCTGTACGGCATCAAATTGTATTCTGAAATCAAAGTTCTTATAGGAAAGTTCATTTATTAAAGAACCATACCACTCAGGATTTGGATCACCTATTACTTTAGAAGAGGAACCATCAGGATTTCTTCCAGTAGTGGGATATCCGGCTGCATTCAGCAAAATATTTCCCGCTTCATCCCTCGCATAAAACTGCCTGTAGAAAACTCCCAGTGCTTCGCCTTCAATTACATAGTTGGTGGTAAAGGTACCTGCCAAAGCAATTTGTTGTCCTGCAACATTTGTAATCTCGTTTTCATTACTGGTATAGGTTGTTACAACATTCCAGTTAAAATCTGTAGTCCTTACGGGATTCAACCTTAACAAAACCTCAATACCAGTATTTTCTAGGGTTCCTACACTTTCAAATCTTGAGCCGAAGCCTGAAGAAGGAGCAAGTTCCCTGTTAAGTAAAAGGTCTGAAACATTTTGCTTATAATAAGTAAATTCCAATCCAAGTCGGCCTTCAAATAATCCTGCATCAAATCCAACTTCAAATTCAGATTGTTTCTCCGGAGCAGCATTTATATTTCCAAGGCGTGTGCCCAAAAGAAGACTGTTCTGCCCATTGAGGGAACTTGGAACGAAATTGGTGAATCGGCTAAAAGCTGGTAAAGCACCTAATCCTCCGGATTGACCCCAGGCGGCTCTTAACTTCAGAGTATTAAAACTATCGCCAAGACTGTTTGCCCAGAATTCTTCTTCAGAAATTATATAAGAAATTCCCGCTTTTGCATATAATTGGTTCCTTTCGTCCTTTGCGAAAACCGAAGAACCATCGGTTCTTAGTGCTCCATTGATATAGAGTTTATCCATAAAACCGAAAGATTGCTGAATAAACCCACCCCAAAGGGCAAATGGTATTCTGCTCTCTCCCTGTTCCAGGATGCTTCCTGAACTTGCGGTTTCTATTACCGGCGGAAGCCCGGTTGCATTAATTCCAATAGTTTCAATTTCCTGGAACTGGTAGGTTCCACCTACTGTTGTGGTAGATTCAATATTTTCTGAGATCCTTGCCTGATAGGTGAGGTTAAGGTCGCTGTTATATTGAAAGTTATTCCTGTCTGCCCTTCTGGCGAAACCATCTCCCTGGGGAGAAGTGTTGTTCACAGGAATAAATGCTGTGGCCGACTGGTTATAATAATCAAGTCCCAGTACATAGGAAGCGCTAAGATTGTCTGTTATGTTCGCCTTTAGAGCAAAACTGGTAATAAAACGATTGGTTTTGTTTCCAAATTTAAATCTTTCTACAGCTTCTGCAGGATTGGTTCTGGGGACAAGTAGCGAAGTTACAGGATATACCCCAGATTCATTAGGTGCGGGGTTTACCGAGTTGTCACTGAATACAAACCCTGTTAAAGCTCCATAGGTGGCATTAAGCCCCCCGTTTGGCACATCCTGGCTCACGCTTCGGGAATAATTGAAATCTCCTGTGATCTCAAGCCAGTCAAAAGCTTTTTGCGAAATATTGGTTTTAAAGTTTATTCTTTTAAAATCTGAATTTTTGACAATTCCTTCATTATCAAGTTGTGCGGCAGAGATGTAATATCTTGTGGTTTCCCCACCACCGCTTACCGAAAGGGAATTTTCATAACCATATCCTGTGTCAAAGATCTCATCCTGCAAATCATATCTTTCCGTAGGGACCGTTTCAAGATTTTCCCTGTTGGTTGGGGCTACCCATTTAAGAGGTACAGTATTGTATTCAATCTTTTTCCGAAGAGAACTTGACTTGAAACTAGTATTATATGAAAACTGAGGCTCTCCGATTTTCCCTTTTTTAGTAAAGATCTGCACCACTCCGTTATTGGCTCGCGAACCATATATGGCAGATGCGGCAGCTCCTTTGATCACCTCTATACGGGCAATATCATCTGGGTTTATATCGGCAAGGCGGTTTTGCGCATTTCCACCAATATCTATAAGCTCGTTGCTGGCATTGTTCAGGATCACCCCGTCAAGAATATATAATGGTTGATTATCTCCAAGGCTGCTGGCTCCCCGAAGCAATACCGAAATCCCACCTGCGGGATCACCTGAATTTTGCGATACCAGTGCTCCAGTGATCTTTCCCTGCAACGCCTGGTCAATCTGTACCGCAGCATTGTTGGTAAGATCCTCGGCATTTACAGATGAAATGTTATTCCCCAGGGCTCTTTTGTTTATTCCCACCACGTTACCGGTGATAACCACTTCATCCAAATTCAGCAGGTCTTCTCCTAGGCTAAAATCCTGATTGATCTCTGTAGTAGAACCTAATGTGAGCCTGATCTTTTCGGTTTTAAATCCAATAAAATTGGCAGCAAGTGAGTACGGGCCAGGGGAAAGTGATGCCGTAAAGCGGTAATTTCCATCAAAATCTGTAGATGCACCAAAGTTGGTATTTTCAATGTAAACCGCAACCCCCGTCAAAGGCAGGTTATTCTTGTCTGTAACCCTTCCTGAAAATACATATTCCGTGGATTGGGCCAGCACGTGTGTTATCGGGAATAAAAAAATCAACAAGCAAAGAGTGATTTTTATTAAAACCGGTTTAGGTAAGAAATTTTTCTTCATACATAGGTAATTTAATTGATTTTATTTTCGATTTGTTAATCTAGATTTATTCATTATAAATTAGTAGGAGTATTACTACACACAGGAAACAGGGTGACTATTTTCTTTTTCCAAACAGTATTTTTAAAAAATCAGGTTTATCCTAAGTTTATAATATTTAATCTTACTGTGATAAAGATAAAATAATAATTAAAAGAAATAAGAAAGATCATAAAATTTTCTTTTAGTAAAATCTTTATTAAAAATTTTACTAAAGTTGATGAAATTTATTTGTGGTTTCTCAAAA
This sequence comes from Gillisia sp., assembly GCA_039989915.1. Taxonomy (GTDB): domain Bacteria; phylum Bacteroidota; class Bacteroidia; order Flavobacteriales; family Flavobacteriaceae; genus Gillisia. The sequence continues at coordinate 347,415 of JBDXGW010000010.1, forward strand.
CATTTCTAACATTCTTATGTTCAGTTAATAAGCGGGAGGCTTCCATTTCATTTATTCCCAATTCTTCCATGATCATTTTTATTCCCCTATTTACCAGTTTCTTATTGCTCAATTGCATATCAACCATTTTATTTCCTTTCACCCTACCAAGTTTTATCATTACAGAGGTGGAGATCATATTAAGCACCAGCTTTTGAGCGGTGCCAGATTTCATCCTGGTACTGCCGGTAACAAATTCAGGTCCTACTTCTATTTCTATGGGATATTGGGCCTCAAAAGCAAGGGGGGAGTTTTTGTTGTTGGTAATACAACCGGTAATAAGCCCGTGTTCATTAGCTTTTTTTAAACCTCCAATAACATAAGGCGTGGTGCCCGAGGCAGCAATTCCAATAAGGACATCCTTTGCATTTATATTAAATTGCTGAAGATCCTGCCAGGCCTGCGAATTGTTGTCTTCAGCATTCTCTACAGCTTTTCTCAATGCTACATCACCCCCAGCGATAATACCAATTACCACATCATCACTCACTCCAAAGGTTGGAGGACATTCTGAAGCATCCAGCACTCCCAGCCTTCCGCTGGTTCCGGCACCTATGTAGAACAATCTCCCGCCATTCTCAATTTGCTGCACGATCACATCTACCAATTTTTCAATTTTTGGGATCTCCTTTTCAATTATCTCAGGTACAGTTTTATCTTCCCGGTTCATATTGCGCAGTAATTCCTCTGTGCTCATCATTTCAAGATCATTATATCTTGAACTTTGCTCTGTAGAAGGTTTTTCGTTATTGCTCATTTTATAAATTCAATAAGGGAGTTCTTTTAAAGTTTTCAGGAATGAATCCGCTGAAAATATCAGATTTGATACGGGTATTCTGGTTCTCTTTCCAGTTCAGTTCGGGTAAAGGGAAATAATTCACTCCCATGCGCTGCAACCTGTCCCGGTGCTTATTTAACCTTTCTGAAAATTCGTTGAAATTTCGCGGGCTGTCATGGTTCCAGGAAATCTCGGCAACAGCTATAGTGCGGGGCCAGAATCGGTTGTCAAGGGAATTGTCATCCCAAACAAATTCTGTCCACACCGGAGCTTCAAAGCCAATGACATTTTTATTGACGCTGCTGAAATTATATACTTCTTCCAGGGTAACGCCAGTTTTTTTACACCAATTATTGGTTTTCTCCTGCCCGGGAATATTTGCATGATCAAAATAAAAACTGGTGCATATAGATTCAATAACCTTTACATCTACAAGGCTCTTTACCTTTCCATGCCATTGCTGACTTATAAGTGAATTACTCACTTTTGCTTTTGTTACTTCCTCCCAGCCAATAGTGGTCTTTCCGTGGTGCTGAACAATAGAATCTGCCTTAACAACAAAGGCTTCATACAGATCATCTTTGATCTCATCTCCCCCAATATGAATCCAGGGTCCATTTGTAATACTTGCCATTTCTCCAATTACTGTGGATACAAAGTCATAGATCCCTGGATTTGTAAGGCATAATTTGCTCCAGCCAACTTTTGTCCCGGTAAATAACTCGGGAGGGGTGGCCATTCTGGGTTCAATATTGGAAAATTCTTCGCAATTCAATTCGGGATAAGCCAATAAAGCAGAATATATATGGCCCGGCATATCAATTTCAGGAATAATTATAATATTGCGTGCCAGGGCATAATCCTGTAATTCCAAATATTCTTTTTGCGTTAAATAACCGGATCTCCCATTTTCTACAGCTCCTTTTGATCCAACATTGGTAAGTCCGGGCTTGCTCTTTATTTCAATTCTCCACCCCTGGTCATCTGTAAGATGCAGATGAAGACGGTTCATTTTATATAATGCCATGCGATCTACATGAGATTTAAGGTATTCCAGTCCAAAAAAACTTCTTGCAACATCTACCATAGTACCCCGCCAGGCATATTGAGGGATATCTTTTATATAAAGATGGGGTAACTGTAACCTTTTGCTTTCAAGGGGTGTATCTTCAAGTGATGAGGGTAAGATTTGCCGCAGGGTTTGAACAGCATAAAAAAGACCGGCAGAAGTTGCGGCCCGCAATGAAACACCCCCGTCATTTATTTCCAGGATATAACCTTCAGCTCCCAATTCATTTCTCAGGGTTGCATCGGCCACAAGGTTCCAGTTACCGCAGGAATTTCCCGGCGTGGTATAAAGATCCAGATTGGTTTTATTTAATAAATGGGAAAGCCATTCAGCAGCTTCTCCGGCTTCAGGGTTAAAACACAATATATTTGCTGCAGGAGTTGTAAGGGTTCCCTGGCCCCATTTAATAGAAGTGGGTTTTGGGATAATTGAAATTTCTTCGGCTTTGATATTTCTTATTTCTTCAGAAGTTGATTCCTCAACTCCTTTACAGGCGCCTAATAGGAATATGAGTAAAATAGGAATAAAGCGTATCATAAGGCGAAGTTTTAGATTAATCAAACATTGCGTCCTGTTTTATAACCGGTTGTGGCAAAGAACAGGATATATAGATAACATGGGATTATCACCCAATAGGCTTGTTGCGGATCAAACATATCGGCAAAATAGCCATAGATCAAAGGAAGGATTGCACCACCGGCAATTGCCATAATGAGAAAAGAAGAACCTACTTTTGTGAAACGCCCCAAACCTGCCAGTGCCATGGGCCATATTGCCGGCCAAACCAGGGCATTTGCAATTCCTAAAAGGGCAACTGCCAATACAGAAATAAATCCATTGGTAAAAATGGCTGTTGTTCCCAGGATCAATCCCAGGATTGCAGACACTTTGAGAGCGTTTTCCTGGCTTATAAATTTAGGAATTGTAAAGATCCCAATTACATAACCTACGATCATTGCACCAAGGGTTAAGCTGGCAAAAAATTTGGCTTCGCTCAAAGGTATGCCCTGGGCATCATTTGCGTAACTTATTATAGTATCTCCCGCGATCACCTCTACTCCAACATAAAGAAAAAGAGCGAGGGTGCCCAAAAACAAATGAGGGAACTGAAAAATACTTTTTTTGGTTGAATTGGTTAATGCAAGTTCTTCATCTTCAGCGTCGGCATCAACTTCCGGCAAGGCAGAAAAATAGATCCAGGCGCTAAGAATCAAAAGGATTCCCATCATAACAAGATAGGGGCTTATCACCCTTTGTGCCAGTTCATCCAGGGCAGCCACTTTTTCAGCTCCTTGTAATGCATCCACCGTTTCTACAAGATTATCTCCCGAAGTGAATAAAATTGCGCCCAATACAATAGGTGCCAAAACTCCTGCCACCTTATTGCTAATTCCCATGATGCTTATTCTCTTTGCTGCACTTTCTGCGGGTCCAAGCACTACTACATAAGGGTTGGCGGCAGTTTGAAGAAGCGCCAGTCCTGTACCCTGAACAAATAAACCTATTAAAAATAATTCATAAGTGCGGGAATAAGCGGCGGGAATAAAGATCAAAGCTCCTACGGCCATAACCAACAAACCAAGGGACATCCCTTTCTTATAACCCGTTTTTTGTAAAACCCAGGCAGAGGGAAGGGCCATAACCAGATAGGATATATAAAATGCGGTAACAACGAAATAGGACTGAAAATTATTGAGTTCGCAGGCAATTTTTAAATACGGGATCAATACTGAGTTTAACCAGGTTACAAATCCGAAAATAAAAAACAATGCACCTATAATAATTATAGAACGGGTGGTATTGCCGGTGGTGCTATGTGAGCTGTGGGGAGTTTTTTCCATAGAATCAAGATGACATTGGTATTAGAAAAGGCGATATCGTTTTCGGAATTATCCATAAAAATTGCGCTTTATGAACTCCTTCTTATTTTGGTCAATTAATATAACATTAACAACTGTACAAAGAAGGTGTGTTTATTTAAATTTTCCAAACACTTCAATAAAATTTTTTTTAATTAACCCATAGATACTAAAAAATTTAAATTATATGAGGATTATAATAACTCCCGGAAAACGGTTTATGTGACTTTATAAGTTAGGTTTTTTATCCTTTAGGGCACTTTATAAAAATTTATACCAAGACTTTTAAAAAAACTATATTTGTAGCCTTAAAATAGGTTTGCAAGAAATTGTGCTCACTAGCTGGAAATTGATTCATGAAGAACATACGTAACTTTTGTATAATTGCTCATATTGACCACGGTAAAAGTACCCTGGCCGACAGATTGCTGGATTTTACAGGATCTGTGACCGAGAGGGAGAGACAGGAGCAGCTGCTGGATAGCATGGATCTGGAGCGGGAACGCGGTATTACCATAAAAAGTCATGCCATCCAGATGAATTACACCTATAAAGGGGAGGAGTACATCCTCAATTTAATAGACACCCCCGGTCACGTAGATTTTTCTTATGAAGTCTCCAGGTCAATAGCAGCATGCGAAGGAGCATTACTTATTGTAGATGCTGCTCAAAGCATTCAGGCACAAACTATTTCCAATCTTTACCTGGCCCTGGACAACGATCTTGAGATCATCCCTGTTTTAAATAAAGTTGATCTTCCAAGTGCCAATCCCGAACTGGTTACAGATGATATAGTGGAACTGCTGGGTTGCCATAAAGATGATGTGATCCCGGCAAGTGCCAAAACGGGAATTGGGATCGAGGAGATCCTATCGGCTATAATTGAAAGGATCCCACCACCAAAAGGAAAACCGGATGCACCTCTTAGAGCCCTTGTATTTGATTCAGTTTATAATCCTTTTCGAGGAGTTGAAACCTATTTCAGGGTTTTTGATGGTTCTATAAAAAAAGGACAGCAGATAAAATTTGTCGCTACCAATAAAAGTTATTATGCAGATGAGGTTGGAACATTGCGCTTAAAGCAATTTCCAAGGCAAGAGGTAAAAACAGGAGATGTGGGTTACCTCATCACGGGAATCAAGGATGCCCGCGAAGTGAAGGTGGGAGATACTATTACAGATTTTAAAAATCCAACAAAAGACGCAGTTGCAGGATTTGAAGACGTAAAACCTATGGTTTTCGCCGGAATTTACCCTGTCGATACCGAGGAATATGAAGATCTAAGATCTTCAATGGAAAAACTGCAATTGAATGACGCTTCCCTTGTTTTTGTGCCCGAAAGTTCTGCTGCGCTAGGATTTGGATTCAGATGTGGATTCCTGGGAATGTTGCATCTTGAGATCATTCAGGAAAGACTGGAGCGTGAATTCGATATGACGGTAATTACGACCGTTCCAAACGTTTCATACCATGCGTATACCCATAAGAATCCAACTACTCCCATTTTAGTAAATAATCCTACAGACCTGCCGGAACCTTCAAGCCTGGCCAGGGTTGAAGAACCATATATTAAAGCAAGTATAATCACAAAATCAGATTTTGTTGGTCCGGTTATGTCTTTATGTATTGAAAAACGGGGGCTTATAACCAATCAAACATATCTTACCCCGGAACGGGTTGAATTGTCTTTTGACATGCCCCTGGCAGAGATCGTATTTGATTTTTATGACAGACTTAAAACAGTTTCCAAAGGTTATGCTTCCTTTGACTATTCCCCTATTGGTATGCGCGCATCCAAACTGGTAAGGGTAGATGTCCTTCTTAACGGAAGTGTTGTAGATGCCCTCTCGGCACTCCTTCACGTTGATAATGCATACGATATTGGGAAGAAAATGTGCGAAAAGCTGAAGGAATTGATTCCGAGGCAACAATTCGATATCCCAATTCAGGCTGCCATTGGCGCCAAGATCATTGCCAGAGAAACAGTAAAAGCCTTAAGAAAGGATGTTACGGCCAAATGTTACGGTGGAGATATTTCCAGAAAAAGAAAACTTTTGGAAAAGCAGAAAAAAGGTAAAAAACGAATGCGCCAGGTTGGTAACGTAGAAATACCACAGGAAGCATTTATGGCTGTGTTAAAGCTAAATGACTAAAATAGTTTAAAAGATCTCCATAAAAAAACCCTTGCATACAGCAGGGGTTTTTTAGCATTAATTGCTTATAAATAAAGGTTTATGATTGCGGATAAACCAAAATCTTACTGGTTTCTTTTAAGGTCTTTTCCAACCTTCGCGGTAACTTTTCAAGAACCGGCTGGTATGCAACAGTATCCTTTCTAGCGGTAATAAGCATGAAAAGATCATCTGGATTTATATTCTTCGCAATAAGGGAAATATCCTCCCAGTTTTGAAATGCCCTGAACTCGAATGGCGCTCTTAAATTAAGGGATTCTACCAATTTTTCTATAGCTGTTTGAGTAGGATTTGAACAATATACAAGTATAGGAACGCTTAGCTCTTCTGAAATTTTAATGCTCTTTTTAACCCAAAGTTCAAACCCCTCCATTTTTTCAGATTTTTCGGGAACACCAACCACAAGTCTTTGGTGGGTAGCCCATGGTTTAAGGGGCTGGCAAATCATAATTGTTTTGGAAGTCCGGTTGATTATCCCGGCCATTTTTTCTCCAATCACCTCTTCCTCTCCAGAACTTGTAGGCCATCCCATTACCAGTAGATCTACGATCAATTCTTTTGATTTTCGGGAGATCCCTTCGGCAACATCCTGATCTATGGTTGCGGTAATGTCTACCATTGTTTCAGAAGCCGAGGCCTGAACCACAAATTCTTCCAGTTTTGTTTTTGCCTGTGCTATATTGAGCTCTGCCTGTTCATCGTTAGGTACTACCGAGAGAATTGAGACCGGATTTTCAGAGGACTTATCCTTGATTAGGATCGCAAATTCCACCAGCTTATCAAAATTTATAATATTTGCCAGCGGAAGCAAAATGGTTTCCATTTTAAAACTCTCTGAATTCTTCACCTCTTCAGGATTAATATCCTGGGATTCTATTACCAACATCTTTGCGGCTTTTTCGGTGGCAAAAGTGGCGACTATAGATGTGATAAGGATAAGTATGATGGTACCGTTCAGGATATTTTTATCAATGATCCCGGCATTAAAACCTACCAATATTACCGCAAGTGTAGCAGCGGCATGCCCACTGCTCAAACCAAATATGACCTTGCGTTGGGAAGAGGTATATTTAAATGCAAGTTGGGTGAAAAATGCTGCCAGCCATTTCCCTGCAATTGCCACAATTGAAAGGGTTAAGGCTACTACAATTGCCATATAACCACTAAAAATTACCCTCACGTCTACGAGCATACCTACGCTTAAAAGAAAAATGGGGATAAAAAGGGAATTACCCATGAATTCTATTCGGTTCATAAGCGCAGAGGAATGGGGGATCAACCTGTTCAATGCGAGCCCTGCGAGGAAGGCCCCAATAATATCTTCTATTCCTGCAAGTTCAGCAAGAAATGCTGCCAGAAAAACCACTGTTAACACAAATATATAGTGAGAATGCTTTTCTTTTTCCATCTTGGTAAAAAACCACTTTGCGATCTTTGGAACCACGAAAAACATTATAGCGATAAAAATAGCAAGAGAGATAACGAGTCTTATCCAGAAATCCATAGTGAGACCGCCTTCCTGGGCATTCCCCATAATAATTGCAAGGATAATAAGTACCGCGGTATCTGTAAGAATTGTACCCCCCACGGTAATAGCCACCGCTTCATTTTTTGATACCCCAAGACGGCTTACAATTGGATAGGCAATCAGGGTATGGGTAGCAAACATACTTGCGGTTAAAAAACTCGCATTGAAATCATAACCAAGGAAGTAATAACAAACCGGGAATCCTATAATTAGGGGAATAGCAAAGGTAAAACCCCCAAAAAGAAAACTTTTATTCCGGTTTACCTTGAACTGGTTCATATCCAGTTCAAGTCCTGCGATAAACATTATATATAACAAACCGATTTTGGAAAAGAGGTCTATGGCTACATTCTGTTCTAACAGCCCCGCCCCAAAGGGGCCAACAATAATACCCGAAATTATCAAAACAATGATTCCCGGAATATTTAGCCGACGGAAAAGAATTGGGGAGATTAGGATTATTAAAAGTATTACAGAAAAAACAAGAACCGGATTACTAAAGGGCAATTCAAATTCATGGTACAGGATCTCTAAAAATTCGTTCATAAAGTTCAGTTTTCGGTAATGTTCAATTCTAAAGCAAATATAGACATTAATTAAATTTTATACTTTTAAACAATTTTCAGCTGAAGGTGCTGTTGTAAAGGAATTACAGATGTCTTCTGTCAAATCTTTAGCAATTTCATTTTTAAAATAATAATTACTATCAAGTAGTAATTGGGGGGTTCATTTATTCAGTTTCGTTAATTCCTTCTTAAGAATTGAAACATTCCTTTTATATGTAAACGTTTTAGTAATTTGCGATACCTATTCTTATAAATGATAATCAATGAATCTATATCCTATTGAAGCAGGAAATTTTAAACTGGATGGAGGTGCAATGTTTGGAGTTGTTCCTAAAACTATCTGGAATCGCACAAATCCTGCAGATGAAAATAATCTTATAGATATGGCGGCGCGCTGCCTTCTTATTGAGGATGGGGAGAAACTTATCCTTATTGATACCGGGATGGGCGACAAGCAAAGCGAAAAGTTTTATGGATACTATAACCTTTGGGGAGATGAGTCTATAGATAAATCCCTAAAAAAATATGGTTTCCACCGTGATGAGATCACAGATATTTTCATGACCCATTTGCACTTTGACCATTGCGGGGGTTCCATTCAGTGGAATAGCGACCGTACCGGCTATGAGCCTGCTTTTAAGAATGCAAGATTCTGGAGTAATAAGGACCATTGGGAATGGGCTGTAAAACCGAATCCACGGGAAAAGGCCTCTTTTTTAAGGGAAAATATTATACCAATGGAACAAAGCGGAAGATTACATTTCCTGGAAAAAGAGCCCGCCAAGAATTTCCTGCAATCTACAAATCTAGGTTTTGGTGTGCTGTTTGTAGATGGGCATACAGATAAACAAATGATCCCTCATATACAATACAAGGGAAAAACCCTGGTTTTCATGGCCGATCTTCTGCCTACAGCAGGCCACGTCCCCTTGCCTTATGTAATGGGGTACGATACGCGGCCGTTATTAACAATGGGCGAAAAAGAAGCTTTTTTGAATATAGCTGCAGATGAAAAGTATTATCTAATCCTGGAACACGATGCTCATAACCAGATAATAACCGTAAAACACACTGAAAAAGGGGTGCGATTGGATCAAACTTTTACTTTTGACGAACTTTTTAATTAAAATAAATATCATCAAATGAAATGAGCATAACATTTCCGGATACAAACTCCAATGAAGTTATGCGAATTAATATCACCTATAATAAACAATAAATAACTACATATGAAAATACCTGTTTTTAAACCATTCTTTGCCTTTGGACTGGCAATTTTCCTTACCGGTTGTAGCGCTACTTCTCCAGGTCTCGTTTCTACCCCTATCGAAAATATTGATGCAATTCCCCTAAAAGTTACAGACCTGTCTGAGGTTCAATTGAAGGGCTGGGGTGGAGCAGATCTTATAAAGGACACCATTCCGGGAATGAGTGTTCAAAAAGCATATGATGAGATCATTAAAAACAACAAAGGCCAGACTGTAATTGTAGCAGTAATAGACAGCGGGGTAGATATTACCCATGAAGACCTTAAGAGCGTTCTTTGGATAAACCGGGGTGAAATTCCGAACAATGGGAAGGATGATGATAATAACGGCTATGTAGATGATATTCATGGATGGAATTTCCTTGGTGACGCAGTAAAGGAAAATATGGAATACACCCGTATCATTAGAAGGTTAAAACCCAAGTATGAAGGGAAGACTTCTTCAACTGTGGCAGCGGCAGACCGTGCTGAATTTGCTGAATACCAAAGAGCGCAAGCTGAGTTTGACAAGGAGTACAATGAAACCATGCAAAATAAGACCCAGTACCAGCAAATAAAAACGCAACTGGTGGCTGCACATGCCGCGGTATCTTCACAACTGGGAAAAGAAAATTATACCAAACAGGAATTGGCTGCAATGACTGCCACTACAGATCAAATGCGCCAGTATAAAGGGATGCTTATGCAAATTCAGGATAATGTGAATGAGAACATTCCTGAAGCTTTGAAAGAACTTGAGGAGGCTATTAAATATTTTGATGACCGCCTGAGTTCTCACTTCAACCTGCAACTTGATGGCAGGGCAGTAGTAGGCGATGACCCCTACGATATCAAAGATACCAAATATGGAAATAATAAGGTTGCAGGCCCTACTACAGATAAAGAAGATGTAAAACATGGTACGCATGTAGCGGGAATTATCGCGGCAAACAGAGATAATAATATTGGGATTAAAGGAGTAGCAAACAATGTGAAAATCATGGTTTTAAGGGCTGTGCCAGATGGTGATGAATATGACAAGGATATTGCACTTTCAATTCGTTACGCTGTAGATAATGGCGCAAAGGTTATCAACACCAGTTTTGGCAAATATTTTTCTCCAAATCCTGAATGGGTAACAGATGCGATTAAATATGCAGCTTCAAAGGATGTCCTAATTGTAAATGCTGCAGGAAATGACGGTATCGATCTTGATCAAAAAAATGTTTATCCCAATGATCAGTTTACAAATCAAACTGCAGAGATCAGTAATAATTTTTTAACTGTTGGAGCTTTGAATTACCAATATGGCTCCGGGATGGTAGCGGGATTTTCCAATTATGGAAAAACAACAGTAGATGTTTTTGCTCCCGGAACAAAAATATGGTCTACCACTCCAAATAATGGATATGAGTATCTTCAGGGTACGTCCATGGCGGCACCTGCTGTGGCAGGAGTTGCTGCGATCATTAGATCTTTTTACCCAAAATTGACTGCCGCCCAGGTTAAACAGGTAATTATGGACAGTGGCTTAAGCACTACTGCATCTGTACTGGTGGGAGAGGCAAAAACCAATAAAAGATTTACTGAACTTTCGTCTTCAGGAAAAATGGTGAATCTATATAACGCCCTTATTTTGGCCGATAAAATGAAATAAGGATTTTTTAAACATTTAAATTTTAATCATAAATGAAAATATTTTTTTTAGCAGTAAGCTTACTTTCTATCGGTTTTACATCGGCACAGAATAACACTTCGTATTGGCAACAGCATGTTGACTATAAAATGGAGGTAGATATGAATGTGAAGAATTTCAAATATACCGGAACCCAGGAACTGGTATATACCAACAATTCCCCCGACACCCTTCATAGGGTATTTTATCATTTGTATTTCAATGCTTTTCAACCGGGAAGCGAAATGGATATCAGATCCAGAACTATTGAGGACCCGGATACCCGCGTAGGAGACAGGATCTCAAAATTGACTCCGGAGCAACAAGGCTTTTTAAGAGTTTCAACACTTACTCAAAATGGAAAACCCCTTCAAATGGAAGAAGTGGGTACAGTTCTGGAAGTGGAATTAAATGAAGCTATTCTCCCCGGAGAAAAAGCCACATTCAATATGGTATTTGAAGGTCAGGTTCCTGAACAAATAAGACGTTCAGGAAGAAACAGCTCTGAAGGGGTGGCCCTTTCAATGAGCCAGTGGTATCCTAAACTTGCCGAGTATGATTTTGAGGGCTGGCATGCAGATCCTTATATAGGCCGTGAATTTCACGGGGTTTGGGGTGATTTTGATGTAAAAATTAGCCTTGATAAAAATTACCTAATTGGAAGTACAGGATATCTCCAAAACCCAAATGAAATTGGCTTTGGTTATGAGGACAAAGGAGTGAAGGTAAAAAAACCAAAAGGAGATAAGTTAACCTGGCATTTTGTGGCGCCTAAAGTGCACGATTTTACCTGGGCTGCAGATCCGGATTATGTTCATGATACCCGGGTTGCTAAAGACGGGACAATCCTACATTTTATCTATAAGAACAATCCTGCGATTAAGGAGAACTGGACCAATTTGCAACCAAAAACCGAAGAATTATTATTATTCTTTAATGAAAATATAGGGCCATATCCGTGGGACCAGTATACTGTTATTCAGGGCGGCGATGGCGGAATGGAATATGCCATGCTTACTTTGATAACCGGAGAACGTAATTTTGGAAGTCTGGTGGGGGTAACTTCCCATGAACTTGCACATGCATGGTTCCAACATTTAATGGCAACCAATGAAAGCAAACACGAATGGATGGATGAAGGTTTTACATCCTACATTTCAACCCTGGCGATGGACAAGGTAATGGGTACAAACAAAGAAAAACCCTTTGAAGGAAACTACAGAGGTTATGAAAGATTGGCAAAATCTGGGGTTGAAGAACCCTTGAGCACGCATGCAGACAGGTATAAACTCAATTTTGCATATGGAGTTGCGGCCTATACCAAAGGCTCTGTGTTTTTATCGCAGTTGGGTTATATTATTGGGAAAGAAAATCTTGATAAAACCCTGAAACGCTATTACCACGACTGGAAATTTAAACATCCCACCCCATTTGATTTTTTACGGGTAGCCGAAAAAGTTAGCGGTGCCGAGCTGGACTGGTATTTAATGGATTGGGCTCAAACAACCAATACCATAGATTACGGGATCAAAGATGTTGCAGTAAAGGATGGAAAAACCAAAGTAATATTGGAACGAATTGGAAATATGCCAATGCCAATTGACCTTAAAGTTACCTATACAGATGGGACTGAGGAAATAGTTTACATCCCGCTCCAAATGATGCGTTGGGTAAAACCTGCAGAGGGAGATCTTTCCAGGAAAGTTGCAGCAAGATGGCCCTGGGCACATCCTACCTATGAGCTTAGTCTTGATAAGCCGGTTTCAGGGATCATTATTGATGAATCTGGATTAATGGCCGATATCAACCGGGAAAATAATATATATTCTACAGAGAAAGTTTCAGAGTAACTCCAATAATTTCTGAAGTTTAAATGCTTCGGAAAAAGAAAGATCCGTTTTGGGAATTCCCGAAGCGGATTTTTTTATTTTAGCCTGTTATAATCCAAGATGATGAGTGAAAAGTTTCCTTCAGCAGAAAAACTTAAAAGCAAGATCCTTATAGACCGTTTGTTTACCGAAGGTAAATCTATTCAACAATACCCAATAAAACTTATTTTCACTCCAATTCTTCACCCCGATATTCATACTCATATGACGGGGGTTTCTGTACCAAAAAGAAATTTTAAAAAAGCGGTAGACCGCAATTATTTAAAACGATTGATGCGGGAAGCTTTTAGAAAAAATAAGTATCTTGTAGACAACAACTTACACCAGAATTTCGCGTTGATGTTTATATACACAGGAAGAGAAAAGCTGGATTATGCGACGATCCTGAATGCTATAATAAGGATCCTGGAAAAATTAAAAGAAAGAGAAGGGAAAGATGAAAAATCGAGTAATTAAACGAATTTCTTTAGTCCTTATTGGACTAATTCTGCTGGTAGGGACTTCAGGTTTTAAATCTGATTTTTTTGCGATCGCAAAACAAATTGAAATATTCACAACCCTGTTCAAAGAACTTAACATGAACTATGTTGATGAGACCAACCCTGCACAATTGATGGATACCGCTATTAAGGCTATGCTGGAAGATCTTGATCCCTATACAAATTACTGGAATGAACAGGATGTAGAGGCAGCCAGAATGAATACAGCAGGGGAGTACCAGGGTATAGGAGCTGCCGTAAGAATAAGCCGGGACAGGTTTACCATTCTTGAAACATATAAGGGTTTTCCGGCAGATAAAGCAGGTTTAAAGCCCGGTGATGAAATTATAAAGATTAGGGGGATACTTGTGAGCGATTTTAAAGAAGACGCGGGAGAACTGCTTAATGGAGCTCCAAACACTAATATCACCCTTACCTATCTAAGACAGGGTAAAACGGAAACTACTACATTGACCAGGGGCACAATCGCTTTAAAAGCGGTTCCTTTTTATGAACTACTGGAAGATAAAACAGGTTATATAGTTCTTTCCAGATTTAATGCCAATGCGTCTTCTGAAACAATCAAAGCTCTCAGGGATTTACAGGAGCAGGGCGCAGATAAAATTATTCTTGACCTAAGAGGAAATCCCGGAGGTTTATTAAGCGAGGCAATATTAGTGAGCAATATTTTTCTGGAAAAAGGTCAGTTAATCACGTCTACAAGATCTGTAATAGAAAAATACAATCAGCAATATTTTACTCCTAAGGAACCTATTAATACTAAAATTCCCCTGGCAGTTATAATTGATGGCAGGAGTGCATCGGCAAGTGAGATCGTTGCCGGAGCTATTCAGGATCTTGACAGGGGGGTTGTTGTAGGGGCACGAAGTTTTGGAAAAGGTCTGGTTCAAAGACCCAAGGAACTTGTTTATGGTACTCAACTTAAATTAACTATTTCACGATATTACACCCCCAGTGGTCGTTGTATCCAGGCCCTTGATTACCGCACCAGGGATAAGGATGGGAATGCGTTAAGGATAGAGAGTGAAAGCTACAATGAATTCAAGACAAAAAATGGAAGAAGCGTTTTTGACGGGGGCGGAATTCTGCCCGATATCCAGTTAAAAACTTCCCAGTTCAGCCCGGTTACAAATGCCTTGCTTGCCCAGCAGGCCATCTTTGACTTTGCAACCGAATATTATTATTCACATTCCCTTGACAGTCCGGAAAATTTCAGGTTCTCTGAAGCCGATTATAATTCCTTCAAGGAATTCCTAAAAAAAACAAAATTCAGTTATGAAACCACTACTGAAAGTAAGTTGAAGGAAATAATGGCAACGGCTAATAAGGATGGTCTGGAAAAGGAAATTAGCGCTCCATATGCCCAAATGATCGAGGAGATAGAAAAATCAAAAAGCAGGGAAATTGATAATAAAAAAGCAGAAATAACAAGTTTATTGACCGATGAAATTATTAAAAGATATTTCTACCAGGAAGGGCTGTATGAATTTTACCTGAAGGAAAATCCTGAGATTCTCGAGGCCCGGGGAATTCTTGGAAATTCTACTAAATATGCGTCTTTATTGAGAAAATAATTTATTTTTTAACCATTGCAACATGGGGGATACCATCTTCAAGGTAGCCATCCCCGGTTACCCGGAATCCATGGGTTTCATAAAATTTGGTTAGATATTGTTGGGCTGAAAGTTTGATATCCTTAGTCTTAAACCTTTTTTCAATTTCTGAAACCGAGGCTTTCATAATTTCGTGCCCATAATTATGCCTGCGGTGATTTTCTTTAACGATCACTCTTCCAATGGATGCCATTTCAAAATAATCTCCAGGTTTAAAACACCTTGTATAAGCTACCAGTTCATCTTTATTAAACCCCAGGATATGTAAGGCTTTTTCATCCTTCCCGTCAATATCCTGATAGACACAATTTTGTTCAACCACAAAAACCTCTGCCCGCAATTGGAGGATCTTATATAGTTCCTGAAGGCTAAGTTCTTCAAAGGTCTTAACTGTTATTTCCATAGAATGGGATATCACCTGATTTAAACAGGGATTTTCTCAATTCGGGTTTGATGACGACCTCCTTCAAAGGGAGTGTCAAGAAAGGCCTGTACCATATCTATAGCTTGTTGCTGAGAAACAAATCTTGCAGGAATGCTAAGGATATTCGCATTGTTATGTTGTTTCGCGAGTTTGGCTATTTCAACACTCCAGCAAAGCGCGGCTCTAATTCCCTGGTGCTTGTTGGCTGTCATTGATGCCCCGTTTCCGCTTCCACAAATAATTATTCCCAGGTCCACTGCCTTGCTTTCTACATCATTAGCCACGGGATGAACAAAGTCCGGATAATCAACACTCTCTTCACTATTGGTTCCATAGTTGGTCACTTCAATTCCTCTGGATTCAAGATAGGTACTAACGGCTAGTTTATATTGAGTTCCCGCGTGATCATTCCCAATTGCAATTTTCATAATTATGGATTTTAAGGTTTAGCAAAGGTAAAAAATAGGTTGTTAACCAATCTATTTAGCATTGTTAATTACTATCTCCAGATGCTTTATTTTAAAGGGGTTAAAAATTACACTGAATTGTGGATAACATTTGGTTAGGAAATGACAATGAAATTTGGATTAGTGCTCAAATTATCGAATAGAAAAAAATATCCCACAGTATCAAATTATAACTACCGAATTTTCTATTGAGTTATGAGCACAAAAAATTGGATTGTGAACAAGAGATATTTTTATACTTATCAAGGTTTTGTATTAACATAGTTTTATTAACTCCTGTTAAGTAAATCTTAAAACCTCGTCTCTATCAATCGTTTAGGTTTTTAAGGTTTTGTTAACAAGTCCATTCCAAATGTTGGTAGTGAGAATTCCTATTTATTTTCAGAAAAGTTATTGTACAAATGAACACCCTATAATAAGCAACAGTTTTAATTTTTTAAAAAGAATAAAAAAGGAATATATATTATTAGTGTTAACAACTAACAGAGAATTTAATTGAGTTTGAATTTTAAATGATTGAATTATTTGATGAAGTTAATTTTTCTACCCGGAGTTTTAATTTTTATTCATAAAGTTTCCAGTTAAGCGTATTTCACTCAACTTTAGAACATTATAATTTACAAGATAGAACCCGTTAAAAAATCAATCTTTGAAATATGTTAAATATTTCCCTGCTTGAACACTCACAATAGATTGTCCTGTAACCTGAAAATCAACAGATGATTTTTTATTCAGAGTTTTGTTTACGTACGCTATTACCCCCAGGATCCCTATTAAGAAAATCAGGAAAAATAAAAGCGATATTTTAGTAAGTTTTACCATACCATCACTTTTTACTTTCAAATTTGAGGGGAAATTTTCAGAAAGATGTAAACCCTAATTTAAGAAAATTTTAATATTTACCAATAAAAATTGCTAATATTTTTTACTTAAACATTTGTTAATCAGCACAAAGCCTTTAATCATCCAGCTTTTCCATTTAATGAAGGCTTAACAAAAAAATATTTTCAGATTATTTTTAAGTCACAATTAAGCCGTAATTTTAGCAATTATTAAAAATTTATGAAGAAAAGAAGAAATAACAAGAGTACGCCCGAGGCAAATGATCTTTCAAAAAGCATATTAAATATTCTAAGAAAGGCACCGGATGCTACTTTTAATTATAAGCAAATTGCAGAAAAACTTGGTGTTGATGATGCCAATACCCGAAATAAGATTATTAGAAAACTATCCCAACTTGCAGCAAAAAAACAAATTGAGGAAGCTGAAAGAGGAAAATTTAAAATTGTAGGCAATTTTGAATATTTTACTGGAACCCTGGATATGACCACCAAAGGTTTTGGGTATGTTGTGGTAGAAGAATTGGAAGAAGATGTTTTTATCCCTGTCAACGCATTGAATAAAGCTTTGGATGGTGATGAAGTTGAAATTTATATTTACAACCGAAGGAAAAAGAGAAAATCTGAAGGGGAAGTTGTAAGGGTAATAAACAGGAAACGAACAGAATTTGTAGGTGTTCTTCAGTTAAAGGAAAATTTTGGGTTTGTTTCTATCCAGGACCCAAAGATGTATACAGATATTTTTGTACCAAAGAATAAAATTCTTGATGCTAAAGATGGAGATAAGGTTGTAGTCACCATGGAAGAGTGGCCTGAAAAATCTGATTCTCCAACGGGAAGCATTAAACAGGTACTTGGAAAACCGGGAGAACACAATACCGAGATGCATTCTATTTTAGCTCAATATGGGCTTCCTGCCGAATTTCCAAAGGAAGTAGAGGATTTTGCCCAGAATATTGATACTTCAATCAAGGAATCTGAAATAAAGAACAGACGAGATCTTCGGGAAACTCTTACTTTCACCATTGATCCGGAAGATGCAAAAGATTTTGATGATGCCTTAAGCTTTAAAAATCTGGAAAATGGGAACTATGAAATAGGAATCCATATTGCCGATGTTTCTCATTATTTACAGCCCGATACTGTGCTGGATGAAGAAGCTTACCAGAGGGCTACCTCCATTTATCTGGTTGACAGGGTTGTTCCCATGCTTCCTGAAATTTTATCCAATAATGCCTGTTCCTTGAGGCCAAATGAAGAAAAATATACTTTTTCTGCGGTTTTTGAAATGGACAAAAAAGGCCACGTGATAAACGAGTGGTTTGGACGTACCGTGACTATTTCAGATGCAAGATTTTCCTATGAAGAAGCCCAGCATATAATTGAGACTGAAAAAGGAGAAATTCCGCTGGAGGTTTCTATTCAGGATAAACCCTACGTTGTTGAAAATAAAATCGTAGATGCGGTGGTGGTAATGAATGAGCTGGCAAAAAAAATGCGGGCCCGCCGAATGAAAGATGGTGCTATTTCTTTTGATAAGGTTGAAGTAAAATTCGAACTTAATGAAGAAAATGAACCCATAGGAGTTTACTACAAAACTTCTATGGAAGCCAACAAACTTATTGAAGAATTCATGCTGTTGGCCAACAGGAAAGTTGCCGAGTTTATTGGAAAGCAATCACCTAAGAAAACTTTTGTATACAGATGTCATGCTGAACCTGATGAATCAAAACTTGCAGCATTGCAAACCGTGGTTTCTAAATTCGGGTATAAAATAAATTTAAAAGACAGGAAATCAATTACTTCCTCCCTTAATACCTTGCTTGCAGATGTACAGGGTAAAAAGGAACAAAACCTTGTAGATACCCTTACCATTCGTACAATGAGCAAGGCGTATTACAGCACCAAGAATATTGGGCATTACGGGCTTGCTTTTGATTATTATTCACATTTTACCTCACCCATTAGAAGATATCCTGATGTAATGACCCACCGTTTATTACAGCATTACCTTGATAAAAAATCCAGTGCCAAGGAAGAGGAATACGAGGCTAAATCCCATCACAGCAGTGAAATGGAAAGCCTGGCTACAAATGCTGAGAGAGATTCAATTAAATTCATGCAGGTGAAGTTTATGATAGACCATCAGGATGAAAAATTTCTTGGAGTTATCTCAGGTGTGACAGAATGGGGTATTTATGTTGAAATTATAGACAATAAATGCGAAGGAATGGTTCGCTTAAGGGATATTAAAGAGGATCATTTTGAATTTGACCAGGAACAATATGCTATTAAAGGAAGAAAAACCGGAAAAGTATATACCCTGGGAGATGAAGTATATGTTTCAGTAAAAAATGCCGATCTCGTAAAAAGGCATCTTGATTTTAATTTATTGGGATCCCAGAAATAGGACAACCTTGATATTTTAACTCAATTAAGACAAGATTTTTTTAATTTGAAATGAAGTATAAAATTTTATTTATGCTGTTTTTCTTTGGTTTAAGAGGAGCAGCGCAGGAAATTGAGATCCAGTTGACCAATTTTTCTGAAATTGAAGTCACCCGGGGATTAACCGTTAATCTTGTTCCGGCCAATGAGAACAAGGCTGTGATCATAGGCAATAGCAGGGAAGAAGTGCGTGTCACGGTAGAAAGGGGATCCCTGAAGGTAAAATCCAGGTTAAAACAATTGCTTGAGGCAGATAATACCCTGGTTACAATTTATTTTAAAAGTATTCAGGAAATTGATGCAAGACAGAATTCAAAGGTGGAGATATGCAGTAAGATAACTCAGCCTCTTTTAAAAATAAAAGCAAGGGAAGGTTCTACTGTCTTTGCAAATCTTGAAGTGGAAAATCTTGTAGCCACCGCAATTACCGGAGGTCAATTAACAATTATTGGAAAGGCAGAGATCCAGGAGATTGATGTTAAAGCTGGGGGAGGTTTTCGAGGCGAAAATCTTGTGGGTAGAAATATTAATGTAATGGTCAACGGCGGGGGGTTTGCTCATGTTTTTGCTAAAAAATATATAAATGCTACCGTGAGGGCAGGAGGGAATATCTATCTCTATGGAAACCCTGAAGAAATTCATGAAAAAATCACGTTTGGAGGCTCAATTAAAAAGATAAACTAATATATTACATTTGTGAAAATCACATTTGTGTATGATTCAGGATATATTAGCAGCAATCCCACTTGGTTTTTTTCTTGCATTTCTTCTGGGACCTGTTTTTTTTGTATTACTTGAAACTGCTGCAATTAAGGGTTTTAGGGCTGCATTTTTCTTCGATCTTGGGGTAATTTTTGCCGATGTTGTCTTCCTTTTTATTGCTTATTTGAGTACTTCCCAGCTATTAAAAAGTCTCAAAAATGATCCCGCATTATATATTTTTGGAGGTATGATCCTGGCAACCTATGGGATCATGACTTTTATTCAAACCAAAAAAACTATACCCATTGAAGATGACACCCCAGAGGTGAGAAAACTAAGCCGAAACGATTACCTGGGGCTTGCTGCCAAAGGATTTATTCTCAATTTCATAAATATAGGAGTACTGGGCTTCTGGCTGGGTCTTATTATAGTTTTTGGTCCTACCCTTGAAATGCAAACCAACCGCATCGTCCTGTTTTTTGGTACAGTGCTGGGTACTTACCTAATAATTGACATTTTTAAGATCCTTCTCGCCAAAAAATTAAACCGTAAACTTACTCCCGAGCGTATTTACAGGATGAAAAAGGGAATAAGTATAGTAATGGTTGTTTTCGGCGGAATTTTGATTGGAAGGGGATTCTTTCCGAAGAGAATAGAGCGATTACAGGACCGCATTGAGATCATTCAGCCTGAAAATGTGGTTTTTGGATTGGAGAAAAATGTAAATTGACTTTCCTCTGAGTTTTGGTTGATTTTAATCCATTTTTTTATAAAATAAAAAAAGCTCCCTTAAATTAAGGAAGCTTTTGAGGCATCGAGCGGATTCGAACCGCTGTACGAGCTTTTGCAGAGCTCTGCCTAGCCACTCGGCCACGATGCCAATAATTTTGGTTGGCAAATGTAATAAAATTTTTGGGTAACCGAAGAAAAAACTATCGGGATTTGCTTCGGGAAACCGTAACCATTCCTACATCTCCCCCAATTGGTGGATTTATTTTTGAAACCTCTACCGTAACCTTTTGGACCAAAAGCAATTCTTTTAAAACCCTGTTGAGTATTCTTTCTGCCACAGCCTCAAGCAGTTTTGCTCTTATAGCCATTTCTTCTTTCACTATTTTGTTTAAATGTACATAGTCTATCGTATCGCTGAGCGCATCGGTTCTGGCAGAGTGGGCAAGATCTCCCTTAACGGTAAGATCTACCCTGTAATCGCTTCCTATCTTACCCTCCTCAACCAAACAACCGTGATACGAGAACACCTTTATGTTCTTTAATTTAATTTTTCCCACTGGTATCTTTTTAGCAAAGTTAAAATTAGCTGCGGTAATTTCATGAATTTCATCATTATTTTATAGTAAGATAGATTTTGATTGATAAAAGTAGAATAGCTCTTCTTTTGGATTTCGTTGAGAGGCATATATTTTATAATAAACCCGGGTAGCTAGAACCGCCTAATTTTTGGTAACTTTGCCCTCTATTTTTTGATAAGAAGATTATGACCGAGATAAAGAAATCGCTGAATTTTATTGAACAGATCATTGAAGAAGATCTAAAGGATAATTATACTCAAAATGACCTAAAATTCCGCTTCCCGCCAGAGCCAAACGGATATTTGCATATTGGGCATGCCTCTTCAATTTGTTTGAATTTTGGATTGGGCGAAAAATATAATTCTCCCGTGAATCTTAGGTTTGATGATACCAATCCCACCAAGGAGGAGCAGGAGTATGTTGATGCCATAAAAGAAGATGTTGTTTGGCTTGGATATAAATGGGCAGAGGAGTGTTATGCATCAGATTATTTTCAACAATTATACGACTGGGCGGTAGAACTTATTAAGAATGACTACGCGTATGTTGATACTCAAACCTCGGCGCAGATCGCTGAGCAAAAAGGTACTCCTACAGAACCGGGTAAAAACAGTCCTTTCAGGAACCGGCCGGTGGAAGAAAACCTTGATCTTTTCGAGAAAATGAAAAATGGAGAAACTCCGGAGGGTATGCACGTATTGCGGGCAAAAATAGACATGGCCTCACCAAATATGATCATGAGGGATCCCGTAATGTACAGGAGCCTTCATAAAAAACACCACAGGACAGGTAATGACTGGAAAATATATCCAATGTATGACTGGGCCCATGGAGAAAGTGATTTTATAGAGAAAATTTCCCATTCCTTTTGTACCCTGGAATTTCTTCCGCATCGGGAACTGTATAACTGGTTCCTGGAAAAGGTAAGTAAGGAGAATGATTTTTTGCCTAAGCAACGCGAATTTGCAAGAAGGAATCTAAGTCACACGGTGGTAAGCAAGCGTAAATTGCTTCAATTGGTTGAAGAAGGTATTGTCAACTCATGGGATGACCCAAGAATGCCTACCATTTCAGGTCTTAGAAGAAGGGGATATACTCCTGCATCTATAAGAAAATTTGCAGATACCATAGGAATTGCAAAAAGGGAAAATGTAATAGATGTTTCTCTCCTTGAATTCTGTATTCGGGAGGATCTCAATAAAACTGCCCCCCGGGTTATGGGAGTACTTGACCCGGTAAAATTGGTAATTACCAATTACGAAGAGGGGAAAGAAGAATGGCTGGAGACAGAAAACAATCCTGAAGATGAAAATGCAGGAACCAGAAAAATCCCATTTTCAAGAGAACTTTATATTGAACGTGAAGATTTCAAGGAAGAGGCCAACCGTAAATTTTTCAGGTTAAGTCCCGGGAAGGAAGTTCGATTAAAAAGTGCTTACATCATTAAAGCCGAAGATGTTATTAAAGATGAGAGTGGGGAAATTCTTGAAATTCACTGTACCTATGACCCTAAAAGTAAGAGTGGTAGTGGTACAGAAGAATCCTTGAGAAAGGTAAAAGGAACTTTGCACTGGGTTTCGGTACTCCATGCTATTGAAGCCGAGGTAAGGCTTTATGACAGGTTATTTACTGTTGAATCACCTGATGCCGATAAAGAAAAAAATTTCCTTGAATTTATTAACCCCGAATCCCTGCAGGTAATTACGGGATATTTAGAACCTGGCTTAAAACAGGCAGAAGTGGGAGAAAAATTCCAGTTTCAAAGGATAGGATATTTTTGTGTAGATAAAGAGAGCTCTCCTGAGAAGCCAATTTTTAACCGGACGGTAACTTTACGGGATTCCTGGGGTAAAATTGATCAATAGTCAATAAAATATGATGTTTTAAGAATATTTTGGCAATATTTTTAACCGGTTGTTAACAGGCAAGGCATCCGCTTTAAAGTATCTTTGATGGATATCTAATTAAAAAAACACATTTTATTATGGCAAATTCTGGAAGTACATTATTGGCTTTATTAACCGGTGCAGCAATAGGAGCTGCCGTGGGGTTATTATATGCTCCGGACAGTGGAGAACATACAAGGGAAAAATTAAGCAAAGATGCTAAAAAAGCCCAGGATCAGTTCAACAAAAAATATCAGGAGACCACCTCTAACCTTAGTTCAAAAGCCAAAAAGGCCAGAAAAGATTTTGAACACCGTCTTGAGGAAACTTTATCTTCAGCCAGTTATAAGGCAGATGAGATCCTTGCTGCTATGGAATCAAAACTTGATGACCTTAGAAAACAAAATGCAAGGTTACAAAAAGAAGATAAGGAAGATACCGCCCGTACCAGCACTAACAAACCGAATCAGGCAGTAGTATAAGCTTATGGCCTTCGAAAAACAATCCAATAGCATAAGGGATTTAAAAGAGAACCTTCGCGCTTACCAGGTAAGTACGGCAGAATATCTCAAGCTTATTATCTATAAAAAAATAGTTAAAAGCGCACTCTCCCTTGTGAATATATTGTTGATTGGTTTTGTAAGCCTTATAGCGTTGCTTTTCTTATCTATAGCTGTTGCTATAAGTATTAGCAACGCATTGGATAGTCCCAGCGCAGGCTATTATATTGTGGGAGGCTTTTATGTTCTGCTCATAATTCTATTCTTTGCATTTGGTAGGAAGTTGCTTGAAAAAACAGTTCTTATCAAATCCTCAAGAAATTTCTTTAATGACTAATACTTTAAAAAAATGAAGGAATACAGCTCATTCGAGGAAATAGAAAGAGATATCAAAATTCTAAAATTACAGAATCAGATAGACAAGGAAGAAGTTAAATTGAGTATTGCACAAACCACAGAAGCACTTAGCCCTTTATCCTTGCTTGGAAGTTCAATGCGCGCAGCAATTAAAAAAGTTAAGGAGTTTAAAGCCGTGGTAACCGCCGTTGGAAAACAGGTTATAAACGGTTAAAATAAAATAATCCGGGTATTCTATAAGAATTTTCGTTTGTATAGCGAAGATCTTATTTAATACCCGGATTTATTTTTGCGATGATTTTAAATATCTTCTCCGGTTTCCCTGTTTTCTTTCTGAATTTTAGTTCTTCTGCTTTTAGCCTCTTTCCCGGCCTTAATTTCAGCATTTTTTGCCCGCATTGCTTCGCCTATCTGATTGGATGCCGTAAAGGAGGCGATCATATTATTCAGCATATCGCTGCCCGCCTGGGGCGAATTGGGAAGTAAAATAAGGTTTGAATTGGTCTCTTCTCCAATAGCCTGCAAGGTATCATAATGTTGAGTCACCACTATTAAGGCTGATGCTTCCTGGGAATTGATCCCAACTTTATTTAAAACATCAACACTTTCCTCCAGTCCCCTTGCAATTTCCCTGCGTTGATCTGCAATTCCCTGGCCCTGTAATCGCTTGCTTTCAGCCTCTGCACGGGCCTTAGCGACTATCTTTATCCTTTCGGCCTCGGCGATATATTCCGCGGCCACTTTTTCCCTTTCCGCAGCATTTATTCGGTTCATGGCTGCTTTTACCTGTGCATCAGGATCAATATCTGTCACCAGGGTTTTAATGATATCGTACCCATAATCTGACATTGCCTGGTTCAACTCCTGTTTAACGGCAATGGCAATATCATCTTTTCTTTCAAACACGTCGTCCAGTTTCATTTTAGGAACTTCAGCTCTCACCACATCAAAAACATAGGATGTTATCTGGTCATGCGGGCTTTCCAGTTTATAGAAGGCATCATAAACATTTGTTTTGATAACCTGGAATTGCACTGAAATTTTCAGCTTTACAAAAACATCATCCTTGGTCTTGGTCTCAACCAATACATCCAGTTGCTGGACTTTTAAATTTATTCGGCCTGCTATCTGGTCAAATATTGGGATCTTGAAATGCAGGCCCGAATTTCGAATGGTCCTGAACTTTCCAAAGCGTTCCAATACGGCAGATGTTTGTTGTTTTACGGTAAATATTCCCGAAAAAAGAATAATTAGGGAAAATAGAATAATAAGGGGAATTAAAATATATGCTGTCATATAGGAATATTTTATTAGAACCCTTAAGATACTAATAATTATCCTACATTTATTTAGTTGTTCTTTTAATCAGGCAGCCTATGAAATATGCATTTTTCTTTTTGGTGGGGCTATTTTTTACCTTCACGACTTTTGGCCAACCAAGATTTACCGGCGACAATTATAATCGCTTAGGTGTTCAGGGAGGGGTAAATTTCACTCAATTTCATAGTGATAAGCTTACTTTTAAAGCAAGGCCAGGGCTAATGGCGGGTTTGACGACCCGCGCCAATACGGTAAATAAATTCCTGGCCATCTATGGGGTAAATTTTTATCAGTTCAACACCGCGTTGGATGTTTCAGGAGAGAACACCGGGGAAACCCTGGAAATGGATTTTAAGGCCACAGGAGTGCAAATTAATCTTTTCCTGGGGCACAAGCTTATTGGAGAGCATTTAAGCATTGAGGCAGGCCCTGTATTTCAAATAAACAGTAAATTGATCCCGGAAGAGGGAAAAGAGAATTACAGTTTACAGGATTTAAATATTGTTGCTGCAGACCTTGAGGATATTTCCAGGGTAAACTTTAATCTTGCAGTTAATGTGTCGTTGGGTTTTCCCGCCGTAAAGCTCTGGTGCCAATACCAATATGGTGTTACCAATACTTTTAGAAATATAGACCTTGAAGCTTTACAAAATAAAGATTCCCGCCTTACCACCCTAAAAGGAAATTTGGGAATGGCAGTAGCGGGAATGGTGGTTTATTTTTAGATCTTAAAGAGTTGCTATGGCGTATTTAAGTCGCCTGAGCGTTTCATTTTTTCCTATTATTTCTGCGATCTCAAAAACATCCGGCCCCTGCATAGCTCCAACTAAAGATAAACGAAAAGGTTGCATTACTTTTCCAAATCCAAGTTCGGAAGTTGTAATCCAGGACTTTACATTATCCTGAATGCTGTCTTTGGTAAAAGCATCGGTTTGGGAAATGATTTTTATGAGGCTCTCCATAATTTCAGATGTTTCCTCTTTCCAGATTTTTTGAGCAGCTTTTTCCTCGAATTTTTCAGGAGCCTGAAAGAAATAACTCCCCAGTTCCCAGAAATCATCAACAAATACCGCCCGCTCTTTTAGCAATGTTACTATACCCGTAGTATAATCAAGATCTGCTTCGATTCCTTTTTTATCCAGGATTTCCAGGAATTGTATGGCAAGGGTTTCATTGTCTTCAAGTTGCAAATAATGTTGCTGAAACCATTTAGTTTTTTCAGGATCAAACTTAGCTCCAGATTTATGAACACGGGTGATATCAAATGCTTCAACCAGTTCATCTAGATCAAAGAATTCCTGCTCGGTGCCGGGATTCCATCCAAGAAAGCTCAACATGTTTACTACGGCTTCCGGTAAATAATTCTCTTCCCTATAACCAGAAGAAATTTCCCCGGTTTTTGGATCTTTCCATTCCAATGGGAATACAGGAAAGCCCATTTTATCACCATCGCGCTTGCTCAATTTTCCTTTGCCCTGTGGCTTTAGAATAAGCGGAAGATGAGCAAATTTTGGAGCTGTCCACCCAAAAGCACGGTAGAGTAGGATGTGCAAGGCCATAGAAGGCAACCATTCCTCTCCACGTATTACATGAGTGATCTCCATAAGGTGATCATCTACAATATTAGCGAGATGATAGGTGGGCATCCCGTCGCTTTTAAACAATACTTTATCGTCCAGGATGGAGGTGTCAATCTCCATACTTCCGCGAATTTCATCCTGCAAGTGGAGCGTTTCAGCTTCAGGAGTTTTAAACCTGATCACATAGGGGACGTTTTGTTCTATCCTTTGATCTACTTCCTCTTTTGATAAGGAAAGGGAATTCTCAAGTTTTAAACGGTTATGCCAGTTATAAATAAAGGTTTTTCCCTGAGATTCGTGTTCTTCCCTATGTTTATCAAGGGCATCTGTAGTATCAAATGCGTAATAGGCATTTCCGTTATCAATCAATTCACGGGCATATTGCTCATAAAGGTGGGCACGCTCACTCTGGCGGTAGGGACCATAACCTCCCTCTTTACCCGGGCCTTCATTATACGGGATTCCACACCAGTTGAGGGAATCAATTATATATTGCTCAGCTCCTTCAACAAAGCGGTTTTGATCTGTATCTTCAATGCGCAATATGAAATCACCCTTATATTTTTTTGCAAATAAATAGTTATATAGTGCAGTCCTTACTCCTCCAATATGAAGAGGCCCTGTTGGACTGGGGGCAAAACGTACCCTTACTTTTTGTGACATAGAAATAATTTTAATTGCAAAGGTAAGAGTTTCCCTGTGGAAATGCCATTTAAAACCAAAACCGGGGTAGGAACGATCTTCACCAACCTTAATTTCTTATTTACAGGTGTTTTGTCTGGAAAATTATAAAAGAAATTTGTAGTTTTAAGACCGGACACGAAGTGGGAAAGGTATGGAGGATCTTGGTTTCATAAAAAAACAGCTTGAAGGATTTATAAGAAGATATTATCTTAATGAATTACTTAAAGGATCCATTCTGTTCTTTTCTATCTGGCTGTTATATTTCATCTTCGCACTGTTAATAGAACATTTCTTCTGGCTTTCTCCTCCCTACAGGAGTGTGTTGTTCTGGTTGTGTATCCTCGTTTCCCTTTTATTATTGTACAAATTTATTATTATCCCTGTTTTTAAAATTTTGAAAATTTCCCAAGGGATAGATGAGTTTGAGGCTTCTAAGATAATTGGAAAACATTTTCCTGAAGTCAATGATAAACTTCTTAATGTGCTTCAGCTACATCGCGATCCTCGCCAATCTGATCTTCTACTGGCGGGCATAGCACAAAAGTCAAAAGAATTAAAACCTATACCATTTAAAACCGCTGTTAATTTCAACACCAGCTTACGGTATTTGAAATATGCTGCTTTTCCCGTTATTATAATTCTCGCAGTAATTATTACAGGTAATTCTTCGGTTTTTTCTGAAAGTTATACCCGGGTGATCCATTATAAAACCGCTTATGAACCCCCTGCGCCGTTTTCATTTCATATAAATAATGAAATTTTAAAGGTGCATGAGGGAAGCAGTATAACCCTGGCTATTGAAACCCGGGGTAAGATTGTACCTCAAAATGCTTCCATCAATTTTAATGATGAATCCTATTATTTAAAATCTGTGGGAGTCTCAAAATTCCAGTACACCTTTCAGGGAATAAAGGAAGACCAGGTGTTTTATTTTAGCGCAAACGGGGTGCGTTCCAGGCCATATGAGATCCGGGTAATAAAGGTTCCCCGACTGGTAGATTTTGAAATGGAAATGCACTATCCGGGCTATTTGAAAAGATCAATGCAAAAAGTTAAGGGAACGGGATCCATCTCGGTGCCGGAGGGTACAAAGGTGACCTGGAAACTAAAGGCCATATCTACAGAAGAAGTTATGCTATCTACCCGGGACACTGCAGTTCCTTTTAACAGGACCGGAGATGATTTCAATTTTTCAAGATCCCTGTATTCCAATATGGCATACCAGATCAAAACCTCAAATGAAGAAGTAAAAGATCATGAAACCCTGGAATATAATATTGCCGTGATCAGGGATCAATTTCCAGAAATTTCGGTAGAGAGCAAAGTGGATACGGTACGCCAGGATAATCTCTTTTTCTACGGAAAAGTAAGTGACGATTATGCCGTAACCGGTGTAAACCTGGTTTATTTCTCTGAAAACGAAGAGGAATCCTCTTTAAGAATTTCAGTTCCAATAAACAAAGAGGTTTTTTCTGAGTTCTTCTTTACATTTCCCGGCAATTTAGAATTGGACAGGGGGGAAGAGTATAACTTTTATTTTGAAGTGTTTGATAATGACGGGGTTAATGGTCCAAAACGAAGCCGTACAGATAATTTTTCTTTCAGAAAGAAAAGCGAAGCTGAAGCCAAAGAAGAAAAGTTACAAAAGCAGGGAGAATCTATACAGAATCTTTCCCAATCGCTTGATAAAATGGAGATGAATGAGAAGGAACTGGAGGAACTGTCAAGGTTGCAAAAGGAAAAAGATCAGCTGAATTTCAACGACAGGAAAAAGCTTAACGAATTCCTTGAGAGGCAGAAGCAGCAAAACCAGATAATGAAAAATTATTCTGAAAAGCTTAAACAAAGCCTGGAACAGGAGGGGCCGGCTGAACCCGATTCTTTCCGGGAAGAACTAAACGAACGGCTGGAAAGAAAAGAGGAACGACTTGAAGAAAATGAAGCTCTGCTGGAAGAACTTCAAAAGTATTCAGATAAAATAAGCCGGGAAGAACTGGCAGAAAAACTGGAGCAACTTTCCAAACAAAATACTACAGATCAAAAAACGCTGGAGCAGTTACTGGAATTGACCAAGCGGTATTATGTTCAGGAAAAAACAAAAAAACTAGCTTCAGATCTTTCTGAAATGGCCGGGGAACAGGAAAATCTTTCAGAAAAAGAAAACGAAAATAACAGTGAAAATCAAGAGGAGCTAAATCAAAAATTTGATGATTTTAAGCAACAAATGGATGAACTCGAAAAGGAGAATAATGGGCTGAAAAAACCTTTTGAACTTGGGAGGGATGAAGGAGAAGAATCGCAAATTGAGCAAGAGCAAAAAAATGCGGGAGATAATCTTGAACAGAATAAAAAGGAAGACGCCAAAAAAAACCAGAAAAACGCTGCTGAAAAGATGAAGGAAATGAGCAAGAAAATGCAGGCTATGCAAATGATGTCTCAGGGAGAACAGCTTAATGCGAATATTGAAAGTTTACGCCAAATCCTGTCCAATCTCTTAACTTTCTCTTTTGAACAGGAGGAGTTGTTGCTAAAGTTCAGAACAATGAGACCTAATAATCCCCGATATGCAACAGAACTCAAAAAGCAGCAAATTTTAAAGGAACACTTTGAGCATATTGATGACAGTTTGTTTGCCCTAGCCGTTAGCAACCCTATGATCACAGAAAATATTACTTCCCGGCTTACAGATATTGAGTTTGATATTAACAAGTCCCTGGAAAGGCTTGCTCAGAATGAGATCCCCCAGGGCACCTCGAGTCAGCAATATGTAATGACCGGCACTAATGAGCTTGCCTTGATGTTAAACGATGTGCTTGGAAATATGCAGGAAATGGCCAATCCAAGTGCCTCCCCGGGGGGTGATGGGAAAGGAAATCAATTGCAGGATATTATAATTTCACAGCAGG
The DNA here is from genome assembly GCA_039989915.1 of Gillisia sp. Classification (GTDB taxonomy): domain Bacteria; phylum Bacteroidota; class Bacteroidia; order Flavobacteriales; family Flavobacteriaceae; genus Gillisia. Next base: position 377,792 of record JBDXGW010000010.1, read on the forward strand.
AACTTGCAAGGAAAATGAAGGAAGGAATGCAACAGGGAGAAGAGGGGCAACCACAGGAAGGTGGTAAGGAAGGGGATTCCGGCCAGGGAGAAATGATGAGGAGCGAGGAAATGAGCGGTCGGCAATTTAAAATTTTTAAGCAGCAACAAATGCTTAAACAACAGCTTCAAAATAAATTAAAGGAACTGGGGCTGGATGAAAACCGCTCCGGTTTATTAAGAGATATGGAACAGGTAGAAAGGGATATCCTGGAAAAAGGTTTCACAAAGGAAACCCTTGAAAGGATGAACAGGATCACCCATAGGTTAATGGAATTGGAAAATGCCACCATGGAACAGGAGGAAGATGAAAAGCGTGCAGCCAGAACCAATCTTCAAAATTTTGAGAACCGCGCTCAGGATCAAAATCTTAAAGCCAAAGAATATTTTAGATCCACTGAAATTTTAAATAGACAAACCTTACCTTTGCGCCAAAATTACAAAGCTAAAGTCAGGGATTATTTTGGAGCCACAGAAGATTAATTTTTATTCAGAAAACGATTTTGTTCTCGCAGATCATAGAAAATATGAAAAATGGATTGAGCGCGTCATAGCCTCAGAGGAAAAGAAACTCGAGGAAATAAGCTACATTTTTTGTGACGACGAATATCTTTTGAACCTAAATGAGGAGTTTCTCAAGCACGATACTTATACCGATATCATAACTTTTGACTACTCTGTAGGTAAAATATTACAGGGCGATATTTACATAAGTACGGAGAGGGTAAAGGAAAATTCCGATGAATTCAATGTTAGCTTTGAAGAGGAGTTACGACGAGTAGTTATTCACGGGGTGCTTCATTTGTGCGGTTATAAGGATAAAACAAAGGAACAGTCTTTGCTTATGAGACAAAAGGAAGAGGAAAAAATGGAATTGTTCCACGTGGAACAATCTTAAGAAAGTAGAGATTTATGTTTGATTTTGAGTATGATGTTATAGTTGTAGGTGGTGGTCACGCGGGGAGCGAGGCAGCCGCAGCTTCAGCCAATATGGGTAGTTCTACCTTATTGGTCACTATGAATTTACAAAACATTGCCCAAATGAGTTGCAACCCCGCAATGGGCGGTATTGCAAAAGGGCAAATTGTTAGGGAAATTGACGCGCTTGGCGGTTATAGTGGTTTGGTAAGCGATACCAGCGCCATACAATTTAAAATGCTTAATAAATCTAAAGGTCCTGCAATGTGGAGCCCACGGGTTCAAAGTGACAGAATGATGTTTGCAGAACACTGGAGATTGCGTCTTGAACAAACTCCCGGACTGGATTTTTATCAGGAAATGGTATCCGGATTAATTATAGAGGATGGAAAAGTTGCTGGCGTGAAAACCTCTCTTGGTTTGAAAATACGAGGTAAATCTGTTGTGCTTACCAATGGCACTTTTTTAAACGGGCTTATTCATATAGGGGATAAGAACTTTGGTGGTGGAAGATCAGGTGAAAGAGCTGCGACCGGAATTACCGAAGAACTCGTTCAGTTGGGATTTGAAGCCGGAAGAATGAAAACAGGAACCCCTCCAAGGGTTGATGGCCGTTCCCTTGATTATTCTAAAATGGTAGAACAACCGGGAGACGAAGTGCCTTCCAAATTCTCCTATCTCGACGAGACAAAACCTTTGGCAAAACAACGTTCCTGTTATATGACTTACACTTCTGGGGAAGTTCATAATATTTTAAAGGAAGGCTTTGATCGCTCTCCTATGTTTAATGGGAGAATTAAAAGTTTAGGACCCAGGTATTGTCCTTCTATAGAAGATAAGATCAATCGATTTGCCGATAAAGACAGGCACCAGCTGTTTATTGAACCTGAAGGATGGAATACCGTAGAGGTGTATGTGAATGGTTTTTCTACTTCCTTGCCTGAAGATGTTCAATTCAAAGCTTTAAGAAGTGTAGAGGGGTTTGAAAAAGTTAAATTTTTCAGGCCGGGTTATGCCATAGAATATGATTATTTTCCACCAACTCAGTTACAACACACTCTTGAAACAAAACTGGTTTCGGGGTTGTATTTTGCGGGACAAATAAATGGAACCACAGGTTATGAAGAAGCCGCTTCCCAGGGTTTAATGGCAGGGATAAATGCAGCCTTGAAGGTTCAGGAAAGGGATGCTTTTATATTAAAACGCGATGAGGCTTATATAGGGGTTTTGGTAGATGACCTTATAACAAAAGGTACTGAAGAACCTTATAGAATGTTCACCTCAAGGGCAGAATATCGTACCCTGCTGCGCCAGGATAATGCCGATTTCAGGCTTACCGAAAAATCCTTCAACCTTGGTCTTGCATCAGAAAAAAGGATGCGCAAAATGGAGGAGAAGAAGGAGAAGTCAATGAAGTTTGTGAACTTTTTAAAAGACACCAGTGTTTCTCCCGAGGAATCCAACCGGGTCCTGGAAGCAAAAGATTCTGCCTTAATGAAACAAAGCGACAAGATCTTTAAAATATTTTCCAGGCCTAATATTACCATGGATGATGTGAGATCTTTTTCAGGAGTTCAGGAATTTATAGATGAAAATGAACTCAATGAAGAGATGCTGGAGCAAACTGAAATTCAGGTGAAATATTCCGGTTATATTGACAAGGAAAAAAATAATGCCGATAAACTTAACAGGTTGGAGGATGTAAAGATCCCCGGAAATTTCGATTATTCTGGGATAAAATCCATGTCTTTTGAGGCAAGAGAAAAATTGAACAAAATAAAACCCGTAACGGTTTCACAGGCGTCGCGCATAAGCGGGGTGAGTCCAAGTGATATTTCGGTGTTATTGGTTTACATGGGGCGATAATTGTTTCACGTGGAACATTACAGAATTTTTGTACATTGATCCCTGCATTTTACAAAATAGAAAGTGAAAGATTTAATGCCCCTTGCCCTGGCTCCGGTATATCAGGTTTGTAAAGATCATACCGTAAGCGGGGAAAATTTTGAACTCGTTTATGATGAGGAAAAGGACATGCTTGTTACTTTTCCAAAACCCCAAAAGGAACAACTTCCGTCTTATTATCAAAGTAAGGATTATATCTCCCATACAGATTCCAGGAATTCATTTGTAGATAAGGTCTATCAGGTTGTAAAAAAATATATGCTTCAGCGCAAGCTAAAATGGATAGAAAAAAAATTACCAAAAAAAGGTCGCATTCTGGATTTTGGTGCGGGGACCGGGGATTTTTTACTGGAAGCAAAAAGGAGCGGGTGGAAAGTCAACGGGGTAGAACCAAATGAACAAGCCCGTAAATTGGCTCTCGAAAAAGGAATTAAACTTTCAGAAAATTCAGGGAATTTTAAATCAGAAAAATTTGATGTAATTACCCTTTGGCATGTGCTGGAACATGTTTATGACCTTAAATCACAGATAATAGAACTGGAACATCTTTTAAAAAAAGGAGGCCTTTTGATAATTGCTGTTCCCAATTATAAAAGTTATGATGCGCAATATTACAAGGAGTTTTGGGCGGCTTATGATGTACCGCGTCATCTTTGGCATTTTTCCCGGAATAGCTTTAAACATTTAATTTCCGGTTCAGGATTTATTCAAACAGATTCAAAACCTCTTATTTTTGATTCCTTTTATGTAAGTCTTCTTTCAGAAAAATATAAAACCGGAAAATCAAATTTCCTGCACTCATTATTTATTGGTCTAAAATCCAATTTAAAGGCCAGAAGTAGTGCCGAGTATTCTTCGATTGCATATTTCTTCAGAAAAAATAGCTAAACACCAATTTTAGGCTATTAGAGTCATTATTCGCGCATGTCGCAGGCAAACACCTTACACCTTCCTCAAAAGCGCTTTAAACAGCCTTAATGAGGACGATTTTTAATTCTAATTTCCTATGCCGGGTTTAATTTTAATAGGTTTTTTCTATATAGGCGAATCCTGAAAATAAATTATTTTATTAAACTTACTTTATTACTTTTGCGCCAAACAAATTTAACATCATGAAAAAATTTTTATTGGTTGTTTTGATCGCAGCCGGACTTACAAGTTGTAATGAACAAAAAACAGCTTATGTTGATACAACTAAATTAATCCAGGAGTATACTGAGATGAAAGAGGTGGAAGCTACCTTCACCACAAAATCTGACAAAGTTAAAACTCAACTTGATTCACTTGCACGTGGATTTCAGGAAGAGGTTCAGCAATATCAGCAAAACATGAATACCCTAAGCACAGCTCAAAGACAAGAAACCGAAGAAAGATTGATGCGCAAGCAACAGGTAATTCAACAGCAACAACAACAAATGGGGAATCAACTTAGACAGGAAAGTGATGTTGTTATTGATTCTATTGTAACTAAGGTGAAAGAATATGTAAGGGAGTATGGAAAGGAAAATGGCTACACTTATATTTTTGGATCAAATGAATCTGCAAATATTATGTATGCCAAGGATGGTTTGGATATCACAGAAGAGATCCTGGAAAAATTAAATGCCGGTTACAAGAAGAGCGAATAATATTCCTGAATAAAATTATGAACCCCCGGATACATCCGGGGGTTTTTGTTTTTAAGACAAAATATAAACTCCTAATATTACCACTACGAAATACCCTGTAATGGTAAATGCACCCGCATAATCTTTGGCCACTCTCTGGCCAAACAGGAGCATTAAAAGGGTAATGGCGGCAAGAATACAGGCGTATAATGCCATTGTTGGAGACCCGTTCATTATTAACTGTGCGATCCCAATAATGGCCAGTAGCCCGGTTAAAACTTCCAGAACCAAAATCACAGCCAACATAACAGGAACCTGTCCTGCAAGAAATGTTTTTGAGAAATGTCCCTTTAACCAGCCGGTATTTCCCTTCCAGTCCATGACCTTATCAAGACCAGATTGTAAAAAGGTTATAATGATGAACAGGAGAATTAAAATTTCAGTGATAAAGGGAGTAATGTTCGCCATAGATTTAATATTATGCCACTTTTTTATGAAGCAACCGGGTGAGTTTTATAGATAAGTCAGTAAGTATGATCTTCGCATTTCCATTGCGTTCTATATGATAGATCGCGGTTTCAATTTCTTGCGTGATCCCATGAATATTTTGCCCATCAATAAAAGGCGCAAATTTTTCCAGCTTAAATTTAGGATCCTTTAATTGTAAATAGATCAAATTGTGCGCGTTATAATTATATAGCATTGCCTGCCTGAAAAAATCAAGGCAAAATAAAAGAAAGCTTTTTTGGGTTTCTCTTCCCATACCCGCAATTTCTTCGCTCCAGGAGATAAGATCCAGAATGGATGCTTTATTACCTTTAGCTTTAAATGCGCTCCTTACCCAGGTGATGAATAAAGATTCAAACTGCTCATCCCCGGAATTATGATTTAAAAGGTGTAATGCGGTGGCATAACTTCCATTTGCCTGGTTGGCAATTTTTTTAGCCTCTATAGGAGAAATGGAATGCTTTTCTAAAAGGAAATCTGCAAGTACTCCTTCTGCAAGGGGTGGAAATCGCAATATCTGGCAACGGGACCGTATGGTTTGGATTATTTGCTCTTCATCTTCGGCAATAAGGATGAACAAAGTCTTATCTGGCGGTTCTTCTATTAATTTGAGCAATTTATTGGCACTGGCAATATTCATTTTATCTGCACCCCAAATGATCATAATTTTATAACCTCCTTCATAGGATTTTAAGGAAAGTGCTTTAACAATTTCCTGGGCCTCATCCACACCAATTTGACCCTGTTTATTCTCTATTCCAATTTTTTGATACCAGTCAAATAAACTTCCGAATGGGTTTTCTGAAATAAATTCTCTCCAGGAATCAAGAAAATTGTTGGAAACAGGGTGGCTTTTTATTTTATCATTTGTAGCGACCGGAAATGCAAAGTGAAGGTCGGGATGAGAAAGGTTTTTGAATTTGATATTACAGGAACTATTGCCTTTATCATTTTCTCCTTCAGAATTATCGCACAAAATATATTGCGAATAGGCGATAGCCATAGGTAAGAGGCCGCTGCCATGATTTCCGGTAAACAACTGGGCATGTGGGATACGCCCCCCGGATGCAGAAGTTGTTAAGTGATTTTTAATGTGGGATAGACCAGGAACTTCAGAAAAAAGCATAAGCAAAGATAAAATTAATCTACACTTTATATCTTTAGAAAAAATTATATTTGTGAAATGGACTTTCGTGAATGAAGGCCATGGTGAAGGTTATTATAAACAGCATTTTAAGGTTCCGGGCAAAATACCCATTTAAGGACCAATACTTAATAATATGAAAACATTAGACGACTATAATTTTAAAAATAAAAAAGCGCTTATAAGGGTAGATTTCAATGTTCCGGTAAGCAATGGGGAAGTTGGAGATGCTACCCGAATTGAAGCTGCAAAACCTACAATTACAAAGATCCTAGAAGATGGAGGAAGCGTTATATTAATGTCTCACCTTGGACGGCCTGAAAATAAAGAGGCAAAGTATTCATTGAAACAAATAGTGCCCACTGTTTCTGAAATTTTAGGTGTAGAAACAAAATTTGTTGACGAGTGTGTAGGAGAAAAGGCCGAAGAAGCTGCAAACAACCTAAAACCCGGGGAAATTTTATTATTGGAAAACCTTAGATACTATAAGGAAGAAACTGATGGGGATGAGGAATTTGCTGAAAAGCTTTCCAAACTTGGGGATATCTATGTCAACGACGCTTTTGGGACCGCCCATCGCGCACACGCTTCAACAACCATTGTGGCTAAGTATTTTGATGATAAATGCTTTGGGTATTTACTTCAAAAAGAAATAGAAAGCCTTAATAAAGTACTAAGATCTGCCGAGAAACCCGTTACCGCCATACTTGGAGGGGCAAAGGTTTCATCCAAGATTACCGTTATAGAGAACATTCTTGATAAAGTTGACCATCTTATTATTGGTGGAGGTATGGCGTTCACATTTATTAAAGCCAAAGGGGGTAAAGTAGGAAGTTCCCTGGTTGAAGATGATAAGCAGGATCTTGCCCTTGAAATACTTGAAATGGCTGAGAAAAAGGGTGTAAAAATCCATTTACCCACAGATTCTGTGATAGCAGATAGCTTTTCAGAAATGGCTAGTACAGATGTTACCAATACAGATGATATTCCAGATGGCTGGATGGGACTTGATGCAGGTCCTAAAACAATAGAAAGCTTTTCAGAAGTGATATCATCATCCAAAACCATCCTATGGAATGGTCCTGTAGGAGTTTTTGAAATGGATCCTTTTTCAAACGGCACTATAAAAATTGGTGAAGCAATTGGGGATGCCACAGCAAAAGGTGCTTTTTCGCTCGTAGGCGGGGGAGATTCGGTTTCTGCAGTTAAAAAATTCAATCTGGAAGATCGTATGAGTTATGTTTCTACCGGAGGCGGTGCAATGCTGGAGATGCTGGAAGGGAAATCATTGCCTGGAATACTGGCAATTACGAATGATTAATACGAAAGACCTGAGTTTTTCGTTTTCCTTTTAAATCAAATTTTATGAATAAAGCAGTCTCTTTTATCCTGTTTTTTATAATCATGGGGGTAGGTGCACAAACTCCCAAAAAAACAAATAATACTACTTCTGAACCAAAAAAGGCAAATTTCAGGGTTCAGGTATTTGAAAAAAAGACAGAAGCAGATATAAAGCTTGAAGAAGCCGACCCTGAATTTAAAAAGCGCCTTCCAATATCTGCTAAAATTGAAAAAACTGATATTTCTTCCCTAAAAGACCTTCCGCGGGCTAAAGTAATTGATTCGGTTTGGAAATCGGAATTATTGAATTCAGATCTCTACGATAAAATGCAGAAGGAGATCCTGGATCAGGATTATTCTGAAGTTGTTTACAAAGAACTTTCTACCGACACTTTAAAGGCAAGACTGGCCAGGTTAAATGCCCGGACCCCATTCGATATTGAATATAATCCAATTCTGGAAAGTGTAATTAAATCCTATTTAAAGCGCAATAAAAAGTCAATGGAACGCCTTATGGCGCTAAGTGAATATTATTTTCCTATGTTTGAGCAGCAGCTGGACCGGCTGGATGTACCTTTGGAGATAAAATACCTGGCCATTGTAGAGTCGGCCCTTAACCCCCGGGCAAAATCCCATATGGGAGCCACAGGCTTATGGCAATTTATGTTTGCCACCGGTAAAATGCATGGATTGGATGTAAGCTCATATGTAGATGAACGTATGGACCCTATTATGTCTACTGCAGCCGCCGCCGAATATCTTGCAAGTTTATACAGGACCTTTGGCGATTGGGACCTTGTTCTTGCCTCATATAATTCAGGTCCCGGCAACGTTTCTAAAGCAATACGACGCAGTGGCGGTTCCACCAATTACTGGGACTTACGCAAGTTCCTCCCCAAAGAAACTGCGGGATATGTCCCGGCTTTTCTCGCAACCTTGTATTTATTTGAATACGCTAAAGAACACGATTTTCAGCCAAACCGGCCTGCTGTTGCTTTCTTTGAGACAGATACCCTCCACGTGAAACAATCTCTTACTTTTGATCAAATCACAGAGGTTACTGGGGTAGAGAAAGAAATGCTTCAATTTCTTAACCCAAGTTATAAACTCGATATTATCCCATATGTCCAGGATGAAGCCTATGCCCTGCGTCTCCCGCGAAGCAGTGTTGGTTTATTTGTGAACAATGAAGATAAGATATACGATTTCGCTAAAACTGAAATTGCGGTAAAAGAAAGCAAATTGCCCAGGTTTGTCGAAGCAGAAGAAAAAGTACGGTATAAAGTGAAAACCGGCGATTATTTGGGAAAAGTTGCTCAAAAATACGGAGTGGGTGTTAACAGTATTAAAAGTTGGAATAACCTGAGCAACAATAACCTGCGGGTAGGTCAATATCTTACAATTTATCCCACAAAATCTGTTTCACTTTCACAGGCCGCACCCCCCAAAAACAGCACTCCTGCTGCCACAAATCAATATACTGTTAAAAGAGGAGATTCCCTTTGGAGCATTTCGCAAAAATTTCCCGGCATAACGGTACAGAATTTGAAGAGTTGGAATCAGATATCCAATACTAATCTTAAACCCGGGATGGTCCTTAGACTTTCAAAAGGGTAGATGGTAAAAAATTAAACTATTTATGAAGAATTTTGTGTTTTTAACCGCTCTTATTGCCTTTGTGTTTGTAGGATGTGATGAGAATAAAAACGATAAGGATGACAGGGTTCTCACAGATTCTTCCGGGAACATCAACAATGTCTCCATTGTGATGGAGAATGAAAAGTGGGAAGGAATGGTTGGGGAAGCCATTAGACGTACCCTGGCAGCTCCTGTAGACGGTTTGCCTCAAGAAGAGCCATTGTTTTCACTGAATCAAATGCCTCCCGAAGCTTTTACAGGGTTTGTAAGAAAAAACAGGTTGTTTGTTAAGGTTGAAAATGGAAAACCTGCCGGCTTCAAGGTGTATTCAGATGCTTTTGCCTTTCCACAAAGCGGTATTTTGATCACAGGACTTAATAATGAAGAAATTGTTGCTCAAATTGAGCAGAATTCAGATGAAATTATAAAAACCTTTAAGGCTACAGAAATTAAGGAAAAACAACGCCGCATTAAAAAATCCCTTAAAGATGATAAAACCTTAAGAGAACAACTTGGAGTGTCGCTAAAATTTCCTTCAGCTTATAGATATGCGATAGAAGAGGATGATTTTTTCTGGATACGAAAGGATATACCCCGGGGAATGATGGAAATAATGATCTATGAAGTCCCAATGCACGTGATTGATAATGACACCAACATTGTTGGGAATATTATAAAAATGAGGGATTCCATTGGGGAGAAGCACATTCCGGGTCCGGTAGAGGGCAGTTATATGATTACTGAAGCCGCTTATGCCCCTTATTTATTCCACTCCCAGCTGGATGGAAAATTTGCCTATGAAACCAGAGGCACCTGGGAGGTGAAAAATGCATTTATGGCCGGGCCATTTATCAATTATGCGGTAAGAGATGAAGCCAATAACCGGTATATAATTCTTGAAGGTTTTGCATTTTCTCCTGCAACAGCCAAAAGAGATAATATGTTTGAACTTGAAGCGATATTACAGTCGGTCAAGATCCAATAAAAAAAGGCTGTCTTTCGGGACAGCCTTTTTATAATGAAGTTTTTAGATTATTTATTCTCTTTGGGGATATTGTTTTTATCTTCAGAGTCGTCTTTGGACGCATCTTTAAATTCCTTGATTCCACTTCCCAGACCTCTCATTAATTCAGGGATTTTACGACCTCCAAACAGCAACAACACAACAATAACAATCAATATTATTTGAGGTGCTCCAATTACTAATGGTAAAATAAGTGAGTTCATAATTAACATTTTAAAATTCAAAGTTACTAAGAAAACAATTAATTAAAGGTTTGCCGGCAATAAATAGTATAAATTTAACTTTATGCTATCTTTGTAATAGCGTGATATTCTATGGCTAGAGAGAGAAAAAATAAAAAAAAATTCACCAAAAAGTTACTGCATAAGTACCGGTTGGTAATTTTAAATGAGGATACTTTTGAGGAGAGACTTTCTTTTAAGCTCACCCGGCTTAATGTTTTTGTTTTGGTTACCTCCAGCGTTATTTTACTTATCGCAGGGACCACTTTTTTAATTGCATTTACCGGTTTGCGGGAATATATACCGGGATATTCCCCTGCTCATTTAAAGAAACAGGCAACAGAACTGGCTTATAAAACAGATTCCCTTCAAAATACCATCCTCATAAATAACCAGTATTATGAATCAATAAGGAAAGTGCTTACCGGAGATTTGGAAGCGGGTATTCTAAACCGGGATTCCCTCATTAACGCACAACAATTGGATCCTTCGCAAATAGATCTTACTCCATCAAAGGCCGATTCCCTATTAAGAGAAGAGGTGGCGCTGGAAGATAAATATAATGTTCTCGAAACAGCAGGTGGATCTATGGATTTTTCTTTATTCCCACCTGCCAAAGGACCTATTACAGAGGGTTATGATTTAAAAACCCGGCATTATGCGGTAGATGTGGTTGTTGCAAAAAACACCCCCATAAAAGCTGCTGCTGCGGGAAGAGTTATCTTTTCTGAATGGAGCGCAGCCACGGGATTTGTAATTATCATTAAACACGATTACGGTTTAATTACAGTTTATAAGCACAATGCATCCCTTACCAAAGAACAGGGGGACCAGGTAAGATCGGGTGAGGTAATTGCCACCGCAGGCTCTACCGGAGAACTCAGCACCGGGCCCCATCTGCATTTTGAATTGTGGCTGGACGGCAACCCCGTTAATCCAACAGATTATATTGATTTCGATTAAAATATGTCCTTAAAATCATTTGCAGCAAAAATATTTGCCGGCTATATCCGGAAAAAAATAGATAAATGGGCCAGTCGTCCTATTGAGGTACAGGAAAAAGTATTCCGTGAGATCATTGAAAAGGCCAGTGCCACCCACTTTGGAATTGACCATGATTTCAAGAATATAACTTCCTATAAAGATTTTGCAGCCAAAGTACCGGTAAGGGATTATGAGGAATTAAAGTTCTATGTAGATAAAATGGTTTCCGGTGAACCCAACATTCTCTGGCCAGGGAAACCCCTTTATTATGCAAAAACCTCAGGTACAACCAGTGGGGCAAAATATATTCCGCTTACAAAGGACTCCATGCCCACTCATATTGAAGCTGCCCGCAATGCAATATTATGCTATATCGCCGAAACAGGAAAAGCAGACTTTGTTGATGGGAAAATGATATTTTTACAGGGCAGTCCCGAGATGGAAGAGAAGAATGGCGTGAAACTGGGGAGGCTTTCAGGAATTGTTGCTCATTATGTACCGGGATATTTACAAAAGAACCGGCTTCCAAGTTGGGAAACCAATTGTATTGAGGACTGGGAGACCAAGGTTGAAGCTATAGTTGAGGAAACCAGAAATGAGAATATGACTGTGATAAGCGGAATTCCGTCCTGGGTTCAAATGTATTTTGAAAAGCTAAAGGAAAAGACCGGAAAACCTGTAGGAGACCTGTTCCCTAATTTCAATCTCTTTATCTATGGTGGGGTTAATTATGAACCTTACCGCGCAAAGTTTGAAAACCTTATAGGAAGAAAAGTAGACAGCATTGAGCTGTTTCCGGCATCTGAAGGTTTTTTTGCATTTCAGGATAAACAGAAGGAAAAAGGAATGTTACTTCAGCTCAATTCCGGAATATTCTATGAATTTATTAAAGCCGATGAATTTTTTGAAGAAAACCCGCGAAGACTTACCATAGGTGAAGTAGAAACCGGGATAAATTATGTGCTTATAATCTCTACCAATGCCGGGTTATGGGCTTATAATATTGGAGATACAGTACAGTTTACCTCCCTTAAACCATACAGGGTGGTAGTATCTGGTAGGATAAAGCATTTTATTTCGGCATTTGGAGAGCATGTTATTGCAAAGGAAGTTGAGGAAGCTATGCAAAAAGCCACAGCTTCTGCCGGGGCCAGAATTAGCGAATTTACGGTTGCCCCTCAAATTACTCCTGAAGGGGAGGAATTGCCATACCATGAATGGTTCATAGAATTTGAAAAAGAACCCGAAAATATGGAGCTGTTCAGGGATTTATTGGACAAAAACCTTCAGGAACAAAATTCCTATTACTTTGACCTCATTGAAGGGAAGATCCTTCAGAAATTAAAGATAAGTACCATGCCTGCAAATGGATTTCATGATTATATGAAATCTATAGGAAAACTGGGTGGACAAAATAAATTACCCCGACTTTCCAATGACAGGAAGATCGCAGAGGAACTCGAGAAAATAAAAAAGAAATAACTTATATGGTGAATTTAAAATTGATGGGAAGAACCCGTGCACAGGAAAGCACAAATGCTATAGAGAGAATGTATATCACCATGAGGCATCTTTTTAACCGCGGGTTTTATAAACCTATGGGAGTATCGGGAGAAACTTTAAGAGAGTCGCTTATGACGCTTAGGCCCGAGATCTATGGTTCTATTGCCGAGGAAAAAGTAGAACTGGATGGCTTACTCTATGTAATAGACCGACTTCCAAAAGGAATTGAGGAGTGCAGATACATAAATTTAACCAGTGATGAAGGATATGCCAATTCTCATTTTAAACCTATTGTACCACCCAAAAGAAGAAGAAACTGCTATAGAATAGATGAGGAACAAATGAATATTGAAATAACCAGGGGTCGCTCTGAGATATATGATATTCTTACTCATCTAACTTTCCTTTTCCTGGAGTCGCATAAGATCATGAGAAGGGTTATTATTCACGAGGACGGTACAGTTTCCAGGGATTGGGCAAAATTGGAAGCTGCGGTTCAAAAAAAGGAACTTACCCAAATTGAACGTGAGATAGCACTTACACATACAGCCAACATTCTTGGGCGTACCTTCAAGGAAGTTACTATGATGTATCCAAAATTCATGTTGCCCGAGAATGAAGAACGATTTTTAAATATAATCTACTGGCTGGGCAAACTGGCCCTGGAGGAAACAGTAGATAACAACAAACGCATTGTCACCTTTAGTCCCGTTCTAAGGGAAAGACTGGGCCATCATATTCACGGCGAAATTTGGGCAGATGGTGTTAAGCAATACCTTCTGGAAAATAATTTAATGCACCGGCCAATTCACATAATAAGTGCCAATATGCACAGTGTTATGAATACCCTTTTTACTCCTCATGCTTTAAAAAAGGAGCTTAAGGATAAGACCTCAATGGAGATCTATGAGGATCTAAGTGATAAAGGGAATGGTCAGTTGCGCAATAAGATCTTGAAAGCAGCTTTGGATAGCGGTATGAAATTCATTGAGGATTCCAGCGGGACCAATATTGATGTGCAGGTCTTTGACACTGCAAAACTTAAGAAGGTTATTGGGAATTCTGCGTTTAATGGTCTTAAAGAAGATGATAAACCGGTAATTATAGTAATGGATTATGCGTTTGGGGAACAGGCCTATGAAACCATGGATGAACTCCTTAAACCTTTTACTTTTGAGGAAAATATTATTCATCTTAATGTTGTCTCCATTTCAATAATGGGAAAAGCAGGGATTCTCGATGGAGGAAAAGGAGATATAATGATCCCCTCGGCACATTTATTTGAAGGAACTGCAGATAATTACCCTTTTATAAACAGATTGCGCAAAGAAGACCTTACCGGGCACGGAATTAAAGTGGTAGATGGTACAATGATCACGGTATTGGGAACCTCTCTTCAAAATAAAGATCTATTGAAGTTTTTTCAGGAATCTACCTGGAACGTGGTGGGGCTTGAAATGGAAGGGGCACATTATCAAAAAGCCATTCAGGCAGCATCCAGGTTACGAGGTAATATACGGGAAGATATACAGGTGAGATATGCATATTATGCTTCAGATAATCCTCTGGTTACAGGCAGTACCCTTGCCTCCGGCGGCTTGGGAACAGCGGGTGTAAAACCTACATATCTCATCACAGAAAAAATTCTTGAACAAATTTTCAATTCATAATAGTATGAAATTCCATGCAACGCCTTTAAAAGACTGCTTTTATATCTCTCCAGATGTGTTTAGAGACCACCGCGGCGTTTTCCTTGAGAGTTACCGCAAAAACAAATTTAAAGAAGGCACAGGGCTGGATATTGATTTTGTACAGGACAACCAGTCGGTTTCCACACGGGGTGTACTTAGAGGGCTGCATTTTCAGGCCGGGGACCATGCTCAGGCAAAACTTGTGAGAGTGATCTATGGGGAAGTTTTGGATGTGGTGGTAGATTTACGTCCTAATTCTTCTACCTTTAAGTCCTCCTTCAGTATTTTGCTGAATGATATGAACCACAACCAGCTGTTTATTCCGCAGGGATTTGCACACGGTTTTTTAACCTTGTCTAAAGTATCTGTGTTTTCATACAAATGTGATCGATATTACTCCCCGGGAGCTGAATCTGGAATTATTTATAATGATCCCGATCTGGCAATTGATTGGGGATTACCACATGATAAGTTTATATTATCTGAAAAGGATAAACATTTACCCACATTAAGAACATTATTTCCATGAAAACAGTTTTAGTTTTAGGGGCCTCGGGCCAGCTTGGAAGATGTTTCCAGGAAATAACTGCAGGAGATAACCGTATAGACTGGCTTTTCATGAGTTCTGCTGAAGTTGACATAACTTCAACCTTTGACCTGCAGCAATGTTTTAACAGCAAAAGGATAGATTATTGCATAAACTGCTCGGCCTATACCAATGTTGAAAAAGCCGAAAGCGATAAGGAAAGAGCCTTTTTGATCAATGCCGAAGCAGTTAAGAATCTTGCTGAAATATGTAAAAAAAACAACACGGTACTTTTCCATTTTTCTACAGATTATGTTTTTAACGGGAACGCTCATATGCCTTACCTTGAAACAGATCTTACAGATCCCATCAATGTATACGGCGCTTCAAAACTTGCAGGTGAAAATTATATAAAGGAAAATGCCAACAGGTATTTTATTTTCCGGACATCCTGGCTGTATTCCCAATATGGTCATAACTTTTACAAAACGATTCTAAAGAAAGCTGAAGGTGGGGAGTCTTTGAATATTACAACCACCCAAACAGGTACACCAACCAATGCAAACCATCTGGCGAAATTGGTAGTCAAGTTAATTCAGGAGCAAAATTCAAAATTCGGCCTTTATCATTTCAGTAATTTAGGGGAAACCACCTGGTATGGTTTTGCAAGGGAAATACTGAACATTGCCGGTTTTAATACTGAAAATTTACATGAAGATAATTCCTATAAGACTATAGCCGCCCGGCCACAATATAGTGTAATGGATAAATCAAAAGTTACAAAGACATTTGATTTTCATGTACCGTTATGGGAAGAAGGGGTAAGAGAATTATTCATTAAAGAATCTTTAAAAACCTAGATTTACCAATTATCGGTTATAAAAATAATAAAGGAATGGGGAAAAGAATTTTAATAACAGGAGCTGCGGGATTCTTAGGGTCTCATTTGTGCGATAAATTTGTGAAGGAGGGTTACCGGGTTATCGGGATGGATAATTTGATAACCGGAGACATGAAAAATATTGATCATCTGCTTAAGGAAGAGACTTTTGAGTTTTTCCATTATGATGTAACCAGGTTTGTACACGTGGCAGGGGAACTCGATTATATTCTGCATTTTGCATCGCCCGCAAGTCCTATAGATTATTTAAAAATTCCCATTCAAACCCTTAAAGTTGGTTCCCTTGGGATCTGGCATTTACTGGGCCTTGCAAAGGAGAAAAATTCCCGTATTCTTATCGCTTCCACTTCTGAAGTTTATGGAGATCCCCTGGTGCATCCTCAATCTGAAGATTATTATGGGAATGTAAATACCATTGGGCCACGCGGGGTATATGATGAGGCAAAACGCTTTCAGGAATCTATGACAATGGCATATCACAGGTTCCACGGGCTCGAAACCCGTATTGCCAGAATATTTAATACCTATGGCCCCAGGATGAGACTTAATGATGGTCGGGTAATACCTGCATTTATTGGCCAGGCTTTAAGAGGAGAAGATCTTACTGTTTTTGGAGATGGTTCACAAACGCGTTCTTTTTGTTATGTAGATGACCAGGTAGAAGGAATTTACAGGTTGTTGTTAAGCGATTACAGCGATCCTGTGAACATTGGAAACCCCGATGAAATTACCATCAAAGAATTTGCTGAAGAGATCATAAAACTCACCAATACCAAACAAAAAATTGTCTACGAACCGCTCCCTGCCGATGATCCTATGCAGCGGCAACCAGATATCTCACGTGCACGGAATATTTTAGGGTGGGAACCCAAAGTTTCCAGGGAAGAGGGGATGAAGATCACCTATGAGTATTTTAAAGGCCTTACAGAGGAGGAGCTTTTCAAAAGTGAACACAAGGACTTTTCCAAACATATTAAGCGCTAAACAGCAGTTATGAAGGATACGCCACTGGTTTCTGTGATCATGCCGGCGTATAATGCGGCACCCTTTATTTCAGAAGCTATTAACTCTGTTATCAACCAAACTTATGCCCACTGGGAACTTTTTGTAATTGACGATGCCTCGACCGATGCTTCTGTAGAGGTGATAAATTCTTTTACCGCACGGGATCCAAGAATTACATTAATAAAGAATCCAGTTAACAAAGGCCCCGGTTTCTCCCGTAACCTGGGAATTGAAAATGCTGAGGGAACTTTTATTGCTTTTCTGGACGCCGATGATCTATGGCTTCCCCATAAACTGGAAATCCAGCTTGAATTCATGAGAGAACATAACCTGGAAATGACTTTTTCCAGTTATTACCTTCAAAAGGAAAACCAGCATAAACCCTTTGCCATAGTAGAAGCTCTTCCTGTATTAACATACCGCAAACTCCTTAAGTCAAATTATGTAGGTAATTTAACCGGGATCTATGATGTATCAAAAACAGGGAAAGTATTAGCGCCAGTAATGAGGAAGCGACAGGATTGGGCCTTGTGGTTAACTATTCTAAAAAATATTGGTAAAACCCGATCTGTATTACAGCCTTTGGCTGTTTACCGGGTAAGGCAGGAATCTCTTTCCCAAAATAAATCTTCTCTTATTAGTTATAATTTCAGGATCTACAGGGATTTTCTCAAATTTGGATTTTTAAAAAGCGGTGCTTTAATGGGGAGGTTTTTATGGGAACATTTTTTGATAAAAAGCAGGCAGGTGAAAAAGTTAGATAAGGGAGGTGAACTGCTTTAGTTTTCCGCTTTTGTTTCTTACCAGCACATCTTTTCGCTCAAAATTCACTTTAAGATCCTTACCAACAAAGGTCTCTATCGCTGCCAGGATCTTTTGATGCTGCTGGGGTGTAAATTCTTTTTCACTTACATATTCTATCTTAAAAATGTCGGCTTCAGTTTGAATAATAACAAATTCCTTTATGCTTCCGGCATCTTCTATTATAGATTTGGTAACATAATAAAATGTAAGTCCGGGCACAACTTTTCCATTTGCAAGGCGGGCAACATCATTGGTCCTTCCGGTTAAATTTTCCAAAACAGGCCGTTTCCACGTGCTGTTTTTTGAAAGTGTACCGGTATCGCCAATTTCATACCGTATCATAGGATGTGCCTTGTTATAAAGGGAAGTAATTACGATCCTACCTTCTTCTCCAAAGGGGAGCACCTTGTTATTTTCATCAAGGATCTCGATGAAAAGGCTTTCTGAATTTACGATCCATTCATACCGGGAATTTTCAAAGGAAATTAGCCCCACTTCACTGGCGCCGTATTCATTTATCACCGGCACACCAAAGGATCTTTCTATGAGTGAGCGGTCGTTATCAAAAAGTTTTTCAGAAGTAACAATGCACATTTTTAGGCTCGGGCAAATTTCCTTAAGTACAAATTGGTGCTTTTCAAGATATTTGGCAAAGAGCACTATGGCACTCGTGTAGCCGTTTATATAGTCGAAATCTGATTTTCGAAACCTTTCCAGAAATTCAAGCATTTTTTTCTCGCTGAGGTCAAAAACATTGAATCTTCGGCGCAGGCTTACGCGATCTTTAAACCGCTCGGTTAAATTCCCGTAGAAATCAAGAGGGATTCCATAAAACCGGGCTTGCAACGATTGATTAAGGTTAATGTCTACCCATTGGTATCTGTCTATAAACTCGGCCCAGGTAAGCGCATGGCAAAACCTGTCTTTGGCAAAAATAAAGGGATGCCCGCTGGAGCCGGAAGTTTTGCCAACATAACTTTTACCCCTGGAAAAGGAATTGCTTAGCCGTTGTTTTAAAGGTCTTTGTAAATCAGATTTTTGCATAACCGGGACATCTTCCCAATTATTGAAATATTTATTACCAAAGAAGGATTGGTAATAGGGATTGTTGATGAGGTGGTACTCTACAATTTCCTTTCGCTTTTTTTCCAGATATTGACGGTATTCCCCTTCGGGGATATTCTGAATTTCCTTCAGCAGCTTTTGGGCCCTGTTAATGGGAAATTTATTAAGCTGTAGGGATATCTTGAACCAGTTCAATGAGAAATTTAGCTTTATTTTTATTGGAATATATTAGTGCCTCAATTTACAAACAATTATTTTTGGCGCAAGAACATAAAATTATCTTCCTATGAATATTTTAATCCTGGGGGCAGGTGGCAGGGAACATGCTTTTGCCTATAAAATTTTACAAAGTGAACATTGTACAAAGTTATATGTTGCTCCGGGAAATGCAGGCACCGCTCAAATAGCTCAAAATATTGATTTAAAGGTTACCAATTTTGAGGCAATCAAGGAGTTTGTTTTAAAAGAACAAATAGAAATGGTAGTGGTAGGGCCCGAAGATCCACTGGTAGATGGAATAACCGATTTCTTCAACGAAGATCCCTTATTAAAAAAGGTGATGATCATTGGCCCCTCAAGAAGAGGCGCACTGCTCGAGGGTAGTAAACAAAGGGCAAAAGAATTTATGTTTGCACACAAGATCCCAACTGCAGCCTATCAAAGTTTCACAGCTAAAAGTCTGGACGCGGGAAAAGAATTTTTAAAAACCCTTACTCCTCCTTATGTTTTAAAGGCCGATGGTCTTGCGGGTGGGAAAGGTGTTTTGATCATAGAAAATTTGCAGGAGGCACAAAAAGAACTTGAAAATATGCTTACCCAAAGCAAATTTGGACAAGCGGGTGCAAAAGTGGTGATAGAAGAATTTCTTTCGGGAATTGAACTAAGTGTATTTGTACTCACCGATGGGAAAAATTATAAGGTGCTGCCCACTGCCAAGGATTATAAAAGAATTGGCGAAGGAGATACCGGTCTTAACACAGGCGGTATGGGAGCTATTTCTCCCGTGCCTTTTGCAAACGACGAGTTTATGCGCAAAGTTGAAGAGCGCATCATAAAACCAACCATTGACGGTTTAAAGGAGGAAGATATCAATTACAAGGGTTTTGTGTTTATTGGGCTTATGAAGGTGGGAGATGATCCCTATGTTATAGAATACAATGTGAGAATGGGTGACCCCGAAACGGAAGTAGTTTTACCCCGCATAAAATCTGATCTTGTTGTATTGCTACAAAAAACCGCACAACAAAAACTCGATGAGGTGGAGGTAGAGATTGATGAAAGCACAGCAGTAACTGTTATGATGGTTTCAGGAGGATATCCTGAAGATTATGAAAAGGGAAAAGAGATCACCGGATTTAGCGAGATAGAAAGCTCCCTGGTATTTCACGCTGGAACAAAGGAAAAGGATGGAAAGATTGTAACCAGCGGGGGTAGGGTTCTGGCTTTAACCTCCTTTGGAACTAATTATAAAGAGGCATTAAAAAAATCTTATCAAAATGTAGATAAACTTCATTTTGATAAGATGTATTATAGAAAGGATCTGGGATTTGACCTAGCCCAGGAATGAGTGAGCCGTAGGATCACGGTTCTCATCATCATTATCATTGAATTTTTTAAGCTGAAGCATCCAGAAAATAAATGCTGCAAACGCGATAATTACAAAAACCCAGTTCAATATATTGGCAAGGAACCAGGATGACAATTCCAGCTCTCTTAGCAGGTTGAATGGAAGAAATAATATTTCTTCAAATAGCCAGGCAATTCCTTCAAAAAAATCTTTCATTGTATAACTTTGTTATATGATAGCACAAAAATATAAAAAACGGCAATGCTAACAAGCTTTTTTGGCAAATCAAAACCTATTAATTTTATAGCTGTCGTTCTTTTTATGGCAGTATTTTATATTCTGGCTAATTTTTCTCTTTTGGTTTCCTCCTTTTCCTTTCCGTTACTGGCATCCAAATTAGGTGTTCTTATATGTTATATTCTAAGTGTGCCGGTTTTGGATTTTATTGCCAAAAAGAATGATCTCACCAAAAGGAGCGCCTATAAGATCCTGATCTTTGCCCTGTTTTCGGTTTCTTTTATGGCAATACTTCGCAATGACCAGGTTATAGTTGCAAATCTTTGTGTACTACTTGCGTTAAGAAGGGTAATAAGCCTGAAATCTCAAAAGGATGTGCAAAAAAAGATCTTTGATGCAACCTTTTGGATATGCATTGCCTCCCTCTTCTATTTTTGGTCTATACTTTTTCTATTTGTTATTTACAGTGGGATCCTGTTGCATACTTCGCATTATTTTAAAAACTGGCTCATCCCGCCGGTGGCAATTTTTGTGGTGAGTGCTTTAGTTACAGGCTTTAATATTATATTTTATGACCAGTTTTATACTTTAACAAACTGGTTTCAGGAAAGCAGTTTTAACTTTGGTCTATATAGCGATCCTAAATTATTAATACCGCTCAGTGTTATATTGGCAGTTGCATTATGGACGCTTTTCTTTTATTTTGGCCTCCTGCAAAAAGCCAATATAAATTCCCGCCCAACCTATATTCTGGTTCTCCTTACATTGCTGGCAGCTGTGGGGGTTGCATTGTTCTCCCCTGTGAAAAACGGGAGTGAATTACTTTTCTTTTTTGTGCCCCTTGCAATTATAGCTTCCAATTATTTTGAAAGCAGGACAGAGAGAACTTTTAAAGAGATCCTTCTAATTGGGCTTATTTTAATGCCAATTCTTATATCTGTTATCTTTTGAGGGATCTTGACTTAAATACCTGCGAGAAGGAACTTAAAAAAAGGTGGGAACTTCCCTACACCTGGGGCAGGAAACAAAATGACGCGTGGGACAGATATTCAGTATTTGTTTATGAGATAAGAGATTGGGAGCAATTGAAGATGAAAGTGAAAGAAATGTCCATTGATAAAAGGATAAATGAGAAAGAATTTCTTAATTATTGCGCCAACCGCTGGTATAATTTTATGAGCGCGATGGCAGTAGAAAATGCTTTTTCAAAATTTGAGGAGGTCATCCCTTCCCCAAATGCCAAAAACCGACTTATAGATTTTTATTTGAAGGGAATTGGCTTTGATCTAAAAACCAGCGTGTTTCCCACAAATTTTTCCCCGGGCCTTTCCTACGCTCAAACCCATCCCGAAAAATTGGTAAAATGGCTCTATGAAAACCAAAGCAGTCAGCAAAGAAAACATTTAGAGAACAGGCTATTTCTTATTGTTCATGCCGGTAATGGTGAGCATTGGAAATTAAAGGCCGAGCTCACCTGGCTGGAGGGACTAATTAAAAAATATGTAGAGAGTTTCGAGGCCAAAAATCTTATAGAATTAGAATTACAATCCGGGAAAACTACTTTTTCTGATATAATATGGGCTATTAAATGAATTACATAGGTTCCAAACATAAGCTTTCAGATTTTATTAAATCCAATGTAACCGCAATTGTTACAGGGGATTTGAAAAACAAAATTTTTTGTGACCTCTTTGCAGGCACCGGAAGCGTAGGTAGGAATTTTAAAACATCAGTAAAAACCGTCATTTCAAACGATGTTGAATATTACAGTTTTGTATTGTTGCAAAACTACATAGGCAACCACCAAAAACTTGAATTTGAACCCTGGCTTGATAAACTGAATGATTTAGATGGAATTGCGGGTTTTATTTCTGAAAATTATTCGGAAGGAGGGAAGGCCCAAAGGTTATATTTTTCAGCAGAAAACGGGAGAAAAATAGACGAAGCACGATCCCTGATTGAAAAGTGGAAGGATTCAGCCGAAATAGACCGCGATCTCTACTACTTTTTACTTGCTTCCCTTATAGAAAGTGCAGATAAGGTTGCCAATACAGCCTCGGTTTATGGGGCTTATTTAAAAAAGATAAAACCTTCGGCAGCTAAAAAACTGGTGATCGCACCTGCAAAATTTGAAATTACCACAAATGAGCACCGGGTTTTCAATCGCGATGCCAATGAACTCATAAAAGAAATTGAAGGGGATATCTTATATCTGGACCCTCCATACAACGCCCGGCAATATGGCGCAAATTATCATTTGTTGAATACTATTGCTAAATATGATACCTTTGTGCCGCGAGGAAAAACCGGATTGAGGGAGTATTATCGCTCAGATTATTGCAGGAATGGCGAGGTAAAAAATTCATTTGAAGAGCTGGTGAAAAACGCCAAATTCAGGTACATTTTTTTAAGTTATAACAATGAAGGCTTAATGCCCGCTGCCGAAATAAGGGAAATCCTGGAACGATACGGGAAATATGACCTGGCTACAACAAATTACCAGCGATTTAAAGCAGACACAGATAAAAACCGAAATCATTCGGCCGCTGCCACAACAGAATATTTACACATCTTAGAAAAAAATCAATAGTATGTTCTCAAATAAAGCAAATAAAATATTTCAGGAAGTAATTGAAAAATACCACGAGGCAAATACGGTAGACCAGGCATTTACCAACCCTTATGATAAAAATACCCATTTGCTTGAACATCTACTGTACAGAAAATGCTGGATAGATACGGTTCAATGGCACTATGAAGATATTATTCGCGATCCAAATATAGATCCTGTTGCCGCTTTAAAACTAAAACGTCAAATAGATGCCTCCAACCAGGATCGTACAGACACGGTTGAATATATAGACAGCTATTTCCTTGAGAAGTATAAAGATGTGACCCCCCGGGAGAATGCAACTATAAATACCGAAAGTCCGGCCTGGGGCGTAGACCGCCTCTCAATACTTGCCTTAAAGATCTTTCATATGAATGAAGAATCTACCCGTGAAGATGCCTCGCCGGACCACCGCGCTAAGTGTAATGAGAAACTGAATGTATTGCTGGAACAACGGGTAGACCTTTCAAAAGCTATAGACCAGTTGCTTGCCGATATTGAAAAGGGCGATAAATATATGAAGGTATACAGGCAAATGAAGATGTATAATGATGACGAATTAAACCCCGTCCTTCGAAAGAAATAAGGATATGGCTACTTCAACCTACACACCGGGAAAAAATTCTTCCTCCAGCGGGAAGACAGCCCGGTTTGGGGGAGAACATATACTGGTGATAAGATTTTCAGCAATGGGTGACGTGGCAATTCTTGCACCGGTTCTTAGGGCAGTTACAAGCACCTATCCCAACCTGAAAATTACGGTACTTACACGTGGTTTTTTTGCCCCTATTTTCAGGGATATACCAAATGTTGAGGTGTATAATGCAGATCTTAAAGGAATTCATAGCGGGGTTCGCGGCTTATGCAGGCTAGCAAGTGAAATGCGCGAGTTGGGAATAAATGCTGTGGCCGATGTACACGACGTTTTAAGAAGCAATGTGCTTAGGTCTATTTTTTATTTCTTCGGAATTCCTGTCAAACAAATAGATAAAGGCCGGGACGAGAAAAAAGCCCTTACTGCGGAAAAAAATAAGGTTTTTACCCAGTTAAAAACCACCTCTCAACGCTATGCCGATGTTTTCGCTCAACTTGGATATCCGGTTGATCTTAGTGATTCTAAATTAGCCGTTAAGCAAAAACTTTCTCCTAAAATAGTAGAATTCACCGGAAAAGATCTCAAAAAATGGGTGGGAATCGCCCCTTTCGCGCAGCACAATTCTAAAGTGTACCCACCGGATCTTATGGACAGAGTTGTGAAGGGGCTTAATGAAGTACCTTCCCTTAAAATATTTCTTTTTGGCGGGGGTGAGGAAGAAATCTCACAGTTGGAAACTCTGGCCTCCAAATATGAAAATGTAAATTCTACGGCGGGCAAATTTACTTTTGAAGAAGAGCTGGCTTTGATCTCCAATCTGGATGTAATGCTATCTATGGACAGTGGGAATGCCCACCTCGCTGCGCTTTTTGGAATTCCGGTGATAACACTTTGGGGAGTAACCCATCCCTATGCGGGATTTTCCGCCTTTAGCCAGCCCGAAGAGAACAATTTACTACCCGATTTGAAAAAGTATCCGCTCATTCCCACTTCTGTGTATGGGAACAAGGTTCCAAAAGGTTATGAAAATGTTATGCGAACTATCCCACCGGGAAAAGTTGTTGAAAGAATTCTGGAGGTGTTAAAGATTTCTTTGAGGTAATATAAAAAGAAAAAGTCCCGGGTTTTCCGGGACTTTATTATTATTTTCTTCTATGATCTACACATCATCATAATCAACCTTAAGGACCGGGGTTGTGGGTTGGGCCTGGCAGGTAAGGATCAAACCTTCATCAATCTCACTATCTGTAAGGATCATATTCTTGCGCATTTCAGCTTTTCCTTCTTTTATTCGGGCTATACAGCTACTGCAAATCCCTCCCTGGCAGGAATAGGGTACGTCAATATCATTATCAAGAGCTACTTCCAGCACGGTTTTTTTATTGTCCATCGTGAAGGTAGATTCCTCATCATCAACAATGATGGTGAGTTTTACTTCTCCATCAATAGCGGTTTCAACAGGGGCTGCTTCGGTAGTGGTGAAAAGTTCAAACAAGATGCTTTCTTCCTTCACCCCATTCGATTTCAGAATTTCTGTAACAGATTTTATCATTTCTTCAGGTCCGCACAGGTAATATTTTTCAAACCCTGTGTCTTTGAACTTGTTTTTAAGTACGAAATTGACGGTACTGGTTTCAATCCTTCCAAATTGGGCATTTTCTTCCCTGGTACGGCTGTAAATAAATTCAACGAAGAGTCTTTCAGGATATGTTACCTGTAATTCAAGCAATTCCTTGAAAAATATGGTTTCCTCTATAGATTTGTTGCCGTATACCAAAACAAAAGTACTATCGGTTTCACTGGTAAGGACGGTTTTAATAATGGACAATACCGGGGTGATCCCACTTCCTGCGGCAAAGGCCACGTAATTTTGGGGTTTATTTCCCGGTTCAAATATAAACTTACCTTCCGGCGGGTGTACTTCCAGCACATCGCCTGCTTTCAGGGTATTGTTGGCAAGGAAAGAAAATTTCCCGCCTGCAACTTCCTTTACAGTAACCTTAAATTCCCCGGAACCCGGAGCAGAACAAAGGGAATATGCCCTTCTTATTTCCTCTCCATCTATATGGGTTTGAATGGTGATATATTGTCCTGCCTTATATTTAAAAATATCGCGGAGTTCTTCCGGGATTTCAAATGAGATACTAACTGCCTCGGGGGTTTCCCGTATAATTTGCTTTACCTTTAAAGCATAAAATTTATTCATCTTATTCGCTTTGTTTGCAAAAATACAAAGATGAAGATTTTAAATCGTAACAAAATTGTAAATTTCCGCACTTGAAGCAAAAACAGGGAATTATGTTTAAGCGTTTGTTCACGCTGGAATGGAAAGCTTTTTTTCGATCGGCCAGTTTAGGTAAAAGCATCGCTTTAAAAATTCTAATGGTTTTCCTGGCTTTGTATTTCACTTCCATCTTTTTACTTGCCGGAATTGGACTTTACCCATTGATCCAGAAATATGTTCCAGGGGAGGATCCCCTTTTTGTGGTAAACAGGTATGTTTTACTTTGGTTGCTGGCAGAACTTGCAATTAGATTCTTTCTTCAAACTTTGCCGGTACTTGATATTAAACCCCTACTAAACCTCCCAATTCGAAAAAGAAAGTTGGTGAATTTCATGCTGGTGAAATCGGTCTTTTCTTTTTTTAATTTTTTGCCATTATTGCTCATAATCCCGTTTGGGATATTTAATTTATACCAGGGGGAACATCGGGTGGCGTCTATAATCGCCTGGATGCTGGCAATGCTTGGATTAACGCTTTCAATGAACTTCGCAAATTTTATTATAAAAAAAAGGTTTACCGAAGATCTAAAAGCATTGGTGCCATGGATTGTTGTGGTAATTGTTTTGGCGATTCTGGATTTTCTGGAAGTTTTTGAAATCACATACTGGTTTGGAAAAGGTCTTGACATGATTATGATTTATCCTGTCCTGGCATTGGTGCCTTTTGCTGTGTTAATTGTCCTATCCTTTTGGAACAGGCAAATCCTGGAAAGCCACTTTTTTTTGGACGGCAGTTTGAAAGAGCGCACCAAAAACACAAATACCCGGGAATTTTTATGGACAAGACGCTTTGGTGACCTTGCACCTTACCTGCAACAGGATCTTAAGTTGATATGGCGAAACAAAAGACCAAAAACTGCCGTTTATATGTCGCTCTTACTGCTGGGCTATGGTCTCATCTTTTACCCTCAGGATATGTACCAGGATTCGCCTTATTTATTTGTGCTTGTAGGAATCTTTATGACAGGTATTTTTATGATCAATTTTGGGCAGTTTATACCTGCATGGGACGCGGGTTATTATTCCATGCTCATGTCGCAGGATATTCCTCTTACTAAATATTTAACGGCCAAGGCAGGCTTGATCACGGTAAGTGTGGTTGCACTTACCATACTTGCCACCCCATATCTTTATTTTGGCTGGAAGATCTTTTTGCTTAATATAGTTTGCGCGGTTTATAATATTGGGATCAACATTCCCATTTTGCTATATGCGGGGTCATTTAACAAGAAAAGAATAGACCTGGATAAAAGCCCTTTTATGAATTACCAGGGAACAGGCGCAGCTCAATGGCTTGTTGGAATTCCGCTTATGGTAATTCCGGTATTTTTGTTCTGGATCTTCAATAAATTTATTTCTTTTGAAGGTGGCCTGGCCTTTTTATTTGGATTAGGATTCCTGGGCCTTATTTTTAGAAGTCATGCGATATCGTTTATCGCACAGGTTTACAAAAGAAAAAAATACGCGATGATCGAGGGATTTAAACAACATGGTGAATAAAATTACACAAATGATCACGGTAACCAACCTTTCAAAAACTTATAACGGGACCACCGTATTAAACATAGACCATCTTGATATCCCTTCAGGTCAAAGTTTTGGATTGGTAGGGAATAACGGTGCCGGAAAAACCACTTTTTTTAGTTTGTTGCTGGATCTAATCCAGCCTACCACCGGCAGCATCTTTAACCATGAAATTACAGTGAGCGAAAGTGAGGAATGGAAATCTTTTACTGCCTCTTTTATTGATGAGAGTTTTCTAATAGGATATCTTACCCCTGAAGAATATTTCTATTTCATTGGAGAAATAAGAAAGCAGAACAAAGCCGATGTGGATAATCTCCTTTCAGGATTTGAGGATTTTTTTAACGGTGAGATCATTGGGAAAAGAAAATACCTGCGGGACTTTTCAAAGGGAAATCAGAAAAAAGTGGGGATCGTAGCTTCGTTCATAGGTAACCCCCGGGTAGTAATTCTAGATGAACCCTTTGCAAATCTGGATCCTACCACCCAGATAAGGCTCAAAAAGATAATTAGGGAAATGGCTGGGCAAAAGGAGATCACCTTTTTAATTTCCAGTCACGATCTCATTCATATAACCGAAGTTTGTGAGCGCATAGTAGTCCTGGACAACGGCATAATTGTAAAAGATATCAATACTTCAGGAGCCACCCTTCAGGAACTGGAATCATTCTTCTCTGGTGATTACCCTGTAGAGATGTAAGGGTTTTTAAGCAAAGAAAGCACCCTGCCTTTCGCATTGAAAAAAGAAACGTATTTTAGCATACTAAAACAGGCCTAAAACAGTTAATATTTGTATCAGGAAAGCATTGATTTTGAATAGATTTACTTTTAGTATTGTTTGTTTGGTATTGGCGATTTGCCTTTCGGGATGTTCCCGCAAAAAGGATAAATTCATCAACAGGAATTACCATGCTGTAACTACCGAGTTTAATATCCTATATAACGGAAATCTTGCCCTGGACCTTGGAACTAAACAAGTAGCAGATACCTACCGTGAGAATTTCTGGGAAATTCTGCCTGTTGAAAGAATGCAGGTTTCTGAAGAAATCGCCCTGCCGGGAACTGCCCGCAACGAACATTTCAATATAGCTGAAGAGAAAGCAGCAAAAGCTATCCAGAAGCACTCAATGCTCATTCAGGGAACCGAAAAGAATCCTCAGATTGATGAAGCATATTTACTTTTGGGGAAAGCCCGGTATTACGACCAAAGATTTATACCCGCCCTTGAATCCTTCAATTATATCCTGCATAAGTATCCTGCCAGCAACACTATTAACCATGCCCGCATTTGGAGGGAGAAAACAAATCTAAGGCTGGAAAATGATAAGCTCGCAATTAAAAACCTGAAGAAGATTATAGAAGGCGGGAAAATGAAAGATCAGGATATAGCTGATGCTCATGCAACGCTTGCCCAAGCCTATATTAATACCGGTTCACTTGACAGTGCTGTTGTGCCAATAAGAACCGCGGCCATTTTTACCCGTAACAATGATGAAAAAGGACGCTATTATTATATAGAAGGCCAGTTATATAATTTTTTACAAAAACGGGACAGCGCTTCGCTGGCTTTTGAAAAAGTAATAGAGCTGAACCGCAAAACCCCGCGGGAGTACCTGGTAAATGCCCAGCTTGAAAAAGCAAGAAATTTTGATTATTCAACAGGAAATTCAGCCAATTTGCTTGCGTGGCTTGATGAAATGGAAGGCAATAGGGAAAACCGTCCCTTTCTGGATAAGATCTACTTTCAAAAGGCCGAATATTATTACCAACTTGATTCTATAGACCGGGCAATTTCGTATTACAACTTATCCCTGCGAACTCCGTCTCAGGATAATTTCCTTCATTCGGTCAATTACGAAACCCTTGGTAATATTTATTTTGATAATTCGCAATACAGGACTGCCGGGACGTATTATGACAGTACTTTAAACATGATCCCAACTACCACGCGGGAATATTTTGTGATTAAGCGAAAAAGAGACAACTTACAGGAGCTCATTCAATATGAAGAAATAGTAGAAAAGAATGATAGTATATTAAGATTTGTCGCGATGAACCCGGAGCAAAGGCTTGAATACTTCACAAAATATACAGATGATCTTAAAGCGACAGCGGTTTCCCGGGCCAGATTAGGGGAAATTGAAGATACCCCCGCGATCTTACCGGAAAGAAGAGTTCCCGGTGCACCTCCATCCCTTGGCGGCCCTAACGTAGGGACAACCTTTTATTTTTATAATCCTGGACGGGTTGCCGGCGGAATGTCAGACTTTTTAAGGATCTGGGGTCCGAGGGAATTGAAAGATAACTGGAGAACAGATCCCGGAGGGATCGCTTCCAGAAGCGCGGAGGAACTTGATGAAGTTTCTGAATTGATTATAGCAAACAATCCCCAGTTCAATCCAAAGACTTATCTGGACCAGATCCCATCAGACGCGGCAATAATTGATAGCCTGGCGGCCCAGCGTGACAATTCCTATTTTAGACTGGGGTTGATCTACAAGGAGAAATTTGGGGAAAATGAACTAGCTGCCCAACGTTTACGATCCCTGCTTGAATACACCAAAGAAGAAAGGCTCGTGGTACCCGGGAATTATTACCTCTATCAAATCTATCTCGCCGATGGAAATACTACTGAAGCCGAAAGATATAAGCAAACTGTGTTAAGGGATTACCCTGACTCGCGCTATGCTGCAAGTATCCGCAATCCCGGGAAGGCCCTGGAGTTGGAAGCTTCGGCCGAAGATATGTATAACCAGATCTACCGGCTTTTTGAGCAAGGAGAATATGTTGAAGTACTGGCACAGGGGGAGCGGTTGCGGGAGGATTTTCGGGATGATGAACTTCTGCCAAAAATTGAACTATTAATAGCCAATGCTACCGGTCGCCTTTATGGATTTGAAGCTTATAAACAGGCTTTGAACCAGGTAGCGGTAAATTATCCGCAAACTATTGAAGGCAGAAAGGCTTTGGAGTTATATAACACCACCCTTCCGCAGCTTCAGAATAAAGAGTTTAATCTTCAGGAGGCGCAGACCAATATAAAATTGCTTTACAATTATCCTTCCCAAGAAAAAGCTCAGGCCCTGGCAGTAAAAGAAAAAATTGATAAGGCGGTGGAGGAACTGGAATATAGAAAATATTCTGTATCTGTAGACGTTTATAATCCTGACACAATTTTTGTGGTGATCCATGGTATGGAAAGCACAGAACGTGCTGAAGGCCTTGCAGAAATGTTTCAGATCAATAAAAAATATACAATAAACAGGGAGCCTGTAGTGATCTCATCAGAAAATTACCGGGTAGTCCAGTTACATAAAAATATTGAGGCCTATAAAGACCTTGTTTCAAACTCCAAACCCCAATAACATGTTTAGTAAACCCAATAAAATAAAAACATCTTCAGAGACCAGCAGGGAGCAAAACCGAATTTCTGCAGGTACCGTGGTTACCGGTGATATCATTGCAAAAGGTGGTTTTCGCGTAGAAGGTACCATAAGAGGTAATGTAAAAACAGCCGGAAAAGTAGTTATAAGCAAAGGAGGTTTAATTGATGGTACCCTTACCTGCCAGAATGCAGATTTTGAAGGGAAATTTAATGGTAAACTAACCGTGATTGAGACCTTAACCCTTAGATCTACTGCCTTTGTGGAAGGGGAGGTAACTGCAGGGAAACTGGCCGTAGAGCCGGGCGCAACCTTTAACGCTTCCTGTGAAATGAAGAACATGGTTAAGACCCTCAATAAAGATGACCAAAAACAAAAAGAGCGCACCGCATAATAAATATCTGGAATTTGTAAATATTGCAATCCAGATGGGTGTCATCATAGCCGCCGGGGTTTTTGCCGGAATATGGCTGGATAAAATGTATCCCAACGATTTTTCCGGATTTACAATAGGAATTTCCCTTTTGGGGGTATTTATTTCACTTTACCTGGTGATAAGGAAAGTTACTCAAATGAGTAAGGACGACTAACAAAAACTCATGAAACAACAATTACTGAATTTTGCCTACCGGCTACTTCCTTTTACAATTATCCTTTTTTTAGTTCAATATTTAATTACGACCTTTCTTTTGAAAGGCATGGATCTTTATTATCCGGTATATGCCATTTACCTTTTCCATTTCCTTGCAACCTTTATTATCTATTTTATTCTCATTTTAATTTATAATAATTTTCAGGATAAAACTGGCTTTGCTTTTATGGGAGCAAGCCTTTTAAAGATGCTTGCGGCGGTGCTTTTTCTCCTGCCTATGTTATTGAGCAACAGCGGCAATCCCTTTGCCAATCTACTTTCTTTTTTCATTCCTTATTTTTTGTTTTTGGTTTTCGAAACCTTTTATGCTGTTAAACTCATAAATGCCAAATAACATTTTGGTTATCAAGAGGCTTCATAAAAATGCGATATGCATTAAAAATATTTATTGGGGGCTTTTAGATAAAAATTAAAAGTATACCTTTGCACCGAAATTTTGAGCCCACAATTATTAAGTTTTAACAGGATTATGACAGCACAAAAATCTTTAAGGATTATAGTGACATTTGCACTGGCTATTCTTCCCTTTTTCACATTTTCTCAGGAAGAAGGCAGTAAAATTAACGAAGCTGCAAAGAAATTTAATGCAACAGATATGATTATGCACCACATTGGTGACTCTCATGGGTGGCATTTTTTTGGTAGTGGGGATAATTCTTTTACCCTTCCGTTACCTGTGATCCTTTTTACTGATAATGGGCCTGTAACTTTTATGTCCAGTGCATTTCATCACGATACTGAAGGAGAGTATATTGTGGAAAGAGATGGGATGAAATTTGTAAATTATCACGAGAAGATCTATCAGCTTGATGATAATGCAACTGCTCTTGAATTTGATGCAGATCATAATGCAATAAACGCTCAAAAACCCTGGAATTTTTCCATTACCAAAAATGTGGCAGCAATGTTCCTAACAGTAATATTGATGCTATTGTTCTTCTTTTCACTTGCCAACTACCACAAAAAAAATAAGCAGGCTCCCAGCGGATTTAATAACGTGCTGGAAAGCCTTGTAATATTTGTAAGGGATGATATTGCACGTCCTCAAATAGGTGAGAAAAAATATATGAAGTTTATGCCTTTCCTTTTAACGGTATTTTTCTTCATCTGGATCACCAACATCCTTGGATTGTTGCCGGGAGCGGCTAATGTTACCGGAAATATCGCGGTTACAGTTTCCCTTGGTCTATTTACACTTGCCTTAATATTCATTAACGGAAACAAGGATTACTGGAAACACGTTTTCTGGATGCCGGGTATTCCAACTTTTGTAAAACCTATCCTTGCAGTGGTAGAAGTAATGGGACTTTTTATTAAGCCTATTGCCTTAATGATCCGTTTATTTGCAAACATCACTGCCGGCCACATTATCATTTTAAGTTTATTAGCATTGATATTTATATTGGAAAGTGCAGGAGTAGCGGGTATTTCGGTTCCATTTGCCCTTTTCATCACAGTATTGGAATTGCTGGTTGCATTCCTACAAGCGTTTATTTTTACAATGCTGTCTGCCCTGTTCATCGGGATGGCGGTTGAGGAACATGAACATCATTAATTTTAATTTTTAATTTAATTACTATGGAGTATTTACACATTGGACTTGCGGCATTAGGAGCTGGTCTTGCAGTTATTGGAGCTGCTATTGGAGTTGGTAGAATTGGTGGATCTGCAATGGATGCTATCGCTCGCCAGCCGGAAGCTTCTGGAAAAATCCAGACTGCTATGATTATTGCTGCGGCTCTTGTAGAGGGTGTTGCCCTTTTTGGAGTTGTTGCTGCATTATTAGGGGTACTTACAGTACCAGCTTAGTCCTTAAAATTTTTAGACCCTGTTCGCAACGGTTGGTTGCGAACAGGTTTTAAATGATGTTTTTGATTAAAATATAATTCTTTATATAAATTGATATGGATTTAATTACTCCTGAAATTGGCTTGTTCTTTTGGCAAACCATCGTTTTTTTAGTTCTCATCTTTATAATGGCCAAATTTGCCTGGAAACCTATTCTGGGAGCTGTTAAAGAGAGAGAGGATTCTATCAACACTGCATTGGCTTCTGCTGAAGATGCCAGAAAAGAAATGCAAAATTTACAGGCAGATAATGAGAAGCTTTTACAGGAGGCAAGAGCTGAGCGTGATGCCATCTTAAAAGAAGCCCGTGAGATCAAAGAAAAAGTTATTGCAGATGCTTCTACTGAAGCTCAGGCAAAAGCCGATAAGATCGTAGCACAGGCACAGGTTATTATTCAAAATGAGAAGAATGCTGCTGTGGCAGAAATTAAAGATCAGGTAGCTACTTTGTCTATTCAAATTGCCGAGAAAATTGTGCGTGAGGAATTATCCTCAAAAGAAAAACAACAACGTTTGGTAGAGCAAATGTTGGATGATGTTACTTTAAACTAGAGTTATGAAAGGAACCAGGGCAGCACAACGTTATGCCAAGGCTATTTTGGACCTTGCAAAGGATCAAAATGTATCTGAGGTGGTGAACCAAGATATGGAATCCATATTTCAAACCATTACTGCCAGTGATGAACTTCAGGATGTTCTGGCAAGTCCAGTTGTAAAGGCCGACCTTAAAAAGAATGCCCTTCGCGAAATTTTTAAGGATGCACATCCGCTAACGTTTGGTGCTTTTGACATTCTGTTGGAAAACAACAGGATCATTATTCTTAAGGCGGTTGCTCAAAAATATAACGAGCTGTACAACGAACTGAATAATATTCAGGTTGCTACTGTTACAACGGCAATTCCACTGGATGCCAGCCTTGAAGCAAAGATCCAGGATAAGATAAAAGAGCTTACCGGTAACAGTGCTACAATAAAAAACATTACAGATCCCGCGATCATAGGAGGATTTATCCTACGAATTGGAGATCTTCAATATAATGCAAGTGTTGCCAGAAGCTTAAAAGATCTAAAAAGAGAATTTAGCAACAACACATATATTTCAAAAATTTAATTAAAACAGAGGCGCTCAAGGCGTTTCAATTTTATTCTAAATAATTATGGCCGAAGTAAATCCTGCTGAAGTTTCAGCAATATTAAAAAAACAGCTTTCAGGTTTCGAAGCAAAAGCTTCTCTTGATGAAGTAGGAACCGTTCTTACCGTAGGTGATGGTATTGCTCGTGTATATGGTTTGGCAAATGCCCAGTACGGGGAATTGGTTGAATTTGAAAGCGGACTGGAAGGAATTGTATTAAACCTGGAAGAAGACAACGTAGGGGTAGTACTTTTAGGACCATCAAAGGAGATCAAAGAAGGTTCTGTTGCAAAAAGAACAGAGCGTATTGCTTCTATTAAAGTAGGTGAAGGAATTACCGGAAGAGTTCTGGATACTTTAGGATTTCCTATTGACGGAAAAGGCCCAATCCAGGGTGAAACCTTTGAAATGCCATTGGACCGTAAAGCTCCCGGGGTAATTTACAGAGAGCCTGTTACAGAGCCGCTTCAAACGGGGATCAAAGCAATTGATGCTATGGTACCTGTAGGTAGGGGACAAAGGGAATTGGTAATTGGTGACCGTCAAACCGGTAAAACCGCTGTTTGTATTGACACCATTCTTAACCAAAAAGAATTTTATGATGCAGGGGAACCTGTATTCTGTATATATGTTGCTATAGGGCAAAAAGCTTCTACTGTTGCAGGGATTGCAAAAGTACTTGAAGACAGAGGCGCTATGGCTTACACCACTATTGTAGCTGCAAATGCATCAGATCCTGCTCCAATGCAGGTATATGCTCCATTTGCAGGTGCTGCTATAGGGGAGTATTTTAGAGACACCGGTCGTCCTGCACTTATCGTGTATGATGATCTTTCAAAACAAGCGGTTGCTTACCGTGAGGTTTCTTTATTGCTACGTCGCCCACCGGGACGTGAAGCATACCCGGGAGACGTTTTCTTCCTTCACTCAAGATTGCTAGAGAGAGCAGCAAAGATCATTAACAATGATGAGATTGCCAGCCAGATGAATGACCTTCCAGATTCTATTAGGCATTTAGTAAAAGGTGGTGGTTCTTTAACCGCATTACCTCTTATTGAAACTCAGGCGGGAGACGTTTCGGCATATATCCCAACCAACGTAATTTCTATTACAGACGGGCAGATATTCCTTACTTCAGATTTGTTTAACTCGGGGGTTCGTCCTGCGATCAATGTGGGTATTTCGGTATCGCGTGTAGGTGGTAACGCTCAGATCAAATCGATGAAAAAAGTTGCCGGTACTTTAAAACTTGACCAGGCACAATATCGTGAACTTGAAGCATTTGCCAAGTTTGGATCAGATTTGGATGCCGCTACTATGAATGTGATTGAAAAAGGGAAAAGAAACGTGGAGATCCTGAAACAGGCAGAGAACGATCCTTATCCGGTTGAAGACCAGATCGCTATTATCTATGCAGGTTCAAAAAATTTATTGAGAAACGTTCCTGTAGAGAAAGTAAAGGAATTTGAAAGAGATTACCTGGAGTACCTGAATATGAAGCATCGGGATGTTCTTGACAATCTTAAAGCCGGAAAGCTTACAGATGAGATCACAGATACTCTTACTAAGGTAGCCAAAGAACTTTCAGATAAATATAAGAAGTAGTATTGGGTAGGGGTACGTTTCAATAATAAAGAACTCATAACTCCTAACTCATAACTTTGAACTAACTAGGATGGCAAATTTAAAAGAATTACGCAGCAGAATTACATCGGTATCCTCTACCATGCAAATCACCAGCGCCATGAAAATGGTGTCTGCCGCAAAATTGAACAGGGCTCAGGATGCCATTACCAAAATGCGTCCTTACTCTCAAAAATTGACTGAACTTCTTCAAAGCCTTAGCGCTACACTCGAAGGGGACACAGGAAGTAAATATGCCGAACAAAGAGAGGTAAATAAAGTGTTGATAGTTGCAATTTCTTCCAACAGGGGTCTTGCAGGTGCCTTTAATACCAATATTGTAAAGGGAGTTAGACAAATGGCCCAAAACCAGTATGCGGGTAAAGAGGTAGAACTTTTAACCCTTGGGAAAAAAGCAGCCGACGTATTGAAAAAGGCTTATACAATTTCAAAGAATAACAATGCGATTTATGATACCCTGGATTACGCCCATGTTTCTGAGATAGCTGAAGACCTGATGCAATTATTCCTGGAGGAAAAGTATGATGAGATCGTGATCATTTACAACCAGTTTAGAAACGCAGCCACACAAGTTGTCACTACTGAACAGTTTTTGCCTATTCAGAAATTTGAGACCGATGAGAATGTAACTTTAGATTATATTTTTGAGCCGGGAAAACTGGAGATCGTAAAAGATCTTATACCTAAATCCCTGAAGATGCAGCTTTTCAAGGCGATGAGCGATTCCCTTGCTGCTGAGCATGGTGCCCGTATGACTGCGATGCACAAAGCAACAGATAATGCTACAGAACTAAGAGACGCGCTTAAATTATCATACAACAAAGCACGTCAGGCCTCCATTACAAATGAGATCCTTGAAATAGTGGGTGGTGCTGAAGCTTTAAATAATTAAAAAAAGATTTTAATCTATACAAAAAGACCCTTGCCACTGGCAGGGGTTTTTCTTTGGCAAGCATTTTGTTTTATTACCTAAGAACTCTAATTCCAATACCATGAAATATTTCTACCTCTTATTCAGCGCAATAATTGCAACCACATTTTTTACGAACTGTGCAGGCAATAAAGATCTTCAGGAACGCCCACCCGCACAAATGGCAGGTGTATATACCGTAACAGATGCTTCATCTGTAACCTTATTCATTCCTGTAGAAACTATTCAAACCAACCGGGTGAGTCTGGACAGTGTCTATTTTAGAGGAGGGGCTGCGATACTTGTGCAGGAAGAAACAACCCCAGGGCTATATAAAGCGCATTTTAACACCGGTAAGCCGGACTTAATTATGAGTTCCGATCCAAGAGAGGAATATGCCAATAAAATGCCTGAAAAAGCCGGAAAAACGCCCTTTGAAATAAAGGAAGATGAGGCTATACTTGTTTTTACCCAAAATAACAAGATCAAATATTTCAAGATAACCGGCATCAGGGAGCGCAAGGCAAATTAAATAGGAGGTTTCTGGCATTGTTTGCCAAGAAATTAAGATATTTAGGCCTTAAATAAATCCCCTTTTGAGCAGTTTAAAAAAACTTTTTCAGCAAACCTTTATATATGGGCTTGCCACGGTGTTACCCCGTATGTTGAGTTTTTTGTTGGTCCCACTTTATACAGATGTTCTTCCGGTAAGAGAATATGGCGAATTTTCCATCATAGTTTCCTGGATCGTCCTGTTTAATGTGCTCCTGGCTTACGGAATGGAAACCGCTTTTTTCAGGTTTTTTCATAAGGAAAAAGATAAAGGGCTGGTAGTTTCGACCGCCGCTCTTTCAATTATTTTCACTTCGGTGATCTTCTTTGCGCTGGCATTTTTATTCAGCAGTCAACTTGCAGGTATATCCGGAATAAGGGAAGATTATATTCATTACACTTTATTTATCCTCCTTCTTGATGCATTGGTAATCATTCCTTTTGCCTGGTTAAGGGCAAATGAAAAGCCGGTTAAATACGCCATTATCAAGATCCTGAATGTAGCGGTAAACCTGGGATTAAACGTCTTTTTACTCTTGCTTTTGCCAAGGATAGCTTCAGGAAGTAGTTCCGGAATATTGGCGGAAATGTATGTTCCAAATTTTGAGATCTCCTATATTTTTATTTCAATGATCATTGCAAGCAGCATCACGTTGCTAATGATCATTTCTTTTTACACAAAAATCAAGTACAGCTTTAGTTCCGAATTGTGGAAACGAATGATGGGTTATGCATATCCTGTTTTGATCGCAGGAGTTGCCTTTGCTATTAACGAAACTTTTGACCGTATTCTGCTGGATTGGTTACTACCGGAAGATGTTGCCGAAGAAGCAGTAGGAGCTTATGCTGCCTGTTATAAACTCGCAATTTTTATGACGTTATTCGCCACCGCTTTCCGTATGGGAATTGAGCCTTTCTTCTTCAGCCATTCAGGCGAAAAGAATGCACAGCAAACGTATGCTTTGATAACGCGGTATTTCGTTGCATTTGGCTCGGTGATCCTGGTAACAGTAGTTGTGTTTTCAGATTTGCTGAAAGTACTACTCATAAGGAACAGCGATTACTGGGAGGCAATGAAGATCGTTCCGCTTATCTTGCTGGCAAATTTTTGCCTTGGAATTTATCACAATCTTTCGGTTTGGTATAAGATCACAGACCGCACAAGGTTTGGCGCATTTATATCTGTAGGGGGCGCTGTTATCACCCTCGCGGTAAACTTTCTGCTTATACCAAGCATGAGCTATATGGGCTCTGCAATTGCAACAGTTGGGGCATATGGTACAATGATGTTGCTTTCTTATTATTTTGGTCAAAAATATTATCCAATTCCCTATAATTTAAAGAAAATAGGTTTCTACCTTATAGGTTCTATTATATTTTCGGGAGTTTCATTTTATATTTTCCCAAATAATTATTTTATAGGAATAGGTTTATGGCTTGCTTTTTTAACTTTGGTCTTTCTTCAGGAAAAAACAGCGGTGAAACAATTAATCTTTAAAAGATGACAATAAAAATAATCAACAAATCTTCTCACAGTCTGCCTACTTACGAAACCGGAGCTTCTGCCGGAATGGACCTTCGTGCCAATATTTCAGAGCCTGTTACGTTAAAGCCTCTGGAAAGAAGTATTATTAAAACCGGACTTTTTATAGAACTCCCCCTGGGATATGAAGCACAGGTGCGGCCAAGAAGTGGCCTGGCAGCCAAAAAAGGGATCACCGTTCTTAATTCTCCGGGCACAGTAGATGCAGATTATCGCGGTGAAATTGGAGTAATTCTTGTAAACCTTTCCAATGAAGATTTTATAATAGAAAACGGAGAGCGCATTGCACAGCTTATCATTGCCAAACATGAGCGGGCAGAGTGGGAAGAAGTGGAATTGCTGGAAGAAACTTCCAGAGGTGCAGGCGGGTTTGGCAGCACCGGTACCAAATAAAATTTTATTCATCATAACAGTGAGCCGGGGAATATGAAAGCTCCCGGTGAGCTTCATTAAATAATATACCAATAAAAATGAAAATAATTGTTCCAATGGCAGGACGTGGTTCACGTCTCAGGCCTCATACTTTAACAGTTCCAAAACCATTAATCCCTATTGCAGGAAAACCTATTGTACACCGTCTTGTTGAAGATATCGCGAAGGTTCTTGATGAGAAAATAGAGGAGATCGCTTTTATAATTGGTGCCGATTTTGGAGAAAAGGTGGAAACAGATCTTAAAAATATTGCTGAAAGCCTTGGGGCCAGAGGCACTATCTATTACCAGGATAAACCATTAGGTACGGGCCACGCCATTATGTGTGCCAAGGATTCTCTTTCAGGCCCTGCGGTGATCGCTTATGCCGATACACTTTTTAAGGCCGATTTTACGTTAGATAAGCAGGCCGATGCGGTGATCTGGGTTAAAAAGGTTGAGAATCCTGCCGCTTACGGGGTGGTAAAATTAAATGACAACAACCAGATCACAGATCTTGTTGAGAAACCCGAAGAATTCGTGTCTGATCTTGCTGTGATTGGGATCTATTATTTCAAGGATGTTTCTGTTTTAAAAGATGAACTTCAGCAGGTGCTTGACCAAAATATAATTCGTGGAGGTGAGTACCAGATCAATGATGGGATTGAAGCCATGAAGCAGAAAGGCGCAATTTTTGTTCCCGGCCAGGTTGATGAATGGATGGATTGCGGCAACAAGGATGTCACTGTTGAAACCAATGGGAGAATGCTTCAATTCCTACATCAGGATGGGGAAAAACTCATTTCAGATGCTGTAAAAATTACAAATTCTGAAATTACCGAACCATGTTTTATCGGGGAAGGTGTGATCCTTAAAAATGCCAAAATTGGCCCTAATGTTTCCCTGGGAAATGGATGTATCGTAGAGAATTC
Source organism: Gillisia sp. (assembly GCA_039989915.1). GTDB lineage: Bacteria > Bacteroidota > Bacteroidia > Flavobacteriales > Flavobacteriaceae > Gillisia. The sequence goes on from JBDXGW010000010.1 coordinate 418,437, forward strand.
TACCATTACCAATAGCCTCATCCAGGAATATTCAGAAGTGAGAAATGCCACGCTGGATAATGCGATGATTGGGAGTTTTGCTAAATTTAATGGCGATTTTACCCAGGTAAGCATTGGAGATTATTCGGTGTTGGAATAGCGATAATTGCTTAAAAATTGAGGTCTGGGGTTACAGAATATTAGTCATAATGAAAAGGAGCGTTTCCATAATTTTTCCGGTGATAATCGGCTTGTTGCTTTCCGGCCCCGTTCTGGGGCAGGATGAGGATATAATTATGCAAGAGGTGAACGAGGATGACCTGGGAAATGTAACCGATGCTTTTCAGGAAAATTTCTTTGAAGCCCTGAAGCAAAAAGGTATTGAGAATTATGAAAAAGCCGTTACCGCCCTGCTTCAATGTGAAAAAATAGAACCTGAAAATCCTGTGGTGCATTTTGAACTGGGAAAAAATTACCGGCTTTTAGAGAATTATGATGCGGCTATTCAAAGCCTGCAAAAAGCGAACAGGTTAAAACCCAACCAGGAATGGGTTATGGTTGAGTTGATGGAAACCTATTACGACAACAATGACTATGAGCCTGCTATCCTGATAGCCCAAAAGCTTGTGCCTTTTAACACCAAATACAATAACAACCTGGCCGATCTTTATTTCAGGGCAAAAAAATATGAAGAATTGCTCGCCCTACTTGATAAATTGGATGCCCAGCTGGGAATTAATGAATTCAGGCTTGGATTGAGACAGCAAATCTATGCATTGACCGAAAATACTCCTGCTCAAATCCAGGTTTTGAAAGATGCAATAAAAGCAAATCCGGAAAATGAGGTTAATTATCTAAACCTGGTGTTTGTTTATAGTGCTGAAGGAATGCAGAAGGAGGCGTTTGACGCGGCAGAAGATATGCGTAATAAATTTCCAACCTCCAAAGTGGTCCATCTGGCCTTATATAAATTCTACCTGGATTCCAACAATACCGGGGGTGCATTGGAATCAATGAAAACAGTTTTAAAAGCTGAAGAAATTGACCCTAAATCCAAATTTAAAGTTCTGAATGATTTTCTGGGTTTTGTTAATGAAAATCCGCAATATGAGAATGAACTTAAAGAAGTAACCACCATCTTTGCCGAAACTGAGAACATCCCCGGGGTTTATCAGAAACTGGGAGAGTATTACCTGCTAAAGGATCAAAAACAACAGGCCTTGACCTTTTTTGAGATGGGAATAGCTAAAGATCTGGACAATTTGGATCTGCTTCAACGTATTTTATTACTGCAGCTCGATCTTGGTAAGTTTGATGATGCGGCCAGGATAAGTGGAGAAGCACTTGAATTGTTTCCCGGTCAGCCTCTTTTGTATTTGATAAACGGGGTAGCCTTAAATAACAAAAAGGAATTTACCGCGGCAGAACAAATACTTACATTTGGCCTGGATTATGTAATAGATAATAAAAAAATGGAGGCCGACTTTTTAGTGCAATTGGCCATTGCCTCATCTGGATTGGGAAATGCTGCTAAGGCAAAGGAATTTCAGGATAGGGCAAATGAAATTAATAAAACACTTAATTGATGTATAAAAGAATAATCCTCATTATTAGTTTTTCAATATTGATTGTTTCCTGCAAGAGTAAAAAAGAAGCTTTTGAAATGGAAGATGCTGCTGCTTCCAAAGTGGTTAACATGCACTATAATAATGAAGCAAAATTTGAAACGCTTAACAGCAGGATGAGGCTGAAATATCAGGATGAAGAGCGGTCCCAGAGCGTAACCGTTAGTTTCAGGATGGAAAAGGACAACACCATTTGGATGAGCGCCCAGTTACTTGGAATTCCGCTGGCCAAAGCATTAATAACCAGGGACAAGGTGAGTTATTTTGAAAAGATCAACAGAACCTATTTTGAGGGAGATTACAGCTTATTAAGTAAATGGCTTGGAACCCCCCTGGATTTTGAGAAACTGCAGAATTTATTATTAGGACAAACCATCTACGACCTTAGGGAAGACCGCTATAAATTAACCGAATCTACCAGAGGATACCAACTGGTACCTGCGGATGGAGCTGTTTTGATTAAAAAATTATTCCTGCTCGACCCTCAAAGCTTTAAGGCTACCGCCCAACAATTATCCCAGGAAAAAGAGAACAGGAATGTAACAGTCACTTATCCAAAATATCAAAGGGTTTCAGGGCAAACCCTTCCCCAGGATATAAGGATTGTAGCAAATGAAGCTGGCAAAGGAACCCAGATTGAAATTTCCCTGGGTTCTGTAGTATTAAATGAACCTGTATCTTTCCCGTTTGAGATCCCATCCGGTTATGAAGAAATTGTAATTGAATAATGAAATTGAGACTCCTGCTACCCCATCTTTTTTTCCTCCTGTTCATACTGGCCGGAAGTTATACTGCCCAATCCCAAAACACAAGGGAAGATCTTGAGCAACGCCGCATGGAACTCCAACAGGAAATAAAGAGGATCAATACATTAAGAAGTTCAAATAAACAAAGGGAGAGATCTGTGCTCACCCAGGTTGAGGATCTTGACAAGCAAATTCGCACTACAGAAAATCTTATTAAGGTGACCAACCAGCAGGCTAACCTTCTTACCAGAGATATAAATTCAAATACCAATAAGATCCAGACCTTGCGCAACGAACTTGGGAAGCTCAAGGAAGATTATGGGCAAATGATCGAGAAATCCTATAAAAGCAAATCTCAGCAAAGCAGGGTGATGTTTTTGTTATCTTCTGAAAGCTTTTTACAGGCTTATAAGAGGCTTCAATACATGAAACAGTACGCAAACTACCGCAAAACCCAGGGAGATGAAATACAGCTGCGTACAGAGGAATTACAGACTCTTAATACGAATCTTTTAAGCCAGAAAAAGCAAAAAGATAAATTGATAGTTGAAAACAGGGAAACAAGGGCGCAGCTGGAAAAGAACAAACAATCCCAACAAGTCTTGATAAAGACCATACGCCAGAAGGAAGGTGAGTTTGCAAGCGAAATTCGCAAAAAGCAACAGGAAGTAAATGCGATTGATAAAAAAATAGATGAAATAATACGGGCTTCCATTGCAGCCGCCAACAAAGCGAGCGGTTCTACGGCAAGAGATGTATACACTTTAACACCCGAGGCAAAAGCGCTTGCCGCCAATTTTGCAAGTAATAAAGGGAAATTACCCTGGCCTGTTAGATCTGGGGTAGTTGTGAGAAGGTTTGGTTCCCAACCACATCCTGTAGTTAAAACGGTAACCGTAAACAGCAATGGAGTTCATATAGAAACGGAAGTAGGAGCCAAAGCCCGTGCAATATTCAGCGGGACGGTAAGTGAAGTGCAGGCCGTTCCCGGAGCAAACAAAGCGGTAATGGTGCGTCATGGAGATTACTTGTCCATATATAACAATCTTTCCAAGGTAAATGTGAAAAAGGGAGATGTAGTTTCCCTGGGACAAGAAGTTGGAGAAGTTGCCACCAACAGCAGTTCCGGAAAAACCACGCTTTATTTCCTTATCTATAAGAATATGGATAAACTGGATCCTTCAGACTGGATCCTTAGGATGTAAAAAATTGGATTTTATTAATTCATGAATAGGGCCTTTAGCTCTGTAGCATCCTGAGGTTTCATTTTCCCTGCAAGGACAAGGCTAAGTTGCTTTCTTCGAAGAGCAGCTTCAAACCTCTTTTTTTCCAGTTCGGTTTCCGGTTGCAGGGGAGGTACATTTACAGGTGCTCCTGTTTCATCTACTGCAACAAAAGTATAAATTGCTTCATTTGCCTTAGAACGTTGTCCGCTTTCCCGGTCTTCAATCCAAACATCAATAAAGATCTCCATAGAACTTTTAAAAGCCCTGGAAACAGCTGCTTCTACCGTTACCACACTTCCCAGGGGGATAGCTTTATTAAAGGCCACGTGATTTACAGAGGCGGTCACCACGATCCTTCTACTATGACGTCTTGCAGCGATACTTGCCGCACGGTCCATACGGGCAAGCAATTCCCCGCCGAATAAATTATTTAACGGGTTGGTTTCGCTGGGTAAAACCAGATCTGTAAGTATAGTACGGGAATCGTTGGGAGTTTTTGATTGCATCTAGCCAATTTTGCGGCAAAGGTACAAGGGAATAAGTATGCTTACAAGTTAATGAACTATTAAAGTTCCTCTATAAGCATCCAGGCGCCTTCATTGGTTTTTTTGGCTTTCCATAGCATTTCCATAGCTTCCGTTCTTGTTGGGAAACTACCGTAAACAACCTGATGTAAACCAAACCTGTTCTCTCCAATATAACGGGCTTTAAAACCTTCTTCTCTAAGTTCAGAAACCTTTTGAAGGGCATTTTCTTCAACCCTGAAAGCACCGGCCACTATATGATAATTACCTTCCTGTTTGCTCACTTTAAAAGTGATCTCGGGTAAGGGGTTATCTATTACAAACGTAGCCTGTTGTATTTGTTGTTGTAATTGAGATTCTGCAACCTGTTGTTCAGCAACATTATACTCTGTAACCTGGTTGCTGTAAATGTTAAGGCCCGCAAACCCGGATAATCCAAGTGCGATAAGCCCAATTGCAGCATATTTCCAGTATGGGGATGTTTGTCTTCTCTCTGGTGTGAAAAGAATTGGAGCTTTTTCTTCCAAAACTTCCACCTGTTTCTTGTATACCTCGCGCTGCACAGTAATTGCCGGAACCGTGCTTAATCCAAATGCTTCGGGAAGGAAGTTCTGGGTTTTAAGTGGTTCAAACTGAAGAGAACCTTCCGCAGAAAGAGAAAAAGTTCCAAGATTGTCTAACGCTACAGGTTGTTTTCTCTCAAGTTGCAGGTTGAGCTTTTGCACATATTCCCCAATCTTGTAAACGGCTTCAGTATAACTTATCCCAGATACATCTGCAATGTAATTTGCCAGTAAACCATCGTTTTTCAACAGCTGGGCGTTAAAGGATATCCTTTTCTTAGGCGGGAAAAATGCCTGGGATTCTTCATTATATCGGGCCGATTCTTTTTGGGTAAGGAATGCCCCAAATCCCGGTAGGATTACGCATTCATATCGGTACAACAGGTCGGAAATGTGCGAGGCTATAGTCATTAAAGCAAATGTAAGATTTTAAGCAACAGCATAAAATTAGCTAAAGATATCTTATTAACAAATCTTTTTTATTGTAATTTAAAATTATTGGTATTTTGTTACCCGGTTGATATTCAATGGAAATTAGGTCTCCAACGACAAATGAATTCTATAAAATCATCCGTAAAACTCTTAATTAATTTTATTTATAAATTTAAAACAACAACGAACTTCAGTCAGGGGCAAAATTCATGAAACATTCAGATCTTCATTATATACTGGCGTTACAAAATGTTCCTAATTTGGGAGACAGCACTGCCAAAAAACTCATAAGGCACCTTGGAAGTGCAGAGGCTGTAATGAAGGCAAAAAGGGAAAGTCTTCTAAAAATTGATGGCATTGGTCTTACAAAATTAAAAGACCTTCATTCTCCCGAACACCTAAAAGCTGCAGAGGATGAATTGAAATTCATTGTTAATAATAATATTGAATACACTTATTTTCAGGATAAAGCATATCCGGAAAAACTCAAACATTGTCTAGATGGCCCTATTTTGCTCTTTTCAAGAGGAAATATAGATCTTCAAAACAAGAAGATTATCAGCATCGTGGGAACCCGTAAAATTACAACTCACGGCATTTCCTTTTGCGAAAGGTTAATTGAAGATCTCGCGCCGTTAAATCCCGTAATTGTATCCGGCTTTGCCTATGGGGTAGATATAACCGCGCAAAAAGCAGCGATAAAAAATGATCTCCAAACAATAGGGTGTCTTGCTCACGGACTTAACCAGATCTATCCAAAGGTACATTCCAAATACGTGACCCAAATAGAATCAAATGGAGGATTTTTTACAGATTTCTGGTCAACCAACCCGTTTGAACGCACCAATTTTCTAAAACGCAACAGGATCATTGCAGGTTTGAGTGAAGCAACTGTGGTTATTGAAAGTGCCGAAAAAGGAGGCTCACTGGTAACAGCAGATATTGCCAATTCCTATAACCGGGAAGTGTTCGCCGTTCCCGGAAGGCCGGGGGATACCCAGAGCAAGGGGTGCAACAACCTTATTAAATCTCAAAATGCTCACCTCATCACCGGGGCGGCAGATCTGGTTTATATATTAAACTGGGATACCGGTAGCTCTCCTGCCGGGATCCAGAAACAACTTTTCATTGATCTTGACCCACAGGAAGAACCCATTCACAATTATTTAATTGAAAATGGGAAGCAACAACTTGACAGTATTGCATTGCATTGTGAAATTCCTACCTATAAAGCTGCCGGACTCTTGCTTGAAATGGAATTGAAAGGTGCGGTAAGACCTCTCCCGGGGAAACTTTTTGAGGCTATTTAATAGCCCAGTTTAGTTCGCACCCGTCCCAAAACCTCGTTTGCAACTTTTGAAGCCTTAAGGGCTCCCTTTTCAAGGGCGGCATCAATTTCCCCGGGGTGGTTCATATAATAATGATACAATTCCCTTTCTTTCTTAAATTTCGCAATAATAAGTTCATATAAAGCCTGCTTTGCATGACCGTAACCGTAGTTTCCACCTAGGTAATTTTTCCGCATTTCTGCTACCTGTGAGGTATCTCCTAATAATTTATATAAAGCAAACACATTGCAGGTGTCAGGGTTTTTGGGTTCCTCCAGTGGAGTACTGTCTGTTTGGATACCCATTAATTGTTTTCTTAACTGTTTATCTGGCAGGAACAGGTTTATGGTATTGTCCTTAGACTTGCTCATCTTGTCGCCATCTGTGCCGGGAATGTATTTTGTTTCTTCCTGGACTTTTCCTTCCGGGATAACAAAGGTTTCCCCTACCTGCGCGTGAAAGCGGGAGGCAACATCGCGGGTCATTTCAATATGCTGCAACTGGTCTTTCCCTACCGGAACAATTTCAGCATCGTATAAAAGAATATCTGCTGCCATAAGCATGGGGTAGGTAAAGAGGCCCGAGTTTACATCTTCCAGCCTGTCTGCCTTATCTTTAAATGAATGAGCAAGCGTGAGCCGCTGGTATGGGAAAAAACAACTTAAATACCAAGAGAGTTCAGTTACCTGTGGGATATCGCTTTGCCTGTAAAAAACAGTTTTTTCTATATCAAGACCAAATGCAAGCCAGGTTGCTGCAGTGGAGTAGGTATTTTGTTTTAAGGTTTCGGCATCCTTTATCTGGGTAAGAGAATGAAGGTTTGCTATGAAAAGATAGGATTCATTTTCCGGGCGGTTGGCCATTTCTATCGCCGGTATAATTGCTCCCAGAAGATTTCCTAAATGTGGGGTGCCCGTACTTTGCACTCCGGTAAGTATTCTTGCCATCGATTTTTTAAATTTTCACAAAGGTACTTCTTTTATAGATTTTCATTAATTCATTTCACTATTTTTGGGCCTATGAAGATATTGAAATACCCGTTTATTCTGGTTTGGCGAATTTGGTTTTACATTCTTATGGGGTTACCTATAATTATTATGTTGCCATTCCTGATCTTTTTCACCACTTCTGAAAAGTATTATCCCCAATATTTTGTGTGTGCCAGAATTTGGGCTAAATCTATCCTTTACGGCATGGGATTTTTTCCCAAAAAAATTTCTTCAGCAAAACTGGAGGAAGGCAAGAGCTATATGTTTGTAGCCAACCATACCTCAATAATTGATATCATGCTCATGCTTGCCGTGAATGATCATCCGTTTGTGTTTTTAGGGAAAGTGGAGCTCGCCCGCATTCCTTTATTTGGATATTTTTACCGCCGTACATGCATCCTTGTTGACCGCGGTTCGCAAAAGAGCAGGCTGCAGGCTTTTGCTGAAGCGCAGCGAAGGTTAAAACAGGGAAACAGTATTTGCATTTTCCCTGAAGGCGGCGTACCGGCAGATGAAAAGATAGTACTTGCGCCATTTAAAGACGGGGCTTTCAGGTTGGCAATTGATCACCAGATCCCTATCGTTCCAATAACCTTTCACGATAATAAAAAGAGGTTTTCCTATACTTTCTTCTCCGGAAGTCCCGGGAAAATGAGGGTTAAGATCCACGAGATCATACCTACTAAAAATAAGACACAGGAGGAAAAACGCGCGTTAAAGGATAAAACCTATCAGGTTATCCTAGAAGAGCTAAGAAACCCTTCGCTGTAATTTAAAATTTGAAACTGAAACCGGAATAGATCCCGAAGTAATAGGGATTTATATTATTGGTATTGTTGAAGGTGTTTAGCTGATATTTGAATATAGGCTCAAGATTTAACTGGAATTGAGGAGATACCTTGTAATCTATTCCCACCCCAAGGTTTGTAGTAAAACTTACGTTATTCAGGTTGTTTGCCGCTCCAATATTGGTGGAAAAATCAGCTGAATTGAGAGAGATGCTGTTTTCATCCAGGAACAGGGTACTTCCTCCTCCAATAATATTCAGGCCAATTTTACGGTCAATTATTACATATTCAATTTCAACAGGAACCTCAATAAATCCAAGTTTTTGGTTTAAGAAACCTGTAGCAGGTGACGCCAGGCTGGCCCGGTTAAATTCGGCAGAAGCACTTATATTTCCAAATTGCCTTGCCGCACGGTTTTCAATTCTGTAATTAGGAACTTCCCCGCGGTAATCAACCCCGCTTAACACAGTAGGGTTGACAGCTGCCGTAAAGGCAATATTCCGGGTGTTATGACTAAGGTCAACTTTGCTAACTCCCGAACGAATTTTTATTTTCTCTGATATTTGATAAGCGAAATTGATCCCATAAGCCATAGAGACCTCTCCGGCACTTTCATTATTTGCAAACCTTGCATCAATAGCATTCCCATTACCAAAATTGTCATAATATATTGGTGCGGCTACAGTGCTTACCCGAAGTCTTTTGGAGGATACAGTCTTTTCAGAAGGTTCCTCGCTTAAAAGATTTTCTTCAAAAGCAGTTAACGGCAGATCTCTTAAACCTGTACCTGCGGTATATTTATTTTCCTGAAGATTAATTTGGGAAGCTATGCCCGTTGAGTTTAATACAGAAAGATCGGTATTTGTCAACTTAGGTGCTTCAGGATTCCTTATGATGTTGGAGAAGGCTATAACACGCGTTTCAGGCCTTGAGGATTCCGCCTGAATGTTTTCTTTTAATTCCGTTTTTTTTGTGTCCAGCATTAATGCCTGGAGTATAATGGAAGATCTCACCATACTCTCATTATATACATTGGTAGCCAGGTTTAAATCCAGAAAATTATCATCCTGCTCTGTAGACACTGTCTGAGTCTCTAAGGAAGGGGATGATTTAAATAAGCTTGAAGTAAAATTGAAGAACAAGGCAAGAAGTGCAGCAACCCCCGCAATTCTATACCATATAGGGAGTACCTTTCTCTTGCGTTCTTTTTCCTGTAATCTGGAAGAAATATTTTTCCAGACTGCCTCGCGCGGGGTAGCCTCGAAATCCTTGAATTTCTCCTGATACAGCCTGTCTATATGCTTTCTTTCTTCCATTCTATGACGATTGAACCGCCTGTGTAACTTGAGTTGCCTCTATTTTTTCTTTTAAAATCAACCGGGCCCGGGCCAGGTTGGATTTGGAAGTTCCGGTGGTGATTTGCAGCATTTCTGAAATTTCCTTGTGAGAAAATCCATCCATTGCATACAGGTTAAAAACCTGCCGGTACCTTTCCGGTAATTCCTGAATTATATTCAATAAATAATCTACAGAAACCTCTTCTTCATCTATTTCTAGATCTGGTTCAGTATAATGTTCTTCGTTCACAATTTCGAAAACAGTTTGTTTTCTGTATTTCTGAAGCGTGGTATTGATCATAATACGCTTCATCCAACCTTCAAAAGAACCTTTATCCTGATACTGCTTGATCTTATCAAATATTATCATAAAACCATCCTGCAGGTTGTCTTCAGCCTGCTGGTAGCTGTTGGAATATTTAAGACACACGGCAAAAAGCTTGTTGGCATAAAGCCTGTAAAGCTGTTCCTGTGCTTTAATATCCTGATTTTTACTATTATGTATGAGTTGTTTTAAACTCAAAAGCCGGGGTTGTTTCGTTATTAATCAATGCCTGGCTGGGTTACGGGTACTTCTACGGTTAAAAATTCATCTCTACCTGCCGCGTTTTTTCCCTGCCAGAATTTAAAGATATAAAAATCATCTCGTTCTGCAACAAAATTAATTGTAGCACTGGCTTCTAAATTGCCGCTATCCACACAATTAGTGTTGGAAGTGCGAAAACTTGTTACCACTCCAATAACTATCGCATTCGCATTTCGGGCTACATCGAGGCCTGAAAATGTATGACAATTGGTGGGGCGTTTGTAAATGATCCCGATAGTGTAACTTTTACCAAGCTCAAAGGAATCGGGAAGATCAACAGATATAACAGGGGCCAAATTTTGCATTATATTATCTGAATCGTCCTCTGCAGAGCAACCTGAAAAAAGTAACAGAGAGAAAAAGACAAGTAATAATTTTTTCATCAGCAAAAAATTGACATAACAAGTAGGTAGTCTTTATATCAGATGCAAATAAAGACAAAGGGTTGCGTGACCACCAATAAAAAATCCCGCACAGAGCGGGATTTAAAAGTAGTTTGATACAGGATTATTCTCTTGTTATTTTCAAGGCTTCCTTGATCTTTTGTTCAAGTTCATCCATAAGATCGGGGTTATCTTTAAGAACAGCTTTCACTGCATCTCTTCCCTGTCCCAGTTTAGTGTCCTCATAACTAAACCATGAACCACTTTTTTTGATGATCTCGTAATCTACTCCAATGTCTATGATCTCTCCAATTTTTGAAACCCCTTCGCCGTACATAATATCAAATTCTGCGGTTTTGAATGGAGGAGCAACTTTATTTTTCACCACCTTTACTTTCGTCTTATTTCCTAGAACATTGCTGTTAGCATCTTTAATTTGGGTAGACCGTCTAATGTCAAGTCTTACCGATGCGTAGAACTTCAGGGCATTTCCTCCGGTGGTTGTTTCAGGATTGCCAAACATTACCCCTATTTTCTCCCTTAACTGGTTTATGAATATCACTGTACAGTTGGTCTTGCTAATGCTGGCAGTAAGTTTTCTTAGCGCCTGAGACATTAAACGGGCATGCAATCCCATTTTTGAATCTCCCATTTCCCCTTCAATTTCACTTTTTGGGGTTAGAGCGGCCACAGAGTCAATTACAATTATATCAATAGCTCCGGAGCGTATAAGATTATCGGTTATTTCCAGGGCTTGCTCCCCATTGTCGGGCTGGGAGATTATAAGGTTTTCCAGATCTATCCCAAGGTTCTCGGCATAAAACCGGTCAAAAGCATGTTCGGCATCAATAAAAGCCGCAATTCCTCCTGCTTTTTGAGCTTCTGCAATTGCATGCAGGGTTAATGTTGTTTTTCCAGAAGATTCCGGCCCATATATTTCAATTACCCTTCCTCGTGGATATCCACCAACTCCCAGGGCAATATTTAGCCCTACAGATCCTGACGAGATTGCTTCAATATCAGAAATAGCCTGATCGCTCATCTTCATTACAGTTCCCTTGCCATAGGTTTTATCCATTTTATCAAGGGTAAGCTTTAACGCTTTTAATTTTGCTTCTTTCTCTTTTTCTTTCTCGCTACTCATAAATTTTTCTAATTATTGCGTTGCTAAAATACTATAACTTTTCAATCACAACAATTTAACACGCAACCTTTTTCAATTTTTTGCATCTTATTTATAACAATAAAGAAGCATTATTATGAGGTTTCTTAAATTGAGTTTAATCTTGAATCAATTCGGCTCGGCCGCTACAATTCTATTAAGTTGTAGCAGTCGGGTTGATGGAGGCTAACCGTTATTTGTTTTTTTATGATAGTAAGTAAAAAATAATAATAACGAATTAGCCGTTCAGAAAAATGCCCTGGGAAGAGATCTCAGGGCATTTTTTCTTTCCTTGAATTCGGTTATCTTTGCAAAAAATTTCTTTTAACTTAAATATTGGTATAGCATGCAACTGTACAATAAATTAAGCGCAAAAGAAAGGGCCACTCTTATTGAAGAAGCCGGGGAAGACCGGTTAACTCTTTCTTTTTACGCGTATGCCAAAATTGGCAATCCAAAATTATTCAGGAATTATCTTTTTCTTGCCTGGGATCAAATGGAGGTTCTTGGACGCATTTATGTAGCTCACGAGGGCATTAATGCGCAACTCTCTGTCCCTGCAAAGAATTTCGATACGTTTAAGGATTTCCTTGACGGGATTTATTTCCTTGAAAACGTACGTCTTAATATTGCAATTGAACATGACCTCAAATCCTTTTTAAAACTGAAAGTTAAAGTAAGGGACAAAATTGTGGCCGATGGATTGAATGATGAAACATTTGATGTGCGAAATAAAGGAGTGCACGTTGACGCGGTGAAATTCAATGAACTTATAGAAGACCCCAATACAATCCTTGTAGATATGCGCAATCACTACGAAAGTGAAATTGGCCATTTTAAAGGAGCCATTACACCAGATGTAGATACGTTTCGGGATTCCCTGGATATAATAGAGGAAGATCTTAAAGATCATAAGGAAGATAAAAACCTGGTGATGTATTGTACCGGGGGCATACGCTGTGAGAAAGCCAGTGCATATTACAAACATAAAGGCTTTAAAAAGGTTTTTCAGCTTGAAGGAGGTATTATAGAGTACGCGCGGCAGGTGGAAAATTTAAAGCTTGAGAACAAATTCCTGGGCAAGAATTTCGTTTTTGATCACAGGCGCAGTGAGCGAATTTCACAGGAGGTTATTTCAAATTGCCATCAATGTGGTAAGCCATGTGACACCCATGTGAATTGTGCAAATGAAGCCTGTCATTTGCTGTTTATTCAATGTGAAGATTGCAGGCAACAAATGGATGAATGCTGTTCTGTTCAATGTAAAGAGATAAATGCCTTGCCGTATGAGGAACAAAAAGCCTTGAGGAAAGGGATCCCAAACAGCAATAAGATCTTTAAAAAGGGGCGTTCTGAGGTGCTAAAATACAAGCATTAAGAAAAGACAAGCCAAAACTGCCATACCAATAATATTGGTATATTTACTTTTTTATAATTATTAACAATCAAATTCAGCATAATTAATAATGCTAGAATTTTCAATATATAGTGTATGGGATGTAGTAGTTGCTCGACCGGGAAAGACGGTCAGCCTAAAGGTTGTCAAAATAACGGAACCTGCGGTACAGACGGGTGTAATAAATTAACGGTTTTTGACTGGCTTGCAAATATGTCTTTGCCAGATGGAGCTGAACCTTTTGACTGTGTAGAAGTAAGGTTTAAGAATGGAAGAAAACACTTCTTTAAAAATCCGGAAAAATTAAGTCTTTGTATAGGCGATGTTGTAGCTACAGAAGCTTCTCCTGGCCATGATGTGGGAATTGTAACGCTTACAGGAGAACTTGTAAGGGTGCAAATGAAAAAGAAAAAGGTTTTAAGGGACAGTGAAGAAGTTCTTAAGATATACCGAAAAGCCTCCCAGCGCGATATAGATGTTTGGCAGGAAGCCCGTGACAGGGAAGATAAAATGAAAGTAAGGGCGAGGGAAATAGCCATTAGGCTGGACCTGCGCATGAAAATAAGTGATATAGAATTTCAGGGTGATGCCTCTAAAGCCACCTTTTATTATACTGCTGAAGAAAGAGTAGATTTCAGGCAGCTTATCAAGGAATTTGCTAGAGAATTCAATACCCGTATAGAGATGCGGCAAATTGGTTTCAGGCAGGAAGCATCCCGTTTGGGTGGTATAGGTTCCTGCGGAAGGGAACTTTGTTGTTCTACCTGGTTAACAGATTTTAGATCTGTAAATACCTCGGCGGCCCGTTACCAGCAATTATCCCTGAATCCGCAAAAACTTGCAGGCCAGTGTGGAAAGCTGAAGTGTTGTTTGAACTATGAACTGGATACTTATCTCGATGCCTTAAAGGAATTTCCAAAGACCGAGGATAAACTTTATACAAAAAAAGGAACGGCGGTTTGCCAGAAAATAGACATTTTCCAGGGCTTCCTGTGGTATGCCTATGAAGGGGACTGGATGAACTGGCATAAACTGAGTGCAGAGCAGGCCAATAAGGTGATCAAGGCAAATATTGCACGGGAACCCGTGGCCAGCCTGGAAGAATATGAAACCCTTGCGGTTGTGGAAGATAAATCAAAGTCAGACTTCAACAATGTAGTGGGCCAGGATAGTTTGACCAGATTTGACACCCCAAAAAGTACCGGAAAAAAGCGTAGAAAGAACAAAAAAAGAAAAGGTAACCCTTCAAAAAATGCATAAATCGTTCTTGCCGGTTTTAATCCTAATCGTCTTTGGTGCATATTCCTGTGACTCAAAAAGGGTGTATGATGAATATGAATCTATTTCAACTACATGGAATAAAGATTCAATTATCACGTTTAAGTTACCTGTAATGGATTCTGTTCCAGACTATAATCTTTTTATCAATGTGAGGAATAACAATGACTTTGCTTACAGCAATTTGTTCCTGATAGCCCAGATCCATTTTCCGCAGGGAAAAGTGATCACAGATACTTTGGAGTATGAAATGGCAGTACCCGGTGGACAATGGCTTGGCACAGGATTTGGAGATGTTAAAGAGAATAAACTTTGGTATAAAGAAAAGGTTAGGTTCAATGAGCCCGGCCAGTATCAAATTTCCATACAGCACGCCATGAGAAAAAGCGGGAGTGAAACAGGGATCAAAGACCTGGAAGGAATTACCCAGGTAGGTTTACGCATAGAACACACACAAAATTAAACGTAATTGCACTTATGGCTAGCCCCACAAAAAAAACAAAAAAACAAAACACCTCTTACGGGAAATATATAATAGGCTTCTGGACAATTTTCGGGGCGGGGATTCTTTTGATTATTTTTATTTTTCTTCTGGCAGGATGGGGCGCATTTGGGAAAATGCCCAAATTTGAAGAACTTGAAAATCCTGAAACCAATCTTGCAACAGAGATCTTTTCATCAGACGGGCAAACACTTGGGAAGTATTACAATGAAAACAGGACTCCCATAAAGTATGAAGATCTTCCCACACATTTAGTGCAGGCCCTTGTTGCTACAGAAGATGAACGCTATTATAAACACTCCGGGATTGATGCTAAAGGTACTCTTAGAGCAGCTGTTTACCTTGGAGAAAGAGGAGGCGCAAGTACCATCCCGCAACAGTTGGCAAAATTGTTATTCACCCAGGATGTCTCCCAGAATTTTGTGGGCAGGGTAATGCAGAAGTTCAAGGAATGGATCATCGCTATTCGCCTTGAAAGACAATATACCAAGGAAGAAATTATCACAATGTACTTCAATAAGTACGATTTTATATACCAGGCGGTAGGGGTACGATCGGCTGCAAAGATATATTTTGATAAGGAGGCCAAAGATCTTAAAATAGAAGAATCGGCAGTATTGGTAGCCATGCTGAAAAACTCTGCGCTATACAACCCTGTGCGCCGTCCTGAGATGGTAGAGCAACGCCGAAACCAGGTATTTAAGCAAATGGAGGTTAACGGATTCATTACCCGTGAGGAAAAAGATTCGCTGCAGGCAATCCCCATGAAGATCACCTTTACACCACAAGGCCATGATGAAGGTATAGCTACTTATTTCAGGGTTTATCTCCAGGGATTCATGAGAGATTGGATCCAGGATAACCCAAAGCCAGATGGTGGAGAGTACAACATATACCGTGACGGATTAAAGATCTATACCAGTATAGATTCCAGGATGCAAAAATATGCTGAAGAAGCTGTAGAAATGCATTTGTCTCACCTTCAAAAGGAATTTGACCGTCAGAATAAAACAAACAAGACCGCTCCTTTCCGTGATATAACTCCAGATGAGGTTGAGCAAATTATTAGCCGCTCCATGAAGGTTTCAGACCGATGGAGAAAAATGGAAGCCCAGGGAAAATCCAGAGATGAAATAATAAAATCTTTTAATAAGGAAACTGAAATGAGAGTATTCAGTTGGTCCGGAATTAAAGATACAATTATGACTCCCCGGGATTCGATATTATACTATAAGTCCTTTTTAAATACCGGTATGATGTCTATGACCCCTCAAACCGGAGAGGTAAAGGCCTGGGTGGGAGGAATTAACTTTAAGCATTTTAAGTATGAACACGTGAAGCAAGCGCGTAGGCAGGTAGGATCTACATTTAAGCCTTTTGTGTATGCCACGGCCATAGATCAGTTAAAACTTTCTCCCTGTGATACCCTTCCACGAAATCATTTTACCATTGAAGCGGGAAGAATGGGAGCTCAAAGCGACTGGTCACCACGTAACAGTGATAATAAATATGGGGGAATGATGACCCTGAAAAGCGCACTGGCCAATTCCGTAAACACCATTAGTGCAAGGTTAATCGCTCAAACCGGTCCAAGGCCCGTTATTGATATGCTTGACAAACTGGGAGTAGATACCCGGGATATGCCAGAAGTGCCCTCTATAGCTCTGGGAACAGCAGACATGAGTGTATTTGAGATGGTTTCAGCATACAGCACCTTTGTAAATGAGGGGGTGTATGTTAAACCGGTAATCGTTACCCGAATTGAAGATAAGAACGGAACCGTTCTCTATCAACATGTTCCTGAAACTAAAGATGTTTTAAGCAAGGAAACGGCCTATGTCACTGTTAATCTTATGGAAGGAGTTACTCAAAGCGGATCGGGTATAAGACTTAGGGGAACCTGGGCCGGAAATCAGGATCATTACAAGCGGGCTGTAACCGGATATCCCTATGATTTTAAAAATCCTATAGCCGGTAAAACCGGAACTACCCAAAATCAAAGTGACGGGTGGTTCATGGGGATGGTGCCCAACCTGGTAACGGGAGTTTGGGTGGGGGCCGAGGATCGTGCCGTCCATTTCCCGGGTATTACCTATGGCCAGGGTGCTACTATGGCGCTGCCAATTTGGGGTATATATATGAAAAAGGTGTTTGCAGACAAGGATCTGGATGTTTCAACCGGAGAATTCCCAAGACCAGATAATCTTAGCATTGAGACCAATTGTAATCTATACAATCAACGTAACTACCGTGACCAGGGAATTCCTGACGAACTAGAGTTCTAATAAACTGAATAAAGATCGGGTTTAATTCCCTTCCTGAATTCGTTGGTGCAAGATCAAAGTTTTTGTAAATTTCGCAAAACGAAATTTCAATGATCAGAAAAACTGTAAACGACGTACAGGAGGCTCTTGAGGGAGTACACGATGGAATGACATTTATGCTGGGAGGATTTGGCCTTAGCGGTATCCCGGAAAATGCAATCTCCCGGTTGGTTGACCTTAACCTGAAAGATCTAACCTGCATTTCTAACAATGCAGGGGTTGATGATTTTGGTCTGGGTTTATTACTTCACAAAAAACAAATAAAGAAAATGGTCTCCTCCTATGTGGGAGAGAACGCCGAATTTGAGCGACAGATGCTTAGTGGAGAACTCGATGTAGAGCTAACCCCACAAGGAACTCTTGCCGCCAAATGTCAGGCTGCCCAACAGGGTTTCCCTGCTATATATACTCCCGCAGGATATGGTACCGAAGTAGCCGAAGGAAAGGAAACCCGCGAGTTTAACGGGAAAATGTATGTCCTTGAAGAAGCCTATAAAGCCGATTTTGCATTTGTAAAGGCCTGGAAAGGTGACGAGGCAGGGAATCTTATCTTTAAAGGTACCGCCCGAAATTTTAATCCCCTAATGTGTGGTGCAGCTACCATTACTGTAGCTGAGGTAGAGGAACTGGTAAAACCGGGAGAGCTCGATCCAAACCAAATTCATATTCCGGGAATTTTTGTGCAGCGCATTTTCCAGGGAAAAAATTATGAAAAACGTATTGAACAAAGAACTGTGAGAAAAAGGTGATTTGATAATGGGATGATTTGAAAATTTGATAATGAGATTATTTGAAAATGGGATACTTTATTAGTTCAGTTTTCTAAAACTCAAGTCAAATTCTCAAATCCACAAATCCTTAAATTAAAAAAACCTCAAATCGGGTAGAGTTAAAAAGAAATAGAGAAGTAATAAACATCTTCAAATTTTCAAATTAAAAAATCTTCAAATCAAAAAGAATGTTAGATAAAAACGGAATCGCCAGGCGAATAGCAAAAGAAGTGAAGAACGGGTATTACGTAAACCTCGGCATAGGAATTCCTACGCTTGTTGCCAACTATGTGCGTGATGATATTGAAGTGGAATTCCAAAGTGAAAATGGAATTCTTGGAATGGGTCCTTTTCCTTTTGAAGGTGAGGAGGATGCCGACCTTATTAATGCAGGGAAACAAACCATCACGGCTTTGCCCGGAGCAAGTTTTTTTGATTCTGCAATGAGCTTTGGGATGATACGAGGGCAACACGTAGACCTTACCATTCTTGGTGCAATGGAAGTTGCTGAAAACGGCGATATAGCTAACTGGAAGATCCCGGGGAAAATGGTGAAGGGAATGGGGGGTGCGATGGACCTTGTAGCTTCAGCCGAGAATATTATCGTTGCTATGATGCATACCAACCGGGAAGGGGAATCCAAATTATTGAAAAGATGCACTCTTCCTCTTACCGGGGTGGGCTGTGTCTCCAAAATAGTAACCGAACTTGCTGTTATTGAAGTAACAGATAAAGGTTTTAAATTGCTGGAACGTGCTCCCGGGGTAAGTGTTGAACAAATTAAAAATGCGACCGAAGGAACCTTGATCGTAGAAGGTGAAATTCCCGAAATGCAGCTCGATTGATCAGAATATTATAATAGAAGTATTCCCCCGCTTTAATCATCCACATTTGTGAGGCGTTCTACCGATAAATATCATCAATTATCTTCTGGAAATTTGGAGGATCTGTGGCACCTTCAGTATTAAATAAAAGCATCCGGGAATTTTCATTAATTCCCAGGTGTTTTTTGACTTCTTCAAATCTTTCATCCTGCATAACGGCTATAAAGCCTGCCAATCCTCCCGCTCCAGATTCCCCTGCCATTATCCTGGGGTCCCCTTCCTGTGAGAAATAAAATTCCCTGATCGCTTCAACTGCATAGGTGTCTTCTATTGCCACCACGGCATCAATGGTATTTTTTAAAATTTCCCAGGCAGATGCAGAGGGGATCCCGCAATTGAGACCTGCCATCATGGTTGTAAAATTTCCCGTTGGGCTGGTTCTTCTTCCGGCATTCAGCGACGCGAGCAATCCTGCGGCTTCTGCCGGTTCTACTATAGCCAGTTTGGGCTTTTTATTTCCATACCGGTTGGTGTAATACCATGCCGCCGCGGCCGGCCAGCTTCCCACCCCGGACTGCAGGAAAATCACATCTATCTGAGCTTCGGGAAGTAAGTTAAGTGTGCCTTCTTCTTCTATAAAATGAGTAAGGTAACCTGCCATAATATGGGCGGGAATTTCATCATAGTTTTCCATGGTAGTATCCTGAACCAGGGTCCACCCATTTCCTTGTGCCATTATTTGAGCATAATCACAGGTAGCTTCATAATTACGGTCCATCACCTCCACTATTGCTCCTTCGCCCTGTATGGCATCTATACGGGCTTCGGTGGTTCCTCTTGGCACAAATATGCGGGAATTTTTTCCAAACTTTTTAGCAGCCCAGGCAACTGCGCGTCCATGATTCCCGTCGGTCGCAGTACAAAAGGTTTCTATAGAGGGATCCTGCTCCAGGAGCTTATGCATGGCGTATGAGGCACCAAGACCTTTAAATGCATTTAATCCAAACCTGAAGGATTCATCTTTTACATAAATTTTCTTGACGCCAAATTTATTAGCAAGGCTATTTAATTCTACCAGGGGAGTTGGTTTATAGTCCTCTAAAGTTTGGTGAAATGATAGCGGGTCACTTTTTCTGAATATTTCATCAGTAGATCCTGAAGGAAGTATATTATCAGGTTTATTTATAAAGAAAACAGGTTTTTCCATAGCGTGTAAGATTAAAAAAGTTCCAAAATGTCCTGAAGCGTGCCTGAAATTTTCTTCCGCCTTCTGAGGATATCAAAAAATCAATTTTAACTGTATTTCATAACCATGAAAAGTATAAAAAAACCCGCTATTAAAGCGGGTCATTTTGTGTTTTATAATCTTCCGTTGGCCTCAACCCATTTAAACTGATGTTGATCCTGTGGGATGGAAATTCGGTTGGCTATCCTGGACATCCTGTCTGGCAATGCCATTAGGTAATCACGGGCTTTCTCTGCATCATCTGTAAGCGATGTAAATTTATCGATCTCCCAGTATTCATTAAGTTTCTGAAGAATGTCAATATAATCGTAAGTAGTATATACCCCAAGGCGTTGAGCAGCATTTGAAAAATTCTCAAAAGCTTCAGCTATTCCCTGGCCAGATTCACGAATGAACTGCGCGGGCATTACAATCTTCTTTTTCATCATATCCTGGAAAGCGAGCATCATCTCGCTGGCATCATACTCAAAGATGGTTTTTACAAATTCACGGTATGCAAGGTGATGTCTCATTTCATCTCCTGCAATGATGCTACACATTTTTGCAAGCATTTTATTTCCTTTTTTCTTTGCCAGTTGACCCACGCGTTTGTGTGAGATATTAGTTGCGAGTTCCTGAAAACTGGTATAGATGAAATTTTTATATGGGTCTCTGCCCGTCCCAATATCAAAACCATCGTTTATAAGATATTGAGTGGTTTTTTCAATCTCCCGCATATTTACCCTTCCAGATAAATAAAGGTATTTATTCAAGGTGTCTCCATGCCTGTTTTCCTCTCCGGTCCAGTGCCGTATCCATTTGGCCCAACCATTTTGTTGACCTTGGGAGGCTCCATGTTGTTCTACCCCTTCCATATCCATTAACCAGGATTCATAGGTAGGCAGGGCCTCTTCTGTGATCATATCTGCTACCAGAACAACCCAAAAATCATATCCCAATTCCTGGGCTTCCTCCCGGATCTGGGTAAGCTCATCCATATAATTTTCCTTCTGAAGATTTGGCAGTAAATCTGTAGGTTGCCAGATATCCTCTACCGGGATAAGGTATTTTTCCACATAACTGTCAATTGATTTCTCAACAGTTTTCATTACTTCCAATCGCATATTACTCAAGGCCATAGCTTTTCTTTTTAGGGTTTTTCCAATCAATACAAAATAATTTCTGTAAAGCGCTGGCAATTAATCTTAGTTCAAAATATAATCAAAAATGATGCAACAAAATTATTAAGTCTCAAATATATAAAGATAATGTAGCCTTAGGGTAAAAAAAATCTTAATTTCTCCCATTCTCTTCGCTATAAAGTTCAAAAACCGGGTCGCTTTGCCAAATTTCTTTGGTGTCAACTTCTATTGCCGATAATTTTCCTTTAAAAGCTGCACCGGTATCAATATTCCAAACATTCGCCGCATTAACCGGTTTTTCCTTTTTTATACGGGTGGTAGGGGTGTGTCCAATATAGATCTCCTTGAACAATTTCAACCTGGCTGGGTAATAAGCATGGGTTTTTGGCAAAGAACTATCAAGACACAGGGCTGTTTCCCAAAGAGTTCTGTCCCAGTAAAAACCGGTATTGTGATATTCCTGTTCCGGACCCCGAAGATTGGTGAACCCCGCATGAACAAATAGCCGCTTTTCCTGGTCAATATAATAGTTAAGCATTTGCTCAAAAAAGTTAATATGGACTTCAATTTCGGTTGAGGTAAAATTGCGGTATGCATCCATACTGGACTGGCCCCCGTGTTGCAGCCATTGTTCATTTATTTCTCCTGTTTTTAACCATCTATAGGTTAGATCGTCGTGATTACCCCTTAAAAAAGTACAGGAATTTTGTTTTCCCAGCTCCATCAAATAAGTCACAACATTGGCAGAATCACTCCATCCATCTACATAATCTCCCAAAAATATAAGTCGGTCATCGGGGGTTACTTCAATGCGTTCAAGCAATTGAACCAGCGCTTTTAAGCCGCCATGTATATCACCTATTACTATTGTTTTTTTCATTTGGGACATCTATTGTATATATATTGGTCATATGCATTTCATTCTTAACTGTATTTCACTTTTCTTAAGATGCGCATACTTTCCTTAAAGGCAATATAGGCTTTCCCGTTATGGATTCGCAATAATTCCTTACTGCTTTCCAGCTTTTCAAGCGCATCTCCAAATTGGTTAAAATAACATATAAGGTAGGTCGCAGGAAGATTTATAAGATCCCGCTCTTCATTTTTATTCAAAGAAATGCCATTTTTCAGTTTCGCCAGCAAAGCATTATTGGCGTTATAAATATGGTAAAGAACCTTTTTATCAAATTGCGGAGGATCAAACAACAATTTGCTTTCAATCTCATATCCTGCATTTTCCCTGAAGTTAATAATAACCTCTTCCAAAGGGTAATAATGGAATTTATCCTGAAGTCCCAGATTTACGAATTCTATTATTTTAAAACTATCTTCATCAATGCTTATGCTCACTTCATCCAGGTCTGAATAAAAAAGTTTTACCTGTTCATTGATCAATTCTATATCTACTCTCGAATAAAAAGTTTCATTACGGGATTTTTTGATCTTTCCTGCCCAGCATACAACAAAATATTCTTTAAAAACCTTATAAGCCGGGTGATAATCCTTTCTTTTGCGCAGGAAATCAAATACCCCATCCAGCGTAAGTTCAATATTATTTTGGGCATGTTTCTCAATTGAACCAACTATCTGGGAATTTGTGTCCTTGATTTCAATATCATACACCTTGGGCATACTAATGCTGCCATCTCTAAAAAATACCGATCCCCCGTAATATTTCCAGATGTTTTTTCTCAGGGAACATAACTTGCCATTATTGGGTCTAATGGTTACCAGGCCCACTACCAGATCATCCGGTAGGTGGGGAAAGGGGATATTTTCATAGGACACGAGTGGGGGATTGCTTAGATAGGCATTCACCAGATTCTGGATCTTGCTGTCGTCAAAAAAATCTACTCCGCTTATTGAGTTGTCTTCATCTTCAACTCCAATGACTATATAAGAATTATTCTTTGGGTTGGAATTAGACAAGGCGCAAACGTGTTTTAAAAACTTGGCCTTTCCTTCTTTCTGGTCAATATTCAGCCTGCGCTTTTTATCATAAAAGCTGTTCTCGTCATTATGAGCGAGGAGGTTCTTTATAAGCAGGCGTTTATTGATCAAATCTTTACAAATTATCTAATTCTCTTAAAGGTTTACTGTTTTCTTACGATAGTACTGCTGGCCTGGGCGGTGGGCATTACGGTAAGGTCTGCAATATTCACATGATAGGGCCTGGATACTACAAATGCTATAATATCTGCAATATCATGAGGTGATAAAGGTTCAAATCCCCTGTACACATTCTCTGCCCGGTCTACATCCCCTTTAAAGCGCACATGGCTAAAACCGGTATTGGTCAATCCCGGATTTATGGCCCCTACTCTTATCCCGGCAGAATTAAGATCTATTCTCATTCCCTGGTTTATCGCATCTACCGCAAATTTACTGGCACAATATACATTTCCATTGGGATATACTTCTTTCCCCGCGGTGGAACCAATGTTAATAATATGGCCGGATTTTCTTTCAACCATTTGAGGAATAACGGCCTTGCTCACATATAAAAGTCCTTTCACATTAATATCTATCATCGCATCCCAGTCTTCAATATCCCCGTCCTGTATAGGGTGAAGTCCGTGCGCGTTGCCGGCATTATTGAGGAGGATATCTATTTTCCTAAAGCCTTCAGGCAAGGCTGCTATTTGATTAAACACTTCGGTCTTATCGCGAACATCAAACTGGAGGGTGGTTACGGCCACGAAGCCTCCAAGTTCTCCCTTTAGTTTTTGAAGTTCTTCCTCCCGCCTTCCGCAGAGTATCAAATTAATACCGGCTTTAGCAAAAGCATGAGCAGTAGCCCGGCCTATACCGCTGGTGGCGCCTGTAATAAGGGCAGTTTGTTTCATTATTATCTGTTTTTAAAAACTAAAGATAAATGTAATGTTCAAAATGTTAAAGAGGAGCAGGGATTATTTGCTAAAATCACGTTAAGTGGTGTTAAAAAAAGTTAATTAAAATATCTGATAAAATTTCGCTGCAATTAGGCCGTTCTACTCACCAAACTCAAATCAAATTAAAAAATGAAAATGATTTCACGAAAACTAAATTTCAGAAAATTCACAGGTTTCCTGATGGCTGCTATAGCTCTAACCACTTTTGCCAGCTGTAGCGATGATGACACTCAAAATGATAACAATGCCCGGATAGTAGTTCACATGACCGATGCTCCCGGAGATTATGATGCAGTATTTGTAGATGTTGTTGATGTTATGATCAAAGCAGATGCAAATGCAACAGATGATGCAGGTTGGACAAGTTTAGGAGGAATACGCACAGGTGTATATGATCTTCTTTCTCTAACAGGCGGTGTTACCCAGTTACTTGCAGATGCTGAAGTTCCTCCCGGACCACTTGGCCAGATAAGATTGGTTCTTGGAAACAACAACTCTGTTGTGATCAATGGTGAGTCTCAGCCTTTAAGTACTCCAAGTGCTCAACAGTCTGGTTTAAAACTTAAAGTTAACCAAACACTTGAAGCCGGAAAAATGTATGAATTCTTATTGGATTTTGACGTTGACCAGTCTATAGTTACTGCAGGTTCATCTGGAGGATTCATTCTTAAGCCGGTTATTAGACTTGCCGCTATGGAAGGAACCGGGACTATTACCGGTGAGGTTCAACCATCTACTGTTGTAAGTCATGTAAGAGCAGCAAATTCGGCTAATACAATCTCTGCTTACACAGATGCAACTGGTAATTTCTCTCTTAATGGTGTTCCTGCCGGAACTTACCAAATAACTGTTACCCCGGCTGCAGGATTAGGATTACAGGTTAAAACTGTTAATAACGTTGTTGTAGCTTCAGGTGCCACTGTAGATCTGGATGTGATCTTCGTAGATTAAAACATCATTATAATTTCTATTAAGGCTGCCGGTTTTCCGGCAGCCTTTTTTATTTTAAACCTTTTGTGCCGCGGCCAGTCCAATATATTAGTATTTGCATCGTTGGTATTTTGTAGATATCTTCACATATTTTAAAATTTAATTCTATGATAGAGAATAACGCGTCATTAGACATATCAAGCCTTAATGAGAAAATTGAAAGAGAAAGTGCGTTTGTAGACCTGCTTACCAATGAGATCAATAAAGTGATTGTAGGGCAAAAGGTAATGGTTGAGCGTTTATTGATAGGACTTTTAGGACAAGGCCATATTTTGCTGGAGGGAGTTCCCGGCCTCGCAAAAACCCTTGCAATTAATACTCTGGCCCAGGCGGTACATGGAAGTTTCAGCAGAATACAGTTTACCCCAGATCTTTTACCCGCAGATGTTGTGGGAACAATGATCTATAATATGAAGCTCAATGATTTCAGCATTAAAAAAGGACCAATCTTCGCAAATTTTGTCCTTGCAGATGAGATTAACAGGGCTCCCGCCAAAGTTCAATCTGCCTTGCTGGAGGCCATGCAGGAAAAGCAGGTTACCATTGGAGATGAAACTTTTAAACTGGACCGGCCATTTCTTGTAATGGCAACACAAAACCCTGTTGAACAGGAGGGGACATATCCTTTGCCAGAGGCGCAGGTTGACAGGTTTATGTTGAAAACAGTGATCAAATATCCTCAAATGGCAGAGGAACAAATGATAGTGCGTGCCAACCTAAAGGGGGGTTTTGAAAAGGTGAACCAGGTAGTAAGCCTTGATCAGATTGCCAGAGCCCAGGCGGCTGTAAGGGAAGTCTATATGGATGAAAAGATCGAGAAATATATTCTTGATATAGTTTTTGCCACCAGAACCCCGGACAAATACAAACTTGATGAATTAACTCCTCTTATCAATTTTGGAGCTTCTCCCCGGGGAAGTATAAATCTTGCAATCGCTGCAAAATGCTACGCGTTCATAAGGAGACGGGGGTATGTAATTCCTGAAGATGTAAGGGCAGTAGTGTATGATGTGTTGCGTCACAGAATTGGTCTTACTTATGAGGCAGAAGCCGAAAATGTTACTTCTGAAGACATTATCGGTAAGATCATCAATGAGGTTGAAGTACCCTAAAACGCAGGTTTTTCAGGAAGTTTTCTAAATATTGCTCATCTTATTGAAGAGGGTTTTTTAATGGATACAAAAGAGTTACTTAAAAAGGTTCGAAAAATAGAGATCAAAACCAGGCGCCTGAGCAATCACGTGTTTGGGGGTGAGTATCATTCTACCTTTAAAGGTAAGGGGATGACCTTTAGCGAAGTGAGAAATTACCAGTTTGGAGATGATGTAAGGAGTATTGACTGGAATGTGACTGCCCGTTATAATGAACCCTTTGTAAAGGTATTTGAGGAGGAAAGGGAGCTCACAATGATGCTTTTGGTGGATGTTTCAGGATCTGAATTATTTGGTTCACAAAAGCAATTCAAAAAAGAGATCATTACTGAAATTGCCGCGACTTTGGCATTCTCCGCAACCCAGAACAATGACAAAATTGGACTGCTCTTGTTTTCAGACCAAATGGAACTATTTATTCCTCCAAAAAAAGGTCGTTCCCATGTATTAAGAATAATACGGGAACTTATAGAATTTCAGCCAAAAGGTAAAAATACCGATATCTCTGCCGCTCTTAAATATGTAACCAATGTTATAAAGAAAAAGGCCATTGTGTTTGTTCTTTCAGATTTTATGACAGATGGATATCAACATACCCTTAAGATAGTGAGCGGGAAACATGATGTAACCGGGATAAGGGTTTATGACCAGAGGGAACAGAGCATTCCCAATATAGGTTTGGTACAAATGTTGGACGGCGAATCCGGGGAGATGATAATGGTAAATACAGGCTCTAAAAGTGTACGAAATGCCTATGCCTCCCATTTTAAGGATCGTGAAAATTATTTCAGGGAAAGTTTCACTAAAAGTGGTGCCGGGATGTTAAGTTCCCGGGTTGATGAAAGTTATGTCAAAAAATTATTAGGATATTTTAAAACAAGAGGATAAGAATTTATAATGACAAACTTTTTAAGAACCAATTTTGCAGTTTTAAATCTGGGTGGATATTCTTCAGCTGCACCTTTGCGTAAAAACGCGGGTTTTTATGTTTTTTTACTCTTCTTTTTTCTTGCCGTAATTCCGGTTTTAGCTCAGGATTCAAAAGTGAATGCATCTGTTGATACCACTTCAATACTTATTGGAGACCAGTTGATCTATAAAATTACGGTAGAAACCAATCCTGCAAATCTCGTAGTGTTTCCCGAGGGGGAAACCTTTAACCCAATGGAGGTAGTTGAATCTATAACTGCAGATACCAACCGGGTGGAGAACAGGTTCAGGCTTCTAAAGGAATACTCTCTTACCCAGTTTGATTCCGGGTCTTACACTATCCCAAGGCAGCAGGTGCTTATCAATAACACTCCTTATTTTACAGATTCCATACGCATAGAAGTGGTAGATGTGGTGGTAGATACTACAAAACAAAAAATGTTCGCAATTAAGCCTCCTATGGAAGTGCCTTCGGGATTTTCTATTCCTGTTTGGGTGTGGTGGTTCCTTGCAATCCTTCTGCTGGCCGCTGCTTTGTTTTTCCTTTTAAAAAGACGGAAGAAAATACTGGAAGCCCGAAAGCAATTACCTCCCTATGAGCGGGCTTTATTTGAATTGCAGGAACTTGACAAATCCCATTTACTGGAAAACAGGCAAACCAAGGAATACTATTCAAAGTTGACCGAAGCTGTGCGCAGGTATATAGAAGATGAAGTGCATTTAAGGGCAATGGAAAGCACTACATCAGAACTTATACAGGACCTGGAATTAAAAATGGACCGGGGCGAATTGAACCTGAGCCGCCAAACCATAGATGAGCTTAAGATCATTTTACAACGGGCAGATCTTGCAAAATTTGCCAATTCCCGACCCGATATTATTACAGCGAAAGGAGACCGGTCTAAAATTGAACATGTAATTAATGATACCAAAGCTGCGATCCCCGAACCTACAGAAGAAGAATTGCTTAAAGATGAGCAATATCGCCGGGCCCGGTTAAAGCGCAAAAACCGAAGAAAAATCGTGTTAGCAGTGGGTGCGGGAATTTTAATAATTGCTGTTGGAGTTACCGCAATTGTAACTACCCAGGGGTTTTCGGGTCTTAGAAATGTTGTTTTCGGCAATCCTTCAAAGCAATTATTGCAGGGAGAATGGATCACCAGCGATTATGGTGACCCTGTAGTAAACATTACTACTCCCAGAGTTCTAAAAAGGGGAGAAATTGATATTCCAAGGGAAGCCCAAGCGATGCTTGTAGGTAGTGAGACCTTTATAGACGGAGATCTGGCTGAAGACTTGTATGTTGTTTTAAGCACCGTGCGGTTTCAGGAAGGGGTGAAATTTGAACTTAAAACCGCCGTAGAAGGGGTTTATGCCAACCTGGAACAAAAAGGAGCAAAGAACATTATTGTTAAAGAGGAAGAATTTACCACGCTTGAAGGAGCAAAGGGGATCAAGGTTTTTGGAACACTGGAACTTGAGAATCCTAAGAATAATAATATTCAAACTAAAGAATACCTCATTTTGAATTTTGCAGAAAAAGGAGGATTCCAGCAAATAACTGTAATTTTTGATGCTGAAGATGAATTTGCAGAAGAAATCGCGGGCCGCATTATAAATTCGGTTGAATTTGAAAATACAGGGAATTAATGCTAGATAGTTTTACATTTGAAAATCCGGGGTATTTCTGGCTTTTGATCTTACTCCCGTTGCTTGCAGGCTGGTATTTCTGGAAACGGAACCGACAACAGGCAGAACTGCGTATTTCCAGCATTGAGGGGTTTAAGGCAGAGCGAAGTATTTTACCCGTTTTAAAACATGGACTTTTTATAATAAGACTTATTGCCCTGGCATTCCTCATAATTGCCATGGCAAAACCCCGTTCATCAGATGTTTCTACCCGTACCTCCTCTACGCAGGGAATAGATATCGTTCTTTCAATTGATGTTTCAGCCAGTATGCTTGCACGGGATTTACAACCTAACCGGCTTGATGCTTTAAAAGAAGTTGCGGCCGAATTTATTAAAGGCAGACCTACAGACAGGATAGGCCTGGTAGTTTATGCAGGAGAAAGTTTCACTTTAACCCCTGTAACAAGTGATAAAAATATCGTCCTGGCAGCACTCGAGGATCTAAAATATAATACAGTTTTGGAAGGTGGAACCGCGATAGGGATGGGACTGGCAACATCGGTTAACAGGCTTAAGGAAAGCAATGCCAAGAGCAAGGTGATCATCCTGCTTACAGATGGGGTTAATAACTCAGGTTTTATAGATCCTAAGATCGCAAGTGAACTTGCGGTCGAGTATGGTATCAAAACATACACCATAGGCCTTGGCAGCAACGGCATGGCATTGTCACCTATAGGAATTCTTCCAAATGGACAGTTTCAATATGGAATGGCGCGGGTAGAGATCGATGAGAAACTGCTGCAGGAAATTGCCTCCACTACCGGAGGAAAGTATTACAGGGCTACAGATAATGAAAAACTGGAGGAGATCTATGAGGAAATAGACAGCCTTGAAAAAACCGAAATTGAGGAATTTAAGTTTACCAATTACGAGGAAAGATTTCGGCCATTCCTTTTAATTGCAGGGTTTTTGTTGATCATGGAATTACTGTTGCGTTTCACGATCTTCAGGAGCTTTATTTAAAATACATAAATGCCTGTTGAAGGCAATTCTTACAAGGGTAAAGAATGTACATATTAGAAGAAGAAAAATATTTTTGGTTATTGCTCATCATCCCTGTGCTGGTGCTGTTCTATGCGCTCCTTTATCTATGGAAAAAGAAAAAACAAAAGGAGTTCGCAAATCCTGCTATGTTACAGCAGTTAAGTCCGGATAGGTCGTGGTTTAAACCGGCATTAAAATTTGGACTTTTGTTATTGGTGTTAACAGGGATTGTCCTCGCCCTTGTCAATCCTAAAATTGGCACGAAAATGGAAACTGTCACCAGAGAGGGTGTAGACATTGTCTTTGCCATAGATGTTTCCAAAAGTATGGAGGCTGAGGATATTGCTCCAAATCGTTTGGAGAAGTCCAAACAGCTGGTTACCCAAATTTTGAATAATCTTGGGAGTGACCGGGTAGGCATTATAGCTTACGCCGGAAGCGCCTTTCCTCAATTGCCTATAACTACAGATTATGCTGCGGCAAGAATGTTCTTACAGGCAATGAACACAGATATGGTCTCCTCACAGGGAACCGCCATAAAAGATGCGATAGAACTCGCTAAAACTTATTATAATCAGGATGAGCCCACGAGTAAGGTCTTGTTCATAATTAGCGACGGGGAAGATCATTTTGGAGAAGTGGAGGCGATTGCAAAAGAAGCGGCAACTCAGGGAATACGAATATTTACAATAGGAGTAGGAACAGAACGTGGAGGGCCCATTCCCATTAAAAGAGGAGGGATAACCCAGAGTTATAAAAAAGACCTGAATGGTGAAACGGTGATTACCAGGATGGATGAAAGGATCTTAAAAGAAATCGCCGCTGCTACAAATGGAGAGTATGTACATGGCAATGTAACAACCCAGGTAACTGAAAAAGTGTCAGATTTTCTGGCAAACCTTGACAAGACAGAGTTTGAAGCCCGGCAGTATGCCGAGTATCAATCACAATTTCAGTGGTTCCTTGGTTTTGCGATCCTGTTATTACTGGCAGATATTTTCCTGTTAGAAAGAAAAACCGCCTGGTTGAGGAAGTTAAATTTGTTCAATGAACGAAAAAGTTAGAAATATGAAATTTAGTTGGTTATTTCTATCCCTACATATGAGGAACCTGTCCATGGTGTTCCTTGCGTTCTTTTTTCTGAATTTGAGCAGCGCTCAATCCCTTCAGGAGGAAAATAAGAAGATTGAAAAACAAACCAATAAGCTCCTTAGGTCTGCCCAGGAAGATCTAGCCGAAAATGATTTTGCTTCAGCGGAAGCATCCTACCGTCAGGCAGTTTCCAAAAGCCCCGAAAATCTAAAAGCCAGGTACAATATGGCCAATATGTATTACGGAAAAGAAAAACCCGCCCAGGCGGTGATCAGGCTTAGACAGGCTGCAAAAATAGCAGAGACAAAGGAAGATAAACATAAGATTTTTCATAACCTCGGAAATTCCTTTATGGAACAAAAAAAGTATGCGGAGGCTGTAGACGCATATAAGGATGCGCTTCGCAATAATCCTAAAGATGAGGAAACCCGGTACAACTATGCGTTGGCCAAAAAGATGCTGGAAGAGGAAGAGCAAAGTGGCGGTGGCGGTGATGATGATAAGGAACAGGAAGACCAGGAGAAGCAGGACCAGGATAAGGGTGACGAGGGAGAACAGGAGCAGGACAACCAGGAAGGTGAAGATAAGGAGGACAAGGGCGGAGATCCCAAAGATGAACCCGGGCAACCTGAAGATAAGGATGAGAACGGGAAACAGGAGCCTAAGGAAGAAGGTGATGATAAACCTGCAGAACAGCAGCCCCAGCAACCCCGCCAGGGACAATTATCTCCCGAGCAGATCAAAAGTTTGCTTGAAGCTATGAACAATGAGGAAAAGAAGGTGCAGGATAAGATAAATGCAGAGAAAGCAAGGGGCGTTAAAACCCGCACAGAAAAGGACTGGTAATAATTCTTGTAATAACATTAAAAAAATTAGACTAAAGAGAGATGAATTTTAGGTTATTCATACTGTCATTCTTATTAATACTGTCTTCAGTTGGAGTTGCCCAGGTCAAGTTTGAGGCCAAGGCAAGTAAACAAAAGCTGGGGGTAAATGAGCGTCTTAGAGTTGATTTTGAGATGAACCAGGATGGGGATAATTTTAAAGCTCCGGCTTTCAGCGGTTTCACAGTTGTAGGTGGTCCAAACCAGGCTGTGAGCAATAGCTGGATCAATGGGAAACGCACCTATTCCAAAACTTATAGTTATTTCCTTGAACCCACGGGACGTGGAAGATTCACAATAGGCCAGGCAGAAATAACGGTAGATGGAAATATTTATAAAACCTCCCCTATTCAGGTTGAGGTAACTGCGGCAGTTGATAAACCTACAGATGGGAATAATACAGATTTTGTTGCCTCTGAAAATCTCCATCTCGTCGCCGAGATCTCCAACTCAAATCCTTATTTGAACGAAGCGATCACCGTGGTTTATAAACTATATGTGAGTCCAAGGATAAGTGTAAGCAACTGGAGGGAAATAGATAATCCGGTTTACAGGGATTTCTGGAGCCAGAATATTGATATCAGGCAATTAAAAATTGAGACAGGGGAGTTTCAGGGTGAACCTTACAGGTTTGTGGTGCTGCGTAAAACCATTCTTTATCCTCAAAAAACCGGAGAACTGGAAATTGAGCCGCTCACGCTTTCTGTTTCTGTAGATGTGCCCAGCGATCGCAGGGATATTTTTGGTGGCAGGCTATATACCACGGTAGATAAAACAGTGGCCGCAGGGAAACGCACCATCAATGCAAAGCCCCTGCCCGATGCCGGAAAACCCGGTAATTTTTCGGGAGCGGTAGGAAAATTCGATTTTAAGGTAATTCCCGGAAATACCAAACTTGCAGCCACTGAATCAATGACGGTAAAAGTCCAGGTTACCGGTAATGGCAATTTAAAATTATTTGATCTTCCTGAACTGGAAGTGCCTGCCTCCCTGGAAAGATATGAACCGGAAAGGACCGAGAACGTTAGAACAGACCTCAACGGAACTCAGGGTAGCGTTACAGATACTTATACTATAGTACCTACAAGGCAGGGAGAATATACCATCCCACCCCTTTCATTCTCGTGGTTTGATATTTCCAGCAAAACCTATAAAACTATTAATTCGGGGGAAATAAAATTAGACGTAGACAGGGCCCCGGCGGGTGCTACTGTTCCTGGTGGTGGTTTTGTTTCAAAACAACCGGTTACTGTTGCAGGAGATCAATTCAGGTATATTAAATTAAAAACCAACTTAAATCCGTTAGATTCCGGTTCCTTCCTGGGTTCAGTTACCTTCTGGAGTTTAATGGCATTGCCATTTGGATTACTTCTGGCGATTATACTTCTGGGTAAAAAGCGGGAGGCCATGGCTCAGGATGTACGTGGTAACAGGGTGAAAAAGGCAAATCGCCTTACAAGAAAATATCTTTCAGAAGCCAGAAAGAATTTGGGTGATCACGAGAAGTTCTACATTGCCCTTGAGAGAGCGCTACATAATTATTTAAAGGCTAAACTTCACATTCAGACAAGCGATATGTCCAAGGACAGAATAAAAGCTTTACTTGAAGAAAAAGGGGCAGAGAGGGAACTTTCAGATGAATTTATATCCCTACTGGGAAGTTGCGAATTTGCGCGCTACACTCCATCTTCAAAATTAACGATGGAACAGGACTATGAAAAGGCTGCCCGCGTAATTTCCTCTTTAGACAAACAAATTTAAAAAAATGAAGAAGTTAATTTTTCTTTTTATACTATTTGGGTACATCTCTCAGGCGCAAAATCCCGACTTATTTGAGAAGGGAAATGCAGCTTATAATGATGGGGATTACGAAACCGCCGTAACCAGTTATGAGACTATTCTCGAGGCCGGTGAGACATCATCTGAACTTTATTTTAATCTGGCCAATTCTTATTACAAACTGGATAGAGTAGCCCCCAGTATTTATTTTTATGAAAAAGCTTTGCAGCTTGACCCCAATGATTCAGATATTAGAAACAATCTTTCAATAGCCAGGAATATGGTTATAGATGATATAGAGGAAGAGAAGGCCTCCGGTATAGCCGGTATCTGGAATAACCTTGTTTCAGTTTTGAGCTATAACCAGTGGGGTTGGTTGGCTATTATCTTTTCCTTTGGATTTGCGGTCTTATTTGCATTGTATTACTTCAGTACAAAAAGTTTATGGAAACGAATATTCTTTTCCAGCGCAATGTTGAGTGTTTTTCTTGCTTTCCTTTTTATAGTTTTCGCCTTTCAGCAAAAAGGGTTATACAATGAAAATAATTATGCGATAATTTTTGCGCAGGAAACCCCTGTTAGGGATGAACCCACCATGCGCAGTAAGGAATCTTTCTATCTTCATGAAGGAACAAAAATTGAGATTTTAGAGACATATCAAAACTGGATTAAATTTGAATTGCCCAATGGGATCCAGGGATGGATGAATAAGGATGATGTGAGAATGTTTTAATAGATTTTATCTATGTTAATTTTTGATTAAAATATCATTTTAGGTTTTCTTCTTCTACTCTAAAGCTTATTTTTGCGCATATGAAAAAAACAGCATTGTTCTTTCTGGTACTATTTGCAGGATTCCTCGCGACTCCTACAATGATCACCTATGTAGATGAGAATGCTGATATTTCTATGGCCTTCACGGCAAATGAAGAAGAAAATTCTTCTAAAACCCAACTGGTTTTCGAATATACTTTTCACGAATCAAATTCCAGTAATCTTAGTCTGCAATTTCTACAGGAACAATCTGCCCTTATTCATTATTACAATGACGCAGAGAAACTTGTCTTCCTGGATGTACTTTCCCCACCGCCTAAACAGGCCTAATTAACGCTACATTTTTAATTATTACACCTTTCATAATTGTGGTGTAATAACAGCATTTGGTCATTTCCTAAGTCCTATTTATAATAGACTTCAGGATACAGCTGTACCATTGCTTAAAATTCTCAAAAAAAATAGTTTTTAGGGTAGGTATTACCCCGGAAAGAAAAATCATATTGTATATGTTTAAGAATATTAAGGCAGATCTTCCTGCCAGTTTAGTTGTATTTTTTGTTGCCCTTCCCTTATGTCTGGGTATTGCTCTTGCGAGTGGGGCACCATTATTCTCAGGTATTATTGCCGGGATTATTGGTGGGATAGTAGTGGGAGCTATTTCAGGTTCCTCTATTGGAGTAAGTGGTCCGGCGGCAGGTTTGGCCGTAGTAGTGCTTACAGCTATTGCAGATCTTGGAAGTTATGAGTTGTTTTTGGTAGCCGTTGTATTAGCCGGTTTATTGCAAATTTTATTAGGTGTTTTAAAAGCGGGGGTAATTGGCTATTTCTTTCCTTCCTCGGTAATTAAAGGAATGCTTTCGGCAATTGGTATCATTATATTTTTAAAACAGATACCCCTTGCTTTGGGTTATGAGGAAGGAGAAACTCCCTTCGCATTCTTTGAAACAACCGGTCTTGATATTTATAGAGGTCTTGTGAATATGGTTAGCTCTGTACATCCTGGTGTAGTACTGGTGACCGCTATTTCCCTTGTGATCCTGTTAATATGGGATAAGGTACTTGCCAAAAAACACAAAGCATTCAAATTGATTCCCGGCCCTCTGGTAGCAGTAATAGCGGGTATTATTTATCAATTGTTTTTTAATGGTTCAGGCTCTTCCCTTGAGATCACGGGAGCAAATTTGGTATCTGTACCAATTCCGGAGAATGTTTCAGATTTTATAGGACAATTTACTTTTCCTGATTTTTCCCAGCTCGGAAATACTCAGGTGTATATGGTTGCAATAACTATTGCCATTGTTGCAAGTCTGGAAACGCTTCTTAGCGTAGAGGCGACAGATAAGCTGGATCCTGCCAAGCGTGTTACTCCAACCAACAGGGAGTTGGTGGCTCAGGGTGTAGGTAATACTTTTTCGGGTCTTGTAGGGGGGTTACCAATTACACAGGTTATTGTGAGAAGTACCGCCAACGTTATGAGTGGAGGAAAATCTAAACTTTCTGCCATTATACATGGTTTCCTTCTGTTGTTTAGTGTAATTTTAATACCCAGATACCTTAATCTCATACCATTGGGGGTTCTTGCAGCGGTTCTTCTTATAATTGGATATAAACTTGCCAATCCCAAACAATTCCTTCAAATGTCGAAATTGGGGAAATCGCAGTTTATCCCATTTATTGTTACAGTAATTGCTATTGTGGCAACAGATTTACTTGTAGGTATTCTTTTAGGATTAGCAGTAGGAATAATTACTATCTTGATAAATAGTTACAAGAATTCCCATTTCCTTCATATAGAGGATAAATCCAATGGGGTGCATCGTATAAAAATGGAACTGGCTGAAGAGGTGACATTCCTTAATAAAGGAGCCATCCAACGGGAACTTAACACATTACCTAACAATTCATATGTAACCCTGGATGTTCGAAAAACAAGATCCTTAGATCTGGATATTCTGGAAATACTGGACGATTTTGCAGTAACTGCAGAAAGAAGAAATATTACTATGAAACTTATCTCTGAAAGGGGAGAAGTTGAAAACCCCCGAAGCTACCGCGAATTTTTTGGAGTAACGGTTTTTGAAGGGGCACATTAAAATAATTATTAACGTTTAAAAATATAATAATGAGCGATTTTTATAAGCAGCTAATAGAGAACAATAAGAAGTGGGTAGAGAAAAAATTAGACCTTGACCCCCAATTTTTTGAAAGACTTTCCAAAGGTCAAAAACCACCGGTTTTATGGATAGGGTGTGCAGACAGCCGTGTTCCGGCAAATGAGATCATAGGAGCAGAACCTGGGGAGGTTTTTGTACATCGTAATATTGCCAATATGGTAATCCATTCAGATATGAATATGTTAAGCGTATTGGATTATGCTGTAAATGCCCTTAAAGTAAAACATGTGATAGTTTGTGGACACTATGGGTGTGGTGGTGTAAATGCAGCAATGACAAACCAGTCTATAGGAATTATAGACAACTGGATACGCCATATAAAAGATGTTTATAGGGTCCATAAAAAAGAACTTGATAGTATAGAGGACCAAACCGAAAGATCCAATCGTTTTGTAGAGCTGAATGTTACAGAGCAGGTATTCGATCTTGCTAAAACATCCATAGTTCAAAATGCCTGGAAAAACGGGCAGGACCTCACCATTCATGGGTGGGTCTACGGGGTTGATTCCGGGATTATAAAAGATCTGGGGGTTAATTTTAAAAATGACTCAGAGCTGGATGATGTTTACCAGTTAAATTTCTAAACTAACTTTTGTTTATTTGTTTGTGAGAAGGTCGGCATTAATCGCCGGCCTTTTTATATGGGATCAATTTCAACTTTTCTTTCCTCATCCAGAAAATCAATTTCTTTCACCTCCCTTAGAATGGAAGGAACAATAGCCGGTGCCAGCGCTTTAATTGGGGGGTAAAGTACAGAACCCTCCAGGGTTTCCTCTTCAATAACATTTACATCCTCATTGGTAGCACTAAAGAACATGATGATAACACTTGTTATAAAAGCAACTTTCACAAAGCCAAAGGCTGCTCCCAGAAGTTTATTAATAATTCCCAGGGCTGCAAAATTAACCAGCGTAGTAAGAAATTTTCCTGCCAGCGAGATCACAAATACTATTAGGATAAAGGTAATGGCAAAGGCGGTGAGATTTACAAACTGAATATTCCAGGATACGCGGTTTACCAAAAAATCGCTAAGAAGATGAGAGAAATAGATCGCCCCGTATATACCGGCTACAAAGGCTACAAGCGAAGCCAGCTCTGCAAAAAATCCACGAAAAAAACCTCTGATGATCCCATATAAAAGAATAAGGGCAAGAACAACATCTACTATATTCATGTTTTAAAGATAGCTTTTACAAAAACTAAGATACGTATCTTTGCCAAATGTCAAGAGATGAAAAACTAAAAGAGCGCTGGACGCTGGTACAACAAAAGCTTTCCAATCAATTTGCAGATGGAGACCTGCTGGACCTTGATGCCATAATATACCTTATCGGGGTTCAGGAACTGGGGCAACCTCACAGGAAATTCAAAAAAGATCATAAGCTGGATCTTATGCATATTGCAATATGCCGTCTTCTGGAGCCGTATGGTTATTACGAATTTGATTATTTTGATGATGATAGCTGGCCACATTATAGGATCCTGGAAACACTTCCGGCATTGAAGGCAGGAGAACAATCTGTTTTGATGAAAGAGGCCATTGTCCAGTATTTCCTGGAAAAAGGATATATAGAATAAGCAAAAGGAATAGGGTGCTAAAGGACATTTTTATTAAATTTGACCCTTCTTTAAAGAAAAGATTTCATGATTGAAAAGATACAGGAACATATTGCCAGGGTTGAAGGTTTTCAAACCCAAAGCGTAGATGAAGCAGAGGCCTTTAGAATTGAATATCTGGGAAAAAAAGGGTTGTTAAACCATTTTTTTGCTGAATTTAAGAATGTTCCAAATGATCAAAAAAAGGATTTTGGCCAGGCAATAAATACTCTCAAAAATGCTGCCCAGGAAAAGGTTAGAATTTTAAAAGAATCCCTTGACGGTGCTCAAACAGAAAAAGGGAGGTATGGAGACCTTTCCCGGCCTGCCGAACCTGTTGAGATTGGCGCAAGGCATCCTATTTCCATTGTAAAGAATCAAATCATTGAGATCCTTTCAAACATTGGTTTTAATGTTTCTGAAGGCCCTGAAATAGAGGACGACTGGCATAATTTTACCGCTCTTAACCTCCCGGAATATCACCCTGCGAGAGATATGCAGGACACCTTCTTTATTCAAACCAATCCCGATATCCTTTTGCGCACCCATACCTCATCTGTTCAGGTGCGTTATATGGAAAATAATGCGCCTCCTATAAGGACAATCTCCCCTGGAAGGGTTTTTAGAAATGAAGCAATTTCCTCCCGTTCTCATTGCATTTTTCACCAGGTAGAAGGGCTATATATTGATAAAGACGTTTCATTTGCCGATTTAAAACAAACTTTATTGTATTTTACAAAGCAAATGTTTGGAAAATCCAAAATAAGGCTGCGGCCATCTTATTTCCCGTTTACAGAACCCAGTGCCGAAGTAGATATTTACTGGGGTCTTGAAACAGAGACAGATTACCGTATTACCAAAGGTACCGGATGGCTTGAAATCATGGGCTGCGGGATGGTAGATCCCAATGTATTGAAGAATTGCGGGATAGACCCTCTGGAATATACAGGCTTTGCCTTTGGAATGGGAATAGAGCGTATTGCGATGCTGTTATACCAAATTGGAGATATCCGGATGTTTTATGAGAATGATATTCGTTTTCTGAAGCAATTTAAATCAACTATATAGTCATATGAAAAAATTCGGGATTCTTATTTTAGCAATCGTGATCTTTGCGATCATAGTTTATGTAACCTTTATAATAGCTGTGGTTGAGATCATAGTAGGAGCTATCTTGTTTATAGTAGCCGCTGTATTTCTCTGGATCCTCTGGAACAAACTTAAAGATAAATTGAGTTAAGTTGAAAAAGGATATTGAAATACCCCGGGTTACCGGTGTATTTGTAGCAGCTGTAAGGGAAGAAAATAAGGAGTTCCGTTCAATGGACTGGAACGCATATCTCATCAATGAGAAAAATATTCCCCTGGAAATGGTACTAATCGTTGCCCGTGGATATGATGGGAAAGAATCAACTTCCACAATGCGGCATACCATAAAAGTCCTTCCCGCAAAATCCTTCGCAAAAATTGAATATATGCAGGATGATGTGCTTAGGTTAAGCAATGAATTTTTAGTCACATTCTTTGAGGGAAACCAGATGTATGAAAAGCGCTTTCTTTTTCCAAAGAATACTATCAAAGAGACAGCACAAGTTGAAATAACAAT
This sequence comes from Gillisia sp., assembly GCA_039989915.1. Classification (GTDB taxonomy): domain Bacteria; phylum Bacteroidota; class Bacteroidia; order Flavobacteriales; family Flavobacteriaceae; genus Gillisia. The sequence goes on from JBDXGW010000010.1 coordinate 458,111, forward strand.
ATTAAATAAAAAAGGGATCCTTGCTCAATAAGACCTTTTTACCATAAACAAAAAACCCTTTGCAAGAAGCAAAGGGTTTTTTATTATTACATCCTTTTTAATCCAGCTTTTCAGCCAGTTTCTTAAACACTTTTTTAGGATTTTTCCCCTCGTATAGAATTGCATAAACCGCATCAATAATTGGCGTTTTTGCGCCTTTTTCCTTATTGATCTTATAGGCACTTTCGGTTGCGTAATAACCTTCAGCAACCATACTCATTTCCATTTGCGCACTTTTTACCGTGTACCCTTTTCCTATCATATTTCCGAACATGCGGTTTCGCGAAAAAACCGAATAACCCGTCACCAGGAGATCTCCCAGGTATGCCGAGTCATTAATATTACGCTTCATTTTATGAACTTTCTTAATGAATTTCTTCATTTCCCGTATCGCATTGCTCATAATAACACTCTGAAAGTTATCGCCATATCCAAGGCCGTGAGCGATCCCGGCGGCAATTGCATAAATATTCTTGAGCATTGCAGCATATTCAGTACCTGTAACATCATCACTGGTCTTACAAGTGATGTAATCGCTTTGCAGGTGCCTGGCCATAATTTTGGCTTTAACCTCATCCTGGCAGGCTATGGTCAAATAAGACAACCTTTCCAACGCAACTTCTTCGGCATGGCATGGCCCTGTAATTACACCAAAATTCTCATCGGCCACCCCATATTCCTTGTTGAAATGTTCCCCTACAATAAGGCTGGTTTCGGGAACAATACCTTTAATCGCTGAAAATATAACCTTATCATTTAGCGGAAGTGTAAGTTTGTCCAGCTCTTTTTTCACAAAGGCCGAAGGAATCGCAAAAATCAGGTAATCTGAATTTTTTACAACTTCATTAATGTCATTGCTAAGGTGCAATTGATCAACATTGAATTCTACTGAACTTAAATAGTTGGGATTGTGATAGTGAGTCTTAATGTGCTGGATAGCAGTCTTGCTTCGCATATACCAGTTGATCTCCTCAAGATTTTCACTTAACATTTTTACAATAGCCGTGGCCCAGCTGCCACCGCCAATTACACCAAAAGTAGGGGTCTTCTCCATAGTTTATTTAATTCCGGATCAAAAATACATAATTTAAAAAGAATTTAAATCAAAGTTAATTTTTCATACTCCCTGCAATCTATCCCTAATAATGTCGTTTGATAACAGAGAAGGATGATTAAATATTAATTATCCATTTTCATTTAGTTTTTTGGTTGGTTATTTAGTTAAACAGGGATACGTACTTTATACGTATCCCTGTTTTTCTTTAAGAAAATTCCTAACAAAATTTTAGGATTTTATATCAACCCGGTTCGCAGGGGAATTCGTACTTTAGAAAAACAATCAAAACTTAAACATGGGATTATTCAATTTTATTAAAAATGCCGGCGCAAAGATATTTGGAGCTGGAAAAGAAACCAGGCAGGAAACAGCAAAAGTAGAAGGGGATAAAGACCTAAAGGAACGCGAAGAGAATAAGAGAGCGGCCAGAAAACTTGAGGAAACCGTAAGGGATCTAAGATTACAGGTAGACGGGCTTCGTATAGAGATAGAAGGAGACATGGCTACAATCTGGGGGAAAGCCCTTAACCAGGCAACCAGGGAAAAAGTGGTGCTAGTGGTAGGAAATGTTGAAGGGATCGCGCAGGTAGATGATAATATGGAAGTGGAGAATAAGGAACCTGAAGCTGTATTTCATACGGTTGAAACCGGAGATACCTTGAGTAAAATCGCCAAAGAGCACTATGGTAATGCAAACAAATACAATGAGATCTTTGAGGCTAATAAACCAATGCTTAAAGATCCGGACAAAATATACCCGGGACAGGTATTAAGGATCCCGGCCCAAAAGAAATAAAAAAAAAGACTGTTTAAAAAGTTGAGCGGGTTACATTGAGCGCAGTCGAAGTGCAAAAGTTATAGTTCCACCATGAAAAAAGTAGGATCAATTAACTCAACCGAACCTTCAAAAATAATTTAAACAGTCTTTTGCTTTTTTAAAATACATGTAAATACAAAAAACCCGCTCTTAAGGCGGGTTTTTGTATTACAAAACCCATTACTTATAAAAATTCATCTTGTCAATATACTCCCATACCTTTGGATTCAATAAAGGAGTAATGTTCTTACCTTCTTTTATTGCATTTCTAATAAAGGTTGACGAGATCTCTATCACCGGGGCTTCCACCCTTATGATCCCGGGATGATCCTTGAACTGGTCATTTGCAAGTACCGCAGATATTCGCGGATACACATAAACCTTATGTCTCTCCAGTATTACCTCATAGTTTTTCCATTTATGAAAACTTTTCAGGTTATCCTCTCCCATTATAAGTGAGAATTCCAGGGAGGGATGATCTTCTTCCAATTTTGCCAGGGTTACCACGGTATAATTGGGTTGCGGCAGCCTAAACTCTACATCACAGGGTTTTAATTTAGAATAACCTTCACAAGCCAGGTAAACCATTTCCAGACGGTGATGGTTTTCAAGAAGACTGTTTTTTTTCTTAAAGGGATTATGAGGTGTTACTACCAGCCACACTTCATCAAGCTCACTGAATTCTACTATATGGTTGGCAATTATAATATGCCCCAGGTGAATAGGGTTAAAGGTGCCAAAATAAAGTCCAACCTTTTTCTTCATTTTTCTTCCCCGTTTGCTCCAACAAAGGTGGAAACCAAATGATAGGCCTCATCCAGTGCCGTTTGTAAATTAATATTTTCAATAATAAAGTCAAACTGGGGCGCTGTTGCCAGTTCAATAGATGCTTTTGCCACGCGCATGTTTATTTTGTCGTCGCTCTCTGTCTTACGTTTCTTTAAACGAATTTTGAGTTCCTCTATACTTGGAGGTTTTACAAAAACGGCCAGAGTTTGCTCTGGGTAAATGTTCTTTATATCAAGCCCACCTACTACATCTATATCAAAGATCACATTCTTGCCTTTCGCCCAAATTTTTTGGATTTCAGATTTTAATGTGCCGTAAAAATTATCGCGGTACACCTCTTCCCATTCAAGAAATTCCTCATTTTTTATTTTCTTTTTGAATTCTTCCAAACTTAGAAAATAATAATCTTTACCATCTACTTCCCCTTCACGAGGTTCTCTTGAAGTGGCAGAAATGGAAAATTCCAGTTTCAACTCCGGTTGAGCCAGTAAATGCTGTACAATAGTGGTTTTTCCCGAACCGGAAGGGGCCGAGAATACAATGAGTTTTCCGGGTTGCATTAGAGTACATTTAATAGTTGTTCCTTCACTTTTTCCAGCTCATCTTTCATTTGTACTACAAGCTGCTGCATAGGAGCAAAATTGGACTTGCTTCCTATAGTATTTATCTCCCTCCCCATTTCCTGAGAAATAAAAGCGAGTTTTCTCCCATTGGAATCGGCAGAGTTCAGGGTATCCTTGAAATAGGAGAGATGGTTGTCCAGCCGCACCTTTTCTTCAGTAATGTCAAATTTTTCAATATAATATACCAGTTCCTGTTCAAACCGGTTTTCATCTATGTTTTCCTTAAGATCTGCCACTCCCTTTCTTAGTCGTTCCCTTACCCCGGCAATCCTGTCGGGATCCATTGCGATAATATTTTCAAGAAGGGTTTCTATATTTGACACTCTTAATTTCAGCTCATTTTCAAGCGCCAGGCCTTCATCTGATCTAAAAGTATTGATCTCTTCCAGGGCAAAATTAACGGCCTCCTCAATAGAAGCAAATTCGGTTTCATTCAATTCTTCCCGTTCTGTTTTCAAAACATCGGGCATTCGAACCGCCATTTTTAAAAGCTCGGTTTCATCACCATCTACTATCGCCTTTAATTGCTCCATGTATTTTCTCACAACAGCAGGATTGATCACTGCCGTAGTTTCTTCTGCACTTACTTCTACATATAAGGAAAAGTCAACTTTTCCACGGGTAAGGGAATTTGCAATAAGATTTCTTAAGTACAACTCCTTCTCGCGGTATTGGCCGGGTATCCTGGCGTTAAGGTCCAGGGTTTTACTGTTAAGCGATTTAATTTCTACAGTAATTTTTTTTGTAGGAAGTTGTAGCAGGCTCTTTCCAAACCCGGTCATTGACTGAATCATGCTTGATTTTTAAAAGGTTGCGCAAAGATAAACATTTCTACAGCATCACAAATTTTAGGGGAAGTCTATTTTGAACTTCAGGAATCACCTTTATTACATTTGAAAAAGATCCTATTGGGGGTGAACTTAAGATAGCCGGGTAAGGTTCGCATGACGTGCTACCATTACATGAAAAATACCATAAGCTGTAAGCCCCAGTGCAACAGCTCCTAAAAGGATAGGGCCATAACTAAAACTAAGGAAATATGCCAGGGCGCCTTCTGTGCCTTTGTATTCATTGGCATTATGGGTTAAAATAACTTTTATTAAAAAGAATGCCAGCACTCCAAAGACCATTCCCCGGGAAATGTATCCTAACCTGCCGGCCCGTCTTATAAAGTCATATTCAAATTTTACAGCGGGGTAGTTATCTATTTTTTTCATGAATTTTCCCTTGTAAGCTATATAGAATTGCTGAAGAGCCTGGCCCGCTACAAGAATTGCAAGAGCCCAGATAAGCGCTTTTCCCCAATCAAGAGAGAGGAGTTCCCATAATGCGGCTTTTTCATCACCTCTTCCGGTCTCCACATCTTTTTCACTGCTTTGAGTCAGGACATTTATAAGAGGTTTTGCAAAGGCATAGGCAATAAGCGCGTAAAATACTCCTGAATAAAAGTAGCGCACCCTTTTAAAACCTGTTTTCACCTTTTCATCATCCCCGTTTCCCTCGGGGAATTTTATTGTTTGATAAAATCTCCAGATGGAATACGCAAATAATCCAAGGGCTATTACCCCAACCAAAGCTTTTCCCAGCGGAAGTTCGAGAAGGAATTTTATTACATTATTAGTACTGGAAATATCCCCGCCTAGGTCAAATGCGGCCATAAAGGTTAAGCTTCCAAGAAGCACATACACTATTCCTTTGGTAAAAAATCCAGCAGATCGTATTTTGGCAATTTTGCCGGTATCTTGTTTGTTCATGAGTGAAAAATAACCTTTTTGGTCATCATAAAATTATTACAATAATGCCATTTTATTAAAATCAGAAAAGGATTTCATCAGGAAAATTTTGAAATAAATTCCAGGGCTCTCTTTTCTGTATATGTGGTTTTCTCCTGTTGTAAAAATCCTACGTGCCCACCATAAGCAGGCATTTCCAAATAGAAATAGGGGTTTTTGTTTGCCATATCGATTGGAGAGGAATTAGCAGAAAGAAAACCATCATTTTTTGCATTTATAAGGAGCGTGGGAACGCTGATATCTGGAATGAAATTCAGGGCACTGCTCTTTTGATAATAATCAAGAGCGTTTTTAAATCCGTGGGCTTTTCCTGTATACAAATCATCTATTGCATAAAGGGAAGTGCAACTAAGAATCTCCTGTTTGGTAATATTATTGGGAAACATATCACTTCGCTTTAATAATTGCTGTTTTAATTTTTTTACAAAACGCCGGGAGTAGATCAAATTCCTCGATTCTTCGAGTTTTTTTAAAGACAGGTAAAGATCGCAGGGGGTTGAAATTGCAACGGCAGCTTTAAGCTGGGAGGGAAGTGGTTTTCCCTCTCCAAGATATTTAAGCATTAAATTCCCGCCCAGGCTAAATCCTGTTAAGGCAAGGGAATCATATTTTTGTTTTTTAAGGATGTGTTGTATCACTTCCCGAAGGTCCTCACTTGCGCCTGCATTATATGAGCGGTACAGCTTGTTCAATTCCCCGCTGCAGCCACGCAGGTTTATAGCGGCAACATCCCAGCCCGCCCTGTTAAAATGAGACGCCATTCCCAGTACATACGGTCTTGAAGAATTCCCTTCCAGGCCATGAAGAATAACCTGAAGCTTCACAGTTGGCCCTGAAGTAGAAAAACTCCAGTCAAGATCCAGAAAATCTCCGTCGTTCAGGTCAATCCTTTCCCGATGTTGACTTACTTTCGGGGGTTTCCTAAAGAGGGAGGCATAGATGGTAGACAGATGATAATTTCTGAATATAAAAGGAGGCTTATATGTGCTTTTAAGAACAGGCATTTGCAAATTTCGTTTTTTTTATTTCTACTCCACACGGAAATAGCATAATTATGCACGCATAATAATTTTTATTAATTTAGCCAAAAAGACTGATATGTACCATAAAGAATTTGATATAAGATGGAGCGATCTTGATGCCAACCGTCACCTTGCAAATACGGCCTATATTAATTTTATGAGCCATACCCGTATGGGCTTTCTTATGGAGAACGGGTTTGGACAAAGAGAACTGGCAAAGTATAATATTGGGCCGGTAGTCTTTTATGAACACATTTATTACTTTAAGGAAGTTTTTGCAGGTAAACCGGTTAAAGTAAGCCTGGAATTAAAAGGTCTTTCACCAGATGGAATGTATTTTGAGTTTATTCATAATTTCTATGACCACAAAGGAAGGAATTTTGCAAGCTGTGAAATGATGGGAGGATGGATAAATTTACACGAAAGAAAATTAACCGCACTGCCGGCCCAATTGTACAATAATCTAGACAGCTTGAGCCATACACAGGACTTTAAGATTTTAACCAAAGAAGATACTCGAAGATTTAATAAAAAACCTGTTGATATAGATATTAATACTTTATAACGGTTTTCTTCTTGGTCACAAGATAAACCCCAACAAAAACAAGGGATCCTGCCGCAACTTTTAACAGGTTCAAATTATCTGTCCCCATTATAATTGCAAATATTATAGCAATGAGGGGCTGCAGGTAAATAAAAGAACTTAAGGTTGAAGGGGACAACTGTTTAATCGCAAAAATGTTGAGGAGGTAGGTTGAAAATGTGGTGCCCAACACTACAAAAACAAGGCTCCATATAGCGGGAGATGGCAGTTGCTGCCATTTTACTTCTGTAAATTCTGAAATGGTAAGAGGGAAATTCACAATAAGTGCTATTAAGAACAGCCATTTCATCAGGGTAATAGGGTGATATTTAGCTGCCAGGGGCTTTACCAGTATAAGATAGATCCCAAAAGAAAAAGCATTTACGATAAAAAGAAGATTCCCCAGCGGGATATTTGGTGCATCCTGTCTTATTTCTTCAGAAAACAGCACTAACATAAGTGCACCGCTAAGGCCAAGAAAAATCCCCGAAACCTTTAACCAGGTGATCTTTTCCCTCAACAAATAGGAGGAAAGCACCAGCACCAGGATGGGAGTAATAGTTACAATAACAGAACTGTTAATAGGGGTAGAGAGACTAAGTCCTTTAAAAAACAGAAGCATATTTATCACCATTCCAAAAACCGCACAAGCAATAAGCCTTAGCCAGTCACTGGTTGCAATTTTTTCCTTGGGAAACCAAAGTGAAATGAGCCAGAAAAGAATGGTGGCTCCGGTAACTCTTAGCAATATAAATCCAAAGGGTTTTATGTAGAGAGGCATCACCCCCTTGGCTATAGTATGGTTTAAACCGTAAATAGTAGCTTCGCTTATCGCTGCAAGAATGGCTAATGCGCGGTTATTCATTCAAAGATTCTTTTGCCGCCCCCACTGTTTTTCTGGAGTTTCCTATGAAAATCTTATCGTTATTAATTATTACCGGGCGCTTTAAAAAGGTGTAATGTCCCAGGATAAGGTTTTTGAAAGCCTCTTCATCAAGATCTTCATTTTTGAGGTCCTTATCCTTATAAAGTCGCGCTCTTTTATTAACCAGGTCCTCATAGCTCTGGGTGAATTGGTACATTTCTTCCAATTGTTCTTCAGTTACAGGGGTTTCTTTTACGTCCTGTAATATAAAAGAAGAGGGGGGTCCCAACTCTGCAAGAATTTTTTTGCACGTGTCACAAGTAGATAGATGGTAAATTTTCTTCATAACATAAAATTTTAGTACCCGATGAACCCCCAAATTTCCTATAAAAACTTTATGAAATCCTGAGCTTCTTCCCTTGGGATCTCCAGTTGGATTCCACCTTCAGAATAGGAGGCTACTTCATAGGCATTATATCTTAAAATGATCTTGTTTTTAGCGAAACCTATGTTTTGGGGCAAATGGAAACTATCGTTTTCGAAAAAATATCCGGTACTGTTTATGGACTCTCCTGCAGGGATCTCATTTTTCTTTCTGAAGGTTTCTTCAGCGTATTTTTGAAATTCAGCTGTAAAGAGGTCTTCATTTCTTAAGATCTCCCCGGTTTGAGGGTTCAGGTTTAAAAAACTCTTACTGGTAAAGCCATGGGCTCCACCCGTAAAAATTGCAAGGTTGAATTCTATAGAAATAATTTCGGGGGAGTTTGTGAGTACCCGTCCTTCTACCGAAGCTTCCCAGGGAATGTTGTACTCGGGGAATTCTTTGGCTGAAGTTTCATAATTATCCAGAAATGTTTGAGACAAAGATTCCAGGCTGGTAAAATTGTTGTCTTCCTGGTAATCTATGAGTTGGATAACATGCTGTTCAATGTTCCTGTTGATGCTTTTATTCCGGGCGCCGGTGCTTTGCACCCAGGGGATGTTTAGACTTATATAAGCACAATTTTCCTCTTCAGGATCGCAGTCGCGGTCTGAAACTTCATCAATAGTCAACGCCTCAAATTCGGGTGCAGGAGTATCTTTTTGACATCCCGCAAAAAATAGTAGAAGAATAAGAGGTGAAACAAGCTTTTTCACAGTAAATTCATTGTTAAATTCGGGATAAAGGTACACGCTATTTTGCCAATCCCCAATACGAGTATTACATTTGCTGCAATAATTTTTTGTTAATTTACCAGGAATCAAATTACCTGAAAATGAGCAGGTTTTTTGGTGGAAATAGGCCGGAAATATCCTATGGAAAAATTAAAGAACATAAAATAAAATCTATGAAATTCAATACCAAAACCATACATGGCGGGCAACACAATGTAGATCCCGCATATGGCTCTGTAATGCCCCCCATTTACCAAACAAGCACTTATTCACAAACCACCCCCGGGGGTCATAAAGGTTTTGAATATTCCCGCAGCGCAAATCCAACACGAAGTGCATTGGAGCGCTCATTTGCCAGTATAGAAAATGGCCAGTTTGGACTCGCTTTTGGTTCTGGTCTTGCGGCTATTGATGCAGTAATGAAATTGTTTAAACCCGGTGATGAAATTATATCTACCAATGACCTTTATGGTGGCTCATACCGGTTGTTCACCAAAATATTTGAAGGCCTGGGGCTAAAATTTCATTTTATTGGAATGCAGGACCCTGCCAGCATTGAAAAACACATTAATAAAAACACAAAGCTTATTTGGGTAGAAACCCCTACCAATCCTATGATGAATGTCATAGACATTGTAGCTGTTTCGTCAATAGCCAAAAAGCATAATATTCTCCTGGCAGTTGATAATACCTTTGCAACTCCATATTTACAAAGGCCGTTGGACCTTGGGGCAGATATCATAATGCACAGTGCTACCAAATATTTGGGAGGGCACAGCGATGTTGTGATGGGATCTCTTGTGGTAAATGACAAAGATCTGGCAGACAGGTTATATTTTATCCAGAACGCCAGTGGCGCCGTATGCGGCCCTATGGATAGTTTTCTGGTGCTGCGCGGTATTAAAACCCTGCACATTCGAATGCAAAGACATTGTGAGAACGGTGAAAAAATTGCCCGGTATTTAAAGGATCATCCAAAAGTGGGAAAAGTATACTGGCCCGGCTTTGAAGACCACCCTAATCACGAGATCGCTAAAAAACAAATGTCTGGTTTTGGAGGTATGATCTCTTTTACAACGGTTGAGGATACTCTTGAAAGCGCCGTAAAGGTTGTAGAGAATTTAAAAGTATTTACTCTTGCTGAATCCCTGGGTGGAGTAGAATCTCTGGCCGGGCATCCTGCAAGTATGACCCATGCTTCTATTCCTTTAAAAGAAAGGTTAAAAACCGGGGTGGTTGATTCCCTTATACGACTTAGCGTGGGAATTGAAGATGAAGAAGACCTGATTGAAGACCTGAAGCAAGCATTGGGATAATAGGGAAATAAGGAATAAATACAAGCTTCGGTATTAAAATGCCGGAGCTTTTTTTTAGAAATTCAGATAATAAATATATCCAACGTTTACCCAAAAAACAAAATCGTTGAATTTGTTTTGGGGAGCTGTAATATTTAATCCGTCCAGCCAGTCTGTATCATAATAATGCCATCTTCCCTCAACGGCGAGATCACTCACGTAATTAAGGCGGTACCTAAGGCCAACACTTCCTGCAATTGCCCAGGTGTCTCCTCCATCAAAGTTCATCCCGTCCCTAAATGTGGGAAACACATTCTTTGGGTTATCAAGGCTTCCAAGATCTGAATATGCATCGGGTTTATAATATACATAGTGGGCGCCCAGGCTTATAAATGGAGCAAACATATATCCAAAATTAGTATAGTCCTTTATGCTGAATGGATAATATTCCAGGGCTGCACCCAGTTCAAAGGTTTGGGTTTGCCCGTGCATGGCTCGTAAAAGCTCTCCGCTTGCATTGTTTTTTGCTGCAACCGGACCAAAATGTTCCAGCTTACTAAAAAAGTAATCCAGTTCTGTTCTTATCTTAAAATGGTCATTAAAGAAATTGTCCCGGGCATAACAATTACATTCAGCTTTATAGGCAAAGTTCATATAGTGAACCAGTCCTACTCCAAAACCTGCATTGTTAAGATTGTTCTTTACGTTCCACCGTTCGCCATAATCTGTAAAAAAAGAAGTTGGGCCCACCAATACTCCAATTTCGTGAGAAATTCCGAGTTGGGCATAACTTCTTTGTGAGGAAATCACAAAGAGAAAAGAAAAAAGAAAAATCCACAGGGATTTCTTCATTTACCGCGGGTTGAAGTATAAACAAATATATAAAATAGACTGAACAATGCTAGGAGGAAAAATACCCAATAAAAGCAGTCGTTAATTTTATACGAAATCGCAAAAAAATGAGGCGATTCTTTATATATACTTTATATTTGCACCAATTTACGAAAACGTAATAATCAATAATATAAAGCACTACTATTATGGAGCAAAGTGTAAAAGATTTTTTGGAGGTTGTTTCTAAGAGAAATCAGAACGAACCGGAGTTTTTACAAGCTGTACATGAGGTGGCCGAGACGGTTATCCCATTTATAGAAGAAAATAAAAAATACCAGAATAAAATGTTGCTTGAACGCATGGTGGAGCCTGAAAGGGTGATCATGTTTCGGGTGCCGTGGATTGATGATGCCGGAAAAACACAGATTAACCGTGGATTCAGGATCCAGATGAATTCGGCCATTGGGCCATACAAAGGGGGGATGCGTTTTCACCCTTCAGTAAACCTTAGTATTTTAAAATTTCTCGCGTTTGAACAAACCTTTAAAAACAGCCTAACCACTTTGCCAATGGGTGGTGGAAAAGGAGGATCAGATTTTGATCCTAAAGGAAAGTCAGACAATGAGGTGATGCGTTTTTGCCAGAGTCTTATGACCGAGATGGAACGCCATATTGGTGCAAATACAGATGTGCCTGCAGGAGATATTGGAGTTGGAGCCCGTGAAGTGGGTTATATGTTTGGACAATACAAGCGTTTAAGAAATGAATTCACAGGGATCCTTACCGGGAAAGGTCTTTCTTACGGTGGGTCTCTTATACGACCTGAAGCTACCGGTTATGGGAACGTTTACTTTACCCAAAATATGCTTGAACTAAAGGGTGATAGCATTAAAGGAAAAACCGTTGTGATCTCAGGTTCGGGTAACGTGGCCCAGTATGCAGCTGAAAAAGCCACACAACTTGGAGCCAAGGTAGTTACAATGTCAGATTCCGGTGGGTACATTTATGATGAAAATGGAATTGATGCGTCAAAACTTCAATTTATTATGGACCTTAAGAACGTAAGAAGAGGTAGAATAAGTGAATATGTAGATCAATATCCTTCAGCTAAATATTTTGACGGGGAAACCCCTTGGGGAATTGCCTGTGATATTGCCATGCCTTGTGCAACGCAAAACGAATTGGATAAGGCTGATGCTGAAAAACTCGTAAAAAATGGTTGTCAGGTGGTAGGTGAAGGGGCCAATATGCCCTGTACGCCGGATGCTGTTACAGTATTCCAAAATGCCAAAATTCTATTCTCTCCGGGGAAAGCTTCCAATGCCGGTGGAGTTGCGACTTCAGGACTTGAAATGTCTCAAAACTCAATGAGATATAACTGGTCTGCCGAAGAAGTTGATAAAAAATTACACGAAATAATGAAAAACATCCACGCATCCTGTGTTCAATTTGGAAAAGAGGACGATGGCTATGTAGACTATGTAAAAGGAGCAAATATTGCAGGTTTCGTAAAAGTAGCCGATGCTATGCTTGCCCAGGGAGTGGTTTAATCATTTCTAAAATTATAAATTGCTTACTGAATGCCGCCCCAGGGGCGGCATTTTTTATCCCATATTAAGCGGTTAATTCCTCCGGAATTTTTAATTTATCTTAGTTCAAAATTTTTCCTATGTTGGTGAATAGCAATGCCATTGTTATAAGTGCTCTTAAATATTCTGAGGCCGATCTCATTGTGAAATGCTACACCCAAAAAAGCGGATTAAAAACCTACCTCCTTCGCGGGATCCTGAAATCCAGAAAAGGGAAATTCAAAACTTCCATGTTTCAGCCACTTACCCAGTTGGAGCTGGTAGCAAAACACAAGGACAAGGGGACAATGGAATACCTTCAGGATGCAAAAATCCTTCATCATTACAGCAGTTTGCATACCAACGTGGTAAAATCTACCCTTGTATTATTTCTTTCGGAAATCCTGCGCAACTCCATTCAGGAAGAAGAACAAAATGAGAACCTGTATTTCTTTCTTGAAAACTCTCTTAACTGGCTTGATTCTAATAGTAATATCGCAAATTTTCACTTGTTGTTTCTTCTTAGGCTTACCCGGCACCTTGGATTTTATCCCGATGAAGTACAGGAGGATAGCCCCTATTTTAATATGTTGGACGGGGTGTTCCAGGAAGTAAATACCAGCCCATATTGCATTGAGGGCCCTAATTTAGCGCTGTTAAAGCAGTTAATGGGTACGAATTTTGATGAGTTAGAAAACATCCAATTGACAAAAATCAAAAGATCAGACTTTCTTAATATGCTACTCAGTTATTACCAGCTTCATATAGATTCTTTTAAAAAACCAAAGTCCTTAACTGTTCTCAACGAAATTTTCCATTAATGCGCTTGTTGTTCCTTGTTCTTGGATTTTTTGCACAAATGACCATTATGGGGCAGGAGGTCCTGGTGATAGACAAAGGAACTAATAATCCCCTGGCGTATGTAGCTATTTACAATCGCAATAAAACAACTACCACCTTTACTGCAGGACAAGGAAAGGCAGACCTTACGAAATTCACGTTAAGGGAAACAATTATATTTAAACATATTTCCCACCACGAATTTTCTACCACCAAAGCCGAGATCATTGCTTCCGGAGGAAAGGTATACCTCACAATGGATGAAAGCCGCCTTGAGGAAGTAGTACTTTCAGTTTCAAGATTTAAACAGAAAAGCAGCGAAGTTCCCCAAAAAACTATAAGTGTTAAACCCGAAGATATTGCTTTTCAAAACCCCCAAACTTCAGCAGATCTTTTACAAAGCACAGGAAAGATCTTTATACAAAAAAGCCAGTTGGGAGGCGGAAGTCCTATGATTAGGGGATTTTCTACCAACAGGTTGCTCATTACCGTAGATGGGGTACGTATGAATAATGCAATTTTTAGAAGCGGTAATATCCAGAATATTATTTCCATTGATCCCCTTGCTGTAAATCAAACCGAGGTTATCCTGGGTCCGGGGTCAGTTATCTATGGAAGCGACGCTATTGGCGGGGTTATGAATTTTTATACCCTGAAACCGGTTTTTTCCTATAAGGAGGAACGAATTACCGGAAATATTTTTTCGCGATATTCTACTGCCAATGAGGAAAAAACCACCCATGCCGATGTGAATTTCGGTTTTGAAAAATGGGCTTTTTTAACCAGTATCACGTATTCAGATTTTGGAGATCTAAAGATGGGAAGTCACGGTCCGCGTGATTATTTACGACAGGAATATGTAGTGTCGCATAATGGCGAAGACAGGATCGTGCAAAATAAAGACTCAAGGCGACAAGTGCCTACAGCCTATAACCAGATTAACCTATTGCAAAAAATTGCGTATCAGCCCAATGATACCTGGGATATAACTTTGGGGGCATATTATTCAACCACCTCCAATTTTTCCAGATATGACCGCTTATATCAAAAACGAAACGGCCAATATCGCTCAGCGGAATGGTACTATGGGCCACAGCGCTGGTTTTTGGGAAATCTTCAGCTAAGCAAAAAAGGAAATGGGATCCTGTATGATAAAGCCAAATTAACGGCAGCATATCAATTTTTTGAGGAAAGCAGGTATGACCGCAATTTTAAAAGGGAGTTCCTGTATACTACCGGTGAAAAAGTAGACGCCTATTCGGCCAATCTGGATTTTGAAAAGGTATTTTTAAAAGATAAATTGTTCTATGGACTGGAGTATGTTACAAATTTTATAGGATCACAAGGTTCAGGTGAAAATATCACCAATGGTGCTTTAATAGGCCATCCTTCCAGGTATCCCGATGGTTCTTCATGGCAATCCATTGCAGCCTATTCTGGTTACCAGATGGAGCTGAATAAGAAACTACATTTGCAAATGGGTGCCAGGTATAATGCGATTATCCTAAAAGCAAATTTTGAGGATTCTTTTTATGATCTGCCTTTTTCAAATGCAAACCTAACTACAGGAGCGCTAACGGGCAGTTTTGGAATTAACTGGCAACCTGGTCAAAACCTGGTTTGGAAAGCAAATATAGCAACCGCCTTTAGAGCCCCGAATATAGATGATGTAGGAAAGATATTTGATTCTGAACCCGGATCTGTAGTTGTGCCCAACCCCGATTTAAAACCGGAATATGCGTACAATGCCGATATTGGCCTGAATTGGAAAATAACAGATTTTATTATCCTGGATCTCTCCTCATTTTATACCATTTTGGAAAATGCTATGGTGCGGAGGGACTTCGCTCTTGATGGTCAAAGAACCATTTTATACCAGGGGGAATCAAATAACATCCAGGCGATCCAAAATGCAGCCGGCGCCAGGGTTTATGGATTTGAGGGAGGCCTGGAGATCAAGATCATCCCTAATTTGGCCTGGACCTCGCAGGTTACCATAACAAAAGGGGAAGAGGAACTGGATAATGGCCAAACCGCTGCCTTGCGCCATGCGGCACCGGTTTTTGGCAACTCCCACCTTGTATTAAAATTAAACAAATTAAAATTTGATCTTTATGGGGTTTATAATGGTCAGTTCGATTTTGAGGATCTTGCTCCTTCAGAACAGGGGAAGGCATACTTATATGCCACAGATGAGAATGGAAATCCCTATTCCCCATCCTGGTACACCTTAAATTTTACTGCTCATTATGAGGTTACAAAAAGCCTGCAGGCCATCGCATCCCTTGAAAATATTACAGATCAACGCTATCGCACTTACTCATCTGGAATTGCAGCTGCAGGCAGGAATTTCATCCTGGCGCTGAGGTATGGTTTTTAAATCTTTCCTTAAAAGAGGCTCCAAATTTCCCCGTATACAATCCTAAAAGGGTCTACGCATTGTTTATCTTCAAATCATCTTCGTTTTTGGGTTTCTTTTTCTATGCTTTGTGGCTATTTTATTCTCAATAAATGATTATTTTCGCAGCTCATTAGAAATAAGCATAAAATGAGCACAAAGTTCGCTGAGTATAAAGGACTTGACCTTCCAAAAGTAGCTGAAGAGATTCTGGCCTATTGGAAGGAGAATGATATTTTTGAAAAGAGCGTAACTACACGTGAGGGGAAAGAGCCATTTGTGTTTTTTGAAGGGCCTCCCTCTGCCAATGGACTTCCCGGGATACATCACGTAATGGCCCGTGCTATAAAAGATATTTTTTGTCGTTACAAAACCCAAAAAGGCTACCAGGTAAAACGAAAGGCGGGGTGGGATACCCATGGCCTGCCAATTGAACTGGGAGTTGAAAAAGAGCTGGGAATTACAAAGGAAGATATTGGGACCAAAATAAGCGTAGAGAAATACAACGAGGCATGTAAGAATGCTGTGATGCGCTATACCGATGTTTGGAATGACTTAACAGAAAAAATGGGTTATTGGGTAGATATGGATAATCCCTACGTTACCTATAAATCCAAATATATGGAAACAGTGTGGTGGCTGCTTTCTGAGATCTATAAAAAAGGTCTTATCTATAAAGGCTACACCATTCAACCTTATTCCCCAAAAGCGGGGACAGGATTGAGCTCACATGAATTGAATCAACCCGGCACCTATCAGGATGTAACAGATACAACTGTTACGGCAATGTTCCGAACCAAAAGAGAAACCCTGCCTAAATTCCTGCTGGATATTTCACCAGAAATTTATATCATAGCCTGGACTACCACCCCCTGGACCCTGCCTGCAAACACCGCGTTGACAGTTGGGCCAAAAATTGACTACGTTACTGTTCAAACATATAACCAGTACACCTTCCTTCCCGTAACTATTATTGTTGCAAAGGATCTTGCTGAAAAACAATTTGACAAGAAATTTAAAAAGGTTGAAACGCCTGAAGGCTTACATCCATACAAACAAGGCGATAAAATTCCTTATTATGTTGGCAAAAGTTTTAAGGGGAAAGAACTAATTGAGATCAGATACGAGCAGCTATTGCCCTATGTACAGCCTTTTGAAAATCCTGAAAATGCCTTTAGGGTAATTGGTGGGGATTTTGTTACTACAGAAGATGGTACCGGTATTGTTCATACATCTCCAACTTTTGGTGCAGACGATGCTATGGTTGCCAAACAGGCTTCACCCGAAGTTCCACCACTATTGGTAAAGGATGAAAATGACAACCTTGTTCCCATTGTAGATCTTCAGGGAAGATTTATAAAGGAAATAGGAGAATTTGGAGGCAAGTATGTCAAGAATGAATATTATGATGAGGGTGAAGCCCCGGAGCGTTCAGTAGACGTAGAGATCGCCATTAAATTAAAGGAAGAGAACAGGGCATTTAAAGTTGAAAAATACGTTCACAGCTATCCAAATTGCTGGAGAACAGATAAGCCTATTTTATACTATCCATTGGATTCCTGGTTCATTAAAGTGACAGCTTTCAAGGACAGGATGTTTGAATTGAACAAAGAGATCAACTGGAAACCACAATCTACCGGCGAGGGCCGGTTTGGGAACTGGCTGGCAAATGCAAATGACTGGAATCTTTCGAGGAGCAGATATTGGGGTATCCCGCTGCCTATTTGGAGAACAGAGGATGGAAAAGAAGAGATCATTATTGGTTCTATAGAGGAATTAAAGACAGAAATGGCCAAAGCCGTGAAGGCCGGGGTTTTGAAAAAAGATGTTTTTGAAGGTTTCGAGGTAGGAAATATGAGTGAGGAAAACTATGACCTGGTAGACCTTCATAAAAATGTAGTAGATGAGATCACACTGGTATCTGCTTCAGGAAAACCTATGAAACGGGAGGCAGATCTTATAGATGTGTGGTTTGATTCAGGTTCTATGCCTTATGCCCAATGGCATTATCCATTTGAGAATAAGGAAAAAGTTGAAGCCGGTGAAAGAAAGGCCGATTTTATAGCAGAAGGGGTTGACCAGACAAGAGGCTGGTTCTATACCCTGCACGCCATTGCAACCATGGTCTTTGATGATGTAGCATATAAAAATGTAGTTTCCAACGGTCTGGTACTGGATAAGAATGGGCAAAAAATGTCCAAACGCCTTGGTAATGCGGCCGATCCTTTTACAACCCTTTCCACCTATGGAGCAGATGCCACCAGATGGTATATGATCTCCAATGCAAATCCGTGGGATAACCTGAAGTTTGATCTTGAAGGAATAGGTGAGGTAAGCAGGAAGTTCTTCGGGACCCTTTACAACACGTATTCTTTCTTTACACTGTATGCAAATCTTGATAAATTTGATTATTCAGAAGCAGATATACCATTGGCCCAAAGGCCGGAAATTGATCGTTGGATCCTTTCTGAATTGAATACCCTTATAAAAAAGGTAGATAAATTCTATGCTGAATATGAGCCTACCCGAGCCACCCGTGCCATTTCAGAATTTGTTCAAGAAAACCTGAGCAACTGGTTTGTGCGATTGAGCAGAAGAAGATTTTGGAAGGGCGATTATGAGCAGGATAAGATCTCAGCCTATCAAACCCTTTATACCTGTATGGTAACGGTAGCTAAATTGGGCGCTCCGGTTGCACCGTTTTTTATGGAGCGACTTTACAGGGACCTTAATTCTGTTACCGGGAAAGAGCCTTTTGAATCTGTTCACCTGGCAGATTTCCCTGTTTTCCACAAGGAGATGGTAGATAAGGAGCTTGAACATAAAATGGAAAATGCACAAACAATTTCCTCCCTGGTATTGTCCCTTAGAAAAAAGGAGATGATAAAAGTGCGCCAGCCATTACAACGCATTATGATCCCCGTTCTCGACGATCGCCAAAAGGCCGAAATTGCCGCTGTTGAAGACCTTATAAAATCTGAAGTGAATGTAAAGGAGATCGAGTATATAGACGATGCTTCGGGTCTTCTGGTAAAGCAGGCAAAGCCCAATTTTAAAGTACTTGGCCCCCGTTATGGAAAGGATGTGAAAGCGGTGGTAGATGTTATCAATAACTTCCAGGCTAAAGACATAGCAATACTTGAACGGGAAGGGAAATATGAGGTTGAGATTAACGGAAAAATGACTAAATTGTTGCCTGAAGATGTAGTAATTACCTCACAGGACATCGAGGGCTGGCTGGTAGCCGGCAGCGGTAAAATTACCGTAGCTCTGGACGTAAATATTTCCGAAGAATTAAAAATGGAAGGTATTGCCAGGGAACTGGTAAACCGGATCCAGAATTTGAGAAAAGATTCAGGATTTGAGGTAACCGATACCATAGATGTGACCCTACTGAAAGATGGCATTGTCGAGGATGCTGTCTCAAAAAATATAAATTATATTAAGAACGAAACACTCACTGCAAGCCTCGAATTTGCAGAGATGGTCACAGATGGCATACTAATTGAATTCGACGATGTGACCACTAAGTTGTGTATCAAAAAACATTAAGACCCATGTCAACAGAAATTAAAGAACGCTTTAACGATTCTGAATTGGCCGAATTTAAAGAGCTAATTCAAGGAAAGATTGCAAAAGCACAGGAGCAACTGGCACTTTACAAGAGTGCCTATGTAAACGATGGTAACAACGGGACAGATGATACCTCCCCAACCTTTAAGGCATTTGAAGAGGGAAGTGAAACCCTTAGCAAAGAAGCCAATTCTCAACTTGCTATAAGGCAGGAAAAATTTATCAGGGATTTGAAAAATGCACTGGTACGTATTGAGAATAAAACATACGGGATTTGCAGAGTTACCGGTAAACTTATTAATAAGGACCGCCTAAAACTTGTGCCTCATGCAACTTTAAGCATTGAAGCAAAGAATTTACAGCGTTAAGCGTTAGAATTTTAAAATAAAATAAAGCGCTCCCAAAGGTTAGGCCTGGCTGGGGCGCTTTATTTTTTTTATGCCATCATGAAATATTTTACAATACTTCTTATTTTCTTAAACTCATTAGCAGGTTATTCCCAGAAGGATACCTCTTTGCTATATGACGCCGGGGAAATAAAGAAATTATATATAGAAACTGAAGAGGTATTTAAGATTAATATTAAGACCGGCAATACAGATAAAATCACCCTCTCAACACATTCTGAAGGGGAGTATTATAATGATATTTCGCTGGAGATGGTTGTAGAGCAGGACAAAATGATCCTGAGTTCAAAATTCCCTCCCCGTTTACAGGGGGGTTATGATAAATTAAGCGCACAAAAGGTTTTCTCAATGGAAATCACCCTTGAAATTCCTGAAGGGCTTGAGGTCTATGTGAAGTCAAATATGGGTTCCCTTAAGGGCAGCGGTTCATATAAATACCTGGAAGCCGAATTACGATCTGGTAACTGCAAGCTTGAGAATTTCACAGGCAATGCGCTTATAAATACCTATAGCGGCAGGACCGAGGTAGAAACCTCTAACGCAACTATTACTGCTTCTTCCAGAAGCGGAAAAGTTTCACTTCCTGTGTATTTATCCGGCCCGAATAAAATTGAGATCCGCTCTATTAGCGGCGATATTAGGGTGCGGGAAAACTAAATAATATTAGTATTTTTGAGGCCTTTTAACAACAGAATTTCATGTCTATAAAAAAAGCAAGCATTATTATTATTTTGATCCTTTTGATCGATCAAATTTCCAAAATATATATAAAGACCAATTTTATACTTGGCGAGGAAATAAAAGTCCTTAACTGGTTCAGCATTCTTTTTGTGGAAAATGAAGGGATGGCCTGGGGAGCAAAAATTCCGGGAGAATATGGAAAATTGTTGTTAACCTTGTTTCGTCTTGGTGCAATTGCAGGTATTGCTTACTGGCTGTGGGATTCAGTAAGGAATAACGGGTCCAGGATCCTTATAGTTGCGATCTCCTTTATATTTGCGGGAGCATTTGGAAATATTATAGATTCGGTTTTCTACGGTATGATCTTTACAGATAGTTATGGTCGTGTTGCCGAGTTCATGCCAGAAGGTGGTGGTTATGCCGGGATTTTCTACGGAAAGGTTGTAGATATGCTTTATTTCCCTTTATATGACGGGCCTCTGCCTTCCTGGATCCCATTTTGGGGAGGTAATAACTTCACCTTCTTTGAACCTGTCTTTAATGTCGCAGATACTGCAATAAGCACAGGAGTTGGACTTCTGTTATTTTTCAATAAAAAAGCATTTCCTGCTGCAAAAGAGGAAAAAGTAAAAGAGAATTCTAAAGGAAATTAGGCAACGTTGCGGTCAAAGATCTGTTCAAATTTTTTGAGCTCAATGGGTTTGATCAAATAATCTGTAACAAGATTAAAGGATTTTGCCCGTTCAAGATCTCTTGGGTCAATTGAAGATGAGACCACATACAAAGTGATCTTCTTGTCAAAATTGTTCTTGATCTTGATAAATTCTCCAAGAAATTCCCACCCATCCATTACCGGCATGTTCAGGTCCAGGAAAATAATATCCGGAAGTTTCTCCTCGGTCATATTAGTGAGGATCACCTTGAAATATTCCAAAGCCTCCAGGCCGTTCTTGAAGATGAGTAGATTTTCAGATAAATGCTTGATCTCAATGATCTTTTTCACAAGGTTAACGTAGATCTTATCGTCATCGATAATACACGCCAGCTCTATTTTTTGCCCCATTTTTAGCTAGAATTTAATTTTAAATGTTGTCCCGATATTAACGGTACTGGTAACAGAAATTGACCCTCCCATTGTTTCCACCTGATTTCTGGTGATAAACAAGCCAATTCCCTTTGCGTCAGGATTCCTGTGAAAGGTTTTATACATCCCGAACATTTTGTCCCCATACTGGTCCAGGTCTATCCCGCTCCCGTTATCGCTCACCTCCATAAAGGGATGGTCATTAACCAGATAGGATTGTATAAAGATAACAGGTTTTCTTCCCTGATGTTTATACCTTATCGCATTTGTGATTAAATTTAACAAAATACTTTCAAGATATTCAGGGATATAATTAATTTCTTCAAGCTCCTTGAAATCTGAAATGATATTTGCGCTTTCCCTGTTAACCAGAGAGGAGACCGATGCGATCACCACATCCAGGGCATCACTGAATTTCACTTTACGGCGCACTTTGGTTAACAAGGTTTGGTGAGTAACCATACTGTTCAAGTGCATTATGGCCCCGTCAAGATTATCTGAAATATTAATAATATTATCCAACAGGTCCAGCTTGTCCTGGGCATTTTTAGATTCGGTTAAGAGCTGCACCACCAGGCTTAAATTGCTGCTGTGGGATCTTAAATTATGAGAGACAACGTGGGCGAAATTAAATAATCTGGAATTTTGGGCTGCGATGATATCCAACGAGTTCTGAAGATTTATTTCATTGTTCTTATTATCATCAATATCCTGGAATACACCCCTAATTCCTGTAATTTCCTGGTCGTCATTATAAACCGGTTTCCCCGTGGCTCTTACCCAAAATTCCCTTCCGTAGAGAGTGACCATTTTTAATTCCACCTTAAAGGGAATGCCGTATTTTTCACATTTCTCAAACATGGAAAGTGCTATCCCCTGGTGCTCCTTGGCATAGAAACGCAATCTTTCGTCATAATTCAAATGGAAATCCCGCGGGCAATCCAGGATCTTTTTGGTAACATCATCCCAATAAATTGCGGGGGCAATAGTATCTATATACCAGCCACCCGTTGAGGTCATTTCAGCTGTTTCGCGGTAGTAAAAGAAATTTTCCTCTATGGTGTACTGGTCCCTTTTGCTTTGATGGATGTTAACGAATAAAAGGACGGCATTATCCTTATTGTTATCATCCCGGCTTTTTAAATTGCGGCATTCAAACCAGCGATACTTATCATTAATTTTAAGTTTAACTTCCTTATTGAAGCTTAGCGAGGCTGAAGTGAGATTTTCAAAGCCCACCCGAAAATCATAGCGGTAATCGCGATGAAGAATGTTATTTATAAAATGTTCAAAGAGGGAAACATCGGGAGATGGGGTCCCTACAAGAGCCTCAAAATGTTCAGACCAGGTAATTTCTTTTGTAAGAAGATCTATTTTCCAATAGGCAATATCAAAATCTTCTAAAATACTGTTTAACTGAAGGTCGTTGAGCATCAATTATCTCTATAAGAAGCTTAAATGTAGGGCAATGTTAAAAATAATACAAATATAGCTGCCTATTTTTTGAAATTATATATACGGGTGGGAGTAACACAAAAATCAAGGGGCACATCGGTTTCCCGGATACCGGAGATACTAACTTCAGGTTCAAAAAGGGAAAGCCCCACTTTTACTACATCTTTACTACATTCAGAAAGGAAAATATCATAAAATCCTTTGCCGTACCCAACCCGGTGCCCGTCAAGATCAAACGCCAGAAGCGGTACAAAAACCACATCTATTTTATTAGCCGGGATCTCTATACCATCTACCGGTTCGGGGATCCCCCATTTATTGGTTTTAATTATTGTACCATCGGTGAGGAGATAATGCTCCATTGAGGTAGAGGCAAAATCGGTTCTAGATATCACCACATTTTTATCCTTTCCCTGTAAAATGTGAAGGATTGGTTCTGTATCTATTTCTTTTTTTTCTGAAATACTTAAGAACAGATGGTAAAAACTGCCTTCCCATATAGGTAATTCCAGAATCTTATTCGCGATTTCCAGACTTCTTTCCTCTATATTTTCAGCTGAAAGAGTTTCCCGCAGGGCTTTGTATTTTTTCCTTAAATCACTCTTCATCGGTTTCTGTCTCTGTGACTTTAGGAGGAGCAGTAATGTGCAGGATGGCATCACCCTGGTAGACGATGGGAGATTCATTCACATTTATTATATACCCGGTATGGGGTGCAAGAACCTTATGCCTGAATTTCCCATAAGGATCTGTGATCGTGGCAATATATTCTCCTTTTTCTACGTGTTTTCCACATATGATCTTCATGTGCAACAAGCCACTGTACTTGGCTCGCATCCACATGCTGTTCTCAATTATAATGCTGTTATGCGGCGGTTCGGGGCATAAAAACCGGGGCTTTAACATGCCCAGGTGATGCAGGATCCTCATAGTGCCGTCTACGCCGTGGGTAGCGATATCCCTGTTGCTGTCCATAGACTTTCCGCCTTCAAATAACAGCACCATTTTTCCGAGTTTATAGCAGGTCTCACGGTAAGATTTGCTAATGGTCTTTGAATACATAGTAAAAGGAGCATTAAAGATCCCGGCAAATTTCATGCTTTGGTCATCGCCTTTTACAATTCTTAGCTGGGCAACATTGAACCGGCTTCTCCCCCCGGTGTGAAAGTCCAGGCAGAAATCGGCCACCGGGAGGATTTTTTTGACAAACTGGAAGGCAAATCTACTGGCAAGGGAACCATTCTTGGTTCCCGGAAATACGCGGTTAAGATCACGGCCATCGGGAAATTCCCTGGCAAGATTTAAAAAACCAAAGACATTCACTACAGGAATGCATATCACGGTACCCTTTACAGGCTTATTAATATTGCGGGATATGATCTGGCGTACAATTTCTACCCCATTGATCTCATCTCCATGGATCCCGGCGGTTAAAAGTACCACCGGTCCCGGTTTTTTTGAACGTTCAATAATTACCGGAACCTCTACAGAGGTGGTGGTATATAATTTTGCCATGTTCAGGTTGATCACAGCACCTTTTCCCGGAGGAATTTTTTTACCTAAGATTTCAAGGACATTGTTCTTGTCTATATGAGCCATAGGCTATACATTTCTTTCAATATAACGTATTATGGTTTTGGCGATATCTTTCCCGGTGGCAGCTTCAATACCTTCAAGTCCCGGTGATGAATTTACCTCCAGGATCAAAGGTCCTCTTGCACTTTGCAGCATATCTACCCCTGCAACTCCAAGACCCATAGATTTTGCAGCTTTTATAGCCGCGTTCTCTTCATCATCTGTAAGTTCAATGACAGATGCCGTTCCTCCACGATGCAGGTTGGATCTAAATTCTCCTTCCTTGCCCTGGCGTTTCATTGCACCTACTACGTGACCGTCTACTATTAATGCCCGAATATCTGCTCCCCCTGCTTCCTTAATGAATTCCTGAACAATAACCCGTGCCTGGAGCCCGTTGAAAGCTTCGATAACAGATTCGGCAGCATTCTTGGTTTCCGCAAGAACAACCCCAAGTCCCTGGGTCCCTTCGAGTAATTTTATAATAAGCGGTGCCCCTCCTACGTGTTTAATTACTTCTCCCACATCTTTGGAATAATTGGTAAACACGGTCTTTGGCAAGCCCAACCGGGCGCGGGAAAGAACCTGTAAGCTTCTTAATTTATCCCGGCTGCGCACCAGTGCCTGGGATTCTGTGGTTGTAAACACTCCCATCATTTCAAACTGGCGCACCACGGCGGTGCCGTAAAAAGTAACCGAGGCACCAATACGTGGAATAACCGCATCTGTATCTGTTATTACCTTTCCCTTGTAAAAAATAGAAGGTTTGCGCTTTTCAATAACCAGGTCGCATTTTAAGGGATCCATTACCTCTACATTGTGCCCCCTTTTTTTAGCGGCTTCAATAAGGCGTTGGGTGGAATATAAGTGACTATTCCTGGATAGAATTTTTATGTTCATGAGAGTTTAAATTAAAAGAAACGTCGGTAAGCTCGGTGTCAACGATAAATTTTTTAGTGAGAAATTTTCTTCCAATTAAAACCGGAAATCTCATCTCCTGCCGCGCCGACAAAGTAAGCGAAATTTTAAAAATCTTATTGAATAATTTTATCGTAGATTCTACCTGGTACCTCTTTTGAATAATGCCATTGCTGCTGCGCACAAAAACAATGTCGTAATCCTTGAAAATGAATTCCTTACCATTATATAGGGGGTGTTCTTCATCCAGAAATTTACACACCAACTGGTCGTCAATTTCTTCCATATTCTCACAATGAATGGAGGAGGTATAAGCCCCGGTATCGATTTTAATCGCGATATTTTCCAGGTTCAATAAAGGAAAGTCTGCTTTATCAAACCGGCCTATTACTTTTTTTTCCATTCCGCAAGGTACTAAAATGATTAATCCTTGATTCCTATAGCAACCTTAAAATATTAATATTTAAGGACAGCGCCTTTTATAAAACCTGATTTTTTATAAGGGAAACCAAATTTTAACATTTTGGAAAGGCGTTCAATTTATTGCTCACGGGAATATGTAATACCTTTGATGTAATGGAAACACCTGCTTTAAATGTTCAGTTACAAACACTTCCCGATGGCCCCGGTGTATATCAATACTACGATAAAAACGGAAAGATCCTGTATGTAGGCAAGGCTAAAAATTTAAAAAAGAGGGTTACATCCTACTTCACCAAACGCCACGATAGTCACAGGATTGGGGTTATGGTAAAGAAAATCCATGACATAAAACATATCGTCGTAGAATCTGAAACCGATGCCTTGTTGCTGGAGAATAACCTTATTAAAAAGCATCAGCCAAGATTTAATGTCCTGTTGAAGGATGACAAAACCTATCCCTGGATCTGTATCAAAAATGAAAGATTCCCAAGGGTATTCCCCACCCGAAGGCTGGTCAAGGATGGGAGTGAATATTATGGCCCTTTTACCACCTTTAAAACGGTAAATACGCTGCTGGATCTTATAAAAGGGCTGTACCCTCTAAGAACCTGCAATTATGATCTCGCTGAAGAAAAGATAAAAAACGGGAAATATAAGGTTTGTCTTGAATTTCATTTGGGCAATTGCAAAGGACCTTGTGAAGCCTTGCATGGAGAAGAAGAATATAACAGGAATATTGCTGCTATACGGGAGATAGTTAAAGGAAACTTCAAGGATTCCCTGTTTCATTTCAGGCAACAAATGAAGGAGCATGCAGATAATATGGAGTTTGAGGAAGCCCAGATCATTAAGAACAAGATCGAGATCCTTGAAAATTACCAATCAAGGTCAACGGTGGTAAACCCACGAATAAATAATGTAGATGTATTTTCAATTGTGAGTGATGAGGGGTATGGATATGTAAATTTTTTACAGATCTCACACGGAGCGATTATTCGCTCTCATACCATTGAAATGAAAAAGAAGCTTGATGAGAGCGATAAAGAATTGCTGGAGCTGGGAATTATTGAAATACGGCAACGTTTTCATTCCAATTCCAAAGAGATTTATGTCCCTTTTAAAGTGGATGTGGGTGAAGAGATAAAAATTACGGTACCGCAATTGGGGGATAAAAAGAAAATAATTGACCTTTCTATTCGCAATGCGCGCTATTTCAGGCAGGAGCAGTTTAAGCAAATGAAGATCGTAGACCCGGACAGGCATGTAAACAGGATCATGGCACAGATGAAAGAGGACTTGCGCCTAAACAAAGAACCCAGGCATATTGAGTGTTTTGACAATTCAAATATTCAAGGTACACATCCTGTAGCAGCCTGCGTAGTTTTTAAAAATGGCAAACCCAGTAAGAAAGATTATCGTAAATTTAATATCAAGACCGTTGAAGGCCCAGATGATTTTGCATCTATGGAAGAGGTGGTTTACCGGCGATACAAAAGACTATTAATGGAAGAGGAACGCTTACCTGAACTTATTATTGTAGATGGGGGAAAAGGGCAGTTATCTTCAGGCGTGAAAGCGCTGGAAACTTTGGGATTACGGGGTAAGATCGCGATTATTGGCATTGCAAAAAGGCTGGAGGAAATATATTATCCGGGCGATACTATTCCTTTATACCTTGATAAAAAGTCTGAAACGCTTAAAATAATCCAGCAATTGCGTAATGAAGCTCACCGGTTTGGAATTACATTTCACAGAAACAAGCGTAGCAAAACCGCGCTTAATACAGAACTTGAAGCCATTCCCGGGATTGGAGATAAAACCGTGGTAGAGCTTTTAACCCATTTTAGATCTTTGAAGAGAATAAAGGAAGCTTCGTTAACAGATCTTGCGCAGGTAATTGGTGCAGCAAGGGCTGCAATCGTTTATAAAAATTATCACGATCCCGAATGAAAAAATTTCTCCTTTGCCTGTTATTTATTTTTCCGGTGATTTGTTTTTCCCAGGAATACAAAGACCCTAAGGTTGGAGTGGTTTTAAGCGGGGGCGGGGCAAAAGGCCTTGCCCATATTGGCGCGCTTAAAATTATTGAAGAAGCCGGGATAAGGATAGATTATATAGCCGGCACCAGTATGGGAGCGATTGTGGGTGCCCTTTATTCCTCAGGATATAGCGCAACACAACTGGATTCCATTTTTCATGATATAAATTTCAATATCCTCATTCAGGATGATATTCCCCGGGCGGCAAAAACCTTTTATGAAAAAGATGAAAATGAAAGGTATGCTCTCACCCTTCCGTTTGACAATTTCCAGATCTCATTTCCATCCGGCCTTTCCAGGGGCCAGAACATATATAACCTTGTTTCCAGGCTCACCATGCATTTGGGGGATGTTAGGGATTTCAGCGAAATGCCAATTCCGTTTTTTTGCATTGCTTCCAATATAGAAACAGGCGAGCAAGTCCTGCTTGACAGTGGCTCCCTGCCCAAAGCTGTTTCTGCAAGTGGGGCAATCCCATCCTTTTTTAGTCCTGTAAGAATAGACGGTAAATTATTAACAGACGGAGGCGTAACCAATAATTACCCGGTCCAGGAACTGCGGGATCGCGGTGCCGAAATAATAATTGGGGTTGATGTCCAGGATACCCTTATGGATAGAGAAGAGCTGAAAAGCGCCTTGAACATTCTTAACCAAATAGGAAATTTCAGGACTATACGGGAAATGAAAGATAAGATTAGCCTTACAGATATTTACATAAAACCCGACATACGCGCATTTAATATCCTTTCTTTTGAAAAAGGAGAAGCTATTATTAAATCCGGGGAGGAAGCAGCCGCCGGTAAATTGGAAGAATTGCGCGCAATAGCCAACATGCAAAGGGTGAAACCGGACCCACGTCAAAAAATAGCTGTGGTAGACACCATCAATATTGGTTCCTTAACCATTGAGGGTAATAACAGTTACCCAAGATCTTACATTATGGGGAAGCTTCGGTTGAAATATAATTCCCGATACACTTTTCAGGACCTGGGCTATGGAATAAATAACTTAACTGCTACGGGAAACTTTAACCGGATTAATTACAGTTTGATCCCCAATCAGGATTCATACACGCTCGCACTTCAGCTTGAAGAAAGCCAGAACAAAACCTTTTTAAGACTGGCCCTGCATTATGACAACTTATATAAGAGTGGAGCGCTTATAAACCTCACGAGAAAGAGTACATTATTTACAAATGATGTGGCTTCCATAGATTTTATCCTGGGAGATAATTTCCGGTATAATTTCCAATATTATATTGATAAAGGATATTACTGGAGTGTAGGGATGAAATCCAGGTATAACAGTTTTCACAAAGGGCTTGACTATGATATCACCGGAAATGGATTATTAACGGAAGATATTAGGATCAACAAAATTGAAGTTGATTATGAGGATGTAACCAACCAGATCTATGTTGAAACCCTTTTTAAACAAATTTTTTCCTTTGGGCTGGGTATCGAACATAAATATTTAAAGATCACGTCTGAAACACTGGGCACGGTAGGCAATGAAAATTTTCATCCCTCGGTTTTTGAGGACAGTAATTTTTACAGCACTTTTGGTTATTTAAGACTGGATAGCCTTGATGATAAATTCTTTCCGAAAAGAGGCGTTTTTTTTGATGGTGATTTTCATTTGTATCTATTTTCTTCCGACTATCATCAGGATTTCAACCAGTTTTCAATCACACGTGGATCCGTGGGGTATGTCTATTCTCCCTTTAAAAATATTACGGGACGTATTTCCACCGAAACAGGTTTCAGGATTGGGCAGGAGGGAATAAACTCTCTTGGTTTCTTTTTAGGCGGCTATGGAAATAACCTTATAAATAATTTAATCCCTTTTTATGGGTATGATTTTTTGAGCATTGCAGGAGATAGCTACGTAAAGGGGATGTTGGAACTGGATTTTGAGATCTTCAAAAAAAACCACATAATTGCCAGCGCAAATTTCGCCAATGTTGAAAATGACCTTTATTCAACCGGTAATTGGTTTAAAAAACCAACCTATTCCGGCTATGCGTTGGGATACGGAATAGAAACCTTTATGGGCCCGCTTGAGGCGAAATATTCCTATTCCCCTGAAATTAAAAAAAGCCAGTGGTTTATAAGTCTTGGGTTTTGGTTTTGAAAATGAGTGAAGTAGAGCTTTCTTTCTTTTAAACCTTCCTTAAGAAAGGTTTTAATAAAAATTATCGATATTTGTTAGAATTGAAATATTCCCCAATTTTATTAGGAATACGGGAGAATAATTTGAGTTTTTTAATTTAAAAATATTGATCTTATGCCTTTCTACCATAAATTAGGGGAGATCCCTCATAAACGACATACTGTTTTCCGCAAACCGGATGGCAGTCTTTATTATGAACAACTTTTTGGCACTATTGGTTTTGATGGGATGTATACAAATATGTATCATGAACAAAGACCTACCCAGGTAAAGGAAATAAAGGGTAGTTATAGTGTAAAACCAAAGATCGCTACCGCAAATAATATACAGTCGTATAGATTGCGGGGGTTCCAGGTGATGCCGCATCCAGATTATCTTGAGAGCAGGAAAGTGGTTCTTACCAACAGTGATGTTGATATCGCACTTGCTGCACCGCAGGAATCAACCAATGATTATTTTTATAAGAACACAGATGCAGATGAACTGCTTTTTATACATAAAGGAAGTGGTAAGCTGCGTACCCATTTGGGTAATCTGGATTTTAAATATGGAGACTATCTTCTTATTCCACGGGGAGTCATTTACAAAATAGATTTTGACGATGAAAACAACCGTTTGTTTATTGTTGAATCCCGAAGGCCTATTTACACCCCGAAGAGATATAGAAACTGGTTTGGACAATTGTTGGAACATTCCCCATTTTGCGAGCGGGACTTAAGACAACCCTATGAGTTGGAGACCAATAATGAAAGCGGGGATTTTCTTATAAAAGTGAAAAAACAGGGAGAGATCTTTGATATGATCTATGCAAGCCATCCCTTTGATGTGGTAGGTTATGATGGGTTTAATTATCCATATGCATTCTCAATACACGATTTTGAACCAATTACAGGGAGGATCCACCAGCCGCCTCCCGTGCATCAGACATTTGAGACAGATGCTTTTGTAGTATGTAGTTTTTGTCCCAGAAAATACGATTACCATCCCGATAGTATTCCCGCCCCTTACAGCCATAGTAATATAGACAGCGATGAGGTACTATATTATGTAGATGGCGATTTTATGAGTCGTAACGATATCGAGGCGGGGCATATTTCCCTGCATCCTGCAGGGATTCCTCACGGGCCACACCCGGGAGCTGTAGAACGCAGTATTGGGCAGGTTGAAACACATGAACTTGCTGTGATGGTAGATACTTTTAAGCCTTTAATGGTTACAGAAGAAGCTATGAAAATAGCCGATGATACCTATTACAGATCCTGGCTGGATCACGATTAATCCAAAATTAAAAATTGAGGATTTTTAAACTTTATCAATTCAGGATCCTCAATATATAACTATAAAAAATAAATCATGAACACAGATAGCACATCATTAAATTTAGAAAAGAAAATACAGGGAGCAGAGGATTTTTTGCCTTTGCTGGGAACAGATTATGTTGAACTCTATGTGGGTAATGCCAAGCAGGCCGCTTATTACTATCAGCAAGCCTGGGGTTTTCAGCCGGTAGCTTATGCAGGATTGGAAACCGGCAGAAAAGATAGCGTGTCCTATGTTTTACAGCAGGACAAGATCAGGTTGGTTCTTACTTCGCCCCTGCAACCCGGGGGAGATATAAATGCCCACATTAATAAACATGGAGACGGGGTAAAAGTGGTAGCCTTATGGGTAGATGATGCCCGTAAAAGTTATGAGGAAACCACCAGCCGTGGTGCAGAATCCTATGTAGAACCGTATACAATGGAAGACACCAATGGTTCTGTGGTAATTTCGGGGATTCACACTTATGGTGAAACCGTACATTTATTTGTAGAGCGTAAAAATTACACCGGACCGTTTTTACCGGGTTACAGGGAATATAAACCTAATTTCAAAGCAGCACCTACCGGATTGAAGTATATAGACCATATGGTGGGGAATGTAGGTTGGAATGAGATGAACAAGTGGTGTGAGTTTTATGCCAAAGTGATGGGCTTTGCACAATTGGTTTCGTTTGATGACAAAGATATCTCGACCGACTATACTGCGCTTATGAGCAAAGTAATGAGCAATGGGAACGGCCGAATTAAATTCCCGATAAATGAACCGGCCGAAGGAAAGAGGAAGTCTCAAATTGAAGAATATATAGACTTTTATAATGGTGCGGGAGTACAACATATAGCCCTGGCTACAGATAATATTATTGAAACCGTAACCAATCTAAGGGATCGCGGGGTTGAATTTTTATTTGTTCCTGAAGCTTATTATGATACTGTCCTGGAAAGAGTAGGGGAGATTGATGAAGATCTTGCTCCTTTAAAGGAACTGGGAGTACTTATAGACCGGGATGACGAGGGGTATTTATTGCAAATTTTCACCAAACCGGTATTGGACCGTCCAACAATGTTTTTTGAGATCATTCAGCGAAAGGGAGCCCAATCTTTTGGGAAAGGGAACTTTAAAGCGCTGTTTGAAGCAATTGAAAGGGAGCAGGAGGCAAGAGGAACTTTATAAAAATTCTAAATATCTTGAATATCTTATAATTTGAATGTTATATAATTGCCCACTAAATAAATTTTGAGTTAAACTTTGTTTTGAGGTTGCAAATAAGACTTAAATGCAGGACTTTTGCACCGCATTTCGGAGTGGTTACCAAAATGTATTAAATTTTTTTCATAATTTAAGTTTTAGTTGGTTAATAAGATAAAAACCCCATCATTAATTTGATGGGGTTTTTTGTTTTAATACATTTGGAATAGAAATTGTAATTCTACCAATAGATAGGTATTTTGAAACCGCACCGGTCTATTTAAAAAACTGAAAAAATGAAAAATAGAATTGCAATAATTTCCTTCATATTACTACTTCCTCTTAGCCTTTTTTCCCAGGCCGCATATGAGCCGGGAGAGTGGTTTAAATTCCGTGTGCATTACGGGCCGCTCAATGCCGGGTATGCTACTATGGAAGTAAAGAACACTAACCTGAATAATAAATCAACCCATCATGTAGTAGGGAGAGGCTGGTCTACAGGCGTGGTTCATGCAGTTTTTAAAGTAAGGGATAATTACGAAACCTACATAGATAAGGATAACGGGCTTCCCAAAAGATTTATTCGCCAGATAGACGAAGGGGGCTATACTAAAGACCTTCAAATAGATTTTAACCATGCGCTTAATAAGGCCTATGTTTTTGACCGAAAGCATAATGAAAATAATTCCTATACCACCCCAGATAATGTTCACGATATGTTATCGGCA
The DNA here is from genome assembly GCA_039989915.1 of Gillisia sp. GTDB lineage: Bacteria > Bacteroidota > Bacteroidia > Flavobacteriales > Flavobacteriaceae > Gillisia. The sequence continues at coordinate 491,352 of JBDXGW010000010.1, forward strand.
TTTTATTATCTCCGCAATGATCTTAACAGAAAACCGCTGGTTCCGGGTCAGGAATTTCAGTTAAATATGTTTTATGATAAAGAAAATCACGACTTCAAGTTAAAGTTTCTTGGAAGAGAGGTTATTAAGACAAAATTTGGTAAAATTGCGACATTGAAATTCCGACCTTATGTTTTGGCGGGTCGGGTTTTTGAAGAGAAGGAAAGTCTAACCTTTTGGGTGAGTGATGATAAGAATAAAATGCCTGTAAAAATAAGTGCAAACCTGGCCGTTGGTTCCCTTAATGCCAGTTTGGATGAATTCAAAGGATTAAAACACCCCCTGCAAATAATAATGGATTAGTGAATGGAACAAATTAAGCCTGAGATTGCTGAGCGAATTATTAAACTGGAAGAAAAATTCAAAAATTCCGGACAGGATATGGGCTCCTATCTCGACGGGCTTTTATATGATAAATACCTTACTTATTGGGATTATATAAGCCTTGACACGCTTCTTAGCCTTCAAAATACCAAAACCCATTTCCCCGATGAGGAGATCTTTGTAACCTACCACCAGATCACCGAGCTATATTTCAAGCTCATTATCCACGAGCAAAAACAAATTATTGATGCCACAGAACTTTCTGCGGCTTTTTTTATTGAAAAGGTAAACCGTCTAAACCGTTATTTCAGGATCCTTATAAATTCTTTTGATGTGATGATCAAGGGGATGGACAGGGACCAGTTCCTAAAGTTCAGGATGGCACTGCTTCCTGCAAGTGGTTTTCAAAGTGCACAGTTCAGGATGATCGAAATCTATTCTACCCCGCTGGAACATTTGATCCCTTTTTCAGAAAGAAAAAATTTCAATCCAGATTTTCCAATTGAGGAATTGTATAACAATCTATATTGGAAAAAAGGGGGAATTGATCTGGCCACCGGTGAAAAAACACTTACTCTTAAACAGTTTGAATTAAGATATACCCACCGATTTTTGCGAATTGCAAATGAAGTGAAAGAAAAAACTATTTATCATAAATACCTTGAGCTTCCTGAAGAGGACAGGAACAATCAAAATTTAATCGATGCCCTTCGCACATTTGATGTTAATGCCAATGTAAACTGGTTGTTAATGCATATGGGGGCTGCACACCGGTATTTAAGTAAAGATAAAATGACCATTGCAGCTACCGGCGGTACCAATTGGAAAGATTTCCTGCCTCCCAGCTTTCAAAAGAATAGTTTTTTTCCGAATTTGTGGTCGGAAGAAGAATTTAATAATTGGGGAAAAGAATGGGTAACCCACTTGTTTAATAAAGATAAATAAAATTAAAGTTGAAAAAATTAAGTTACTTAATACTCCTTGGACTTTCACTTACAGCCTGTAACCAGGATAAAGACAACCGGGATATAGGCGAAGCCACTGTAATCGAAGAGGCTCCTATTCTTGAAGAATATGGATTTGTTTTAAATGATTTTGAAGTGGTACGCGATACCATACGCTCCGGTGATAATTTTGGTGGCATCATGGCATCCCACGGGTTAAGCGGAAACAAAGTTCATGAAGTGATCCAGCAGGTGAAGGAAACGTTTAATCCTGCAAGATTACAGGTAGGAAAACCATATGTTATTCTAAAGGCAAGAGATTCTGCTTACACTCCCAACTATTTTATTTATGAAAATGACCGTATAGATTACACGGTGGTAAATGTGGCAGAAAATGTTGCGGCCTATAAAGCCCAAAAACCGGTTACAATTAAAAAGCGCACTGTTTCTGGCGTAATAGTGAGCAACCTTTCAGAAACTATGCAAAATGAAGGGCTTAGCGTTCTTTTGTCGCATAAGCTCAGTAATATTTATCAATGGAGTATAGATTTCTGGAAACTTCAGAAGGGCGATAAATTCAAAATGGTGTATTATGAAAAGTATATCAATGATACCATTTATGCCGGAATTGAACACATAGAGGGAGCAGTTTTTGTACACCAGGACAAACCGTATTACGCTTTTAATTATGCTGTAGACCCGGAATCCGGGAAAGCCGATTATTATGACGAGAATGCACGCCCGCTGGAAAGTTTCTTTTTAAAGGCACCACTTAATTTTAGCCGTATTTCTTCAAGATTTTCCGGGAACAGATTTCATCCTGTTCAAAAAACCTGGAAAGCTCATAAAGGAACAGATTATGCCGCCCCACATGGTACCCCTATCTGGAGCACAGCCAATGGGACAGTTATTGCTTCAGGCTACACCGCGGGGAATGGCAATTATGTAAAGGTAAAACATAATGAAACCTACACTACCCAGTACCTTCACATGTCCAAACGCAATGTAAAGGTGGGTCAACGCGTAAGGCAGGGTGATGTGATAGGTTATGTGGGTAGCACCGGCCTTGCAACCGGGCCCCATGTTTGTTATCGCTTTTGGGTTCGTGGGGAACAGGTAGATCCTTTCAGGCAAAACCTTCCTGCAGCCGATCCTATTGCAGATCATTTAAAGGAAGATTATTTTGCCACCATAGAGTCAGTTAAAGAGACCCTGGAAAACATTCCTTTTAAGGAAATTTAAAATTATCTAAAGGCTGTTTTCTTTTAGCCTTTAATACAAATTAATCAATACTTCATTTTAACCATTTGCTTTTGGGCATGTGGTTAGATGTGCTTAAAAAAACCAATAGCGATGAAAAATATAGATCCAACAAGTACAGAAGCCTGGAAAAAACTGCAAAAACATTTTGAGGAGATCAAAGACAGGGAAATGAAGGATCTTTTTAAGGAAGACAGCAAGCGTGCTGAAAAATTCACCATTCAATGGGAGGATTTTTACGTAGATCTAAGCAAAAACAGGATCACTTCTGAAGTTAAACAAGCCCTGGTGGAGCTTGCTGAAGATTGTAAATTAAAAGAAGCTATTGAGGCCCAATTTAAAGGTGACCCAATAAATCAAACCGAAGGCAGGCCCGTTTTACACACTGCGCTTAGGGCTCCTCAAAATGCAGAAGTGCTGGTAGATGGGGAAAACATTATTCCTGAAGTTTTTGAAGCGAAAAAAAAAATAAAGGAATTTTCAGAAAAAATAATTGACGGTTCACATAAGGGCTACACAAACTTGGCAATTACAGATGTGGTTAACATAGGTATTGGCGGGTCAGATCTTGGGCCGGTGATGGTTACCGAAGCCTTAAAATTCTACAAGAACCACCTTAATTTACATTACATTTCCAATGTTGATGGGGATCACGTACATGAGACCTTAAAAGATCTAAATCCGGAAACCACACTTTTTGTGATTGTTTCCAAAACCTTTACTACCCAGGAAACCTTAAGCAATGCCAATACCGCCCGGGACTGGTTTAAGAAATCGGGCCCGCAGGATGCTGTCTCCAAGCATTTTGTGGCGGTTTCCAGTAATCTTACCCAGGTAGCCGATTTTGGAATAGACCCCGATAATATTTTCCCAATGTGGGATTGGGTTGGGGGCAGGTTCTCTCTTTGGAGTGCTGTAGGATTGTCTATAAGCCTTGGAATTGGGTATGAAAGGTTTGAACAACTGCTGGAAGGTGCCCATAAAATGGACCTTCATTTTAAAAATGAAGATTTTAATTCAAATATTCCGGTTCAACTGGCACTGCTTAGCCTTTGGTATAACAACTTCTTTAATGCCGAAAGTGAAGCTGTAATTCCCTACACTCAATACCTTCAAAAGCTTCCATCCTACCTGCAGCAGGCTATTATGGAAAGCAACGGGAAAAGCATAGACCGAAACGGGAAGCCTGTAACCTATCAAACAGGAAATATTATTTGGGGAGAACCCGGAACCAATTCCCAACACGCCTTTTTCCAGTTGATTCACCAGGGTACCAAATTAATTCCTGCCGATTTTATTGGCTTTAAGGAATCCTTGTTTGGAGATAAAGACCATCACGATAAGCTTATGGCCAACTATTTTGCTCAAACCGAAGCCCTGTTAATGGGGAAAACCGGGGAAGAGGTGAGAATAGAACTGGAGGCAAAAAAATTAAATAAAGAGGAAATAGCTCAACTGCTTCCTTTTAAGGTATTTAGCGGAAACAAACCCACAACTTCCCTGCTTATTGATAAATTGAATCCTTCCAGTTTAGGAAAACTGATCGCCATGTATGAACATAAGATCTTTGTTCAGGGAGTTATCTGGAATATATTTAGTTATGACCAATGGGGTGTGGAATTAGGAAAGCAACTTGCTACCAAAATTCTCTCTGAAATTCATGAAATTGACGTTCATGAACACGATAATTCCACTTCTCAACTGTTAAAATTTTATTTGAGTTAGATATTTCCATATTGTTAATAAACTGTTAGCTCTTTTAATTCTCTTGTTATCAAATGCTTGTGCGTTTATTTTAAGTTTGTAGTGTTAGAGCGAGGGAAGCTAAAATCTTAACATTCAGTTAAAGTTTGTTAAGAGTTAAAATGCTTCTTTTGCATTGAATTTTATAAACTCAAAACAAACAATTTACACAACTAATGAAAAAATTAAATTATTTACTTGTTGTTGTCTTCATGTTTATGGCGACAATTTCCTTTGCGCAGGGTGTTACTACCGCTGCGATCAATGGAAGGGTCTTAGAAGCTGGCGGAGAACCTCTTCCGGGAGCTAACGTTGTTGCTGTACATCAACCGTCTGGCACCCAATATGGTGCAATGACAGATTTTGACGGTTTCTACCGAATTTCCAACATGAGAGTAGGAGGTCCTTACCTTGTTACAATCACTTATGTAGGATTTGAAACTTTTACTGCCGGGAATATTAATTTAACTTTAGGTGAATCCCGAAACATTAGTGCAGAAATGGGTGAAACTCAGAACGCACTTGATGAAATTGTGATCACGGGTGGAAGAGACGGTGTTTTTGATTCAGGAAAAACTGGGGCGGAAACCAATGTAAGCCAAAGACAGGTAAGTACTTTACCTTCTATCTCAAGGAATATTGCAGATTTTGCAAGGTTAACTCCACAGGCACAGGTAAGTGGTGATGATGTTATTTCTATAAGCGGACAAAACAACCGTTACAATGCTCTTTACATTGATGGGGCTGTAAATAATGATGTATTTGGTTTAGCTGCAAGTGGAACAAACGGTGGTCAAACCGGGGTTAGTCCAATATCTCTTGATGCAATTGAATCTTTTCAAATTAACGTTGCTCCTTTTGACGTAAGACAATCTGGTTTTGCAGGAGGAAGTATAAACGCAATTACAAAATCTGGGACTAACCAATTTGAAGGTTCGGTTTATGGGTTTTTAAGAAATGAGTCTCTAGCTGGAAAAACACCAATTGGTTTGGAAGCTGCAGATGGAAGCCGTGAGAGACTTGCTGATTTTTCGGCCGTAACTACAGGTTTAAGAGTTGGTGGGCCAATCCTTGAGGATAAATTATTCTTTTTCGTGAACTACGAAAGACAGGATAATGAGACCCCACAACCATTTTCATTCAATAATTACAATGGTGATGCATCTTTACAGGATATAAATAATCTTTCTAGCTTCCTGGTAAGTGAATATGGTTACAATCCGGGCGGATTTTTAGATAACACATCTTCCTTAGTAAGTGATAAATTAATTGGAAAAATTGACTGGAACATTAACGAAAATCACAAATTATCTTTTAAACACAGTTACGTTAAAGCGGTACAATTAAATGCCCCAAGATCAAACCAGGGTGCAATCAACTTCTTTAACTCTGCAATCAATTTTGAATCTATTACAAATTCCACAGCACTTGAATTAAGTTCAAAAATTGGAAATAATATGGCAAACAACCTTGTTATAGGTTGGACCAGGGTAAATGATGACAGAGATCCTCAAGGAGGAGAGTTTCCATATGTTCAATTGCAGGATGGTGCAGGATTAATTAGTTTTGGATCAGAGCCTTTTTCTACGGGTAACGCACTGGATCAAAGCAATTTCACCATTACAGATAATTTTGATATCTATTTAGGTAGACATAATCTTACAATTGGTACAAACAATGAATTCTCTTCCTCAAGAAACGTTTTCATAAGACAAAATTTTGGAGAATACAGGTATAGTAGTGTAAATGACTTTTTAACCGGTGAACTAGCAAACAGATACCGTCACGGTTATTCTTTAATTGGAGGATTTGGTGATGACTCTGAGGGTGCTGCGGAATTTGATATTTTCCAGTTTGGTCTATATGCACAGGATGTATATAATGCTACAGATAATTTAAAACTTACTTTTGGTGCTAGAATAGATGTTCCTTTTTGGTCAGATTACTTAACCAATAGTGACTTTAACAACAGAACAATTCCATTATTGGAGGCTGCTGGTAAAGATCTTAGAGGTGCACAAACCGGGGAAGGTATAGACGCCCAGGTTCATTTCTCTCCACGTTTTGGTTTCAACTGGGATGTTAAAGGGGATCGCACTACTCAAGTACGTGGTGGTACAGGTGTATTTACTTCAAGATTACCTTTAGTATGGCCTGGAGGAGTATATAATAATAATGGTTTAACTACTGGTTTCATCCAAAGAACCGGAGCTACTGTTCCTGAGTTTGAGCCAAACCCAAGAAACCAATTACAGGATCCTGCGCAAGGTTCGGGTACTGTAGGTGGTGAGATAAACTTATTTGCAAAGGACTTTAAACTTCCGCAAGTTTGGAAAACGAATATAGCGGTAGATCAAAGATTGCCAGGTAACTGGACAATTTCTGCAGATTTCATCTATAATGATGATCTAAATGCTGTTGCCTACGAGAACATTAACCTTGAAGGACCTCAATTCAATACCACAGGTGCAGGATCACGTCCAAACTATGGTAACAAAAGAATTGACAACACCTATGATGCTGTATACATGGGATACAACACGTCTGAAGGAAATTCATATAATATTTCCGGAACTCTTGCGAAGAATTTTTACAGTCCATTCATTGACGTAACTGCGCAGGCTTCTTATTCTTATGGTGAATCTAATGTATTATTTGATGCAACTTCTTCTCAAAACAGTTCACAGTGGAGAAACCTTGAAACTGTAAGAGGTTCAAATATGGCAGATTTATCAACTTCTGATTTTTCTCCTGGACACCGAGTTATTGCCAATTCTACTTTAGAGTTTAAATGGACCAATAATTTACGCACAAGACTTGGATTCTTTTACGAAGGAGCACAGGGACAACCTTTTAGCTACGTAGTTGGTGGAAATGGTGGCGGATTATTAAGCGACACAGGATCTTTCTCTGCTCTTGCTTTTGTTCCGGCTACTGAGGCTGAAGCTAATTTAGTAGATATCGTTGACACCAGAAACCCTGCAAATAACAGGACTGCTGCTGAGCAATGGACTTTATTAAACGCTGCTATCAATGCAGATGAGTACTTAAGCGAAAGAAGAGGTCAATTTGCTGAAAGAAATGCTGATCGTTCTGACTGGTCTCACATTATCGACTTAAAGTTTGCTCAGGAATTTAGAATTAAGATCAAGGAAAAAGATCACAAATTTGAATTCTCTGCAGATATTTTCAACTTTACAAACTTTCTGAATAAGAACTGGGGAAGAAGAACTTTTACCAACTTTAACCAGGTACAGTTAGTGAACTTTACAGGATTCCAGCCTGATGGAACTACTCCAAAATTCACCTTCAACCCAAATACCTTAAATACCAAAAACATCATTGATGATTCTGGTTTACAGTCTTCAAGATGGCAAATGCAGGTTGGGTTAAGATACTCTTTTAACTAAACTGAAGTTTGAATATATAAATTACCGTCCCGATTGATTTCGGGACGGTTTTTTTATTTAAAAATGTATATTTACTAAAACTTAATAATTATGTACGAAACGGTCCTGTTTATCCACTCTTATTGGGCATACCTTCTGCTCCTTATCTTAATTATTGCCTCGGTAAATTCTCTTGTAGGATATTTTTCAAATAAGGAATATGGCGCTACCAATTTTAGGATTGCTCTGTTCACTCTTATTGTTACCCATATTCAGCTTTTAATTGGTTTGGTGCTTTATTTTGTCTCCCCTTATTTCAGGATGTTTGGTGAAGAAGGAATGGGTGGGGTTATGAAAGATTCTGTTCTTAGATTATATCTGGTAGAACACCCCTTGATGATGATCATTGCAGTAGTGCTGGTTACAATGGGCTATTCTAAACATAAATCCAAACTAACTTCAAAGCCAAAGTTTAAAATGCTTGCCATTTTTTATACCCTGGCGCTGGTATTTATTCTTTCGCGTATTCCCTGGAACACCTGGTTATAAGATTTCGAATTCAAAATTCAAGATTGAAGTTCATCTTAAAAAAGTGAATTTCCAAAATCAAATATAAATCAACCCTCTTTTTCTCTTCAATTTTTGAAGCAGCAAAAGAGGGTTTTTCTATAATTCCCCATTCCATTCGGCATAGAACTGTTTTAAAAAATCCTCCATATACCTGTGGCGCTCTTCTGCCAGTTTTCTCCCGGTATGAGTATTCATTCGCTCCTTCAACAACAGTAATTTTTCGTAGAAATGATTGATGGTGGGTGCGGTTGAATTTTTATATTCTTCCTTGCTCATATTAAGCTCCGGGGCTATTTGGGGGTCATAGAGAGCTCTTCCTTTAAATCCTCCATAATTGAACGTTCTGGCAATTCCAATCGCTCCCAGCGCGTCTAAACGGTCGGCATCCTGTATTATTTGTAGTTCTATAGAATTAAATTGCCGGATGTTATTTCCTCCCTTGAAGGAAACGTTTTTTATTATTTGCTCTATGTGAGTGACCGTATCCTCATCCACTCCCTGGGATCTAAGAAAATTTCCTGCTATTTGAGGGCCCAGGCTTTCATTGCCATTGTGAAATTTATAATCGGCAATATCGTGAAGCAACGCGCCCAGTTCAACAACAAAAAAATTGGAACTTTCATTTTGTGCTATAAGAAGGGCATTCTTATATACCCGTTGAATATGAAACCAGTCATGACCCCCTTCAGCCCCTTCGAGGGTTTCTTTTACAAAAGCTTTTGTGTTTTCAATAATCAGGGAATTGCGCATTCTTTTATATTCAGGTAATTTTAGGGAAATTTTTATTTTCAGCTTCTATAAAATATCAGCAATGATCGTCCTTTCAACTAGGGCAATAAGGCTGTCCGGATCATTGGAATTGGCCGGAATTGGTTCGTGGACCTTTAATTTAATATGCACTCCTATTCCAAGAGGGAATTGACCGTATTGAAAGAGTTGCCAGGAATTATTAATTGTAATAGGAACTATGAGGGCATCGGGCATTTTTTTGAAAAGGATCTGCATTCCTGTTTTGGCAAATTCCTTGGGTTTTCCGGTTCGGCTCCGGGTACCCTCGGGAAATATTACGGCAGAGCGTTTGGTCTCATTCAAATAATCTGAAAAACGTATTATTTCCTGCACCGCTTGCTTAGGATTCTTTCGGTCTATTAAAGCCGAACCTCCATGCCTTAGATTAAACGAGATCCCGGGTAATCCTCTTTCAAGCTCCTTTTTACTAATAAATTTTGGGTGATGTTTCCTGAGGTACCATATTATTGGAGGGATATCATACATTCCCTGGTGGTTGGCAACAAAGATACAGGACCGGTTTTTGGGAATATCATATGGATTATCAATACTAAACCTGGTGCCAAGGATATTGAGACAGCGCATTAAAAAGAGGTTGAAAATATCTACCGATTTTTTATGGGCCTGGTATCCACCAAGTTTTAAGGCCACCCACTGGATTCCATGAAAAGTCACAAGGGTTAGAAAGAAAAAAAAGTATGAAATTATGGAGAGGGGATAGGCAAGTATTTTCTTCATGTGTGCTTTTAACTTATGCAAAAATACATTTTTCTCTCAAAATCTGGATCCCGGGTTTCTTATTCAATTACAATACAATTACCATCCTCACATCCTATTTTCGCAGGAGGATTGGGGAGGCTGCAATCACTAATAATTTCGTTGACCTTATTGTAAGTGTCTTCATTTTTTGAATAATCTGCAATCATTTTTTTAAGCTTTTCCTCGTCCACCCCTTCCGGATATAAAAGATATCCCTGTGGCCCTCCACAGGCTTTGCTGCCATAGGCAATATATCTACATTCCTCCTCGGTGCTACACGTGGCAGTCGCAATAAAATTGTTTATCTCTGCCAGTTGTTTATCAAGAGTGGCACGAGTGACTTCGGCCTCATTTGCAAGTTGCTCACAGCTGGCAAAAATTCCAACGAACAGAAAAAAGCTTAGGAGAATTTTCATAATTAGGAGGGGTTAGATTTAATTGAAAGATACTAAAATTGGTTCAACCCCGAAAATGAAAAAGCCGGTCACAAGGACCGGCTCTATAAAATTTTGATTGACAGTTTACAGCCAATCTTTTTAGATCAAACTAGCAAAAATCATTATAGGCATTCATAAGATTTTCTGCGATCATCTCTGCCGGGCGGCCTTCAATGTGGTGACGCTCCAGCATGTGAACCAACTCGCCATCTTTGAAGAGGGCCATAGATGGAGAAGATGGAGGAAAAGGCACCATAAACCCACGGGCTTTATCTGTCGCTTCGCGGTCAACTCCTGCAAAAACGGTTACTAAATTATCTGGAGTTTTGCTGTTTTGCAAAGACATTCTTGCTCCCGGGCGGGCATTTGCAGCCGCGCAACCACAAACTGAATTCACAACAACCAGGGTGGTGCCCTTCTTCGCCATTGCAGCTTCAACTTCCTCTACTGTGTATAATTCGTGAAAACCTACCTTGGTAAGGTCTTCTCTCATTGGTTTAACTAATTCTGCTGGGTACATATATTGAGTTTTTTATAAAAATTTCTATGGTGCAAAGATAGGCAATTAAGTTTATTCGAAAATATCTCATATGCTTATACTAGAATAGTTTAAGCTTATTGTCGGGAGATTTTTTCAAAGGCAGCTTTAGATCTGATTTGCATCCACTTTCTTTCAAATCCATCTTTTAAAACTTTTTCAAAATAGTATCTTTACCGCTTAATTTCGAATCTACTTCATGTTTAAATGGATCCTCGCCCTTGTGGGTTATATGTTTTTTAGATTTCCCGGAGCTTTTATAGGCTTCATTCTTGGAACTCTTATAGATAATTACAGTCGGAGCGGCGCACGTTTCGGGCCGGTTTTTACTGAAAAAGGTTCACAGGTCTCCCCGGGTGATTTTGAACTTAACCTTCTTTCCCTGGCCTCCCTTGTAATAAAGGCAGATGGTAAAGTTTCCCAAACCGAACTGGATTACGTAAGGGCTTATTTTGTTCAGGCGTATGGCAAGGAACGGGCAAACGCGACCTTTCGCACCTTTAATGATGTAATTAAGAACCGCGAAATTTCAGCCAGCCGAATTGGCTTGTATCTTCAGCAACGCACCCGTTATGAGGTACGTCTTCAAATTGTGCACTTTTTGTTCAGCATAGCAAATGCCGATGGCCATGTTTCAAATGCCGAACTTAATATGCTTTACGAGATCGCGGGATATTTAAATATTGTGAAACGCGATTTTGAAAGTATCAAGGCGATGTTCTTCAAGTCGGCAGATAATGCTTACAAGATCCTGGAGATTGAAAAATCGGCCACAGATGCCGAGGTGAAAAAAGCTTTCAGGGAAATGGCTAAAAAATACCATCCAGATAAACTTCAGCATATGGATGAAGCCTACAGGAAAGGGGCTGAGGAAAAATTCAGAAAAGTACAGGAAGCTTACGAGCATATTCAGAAAGAACGCGGCACCTGATCTAAAAATTATATTTTAAGTTCACCATTACATTTCTGCCGGGACTGCTTATGTTGAAAGCCCGAAGGATCGATAAGTGGTCAACATAGTTTTTATCTAGTGTATTGTATACAGTGAGGCCGGCAGTAAGAGAATTCTCTCCCCATTTAATTTCCTTGCTGGTACCCAGATTTAAAAGTGTATATCCCGGGGTAGGCTCTTCTTCAAAACCTGTTCTGTTTTGATCTAAAACAGCCCTTATTTTGCCGAAAACATAAAGGCTTTTATTCCTCAGGGCATAGTATCCAACTTCCAAATTGAAATTATCTGGCGGAATAAAGGTTAGGTCTTCCTTTGTTTGTTGTTCCTGTGCTCTAACCATCGCACCCGATACACTGGTTTCCATCCTGTTTTCAGGAAGAAAATAGTGTTTTAAATGAAATTCCATCCCGTAAAACATGGAATTGGTTTGACGATAGGTCCAAATTTCAAGACCGTCTTCTTCCCTTATCTCATTGGTAGCCGTAAAGAAAATGTAATTATTTATAAGGCTTCCAAATGCCGAGAGATCTGCCTGGAATCTTTTATTCCTGTAATTATAATTGAGATCTGCCTGCAGGCTTTGCTCCCTTCCAAACTGGTCATTTCCCTTTTCAAATCTGCTGGTTCCGGGATGGGGGCCATTGGAGAATAACTCTGCCAGGTCTGGCGCGCGAAAACCTGTAGATACATTCAATTTGGCAGTATGCTTCTCAAAAAACTTTTTGGTGACTCCAAGGGAACCGGTAAAACCCGAAAAATCCCTGCTAAGTTTTCGTGATTCTGGTGATCCGGGTAAAATGAATCCATAATCAATGAGATTTTGCGATTTTGCATTTACTGTTACCAGGCGGTAATCATATCTCAAAGCTCCCTGCACAAACCAATCTCCCAGCTCCAGACTGCTTAAATAAAATATTCCGTTCTCAAAAACATCGGCATCGGGGATCAGGAATTTTTGAGCTTCGGTTATATTCTTATTCTTAAGAAAGCTTCCCTGCATCCCAAAATTATGGCTTAGTTTCCCGTTTTCAAAACCAATTCTTCCGTTATAAAAAGTGTGGTATTGCTTTAATCCAAGGTCTATTTCATTCACATTTGTTTCAATTTCCTTCCGCTCATTAAAGTGATGGGAAATGTGGAGAAAAGTATCAAAACGGGGAGAGGTTGCGGTTTGGTTATAGGAGATCAACCGGTCTTCAACCTCCTGAAAAGGCAGTTGCATTTTCCTGTCATTTCGCCGGGTTACAAGAGAGGATTCATCATTCATTTCCTCATCCAGAATGATACCGAGATTTTGCATGTTATAGGTGAAGGATAATTTATTCTGAAAATTTTCCTTGTTGAGACCGGTATGAAGCCGAAGGGTTTGTGTGTTGAATCTACTGTTCCCTATTAAGCGTTCATTGCCGTTGGAATAATCGGCGTGGTTTTCATAGGCCAGATCTGCTGCAAGAAAAACATCCTTTTTTGATCTTATTCCGGCTGAAGCATAGCCGCGAATCCCATTTGAAACGGTGTTAAATGTGGTACCGGCATTTCCCGAAAGATCAGTGTTATCCAGGAACCTGTCATCATCTATTGCCACCAGAACTCCGCCCAGCGCTCCGGAACCATATAAAACTGATGCAGGGCCTTTGATAACATCAACCTGTTTTATACCCAGATCATTAATACCAAGGCCATGATCTGCTCCCCACTGGTGGTTTTCCAGCTTGTTGCCCTGGTAAATGGTTACAATTCTTGAAAATCCAAGTCCGCGAATAAATGGTTTTACAATTCCGTGACCAAATTCGGCACCATATACCCCGGGTACCTCCCGCAGGACTCCCATCAGCCCATTGGGATTCCCTTTGTTTTCAATTCCACTCATTTGAATTGTGGAGATATTATAAGGGGTTCGCCGCGAAAGCCCGGTTTGAGAATCAACAATAAGAACCTCGTCCAGAATATTGGATGCAACTTCCAGTTGGATGTCCAATTCTATTTCCCTGTCGTCATTTCGCATAATTTCCCGGCGTACTGTAGTATATCCCACGGCACTTACCATAAGGATATTTGTACCGGCCGGAATATTGAATAGATGATATACTCCGTTTTCATTGGAGGTGGTGCCCAGGTTCAAACCCTCTATGTATACATTGGCAAAGGGAACAGGTTCCCCGCCGGAGGTTACTTTACCTTTAATTACGCTGGTTTGGGCAAATCCGTCAAATCCCGCCACCATTAATAATATACCCATTAAAAATCTCATGCTGTTATTTTTTACAAAGATATAAAATAAATTTAGACAAGACTAAAAAATGGATTTGTCATTTTTAAATTGTAATTTTGAGCTCATAAAAAATAAATTATGTTCAGCCTTTCAGAAGAAAACTATTTAAAAGCGATTTTTCATCTTGAACACACCTATAAAGAAGGGGTAAGTACCAATGCCCTGGCCGAAGAAATGGAGACCAAAGCATCATCTGTAACAGATATGGTCAAGAAACTTTCAGAAAAAAAACTGGTGATCTATAAAAAATACCAGGGTGTGAAGCTAAGCAAGCTGGGAAGGGATACTGCAATTGGAATAATTCGGAAACACAGGTTGTGGGAGGTTTTTTTGGTTGAAAAACTCAATTTTAACTGGGATGAAGTTCACGATGTGGCTGAACAGCTGGAGCACATACGATCTGAAAAATTAATTAAGGAACTGGATAAATTTCTGGGATTCCCTAAAAGAGATCCTCATGGGGATCCTATTCCCGATGCCGGCGGAAATTTTAGTGTCTCCAATAAAACTCTCCTTGCCGATCTTTCTATTGGCGAGGCCGGAATTTGCGTTGGTGTAAAAGATTCCTCGGCGGCTTTCCTTCAATTTCTCGATAAAAATAATATTTCCCTTGGCAAAAAGATCAAAGTACTGGAAAAGGAAGATTTTGATAAATCTATGTTGATAGATAATCAAGGCAGTAACCTTCGAATCTCCAGTTTGATCTCAGAAAATCTTTACATTAAAACTTCCTGAATATGCAAAACATAATAGATTACTTTCAAAGTATAGACCCAATTCTTGCCGCATTTTATGCAACACTTTTTACCTGGGGACTTACAGCTTTAGGTGCGTCCCTTGTGTTTTTATTTAATACAATGAACCGGGCATTTTTTGACGGAATGCTGGGTTTTACAGGCGGGGTAATGGTTGCTGCAAGTTTCTGGAGTTTATTGGCGCCGGGAATTGAAATGAGCCCGGGAGAAGGTTTCGTTAAAGTAATTCCTGCTGTTTCAGGATTTGCCCTGGGAGCTCTTTTTCTTTTTGGCCTTGATAAGATCCTGCCTCACCTGCATGTGAATTTTAAAATGAGTGAAAAGGAAGGTATAAAGACCCCCTGGCATAAATCTACCTTGCTTACCCTTGCCATTACCTTACACAACATCCCTGAAGGGTTGGCGGTGGGTGTTCTTTTTGGTGCTGCGGCGGCAGGGCTTGATGGCGCATCAATTGGAGGCGCAGTGGCCCTGGCAATAGGAATAGGATTACAAAATTTTCCTGAGGGCTTCGCAGTGGCCATGCCTTTAAGGCGGCAGGGACTAAGCAAGTGGAGAAGTTTTAATTTTGGGCAATTATCTGCCGCAGTAGAACCTATCGCAGCGGTATTGGGCGCCTGGATGGTTCTTACCTTTGAACCTATATTGCCTTACGCATTATCTTTTGCCGCAGGGGCAATGATCTTTGTGGTTGTAGAGGAAGTGATCCCCGAATCGCAACAGGAGCGTTTTACAGATATTGCTACTATGGGATTCATTGGCGGATTTATAATTATGATGACCCTTGATGTAGGTTTGGGTTAATAATTGCAACAGCAGGTTTTTTCTATCGTCTTTTAAGAAATACATATTTTTAACATATGAAATACCTCGCTGTTTTGCTGTCCCTTTCCTTGTCATTTGTAAGCCTTGCACAGGAAACCCCTGAAATAATGCACAATGCCTTGCTGCAGGAGGGCGATTTGTTTTCTGTAGGGAAGGTATCGGTAGTTTTTAAAGAGGTGATATCAGATTCCAGGTGTCCAAAACAGGTGACCTGCATTTGGGATGGAGAAGCCAAAGTGCTTCTGGGAATTTATGAGAACGGAAAATTCCTGGAAAACAGGATAGTTTCCTCCACTGCGGCCAATAGTGTTCAGCAATTTACCGCAGCAGGAATGATTTACAATATTTCGGGAATCCAACTTTTACCGTATCCGGAGGTTCATTCTAAAAAAATAAAACCTGAATATACGCTCAGGTTAAGCCTTAGCGAAAAATCATAATTCAATCTCCACGAATTTTAAGTTTGTGGAATTTCTGGTTTTCTGCCTATTTAGAATTAGTCACAGCCACAACCGGAAACTCCGCAACTTTTCTCATTATCTTTTTTGCTTTTGAGAAAAGCAGGTTTCCAGATAAATTTGGCCACCATATAGCCCACGGCTATGGAGAAAATTATAAAGACCAGTATTTCCTGAAGTAGTATCATATTCAATAGGTCGGTTTTCTTTAAATCCTCTTACATTATTTTAAAACCTGGAAGGCGATCAAGGCGACAACGTACGCAAAGCCGCTCATAATAACCAATTGTAAAATTGGCCATTTCCAGGTATTGGTTTCTTTCTTTACAACTGCGAGCGTACTCATACACTGCATTGCAAAGGCATAAAAAAGCAATAAGCTTATTCCGCTGGCAAAAGTAAATAAGGGACCGCCCAGCACGGGGTTGGTTTCACCTGCCATTCGCTTTTTAATTGTTTCCTCCTCATCGCTTCCCACGCTGTATATGGTTGCCAGGGTGCCTACAAAAACTTCTCTTGCCGCAAAGGAGCTTACAATTGCTATCCCTATTTTCCAGTCATACCCCAAGGGAGTAACCGCAGGTTCAATTCCCCTGCCTATGATCCCAATGTAGGAATGTTTTAATTTGTGGGAGGCGATCTCCTCTTCCAGATCTTTTTCTGAAATTTCTACATTCTCATTTTGAGCGATTACAATTTCTTCGGCATTATTAAATTCGTCTCCCGGGCCATAGCTGGCAAGCACCCAAAGAATGATTGATATTGCCATTATTATCTTCCCGGCCCCGAAAACAAAGGATTTTGTCTTTTCAATAACATTAATCGCCACATTTTTAAAAAGTGGAATTTTATAATTGGGCATTTCAATTACAAAATAACTTTTAGACCGTATTTTAAGAACCTGATTTAACAGCCACGCTGAAAAAATGGCGATCCCAAATCCCAATAAATACAACAACATCAACGTAAGGCCTTGCAGGTTCAGGCCAAAATAGGTTTCATTGGGAATTACCAGCGCAATGATTATTAAATAAACGGGCAATCTTGCTGAACAGGTGGTGAAAGGGATCACGAGGATGGTGATGAGCCGTTCTTTCCAGTTTTCAATATTCCTGGTGGCCATCACCGCCGGAATTGCACAGGCAGTTCCTGAAACCAGAGGCACCACACTTTTTCCGCTAAGACCAAATCTACGCATGATCCTGTCCATTAAAAACACTACCCGGCTCATATACCCACTCTCTTCCAGAATTGATATAAAGAGGAATAAAAATGCGATTTGCGGAATAAAAATAACGATCCCGCTAAGGCCAGGAATTATACCTTCTGCCACCAAATTGGTAAAGGGACCGGGAGGAAGTGCATTTTTGGTCCATTCGCTGAAAGAGGCAAATGTAACATCAATGAAATCCATAGGATAGGTAGACCAGTCGTAGATCGCCTGGAAAATGGTAAGCATAATGGTGAAAAATATAAGATAACCCCACACCCTATGGGTGAGGATCCTGTCAATTCGTATGCGAAGATCTGTGGCAGAGTCAAGATCAACTTTCATCCCGCCTTTCAATACCCCGTTTATAAATTGATATCTTAAAATTGTTTCTTTTTGCTGAAGCTTTTTAAGGTCATGTTCAGCCTTGGTTTGAAATCCCGGATTGCTTATAAGCGTCTGGCGGTTTACATTTCCAAAATTCACATCCTGGGTAATAACAAGCCAAAGTTTATAGAGGGCCTGATTGGGAAAAGCCTTTCTCAATCTTTCAAAATATTCGGGATCCATTACAGAAGCATTCAAACAAGGTTCTGTAGAAATTTGTCGGTAATTAATAATATGCTCCTTTAGTTCCTCTATCCCTGTGTTTTTCCGGGTGCTTACAAGAGCAATTTTTGTATTAAGTTTTTCCTCCAGGTATGGGATATCAAGTTCAATCCCTTTCCGTTTCATCCTGTCGGCCATATTGATCACAAGGATTGTTGGGATCTCTAAATCCTTTATTTGGGTGAAAAGCAACAGGTTGCGTTTTAGGTTTTCTACATCGCTAACCACAATGGCAACATCGGGAAAATCCTTATCATTTTTGTTAAGCAGTAATTCAATTACCACATTTTCATCAAGGGAAGAGGCATTGAGGCTGTAGGTTCCGGGAAGGTCAAGAATATGCGCTTTAAGTCCGCGGGGCAAACGGCAAATCCCTTCCTTTTTTTCAACGGTAATTCCCGGGTAATTCCCAACCTGTTGATTAAGGCCGGTAAGTTGATTGAAAACTGAGGTTTTCCCGGTATTGGGATTCCCTATTAAAGCTACGTTGATTTGCTTCGCCATTATGCCAGTTCAATTTCAATAAGGAGTGCGGTTTCCTTACGTATTGCAAGGTGACATCCATTTATGTTCAAATAAATAGGATCCCGGAAAGGAGCAGTTTGAACAAGTTCCACTTCATTACCCGGAAGGCAGCCCATTTCCAGTAATTTTAAAGGAATCTTGTTTACGGGGAATTCTTTTATAATTCCCTTTTGACCCCTTTTTAAATGAGCAATAGTTAGCTTCATTTTTTATTTAGATTCATTTTAAACAAGACAAAAATAGCTTAAAATTGTGGGGTGGGAAAGTTTAGGCAAAAAAAGAATTATTTCCTGTATTCTGCCTTTAGGATCTTAATGTCGTCCATTAGTTTTTCAATGGCCTTAGAATCTGTTCCATCATAAAACCCTCGTATCCTTCGGGATTTATCAACCAGAACAAAATTCTCGGTATGTATCATGTCATAAGGCCCCCCGTCGCCGTCGCTCTTGGAAGCCAGGTATGATTTTCTGGCAAGGTCATAAATATGCTTTTTATCGCCGGTAACAAGGTTCCATTTAGAATCTATCACTCCTTTTTCCTCAGCATAATTTTTAAGAACAGGAACGCTATCGGCCACCGGGAATACCGTATGAGAAAGCAAAAATACCTCGGGATCATCCTTGATCTTTTCCTGGATGAGCAGCATATTATCTGTCATAATAGGGCAAATAGTAAGGCAGGTGGTAAAAAAGAAATCGGCCACATAGATCTTATCTTTATAGAAATCCTGAGTTATTTTCTCCCCGTTTTGATTCACCAGGTTGAAATCGGCAATTTTATGATACTTTCTTACATATTGAACGGTGGTATCAACCAGTTCTGCATTTACCATATCGGGTTGGTAAACCGGAAGTTTTGGGGTGGGTTTAAGGATAGAGTAGATCACTATGATTATTATTACTGAAAGTACAGCTAGAACAATGGCAAGGGTTTTATATTTCGCAAAAAACTGGATCATGTAATTTTTATACAAAATTACGGTCTAATAATGAATTAGATGCAACCCGCAACAGAAAATTCCCCTTAAGGATATGGTAGCCATATTAATACTTTTGCAGTAGTATATAAAAGGTTACTTTTGTGCGATTTAAAATTTGAAGTTTAGAGAATGGATCCATTTTTAATAAAAGCAATACAATTATTACTCAGTTTGTCCCTTTTGATAGTCTTACACGAATTGGGGCATTTTATACCGGCAAAATTATTCAAGACAAGAGTGGAAAAATTCTTTCTTTTCTTCGATGTGAAATTTGCCCTTTTCAAGAAAAAAATTGGTGAAACCGAATACGGAATTGGCTGGTTGCCATTAGGTGGTTATGTGAAGATTTCAGGGATGATAGACGAGAGTATGGACCGCGAACAAATGTCCAGGCCTCCCGAGCCCTGGGAGTTTAGGAGCAAACCCACATGGCAGCGACTTATAATTATGCTGGGTGGTGTTACTGTAAACCTTATCCTGGGTTTTGTGATTTACATGATGGTTTTATTTACCTGGGGAAGTGCCTTTGTTACTCCCGATGATATGCCCCGCGGATTTGCAGTTGCTGAAGAGTTTAAGGAATTTGGTTTCCGGGACGGCGACAGGATCCTTGAGGTAAATGGCGAAGAATTTGAAAACGGCCCCGATATTAACCGCCATCTTTTCATGAGAGATGTGCGATCTATTACTGTTTTGAGACAGGATGGAAACAGGGAAACTGTAAACATCCCCGAAGATATAGGTTCCAAAATGTTTGAGGAAGGCATTATGTTGCCATTTGTGCCTATTCAAAACGCCGTGCTTGACAGTGTGGTGGCCGATAGGGCAGCAGGGCTGGCAGGACTTAAAAAAGGGGATAGTATAATTTCTATCAATAACCAGGAAATAGGTTACTGGCACGAGCTTGCGCCTGCGGTGAAGGCAAATAAAGGGAAAGAGGTAGAGCTTATATTTAAGCGCGATGGAGAGATAATGAGCACCATGATAACACCTGATGAGGATGGACTTCTTGGAGTGACCTCCCGCAGGGAATTTAATGTTCAGAAAAGGGAATACGGTTTTGCAGAAAGCATTACAGAAGGCTTTAAATTTGGCTACTGGACCCTTCACGACTATGTGGCCCAGTTCAAATACGTATTTACAGCAAAAGGAGCTACCCAGGTGGGCGGTTTTGGAGCGATAGGAAGCATCTTTCCCGATGCCTGGGACTGGCAGGGTTTCTGGATGGCTACAGCATTTATCTCTATTATCCTTGCATTTATGAACATCCTACCCATACCCGCTCTGGATGGTGGTCACGTTGTATTCCTGATGTATGAGATGATTACCGGGAGAAAACCAAACGAGAAATTTATGGAATATGCCCAAATGGTAGGTTTCTTTATTTTAATCGCCTTGGTATTATTTGCCAATGGAAATGACATATACCGTTGGTTGTTTGAGTAATAGCCACGGGGAATTTTCAGGCTAAAAATTATTCCAAAATTTTAGCAAAAAAATTCGGGTTTTTGTTTTGATGACATTTAAAAATTGATTTATATTTGCAACCGCAAAAGGAAAACACCTTCCTCCTTAGCTCAGCTGGTTAGAGCATCTGACTGTTAATCAGAGGGTCCTTGGTTCGAGCCCAAGAGGGGGAGCAAAAAGCCTGTCAGAGATGTCAGGCTTTCTTGTTTTTGATATTTTAGGTTTCTATATGGAAATATCGAATTTGGAATGATTGTTATGATCAATCTTAAATGTGGTGGACAGGCAAAATCATCTCCATACAGTTTCCCCTCCTCCGGAGGGGTGGCCGCAGGGCCATTGTGAACCCTTCCGTCTTGATTGGTTGAAATTTCTTTGCTATGATTAAAATCCTCCTGACCAATCAATCCACCTTCCCTTGAAAAGGGAAGGAGTTTTTTTATACTAAACCTTAAATTCAACCTCCCATTCCCCCTATTTAAACCCAAACAAAAGCTCCCCTCCTTTTCAAGGAGGGGTGGCCCGAAGGGACGGGGTGGTTAACTCGGTAATGATTCTTAAAAGTTTCCCGCTGATCGCGCAGATTAATAAGCAGATTTTCGCAGACCTCTTTTTTTAAGTTTGGAATTTGGAAATTGAAAGTTGGAATCCGGCGTGGCTGCAGACCGGGGTGGTTATAACCCTTCCGTCTTGATTGGTTGAAATTCCTTTGCTACGATTAAAATTCTCATGACCAATCAATCCACCTTCCCTTGAAAAGGGAAGGAGCTCTTTCTAGTTTAAAAAATTAAATTCTAGCTCCATTCTACCTTGATTATACAGGATCTAGCCTAATTGTTGTTTATCAGGCCAAATCATCTCGCTAAAGATTCCCCTCCTCCGGAGGGGTGGCCCGAAGGGACGGGGTGGACATTGGGCTCGGTGGTTCTTTTCCCAAATTTTTATAAAAAGAATTAAGAATCACCTTCTCTTTTTTCCACCACCTTTTTAAAATCCCTTTTATTTGCCTTACCTTTAAATCTGGAAATTTGACCCTGGTAATTTTTAATGGCAATTATTGCTAACCAAATTTTATAAAGCCCTGAAATATGAAGATCACCTATAAAAATATTCAGTTAGTAGCCGTTCGCGGGGATATTGGTAATCAACCTGATGTTGATGCAGTGGTAAATGCAGCAAATCCCCAGCTTAATATTGGGGGTGGGGTAGCCGCAGCAATTCATCGCACTGCGGGGCCCGAACTTTATGAGGAATGCAAACCTCTTGCCCCGTTAAGCCCTGGACAGGCCGTGATAACCGGTGCATATAATCTTCCAAATGATTATGTAATACACTGCCTGGGCCCGGTGTATGGAAAGGATAAACCTGAAGCTAAGTTTCTGGCAACCTGTTATAAAAATGCCCTTCAGCTGGCCGAGGAAAACAAAATCCCCTCGCTTGCATTCCCTGCAATTTCAACGGGTGCTTATGGCTATCCGTTTAAGGAGGCTACCAAAATTGTATTTGATACTATTATCGGGGAGCTGGACAGCCTTAAATATGTTGAAAAGATCAAATTTGTGCTGAATGGCGAGGAAGATTTAAAACTGTATACAGATTATTTGCAGGAGCTAAGTACCGAAGCAGCTCATTAATTATACCGCGATGCTCAATTTTTCAGCAACTTATACAGACCAGTACCAGCTGGCAATGGCCCAGGTGTATTTCCAAAATGGACATAAAGATACCACGGCCGTTTTTGATTATTTTTTTAGAAAATTACCTTTCAATAATGGATATGCCATCTTTGCAGGCCTGGAGGATCTCCTTGAGATTCTCGAAGATCTAAGGTTTACGGAATCTGATATTAACTATTTGCAAGATCAGGGATTTCCAAAGGATTTTATTGAGTATTTAAGGGATTTTAAATTCAGAGGTACCATTTATTCTTCACTTGAAGGAGATGTTATTTTTTCCACCAGGCCGGTACTACAAGTCGAGGCCACAATGATAGAGGCACAGCTTATAGAAACAATCCTTCTCAACCTTCTTAATTTTCAGACTTTAATTGCCACCAAAGCCAGCCGGATAAGACTCGTTGCCGGCGACAGGGGACTATTGGATTTCGGCTTAAGACGCGCCCAGGGACCCGGAGGTTATTATGCCAGCCGTGCCGCGGTTATAGGTGGTTTTAATGGCACCAGTAATGTAGTTGCAGGGAAGGACTTTAATATTCCTGTAGCAGGGACTATGGCCCATTCCTTCATACAAAGTTATGATGACGAACTTACAGCTTTCAGGGCCTTTGCAAAAGGCCGCCCTAAAGATTGTGTTCTCCTGGTTGACTCTTACAACACTTTGAAAAGCGGACTTCCAAACGCAATTACTGTTGGAAGAGAAATGGAAGCGGAAGGGGAGAGACTTGCCGGGATAAGACTGGACAGCGGTGACCTTGCCTACCTTGCAAAACAAAGCCGAAAAATGCTTGATGATGCCGGTCTTTCCTATGTTAAGATCGCTGTCTCCAATCAGCTGGATGAGTTTGTTATAAAAAGTTTACTGGAACAGGGCGCCCCTATTGACACTTTTGGGGTTGGCACCAACTTGGTGACCGGAAGCCCGGACGGGGCTCTGGACGGGGTTTATAAACTGGTGGAATCTGGTGGAAAACCCCGTTTAAAAATTTCTGAAAGTCTCTCAAAAGTTACCATTCCGCATAAAAAACAGGTGTACAGGTTAAGTAATTCTAATGGGGATCTTGTTGGTGCCGATGCAGTAACCCTTCGGGAAGAAACCCGGATAGACTGGATCCACGACCCCAAAGAAAGCCTTAAATCAATGAATGTAAGTGAATTTACCCTGGAACCACTTTTACATCCTGTAATGGAAAATGGCAAGAGGACCAGGCCATCCCGAAGTCTTACTGAGATCGCTCAATATTCAAAGGAACGATTGGCATCTCTTCCTGCAGAGTACAAACGCTTTTACAATCCGCATATCTATAAAGTGGGTATTAGCGCCAATCTTAAAAAGGAACGGGAAGAATTGTTGAAGAAATATATGAAGTAAAATGAAAACCCTGGTAATTATTGATGTCCAAAATGATTTTATTCCGGGAGGCTCTCTTGCAGTTTCCGGTGGGAACGAGATAATACCTGTACTTAATGAAATTCAGATCAAATTTGATCTTATTATAGCTACGCAGGATTGGCATCCGGCTGAGCATAAGAGTTTTGCAGCCAACCATCCCGGGAAAAATGAGTTTGAAAAAATACATCTGCAAGGGATAGAGCAGGTTCTATGGCCGGTGCATTGTGTGCAGGATACAGAGGGAGCCCAATTTCATAAGGAACTGGAAACCGCAAGGATCGAGGCAAGATTTCGGAAAGGCCTGAATCCCGAAATTGACAGCTATAGCGGGTTTTATGACAATGCGCGTTTAAAGTCAACAGGCCTTGCAGGTTATCTAAGGGAAAAAGGAGCTGAAGACCTTTACTTTGGAGGTCTGGCAGGAGATTACTGCGTTTACTTTTCTATACTGGACGCCCTTGACGAAGGATTCAGGGCAACTCTTATTGAAGATGCAACCAGGTTTATTGACCCGGCAGGTTTGGAAAAGGTAAAACAAACCATCCTTGAAAAGGGCGGAAATATAATACATAGCAAAAACCTTCTTTAATCTAAAAGATCTTTCTAAAGGCATTTATTAATTTATCTACCTCTTCCATAGTATTATAGTGTACTAAACTCACCCGAACCACTCCGCCGAATTTCTCCAGGTCAAGATCATGAATGAGTTTTTTTGCATAAAAATCGCCAAAACGTATCCCAATATTTTCCTTGTCTATTTCAGCAACAATATCAGGGCTTTTTAAATTTTCGTGAACAAAGGAAATAGTGGGCACTCTTAGAAGTGCATCGGCTTTAATCTCCCCAATAATTCTAATTTCCTTTACTGAATTCAGATAATCCAGCAATCTGGTGGCGAGGTCCTCTTCATATTCGGCAATGAGATCAAAACTTTTTCGGTATTTTTCTCCTTCCGAAGCATTTAAATGGGGAAAATGCTGGTCATATAATTGGGTAAGATATTCAGGAAAAGCCCTAAGGCTATAGGTGAGTTCAAAATTAAAATTTCCGGGCTGGAATTTATAAGGCACATCTTCCGGCTTGAAAAAATAATGGTTGATGCCTTTCATTTTTGTTAGCAGATCGAGTCTCCCATACATTACGGCCAGGTGAGGGCCATAAACCTTATACCAGCTAAACGTATAAAAATCTACATCCAGATCCTGAACATCCACCTTACGATGGGGTGCATAGGCAACTCCATCTACACAAATAAGAGCTCCCGCTTCATGTACTGTTTTTGCGATTTCTTTAATAGGATTAATGGTTCCAAGGACATTGGAACAATGGGTTACCGCTACCAACCTGGTATGGGAAGTTAAAAGTTTTTCAAGATCATCAAGGCGCAGCTCCAGGGTATCGGGGTCCACCTTCCAGATCTTTATTTTGATCCCTTTTTCCTTTAGATCTGTCCAGCAGGAAACATTGGCCTCATGGTCTGTATTTGTAACTATTACCTCATCCCCCTCTTTCCATTGGTCACTAATGCATAAGCTTAAAATGCGCAGCAACATTGTGGAAGAAGGTCCTATTACAATCTCTTTTGGATCTGCGGTGTTCAATAATCCCGCGATCTGGCTTGTAACTTTCCCCAGTTTATCCCCGGCAAGGGCTGAAATTTTATAGGAGGCGCCAAGCTGCACGTTTGAATTAATTAGATAATCGCCTATATACTCCACGGTACTACCCAGGACCTGAGAGCCTCCTGCATTATCCATAAATATAAATCCGCTTTTAAGAGCAGGGAAATTATTTCTTACATAGTTAATATCCATTCCTAAATGATTTTAAAAAGCCTGAAGCTGTAAGGGGAGAACGGCCCCCATTCCATTATACTTTGGAAAGATACTCAAATTTAAAAATGGTAGAGAAGGACTCCTTATTTATTCTTCCCATTTAACATTCTACAATATATATTTTTATTAAATTAGATACTTAACTTTTTAAAAATCAGCGTTATGGAGAAGAAAAATTTCCTCAGAACGCCCCAAAAACCCTTTAACCTATTCCCCCTGTTATTTGTTTTTTTATTGCTTGGTTGTGAACCTGAAGCCGTTGTAGAAAATGAAAGTACACAGGCAGATCTCACTCTTACCAAAGCAAAGGACAAGGCTGAAAAGCTGACGACCTACAAGGGTCCGGCTGTTTCATTTCACCAAGGTGTTGCCCAGGCTATGGTAACAATGAATCATGAAGGCGAACCCCATTCCATTGGGTTCAGGTTTTCTGAAAGATCCCTGGATAACCTGCCTATGCACAGTGATGAAATATCCCTGAAGCTTCCGGGACAGGCTAAGGGCTTACCATTTGATCACATCGATATAGGTTGGATGCCCGATGGGCATTTTCCTCCCGGAGTTTTTGACATCCCCCACTTTGATATTCATTTTTACATGGTCTCACACGAAGAGAAGATGCAGATCAATGATGCTGCAAAAGCTGCAATTTTACCTCCGGCTCAATACATTCCCCCATTTTATATTCCTACAGATGGATATGAATTATATATGGGAAAACACTGGATCAATTTAATGTCTCCTGAATTTCAGGGAAGCACATTTACCCATACATTTATTTATGGTTCTTATGATGGGGAATTCATGTTTTATGAACCCATGATAACCCGGGATTTTTTAATGGAAAAAACAAGTGGGCAATATCCCATAACACAACCTGCAAATTTCCAAAGAACGGGTTATTACTACCCAACGTTTTACAGTATAAATTATGATGAAACCAGGAAAGAATATACGGTACTTCTGGAAGGTATGGTATATAGGTAAATAAGATGAGAATTTTTAAAAAGCTGCTTTCGGGCGGCTTTTTTTATTGGAATACATTTTTATGGTTTGAACCGGGTTTTCTCAAATTTAAAGAGTTTTTCTTTTTAAAGGAAATGCTATATTTGGAAACATAGTCTTAATATCAATTTTAAACCTTTTAAATGAAAAAAACATTCTTGCTCTTTACAGCATTATTCCTGGTAACATTTTCTCCCGTTGCTGCTCAGGACACCAATCAAATTGTGGACAACATTATTAAAGAAGCCACAGAAAATTCACAGCTGGAGAAGCTGGGCCACCAATTACTCGATTTTATTGGCCCAAGGCTGGTAGGAACCCCCGAAATGAAACAAGCCCATGATTGGGCGGTTACAACCTATAAGAGCTGGGGGATTGATGCCGAAAATGAACAATATGGAGAATGGAAAGGCTGGCAACGGGGTATAACTCATATAGACATGGTGCATCCCAGAGTAAGATCGTTAAATGGAATGCAGCTTGCCTGGAGTCCTTCCACCGGTAAAAAACCTGTAGAAGCTGAGGTTGTTTTGCTGCCTGAAGCTCAGGATTCTTCCGCTTTTGCCGGAATGTTATCTCAGGTTAAAGGAAACCTTGTAATGATCTCTATGCCGCAAATGACCGGAAGACCAGATTATAACTGGGAAGAGTTCGCTACCGAGGCTTCTTTCGAAAAGATGAAAAAGGAGCGCGAGGCGCAACAGGAAGCCTGGAGAACAAAAATGAACAATACCGGCTATAACGGAAGAACCTTACCTGAAGCCCTTGAAAAAGCCGGTGCAGTTGGGATAATTACTCTTAACTGGTCCCGTGGTTTTGGTGCCAATAAGGTTTTTTCTGCTTCAACCAAAAAGATCCCCACTGTAGATCTTTCATTGGAAGATTATGGAATGGTATATCGTCTTGCCCAATCTGGAGCCAAGCCTAAGCTAAGAATTACTGCAGAATCCAAAGAATTGGGAGCTGTTCCGGCTTTTAATACAATAGCGACTATTAAGGGAACTGAAAAACCGGAGGAATATATCATCCTATCAGCTCATTTTGATTCCTGGGATGGAGCAACCGGAGCCACAGATAATGGTACCGGTACTATTGTTATGATGGAGGCTATGCGCATCCTTAAAAAAATGTACCCAAATCCTAAAAGAACAATTATCGCCGGACATTGGGGCAGCGAGGAACAGGGTTTGAACGGTTCACGTGCATACGTAAAGGATCACCCTGAAGTGGTTGAAAATTTACAGGCCTTGTTCAACCAGGATAACGGAACCGGTAGGGTTGTAAATCTTTCCGGCAACGGTTTCCTTCATGCATATGACTATCTAGGTCGTTGGATGGAAGCCGTACCCACCGAGTATAAAAATGAAATTGAATATAATTTCCCGGGTACTCCTGCAGGTGGAGGATCAGATTATGCTTCTTTTGTTGCAGCAGGTGCGCCTGCCTTCAACCTGAGCTCCCTGAACTGGTCTTACTGGAATTATACCTGGCACACCAATCTTGATACGTATGATAAGATCGTTTTTGATGATGTAAGGAACAATGCCATACTTACGGCGATCCTTGCATATATGGCCAGCGAAGATCCGGAGAAAACATCCAGAGAACGCGCCACGCTTCCTAAAAACCCAAGGACAGGGGAGCAAATGACCTGGCCCGAGCCAAGGGATGCAACCCGCAGGGGAGGTCTTGACTAAATGATACAAATTGTTATAACTAAAAAATCCTCCGTAATAAGGAGGATTTTTTTATGAGATGCTTTTAAAGGTATCTTCTATTGCTGCGGAAGATCGGCACCTACTGGTACTGCACAATCATGTCCCGGTTGCCCGTGAGGCGGATTTTTAAGCGGTGTAGCTGTAGAAGTGTTAAGTCTAACGGGCGAAGCATTGGAGCTCACAGGTGTGGTGGTTTGCTGTTGCTGTTGTAAAGTTGATGCAGGTGCCTGATCTAAAGGTGCTCCCACTGGAATTTCACAACGGTGTCCCGGTTGCCCATGTGCAGGATTAAGTGCAGCGGTGGTTCCGGTATTTTCGTTGGTTTGTATATTGGTTTGAGTTGAGCTGGCTTCCTGATTTTTGTCATCCTTACAGGATGTAAAACTCATTCCTATTGCCAGCAATGCAACACTTATTATCCTTAATTTCATAATAATCAGATTTTTATATTTCTGTTGAATCTATAAAAGTAATAAATTCAAAAATGATAACCTCAGTTAACAATTTGATTTAATTCGGCTTCGGTAATATTTAACAAACCTGAAGCGGGTAAACGGGTTGTCATAATTCGCCAGTTATCATCCTGCATAAAAATTGCCTTGAATACAGGAAGGGCTTCTTTCATTCTGCCGCTGTTTGCCAGGGCAATGGCTTTCCAGAACCGCATCTCTAAATTTTCAGGGAACAATTCCTCTGCTTTTCCATATTGCACCAAAGCTTCATCCACATTGTTTTCTTCCATAGCCACGTCACCACGGTTCATAAATTCATAGGCACGGGCAACAGTAAGCAGCCGTTCCAGTTCTACCAGGGGTTCTGTATGGTCATCTACCCTAAGATCTATTTTTTTGTCTTCCCAGGGATTTTCAACTTTATCTGGCCCCACTACAATAAGTGCTGCCGACTGTTTTCCGCGAATATCTCCTCCTGCTGCCTCAGCAGCCTGCAATACTTTTACAACTCTTTCTGCCAGGGGCAAAGAAGCGTGTTCCTTAAAAGCTTTCTTCATGGCTGGGATCACATCATCATTCAGCATCATATTTGCCTGTACAGAAAAATTTTCTCCGGCGTGGTGCATAGCGCTTTCCACACATTTTTCCCCGGTATATGCGGCAGCCTTTCCGCTGGTGTCAAGAAAAGCGACCTGCCGGAATACTTTGCCTTCATCCTTTGCAACAAGTTCTTCCAGTGCCACCCGGGGAGATTTCCCCTTTTCCATTAGATCAAGACCATTAGGCCCATAAGCAGGGTTTACAAAGGACTGCGTTGCAACCACTCCAACCCCGGACCGTCCCCAGGAAACTATAGAGCCCACAGAGAACCAATGGCTTTGAACTCCCACTGCCATTTCCCCGGTAATTGAATCACGGGCTACAATTGAATATGTATGGGCAAAAGGATCGCCCTTGATTTCAGGATTTTGGGCAAGCCCGGAATGTAAACTCATACCTAGAACGAATAAAGAGAACAAAGTTTTTTTCATAATATGGTGTAAATAATTATAATTAATCCTTGATCCTAAGGACCTCCAGGAATTCAGGCCCCCCGTCTACAGGGTAGCCATCAATTTTTTGAGCAACGATCGTTACGGTCTTCCCCTCATATTGGTCTAATTTTACTGTTTTGCTTCTTAATGCATAAAAATCTTCATCATTGGTAAGGGTATGAGTTCCATATTGCCAGGATGTCATCCCGATAGCTTCTATTGTTCCCTCTACTTCAATACTTGTGGTTGTATCCATACTTTTTTCATTGCTGGTTTGATTGTTACATGTAGCGGTAAAAAAGAATAATGTAAGGCTTGTTAAAAGGAGAATTAATTTCATCTGGAATTGATTTAAACTGAATATCTAAGGTAAGTTTCTTTCTGAAATATTAAAACCCCGATTTTTCTAAAGAAACTAAATTTGTTTCTGAAAACATTCTTATTTTTGTGCCCCTTTGCGGCCTCGTAGTTCAATGGATAGAATAGTAGTTTCCTAAACTGTAGATCCAAGTTCGATTCTTGGCGAGGCTACAACTAATTACCCTGTTTCTTCCTTTGAGACAGGGTATTTTTTTACCAGTCCCTTATCCTTAAACCATATTTGCCGCCCCGCACCTTACTTTTCTGCTGCTTATAATTTAAATCTCTTAATCTGTCTGTGGCACAATTCCCAGATTTCGAAAAAGCCTTGCTTTAGCGTAAAGGAATTTATTTAGAACATCATTCTGTTTTAGCCTGGCTTCTATTAACTGGTTCTCGCGGGTATTGATAAGAAAAAGAGAACTTTCGCCAAAACTCATTCTTCGCTCCTCTGCCGCCAGCATTATGTTGTAATTTCCAACCACTTCCCCGGTCATTTGCGTTTGAAGTCTATAGGATTCCAGTTCCTGTAACACGGCCAGCAATCTGTTTTCGAGCTGTCTTTGATTTAGCTCCAGGTCCAGCTCTGCATCCTGTATCCTGAAATTGGCAAGTTTTAGATCTCCGCGTTCTTTCCTTAGAAACAAGGGAAAACTAAAGCTTACCCCGGCTTTATAGTTTCCGCGGTTAAAACTTTGGAATTCATCCGGCTCCTGGGTAAGAAAATTATATTCCAGATTTACTTCGGGTAACAAGCGGTTGAACATTAGCCGCCGGTTAACTTCAAGGGCACTAATCCGGAGTTCCAACGACTTCATCTGCGGATGGTTTTCAGGTATTAAGTCAGATTCAAAAATAGTTGGAAGGTCCAGTACTGCATCTATCTTTGCAAGAAGCTCACGTTCCGGAATAATATACGGCTGAAGCTCCACCGGGGTATTATTATCCAGCCACAAAAAATTGGATAGATCCAGCCTTTCCTTTATCAGGTCTACTCTGGCTTGCTCCAGGTCCAGCCGGCGGTTTTGAACAGAAATTCGTGCCTCTACGGTGTCTATGGCAGGAATTTCTCCCAACCTTGCATTTTGAGCTATCCCCTGGTATCGCTCTAAAGCATTCTCCAGAAACCCTTCATAAATCATCATTTCATTATATACTCTAAGCCAGTCAAAATACGCCAGTGATGCTTCATAGAGTACATCATTTACCATTAGGTCCCGCTCTGCAAGTGACCGGTCCCTGTATATCTTTGCCGTGCGCAGTGATGCCATACGCTCGTTTATAAACATTCCCTGCCCTACATCTACAGAGACTCCTGCGCTAAAGAGTCCATCCTGCGGCACCGTTCTTTGGGGGTTTAAATATACTCCCTGGTTTTGTTCAAAGTTAGCTTTAAGTTCAATCCCATACCAGGTTGGTATTTTAAAGGTGGAATTTAGGATATCGTAATATTCTGTATTCTTAAATTCCTTCCTGTCATAATCTACCTCTATTTTTGGATCAAATCCACCCCGGGCACGCAGCAATTCAGCTTCAGCCATATTTAACTTTAAACCTGCCTGCCGGGCAACGGGATGATACTGTTTTACAAATGCCAGATATTCCTCAAAGGTGAGCACCTCCGGCAACCGCTCCTGTGCTATTAGTATGTTTCCAAAGAAAAGAACCAGTATAATAAGGATGTTTTTCATTCCCATTAATTTTTTGATCCGGATGAGGATGTTTGCGGTCTATAATAATTTGGAGGGAATCCATTAAGGTTCCTCCATATCTCATACCATATAGGCACCTCTTCCAGGAGTGCCAGGGTGCTTGCACCACTGCCTACCCTCACATCTTTTGGCCAGGGGTGATCATCTGGATCTGGTGCCAGGAGAACCCTGTACAATCCATTATCACTTATAAAATTCTCCACGGCAACCACTCTGGCACCGTATGTTCCGTAGGATAGATTTTCCCAGCCACTAAATACAATTGCCGGCCACCCGTCAAACTGTACCCGCACCTGCTCTCCCTTGTGGAGTAAGGGTACATCCAGAGGTCTCACAAAGGTTTCCACGGCCAGTTGAAAGTCAGATGGCATAATACCTACCAGACGCTCGCCTTCCTTAAAGGTTTCACCAATCCCTGCACGTAAAGCCCTGTTTATATAACCGCTTTGAGGGGCCAGAATGTAATACATCTGGTTTCTAATGCTGTAATTGGAAAAATCATTTTCCAGTTTGCTTACCTGCGCTTCGGCATCAAATTGATTGGACTGGGCTGTAAACATATCGCTTTCTGTCTTGGAGATCTTATCATCATATTCGGCATTGATCCTGTTGATCTCAATTTCGGCATTTATTACCTCATTTTCACTTGCCAGTAATCTGTTTCGGGCAGAAATTTCCTTTGCCTGGGTTTCCTGCAATTTTAATCTGGCCTGTTCAACATCCGGCAGCGCCTTAAGGCCTTCCTGTTGCAGTTGCCGGATGCGCTCAAGTTGGGTTCCTGCTATTTGTAAATTTGTCTTTGCCGCCTCCAGATCTATGCTGTCGCTTCTTACTTTTAACCGTGCCTGTTGTATTTTATTTACAGCCTGCTGTCTTTTAAGAGCTCTTTCATTGTTTATAGCATTTATTTGGGAACCCAGCGCCGTAACCTTGCCCCGATATGAATCTACTGAACCGGATTTTGCCGTAAGTTGCTCCCCGGTGCGCTCAACCAGTAAAGGATCAAAAAACTGGTTTGTAACCTCAGAGATGTGCAGGATAGTATCTCCTTTATTTACAAAATCCCCTTCCTGCACATACCATCTTTCAATTCTTCCCGGAATGGGTGATTGTATGGTTTGGGGCCGGTGCTCCGGGCTTAAGGTGGTAACACTACCCTTGCCGGAAAC
This sequence comes from Gillisia sp., assembly GCA_039989915.1. Taxonomy (GTDB): domain Bacteria; phylum Bacteroidota; class Bacteroidia; order Flavobacteriales; family Flavobacteriaceae; genus Gillisia. The sequence continues at coordinate 524,550 of JBDXGW010000010.1, forward strand.
GGTCTGGGTCCAGGGTAAGAATAAAATCAAGAGCAGCAGGATACTAAAACCAAGAAGTATCCTGTTGAACCATTTATTATGACGGTTGTGAAAAGCTCTCTGGCCCGATTTATAACCAGACAGGTCAACCTTCTTATTTAATTTTTCCTGAGATATATTAAGCATATTCTCTAAAATTTTAATTTATCGCCCCTTTTTTCAAGGAGCACTACTTTATCACATACCTTTTCCCATACAGGGTTCTGGCTCGCTACCAATATGGACCATTTGTGCTCAGGATCAACAAGAAATTCCAGGATCCTGTTTGCTTCTTCCGGATCGAATAATTCCAGGGGTTCTTTAAGAATTAACACCTGGGGTTTTTTTACAATTGCCCTTGCCAGTAGTATTCTTTTTCCTATCAAAGTGGATAGGTATTTCCCTTCTGGCAGAATTTCTGTATGAATTCCCTCCGGCTGCTCTTTTACAAATCGGGATAGTCCCGCATGTTCTATTGCCCAGTAAACATCCCTTTCCGGCACATTTTGATCTCCAAAAGTGATATTTTCAAGGAGGGTTCCTTCAAACGGAAATTCTTCAGCAAGAAATATCCCCAGTCTTTTTCGGTAATCATTTAATTGAAGTCCATTTATAGAAAAATTATTGACATAGATGTTTCCCTGGGAAATTTCATGGATTCCTCCCACTAATTTTAAGAGGCTGGTCCTTCCACTTCCATTTGGACCTTTAACCAACACTTTTTCTCCGGGTGCCATTTCAAAGGAAATATCAGACAGGATGGTTTTATTCCCAACTCTGTAACCCACATCTGTAAGTTCCAGGTTAAGCGGGCTATCATTGTTTATGATATTTCGGCCCTCTTCCTTTTCCAGCTTTTTGTCTACTACCTGTCCCATCTTTTCAAGGGAAGTAAGAGTATCATAAATGACCTCCAGACCTTTAATAAGTTTTTCAACAGAACTTAGTATAAGAAGTATAATGATCTCGGCCGCAACAAACTGGCCTATATTCATCTCCTGGTTCAACACCAGTAATCCACCTATGGCGAGCAACCCGCCCGTTACCAGAACCTTAAATACCACAAGTTTGATATATTGGATCCTTAGGATATGGAAATGACCTTCCCGCGCCCGGAGGTATTTATCTGTTAACTTATCATTTTTGTCCATTGCCAGATTGCTACTTCCTGATATCTTGAAACTTAACAATGACCGGGCAACCTCTTGTAACCAGTGTGCTACTTTATATTTATGTTTTGATTCATCAAGGCTTGTTTCCAAACCTCGCCAGGCGGTAAATTTGAATACAAAATATATGAGTACAACCAGCAGGAGACCATAAATAATAAAAAAAGGATGATAAAGAGAAAGCAGGATCAGGCCAAAGAATATTTGTAATAAAGCGGCAGGAAAATCCATTAAAAGCTTGGTAACCCCTTTTTGCACCGTAAGGGTGTCAAAAAATCGGTTTGCAAGTTCAGGCGGATAAATATCCCTGAACTCATCCATTTTAATACGTGGAAACCTATAGGTGAATTCAAATGAAGACCTGGTGAATATCTTTTGCTGTATATTCTCTACAATACGTATTTGCATAATCTCCAGCAGACCTACTAATCCTACCGCGATAGTGACAAGCACCACCAGGATGATCCAGGACGTGCTCACCTTACCACCCTGGATAAGGTTTACTATGGCCTGAATTCCAAGAGGAACGGTCATATTGAGCAATCCAGCAAAGATTGCATAGTAAAATATTTGCAGAATATCTTTTCTGTCCAGTTTTAAAAGTCCGGTAAGCCTTTTTATGGCAGAGCTGGTTTTTTTAGCCATTCCTGTTATATTTTAAAGTTGAAAGCACCAGAAAATTGAAATAATCGGCCGGGCTTAAATTCTCATTACAATCTGTGAGAGCAGGGAAATGTTCCCGGAGATAATGTTGGTGCAGGCCTCCCTCTACTACAGTGCTTGCAAGTGCGGCAGCATAAGGATAATCATTATTTACGGCAAGGATCATTTTTTTTAACCTCAGGATAAGCCTGCTGTATATTTCAAAGAAACCCTCCTTGTTTTCCTTGTCTACTTCCTTGGTGAGATAGGATTTGGAAAATTCATTTACTACCAGCTTATTCAAAAGCACTTCATCTATATGAGTGGTAAGGCTGTCTTTTTTAACCCTCCTGGTCAATACATTAATGGCGGTTTCCAGGACCTGACCGGGATCTTCAATATTGTTGGTGGAAAATACCAACTGATATTCCTTCCAGGCCCAGTACCATGAAGTAAGATAGAGCAATAGTTTATGCTTGTTTTCAAAATACCTGTAGATGCTGCTTTCATTCGAACCAATTTCTGCCCCCAATTTCTTGAAAGTGAAACTGTCAAATCCTATCTCATCTATAAGAACTATGCTTTTTTCAACAATTTTCTTCCCCAAGGCAGATGATTCCGGGTCTTTGACATATAGATCCTTATTTACCCCAATTTTTAATCCTGAAAACAATTGTTTCATTTTACAATATTTAAGCGTGCAAATATAATAGTATTACTATCATATTTGCAAATGGTACATTGAATTTCTTTAATGAATTTTAAAATCCTTTACAATTCACGGGTTTATAACAGTGGGGGATTTGAGCAGCTTTAAAAAATTTTATAAAAAGAACTCACAAAAGCTTCCGTTTTTAAAAGATCCGGCATGATATCAATTAAGCGAAACCTCTTCCTCAATATTGTAAAAATCCATTGCTCCTAACCCGTAGATTTTTTAACAATCCTTTGATTATTATGTTAATTTCAAGAGAAATAACAGCCAGTTAACACTCATTCATTTAGTTATCAGGTAATTTCGGGATACTAACTATAAATTAAATGAAAATGAAATTTCGTAAAGATTTTTACAAGCCGGTATTAGTATTGGCATTCCTGGTTTTTGCCAGTTGCGGTACCTCTAAGACCAGCTCTGCCGATCTTGTAGCAGATTCTCAGGAAGCCAGAACCACTATTACCCAACGATATCCTGATATGGCCGATCTTTTCACAGGCTCCCACGGTTATGCAATTTTTCCTAATGCAGGAAAAGGAGCTTATATTATTGGAGGGGCTTCAGGTAACGGGGCAGTGTATGAAAAAGGTCAGTTAATTGGTTATTCAGATCTTAAACAAGTAGACATAGGGCTTCAGGCCGGAGGAAAAGCTTTTGTTGAAGTGCTATTCTTCCAGACTCAGGCAGCTATGGATAAATTTAAGGAAGGAACTTATGAATTATCCGGTAACGTTTCTGCTGTAATTCTTGATGAAGGTGTTTCAAGAGATGTGGAATTTAATGATGGAATTGCTGTTATTACCATGCCAAAAGCCGGTGCTATGGCAGGAATTTCAGTGGGAGGTCAACGTTTCACCTTTCAGCCACTAAGATAATCTAACAATGATCTTTAAAAAGAAGGCGATTTCCTGTTATGGAGATCGCCTTTTTTTGTCATTAAAATTATAGATATATTTAGGTAACTGTTTGAAAGTCAAATAAAATAATATACATCTATGAGAAATCTCACATATTTCCTGCTTATTTTTCTTTTCTCCTCCACCATATTGGCCCAAACTCCCGAAGAAAGAATTGAAGAATTGGGAATTAAGCTCCCGGTGGTGAAACAACCCGTGGCCAACCTGTTAAAATGGCGGCAGGTGGGGAATCTGCTTTTCCTTTCGGGAGAGGTGAGTAGCCAAAAAGGAAAATTAGGTAAAGATCTTGGACGGGAAGAAGGTTATGCGGCAGCACGTGAAACCGGGATCAAGATCCTGGCAACCCTAAAAGCCGCAACTGGGGATCTATCTAGAATTAAACAATTTGTAAAAGTACACGGAATGGTAAATTCTGCTCCCGACTTTTATGACCAACCAGCGGTGATGAACGGTTTTTCAGATCTTATGGTAGAGGTCTTTGGTGAAAAGGGAAGACACGCGCGGGCAGCGGTGGGCCATACCTCATTGCCATTTAATATGGCCGTAGAAATTGAGGTGATCGTTGAACTGGAGGAATAATTTAGGAAGGGTACGGATGATCTTCAAAACCTTTAGAATCAATAGTGTTTGTAATAGATGCCGGGGTTAATTTTCATTGTTGTAAATTTGTAGGTTGTCTATCAATTAATTTTTAAATCAGATATCATGAAAAATCGAAATAAATTTTACTTACCCTTGTTAAGTTTGTTGCTTGTGATGTTTACCACAAATATGTTGGGTCAAACTTCAGAACAAAAGGAATTAATTGAAGATGCCAAAAAGGCTAAAACCGCTTTTGCCCAGGCAGATCCCGGCATTACCAAATTATTTGCCGGAGCTGAAGGTTATGTGATCTTTCCCAATGTGGGTAAAGGAGCCTATGTAGTAGGAGGAGCAGCGGGAAATGGAGTTGTTTATGAAAATGGACACCTTGTAGGATTGGCCAAATTACGCCAGATAGATGTTGGACTTCAGGTAGGTGGTCAGGCATTTAGACAGGTTATATTTTTTAAATCGGAAGCAGCATTAAACAGATTCAAAGCAGGCAATTTTGAATTGGCGGGGAATGCTTCAGCAGTGGTGTTGGAACAGGGAAAAGCTGCAAGTATAGAATTCAGGGATGATGTGGCTGTTGTCACTATGCCTAAAGCCGGTGCAATGGTTGAAGTATCTGTAGGAGGTCAAAAATTTGAATACGAAGACCTCAATTAACAATAGATCGGGGAATGAATTACGAAGTTGCTGCCGCAGGCACTTTCCAATTTTATGGATAAAATAATGCGGCCTTCTTTTAATCTTTTTTATTTTTAAAGCTTAATTAAATTTCCCTGTTCTATGAGAACCAAAATTACCTTAAAGGAATTGGCCAAAATTTTAAATGTTTCGGTCTCTACAGTCTCCAAATCTCTTAACGACAGTCCTGAAATAAGTCCGCAAACGGTAAAAAGGGTAAAAGAGGTGGCCCAGTTGCATAACTACCGGCCTAATCCCATCGCTGTAAATTTAAAACGCAGCCGTACAGGGAATATCGCGGTAATAGTTCCAAATATCTCTAATACATTTTTTGCAAAAGTTCTGGGCGGGGTTGAAAATGAGGCCAGAAAACTGGGTTTTCAGGTAATAACTTACATTTCCAACGAATCCCTTCAACTGGAACAGCAAATAACAGAGCTTATATCTGCTGGAATTGTAGACGGGCTTTTGATCTCTGTTTCTGAAGAGACCCAAAAACTCCAGGATTATGATCATCTCTTTAAGCTTGTGGAATACGAGATCCCTGTGGTTTTATTTGATCGCATCAATGTTGATATTGGTATAGACGCGGTGGGAGTTAATGATCGTGGGAGTATTTATGAAGCAGTTACATTTCTTCATTCCAAAAAACTGTCTAAAATTGCCCTGGTATGCGGATTGGGGGAAATAGGATTGGGAAAACAACGTATTGATGGGTTCAAGGAAGCCTGCAATGACCTTGGCCTGGCCTCAGATAAGAAATACATTCTTGCTTCCAAGGATATACCGGAGGTGAAAAAGAAATTAAAAAAATTGTTGCTGGAAGATAAGGTAGAGGCTATTATTGGCCTGGATTATTTAAGCACCCTGCTTGCATCCCGGGTAATACAGGAAAACAACCTAAAAATTCCGGAAGATGTGAAGATCATTGGCTATGTTAATGATGATTTCGCATCCTACCTTTGGCCATCTATAAGTTATGTAGACCAACACCCGTTAGAGATGGGGGAGCTGGCAACAGAAATGCTGGTTAAAAAAATCAAAGGACCTTCAGAAAAAACCCCTGCCCGCACTATTATTAATACCGAAATTAAACATCTGGATTCCACTCGTTCCTAGTTGGCATCCTGAAGTTTTATTGGTGCTTACTTTCGAAATTCGGGCGGTTCTATAAGTAAAACCCACCGAACTTGATTAACCCGAATTTTAGAATTAAATTCGAATCAAAATTCTCTTTTTGCGTTTTCTAGGATTGTTATTTCTATATTTTATCCCCGGGATGGTCTTTTCCCAGGAATTACCACCTGTAATAAATTTCAATCAGAATCAATACGAAGCCGGAAATCAAAATTGGATGATCTCCCAGGGGGAGAACGGCAATATTTATGTGGCCAACAGTATGGGCCTGCTCGAATATACAGGGGCAGGATGGAATCTATATCCGGTTCCCAATAATACTATTGTACGCTCTGTAGAAGTGGTAGGAGACCGTGTCTATACGGGGGCTTATATGGAAATTGGTTACTGGGAAAAAGATGAAACAGGTATCCTTCGCTATAAAAGTCTTGTTCCCGCGTTTAAAACTGAACTTAAAGACGGAGAGCAATTCTGGAATATTAAGAATATAGGGGACATTCTTATCTTTCAAAGTCTTGAAGGCCTTTACCTTTACAATATCAGGTCCCGGGAGATCTCTACCATCAAATCTTCCCCCTCCTTAATACGAAACCTTTTTAAGGTGGGAAATACGATTTACTTTCAGGTTTTTGGCGAAGGCTTATATACTATGAACAATAACCTGCCCGTGCAGGTTTTTTCGAGCGAACTCATCAAGGACCGTGAGATCATGCATCTTTCCCAAAATGGAACCGGATTGAATATAATTACCCGAACGGCCGATTTTATGTGGTGGGACGGTGAAAAACTGGAACCAAATTTTGAACTCTTACAGGATAAGATAAAAAACCGCAGTGTGTATTCAGCCCTCTCCCTTGAAAATAACTTCTTGGTTGTTGGAACCGTTGAGGATGGTATTTATTATGTTGATACTAATGGAGAACTTATCTACCATTTTAATCAGCAAAACGGGATTATTAATAATACAGTGCTTTCTTTATTGAGAGATTCTACAGGAAATATCTGGGCGGGGCTGGACAATGGGATAAGTGTTATAAATCTTGACTCGCCCGTCAAGCTTTACCAGGATAATTACGGCAACCTTGGATCTGTGTACGCATCGCACCAATCTGCAGATTATTTATATTTAGGGACCAATCAGGGGTTATTTTTTAAAAAGAACGGGGATCCTAAATTAAATTTTATTGAGGGTACAAATGGGCAGGTTTGGAGTTTACAGGAGATAGACGGGATTCTGTTTTGCGGTCATAACAGCGGGACTTTTATTGTGAATGGCGAAACAGCTCAAAAAATTTATGATGGTTCAGGAACCTGGGTGGTGAAAAAATTGGAGAACCATCCGGGAGTTTATCTTCAGGGACATTACAGTGGATTAAGTCTTCTTTCAAAGCAAGGAGAAGAGATAGTATTGGTGGGTGAGGTAAAGGACTTTCCTCATTCTTCAAAATTCGTATTATCAGAGCCCAATGGAGAGGTTTGGATAGGTAATGAACATAAGGGAGTATATAAAATGGAACTTGATAAGAAAGGAACCGGCATCAGCTCTCTCAAAAACTATACGTTTCCCGGGATTTCTGGGATCACTTCCAGCATTTTCAAATTTAATGATACCATTTATTTTTCTACCAGAGATAAATTATTTCAGTACCACAAAGAGAAAGACAGTTTTGAGGATGGAAGTGTTTTAAGTACTTTATTTAAAGATACCGAACTCATTTCAGGGAAAATTGTAAATACAGCGGGCAATAAGATATGGGGGTTTACCCAGAATTCGGTTTTTAATATTGAGCCTGCCCGGTTGGGGGAAGGCTACCTCTTTAAAACTGTTTTTCTTCCCAATGATATCAAAAACATTACAAGGGGATATGAGAATATTAAAGAGGTTAATGATGAATCGTTTCTTTTGGGAGTATCCAACGGATATTTAAAATTTCGCCATATTCCCCAAACTGCCTTAAATGAAGGCCTAAGGATAGAAAAGATCTTTACTTCTGTCCTGGACAAAACACCGCAAAGAATAAGCCTTACAGGTACCGCGCCCTTACATTACCGGGAAAATAATGTTTCATTTAATTTCAGTATTCCTGAATACCGAAAATTTCTTGCTCCTGTATATAGCTATAGGTTAATAGGGCTTAGTCCCGCGTGGAGTGAATGGTCACCAGGCGCCACGGCAGCGTTTAAAAATCTGACGTTCGGGGAATATGAATTTCAGGTTAAGGGGAAAATGGGCGATGTAGAAACGGCTCCTGTAACTTATAGATTTACCGTTGCCAGACCATGGTATTTTAGCTATACCGCCATAATCATTTATGTGATCCTCTTATTTATTATACTTCTTCTTGTTCACAAGGCTTATAAGAGGAAGCACCTTAGAATGATCCGGGCAAATGAAAAAGAACTGAGGATGAAAAACCTTGAAGCTGAAAAAACAATTATCGAATTGCAGAATGAGCAACTGGAAAAAGATATGGTCAATAAGAACAAGGAGCTGGCTATTTCTACTATGAACCTTATTAAGAAGAATGAATTTCTCACCAGTATCAAGGATAAATTAAAAGGCTCAAAGGAATCTATGGAGGTTCGCTCTGTGATCAAAACCATTGATAAAGATATTTCTGAAGAAGACAACTGGAATTTCTTCAAAGAAGCCTTTAATAATGCCGATAAGGATTTCTTCAAGAAAATAAAAAGTAAACACCCGGAGCTAACCTCGAATGATCTTAAATTATGCGCCTATTTAAGGCTTAATCTTTCCTCTAAAGAAATAGCCCCGCTTCTTAATATTTCGGTAAAAAGTGTGGAAATTAAACGATATCGATTGCGTAAAAAAATGGATCTTCCCCGCGAAGTGAATTTATCAGATTATATTTTGGGTATATAGAACTTTACATTTTTCTTATTTACCTCTACATTACCTATACATTTGATCTACTTCCTTTGATTTGTTAATTTATTTCTTGGTCCTTAAAATAAGCGCATTACCCTTTAAAGGCCCCAAAATTCAACACTTTACAGGGTGAATAATCAAAGCCTACATTCTCAATATGTCTTGTATATATTTTGTAAAGGTGGAATTTTCATTTCGTTAACATTCTATTAATATCTTGCTAAGGCAATTTAAATAAATAGTCTAATGAAGAAATTCACATGTATACTAATTGCCCTTTTTGGCGGCATTTTGTCAATGCATTCTCAAACGTTTTCGGTTGAGGGAAATGTAACCGATGAGAATAACATGCCATTATTTGGGGTAAATGTTTTGGTTAAAAACGAAACCCGCGGAACAGTCACAGATTTTGATGGAAATTTCTCCCTGCCAAATGTTTCAGCCGGGGAAGTCCTGCAATTCTCTTATGTAGGGTTTGTTTCTCAGGAAATAACCCTAACCGGAAGCAATTTTTTACAGGTTACACTACAAACAGATTCCCAATCCCTTGAAGAAGTTGTTGTAATTGGGTATGGTACCCAGCAACGCAGGGATATTACCGGAGCTGTTTCGGTAGTTTCGGGCAAAACAATTGAAGAGTTAAACCCTATAAAAATTGAGCAGGCCTTACAGGGAACTGCTGCCGGGGTGAATGTTCTGCCATCTTCCGGCGCTCCTGGTGCTGGAATTAATATTAATATTCGGGGTATTGCTTCAAATAGTGTAAATGGCCCTTTGGTGTTAATAGATGGTTACCAGGGAGATCTTGGAACCCTAAATCCCAATGATGTGGCATCTATTTCAATTCTTAAAGATGCACAAGCCGCTATATATGGTATAGCAGGGGCAAACGGGGTAGTACTTATTACCACAAAAACCGGAAAAAAGAATACCGCACCCACATTACAGTATGATGGTTACACGGGAATCCAGGAAACTTCGCGTAAAATTCCCCTTTTAAATGCAACTGAATATGCGCTTCTTATAAATGAAGCCTATGCAAATAACGGCCAGGCCCTTCCTTATCCTAATGTAAGTGACCTAGGGGTAGGGACCAATTTCCAGGATGCGGTTTTTGATACGGCTCCCATAGTGAGTCACAACCTAACATTATCTGGTGGATCAGAAAGAGTTACATATTCGGTTGGTGGTTCTCACCTGTACCAGGAGGGGATCGTAGGAGCAGAAAAATCTGATTTTACCCGTAGTACAGCCAGATTCAATCTTGGTATTGATATTTCAGAAATGTTTGATTTTAGTGCAAACACCATTTATACCCATATAGACAGACGGTCTATCAATGAAAGCGGACTTGGTTCTGTCCTTTTCAACGCCTTGAACATGGCCCCCACTTTCGGGATAAATGATGAGGATCTACAGGGTAGACTTGGAAACGAAATTATCAACCCTCTGGCCCAGATCGCCAATACCTTTAATGACTACAATCTTAATAAATTCAATGGCTCCTTTGCTCTTGATTTTCTTCCAATTCCTGAATTGAAGTTCACATCACGTATTGGTTACAGCCTTACCAACAGTAAAGGAAAAGATTTCTCCCCCATAATATCCTATGGACCCGGAAAAGTGTTTAACACTGTGAGAAGTGCCGTAAACCAGAACAGGATCAATGACAATAGTTATACCTATGATCTTTTTGGAACTTATGAAAATACCTTTGCAGAGATTCACCATCTAACCGCAACCGGAGGTATGACCGTAATTAGAAACTGGGGAGATGGTCTTTTTGCAACCGGATATGACGTTCCTAATAATTCCTGGGATTATGCTGATATAAGCTTAACAACAGGAACCAATGACGGGCTTAATAATGGAGCTTATAAATATGATATTAGAAAACTATCGTTTTTTGGAAGGGTACAATATGACCTTTATGGTAAGTATCTTATTTCAGGGATGTTAAGAAGGGATGCTTCTACAAGATTCGGACCTGAAAACAGGGTGGGTTATTTTCCATCAGTTACCGCAGGGTGGATCCTTTCAGAAGAAGCTTTTCTTGAAAATTCCAATACTGTCTCTTTCCTTAAGTTAAGGGGAAGTTTCGGGGTCCTAGGAAACGATGAGGCCGGAGGGGCACAATTCTACCGCTCATTACTTGACGGGGAAGCCACTTATGTTCTTGATGGAAACCTTGTAAATGGAACCGCCTTAGGACGTATTCCAAACCCGGCATCAGGTTGGGAAGAATCTGAAAAGATCAACTTTGGGGTAGACCTTAGAATGTTCAACAACAAACTGGATATCACTGCAGATCTTTTCCGTGAAGACCGTAAGAATCTATTGATAGCAGGCATTCCTGTATCAGGGATACTTGGTGGAGGCGCACCCGGTGCCGGAGCTCCAACAATCAATGCGGGTACTACCCGAAATGAAGGTTTTGAATTCTCGCTGAAATATGCCGATAATATAAATGATGACTTCCGCTATAATTTTGGCTACAATGCAACCTTCCTTCATAATGAGGTTGTTGCGGTAAATGGAACAGATTTCATCGCAGGCGGGAACTTTGGAGTGGGACAACCCCAACCCTCAAGATTCCAGGCAGGTTTCCCAATAGGATACTTCTTTGGGTATAAGACAGACGGGATCTTCCAGACCCAGGCCGAGGTTGATGCACATCCATCTCAGGCCGCACTTGGAGCCAATGCTGCTCCCGGTGATATAAGGTATGTAGACGTGAATGGAGATGGAGTTATAAATACAGATGACAGGACCAATATTGGGGATCCTATCCCGAATGTGATCATGGGACTTAACATTAATTTTAACTATAAGAACTGGGATTTTGTGAGCTACACATTTGCATCTCTTGGAAATGATATGGTACGAAATTATGAAAGGGCCCAGCCTAATGTGAACCGTCACGCCTACGTTCTGGACAGGTGGACCGGTGCGGGAACAAGCAATGAAGTTCCAAGAGTTACAACAGGGGCAACTTCCAATATGGCATTTTCAGATTACTATGTTGAGGACGCTTCCTACGCCAGGATCCAGAATGTGCAACTGGGTTATACCCTTCCGGCAGATGCTCTGTCTAACGTAGGAGTAAGCAGGCTGCGTATTTATGCCTCTGTAAACAACTTATACACCTTTACAAAATACAGAGGATTTGATCCTGCTGCTTCCTCAGGAGAAGCTATTGGCGGAGGTATTGATTACGGGTTCTACCCAATCCCGAGAATTTTCCTTGCGGGTGTTAACCTTAACTTTTAAAAAACTGCGATATGAATTTATATAGTTCAAAATTTAAATATCTTCTTCTTTTCCTCGGCATCATTACAGCCGTTGGTTGTAGCGAGGATTATCTGGAAAAAACAGATGAATACAATATCGACTCCGAGAATTATTTCAATTCTCAGGAAGATTATTACAATGCTCTTATCGGGGTGTATGATATTCTTCAATCAACCTATGTGAATGTATTGCTGGGCGAGATCGCCTCAGACAATACGTTGAGCGGTGGCGAAAGCGCTACAGATGTTATAGGGTTTCAGCAGGTTGATGAAATGACACATACTCCGGTAAATGATAACCTGGATGATATCTGGGACTGGAATTTCGCAGGGGTGCAACGTGCAAACTACCTTCTGGAATTCAAGGATAAAACAGAATTTGCCGGTAAAAATGTGATAATTGCTGAAACAAGGTTTTTAAGAGCCTATTTCACTTTTGAGCTTTTAAAATGGTTTGGACCTATCCCAATAAAGGAAGACGCCCGCTTTGTACTTGGGGATGAAAAAACAATTCCACGTGCACCCAAGACAGAGGTATATGCGCAAATTGAATCAGACCTTCTTTTTGCTATAGCAAATCTTGAATATACCGCGCCGCAGGTGGGCCGCGCTACCAAAGGAGCAGCCCAGGCATTGTTGGGCAAGGTGTATCTGTACCAGGGTACTGATAATTCTGAGTATTTTCAAAAATCGGCAGAGGTATTGGAGAATCTTATCAATTCAGGACAATATCACCTTTATGGAACTCAAGGCAATGAAAATTTCGCTAACCTTTTTGAATATGTAGGAGAGAACGGTCCTGAATCTGTATTTGAGATCCAGTATACAGGGGAACAAGGCGCAGGATTTGGCTGTTTGCAGTGCAGTGAAGGAAATGTAGCCGTAGGATTCCAGGGAATAAGAAATTATACAGGACCGCTTTTTGAATCGGGCTTTAGTTTCAACGTTCCGGTTCAGGAGGTTTTTGATCTTTTTTCAGAAGATGACGAAAGAAGGGACCTTTCTATTCTCGACATCGAAGCCTGGGCAGATCAAACCGGGGCAACTTATGCTGAAGGATACAAACACACAGGTTATTTCAACCGAAAATATTTGCCACGTCAAAACGATAATTTGGGAGATGCAAACCTTACTCAGCCAAATAATTACCGTGCAATCAGGTATGCAGATGTTCTCTTAATGGCTGCTGAAGCGCTTAACCGTGGTGGAATTAGCGATTCCCGCGCCCGTGATTACCTTAATGAGGTAAGAGACAGGGCCGGACTGGATGACGTAGAAGTTTCAGGAAATAACCTTACCGAAGCTATCTACCTGGAAAGAAGGCTTGAGCTGGTAGGAGAAGGACACAGGTTCTTTGACCTCGTACGTACAGGAAGAGCAGCACAGGCTATTCCCGGTTTTATCGATGGAAAACATAATTTGTTTCCCATTCCACTTGAAGAAATAGAATTTTCAGAAGGAAACTGGGAACAAAATCCGAATTACTAAAATAAAAACACTTTCAGATGAAAAAGTATTTTAAAATAATTTTTTCCCTCCTTATTGTAGGTTCTTTTATGGCTTGTGACAAGGATGACGATCAATTGCCGGACCTTAATGGTCTTAGTGCACCTCAAAATCTGGGAGCTACCTTCCAGATCACACAGGATAACTCGGGCCTGGTAACCATTATCCCAACAGGAGACGGTGCAGTGCTGTATGACATTGATTTTGGTGATGGTTCTGCTATGGCCGAAGATATCAAAGTTGGAGGTAAAGTTGAGCACTATTATGAAGAAGGACAGTATGATGTGGAGATCACAGGTAAAACCTTAAACGGAAAAACTGCCACCGGCATCCAACCGCTTACCGTTTCTTTCCTTGCACCAGAGAACCTGGAGGTAAAGATTGATAGGGATCCGGCAGATAATTATACAATCTCAGTTTCGGCTACAGCTCAAAACGCTGCTATGTTTGAAGTGTATTTTGGAGAGGACGATGATGCAGATCCAACCCTTTTAATGCCGGGAGAAAGTGTGGCCTATACCTATGAAAGCATAGGAACTTATGATGTAAGAGTAGTAGCGCTAAGTGGTGGAGCTGCAACTACAGAGGTAACTACAGTGGTAATGATCTCAGATCCTTTATTCCTTCCAATAAACTTTGAATCTGCAACCCTTAATTATGCGTTCAGCAATTTTGGAGGAGGTGAAGGAAACGGAGTTCCTGTAATTGCTAACCCAGATCCTTCAGGTAATAATACCAGTAATAGAGTGGCCTCGTATACTAAAGTTGCGGGCTCTGAAGTTTGGGCAGGTACAACTATTGCTCTTGATGAACCAATTGATTTCTCAACAAATCAATACATAGCAGTAGATGTGTGGTCTCCAATTGCAGGTGCTGAAGTGCTGTTTAAAATTGAAAACCTTGCAGATCCTAACATATTTGTGGAAGCATTTGCCACTACCACAGTGAGCAATCAGTGGGAAACCCTGGTTTTTGACTTGACAGGAATTGATGCCTCAAAGGATTATGGAAGGATCGCATTATTCTTCAATTTTGGAGTTTCGGGTACTGGTGAAACCTATTATTTTGATAATATAAGAACAACAAGGCTTGAACTTATCAAGTTGCCCCTCACTTTTGAATCGGAAACCCTTAGCTACAACTGGGGCGGATTTGGCGGAGCAGGTGGACAGGTGATCACAAATCCTGACAAATCCGGGATCAACACGAGCGAGAAAGTAACTGCACTCACCAAGGGCAATGGCTCTGAAGTTTGGGCAGGAATATCCTTGAATCTTGATGAAGCCGTAAATTTCAGTGCGGGTACAACTATTAAAATGAAAGTATGGTCGCCAAAAGTGGGTGCGCCAATATTATTCAAATTTGAGGATTCAAATTCGGCTCCAGATAATAACGGAAATCCATCTGTTGTGGTTGAGGTAATTCAAAATACCACAACTTCCAACCAATGGGAGGAAATGAGTTTTGACCTTACCAGTTTCCCGGCATTTAATACCGGGGCATCCTATGACAGGTTGGTTATTTTTTATGACTTTGGAACTCCAGGTACCGGAACAACCTTTTACTTTGATGATATCAGGTTAACTACAGATGCTGAACCTACCTCGGTGGTACTACCATTAAGGTTTGAAACCAGCAGTCTCACTTATACCTGGGCTGGCTTCGGCGGTGCGGGTGGCGAAGTGGTGAGCAATCCGGATGCCAGCGGCATCAACACCAGTGCAAATGTCACCAAACTTACCAAAGGCAATGGAGCCGAGGTTTGGGCGGGCATTTCCTTAAATCTCGAAGAGTCTCTTAATTTTATTGAGGGCACCAAGGTGAAAATGAAAGTATGGTCGCCAAAAGTTGGCGCTCCCATCCTTTTAAAATTTGAGGATTCAAATTCGGCACCAGATAATAACGGGAACCCTTCTGTAGTGGTTGAGGTTATTGTTAATACCACTACCTCAAACCAGTGGGAAGAACTAACCTTTGATCTAACTACATTCCCGGCTTTTAGCACTTCAATTTCCTATGACAGGGTAATTGTGTTCTATGACTTTGGAAATGCGGGTACCGGTACATCATTTTACTTTGATGATATAAGACTTACAAATTAAAAATATTAAATAGCTACATATGAAAAATTTAATAAATATATGTCTGGGTACGCTTATGCTATTTTCCTTTAGCAGCTGTATTGATGACGATTTCGATATTGGAGAATTAACAGCTCCTACAAATCTTACTGTAACATCTGAAGTTGTTGGTGTAACTGATGATATGCCTTTTGGTGACGGGAGCGGGGCGGTGACTTTTGATGCCTCAGCCACAAACGCAATGACCTATAAATTTATATATGGAGATGGTTTTGAAGAGGTTTCCTATAGCGGGAAAACCACCCATAGTTTTAACCAAAATGGCGTTAATGATTATACAATAACAGTTATTGCTTCGGGAACTGGTGGTGTTTCTACCAATACTACTACCACTGTTACTGTATTTAGTGATTTTAGCGATCCAGAGGTGAAACAATTGCTTACTGGTGGCAATTCGAAAACCTGGTATGTGGCTGCAGCCCAACCCGGTCATTTAGGAGTAGGGCCAGCTTCCGGAGACGGATCTTCCAGCCCTATTTATTACGCGGCCGCACCATTTGAAAAAGCGGGATCGCCAGAAAGCTCCTGTTTTTATACAGATGAGTTAACCTTCAGCCTTCAGGGAGAAGATATACTTTACGATTATAACAATAACGGCCAAACGTTCTTTAACGCTTCCTATGCTCCAGATTTTGGTGGCGGTGGTGGCTCAGATCAGTGTTTGACCATTGATACAGGAGGAGTGAAAAACGTCTCTTTATCACCATCTACTTCAGGATTGCCGGCAGATGTTTCACGGGGAACTGTGATCAATATTTCGGGTGGAGGTTTTATGAGTTATTATATTGGCGCCAGTTCTTATGAGATCCTTTCTATCACTGCCAACACTATGCACGTGAGAGCTCTTATGGGTAATGACCCGGGACTTGCCTGGTACCTGAAATTTTCAACCTCGCAGGGAGAGGAACAGCCTGAAGAATTTGCTTCAGAATATAATGAACTTATATGGGAACAGGATTTTAATGCAAGCGGTACATTAGACGCCGCGGTTTGGAATTTTGAAACCGGGAATAACAATGGATGGGGAAATGAAGAAAAGCAGTATTATACTGCAGATAATGCAATTGTAGAAGACGGAAACCTTGTAATTACCGCAAAAGCTGAATCTAGTAACGGATTTGATTATACCTCTTCAAGGGTTACAACCCAGGATAAATTTGAATTCAAGTACGGAAGAGTAGAAGTGCGGGCTAAACTTCCTGAGGGAGGTGGCACCTGGCCTGCAATCTGGATGCTTGGATCAGATTTTAATGAAGTGGGATGGCCTGCAACAGGAGAAATAGATATTATGGAGCATAAAGGAAATGAGCCAAATAAGATTCACGGTACCCTTCATTACCCGGGCCGTTCAGGTGGGGATGCAGATAGTGGAACCACTACGATCTCCAACGCCAGTTCAGATTTCCATATTTATACCTTAGAATGGTCTCCGGAAAGGATCCTGTTCCTGGTAGACGGGGAAGTGTTCCATACGTTCGCAAATAATTCTACCACTGCTTTTAACAAAGAATTCTTTTTGATCTTCAATGTTGCAATGGGTGGAACCTTTGGAGGTACTATTGATCCTGATTTTACAGAATCTGCAATGGAAGTGGACTATATAAAAGTTTACCAATAATCTTACCCTGTTTCTATTAGCTATCAATCTCCGGAGGGAAATCTATTCCTCCGGAAATTAAACGAATTAAAATGAAAAAATTAAGCCTTTTGGCTGTGATGATCCTGGGATTCATCACGGCTCAGGGACAAACATCCCCAATCCAGAGTTCTGTTAAGAACGTGGAGACCAAAATAGATTCCCTGCTCGCTATAATGACCCTGCAGGAAAAAGTGGGTCAGTTGGTTCTTTATAATGGCAGCTGGGACCTTACCGGTCCTGCATCCAACCTGGACACAAAACAAAAGGAAGAAAACCTTAAAAATGGCCTTGTGGGCGCAATGTTGAATGTGCTTTCTATTGAAGCCACTACCGAAGCCCAGAAACTGGTGATGGAAAATTCCCGACTCAAGATCCCTTTGCTTTTTGGGTATGATGTTATTCACGGGTATAAAACTATTTTTCCGGTGCCTCTTGGTGAAACTGCAAGCTGGGACCTGGAAGCTATGGAAGAAGCCGCAAGGATCGCCGCGCTGGAATCTGTTGCACATGGGGTGAACTGGACTTTTTCGCCAATGATAGATGTTTCCAGAGATGCGCGTTGGGGTAGAATTATGGAAGGATCTGGCGAAGATCCATATCTCACGTCATTGGTAGCTGTGGCTAAGATAAAGGGATACCAGGGAAATGACCTTTCTCACCCTCATACCATCGCCGCCACCGCCAAACATTTTGCAGGATATGGCCTGGCCGAAGCGGGCAGGGATTATAACACAGTTCATATTGGGGAAAATGAATTGCATAATACCGTATTACCTCCATTTAAAGCGGCCGCTGAAGCCGGTGCTGCGACCTTCATGAATTCCTTTAATGACATAGACGGGACTCCAGCAACAGGACATCGCGTCCTTCAAAGGGATATTCTCAAAGAAGAATGGAATTATGACGGATTCATCGTATCAGACTGGGCCTCGATCTCTGAGATGATAGATCACGGATTTGCCCGTGATAAAAAACATGCCGCAGAGATCGCAATGAACGCTGGAAGCGATATGGATATGGAAGGTGGCGCATATGAAACCGGCCTGGTTCAATTGGTAGAAGAAGGTAGAATTGATGAAGCCCTCATAGATGATGCAGTTAAAAGAGTGCTTCGGGTAAAGTTTAAATTGGGATTATTTGAAGACCCATACAGATATGCCAATTCTGAAACCCTGAAGAATATTTCCTATGAAGATCACCGAAAGGCTTCCAGGGACGTAGCAAAAAAATCTATCGTGCTGCTTAAAAATGAAAATTCCATTTTACCCATTAAATCCTCGGTTAAAAATATAGCGGTTATTGGACCGCTGGCCAATGACAAGGATTCTCCAATAGGAAACTGGCGCGGGCAGGGGGAAACAAATTCTGCAATATCGGTTGTAGAAGGAATTAAAAATGCAGTGGGGAGAAATGTAAAGGTGAATTATGCACAGGGAGCCGAACTTGGAATGGGAGAACGCAGCTTTTTGCTTCCGCTGAAGATCAATAAAACCGACAAATCGGGATTTGCAGAGGCTATCAAGCTTGCAAAAAATGCCGAAGTTGTTGTAATGGTACTTGGAGAGGATGCTTTCCAGAGCGGCGAAGGCCGCAGTCAGGTAAACATAGGCCTAGCAGGGGTTCAACAGGAACTGCTGGAAGAGGTCTATAAAGTGAATAAGAATATAATCCTCGTGTTGATCAATGGCCGACCATTAGAGATCACCTGGGCTGCCGAAAATCTTCCTGCTATTGCAGTGGCATGGCAACTGGGAACTGAAAGCGGGAATGCAATTGCCGATGTTCTTTTTGGAAAATATAACCCATCTGGAAAACTTCCGGTATCCTTCCCAAGAGCTGTAGGACAGGAACCTCTTTACTATAATTATAAAAATACAGGAAGACCGTCAAACCCTGAGCACGTGACCTTTTCTGGCTATACAGATTCTCCCAATGATGCCTTATACCCTTTTGGTTTTGGCCTTGGGTATGCTACTTTTGAATATGGAGAGCCTCAGCTTTCAGCTAAAGAAATGAATGAAAATGAAAGCCTGGAGTTGAAAGTTTCAGTAAAAAATACAGGAAAAGTTAGCGGAAAAGAGATCGTTCAGCTTTATCTTAGAGATCTGGTTTCCAGCACTACCAGGCCGGTAAAGGAATTGAAAGGATTCCAGATGATTGAACTTGCCCCCGGGGAGACTAAAGAGGTAAGTTTTACCATTGATGATAAAATGCTTCAATTCTATAATGTTAATCGCAAGTGGGAATCTGAGGCAGGAGAATTTGAGCTTTTTACGGGTGGCAATTCCCGCGATCTTAAAAAAACAACGTTTAGCTTAAATAAATAAAGAATGAATTCTAATCAAACCACTTTTTTAATCCTTTCTGTTTTTTTGTGCATCTCTTGCTCTCCCCGAGCGCAGGTGATCTTTGAAGATAACTTTGAGGGGGATAGCCTTAATATGGATCACTGGAATTATGAAGAGGGAGATGGATGTCCCAACCTGTGTGGGTGGGGAAACAACGAGCGACAGATCTATAACCGGGATTATGTTAAGGTTGAAGACGGGAAACTTGTAATAGAAGCTGTTAAAGAAGGGGATAAGTATTTCTCGGGCAAGATCAACTCCCGCGATAAAATAGAATTCCAGTACGGGACTATTGAAGTAAGATTGAAACTTCCCCAAGGCCACGGGATCTGGCCCGCTGTATGGATGTTGGGAACCAATATTAATGAAGTTGGGTGGCCGGCATCAGGTGAAATAGATATTATGGAGTACGTGGGAAGGGAACCACACACTATTTATTCATCCCTTCATACCCCCGCCAATCATGGAGATAACCCCAGTTCCCAAAAGACGGTCATTGAAGATATTGAAGAAGGTTACCACACCTATAAAACCGTTTGGTCTGAAAATGATATTCAGTATTTTATAGACGGGGAGCATGTGTACACATTCACCCCGCCGGAGTATAACGATGCCCACTATCCATTTCGCCATCCTTTTTATTTCCTTATTAACATGGCTGTAGGTGGCAATTTTGGTGGTCCGGAGGTCGACGATTCTATTTTTCCGGTGAAATTCTATGTTGACTGGATCAAAGTAACACGGAATTAAATTTTCTTAAATTATTTTATTTAGCTTAGCCAAACCTTTATTCTTAATATTAGATGAACATAAAGGAAACCCGGTGCAATCACCAACGAACCTGCCTGCCGGTATGACCAATCAAAAGCAATAATATCCCCATATGAAAAATAAAACATATTTAATTCTCATCACTATTGTTTCTGCCCTTGGCGGACTCCTTTTCGGGTATGATACCGGGGTTATCAACGGTTCACAGTATTATTTCAGTCAGTATTTTGACCTGGATGCAGGCATGAAAGGTTGGGTTGTAGGTAGTGCTCTTATTGGATGTTTTTTTGGCGCTGTAATTTCAGGGCCATTGAGCAATGCTGTAGGAAGGAAATATTCCCTTATCATCTCAGCCGTATTATTCTCCCTTTCTGCCTGGGGATCGGGTCTGCCCGAATTTATGCCCCAAAGCGTTTCTTTACTGGTGGTATTCAGGCTAATTGGCGGACTCGGAATTGGGATCGCATCTATGAATGCGCCTACTTATATTGCTGAAATTGCTCCTGCAAAAATTCGCGGAACCCTGGTAAGTTATTATCAGCTGGCTATTGTGATCGGGTTTTTCGTAGTGTTCCTGGTGACCTATTTTATTGGAAATTCGGCTACTCCTGAGGAGAATATTCAGAACGGATGGAGGTATATGTTATGGAGTGAACTTATTCCCAGTTTGTCATTTTTAATTCTATTATTCTTTGTGCCCCGAAGCCCGCGCTGGCTGGCTCTAAAAGGTCAGAAATCAAAAGCCCTTGAGGTGTTGGTTAAAATTCACGGCAAGGAAATGGCCGATATTGAATTTCATGAGATCGAGAATTCCATTCAAAAGGATAACAAAAAAGTTAAGCTTAATATTTTTGCCAAAGGCGTGTTTTCCATAATAGTTATTGGTACCATACTTTCGGTTTTACAACAGTTCACCGGAATCAACGCCGTGCTTTATTACGGTGCCGATATTTTTGAACAGGCGCTTGGTTTTGGCCAGGAAGATGTTCTTGAACAACAGGTACTGCTGGCCGGGGTAAACCTACTATTCACGTTTGTAGCTATGGCAACGGTAGATAAATTTGGAAGAAAACCCCTTATTTACATAGGGTCTGTGGGAATGCTTACCGGATTTTTAATGTTAGGGTTCACCTTAATGAACGGGACAGTAGGAATAATTTCTCTTATTGGAGTACTCTTGTTCATCGCATCTTTTGCAATGTCAATGGGCCCGGTGGTTTGGGTGATCTTATCTGAAATGTTCCCCAACAATATGCGTAGCGTTGCCATGTCTATTGCAGTTGCAGCACAATGGGCCGCTAACTATGTAGTAACCCAATCCTTCCCACTGGTGGCTGAAAGTGAAGTGAACAATTCTGCTTACTGGAACGGTTCCCTGCCGTATTTCATATTCTCGGCATTTATCCTCTCAATCATCTTTTTCACCTACAAATATATTCCTGAAACAAAGGGGAAAACCCTGGAAGAACTGGAAGATATGTGGGATATTCCGGAAGGAGCCATTGAAACAGAACCATTTAAAAAATAAGAACACCGTATTTCAAAATATCAAAAATCCCGCACTCTCTTATTCAGGAATCGCGGGATTTTTTGTTGGTATAATTTAGAGGTTGTGCTAGTTGAGGTTTCTTTTTTGAATAAAGAATTTTTTCAGCAGGGTAGAGGCTTCCTCTTCTAAAATTCCGTGGGACACCTTTGTTTTAGGGTGAAGTTTAACCCCCATATGCCGGTATCCTCTTTCAGGATCGGTGGCAGCGAAAACCAGTCGGGACAACTGGCTCCAGTATAATGCGCCGGCACACATCTGGCAGGGTTCCAGAGTAACATACATGGTACAGTCTTTCAGGTATTTACCGCCAAGGAAATTGGCAGCTGCAGTGATGGCCTGCATTTCAGCATGGGCAGTAACATCACGCAACATCTCAGTCAAATTATGGCCGCGGGCGATTATCTGGTTGTTTACAGCAACTACCACCCCTACAGGAACCTCGCCTTTTTCAAAAGCAATTTCGGCTTCCTGCAGCGCCTTCCGCATAAAATATTCGTCATCAAAAGGAGTCAGAGGCATATTGAAAATTAGAGTTTCCGAAAGGTATAAATATAGTTGAAAATCTCAGAAGGACACTTCAGGGTTGTTTTTGTCCTTTTGAAAGATCCATTTCTTTTTTTGTCATTCTGACCGAGCTTTTGGGCGAGGAAGAATCCCTACTGCGCGGTGGGGATTATAGTGGTGAAACGTTAACCACCATTTGAACATGACCCGTCCATTGAGTACGCAGGATTCTTCGCTCTCGCTCAGAATGACATTCCAGGTTATTTTTGTCATTCTGAACGAGCTTTTGGGCGAGGAAGAATCCCAACGGCGCGGTGGGGATTTTAGTAGTGAAACGTTAACCACCATTTGAACATGACCCGTCCATTGAGTACGCAGGATTCTTCGCTATCACTCAGAATGACATGCCAGAAGGTTTTTTGTCACTTGTAACGACCATTTTCTCTTTTTTTGTCATTCTGAACGAGCTTTTGGGGCGAGGAAGAATCCCTACTGCTAGAGTGAAAATTGAGTAGTGAAAGGTTTACTTCCATTGTAAAATGCTCCGTCCAATGAGTGCGCAGGATTCTTCGCTATCACTCAGAATGACATACCTGGGTATTTTTTGTCATTCTGATCGAGCTTTTGGGCGAGGAAGAATCCCAACGGCGCGGTGGGGATTTTAGTGGTGAACCGGTTGCCCTTTTTAACACGATTCGTCCAAGGAGTTCGCAGGATTCTTCACTGCGTTCAGAATGACATACCGGAGGGGTTCTGTCCTTGTTTTTTAGCAATTTCTATTTTTTTGTCATTCTGAACGAGCTTTTGGCCGAGGAAGAATCCCTACTGCGAGGGTGGGGAATGTAGGGTGAACCGGTTGCCCTTTTTAACACGATTCGTCCAAGGAGTTCGCAGGATTATTCACTATCACTCAGAATGACAAGCCGGAAAGTACGGAGGATTCTTCGCTATCGTCCGCCTACCGGCAGGCAGGCTCAGAATGACATTTCATTGTTGTTTTTTGTCCCTGGTAACGACCAATTTCTCTTTTTTTGTAATTCTGAACGAGCTTTTGGACGAGGAAGAATCTTAACATTTATGGTGTGGGATGGAATGATAAAGTGTGCTGTTGTTTTATCATGATTCGCCCAATGATAACGCAGGATTCTTCGCTATCGCTCAGAATGACATGCCGGAAAGGGAGTAGGATTCTTCACTTCGTTATTTTTGTCATTCTGAACGAGCTTTTGGGCGAGGAAGAATCCCTACTGCGAGGGTGAAAATTGAGCAGGGAAACGTTTACCACCCTTGTAACCTGATCCGTCCTATGAGTACGCGGGATTCTTCGCTATCACTCAGAATGACAAGCCGGAAAGTACGGAGGATTCTTCGCTATATCTCAGAATGACATTCCAGGTTTGTTTTTTGTCATTGTTCCCGACCGTTTTTTCTTTTTTGTCATTCTGAACGAGCTTTTGGGCGAGGAAGAATACCAACGGCGTGGAGGGGAATTAAGTAATGAACCGGTTGCCCTTTATAACATGATTCGTCCAATGAGCACGCAGGATTCTTCGCTATCGCTCAGAATGACATTCCAGGTTTGTTTTTTGTCATTGTTCATGACCAATTTCTCTTTTTTGTCATTCTGAACGAGCTTTTGGGCGAGGAAGAATCCCAACAAAAACTAATTATTGAATTGTAAATTTTTACATTTTGAATTATTTAAACAGATTCAAAATGTACCTTTGCTTTTATGGCTAAAAGTATTTTGCAAAGCATCAATTCCCCGGCAGACCTTCGGAAAATTCCGAAGGAAAAACTGACGGAACTGGCTGCTGAACTTCGCAAATTCATCATTGAAATTGTGGCTACAAAAGAAGGGCATCTGGGCGCCAGTCTGGGAGTGGTAGAACTTACCATCGCCCTGCATTATATCTTTAATACGCCAGACGATCTCCTTGTTTGGGATGTGGGCCATCAGGCTTACGGCCACAAGATCCTCACGGGCCGAAGAGATAATTTCCATACGAACAGGCAGTTGAACGGGTTAAGCGGTTTTCCAAAACGAAGTGAAAGTGAATATGACACTTTTGGTACAGGGCACTCCTCTACCTCGATTTCAGCAGCACTGGGAATGGCGATCGCCTCCAACCTGAAAGGAGAAACTGCAAGACACCATATTGCCGTGATTGGCGATGCATCGATTGCGGCAGGTATGGCTTTTGAAGGCCTTAATCACGCCGGGGTTACCAATACCAATCTGCTGGTGGTGCTTAATGACAATGCCATTGGAATTGACCATAGTGTAGGAGCCTTAAAACAATATCTTACCAAAGCGCGGGTTGGCTATAAACCGGCACAGGACAATATTATTGAGGCCCTCAATTTTAAATATTACGGCCCGGTTGACGGCCATGATATTGAAGGCCTGCTGAAAATTTTTGAAGAACTTAAAAGCATCTCCGGCCCCAAATTCCTGCACGTGATAACCACAAAAGGGAAGGGCCTGAAAAAAGCCGAAGAAGACCAGGTAAAATACCACGCCCCCGGTAAATTTGTGCCGGACACAGGCGAGCTTTTGCCGTATGAGACCAAAGGGCTACCGCTCAAATATCAAGATGTTTTTGGACTAACCCTGGTGGAACTTGCCAAAAAAAATGAAAAGATCATTGGAATAACTCCAGCTATGCCTACGGGGAGCTCCCTTAAATTTATGATGGATGCTTTTCCTGAAAGGGCTTTTGATGTGGGCATTGCCGAGCAACACGCGGTGACCCTTGCAGCGGGAATGGCAACCCAGGGTTTCATTGTATACTGTAACATTTACTCTACCTTTTTGCAAAGGGCTTATGACCAGGTTATTCATGATGTGGCCCTTCAAAACCTTCCCGTAATTTTTTGTCTGGATAGAGCAGGACTTGTGGGTGAAGATGGTGCAACTCATCACGGGGTGTTTGATATCCCTTATTTGAGATGCATCCCGAATTTGATGATCGCCGCCCCGGCCAATGAAGTGGAATTGCGCAATTTGCTCTACACCGTACAGCTGGAATTGCCCGGCCCCATTGCAATACGCTATCCCCGCGGGAGAGGGGTGATCCCCAACTGGCAGCAGGCTTTTAAGAAAATTGAATATGGCAGGGGGGAACAACTTTCAGATGGAAGTGAGGTGGCCGTTATAAGTATAGGAAGTATTTCAGAAAATGTAAAAAATGCCATAAAAATTTCAGCAGAGAACGGAAAAATCGCCCATTTTGATGCCAAATTTGTTAAACCTTTGGATGAGAGCCTTTTTCATCTGATTTTTGATAAGTTTGCAAAGATCATCACAGTAGAAGATGGTGCCCTTATGGGCGGATTCGGATCTGCTGTTCTGGAATTTGCTGCGAAACACCGCTACCAGGCCACAATTGAATGCCTCGGAGTGCCCGATGAATTTATTGAGCAAGGAAGTGTAGATGAATTATATGAAATCGCAAAAATAGACGTTCAAAGTATAGTCAAAGCCATCAACAAGATGTTGGAATAAAATTTTTTAGCCCTTTACCCTTACTATGTCCCAAATCTTTCACCCCACAAAATTCATTATTTTATCTTTTATTTTTCTTTTCAATTTTACCCTGCAGGCTGCAGGTTTTAAAAAGGTTTATATTGATACCACCAAAACCGATACTACCGAAGTAAAAAAAGAAGATCTGCCCGACTCTCTTGCCAATGAACCTCAGGAAGTAATGATCTTCTGGACCAAGAAAAATGCAGTGGGGATGAATTTTAACGAGGTTGCCTTTGTAAACTGGAATGCCGGGGGTAACAATTCTATTTCGGCACTTTTTCATGGAAATTTCGAACGAAAATATGTAAAGAAATTACTTTCCTGGAAAAGCAATGCTTCCCTGAGATATGGCCTGAATGCCCAGGAGGGAAGAGAGTTAAGAAAAAGCGAAGACCAGATCCAGGTAGGATCGACTTTTGGTTATAGGCGGGATTCGGTTTCCAATTTCAGGTATTCCGCAAAGTTTAACTTTAATACCCAGTTTGCCAATGGTTACAGGTACCCCGATACCAATCGTCCCATTTCCAAATTCATGGCTCCGGGATATATGTTTCTGGGGATTGGAACAGAATATTCTCACCCTAAAGAAGATCTAACCGTTTATATCTCCCCCGTGACCCAAAAATCTACCTTTGTGCTGGACAGGATGTTATCCAATGAAGGAATGTTCGGGGTGGCGCCGGCTATAAAAGATGAAGAAGGAAATATTATTGAGGAAGGGGAACGGGTACGTACAGAATTTGGGGTTTTAGTGACGAGCGGATTTACCAAGGAGATCTTTTCCAATGTGAACCTGGATAACCAGATAAGCCTTTATTCAGATTATCTCAACAAGTTTGGAAATGTAGATGTAGACTGGCAAATGAATGTGAACATGGTGGTAAATACTTTCATTAAAGCCAGCATAGGTTCACACCTACGCTATGATGATGATGTAAAAGTACGGGATGACATTAATGGCGACGGGGAGCTCGAAACCCTGGGCCCCAAGATACAGTTCAAACAAATGCTGGGGGTAGGAGTGGTGTATGAGTTTTAAACTTCGGTCTTACTTCTCTACTTTAATATCGGGTTTTATCTTTAACAATTCTGCTGTAAAATCTTCATTGGTATACGGACTAAAATAGATCTCGTCGTATTTTCCGTATTTTATGATCAGGCCGTTAAGAGCAGTGGCAGGTCGAAGTCCGGCATAAAGATTTTTACCCATTAAAATGGTATGAATTTCCTCAATTTCAATCCTCCCTCTTATAGGTCCGGAGTAATAATTAATATGGCTCTCACCAATAACATAACTGGTGCCGTAAAGTACCCAAAGCAGAAATACGGCCACGGCAATGCAAAAGATGGCAATTCCCACAGCTCCTGCGGTAGCTTCCTTATTCAAAAGTGGAAATAGCGGGAAGATCAATATTGCGATGGTTACATATATCAATAGAATAACCCAGATATCCCTTCGACTCCTGAATTTCATTTTTACAGTCTCAATCCTTTATATTTTTCAAATGAAGCCACCGTGTTCCCATCGGTAAGCGAAGCGGTGTATGAGCAAATTTGAAGCAGGGTTTGGTACACGTCCTGATCTTCCCTGATATCCAGTTTTGGTGCCGATTCCCGTACAAGTTTGTTGAAATTGGATTTCTGCATTTCCTCACCGGGTAAAAAGGCACGGGTGTACGTGTCCAGTAAATGGGACAACATCTTATAACCTGCAATTTCTTTATGTATCACCTCCTCGCTGCGGTAAATACGCTCCACACTTATTTTTATAATATCCTTGATCTGTGCCTCATAACTGCTCTTGTCAAACAGCGATTGATGAAACTCCCCGGCAAGGATGGCCTCCTCATTCTCAACAAATAACTCCACTGCTTCGTTGATAAGGGTATTAATAGCAAGTGCCCGCAAATAGCTCAGCCTGTCGGCAGTATTGGTGAGGGTGTGATATTTGGAAGTATTGATGGTATCTTTAACCAGCTTTATAAGATATTCCAGGGCATATTCCTCGTGGATAAGCCCCAGGTTTATCCCGTCTTCAAAGTCTATGATGGTGTAACAAATATCATCTGCCGCTTCCACAAGAAAAGCAAGGGGATGCCGCGCAAATCCTATATTTTCACCTGTTCGTATGGGGATTAGTCCCAACTCTTCCGCAATTTCCTGAAAAACAGCTCGCTCTGTCTGGAAAACGCCGAACTTCTTATCGCCAATATTCCGGGTGGGTTTGTGCGGAAGGGATTCTTTTGGATATTTTATGAATGCTCCCAGGGTTGCGTAGGAGAGTCGGATCCCGCCAATCACCCCGGGGCGGGTTTCAGTAAGGATCCTGAAGCCATTTGCATTGCCTTCAAACATCGTGAGGTCCTGGTATTCTTTGGCGGTGAGTTGCTCTTTAAACCGTTTACCATTGCCAAGGCTGAAGTATTCCCCAATCGCTTTTTCTCCTGAATGCCCGAACGGAGGATTCCCAATATCGTGCGCGAGGGAGGCAGCGGCTACTATAGCCCCAAAATCGTTCATCTGGTAGCCGTGAATGGTTTTAAGGTGCGGATGCTTCTCCAGGATCTTTTGACCCGCCAGGCGGCCTAAGGATCGTCCAACGACAGATACTTCCAGGCTGTGGGTAAGGCGGGTGTGAACAAAGCCTGTTTTTGAAAGCGGGATCACCTGGGTTTTGTCCTGTAAACTCCTGAAAGCGGAGGAAAAGATGATCCTGTCATAATCTACCTCAAATCCCAGCCGGGTTTCGTTTTGTTCCCTGCGCAATCTTTTATTTTTATCTCCAAACCTTTTCAAAGACAGGAGCTGTTCCCAGTTCATCATATTTTTTATTTTGTTTTTTCGCGTTGATCGCGGGGATTTTTCTGTGGGTTTCGTTTAATTTGCTCCCGCTGAATTCGCTGATTTTCGCAGAGTTTAGAGGTTATTCACTTTCCTATAAATTCCTGAATTTATATTTTCAACATTAAAATTTACTAAAATGGCAAGTTTTAAGTCTGTGAGTTTTAAATAAGTAATAACCTGTTTATGATGTACCTCAGCAAGGTTTTCTACAGATTTAACCTCAATAATTACTTTTTCATTCACTAACAGGTCAATTCTAAAACCTACCTCCAGCTTTTCATTTTTATAAAAGACCGGCACCGGTACTTCTTTTCTTACCTGTAAACCTTCTTTTTTTAAATCGGCTTGCAAGGCTGCTATATACACAGACTCTAAAAGACCCGGCCCAAAATGTTTATACACATTAAATATGGCACCTCTTATCTTATATGAAATCTCATTCTCCATCTGGTTCGAAAAAAAATTTCTCCCGCGGAATTCGCAGAATTTCGCGGGAAGTCTCTGCGGGATTCTGCGAATTCCGCGGGAAACACTTCAAAAATAACAAAAAAGGGAAGTAATCTCTCGAATACTTCCCTGTAATGGGTAAACGTAACTAAAATAAGCGGGGTATTTAAGAACCACACATAAGGCAATCATCTCCTTCAGCTTCTTTTGATTGTGCTATAATAGCACGAAGTTCAGCCGGGGAGAGGGAATTGCCCTCTGTTTCAATGCGGGGGGTAGCAACCCTGGCCGTGGGGACCGCAGGTTCCTCTGCAAAAACAGGTACAGGTTCTTTTTTCTCTTCCTTTTTAAGGGTAAATTTTATAGCATCTACCGCACTCTTCGTGCGCAGGTAGTACATTCCGGTTTTGAGTCCGCTTTTCCAGGCGTAAAAATGCATGGAGGTGAGCTTGCTATAATTGGCATTCTCCATGAACAGGTTGAGCGACTGTGACTGGTCAATGAAATAACCACGATGTCTTGACATGTCAATGATATCCTTCATGCTCAGTTCCCACACGGTTTTGTAAAGTTCCTTCAGGTCCTGCGGAATAATATCTATATCCTGTACAGAGCCGTTTGCTCTTAAAATAGCATCTTTTACATCTTCTGTCCAAAGGTCGCGCGCTACCAGATCTTCCAGTAAATGCTTGTTCACCACAATGAATTCCCCTGAAAGTACACGTCTGGTATAGATATTTGAGGTATAAGGCTCAAAGGCCTCATTGTTTCCAAGGATCTGCGAGGTGGAGGCGGTTGGCATAGGAGCTACCAACAGGGAGTTACGCACCCCGTGCTTCATCACTTCCTTGCGCAGCTTTGCCCAGTCCCATCGGCCGCTTAGTTCCTCATCCTCAACTCCCCAAAGGTTGTATTGGAATTGTCCTTTACTTATGGGCGAACCTTTAAATGTGGAATAGGGACCTTCTTCTTTGGCCATTTCCATAGAGGCGGTCACAGCGGCGAAATAAAGGGT
Source organism: Gillisia sp. (assembly GCA_039989915.1). Classification (GTDB taxonomy): domain Bacteria; phylum Bacteroidota; class Bacteroidia; order Flavobacteriales; family Flavobacteriaceae; genus Gillisia. The sequence continues at coordinate 554,896 of JBDXGW010000010.1, forward strand.
TTCAAAGATCTCTCCATTCAGCTTTTTGGCTTCATCACTGGTAAATGGCAGCCTTAGTTTTATAAAAGTATCTGCCAGTCCCTGGACACCAAGTCCAACCGGACGGTGGCGCATATTGGAATTTTCTGCCTCTTTCACCGGGTAATAATTCCTGTCTATTACCCTGTTGAGGTTCCTGGTCACCCTTTTGGTGATGCGGAACAACTCTTTATGGTCAAACTCATTTCCTTTAATGAACATGGGCAAAGCGATAGATGCCAGGTTGCACACCGCAACTTCGTCTTCACTGGTAAATTCCATGATCTCGGTGCAAAGGTTTGAAGACCGTATTGTACCCAGGTTTTGCTGATTCGATTTGCGGTTGGCGGCATCTTTATACAGCATATACGGGGTGCCGGTCTCGATCTGGGATTCCAGGATCTTTTCCCAAAGTTCGCGGGCCTTTATGGTTTTACGCCCTTTTCCTTCAGCTTCATATTGAAGGTAAAGTGCGTCAAAGGAATCGCCGTGAATGTCGAACAATCCCGGGCATTCGTTGGGGCACATCAAGGTCCAGGTAGAATCCTGCTCTACGCGTTGCATAAAAAGATCGGGGATCCACATTGCGTAGAAGAGGTCGCGGGCACGCATTTCCTCTTTCCCGTGGTTCTTTTTAAGATCCAGGAAATCAAAAATATCGGCATGCCAGGGCTCTACGTACATTGCAAAGGAGCCTTTTCTTTTTCCACCACCCTGGTCTACATAACGGGCAGTATCATTAAACACCCGAAGCATGGGGACAATTCCGTTTGAGGTACCGTTGGTGCCTCCAATATAGGAACCGGTGGCGCGAACATTGTGAATAGAAAGGCCAATCCCTCCGGCTGACTGTGAGATCTTCGCGGTTTGTTTCAGGGTATCGTAGATACCGTCTATACTGTCATCTTTCATTGCAAGAAGGAAACAGGAGGACATCTGTGGTTTTGGGGTACCGGAATTGAATAATGTTGGGGTAGCGTGTGTAAAATATTTCTTTGACATAAGCTCATAGGTCTCTATGGCGGCTTCAATGTCATTGATATGGATCCCTATGGAAACCCGCATGAGCATATGCTGGGGGCGCTCTGCGATCTTTCCGTTAAGTTTTAAAAGGTAAGACCGCTCCAGGGTTTTGAAACCGAAGTAATCATACCCAAAATCACGGTTGTAAATAATGGTTGAATCCAGTAATTCCTTGTTTTCCTGAATCACCTTAAAAACCTCCTCTGAAAGTAATGGCGCTTCTTTACCGGTGCGGGGGTTGACATACTCATAAAGATCTGTCATTACCTCAGAGAAAGATTTTTTGGTGTTCTTATGAAGGTTGGAAACCGAGATTCGCGCGGCAAGGCGTGCATAATCAGGGTGTGCGGTGGTCATAGTTGCTGAAACTTCGGCGGCAAGGTTGTCGAGTTCACTGGTGGTTACCCCATCATATAAGCCTTCAATTACTCTCATTGCCACTTTAAGGGGGTCTACGATCTCATTAAGACCATAACATAACTTCCGGATCCTGGCAGTGATCTTGTCAAACATAACGGGCTCTTTATGGCCGTCTCTTTTCAGTACATACATATAATAATAAGTTTGAAACGCCTGCAGAGCGTGGGGTCTCGGCAAACTGTATTTTTAATAAGAACCGCAAAACCGGGGGGAAATGGCGGCCGGGGGAAAACAAAAAAAACCGGGAAGGGTCGTGTTGGGGGACTCAGCCCTTCCCGGTAGATGACACCTTTTTAAAAATCGGCATCGAAGCTTATTTTATTCGTATCCTTATCCTTGTTCATCACACCTGCTTTCTGGTACTCTCCAACCCGTTTTTCAAAAAAGTTGGTTTTTCCCTGCAGGTTGATCATATCCATAAAGTCAAATGGATTGGTGCTACCGTATTCCTTTTCGCATTCAAGTTCTGCAAGAAGCCTGTCTGCTACAAATTCCAGGTATTGGGTCATCAATTTGGCGTTCATACCAATAAGGCTGGCCGGTAAGGATTCGGTAATGAATTCGCGCTCAATATTTAGTGCATCCACAATGATCTCGCGAATACGCTCTTTTGGCACTTTATTTATAAGGTGGTTGTTGTGAAGGTGCACTGCAAAGTCGCAATGTACTCCTTCATCCCGTGAAATTAATTCGTTGGAGAAAGTAAGCCCGGGCATAAGTCCGCGCTTTTTAAGCCAGAAGATGGAACAGAATGCTCCGCTAAAGAAGATCCCTTCTACGGCGGCAAATGCGATCAATCTTTCAGCAAAGGAATCAGATTCTATCCATTTCAATGCCCATTGTGCTTTTTTCTGAATAGCAGGAAAAGTTTCAATGGCGTGAAAAAGCTGGTCTTTTTCCTTTTCGTCTTTTACATAGGTATCAATAAGCAGGGAGTAGGTTTCAGAATGGATGTTTTCCATCATGATCTGGAACCCGTAAAAGAATTTTGCTTCTGAATATTGTACTTCATTTACAAAATTTTCAGCAAGGTTCTCATTCACGATCCCGTCTGAAGCTGCAAAGAATGCCAATATGTGCTTGATAAAATAGCGCTCATCTGCATTTAATTTGTTGGTCCAGTCGTTAAGATCCTGATGAAGGTCTATTTCCTCGGCAGTCCAGAAACTCGCTTCCATTTTTTTGTACCAGTCCCAGATATCGTGGTGTTTAATGGGGAAGATCACGAATCTGTCCTTGTTTTCCTGTAAAATGGGTTCTGTTTGTGCCATATGCTAAAGATTTTCCGGTTGTAAAAGCGCTATGAAATATAGCTTTAACAAATATTCAAAAAACCAATAGATTTTCACAGATTGGGAGCCAAACGTTTTCAACAAAGTTTTTAACATGGCTTATTACAGGAAACCCTATAAAAACCTTAAAATTGCCACTTAAATATCTGATAATCAATAACATGAAAAGTGTTAATTATTATATAATGGGCATTGGATTGTTTTAGCTTTTCCCTTTAAAACTGGTAGCTGAGAGCCTGTTTTTAAAATGTTCATAATTGCCTGAGGCGGGCAAAAAATAATTGCGGAGAGAGGGAAATTTAACAGGGAAAAGCAATTAAAAGTGGGAAATCCGGCCTTTAAAAAAATTTAGTCGCGCAAGGCCAGCCATTTTACATCTCCCGGAAGGGTCTCAATGTGTGAGATCAAAACTTTTGTAGGATTGATATTTCCGTTTTCAGACACATAGATCTCGGTGAATTCGGTTTTCAGGATATTCCATCCTTTATGGAATTTTAGATCCAGGGTGGTAGTGATCTCAACCACTTCATCTTCATGGCCGGTTAAGGAACTTAAGGTGAAGTACCCGCTTACCTCGGCCTCATCATTGGTAAAGATCCAGTTCAGGTAATAATCTCCCCGTTGAAGGGCTGCTTCCTCCCAGGTTATGAGAAAATCTGCTACGGCAGGGGAGCTTACGCTTAACAGCACACCTTTATCCAGGTTATCATCCTTCCCCGTCAAATGAAATTCGGGCAACACCGCAATGAGGGTTTGATCATTGGTTATTTTAAGATGGCTGTGTTCCCCTCCAAAATAATTCTCCAGGGTATGATATTTTATTTTCCATTCTTCAGGATAATCTTTGGCTGCGGCCTCTTTTTCCATAATCCGGCTTATGGGATCCTGTTCCAGTTGCAAAAGAAAATTCCCCAGGGTATCTATTTCTCCCAGGGGAATCAAATGGCTATTAAAGATATCGTAATAGCCTATAATGGCTTCGTCCCCGGTCCAGTTTGCTAATGTTCCTTCAAAGGTTTCCTGCGCCCGGGCCAATAAGCTGCTCAGGACCAGGAAAACCAGAATGTAGGTGCGTTTTTGCATAAGCTGAAAAACAGGATCACTGTTCGTTTTTAAAAAAAGCCCGGGGATCAATTTCCGGCCAGGCTGTTATAATCGCCTTTATTTAAGGAGAAGTTTTTCTTTTCAAGGGCAATACAGGTCATAGTGGCATTATCTCTGGCATTTTTCTTTCCTTCCATGATCATTTGCATCATTATTCCCTGTCCATCTTTTATCCAATTGGGATCAAAACCTTTTGGAAGTTTTGTTTGATCAGACTTATAGATATCTCCAAAACTTATATCGGGTTCTGTGGTTACGTAAAAGGTGAAGACCATATCGCGGTTTTCCCCCTGGTATCCCTCACAATCATAGCCAAGAATTGTTTTGTTTGCTATCTTCTTAAAGCTGTATTCATCGTTTGCGGCATTATCTGCGGCAATTTCATCGGGAAGGGCCTTTGGCATTTTGGTAGCCATGACCATATTATTCCCCTGGGATCTCATATACATTACGTTGAGGTTTCTCGAAGCATCCATCACCATATGCATATCATTATCGGGGAGTTTCATTCCGAAGTAAGGAGCATCCTTTTTCAGGAAATAGTTAAGGATCATATCTCCCTGCCGGGTTTCCATTTTCATCACATAATTCCAGTCAAACTCATATACCTGCGGAATTTCAGAAGGATCAACCTGTTCAAATCCCGCGGCACCGCCCATTTTGAAATCCATCATATTGTCTACAGATTTCCCTGCCTCGGCCGCAGCCTTATCGGCTACCTTATTGGTGACGGTATTTTCAACTCTTTTTTCTACTTTTTTCTGAAGATTTTTCAAAAATTGCGCGTGTAATGGCATCAGGCAAAAGGCCATTAAGATGGTGGTAAGTACTGCTTTTTTCATGGCAAAGTTTTTTTTCAGATTTATACTACTATTCCCGGAACCGCTTATACCGGGCGGTCCTCAAAATGGGGTTTATTTAGGGAGTGGGGTCCCCTCAAAGAGGGGTATATTTTTTAAGTCCTAAAAATTATTCAAATCCTTCCCCGTGCGCATTGCCTAAGGTTTTGATTTTGGTTCAATAGTCAACAGCTACCCATTGCACATCATCGGGCAGGGCTTCCAGCCGGCTAACCCTGGTTTTTGATGCATAACTTTTCCCGGTGGCAGAGGTAAAGGTTTCTGCGATTTCATATTTCAAAAGATTCCAGCCTTTCTCAAGTTTCAGGTCCATCACGGTGGTGTCCTCATACATTTCATCGTCGTTCCCAGTATAGGTAGGAACTACACATTCTCCGGTAGCTGCGGCAGGACTTTCAATAAAGATCCAGCTGAGATAATAGCCGGGGGAGATACTTTCAGCTCCGTAAGATCGCAGCCAACCTGCAACTTCCGGCGAACTTACGGCATAAAGGATCGCCTGTTCTTTTTGCCCGTTTTGATCGGTAAGGATCAGTTCGGGGAGGCCGGTAATGATGGCATCACCGTTTTGGGTAGTAACGGTTTCATCATACGTACAGAAAAAAGTGGTGGCCACTGTCTTGTAATTCATGCTCCACCCGGGGGGAGCGCCGGCCGCTTCCTTTTCTGCAATTTTTTTAAAAGTGTTGAAATAATCGGGATCCAGCGGGATCTGGAGATCACCTCCTGCATTAATACTGCCCAAACGGGTCATTTCCCCATTGAACATCCCAAAGTACGCTATGATGCTTTCACCCTGCGTCCAGTTGTGCACCTTGCCCTGTATGCTGTTTTGGGCGGTTAAGGAAAAGGAAAGCACCAAGCAATAGCTTATTGCCAACAATTTAAAGTATCGGTCTCCCATAATTCAAGGATTAAACCGGATAGTTCCGGGATATATAAAGACCAAAAATTACTTTGAGTTTGTGGGAATTCCTATAGGTGTTTTTCCCCAGATTTTTGAGAACGTGGATTTGATTATCTAATTGGTTCTTAGCTTAAAACTGCCTTTTTGATTGGCTATAACCGTTGCTTTGGTGCGGGCCAGGCTAAAACGCGATCCCGGAGGAAATGGGCCCGGCTCAAATTCTTTACCGGGCATAAGGTTATGAACCGTGTAAATAGTCAGGACGGCTTTTTTTCCGGGTTTAATTCGGGAATCGGTTACTGTGAAGGGGCCTTCGATGCTTCCTTCATAAAAATCACAGCGGTAACAATCGCCTTTTAATTTGTATAGTTGTGCCTCCTCGTTGGGTTCTTTAAGGAACACCCCGTTCACCCCGTTTGTTTTAGGATCTACAGAAAAAATAAGATTGGTAACCTCATTAGTCTCGGGCTTTAGGCCTGTAAAATCTGAGGTTTCATGCTGCGCATATACCGCCGACTTTTGGAAAAAACCGGCCACCGATAGCGATATTAATAATAGTAAAGTAATTTTTCTCATATCCTTGAAAATTTGAATGATCTGTTTCAGGGGAGTTGGTCGTAATTTAAACGAGAACATTAATCAAAATGCGGGGAGAAATAAAAAATTTTTAATACCAACCGGTTTCCAATGGGATTACGGGTGTGGGACGGGCACCGGTGGGTAAGGTGCTAACTGCCGGGAAGTTACCCGCTAATTTAAATAAAATTCTTTTAGGTTGTATGTGTTATGTGCTGAATTTCAATAGAATAAGTGATTAGTGAATGGGGATTAGTGAGTAGTCGTTAGGTTTGGGGTTTATGGTTTCTTGTTTCTTGGTTTTGAGAATAGTGAAGCTGATTTTAACCAACATCATACCATCAAAGGATCTTATCATTAGAACATCAAAAGGGTTTCCCGCAGATGTGGCAGATCAATAAGCAGATTTTCGCAGATAACCCTTCCGGCTTTCTTGCCCTCCCGGGCAATAAATCCACCTTCCCTTGGAAAGGGAAGGAGCTTTTTGTTCATCTTATCCTGAAAACCTACAACTCACAACCCACAACTGATAACCTACAACCCTCTAAGACTATCCTCTTTTCACTTTCCACTCTCCTCAAAAAGGATTTCCCGCAGAATTCGCGGAATCTCGCAGAAATTAACCGGGAGGATAAAAATTTCCCCGCAGAATTAACCCTTCCGGCTTTCTTGCCCTCCCGGGCAATAAATCCACCTTCCCTTGAAAAGGGAAGGAGCTTTTCCTTTCTTCTTATCTTGAAAAATAGAGTTTTTCTAAACCTATAACCTACAACTTACAACTTAGAACCTACAACTGATAACCCACAACCCACAACTGACAACCCACAACCGAGAACTCACATCTTCTTCGCTTCCAGCTCTTTCGCGGTCTTTTCCAGCTCCTCATACCAGTCTTCGCCGAATTTGCGAACGAGGGCATCTTTTACGAATTTATAGACCGGGACCTGGAGTTCTGCGCCTAAAGAACAGGCGGGGTCACAAATGTGCCAGTGGTGGTAGTTTACCGCGGCAAATTCAGAATAATCCTGAACTCTTACGGGGTATAAATGGCAGGAAACAGGTTTTTTCCAGGTGATCTCTCCCTGGTTATAAGCTTCCTCGATCCCGCAGAGGGCGGTACCGCGTTTGTCAAAAGTTACATAAGCGCAGTCGGCGCCGTTTATTAGCGGAGTTTCGGGTTCCCCGTCCTCACCAATCACCCAGGTACCCTGGGCCTCGATGGCCGCAATGCCTTCCGGCCTTAGGAATGGTTTTACAAGGGGGTAGATGTCTTCCAGGATCTGCTTTTCGGCCTCTTCTACCGGTGCACCGGCCTCGCCGTCTATGCAGCAGGCGCCCTTGCAGGCAGAAAGATTGCACACAAAATCCTTTTGGATCAACTCTTCAGAAACGATGGTTTTGCCTATTTGAAACATGCGGCAAAGATATTTATTTCATACCATTCCCGGGCAGTTTTTAGATCAAATTTTCCGGGGCTTGTTAACGTAAAAATTATATCGTAATTCATTTCATTTCTGCTTTTTAAGCTTAATTTTGTCGCTGTTTTAAAGCTTCGCATTATGATCCTCGATTTTAGAGAAATTGCCACTGCCAGTATGATCCTTTTTGCAGTTATTGATATAATTGGAAGCATTCCTATCATCATTGACCTGCGTAAGAAAGCGGGACATATTCAAAGCGAAAAAGCTTCTATTGTGGCGGGGATCCTGATGATCATTTTCCTTTTTGTGGGGAAAGAGATCCTCAACCTTATTGGCATTGATGTGAATTCCTTTGCCGTGGCTGGTTCCTTTATCCTGTTCTTCCTGGCCCTTGAAATGATCCTGGGCATCACCCTTTATAAAGATGATGCGCCCGAGACTGCCGCGGTGGTACCGTTGGCATTTCCGCTTATTGCGGGTGCGGGAACTATGACCACTTTGCTTTCGCTACGGGCAGAATATGAGGCCATCAACATTGTGGTTGCTATTTTACTGAATATAGTAGTGGTGTATATTGTGCTTAAATCATCAGGCAGAATGGAGCGTTTCCTGGGGAAACAGGGCATCAATGTGATACGTAAAATATTTGGTGTAATTTTGCTGGCCATTGCCGTGAAATTGTTCACCTCCAATATTCAGAGCCTGTTCAATTAGGCCTTAATTTTCAGAATAAAATATATCATGAAGATCTTTATTTACATTTTAATGCTGCTTGCACTGGGAGTAATTGTTTACAATTTCACCCTCCTGGATTTTGATAATTTGCTGGGCAAGAACAGCGCAATAGCCCTTATAGGAATTCTTAGCGCTGCCTGTGTGATAGCATTAATGGGCATTTTGCTTACCTCAAAGGCCATTGCCAAAAAAGCGGAGCAATAGTGGTTTTTGATGTGCTTATCCTTGGTGGGGGAGCGGCAGGTTTATCCTGTGCTTTAATATTGGGATCGGCTAAGGAAAAATCCTACGCACAAAATAAGCTTGTAGGAATTTTGCTGCATCAGAAAGCCTCGCATCTGCAGTCGGCAATCATAAATAATGCCCTGGGGATTCCCGCGGGAACTTCCGGGACGACTCTTCTTAAAGAGGGGCCGCTTCAGCTTAGCCAGCTATATCCTCAGGTACAACAAATTACCGGCGAAAAGGTGAAAGAGATCGCTTCCGCAGAAGACATTTTTCATATTACCACCAATAAAAATTCCTACACTGCGCGAAAAGTTGTGGTCGCAGTTGGATATACAGATCTTTTAAATATAAGGGGTCTCGAACCTTATATCATTCCGCATAAAAAATCGCCCGAAGCCAAAAACCGGATACAACTTCGCAATGAAGATCACCTGGTAACCAAAGATCTTTATGTTGCCGGAAGTCTTGCAGGACACAGGAGCCAGTACGCTATTGCCTGTGGCAGCGGGGCCAGTGTGGCGACAGATATTTTGACTTCCTGGAATGAAGGGGTGCACAGCGTGGTGCACGATAAGCTAGAATAAAGTAAAGTAGGTAATTACCGTTACGGGGATACAGGCGATCATTAAGATGATAAAAACGCGGTGTAATTTCCTGAAGAACAGAGCCCGTCTAAGCTGTTTTTTGAATTTGGAATCTACAGATGATTCTATTTGCTCCTCAATTGCCTGCACCGATACATTGGAGGAATCTACCAGGATCTCCTTTTGTAAAAAGAGCAATGCACTGTTATCCATAAGCCTGAAACTTACAGCAACAATGTAGAAGCAAAGGGGGGATAACAGCAAAAAGATGGCTGTATAATCATTATATGCATCCATAGATAACGAATATACTAGATTGTTTTAGATAATTCTATCACTTTTTCTATAATTCGGTCATCTTCATTAATTAGCCGTTGAAATTCATCCTCTCCATACAGCTGTTGTGCCATAACTGCCTTTAGATATCGTCTAACCAATGGTTTATATGCGTTCATTTTCACGGGGAAGTTGTTCTTGCGGGCATAACTTTGGAAATCGGCAAGCAGATCATCTGTGAGAATTTCGTTTTTTCTGAAATTTTCCAGGGAAATGGAATTGTAGTAATTGCGGTCCTTTTCAAGCACTTCAAAAATAAACTGACTCAGGTGCCCGCTGCGTAAAATATAGGTAAGGTGTTCTTTCTCAAAATTGGTATCCTTCGGCACAAAAATATCGGGGATAATCCCGCCACCGCCATAGACCACTTTGCCCCCGGGGGTTACATATCGCAGACTATCTGCTACGTGAATACTATCTGCATTGCGCAGCTCCCCGTTCTTGTACCGGCGGGTATAATCATTGAAATAGGCTTCATTGCCTTCATCATACGGTTTTTGAATAGAGCGGCCGGTGGGGGTGTAGTAGCGGGCAATGGTAAGCCGCACCGCGCTGCCGTCTCCCAGTTCCATTTCGCGCTGCACCAGGCCTTTCCCGTAGGAACGCCTGCCTATAATTGTGCCGCGGTCGTTATCCTGGAACGCTCCGGCCACGATCTCGCTTGCCGAAGCCGAATTTTCATTGATAAGCACATACACCTCGCGGTTCTCAAATTTCCCCTTGCGGCGTGAATAGGTCTCTTCCATAGCGCCCTTTTTGTTCTTGGTGTAGAGGATAAGCTTGCCGTCCTTTAAGAATTCATCTATGATATTAATAGCTTCGGTAAGATAACCACCGGGGTTATCGCGCAGGTCCAGAGCAATTTGAGTGGCACCTTCCCGTTGCAATTCTTCCAGGCTCTCTTTGAATTCCTGATAGGTAGTTTCAGCAAAGCGGTTTATTTTGATATAACCCAGGTTATCGGTTAACATATAAGCCGCATCTACGCTCTTAATAGGAACCCGCGATCTTTTTACATTAAAGCGCAACAGGTCCTTAAGGCCTTTTCTAAAAACGGTAAGGGTAACATTGGAATTTTCTTCCCCCTTGAGCTGGGCGATAAGTGAATCATTGCTTATGTTCTTGTTGAAGAGCTGCGCATCGTTGGCAAACAGGATCCTGTCGCCGCCTTTGATGCCTATTTTCTCACTGGGCCCGCCCTTAATGGGCTGGATCACCACAATAGTATCGTTCACGCTTTGAAAGCTCACCCCAATACCCACAAAATCGCCTTTCATATTTTCGGTAACGCTGGCGTATTCAATGCGTGGGATGTACACCGAGTGCGGATCAAGATTTTCAAGGATCCGGTTTACGGTGATATCTACAATACTGTCTGTATTCACATAGTCAACATACTCATAGTCTATATAGTCTATAAGCCGGTTGAGTTTTTCCTTTTTGGGATTGGAAGAAAAGAGGCCCTGGCTGGAGGAAAAGTTGATCTTTGAGCCAAGCAGAACACCTGCGGCACACACCAACCCCAGCAACAAGGGTAAATATATTTTATTTTTCTCTTTCAATTTCTTCGTCGAGTTCTTTAACGTGATGTAATTCTACTCCGGCTTTTTCCAGGAATTCGAGTCCGCTCCGGTCCTTATAATCTGTATGATACACAAGGCGGGTGATCCCGGCCTGGTGTATTAATTTGCTGCATTCCTTACAGGGCGACATTGTGATGTACAGCGTTGCATCCTGGCAGGACTGTGTAGAGGAAGCCACTTTTAAAATGGCGTTGGCCTCGGCATGAAGCACATACCACTTGGTATAGCCTTCATCATCCTCGCAATAATTTTCAAAACCGGTGGGGGTGCCGTTGTATCCGTCGGATATTATCATCCTGCCTTTCACAATAAGTGCGCCAACCTGCCTTCGCTTGCAGTGGGAGAGTTTTCCCCATTCCCGCGCGATGCGCAAATATGCTTTATCGTATTTCAGTTGCTTTTTTTCCTGCATAATTTAAAAGTTCCCGGCAATAGTAGAGGGGCGCTTATGATCTTTAAACAAGGCAGCCTACTAAAATATTGCAAGGGGAGGGTTAAAACAATTTTGTTGAGTTAAATTTTTATAAAAATGACCGGAAATTTTCCCGTAAGATAGGGAGAATTATTCCTATTACTATTGCTGAAAGTACCAGGATCCAGTCCCGCCTGTTCACGCGGAAAAAATTCTGAAAAATGAATCCCAGGATCATCACTATTAATACCACGATCACCTGCGCAGCTTCAATGCCCAGTGCAAATTCCAGCAGCGGCAGAAACTTGCTCTCTGTTCCTGAAGCGATCATCTTGAAATAGGTAGAAAATCCCAGCCCGTGAATGATCCCGAAAAAGGCGGTTGCGCCGTAGAGCAGGCTCACATTTTTCTGCTTTTCCTTCTTCTTGGCGGTGAAAATATTATAGAGCGCCGTGACAAGAATGGTCACCGCGATAAGCAGTTCTACCCACCGGCTACTCACGCTCACCACCCCGTAGACCGAAAGGAACAAGGCCAGGGTATGTCCCAGGGTAAAAATAGTTACCAGCCACAGCACCCTTTTCCAGGAGGAAAATGAATAGGCCGCCACCAAAACAATAAGAAAAAGTATATGATCATAGGCGTTCCAGTCCAGCACGTGTTCCAGGCCTAAATTAAAATATAACCAGAATTGTGACATAAGTTAAATTATGTTAAAGGCCGAAAGTACGATATATTGTTATATTGGCAAAAGTGGGGGAGTTAGTTAGGAGTTAGGAGTTAGGAGTTAAGAGTTATGAGTTCGGGGTTCCGGGTTTGAATTTTGAATTATGATTTTTGAACCTTGTACGCCGCAGGCGGGTTTGGAATTTTTTACAACACCCTCTTCATACCCCGGTACAATCCGCCCATCCCTATTGTGATTTGGTGAACATTCCCGCTGTGCAGGGGATAATTGCCGAACTGGGGCATAGTATATCCATATCTTATGCGAACAAACCAGTAACTTTTATCCTCATTCGTGGAGATGATAGAAGTATCCCAGCCAAGTTTTATATCAAAGTTGAATCCTATGGTATAGAATGGGGAAAATCCTATTTCGAGGGCGTCCAGTTCAGGGCGTTCTTCAAGTTCAAGACTTCCGGGACCAATACTTGCACCTCCAACCCCCGCAAAAGGGCTTATTTTTATTTTATCATTTTCAATCACCGCATAACCTAAAGAAGCCTCGGGGAAGAACATTTGGGCTGGGGAACCTTTTGTCCACAGCACCCCATCAATTTCCCGGTCCTGTCTGGTATTGGCAAAGCCAATGTAGTTGCGCAGGAATAAGGTGAATTTATTGTACTCCAGGTCAAAAGCCACCCCCAAAACACCGTGGTTGTTGTACATCTCACTCAGTTCTCCTGTAAACATTCCGAAGCCACTAAAGAATTCAATACCTATTCCCCATTTAGATGGCTCATATTTATACCTGATGTTGGTTTTAATGAAAGTTTCATACGGACTATCAGGATAGGTTTCCAGGTAGAGGGTTGCCATGGAATTCACATTCTCTGGAGAGAGTTTCATAAGCGGCTCTCCGGAAACCATGAAATTAAGGTGCAATAATAAAAAATCTACAGCCTGAGGATCCAGGTTAGAATTAAGGATCTTATCTTCCAGCATTGACAGGTTATCCCAGGATCTTTCAATGAGTTTGGTGTAAAGAATATCCTCTTCGGGAAAGATCTTGTGCAGGTATGTTTCCGGGGGTTCAGGTTTGTATTGTAAAATAGCCTCTTTCAATTGTTCGTGTTCCCCGGTCCAATACATGATCATCCATTGTTCTCCCGGGTATAAAGCAACATAATCCTGGTTTTGTGCTTCTTTAAGCATATAATCCTTTATCTGTTTTACTTTTGCGATATCGCCTTCCAGAAATTTATCCATCAAAAGCTTACGGCCTTTGGGGATCAACTGACTTCGGTTCTCAGAATATTCCATGATCTCCTTCTCAAGATCTTTATCCTGGGCATAAAGTAGTACCGGTAAAAAAACTAACAAGACAGCCAGATGAACCCGCTTCATAGTCTCCAGATTATACATCTAAGATAAATCCTTTTTGGTTTGGTTTTCAGGAGATTAAAAAAAATGATTCGATGATTTGATGGCAGGATAGTTTGATGATTTATGGGCTGATAACTGATAAATGAAAAGGAATTTCATCTCCTGAAATTTGCATTTCATCTAAAATATTTAAAGAATGAATAGTAGGACGCTCATTTTAAGTATCTTATAGTAAACTAAACCAATTGAGCAATGAAAACATTCAAATTAACTTCGTTGATGGCGGCACTGGTATTTTTGCTGGTCGCCTGCCAGGAAAAGAAAGAGGAGGAGCGTGAAAAAATGGAAACCGAGGTGACCCGGGAGTTTCAGGATCCTGAAGATGCTATGGATAGCTGGCACAATGCGTGGAACAGTCGCGATCCCAATCAAATTCAAGGGCTTACTGCCTCAGATGCCGTTCTGGTATTGAATGGCCAGGAAGTCCCGGCTGATAGTCTTGCGGGGTTTTACCGGGACGCAGGGTCTAATATGAAAGATCTGGAAATGCGATCTCTTAAAAAAGGATCAACAGATCATCTTGCCTATGACACCGGGGTATACACTCATAGCTATACTACAGACACTACCAAATACCAGGGATCTTATACCTTTGTTTGGGAACGTACAGATGATGACAGCGAATGGAAGGTAAAAGCCATGAATATTTCAGATACGCGCACATACCAGGAATAGATCCTAACCATAAAACAATTGAAAACCTTCCCGGTAGAGGGGAGGTTTTTTTATTTTGTAGATTTCGATTAGGCCTTCGGTGGCAAATTTACTCCAGAGGGGTTTGGAGTTTATGGATTGGGATTCGGCATTCCGGAAATTGTACAAGGATTCGTAATTGGCAAATTCTTTAATCGGGGGAATTATTTTTCTGCCCTCTATCCTCTGCCCTCTGCCCTCTGTCCCCCGTCCAATTTCCAATCTCCACCATCAAGTTACAAATGGCCATGTTTTCCTTATCTTGGTTGCTTCAACCAATAAACCTATATGTTCAAAAAGTCGATCCTCCCGTTTTTTACTCTTATTTTAATACTCCTTGCCTTCACAGGATGTAAGGATGACAGAAATTCAACTCCTGAAAATGATGAAAAGCGGGCCGCCGTTGCCAGGCTGGATTCCCTGCTGGACGGGTATTATGAAGAGGGACTGGTGCTCAACCCCATAGATGCCACCAATCTTGGTGACAACAGGTACAACGATCAGTTTCCCAATGTCCTTTCTGAAGAGTACAGGGAACGGTTGCGAAATTATTACACCACCTACCGCGATGAGATCTCAAAAATTGACGACGCCCATCTTTCAGAAACCGAAAAAATGAGCAAGGACATCATTCTCTATGAAAGCGGGATTCAGCTGGAGGGACTTAAATTCAATAAAGAGCAATACATGCCCATAGATCAAATGTGGTCTGTAAACCTATATATGGGCCAGCTTGGCAGCGGGGCGAGTTCCCAGCCTTTCAAGACGCCACAGGATTACAGGAACTGGCTAAAGCGGGTAGATGCCTACCTGGAGTGGTTCACTTCGGCTCAGGAGAATATGCGCCGGGGAATAGAGGAGGGGTACGTACTGCCGCGATCGCTGGTGGTTAAGGTTGTGCCTCAAATGACAGCTATGACCGGTCCCGATGTTGAAAATCACCTTTTCTTTGGACCCATCACCAATATTCCCGAAGATTTTTCTGCGGAAGACAAGGAACAATTAAGAGCAGAATATACTAAAATGATCACTGAAAAACTGATCCCAGCTTATAGGAAGATGCAGGATTTTCTGCAGAATGAATACCTGCCCAAAGCGCGTGAGACCAGCGGAATAGCTGAATTACCCGATGGTCCCGAATTCTACAAATACCAGATTAAAAAAAATACTACTACCAATATGACTGCTGAAGAGATCCACCAGCTGGGCCTTGATGAGGTGGCGCGCATCTCTGCCGAAATGGAAAAAGTGAAAGCAGAAGTGGGTTATGAAGGCGACCTGAAATCCTTCTTTACCTATGTGCGAAATAACAAGGTGCTAATGCCTTTTAAAACCGCCGATGAGGTGATCGCCAATTTCAATAAAATCCATAAAACTATGGAGCCTCATATAGGAAAGCTTTTTGACCTGAAGCCAAAGACCCAGTTTGAAGTGCGTCGTACCGAGGCCTTCAGGGAGAATTCTGCAGCGGCGCAGTACAATGTTGGCTCCAGGGATGGCAGTAGGCCGGGGGTATTTTACGTTCCCATCCCCGATGCTGCAAACTATAACATCTACAGCGATGAATCATTGTTCCTGCACGAGGCCATTCCCGGGCACCACTATCAATTCTCTTTGACCCAGGAGAACGAGGAGTTGCCTGAGTTCAGGAAAATCCTTTGGCACAGCGGCTATGGAGAGGGCTGGGCCCTTTACACCGAATCTCTGGGCAAGGAGTTAGGCTTGTATACAGATCCTTATCAGTACTTTGGAATGCTGGGCATGGAAATGCACCGCGCAATCAGGCTGGTGGTAGATACAGGACTTCACAGCAAGGGCTGGACGAGAGAGCAGGCCATTACGTATTCCCTGGAGAACGAAGCTGACAGTGAAGCCAAAGTTACTTCCGAAATAGAAAGATACATGGCCAATCCCGGCCAGGCATTATCCTACAAGATAGGCCAGCTTAAAATAAGAGAACTTCGCGACCGGGCCGAATCTCAGTTAGGAGATAAGTTTGACGTGCGCCAGTTCCACAACCAGGTACTGGAGGCGGGCAGTGTGCCGCTGCAGTTACTGGAGGAGAAGATCGATAGGTGGATTGCGGGGGTGAATTAAGAACAAACTTTTTCTAAATCTTTAATAAAAGCTTTTATGGTTCTTGGTTCACTTGACTTTTCATTCGTAACTGAAATTTGCCAGTATTCATACCAGTCTGTAAAATAGACTCCGATTTCACTATGTTGGTTGAAAAGTGGAATCTTCATTTCTTTTGGATAAAAGTATTGTTGATCTATTAAATTTGCTTTGATGGAAGCCTCTGCTTCCGCAATGGTAATGTTTTCAGGATTTCTAAAAATGACGACCCCGTAGATTTTATAATTTCCTTCATCTCGATGGAGATATTCAAATTTTAAATTTGGTAGGATTTCCATTGCAACCTTTTAATGGAAAGTTACCAGGAAATTTTGAAAAACCGTTAGTTGAAATTTAAATATTCTCAAAATGGTGTTGGAGAAAATCATCAAGTTCTTCCTCAGAGCTAAATGTAAATTTTGGCTCGCTTCCAATTTTAAGAAACGAATTTAGCCCCATTTCACTTTCAAATAGTCTAAAGTGATAACCATTATAATTGTAGACAAAACAAATGGATTTGTTAATATCGTTAGATATTTCAATTTTTTCAATTGTTCTGGATGGTCGTATGTATTTAATTTCGACTTGTTTTATTGTGTTCATTTTCAGGATTAAAGTAAAAAGACCTCTTTATTATGCCATTGTAGTGATTCTTGGGCTGGATAATATTTTTCCTTTTGAGGTAGATTTATTTGACGACCTGAGAATTGAGATAGTGTGTAATTCGATTCCTCTTCAATAATTGTGGGAGAGATTCTCACAACAAAATCAGAATTGATTGTAATTAGTCCCCTGTCAAATGCCCGGTGTAAAGTAGGAGAAAGCGCAATTCCGTTTGTTACAGTATCATCTCTTGAAACACTAAAGGGATAAATGTGACATGCGTCTATCATCTGTACATTATGTGAAGATTGTATTCTCATACCGGTAATACAGCAGGTGTAATCATAAATTTTAGGAATGGTTTTTTTGAAAAGGCCTCCCCGCACAAAAATTTCTTCTTCAAATTCCTCCTGTTGTAGTGTTTCTCGAAGTCTCTCAATGTGATTTTGATAATCTTCTTTAGGTTCGTTTAAAATTTCATTTTCAATCTTTTCCTCTTCGTAATTTCTTTCCGGCCGCAGATAAACATATTTTGAATTAGGAAAGTAATTTTCTAAAAGCAAATGTTCAAACCAAAGCTGATTTGGTATCTCTTGAAGAAGGAAAAACAAATCGCGATCAATCTCCGCATAAGCAATCGATTCTTTTAGGTTTTTAAAACTTTTGATGCTCTTGGAACTTGTAGTTTCAATTTCTTTACCAGGTTTTGCTACTAAATACCAAAAAGGTTCTGATCTTAAGTGGAAAAAAGGAAGGGAAAAATTTGGGGTGTGCTTCGTTTCAACCAAGAACTTCCAATTTTGCCTGAAAGCAAGCATTAGGTCTGCAGTAATAAATATACGGTTACTGGTAATAACACCTTTAGCCACAAGCTGAATAATGGAAAGTAATAAAATTGGCTTATGGGGTGCCATTCCCATTCCTTTTACATAGGCGCACCGTAATTTTGTGAGAACGGTGGAATATTTAATTATTATTTCTTCAGACATAATAGTTAACCAACAGCTAATTTCTGACTCTCTTTTAATATGAATGCGGGCATCGGCTCTAAAAGCTTCCATTCCACACTCATAGGTTTTGCCCCTTTGGATTTTAAAAATTCTGTTTCCCCTAAAAAAGTATAAGACATTGTAAATCCATACTCATCAACGTTCTGTTCTCTTACGAAAAGTAAAATTTTCTTTCCAATATCTATATGATTAATATATGATTCGCCCTTTGGGGAATCGGGGGAGATACTGTTTTGTGACTGCCAATGGAAGAGTGATTTATTCACTGCATAATCCTCATACATTGTTGTAGGAGAATATTCCTTTTCCGTTTTTTTAAGAGTTACAAAAAGAGCTTCAGAATTCAAATTTTTATTAAAAGCAGATCCTTCACGATTAGAAGATTTCTTAACAAAAGTGCTTAATCCCATTGCTGCCAATATTTCTTCTCTATTATAACGGCTGTGCAGTTTAAGAGGGAAGAGGAATCCTAAATCTATTTCCTTTTCTACGAATTCGATTTTCTCAATTTGATGCTCAGTAAATTCTTGCATTTCTTCGAGCATTACTTGGTTTTTTCTTAGAGCGGCTATACTTTCCTTGACATCTGAAAATTCAAGTTTTGATCCAGCTTCTTGCCATACGTCGTAATGAAACATTAGGAGCATAATCTCTTCTTCTTTTTTGAGCAAATCGAGATTTGTATTTTCAGATATGATCTTTTGAAGGAATTTCAAATAACTCAAAGAGTTGCAGTGGATAAGCTTCTTCTGCATACAACTCGTTAATTCTTTCTCTTGAGGTTCAACAAAATCTGGAATTGCACCAGCGTCTGCACATAATCTTTTCCAACTTCCTTTCCTATAAATTTGACGAATGTCTAAATTATGGAATTCTAAAAAATTATTAAGTGTTAGCGGTAGAGTTGAGTTGTGTTTAAATTGTTTAATCTTAAGCAAGAGTTGGGGTCTTCTAAATTCCGTTGCTTCTCTAATATTTTTTAAAATAACCTCCTTTGCTTTTTTCTCAAGTACAATAGAACATCCTAAGGGCAGATGTGGAAATTCATCCTCGATTTCTTTTATAATAGAGGTATGAGTTTTTCCTACTAAGGCTCTAAACTTATGTTCAAAATCATATTCAGGACGGGCGTTTCCCACAAAATCTAAAACGGTTAAACAATCTTTATTCTCTGCAAGTCTAAGACCGCGACCCAATTGTTGTAAAAAGACAGTTAAGCTTTCAGTCGGCCTAAGAAAAAGAACAGTATCAATATTGGGTATATCCACTCCTTCGTTGAAAATGTCGACAACAAAAAGGTAATTGATTTCTTTTTTTAATAGTTTATTCCTTAAGACACCACGGTTGGAACTATTGCTGCTAACCAAATAATCTGCCTTGATATTTGCCATTGTAAATTTCTCTGCCATATATCTCGCATGTTCCTGGCTCACACAAAATCCTAAGGCTTGTACATCGTGGATATCGGTTAAGTATTCTTCGCAGTTATGTATGATGTCTGAAACCCGTCTATCATCTTCTGTATATAGTTTAGTAAGTTCATTTACTTCATATCTTCCATTTCTCCAGTTTACATTCGATAGGTCAATAGTATCTGAAAGAGCAAAATATTGGAAAGGACTTAAAAGCTTTCGGTTTAAAGCTTCTGGTAATCTTATTTCTGCAGCAATTTTGTTATGAAAATCTTCTGCAATGTCTCCTCCATCCATTCTTTCAGGTGTAGCAGTCAATCCTAAAAGTATTTGAGGATCAAACTTCTTGAGAATAGGGCGGTAGCTATCAGCAATTATGTGATGCACTTCATCAATTATTATATAATCGAAGAAATCTGAAGCCAATTCCAAATTTTTCAGTCGATTATTTAAAGTCTGGACTGATGCAAAAATCTGATTATATCTTTCAGGCTCATTTCCGTCTACCCAAAGTTCTCCAAAATTGGCATTTCTAAGAACGTGTTGAAAAGTTATTTGTGCTTGTTGTAAAATTTCTTTACGATGTGCAACAAATAAAAAATTCGCGTTCGGATTTTTTGAATAAAATCTTTTAAAATCAAAAGCTGATATAACTGTTTTACCAGTTCCTGTAGCAGCGACCAAAAGATTTTTATTTCTATTATGGACCTCTCGTTCAGATTGGAGTTTAGATAATATCTCCTCTTGATATGGATAAGGTTTTAAATCAAAAAATGTAGTTATCTGAGTTGATACATAGGAGCTTTGCCTTTTAAGGGCGCTAATTAATTTTTCTCTATCTATTCCTTTTGTGTAATTTTCAAATTCTGGATCTTCCCAATAAGTCTCAAAGGTTTTTTGAAATTTATCTATAATGTGCCCAATCTCTTGTGTTGTTACTTTAAGATTCCATTCCAAACCATTAGTTAAGGCAGATCGTGATAAATTTGAAGAACCAATATACCCGGTGTGAAAACCAGAATTTCTTGAAAATAAATAAGCCTTAGCGTGTAAGCGTTCGTGTTCAGAATTGTAAGAAACTTTTATTTCTGTATTAGGTAAAGAGGAAAGATATTCTATAGCTTTTACATCAGTTGCACCCATATAGGAGGTGGTTATAATTTTAAGCTTCTTACCACTGTTTGTAAATTCTTCCAGTTCCTTTTTAAATATTCGAATTCCAGAATATTTTATAAATGAGACTAACCAAGATATTTCATCTGAAGAGAGAATTTCTTTTCTCAATTCACTTTCCAAAGATATTCCGACATTATTGCCGGTAAATAGTTCACTTTGGCTAAGGCGTGTATATGGGGTTATTTCTTTTAATCTTGACTCTAAATTGGAAAATGGAAAGTTCAGTTTTGAAAAAACCGCCTGTAAAATTTTGCCTTCACTTTCAAGTAAATTTTCGGTTAATTCAACATTTTGAAGTTCTGAAACCAAAAGTTGGATAATCTTATTCGAAAGCTCTATTTGCTTAAAAGGACGATCCTTTTCCTTGATTTCATTTAAAGCAAATTTGATGGTATTCGCCAGATAAAGACTTAAATATTGAGAGGCTTCCTCCTTGTCCAGAGTCGTTTCGCTGATATGAAATTTATCAGAATCGATAGATTCTAATTTATTTGCGACAAGTTTATTTATTAGCTGCTCGTAAAGACCTGTTTCAAAACTCATTTAAAATTCTCTAAATAATATTCTACAACCTCTACATCAGCTTCCGCCCAGTCTAAAGTAAGTAATTCTAAAACATCAAGCCATTTAATTTCTTTATGCTCTGCCAGGGTAATTTTTGTAGTAACCGCCTCGCACCGGAAGGGGAACAGTTCGATGCCAAAATCTTCAGTATAAAAATAGGGAAAGGAGGGAAGTTGTTCCAGGATCTCAATCTCAATTCCCAATTCCTCTTTGATCTCTCTTTTTAAACAGGCTTCAAAACTTTCATTTTCTTCCTTTTTCCCTCCCGGGAATTCCCATTTCAGGGGATGCTTCATGTGTTCGCTTCGCCGGGCACAAAGCACTTTTCCGTCTTTTTCTATAATGGCGCAGGTTACTGGGGTCATGTTAGTGAATAGTGATTAGTGAATGGGGAATAGTTGATTAGTTGTTAGACATTAGACGTTAGTTTTTAGGGTTCGTGGTTCGTGGTTTGGGGTTTAATGTGAGACTGTAACTACCATCACGTTAGATCCTGAAACCCGCCCGATTAAATTTCCAAGCACCAAATTCCAAGCACCAAATTCCAAATTTGGTGATTAGTGAATGGGGAATGGTGATTAGTTTTTTTGGGAATCGCAAGACGTGAGACGAAAGAAATAAGTTCCTTGTTTATAGTTTGGGGTTCGTGGTTTATGGTTCTTTCAACTGACAACCTGCCTGCGGCAGGCAGGCCCACAACTGACAACTGATATCATCACACCATCATACCATCATATCATCAGATTTTCAAAGCCGCGTTGTTGTGTCTCCACATTTTGGTGACTTTCCCTGCTGCGTTTCTTTCAAAGGTGATCTTGTCTCCCGCTGTCTTGTCGCTGCGTATCCAGCTAAAGGTGTCACCCTCTTCGTGTTTAAGCAGGGTCATGGAAGCCGACGGACTGGTGGCCGGCAAAGTGATAAGGGCCAGTTGCCCGTACCAATCTATCAGCTGAACTTCTGAAGACCACGGCTGGTAATCATACATCCCTAAATATGGGGAGAGGTTGGGAGCGTCTTTTGCTTTTTTCTTGCCTTTAGCTTTCTTGAGGATCTTTGCGATCTCATTGCCGTATGTGGCGGGATTGTCCATCGAGTTGGTCATAACGATTATGGAGATCTCCTCGCCGGGAGTGAGACTTAAATTTGTCCTGTACCCGGGGCAGCTGCCGCCGTGGCCCACCACCTTCTCTCCATCGCCCTGGCGCACTGAAAATCCAAGGCCCCAAAAAGTATTAAAGTCGGGATCTACCCAATGTACGCGTTGCATTTCCTTAAGGGTTGCGGGCTTCAGGATCTCTTCTTTTCCGTTCTTAAGCAAGCGGAACTGCCAGGAGGAGAACTTTGCAAGATCTTCTACGGTAGAGGAGAATCCCGCCGCTGCCTTGATCCCGCGGGCATCAAACAGCTGCATCACGTTCCGGCTTCCGTCGCGTTTTAATGAGGAATACCCGGTGGCCATTTGCCTTCCCCACTGGTCTTCGGGTAAAATTGTTTTGGTGTTGTTGAGCTGCAACGGCTTTAAAATAAGGTCTTCTATATACCGGTCATAAGACACCCCCGAAACTTTTTCAATCACCTCCCCCAAAAGGCTCATCCCCAGGTTGCTGTACTGCCAGTAAGTAGAGGCCGAGTAGAGGGTTTCCTGTTTCCCGAGCCTGTCTTTCATTTCCTTACTTGTAGGAAAAGGAAAATCGGGTCCCGTCCAATAAGCAGCATCTGCTTCCCGCGGTAGACCTGAAGAGTGGGTTAAAATGGAACGTATGGTAATAGGTCCGCTTTCCTCATATTTCTGCTGAATATTGAAATCGGGCAGATATTCTGAAACCGGATCATCCAGCCGAATTTTTCCTTCTTCGTACAGATTCATAATCGCGATGGAAGTAAACAGCTTGGAGATGGAACAAATACTGTAAATAGTTTTTGGAGTCGCCGCTACTTTATTCTCCACATTGGAATAGCCATACCCTTTGGTCCATAGCAGTTCCTGATCTTTCACGATCCCTACTGAAAGTCCCGGAAGATGGTCATATTGCACCTGCGCCTCCAGCCAGATATCAATAAGGCGAAAAGCATCGCTTAAACTATCTTTTTCTGAAGTCTGGGCGAGGGAGGTAAAGCTGAAAATGCATAGGAAAAGCAGGAGGAAGGTGGTTCTCATAGTTGGCTTAGTTTGATAGTGGAATTTAGGAAAAAAATTTGAGCGGAAATAAAATTCCAGGCACCAGGCAGTAAATTCGGTGATTGGTGAATGGTTGATGAGTTGGTAGTCGTTAGTCGTTAGACGGTAGTTTGTTGTTTGAAATTCGGGTTTTGGAGTTAATGTACGTCATGCTGAATTTATTTCAGCATCTCTGCGGGTCGAGCTACCATCACGTTAGATCCTGAATCAAGCCCGCCTGCCGGCCGGCAGGTTCAGGATGACGTCCTCGAGAAAGAATCCAAGCACCAAGCGCCAAATTCCAAACTGGGTGATTAGTCGATAGTTGTTGGTTTTTTGTTTCATTCTTCCGGCAATCCTATTCCTGTCATTCTGAAGAAGCCGCTACGAGCGGGTTCTGAAAGAATCTTGGGCGAAAAAGGAACGTGTTTCCATCAAAACTGATTCATCGTAACCAGGAGATTGTAACTACCATCACGTTAGATCCTGAATCAAGTTCAGGATGACGTGGCGAGGGGCTTTTTCCTACCCAGACTATCCACTCTTCTCTTTTCACTCTCCACTTTTTCCAACCTACAACTTTTCAACTTTGAACTTTGAACTTTTTACCATCCAACCATCATATCATCAAACCATCAAATCTGTGGTCTCACTTCAAACACAACGGGTAGGGAATAGGAAACGGCTACAGGTCGCCCTCTTTGGGTGCCGGGAGTCATTTTGGGCAGAAGTCTGGCAACACGTTCGGCTTCTTCTTCGAGTTTTTTATTTGGTCCGCGGCTTCTTATCTCTACAACATCACCTTTAGAGTCGATCTTAAATACCACAAAGATCCTGTTAATTCCGCTAAGGCCCATTTGCTCACCCAGGCCTGTATTGAATTCCTTTCCAAAAAGGTTGTGGATCTTTTCAGTCATACACTTTATCTGTTCGTCTTTATTTTTAATTTTTTCACAGCCGGGATAAAGCGGAATTTGTTCAACCACATGAAAGGGAACATCTGCAATTTCTTCCTCTTCCCGTGCATCTACAATAGCCGAAACGGGGATTATAATACCAATTTTGGCATCCTGATTACTCTCGGTAGATTCAATTATATCCTCCTCAACATCAAGATCGTCTTCCACTACCTGGACAATTTCGGGCAAGGGAGGAGGTGGGGGAGGTGGCGGTGGCGGAGGGGTATTAAAATGGGAGATGGGGATATCTTCCTGATCCTCATCAAAGATCCCTACTTCAAAATCGAAGGTATTATCACCCTCTTCAAACTCCCACTCCAAACCTGCGTAAGTGGATGCCAGCACGAGGATCAATCCCACCTGAAAAAAGATCGTGCTATAACTTCCAAGATCTGCTTTTGCATATTTCTTGACTTTCATGACTCGAGATGTATAAATTGTTGAACTTTTATTCCAATAATGCTAATGAAGAGATCGCGCTCTTTTAAGAGATAGTTCTTTAAATGATTTTGCCGGCCCGGAAGAGCTGAAATTGGGTAGAGATTTAGAGTTCAGCTCTTGAATTGAGGTCAGAAATTCCTCTTTTTTTAACCGCCTCTTAAATTTATTATTCATTAACCGATTAAAATATGATAATAATCAGGTTTTGGGAAGTAGTCTTTAGTCGTTAGTGGTCAGAGGTCAGAGGTCAGAGGTCAGTGGTCTGTAGTCCTTAGACTTTTTTGGGCTCCCTTTAGTCCCGATAGGAATCGGGAGGGGTAAAACGAAAAAATGGTTTGTGGTTCTTGGTTTATGGTTTGTGGTTCGGAAAAAATTCAATATTCAATATTCCAAAACTGGTGATACCCTATTGGTGTCATTCTGAAGAAGCCGCTACAAGCGGGTTCTGAAAGAATCTCTTGCGAAAAAGGAACGTGTTTCTATCCTAAGGCGTTCATCGTAACCAGGAGGTTGAACTTTCATCCTGTTAGATCCTGAAATAAACCTGCCTGCCGGCCGGCAGGTTCAGGAAGAAGTCTTCAAGAAAGAATCCAAGCGCCAAGCGCCAAATTCCAAACCTGGTGATTAGTGAATGGGGAATGGTGATTATTTTTTTTGGGAATCGCTAGACTTAGACGATAGAAGTATGTTCCTTGTTTATAGTTTGGGGTTCGTGGTTTATGGTTGTTTCAACTGACAACTGACAACTGAGCCCTGCGAACCAAAATTTTTCCTAACTTTAATTAGCTCTAAGAAAATGAAATGATGAACCTTTGATCCATGATATCTGATACCACCACACCCGGACTTTTTCTTGTGTACATCCTCATATTTTTTGTCGCGATCCTGCTGAGGTACTTCGTTGCGGCAGGGGTGTTTTACTGGTATTACTATGTATTGCGGCAGGAAAAGTTTGCAGGTAAAAGGCTTAGCACGCGAGGCGGTAAAAAAGGGCAGATAAGAAAGGAGATCGTTTACAGCATCAAATCTTCAGCGATCTTTGCAGCAGTGGGTGCGGGAACTTTCTGGTTATGGCAGAAGGGATTAACCGCTATTTATCTTGATATTTCCAATTATGGCTACTGGTATCTGCCGGTGAGTTTGTTGCTGGTTTTCCTTATTCACGAAACTTATTATTACTGGGTGCACCGCGCGATGCACCATCCCCGCATTTTCAAATATGTGCATAAGGTGCATCACGATAGTCTGGCACCAACCCCCTGGACCGCATTTTCATTCCACCCCTGGGAAAGCGTGATTGAAGCGCTTATTCTACCCGTGATTTTGATCTTTGTGCCCGTAAACATCTTTGTTTTGGGTTTTTATCTGCTGGCCATGACCGTGAGCAGTGTGGTGAATCATTTGGATATAGAGATCTACCCCCAATCTTTTCTGAAAAGCCGGATAGGCAAATACTTCATTGGCGCCACCCACCATCATTATCATCATGCCGAGTTCCACACCAACTACGGACTCTATTTCACCTTCTGGGACCGGTGGATGGGGACGGAGAGGGGTAGTGAATAGTGATTAGTGATTAGTCTTTAGACGTTAGTCTGTAGTCGGTAGTTGTTAGTGGTCGGTGATCAGAGGTCAGAGGTCAGGGGTCGTAAAACTTTTTTGGGCTCCTTTTAGTCGCGATAGGAATCGGGAGGGGTAAAACAAAAAAAGAGAAAATTAGTTCCTTGGTTGTAGTTTGAAGTGTCATTTTGAGACCCCAGTAAATTTTTTTAATAGCGTGAGGTGATGTCAAATTTCCCCGGCCTACGAAATCTTATCGTAAAATTTGAAATGAGAGGGGCGTTAAGAATTTTAGGCTGTTTGAGCGAAACCGTTTAATCTAGCCAGAATTTATATTCCCGCGAGTTCCTAAAATTTAGCCACCGAATGAAAAATTTAGATAAGCTTTCGTCAGCCTAGACTTTTTTTGGTTCTTTTTTTGGGCGATGCAAAAAAAGAACAATCGGTCTTATGAACGGAATTAAACTCAGATCCAAAATGTAAGATTTATAAAATATGTCAATTTTAGAAGCCGCTACGAGCGGGTTCTGAAAGAATCTCTTGCGAAAAAGAATGTGTTCACATCCATAGGGATTCATCGTAACCAGGAGATTCTTCACTGCGTTCAGAATGACAATTCCAGGCTGTCTTCTTTCCACTTATTAGTCAATCTTGTTCGTGTCATTCTGAAGAAGCCGCTACGAGCGGGTTCTGAAAGAATCTCTTGCGAAAAAGGAACGTGTTTCTATCCTAAGGCGTTCATCGTAACCAGGAGGTTGAACTTCCATCCTGTTAGATCCTGAAACAAGCCCGCCTGCCGGCCGGCAGGCTCAGGATGATGTCTTCAAGAAAGAATCCAAGCACTAAGCGCCAAATTCCCAGAGCCCCTTCTTTTTTTTACTCTTTAACTCTTTAACTTTTTTACCTTATCTATCAAACCATCCCACCATCATAACATTTAATCATCAACTTTCTGCTTTTTCAACTTTGAACTTTGAACTTTAAATTTTCAACCCACAACTGACAACCAACAACTCACAACCGATAACTCACAACTCACAACAGAAAAAAAGGTATCTTTGAGAAACTGACTAAAAAACTAAAAAAATGGTAGGATTAATAATAGTATTAGGAATTGTAGTAGTGCTCGTTATTTGGGGTGTTGCTATTTACAACGGCCTGGTGAGTTTAAAACACAACCGGGAGAACGCATTTGCCGATATTGATGTGCAGCTAAAGCAGCGTCACGACCTGGTGCCGCAACTTCTGGGCGCGGTGAAAGGTTATATGGAACACGAGCGCGGAACGCTGGAAGCGGTAACCAATGCCCGTCAAAGAGCTATCAACGCCACAGGCATCAATGAGAAAATAGCGGCTGAAAAAGACCTGGGGGCAGCCCTGCAGGGATTGAACATTCAGGTAGAGGCTTATCCCGATCTTAAGGCCAGTGCCAACTTCATGCACCTGCAACAGGAGATCGCAGATATTGAGAACAAACTGGCAGCTGTAAGACGCTACTTCAACTCGGCCACCAAAGAACTTAACATCGCCATCCAAAAATTTCCGAATAATATTTTCGCAGGAATGTTCGGCTTTACCACCCAACCTATGTTCGATCTTGGAGTTGCCGGTAGAGAACAACTGGACGTGGCTCCCGAAATAAAATTTTAATCAGTGGCCACATTTGTTGGGATACACACCCAGATCAAAAGGAATAACAGGAAATCTGTTCTGTTGCTCATCGCATTTCCGCTGCTTATTCTGGCCGCGGTATTTGCAGTGATATATTTTACCACTTTTGACGAGTTTGGGAATCCGCAGCCCGATTTTGCAATAGATGCCTTTACACAGGCAATCCCTTTTGTAACCGTGGTAGTCCTGGTGTGGTTTCTTATCGCGTATTTTGCACATGGGAAAATGATCTCCATGGCCACAGGCTCCAAACCCCTGGAGCGAAAGGAGAATATGCGGGTGTACAACCTCACGGAAAACCTCTGCATGAGCGTGGGGATGCCTATGCCCAAAGTGCATATTATTGAAAGTGATGCCCTCAACGCCTTTGCCAGCGGACTCAAGGAAAAAGATGCCACCGTAACCCTTACCCGCGGGATCATAGAAAAGCTGGAGGATGATGAGCTGGAAGGGGTAATAGCCCATGAATTGATGCACATACGCAACCGGGACATTCGGCTTCTGGTGGTTACTATAGTATTTGTGGGGATCTTTGCCTTTGTGGTACAAATAGCCTTCCGCAGCTTTTTATACGGCGGAATGGGGATGAACAACCGCAGGCGGGACCGCGATGGCGGAAAGCTTATGATCGTGATATTGATAGTGGCTTTTATCGCGTATCTGATCTCAATGATCTTCAAATTTGCCCTCAGCCGAAAAAGGGAATATATGGCCGACAGTGGTGCCGCAGAAATGACGCGAAAACCCTGGGCCCTGGCATCGGCTCTTAAAAAAATATCGGTGAACCACCACGTGAAAGTCAAAAGCGAGGAGGTACAGCAAATGTTTATTGAAAACACCCCGAAAGACACCTCCGCCAGACTTTTCGGCGGCTTGGGCGGACTTTTCTCCACCCATCCTCCTATAGAGAAACGAATCCAGTTTTTGGAGCAGTTTTGATGGTAGTGATTGGTGAATAGGGAATGGTGATTAGTTAATAGTCGTTAGTCTTTGACGGTAGACGGTAGTTTGTGGTTCCTGGTTACGGGTAAAATTTCAAGCACCAGGTTCCAGGCACCAATTTCCAAGGACCAGGTTCCAAGCACCAAAGGTGGGTTATTGATTAGTGGTCGGTGGTCAGGAGTCGTTAGACGGTAGTTTGGGGTTTATGGTTTATGGTTGTTTCAATTCACAACCCACTACAGACACCATCATACCATTCCACCATCATACCATTAAATCATCAACTTTCCACTTTTTCAACATACAACATACAACATAGAACCTGTCTGCGGCAGGCCGGCTTATACCCCTTTTAGGTGTCATTCTGAAGAAGCCGCTACGAGCGGGTTCTGAAAGAATCTCTTGCGAAAAAGGGAACGTGTTTCTTTGCTAATGCGTTCCTCGTAATAAGGAGACTGTAACTACCATCACTTTAGATCCTGAAACAAGTTCAGGATGAAGTAAGGAAGAAGGATTGAAGTTCCTATTGGCTCTCAACACTATAAACTTTATAAATGCTTGTCACCCTGAGTGTAGTCGAAGGGTCTTTAAGAAACCCACATCTTTACTGCTTCACACTTTTCAACTTTCAACTTTTCAACCTACAACCTATAACTTACAACCTACAACCAAACCGACAACTCACAACCCACAACGGACAACATCATACCATCCCACCATCAAACCATCACATCATCACTCCATCACTGGAATAGATAATATACAGCGAAATAGTATCAAGAATTCCGTGGGCCAGGATAAGGGGAAGGATCTTGCGGCCGTTGAGCAGGAAGGCAGTGCCGAATATAAAGCCTATCATACCCGTAATAATTATTCCGCCAATGCCCTGCCACGCATGCATGAGTCCGAAGATCACCGAACTTATGATTACAGCGATCCACGGGGAACGTTCGTTGCGGCCCAGCAGTACATCCAGGGAATTGATAAGAAAAGCCCTGAAAACGAGTTCCTGTAAAAAAGCGGCCGTGATCCAAACCAGGATAATTGCGAGTAAAAACAGCGGAAAGTTCCCGTTGATCACCATAAGATGTGAAATATCGGGTTCATCACCCAATCCTGTTACCAGGGGACGTCCAAATTGAGAAACCAGGATAACCGCCACCAGCACTCCAAAAGTAATAAGCAGGGTATTCCACCAACGGGGGCCCGGGGAAAATCCCAGCTGACTCCATGCCCATCCTCCTGCCTGTTTATTAAGCAGCAGGATGGCGGTTATAAAAACCGCATTGGTAATAATAAGCCAGAATCCGGGTTTGGTAGGATCCAGAAAAGATTCTGAAAACCAGGTGTGCCCCAGGTATTGCATCACAAAATGCCCCGAAAGAAGGATCATTAGAGAGATACCCAGGATCACCCGTGTCTCCTCATCCTGAATAAAAGGTCGCACATAATTTTCCTGATAGCGCCTACGGGTAAAAATTTTCATAGTTTCCTGAATTTCAGAGGTACAGATAAATTGTGTTTCCCAAACAAAATGCCAACAAAAATAGAATTCTGTTTAAATAAAACAGAGATAATTTCTTCATTTTAATCTTAAATACAAAAAATGAGAAGTTATTTCAGCAAAAAGGTCATTTGGTAAAAATGGGGGAAATCCCCCATACGCCGTAAATTTTTCCTCAGTAAAAATAAAGCCCAAAAGAGAGGTTTTCCGCAGAAAAAAATTCAGCAAGACCTGCTATAAATCCCTTGAAATCAGCTTAATTTATAAGATCTGGAGTATATTTGTAAGGCAAAGCATTCCTATGGAAAATACCGATTTCGATTTCTGGATGTTCGTCGCAGGGCTGGGAATGTTCCTGTTTGGTATGCGCCATCTTGAGGAAAGTCTTAAGGCCCTGGCGGGAAAATCTTTCAGGAACCTGCTCCAACGTTTTACCAACCGCAACTGGAAAGGAATAATTACCGGGGCTTCGGTAACTGCGATCCTGCAAAGCAGCACCATGGTAACCCTGCTGGCTCTCGCATTTCTGGGCGGCGGGATGATTGGGTTGAAGAACGCAGTGGGAATTGTGCTGGGCGCAAACCTGGGCACCACCTTCACGGCCTGGATCGTGGCGACCTTTGGATTTAAAATGAATATTGCCGATTTCTCCTTTCCTTTCCTGGGCGTTGGGATCCTGAGCTATATTTTTTTACACAGTAGGCCATTTTTTAAAAACCTGGGTGGACTCTTAATAGGCTTCGGATTGTTATTTCTGGGACTGGATTATATGAAAGTAGCCATAGAAAATGTGGCCGGACAAATAGATATCACCGCTTTTGCCGAATACGGGCTATGGACGTTTGTTCTTGTTGCCATAATTATTACCGCGCTTATCCAATCCAGCTCGGCTATGATCGTGATTATTTTGAGTGCCCTGAATGCGGAATTTATAGATATTTACCAGGCTGTTGCGATGGTTATTGGTGCCAATATTGGAACTACCTCTACGCTGGTTTTTATATCCCTGGGAGGGAATGCCGATACCAAAAGGCTTATGCTGGCGCACGTGATCTTTAATGTGGTAACAGGAACCCTTATTTTTTTCTTTATAAGGCCTCTGGTCGATGTGGTTTATAATGTTTTTGGCGTAACAGATCCTCTAATGGAACTGGTATTGCTCAACACCCTGCTCAACCTTATAGGAATCCTGCTGTTCTATCCCTTCCTGGGGCTGTTTGAAACTTTCCTTAATCACAGATTTATTAGCGACGCGCCCGAGGGAGAAACCCTGTATGTAAAGAATATCTCCCCCAAAGTACCAGATGTGGCCCTGGAGGCACTTGACAAGGAATTGGTTCAAGTCTACTTCTATACCCGGGAATTTATAAAGCTGAGTTTTGGGATCCCGGACAAGGAGCAGGACCATGAGTCACACTGGAAACGGCTCTTTGCCAGTGCCAGCGGACTCATGAAAAAGTACGAGAAGCTCAAGCGGCTGGAAGATGAACTTACAACCTATTATGCCCAGCTTCAAACCGAAAATCTTTCCCCCGGGGAGGCTGCGCAGCTCACCGCGAGTATGATGGGCCTGAGGTCTTTTATTTATGCTGCCAAGGACATAAAAGATGTTTTGCACAACATCCTGTTTATGATGGAAACCGAAGATGAAACAGGAGAGAAAGTGCTGGAGCGCCTTCGCGCGATAGTAAACCACCGCCTGGATGAGGTAGACAGGATCCTGGAGGGAGAAGACCTGCTGGATATCCCGCAGAACTGGCATTTGGGGAATGAAAATTTCTATAACGATATAATTGGCTATGTATACGGCCACTTAAGAGGGCATCGTACAAAAGGGGTCCCGGTCTCTACCATGACCAATGTGATCAAGCAAACGGTCTCATCTCTTGATAATTTATGCAGCGCCATAATTTACTGGCAACTTAAAAGGGATACCACTGTTGATACCCTTGAAAAGGAACAGGCGGTATAACTTGAATAATGTAGGTTTTAAGCGGAAGATTAGAGGCGATAAATTCCCGATCCCCGGGGCAGGTATTTAATGCCGAAGGAATTTTTAGGGGATAGTGAGCCCGGGTAAATTTTCATTACCCAAAAAGAAGCCCGGAAACAGCGTTCAAATTTTGGTTTGACCGAATTATTTTCCCTTAAGAGGAAATTTTAACCCCGATCAATTCAAAAATTTAGAAACGGTATTCCATAAATGACTGCACCACATTTACAAATGCACTAATAACTGTAAAGAATATTACAGCAAGTACAAAAGCAACAATGATCTTAACAAGAACGTTCAAACCGGAAGTGGTTTGCTTGTAATTTTCGACAAACACATTTAGCGTTTTCATAGGGATAGATATTTGTGTTAAAACTCTGTCTTAAAGTTAAATAGATATTAAATAAATATGAAATCTATTCGCTAAAGGGGAAATTTATTGGTTGAACTACCTTGTTTTTTAACTTAAAAGATCTATGCCCCTGTAAGGCTGCAATAATTCACCGAAGGACGGAAAAGATTTGGATCAGCCCTAAAATATTGAAGGTAAAATCCTACAAAAATAACTGATAATGATCAGTTTTCAGGTCTTATTTTGGGGAAGTTATATGGGCGGTGGCAAATTCCAACGAAAGAAGCTGAATTTTAGTATGTACTCCCTAAATTCATTTTTTCTTACTTGTGCAAGGTCTGGTGAAGGAATAGGGGTATTGAGGATAATTTTGTTAAATTTACTTCACTGTCTAAAATTCTCTATGATCCCAAAAGCTGTTTTCGCCTACTTCCGGGAACGTTTCCCCTTAATTAATATGGCCCTGTTTGCCATATTATTTTTTACAGTGCAGGCCGTAAGCACTTATTTTATACCGCTGCAACCAGAGCGGTCAATTTGGTGGGTTGTTATGGGAGTGCTGGCCGTGATCTCCTTTTTTTTCAGGCTTCGGGTGTTTGATGAGATCAAGGATTTTAAGATAGATGCCCGCAACCATCCGCAACGGGTGTTGCAATCTGGCCAGATTCAAATCAAGCATTTAGTGACGCTCTCCCTACTGGGCACCATTGTGGAAATAACATGGTCGCTGCTCTCGGGTGGGCCGGTTTTAATAGTCTGGGCCATTGCCTTTGGGTATTCTGTTCTTATGAGATATGAATTTTTTATGGGGGAATTCCTGAACAAATATTTACTGCTCTACGCCACCACCCATATGCTGGTGATGCCGTTTATCATATTGTGGGTTTATACCGCTTTTCATCCCGAACTTGAGATCCTGCTTCCCTATTATATCCTTGCTGCACTAAGTCTTTTGTCCGGGTTCTCCTTTGAGATCGCGAGGAAGATACATGCGCCGGTGGCAGAAAGGGAGGGAGTAGATTCCTATTCGGCTTCGGTGGGGTATCCCGGTTCAATAATTCTCGCGCTGGTTTTACTTCTGGCAGGGGTACTTGTTCAG
Source organism: Gillisia sp. (assembly GCA_039989915.1). Taxonomy (GTDB): domain Bacteria; phylum Bacteroidota; class Bacteroidia; order Flavobacteriales; family Flavobacteriaceae; genus Gillisia. The sequence goes on from JBDXGW010000010.1 coordinate 588,756, forward strand.
CTATATTTGTTAAGCCTTATAGATGCGAGATCCTGGGCCTATATTCTTATAGGCTTTATATTCTTTCTGGCATTGCTTTTCTATATCAATAACCTCTTCCGGCCTTCAGAAAAAAGGCTGCGCCTGGCCGAGAAACTGGTTTCCCTGTTTATGCTTGCAAGCTATGTGAGCATTATAATTGAAGTCCCTTCATAATGATACTTCAAGCGAGCAAACATAACAAGGGAGCAGGAGGTAAGGCCAACGGACTCTACCACCTCATTGAAATGGGATTGAAGGTGCCCGATTTCCTGGTGATCCCTTATGAGAATTTTGAGTCGGTAATTCCTGCCTCAAACATACCGGAGGAGGCGATACAGAGCCTTCTGAAATATGAACTCCCGCAAAAGGATCTTGAGGAACTAAAAAGAATTCTGAAGGGATGGAATTTTCCGCAGGAAGCCGTGGTGGTGCGCTCGTCGGTTTTGGATGAAGATGGGAAAAAGAATGCATTTCCGGGGATGATGGATTCCTTTCTGAATATTTCCACCTATGAAGATCTACAACTTGCAATTGCAAAATGTGCTGCCAGCGCCTGGGCACCCAGGGCAATGGCCTACAGGCAACAGCAGGGCTTAAGCCTGAAACCCAAACCCGCGGTGATCATTCAAAAACAAATAGACCCCGATGCCAGTGGCGTCATATTCTCTACCTTCCCCGAGTATCCGCAGGAAATGGCAATTCACGCGGTGTACGGATTTGGAGAAGGCCTTATGAACGGCACGGCAGAGGGCGATGAATTTTATTATGAAAAATCTTCGGGCATCCTCCACCGGCAGCAACTTGCAGTCAAAAGTTTCGCTCTTCAAAGGGCCGAAGGAAAAGGTTTGAAAAAAATTCCTCTGTCCGAAGAAAAACAGGAGCAGGCCTGCCTGGAAAGTGACGTGGCAGACAGGTTGTTTAAAGCTGCAACAGCTGCCGAAAAAATCGCCGGCTATCCATTGGATATAGAATTTGCTGTTAAGAACAGCGAGATATATTTTCTCCAGGCCCGCCCGGTAACCCAGGAGATCCCGGAAATTGTGGTGTATGATAATTCCAATATACAGGAGAGCTATTGTGGGGTAACAACTCCGCTCACCTTTAGCTTCGCATCCCGGGCCTACAAAACTGTTTACCGCCAAACAATGCAGGTGCTTGGGATCCCTGAAAAAAAGATAAGGGAGCACGATGCCATTCTCTCAAACCTTCTGGGACTGGTTAAAGGCAGGATCTATTACAACATCAATAACTGGTACCGCGGCTTGCAGCTTCTGCCTTCTTTCCGTCAAAATAAGGCCGATATGGAGTTGATGATGGGACTCGAAGAGCCGGTTGATCTGGTAGAGGATGTTGAAAAGTCCCTTTCTGAAAAACTGAAGATCCTTCCCGGTCTATTAGTAAATTATTCCCGACTCTGGTTAAAATTTCAAAAACTTTCCAGCCTCGTACCTGCTTTTCAGCAGAATTTCCAAAAACATTATTCTGAGTTCTATAAAAAGGAATTCCACATTTTGAGGCAGGAAGAATTCCTTCAGAAGAAAAAAGACCTGGATGAAAACCTGCTGGATTCCTGGAGCATCCCTATTATCAACGATTTTAATGTGATGATGGTGAATGGAGCGGTCATGCGTAGATTAAAAAAGGCGGGGATAGCCCGACCTGAAGAATTTATCACGCGATACCTGTGCGGCGACGAAGAAATTGAAAGCACACAACCCACAAAGGCAATGATAACTCTTGCTGAAATTGCATTGCAGGATCCCGCCCTGAAATACCTGATCATTGATATGCCCGATGATCTTCATACCAGAATAGAAAGAGATTACCCTGAATTTTTTGAAAAGGTTTCGGTTTTTCTTAACCAATATGGAGACCGAACAGTGGGGGAGCTAAAACTCGAAACAATGACCATGCGGGTGAGCCCTGTGATATTCTATAAATATTTGCGGAATTTCCTGGCAGGAGAAAAGATATCTGCCCCCGATCTAAGTCGGGTGAAAGCTGCTGCCGAAGCCGAACTTGAACAACTGCTGCAAAGAAGATCTTTTCTTTTTAAATGGTTGCTGAAGAAAGATCTTAAAAAATTGCAATTAGCAATACGATACAGGGAGAATATGAGGCTGGAACGAACCCGACTTTTTGGAATGTACCGGCAGCTTTACCGCGCACGGGGGAAATCTCTGGTTGATAGTGGAAGGATGGGAAGTGTTGAGGATGTATTTTATCTATTGGAAGAGGAACTTATTGACCCTAATGAAACTTCAGATCTGATACAATTGGTCACCGAAAGAAAAGAAGAGTTTACGCGTTATAGAAAACAGGAGGTACCATCACGGGTGATCATTCCTTCCCCGCCAAAGGAAGAGAAGGAAGCGCCGGAGGAAAACGGATTACTAAAAGGGCAGGGATGTTATCCCGGGCAGGTGAGCGGCGAGATCATCCTGATAAAAGATCCCGGGGACAGCCTGGATGTAAATGGAAAGATCATTTGCGCGCTGCGCACAGACCCAGGCTGGGCCGCTTTGTTCCCCACCTGTAAGGGAGTGCTTATTGAAAAGGGATCTTCGCTGTCACATTCGGTCATCATGCTGCGTGAACTGGGAATTCCAACAATTATAAATGTCCCGGGACTTTGCAACAGGTTACAATCCGGGGAATGGGTCCAAATGGACGCGGGAAGCGGGGAAATAAGAAAGGGCTTTAGCGATACCGACGCATCTTTAAAACATTAGAAAAAATGTCTCACATTGAACGCATACCATATTCAGGAACTTTACCGGAAAGCTTTTTTAAAATTCCGCAGAAGATCTATGAAGGCCTGAATTTCTTTCCTGAAGAATCCCGGGAAGAGGTGGAGACGCTTTTTCGGCTTAAAGAAAAAGACCACACGATTATTATCTATACAGATCATAAAAATATCAGGCTGGCGGGGATCTTTCCGCAGAAAGCCAGTGAGGCATATTTTGGATATTGGGAAAGTACAAATGATCCTGAACTCAACTTTAGTGCTTTTAAGTTACTCGAAGAAGATGTGCAGAAACTAGACAGAACCTTGCTTACCGGCCCCATGAACTTTAATACGTTTCACCGGTACAGATTACGGCTTGGCCCTGAACCTTCGTGGACTATGTTTGACAGGGAGCCGGTAAATCCATCGTATTACCCCGCACTTCTTGAAGGTTTAAAATTCGATGTATCACTCACTTATGAAAGCAGGCGCATCCCGGCGGGGGAAATTCAAAAGATCTACCGGGATAAACAGAAATTTGTGGAAGAAGTGAAAGAGCTTCCTTTTGAGATCATCCCTCTGAATCCTGAAAACTGGCATTTATACGAAGAAAAGATCTATAAACTGGTTGAAGCGATTTTCAGAAATAATGCGGGGTATAAGACTATTGAACCCGAAGAATTCAGGTTGCTTTATAACCAACAATTTGCAGGGAAACTTTGCCCGTATACCGCCAGTCTTTTCAGGGACCCTCAAACAGGAGATCTTGTGGCGCTTACATTTTGCCATCCCAATTACAAATCCCTTTCCCGGGAAGTAATTAGCATGCCCTCTTTTGAGCAGGATTATCCCAAACTTAAAAATCCTACCATGCTTGCAAAATCATCTGGCGTGCATCCTGACTATAGGAAAATGAATTTGATGAATTACTCCGGGGCTTATGCGATGTTATCCTTTCTTCAGCTGTATGAGGATACAATCTTCTGCCTTATGAAAACCGATAATTACTCGCGGCATTTCACAGACGGGATCCCGTGTGAAAAAGCCTTTTATGCTTTATATGCAAAGAAATTAGGGTAGCAGGTGCTTCATGGATTGAAGACTGTCAAAATAACTACGCAACACAGCCGGTAAAAACGGGTACGGGCTCACCGTATGCGCCATTGTATACATCCCGAATCGATGCAACCCAAGGTCCAGCGAGGCATAAAAAAATCCTTTTTCAAATTTCTTTTTATCTTCAAATTTGCCGGTGAGCTTATTTAGTTCGCTGCGGTAAAATTCCAGGTATTCCTTGCGAAGGTGGTAGGTTTCGGGTCTTAATATAAACGACAGAAATTCGGCCACGTCATACTGCGGAATATGAAATGTCGCCAGTTCCCAGTCATAAAGACATAATTCCAAACCGGAACTTCCTTTTTTAAAACAGGTATTGCGCGGATTGAAATCATTATGGATGAGGGTTTTTGGCATTTTTTCAAGTTCATCCCAGTATTGGGGGATCTTTTCTATGGCTTCATACAGTAATGCCCTGTTTTCAACGGTGTAAACTTCAGGAAGAACCTTTGATGCATTGTTGAGCAGAGCAGTCCACAGCGGTTGCATTTTCTCCATATATTTTTTGGAGGGCACGTCCTTACTCCAGTATTGAGGGTCAAGAGAATCCTGAGTTGAGAGATGTTCAGCGTGCCATTGGGCAATTTTGGTCAGGGATTCTTTGATATGTACAGGTTGCCATTGCCCGGGCTGCATAACTGAATTTATAAGTACCACATCATCCAGGTATTCCATAAGAATAAGAAAGATCTGGTTGGGTTCATCAACCTCTAACCCGAAGATCTCCGGCTGAAAGACAGCCGGCGCTTTTTGATAAATCTCCAGTTCCCGCATATGGGTATTGCTAAATCCTGTGAGATCCTGGAATTGAGAATAGACCGCGTTTAACTCGTCACTACATAGTGCTGAAAGACTGTTTAACATTCCCGCTGTAACCAACCCATGCGGCTTGACCTTCATCACCATTTTTCTGGTTTTGGGGGTTTCATTTTCAATATAATCTACCTCCAGTCCAAAATGCCCGATTTCAAGTCCGGTGGTCCCCGCATTCAGGGTTGAAAGGATGCTGGCAGAATTATCTACCGGAAACTGATTTACATTTAAAACCTTTATTCCGGAGCCGGAACTATGCTGCTGCATCATTTTTTCAATAAAACCGGCTTTAAAATAATCGGACGTTTTCATATGTTACAATTGTTAATTAACAGTCATGTAAATTGGCAGGGCTATTTTAATATGTTATGAGGAACGGTTTCCATCAGCCGCACATTCATAAAATAAAAACAGGCTTCCTCCCGGGACAGGGCATTTGATTCTTTTGTCAACCTGTACTCGCTGCAACCTGATTCTCCCTGCGATTGCAGCAGGTTCCAGTAAACCATTCGCAAGGGTTTTTTACGGGCGCTGAACAATTTTGTGCAAACCTCTTCAAAATGGGGTTCTGCAACATACTCAAAGATATTGGATAGCCCGGCTTTATTGATGTGCTCTCCTTGCGGGGAAAGCAAATATTCTACGGCTTCGCCTGTTACTATCTGTACTTTTTTAAGCTGCGATCTAAGGAGCATAAAATTTTCCTGCCGGTAACAGGGTGGAAGAATACTTTCAGGCATTTTAGTTGGCCCAAACATGAAAAACCGGAAATAGAAATTATTTCTCACCAGTTGTTGCGAGAGGAAATCCAAAAGTCGGTTGTAAAAAAGTTCTCCCCCGGTTTGCTTTACATATTTGAAAAGTTTCGGGTCGCGGCCCTTGCTCAGGTTTTGTTGATCAAAGTATTCAATGAACAGCGGTTTAAATTCAGAGGTATCAAGTTCCTGCAAAAAATAATTATTTTGGGATTTAATATCATCGAAAGTGAGCAGGTGCCTTAGCTTTTTCTGAATTTCCTCTGGAAGTTCTGTAAGAAATCCATTGATATAAGTCTCCAGTTTCCCTGAGGATGCGACCCCTTCCGGATTTTTATTGAAAAATTCCTCCCAGTGCTGTTTCAGCCTTGGTTCAAGGGTGAGAGCCACCCTGTCCCAGGCGGTTGGTACAGCCTGGGGTCCCCTAAAGCCCATAAGGGAAACAAGCGCTTCGTGGTCCAGGTGATCAATAATATGCATTTTCAGCAATAACAACCTGTTCTGTTCGGGGTTAAGGTCAATAGCAGTAAGGCTTCGGGGTTGTTTTAAAAGGGCATTCAGCACATTGCAACCGGCAGAGGTGATCATTAAAAGATCATCTTTCGGGGAGATCTCAAGCGCCTTATATAAAGTATCAAAACCCTCCCAAACCAGGGAGTATCTTATAAGGTTGAGGTCTACTTTTTCAAATTCGGTTTGCATAGGTCTTTGTATAATATTTTAGAATGATGCCGGGCATCCAGCGGCATTTTTTCAATAAATTCTATAGAACTTATGATGCCTGCGGGAAAATGTTTTGCCAGGGATGTTCTTAGATCGGCCACCGGGGTTTTACCCTCTACATAGATCCTGAAACCGTTAGGATCAAAGATCGCAGCCGCGTGGTTTACCCCGGGCACATGGGCCAGCACATGTTCCAGTTGGTAATGAGTAAATCCCTCCAGGGCACCATCATTACCTGCCCTTGCAGTTAAAAACAATTCGTCTTTTTCATTGAGATAACCGTAATCTCCTGTGTTAAGCCAGTCGTTTCCCGGGGTGGTCACCACGTGATCACCATTCACCTCTACCAACCCAGGTTCAAAGTGAGGAGTAGATTCTTTTCCGGTTGTGGGAGATTGAATTCGAAGTTCAATCCCCCGATGCACAATCCCCACAAAATATCCCCGGGCGGGATTCCTGCGGTCTTCAGTTACCTTTCGCACCGAAATGGGCTCGGCCTGGGTAGAACCATAAATAATAAAGATCTCTGCATTCACAAAATAATTTTGAAGGAGATGCGGCAGGTATTCGGGAACCGGGGAACCTCCGATCCCGATTTTTTTCACATCGGGCAGGATAATTTTTTCCTTTTGGAGGTGAGTTACCAGGATCCGGAAATAATGAACATTGCCCGTAAGGCTGTCAATTCCTTCATCCAGAAGCTGGGCGATGATCTTTTCAGGATCTGTTTCTCTCACATCAAAATCTGGGATATCGGGGATTACAGTGGTGATCCCCAAACAAAGATTGTGGAGCAGGACATTTGGAAAAAGGGGGAAATCCTGTTGCTGCGGAAGTGGCGGGAAACTTTCTTTAAGCGCAAGATGCTGGGATCTAAGGATCTTATGCGTTCGGTGTACGGCAGAAGGTTTTCCTGTGGTGCCCGAGCTAAAAGAGATCAATGCATCCTGCTCTTGCGGCACCTGTACCGGCTTAAAATAATTGATTTGCTGAAGTGCGGCATCCTGTGCCATGGTTTTTATTCCAAATATGGAAAGCAGCTTTTTGATATGATCTTCGGGCTCTTTCATATAAACCCCGCGTATTTTATGTTTCAGGAGCAACCTGAAAAGTGCAAATTCCTTTGTGTTAGTAGGAGGAATCACCGCTGTACCGCCATAGGCCATTATTCCCAGAAGCGCGCAAACCAGTTCGAAGGAAAAAGGGATGCCCAGCAGGATCCTGTCACCCGGCTTGATTTTTTTTAACTGTAACGATTTACAAACAAATGCTACTCCTTCCAGGAGATCGTGCCCGGTAAAATACAGGTCGTCCCCACCGGGATTGGGCCATTTAATAAAGGTTTTATCCGGATTTTCAAGCAGGTTTTTATGAATAACCGAATAAAAATTTGAGGTCATGAAGCAAGTTTCTTAGATGGCTTCAAGCTACTCGAAATTTTTTGAATAGCAAAGGTGAGGAGCTGGTTTGCAGCGTATTTATGTGAGAAAAATCAGGCTTAAAGATGGGTAGGGATATCACAATTAAATCGCGAAGAAAATTCGGCCGATTAAAGGGGAGAATGTGAAAATTTTTTATAATTTTGCCCTCCACTTGCTCGAGTGGCGGAACTGGTAGACGCGCTGGATTCAAAATCCAAACTTAAAATAGCGTAAAATGTTAGGCCGAAGTGGTGGAATTGGTAGACACGATGGATTCAAAATCCATTGCTGATAAGGCGTGCGGGTTCGATTCCCGCCTTCGGTACGAAAAAGAGCTGAGATGAAAATCTCGGCTTTTTTTATGCTCAGGTACAACATAGGTACAACATTTAAGTATATTTAATGAACTCATTAAAAATGATTTCATTTGGTATCATTAAGCTATAATGAAAATCAACTTTTACGGGCTTATATTCAGAGTTTGAGATGATTGAACTTTTTTAAGTAAACATTTAATCCGATGGTCAAGATTGATAGACAGATTAACACTTTAATCCAAAAGTGTATAAACACAAAAAAAATAGAATTTCCTAAAGTGGAAACAGCTAATTGTGGTCTACTGTTGAAAAAAGAAATCGTCCTACAAATGGAATCAAATCCTGAATTTATTAAGCTCAACCCAAATTCTATTGAATTTAACGAAGCCCTACTTAAAGAAGCTGAAGTTAAACTTGAAAGAGAAATGCCTAAAAATATTGTGGGAGCTTTTGGTTTTGTAGAAGATTTTCAGGAAAAATTAAAAGAGGAAAATGGAATTGCCAAAAATGTAATCAATGGTTATGGCAGTTTGATTAAGGGATTACAAGGTTATATTTTACATAGACTGCATTCAGATGGATTTGATGTCAAAGGATATTTTTTAGACAAATTGAAGCCTAAAGGAGAAAGAGAGAAGGAGCTCTTCTTATTTGAACAGCACCTTTATAGATTCCTTCCAAATTCAAAATATTCAGCAAAAGAAATTTGGGAGATATGTCAGCGGACACTTGCTTTTGACGACCGATATTACGTGGATGAATTTGCCCGTAAGCTAGCGTTCAGCAATTTTGATTTAGCAAAAAATATTTATTCTATTGCCATCAGGTCAGAACAACCCAATGATACATTTTTCATAGCTAGCCTTTTAATAGGACTTCACAATAATGGATTAGAAGGGGTATTTGAAAAGGCATTTGAGTTACAAAACAAGCATCCGCAACAGGGCTATCACGTATTAAATTCGTTACAAAACCTTTCAGACGAGCAAAATAATTCGATATTCGAATTAGTCCACAATGATCATTTACCAGAATCTATTGGTAGTAAAACTCAAGTTATTTGCGGTTTAATCGACAATCCAAAAGTAAGTGAAGAACTGCGGAAGGGTTGTTTTAATTTAATTACCACCTATCTTCAAAAAGAAAATAAGGAACTTGTTAAAATTGCCTTTCACAGAATAATCTATAATCTTAAGTCTTTTGAGGCTGAGAAATACAAATTGCTCCACATTTATTTTGAAAATACGCAGGATATTTCCGTTATAGAAAGCTTTTTCTATAACTATGAGCATCCCGAGCATTTATTTCACCTAATGAAAATGTTTTACCTAGCTGGATGGCAAAGAGGTTCCATCAACCGATTTGAAAGTTCCATTTTCCATTTTTGGAATAATAATATACAAGAAACAGAAAAACATATCCTGGAACTTTTTAAGCCTGAGGACAAGTTTGGTTTGCTTCCGGTAGAAATTATAATGACTGGAAGTTTTGGGGCACTTCCAATAGATTTGCTGAAATTGGACACAAAACAGGAGCAGGCAAAGGCGATTGAAGCTACTACCTTGTTTCCACATACTTTTGACAAATTACTTCCAATAGTTCTTCCATTAAGACGTTCGCCTTATCCGGAAGTTGTAAAGTTTCTTCAGATAAAACTCTCTGAACTGATATATGATGCCTACCATAGGTCATTACTGGACGACATAGAAAACCTATTAGATGAATCTAAAGAAGATAAAGCATTTGTACGACCGTTAAGGGAAGCCCATAAAAATTATGAATCTATTGTATCAAAAAAGAAATCTATAAATGACCTAAACCCCTATGAAAATGAACGGGATTTAATGGATTTGTATTATAGTCTAGAACACGAGAATAGAGCCAAAATGTTGCAAGATATTAATGAGAATCCCAATGGTATTCTTGCGGCTGTGGGGAAGAGTACAATAATAGTTAGGGGCAACAGTTGGAAGCAAGAACTTGAAGATAAAGTGATGCCATTAGGGAAAGTAGAATCCAGTTTTATACTTGACGCCAGATTGTTCAAAAATCCCGACCTGCAAGAGTATATTTTAAATACCTACGATAAGAGATGAATATTAAGCAACTAGTGGTTAAGGACTATCTGGAATCTTTAACAGAGAAAGACGAGCTAAATCGTATTTTCCCTCTTTTATTGGAAAGTATGGGATTTGAGATTTTGTCTAAACCGACTGAATATTTGGGTTTGCAAGAATATGGCAAAGACATTGTGGCTGTTGGGATTGACGAAGATAAAGTTAAAAAGCGATTCTATTTTGAACTAAAGGGTGGAGCGGACAGAAATATCACTACGAGGAACTTTTACGGTAAAGATGGAATACAGGAATCAATTACCGAAGCAACTTATACGCCATTTGTATCGGCGTACCCAAAATTCGAAGACCTACCCTTAAAAGTTGTAATTGTGCACAATGGGGTTATTGAAGGCGGCCTGCAAAAAACCTTCGAAAACTTTTTGGTCAAAATAAGTAAATCTGTAGATAACACGGTTTTTGAACGTTGGGATATTGCACGTTTAACCGCTATGTTCTCTGAAAACCTTTTCGGGGCATACCTACTTACTGATTCTTCCACCACAAAACTTTTCAATAGAGTTTTGGTTAATTTGGATACATCCGATGGGGTTTCACGAGACTTTATAAAACTTATCGATTCATTATTTGAAAAGATTGAATGGAAAGGCTATAAAACTAAAATTCCTAGAAAATGGCAATTGCTTTTTGAATCTTTAAAACTAATTTCATTTATAATTTACACGGAGTCTAAAGAATATAACAACCTTGACATTGCAAAACGCTACCTTACTCATTTGGTATTACGATATTGGTACTGGGTTTTGAAGAATAACCTGGAAAATGATAAAAAGGTGCTCAAGCACTTTAACCAGGTAATGCTGTTTTTCTATGAAGTATTGCAACAGTATTTTGATAGGACTCTTTCCGTAGTACAAACAAAAGATGGACTTTACGCAGAAAATGGTGGTATGTATGAACAGGTGGGTTATACCCAAAGAACTTTCGACTACTTGGCTTATTTGTTGATTCTAATAAATATGGAGAAAGCTTTTTTTCCAGACTACGATTTACTAGATGCTAGAACTGGAGTTTACAATGTTGTTCAGCACAACTCGGTTTCTAAGCGACCTTTGCTGGATATTCATTCATTGGTCATAGTAAATACCATAGAGCTTTTTATACAGACCGACGATATCGATTCAGCCAAATCATATCTTAAAAGTGTTCTTGCTACTATACACTATAGGAAGAAAAAATCTGGTATGCTACCGGATGCCAACAATAGTATTCAAAATGTTATTAAATATACGGTTACAGGAACGAAGCCAGTTTATTATTCGGATTCCACCTCGCCTTTGTTGGCAGTTTTATTAGAGTATATTGCTCTTTTTGGTTTGGAGGAAGAATATAACCAATTAAGAATTTTCGTCAAAAAACACGATATCACATTGGGACTTTTTATTCCTCATCATAGCAAAAATTCAGTGTCGGAAGAACTCATTGAGGATAAAGAAAACGACCTCGAAGAACAGTTATTTTCGAAACCTCTACGAGATGGATATCAAGTGGATACAAGACTTACAAAAAATTTAATAGACGAATTGCCTTTTGAAGAGTTTAAGGAAAAGATAAAGAAAAGAAAAGACGAATTTATCTATGAGTATCGTACTGATAAAGCAGGATATGCTTTTCTAAAAGATTTGGCACATTTCTATTTTCAGACACCTTATTTTCCTGATAAATGGAGAAATATTAAGATGGATGGTTTGTTAAAATCCCACGGATAAATTTCGGTGGACATATTTGATTTATGGCGTAATTCTAATGGAATTGAATTAATCGACTCATTACCCATTTAGCACATTCCCCTGCATTTCGCGAAAAGCTACATTCCGGGAAAAGCGCTTCATTACTAAAGTCTTGGACACAACTTCAAAGCTTCCGATTTCCATTCTACTTGCCCGCCTCCCGAGAAAATGCGGGAAGCGGCCAAACTCTATTCCCATCTACACCTTTGAAGTCAAATCCGCTTTAAAAGAGAGAGAATATTCAATCAATATCGGCGCAAAGTTAAACTCGTAAAATATTCCCATCAAAAGACTACGGCATAAAGCCGCTCCCGCACTCGCTATTTATTCCGTTTCCTTTTGAGCCGAAATTTTATCTTCCGTTTGGTTTTTTAGCTTAAATATTAATTGTTTAACTAAAATCAAATGTTATGTATTTATCAAATTTACAGCAGGATCAAATCTTTGTTCCATCAGAAATGAAGTCTTTAAGAAGCCTGGCACAAATGGAATCCCGAAGGGGACTTGAAAATGTCATTATCTCAAATGGCAAAATTGTCAACGTGGTGTCCAACAGCTACGGCCACGTACCCAATGAACTTTTCTTCAAGAAAGCCGAAGAAATGTTGACCAGTTCTGGACTGAACTATCAGAAACGAACAATCAACAGGAACGATAGGTCCTTCATTACCGACTTTATAATCGATGACAACAGCCAATTTTCGGTCAAGAACGAAAAAGACCTGATACTGCCGATGCTGCGGTTCAAGAATTCCTATGATGGGAGCGAAAAAACTTCAGGGCATTTTGGCTTTTACCGAGAAGTATGCTCCAATGGCCTGCACATTTCACAATCGGAAATTGAGTTTGCTATCAAGCACAGTAAGAACAGTACCGACCTGATAATGCCAAGGTTGATCAATTTGTTTGATAAGTTCTTGGACAATGAATTTTACACCATTACCAAGAAGTTCGATAAAATGAAGGAATTCAAAATCATCGACACCAAAGAATTCGTGAAGGTAATTTTGGACAGAACAAAATTGTTCCGGTATGAATGCAGTGATACAAACAATGATCCTTCAAAGAAATCCCGTGAAGTCCTTGAAATTTTGGATAACGAAGCTTTGCTGCTTAAGGAGAGCCCCAATTTGTGGATAGGTTATAATGCTTTTAATCAAATGCTTCACAATACATTGAAGAAAAGCTTTTCACAACAAGAATGTTTGGACAAAAAACTTTTCGATGCTGTCTATGAATTGGCTTAATGTCATTAAAGGTTTGATCCAGTACCTTAAACTGGATTTTTTCTATTCTCAAGGAAAGAATTTATAGGGGAAATGGGAGTTGCAATCCCACTCAGCCCATTCCCCAGCCTTCCGCAGAAAAGCTCCATTCCGGGAAAAGCGCTTCATTACTAAAGTTTTGGACACAACTCCAAAGCTTCCGATTTCCATTTCGCTACCCCTGCCGAAAAAGGCAGGAACGATACATTCCCAATCTCCATCTTTAAAATTAAGTCCGCTTTATATCCTACTTCAAGAAAATAATCCATTTTCATAACCCGGTCAGCACATTCCCCTCCATTCCGCGAAAAGCTGCATTCTGGGCAAAGAGCTTTCCTACAAAGCTCTTGGACACCATACCCGATTTTCCCTTTTCATTCCGCTTGCCCTTCCCGCCCTGCTGGGAAGCGCACTTCATTCTCAATACAAAATCGGGTATGGAGTCCGCTTAATCGGATTCCATCCTTGCTTTTGGCCCCGCTTCCAATGTTTTTATACTTCACATAAAGACTTTAGACCTACTTCCGCGCCGTCACTGTCCCTTCCCTTTTTTTGTAAGCAAAATACCAACATTTGGAAGTTGAACAGACTGCATAACCGGTCGTGCCTCCCTTTTATAAGTCTTTATCAATTCCAAATATTGAAAATGTATAAGCAACAAAAAAAGGTAACAGCGACGGCACTACGGGAAGTAAATCTAAAATGAACATTATGAAATCGTACAAGAACATCAGAAAGGAAGCGGGGCCAAAAAAACAAAAAAAGGAAAACGCTCAGGATACAATAAGTAAATCGCTTCAAAAAAATATAAACGGAAACTGCCTGAAAGGTTCAGGTAGTCTATTAAGTAATCTTTAATTCTTTTATTATGAGTACTATCAAAAATCACGTACAGCTAATTGGAAACGTTGGTCAGGAACCAACCATTACCAACCTCGAAAACGGTAAAAAAGTAGCCCGTTTTTCACTTGCCACCAATGAGTATTACAAAAACGACAAGGGCGAAAAAGTGCAAAATACGGAATGGCATACCGTAGTCGCCTGGGGAAAAACTGCAGAAATCACTGAGAAGTATGCAGGAAAGGGTAAGGAAATTGGAGTTAGCGGAAAATTGAAATCCCGTAGTTACGAGGATAACGATGGCATTAAGCGCTATGTTACCGAAGTGGAAGCCAACGAAATCCTTTTGTTAGGCGTAAAGAACGGCAATAATTCAATTGAGTAAATTAAAAACAAAGAGGGCGGTACGGTCGAAAGTCTCGCCCTCTTTCATTATTCACCTTTTAAATCAGATCATAATGGAAACCAAAGTTAATGAAATCGCGATAAGTTATAGTGGAAGTTTAAAAGCAAATTTGCTTCCCAAGATAACCTGTTCCCAAAGTGCTGCAGATTTAGCCTACAGCCAATGGAACAAAGATACTATTGAACTGCACGAGACTTTTAAAATAATGCTGCTCAACAATGCCAATAAGGTAAAAGGAATATATGAAACCTCTAACGGAGGAATAACAGGAACTTTAGTGGATGTCCGCATCTTATTTGCCGTACTGTTAAAGAGCTTGACAACGGCAGTTATTTTGGTCCACAATCACCCGAGCGGAACCTTGACACCGAGTGAACCCGATAAACGGCTGACCCAAAAAATTAAAAAGGCAGGGGAATTATTTGATATTAAGGTATTGGACCATTTGATCCTGATACCTGATGGAAATTATTTCAGTTTTGCAGATGAAGGAATCCTTTAAATGGAAAGCTTATGATTTATCTTAATTTTTCAGACCTGACCGAAGAAGCCCAAAACCGACTTTTGGAGAATTCCAAAAAGGATGTGGAACGAAAATTTGGGAATGATATCCGCACGTACGTAAGAGAAAATTATACCTGCTTTGAGACGATGGTAGAGGAAGAAGCATTGCGAAATTTATATTCCTATACTTTCATATTCAACATCTGATTATCTAAACTTTATAGTCCAGCACCTCCAAATTTTTGGAGGTGTTTTTCTGTTCAATTGTCTTCAGTTCAATAAAAATCATTATCTTTATTATGCTGAATTCCAGCATTTAATTTTACGTAGGGTTATCCATTTTTTGACTTTCGCTGATAACCGTACCCATCAAAAAAATACATAACAGGAAATTATTTCCCTGAAACTGGCAATTGGCTTTTGACCAAATTGTACGGAATTTTTGTTCGCCTGTGGCGAACGAAAAGGAGTAGCAAGAGGGTAACACGCGATGCGATGTTAAGCACTCCTTTTCATTTTCAAAATGCTGATATTCAGCAACTTGAAAAAATAAAAAATTCCCGACCTTTCACAATTTGCGACAAATGCCCTGTGAACGCCCATTTTTAGGGGAGGATTTGCGACAAATCGGCCAATTATGGACTCATTTATCGGCATCAGGTTCAAAAAGGAAACGGCAAAACGTTTTCAGGAATTTTCAAGGACACACTTCAAATCGCACACCGAGGCAATGGCAACAATGCTCGATTTTTTCTTCTACAACGAAATTTCCCCAAAGGAAAAATTGGGGCCTACGGGAAGGACAATCGAAGCTTCTTTAAAGAAACGTATAAATGCGGTGATTGCCATTATGAGGGATATGGAAAAGAGCCAGACCAAACCCACCGTCGCAATGTTGGAATCCCTTTTTCAAACCGAAGAACCTAAAAAGAAACCGTTGATTTTGGAAAAGAAAATTATTGAAGAGAAGAAGGAGGTACGTTTTCAGGAAAAGCAAAATAATAAGAATGAACTGTAAATTTTTGAGCTATGTACATTACCATCACACCTCAAAAATTAGGGAACAATTACTCGCAAAGTTCAGCGGATTTTGTGGGCTACCTGGAGAAGGAAAACCAGGATCTGGACCAGGGAGCCCTGCCTGCCGGCAAGGCAGGTATGGAACATTTTTTCAATCAATATGATGTTGAAATATCAGCGGATGAAGTTGTAAAGGAAATTGATGGAAATGGTGCCAAACTCAAAAAGACAGAACCGAAATTCTATTCGATTACGGTCAGCCCTTCCAAATACGAACTGAACCGGTTACAGAACAACAGCGAGGATCTAAAAAGATACACCCGAGAACTGATGAAGGACTACGTGGCTTCCTTCAATCGGGAAATCAACGGAAGACCGATTAGCATCGATGATATTAAATATTACGCCAAAATAGAACACCAACGAACTTTTAAGGGAACGGACTGGCAGATTAGGGAAAACCAACCCTTTGCTACCAAAATATTGCAGCTCAAAACAGAAATCAGAAACATTAAAGAGGGGCGAGCTGAAGGCAATATCAAACTATTGCAGAATAAAATTGACCGATTGGAAAAGGAAGCTCCGCACCAACAGGACGGGAAGCGAATTGTCCAGGGGATGCCAAAGGCAGGAAATCAAAGCCATATCCATATCATCGTAAGCAGAAAGGATGCATCCAATACTTTCAGCCTTTCTCCTGGGAGCAAGCATAAGGCCTCGGAAGTCCAGATGCATGGTAAGAATGTAAAACGGGGCTTTGACCGTGATCAATTTTTTGACCGGGCAGAAAAGACCTTTGACAGGACTTTTGTCTATCAAAGAAACTTTGCCGAGACCTATAAGGCCCGAAAGGATTTCATCAAAAATCCTAAAATATATTTTGCATCGCTGATGAAATTGCCCACCAATGAAAGGGCGATTGCTTTTAAAATTATGAAGGAAAGTGGTGTTCCAATGCTACCAAGTATTCCGGTTACACAGGCACAACTGGCAATGAAAGTATTCAACCGCCTGCGCCGTGGTGTGGAAGTGGCTATTAAATCAAGTTCAATAGGTATCTAAAGGAAAAACAATGATGCAACTAACCAATCCCCTACATATACTCTTAATTATCGTTTTGACAGCTTCAGTATTTTATGGACTATATCGGATTTCCAAATATGCCTTTTTCATAAATACTGTGCTGCTTTTGGGACTGATAGCCTATTTGTATTATCCGCATAATACGATAAAAGCACTACTTTATTTAGGTTGTCCTTTATTGTTGGTCAATACGGTATTTTACGTTTTTCTGCATAAACCGGATTTAAAGCAAAATACCTCTGAAAAATATCGGGTAACTTTTAAAACAGACAAGAAAAGTTTTAAAATTGAAAACATCAAACGTGGTGCATCCATTATTGGGTCTGCCGGAAGTGGAAAAACCGAAAGCGTCGTTTACGGATTTTTAAAACATTTCCAGGAACATGATTTCTGTGGGGTTATTCACGATTATAAGGATTTTGAACTTACCGAAATGGCGTACCCGTTATTTAAAAATTCGGATATTCCTTTTCGTATAATCTCCTTTGACAAAATTATTCATAGGGTAAACCCCATTGCACCCCGGTATCTCGAAAACGAAGAAAGTGTAAATGAAATTTCCCGGGTACTTATTGAAAATCTTCTGGAACAGCGGGAATCGGGAACCACGGGAACCTCGAAATTTTTTAACGATGCAGCTGAAGGTTTGATAGGCGGATTGATTTGGAAACTGAAAACATCCTATCCTAAATTCTGCACCTTACCCCATCTAATCGCCATCTATCAATATTTGGACACGGATAGTCTCATAAAGTTTTTAGAGACCAATACCACCTCCAGAGCCATGGCAGATGCTTTCATTAGCGGCAAAGATTCCGAAAGACAGACCGCAGGAGTGAAAAGTACCCTGGCCAATGCTCTGAAACGCATAAGCACACAAAATATTTTTATGGCACTTTCCGCAGATGAAGTACCATTAAATATTAATAGCTCGGAAAATCCTGCCGTGATTGCCATAGTGAACAATCCTAAATTTGAGACCTCTTATTCGCCTGTAATTGCCACCATAATACATACAATTACAAAGCAAATGAGTGTGCGCAACTCTAAGCCATCTTTCTTGTTAATGGAAGAAGCACCAACGATTCGGTTATTAAATATGCACCGCATTCCGGCTACTTTAAGAAGTTATGACATTGCTACAGTTTACGTAATGCAGGATAAGATCCAGAATGATATGATGTATGGAGATAAAGCCAGTAAAGCCATTTTGAGCAACCTTTCCTATCAATTTTTTGGGAAAGTCAATGATCCCGACACCGCCAAATATTATGAACGCTTCTTTGAGATCGTAAAAAAGGAAACTACCAGCATCAATCGTGGCTACAGCCTTGATTTTGATACACGTATTACTACCGGGGAACGGGAAATTCCAAAAATACGAGCAGATGTATTTTTCCGCTTGAAACAGGGAGAGTTTATTACTTATGCTGATGGGGAGGACAAAAAGGTGCAGTTCAAATTGCAGAAAATTCAAAGACAGGTTCCTCAGGAGGAAAAGCAATTTTCCAAGGCTGACTTAGAAGCTAATTTTGAAAGAGTTTATCAGGAAGTGAGATCAATTTTTAATTAAATTATAGTTTAACAAATCAGAATATTATATTTGTACAAATGGCAAGAGCAGATTTATTATTAAAATTAGTTAAAGCCGGAACTAACGGAGACAATACCCTTTTTAGAAAGGTTGTTGAATCTATTATTGCCGAAGAAAAGAGTAAACAACATCATATTGTAGCTCAACAACTATTAGATGCACTTTCCAAAGCCTCTAAGCCTCAATCCAACCAACCTATACATAATCGTTTACTGGAAGATGGATTAGACAGTTTTTTATATCGCATTTACCCTCAAAAGACTTTGGATGATGTGATTTTAAATTACGAAAATCAAGCCGTCATTCAAGACCTTATCCAGGAACACCATCGCAGTGACTTATTGAGATCCTATAATTTAGAACCTAGAAATCGTATTCTATTGGCAGGTCCTCCTGGAAATGGAAAGACTTCTCTCGCAGAAGTCATAGCTCAATCTTTAATGATTCCATTTTACGTTGTGAGATATGATGGTATTATTGGTAGTTACCTAGGAGAAACCGCTACTCGGCTTAAAACAACTTTTGATTTTATTAGAACGCAAGAATGTGTTTTATTTTTTGATGAATTTGACACTATAGGAAAAGAACGCGGGGACATTCACGAAACAGGTGAGATTAAAAGAGTTGTAAGTTCTCTACTTCTTCAGATTGATCGCTTGCCGAGCTATGTCGTAGTTGTCGCAGCAACTAATCACGCCGAACTTCTGGATAGGGCTGTATGGAGAAGGTTTCAAGTAAGATTGGAATTAAAAGCTCCGGATAAGTCAATGATAAAGATTTGGCTCAAAAACTTTGAACAGCGTGTTAAATACGATTTGCAATATCCTATTGATAAAATAGCAAATAAGCTCGAAGGTCTTAATTTTGCTGAGATTGAAGAGTTTATCCTCGATGTTGAACGTAAATATATATTGTCGCTCCCTGACGTAAACGTAAAAAGGTTAGTGGATGAATGCCTTGTTCAAATGGAGCATAAATATTCTTTAGGGAATGGTTAAAAAACCACTTCTTTTGTTCCCGTTCCCTATAAGTGCGGAAAAATCTAAAAAACAAGGTTTTCCTGGTAAAATGTTCATCCCAACCAAAATTCAACAAATTCAGAGAAATGAATTAAAGATAACGGAATTAGATCGTGTACTTTCTAATAGGTCAGCCTCACTACAAAAGGCAGCAGGGAATATTATCCCTGAAATGATCTTGGTGTTAGAAACTGCCGGAGAAATAAAAGATTTTTTTAAAGCCG
The DNA here is from genome assembly GCA_039989915.1 of Gillisia sp. Lineage (GTDB taxonomy): Bacteria > Bacteroidota > Bacteroidia > Flavobacteriales > Flavobacteriaceae > Gillisia. The sequence goes on from JBDXGW010000010.1 coordinate 608,470, forward strand.
TGAAAAAGACTCCAGGAATGGAGTTTTTAGCTGAATATGAGACTGAGTTCGAGGCAGAAGATGATTTCTATAACATAGATAAAAACGGTAATAGATCTGAAGAAAATGTTGATGCCCGGTTTTATCTCACTATGACCAACCAAAGGGCACTTAAAGAACTTCAGAAATATTGGCGAGAATATAAGAAAGATAAAGAAAAACAAAATTTTAAGCGAGGGACTGCAAAATTCAGATCGCTTTTTGAACAATTAAAGGATATTAGACCCTATAATGTTAGTGATAGGGTACGTGATACCGGTATTGGAGAATATATTCAGGAAAGAAAATTATACGATTTTGATTTCGTGAGATTTGAAATAGAATTGGCCTTTAAAGGTAGTGACCAAGCCAATCGAAAAGCCTATGAAGAAGTAACCCGTTTACTTAATCTACATAACGGAGAAGAAGTGAAAGGTTCAAGGACTATAATCTCCGAGATATCATATCACGCTTTTATTGCAAGAGCTCCAATTCAAGTATTTGATGATCTTACGGAGAATACGAATATTTCCTTTTTAAAATCGCAACAAGTTTTGTTTTTTCGTCCTGTAGGACAGATGGTTTTTGAAACTCCAGAAAATATTGAGCAATTAAAAAAGTTGCCCAATGTTGAAGAAAATGATGAACTACCCACAAATGGCCATCCAGTCATTGCACTTTTTGATGGTCTTCCCTTAGCAAATCATATTCTATTGGAAAATAGATTGCAAATTGATGATCCTGATGGGTTCTCAAATAATTATACGGGTAATCAAAGATTTCACGGTACCGCAATGGCTTCTCTTATCATTCACGGTGATTTAGATAATGAGAAAAAATCGATATTAAAAAGACCCTTGTATGTCCGCCCTATAATGAAATTGGGTACACAACTTTATCAAGGAGAATGTCTTCCAGATGACGTTTTACCAATAGATTTAGTGCATAGGGCTGTTCTAAGAATGAAAGTGGGAGATGCGGACAATCCTCCAGTAGCCCCTGAGGTAAAGATCATTAATTTTTCTATTGGAGACGCTTTTAGACCTTTCTTGAACAATATGAGCTCGTGGGCAAAATTACTGGATTGGCTTTCTTATCAATACGATATCTTATTTGTAATTAGTGCAGGAAATTTTAGTGACGATATCGCTTTGGAAGTCCCAGATGATGAATTTGATAATCTCTCTGATGATGAAGTACAAAAATTAGCTTTAGAGGAAATAGTTAGGACAAATTTTAATAGAAAGATTTTGGCACCAGCTGAATCGATCAATTCTATTACGGTTGGTGCGGCACATTTTGATTTCTCAAAGCCTAATAATTTATACCAAAGGAAAAATCTGATTAAGTCGTCCTCCTTATTATCTCCAATAAGCCGGATCGGTTTTGGTTTCCGCAGGAGCATAAAGCCAGAAATTATAACATCAGGTGGGCGGAAGTTATTTCGGAAATCTCCAATTCAAAATTTACCAGGTAAAACGGTTCTTAAATTAGAATCTATCCCATTTAATGTAAATCCTCCCGGAAACAGATCTGCATTTCCAGGTAGTCCAGGACAAATAAACAAGTCTGGGTATTTGTGTGGTACTTCAAATGCAGCAGCTTTAACATCTCGTCTTGCTGCCCAACTTTATGATGTTTTAATTTCTATAAATAATTCTCGAGATAAATCTATACCAACAGATTTTCTTACTGTAATTATTAAAAGTTTATTGGTACATAGTGCTAGTTGGAGTAAAAGTTCAGATTTTTTATTACAACTAATTAAGGAATTACCAGGCTCAGCTGCAAATACTTCAAAAAAAAACGTATTGCCTTATCTAGGGTATGGGGGGATAGATCCAGAACGCATTTTATATTGCACTGAAAAACGTGTAACCATTATCGGATACGGAAAGCTTTACGATGGCCAAGCCCATTTATATAGATTTCCATTGCCGCCATCACTTACTAAAGGAAGGATTGATAAAAAACTAACAATAACTTTAGCTTACAATAGTCCTCTAAATTTTAAAACAAGACAATATCGTAAAGCACAATTATTTTTTGATAATCTTAAGCATAATAATCATCTCGAATTAGATAGATCATATTATGATTTCCGAACCACACAATTAGGAACTGTGCAACACGACATTCTTATTGGGGACAAGGCTGACGTCTTTGTTGATGGTGATTTTTTAGAAATAAAAGTGAATTGCAGAGAAGATGCATCTGAGCTCGGAAAATTGTCTATTAAATATGGATTGTCTGTTACTTTAGAAGTCAAGGAAAATAATGACATAAAAATTTATGAAGAAATTAGGCAACGAGTTCAAACACGAATTAGACCTACTCTATAAATTCCAAAATTATTTTTCAAAAAGGTCCTTTCTCCCTCGCTCCTTGCTGCGTAACCTTCCAGTTTCCATTAATTTTTAAAAGCTTAAATAGCTCAGGGTTTTCTTCATAAGATGTGGTGAATCTAACCCAAGCTATTTCATTATCGGTGGTTTCTTCCAGCACTTCAAAATTGGAATTTCCCGATTTGCCTGCCGCCATTAAATCTTGTATCGATTTAAGGCCTTCGTAGCCTTCTGGGGTAGTATATTTTTTCAAGGTCTCATTATCCTTATTGTAGAAACTTTCAACTACAATTTTTGAAGTTTCGCTTGGTGAAAGGTCTTGTTTTCCGGTACAGGCAAGGAATAAGAAGGCAAGATTCACCCAAAACAACTGGAAATCTTCGATAGGGGTAGTAACCAGCGCCAACGGGAAAAATGCTACCGTCATGGTAACGGCATTATCTGCGATAACACTGGTGGTGCCCGCGGTCACTACGCCACCCTTTACCACGCTCCAGGTCTTAAATATTTCAGGCGCGGTGGTCATTATACCCGTGATGAACAATCCCCCAACGATTTCAGAAATATTCAGGGCCGAAACAATATTTTCAGTTGCCTTAACAATAAAAAAAGCACCCACGGCTATGGCCAGGGCCCCGGCAACCGAACTACTACCCAAAGCCAAACGTTCATAACTAATCGTTGTTTATATTTGTTCTGTTACCTTCAGTATTTTTCAACTTTTTCTTATCCGATATTTTCTGGTCTTTATTGTGTTTGTTTTGAAAGATAAGGAGTAAAATCACTCCCGTGCTAATCCAGACATCTGCGGTATTGAATACAGGGTCAAAAAAAGTAAATTCATTACCTCCCCAAAATGGCAGCCACTCCGGAAGCCTTGTATCAATAATGGGAAAGAACCACATATCGACCACATTGCCATTTAAAAATCCGGCATATCCACCGCCTGACGGGAATATTTCTGCAATGTTCTGTACTGCCGGATCACTTTTTTCAAAGATCAGTCCGTAAAATGCGCCGTCAATCAAATTACCCAATGCACCTGCGTATATAAATGCTGCACAGATTATAAAGATTTTGGCATATCCCTTGCGTATCATCTTTTTGATAAAAAAAGTCCCCCAAATAACGGCTACGAAGCGAAATAGTATTAAAACAAGCTTGGCCAGATATCCCTCCCCAAATTTAAAGCCCCAGGCCATCCCGGGATTTTCTAAAAAATGTAAGCGAAACCAATCCAGGCCAAAGACGTAATACTCCTCGCCATAATAAAAATGGGTCTTCACATAAATCTTTATGGCCTGGTCTATTGCAAACAACAGTAAAATCAATAATGCTACATTTCGTTTATTCATAATCATCTTTTTATTACCTATACATATTGCCGATCACATATTTAAGTTATTTCGATAGTTTCAATATTCTTATGGCACCCCGCATCACAAACGTGAAAACGATTCCTCCAATTACCAGATCGGGCCATTTGCTATCCAGGAAATAGACCAAGACACCGGCCAGGATCACCCCACCGTTTACAATAATGTCATTGGATGTAAAAATGGCACTGGCCTGCATATGGGCCTCTTTACTTTTAGCCTTGTTTATCAACCAAAGCGAAATAAGGTTCCCTAGTAGGGCTAAAATGGAAATTATGATCATCCACTGGAACATTGGTGTTTCACTACTGGTAAAAAACCTTCTCAAGACCTCTGCGAAACCAATTGTTGCCAATGCCATTTGAAAGTAGCCGCTAAACTTTGCCACTTTCTTTTTCCTGGAAATGGCACCACCAACAGCGAAAAGGCTTAGCGCGTACACGATAGAATCTGCCAGCATATCCAAAGAATCTGCAATAAGGCCCATAGAAGAAGAAATCCACCCCGTGGTCATTTCGATAATGAAAAAGCCGAAATTTATCCCCAGGACCCACCAAAGGATTGTTTTCTGTTTAGATTGGTCTTCTATTACGGGAGGCTCGGCTTCTTCGGTCCCCTCCAAGGAATCCCCAAGGTTTAAACTGGCTAATGATGTTTTTATATCTTCAATGCCATCCACATGATATACTTCCAATTTCCTGTTGGGAATATCAAAATCCAAATATTTCACTTGAGCATAAGATTCCAACTTCATCCGGATCATCTGCTCTTCCGAAGGGCAATCCATTTTGGTTATCTTAAATGTTGTTTTCTCCATTATCTTTTTTTTTTATTTTTAATATTCGTTATAATAGTTGTCCTTTATCCGGACACAATTGTTACAAACTCCTTTTAGCAGCAGGTTTACTTCTTCTGCCTGAAACCACTCCGGCAAAGGCACCTCCGGAATTTAGATTTGGGCAGACAAAAGGCTTCTTTGAAGCTGTTACAATAAAAATGAACATATAAATCTTTAGGGGCATACACCCATCCTTCTTCACACAGGGCATATTTCTTAATCCCTGCTCCATCTTCTATGCTATGTATTAACCCTTTCCTTCAAAGGTTTTCAGCGTTCTATTCAGGGTAATCCTGTCCTTTTCAAAGGCTGCTTTCAAATCCTGCAGGCTTTTGGCAGCAGTTTGCTTAGAGAACTCCTTCAGTACCAACAGGCGCATGCTTATTGGGCGTACTTCCTTCTCCTTAATTTTATTTTCAATATTGAAAAGCATAATTAAATCCTTTATGAAAAGTAGATGAATCCTCTGGTAACTCCTTCTTAGGTCTGGCTTTCGGCTTCCCTACGTGCTTTTTTGGCTTCCTTAAGAATTTCCCATCCTCCTTTTAGCACAATTCCTACAGTTATAAGACTGATGATCAAATCAGGAAGAGGGGAGTTAAGCAGCATCACCCCAATACCGGACAATACAATCCCTAAATTAACAAGCATATCGTTGCTGGTAAAAACCATAGACGCCTTCATATGTACGCCTCTTTCACCTTTAGATTTCAGCAAGCGCAAGGCAAGCAGGTTACTCGCCGCATTTACTATAGCCGTAATGATCATCGCCCAGCCAATTGGTTCGGCTTCTGTAAGGAAACGCCTAATCACTTCACCCAACAAAAGCAGACCCAGCCCAATTAAAAGAACACCAGAAAGTTTTGCTGCACGTGATTGAGCTACAACACCTTTGCCCACAGCGTAAATGCTCACAATGTAAACGGCTGAGTCAGCGAGGTTGTCAAGTGCAGCACCCAATAGCCCTGTGGAATTTGCTATAAAGCCAACAATACCGGCCAGTGCCACCTGGAACATATTGATCCCCAGGACTTGTTTTAATGTTTTTCTTTCAGCTTTATTAGAAGCATCAAGCTGGATCTCATCTTCTTCACTCATATTGCTGGCTTTTTATGTTTCTCATTATAAAACCACTGCGCGGCAGCGTGGGCATACGCGATAAACTAAAGGTAAAATCCTGATCGGGTACCTCATAAGTCATCCGATTTGTCAGAAAATCCACAGCTTGTTTCATCGATTCAATGGTGAGCCATTCACCCGCGCACCGATGACCGTGTAGATGTTCTCCTCCACCCTGTGGAATTAATGTAAAGGGATTGCCGTCCCAGTTTATAAATCTCTCAGGATGAAATTCCTGAGGATGTTGCCATAATTCAGGATCGTGAAGCATGCCATATATATCCAGCAACACCAACCTGCCACGTTTAAATAAATATCCCTTCCATTCAAATTCTTTTCGCACAATGGCGCCTACCATTGGGGTGAATGGATAAAACCTTCGTACTTCCTGTACCAGCATTTCTGTAAGCTTGTCTTTCCCTGTCTGTATTTCTTTTTTGTATTGTGGATATTGATGTAAAGCAAGAGCAGTAAAAGTAATGTAGATGGCTATGGCTACGGTGGGCCTTAATACATTTATCAGCTCTACTGCTGCCACCTGTGTGTCCAAAAACTTGCCATCAATCTCACGGTGAAAAGCAATTGTGTGGGCGGCAGTGTCCTTTTCTACGCGGATTTTATCGTTACGGATTTCTTTAATAAGGTTGCCAATCCACTTTTCAGCTCTTTTCCGAGCCTGCTTTCCTCTCCAGTGCCTTGGACCGATGGCTCCAAAGGCATCTACCATAGCCCCAAGATCCTTTGCTCTTTGTTGCACTTCTTCTTCTCGCAGCGGTACTCCAGACCATGTACAGACTGCACGACAGAGTAGCTCCTGTACTTCGTTAAATAATATTATTTGCTCTTCTTTTTCCCATTTACCAGTGTATGTTTCCCAGTAGCTTTTTTGAATTTCCAGAAACCCCCGAAGGCTATCCGGTTTCATCAAAGACATAAACATTTCTTTTCTTTGCCTGTGTGCTGAATTATCCAGTGTCTGGACGCCCTTCTGGCCGAATAATGTTTTTTGCACTCTTTTAGGAGTAGCACCTTTGCGTTGAAACTTTTCAGTGTCATAGAAAACCTCCGCGGCTTCTTTTCCACTCATGCAGATTGTTTCTTTTAACATCAAACGGGTTCTAAAAATATCAGTTCCAATCTTTTGACGCTTTTTCTGAATAAATTCATAGCCGTCACGAAGTAGTATCAAACTGCTATCGAAGTTTTTGTCTTTTGGAATAGTTGCCATGTTCTTTACATCTTTAAAAAATTATATTTCATTTTTTAGATCCCCTAACTTAAACTTAATACCAAGTGATTTAAGTCTTATGAAATGATTAAAAACTGCCTAATCCGATTTTACAATTAAATTAAGGTCGTTAAATATGTAAAGCCCTGTCTTCGGTAGCTGCCAGACAGGCTTCTTTAAAGGTTTCGGAAAATGTGGGATGCCCGTGCGACATTCGTGCAACATCTTCGGCAGATGCCCTGAATTCCATCGCTACCACCGCTTCGGTATAACTGTCTGCAATGCGTGGCCCTATCATATGCACTCCCAATATCTCATCAGTTTCTTTATCTGCGATTACTTTTATGAAGCCGTCGGTGTCCATACTTATTTTCGCCCTTGCATTGGCCTTAAAAGGAAAGGAGCCTGTTTTAATACTTCTTCCTGCTTCTTTTAACACTTCTTCGGTAAGTCCCACTCCGGCCACTTCCGGTTGAGTATAAATTATATTAGGTATGAGAGCATAATTGATATGGGGTCTTTGACCGGCTATTGTTTCAGCAACAAAAACTCCTTCCTCACTTGCTTTGTGAGCCAGCATCGCACCTCGTACTACATCTCCAATTGCATAAATGCCTTTAACATTTGTTTCCAGATTTTCATCTACATTTATTCTACCCTGTTTGTCTGTTTTAATGCCCAACTCTTCAAGTCCCAAATTATCAGAATAAGGTTTCCTACCGATAGCCATCAGGCAATAATCTCCTTGTAAAGTCATTTCTTTCTGATTGGCGACATTTTCGGCTATCAATTGAACCTCATTATCTAAAACATTAGCTTTAGTTACCTTTGTTCCCAGATAAAAATCCATCCCCTGTTTTCTTAATGATTTATATAATTGCTTTCCTAAAGAACTATCCATACTGGCAATGAGGGTATCTAAGTATTCCACAATGGAAACCTTAGAACCCAAACGAGCGAAAACAGAACCTAATTCCACTCCAATTACCCCTCCACCAATAACCATTAAATGTTTAGGTATTTCTTTTAGGGCAAGTGCTTCCGTGGAGGAGATAACCCTCTTCTTATCGATGGTTATACCGGGTAGCGATGCCGGTTTTGATCCGGTGGCAATAATGATTTTATCGGTAGTGATGGTGTGGGTGTTTTCTTCACCCTTAATCTCAACGGTAGATTTGTCCTTAATTGTTCCTACACCTGTATAAACGGTTATCTTGTTCTTTTTCATCAAGTAAGATACCCCGTTAATGATTTCCTGAACTACGGTCTGTACCCTATTCCTCATTCCAACTATGTCTACAGACGCTTCCTTAAAATTAATACCAAATTCCTGAAACTGATTTTGTAGCTTGTAATAATGTTCCGAAGCTTCCAACCAGGCCTTGGAAGGAATGCAGCCTACATTCAGACAGGTTCCCCCAAGTGTATTATATTTTTCTATAATGGCCACCTTAAAACCCAGCTGGGCACAACGTATTGCACTCACGTAACCTCCGGGTCCTGAACCTATTATTGTAACATCAAATTTTTCCATTTTTTAAAATTTAATTTTTAATTAAGATATTCACAACTAATCATATATTAACCTAGTCTTTATGAAACATTCGCGTTATATTTTCACTTTTCCCAATACTTTCTGATGAAATTTACTGGACAATTTTTTTGGCATAGGTCAGATCTCATCCTTCCAGATCATAAAACCATTCTTCCGCCTGTTTAATGGCTTCGGTTATAGCTTCTTTTTCTGTGCACTTCCCCTGTATCATAAGCTCATTGGCTATTTCAAGGGCCTTCTTCCTAACAGTTCGGTTCAGGGAATCTAGGTCTGTCTTAAAGTCTTCAAACATCCAGTGCATAATAATTTTTCTTTAATGCCTAACCAACTCCTCCTTTTCTTCCGGATACAACTCTGCTTTCTATACTGAAATTTCTCTTCCATTTTTAAAAGCCTCCCACCCTTCTTTTAGGGCATAGGGAACAATAAGAAGGGCGGCCACGGGATCTGCCCACCACCAATCTAAATATTGTACAGCTAATAAACCGCCTAATACTGCCACTGTTTGATAGAGGCATACGAAAGTATCTTTTGAATCGGCAAGCAACTCTTTACTGTCCAATTTCTTTCCATACTTGCGTTTGTACCAAATCAAAATAGGATTCACCACTAAGGATACGAGTAGTATAGTAAGGCCCATGGTGCTCCAGTCTGGAGTTTCTTTATTAAAAAACTTAGTTACAGAATCGTAGGTGATAAAAATGCTAACAATTAGAAAAGAAGTGGCAATTACATACAGGGTAATTTTTTCTCTTTTTTTCACCCGCTTATCACTAATATCCTGGATTTCCCCATGTAGCCGCCACCCCAGGGTGCTTGCCGAAATAATTTCTATGATGCTATCCAGCCCCCAACCAATTAAAGCTGCGCTTCCGGAGATAAAACCAGCGGTTAGTGACACAGCTACCTCAATAGTATCATATATGACGTTGTATATTTGGAGCTTCCTGGCTTTTTTCAGGTACTCTTCTCTTTGTTGATCTGCCATTGATTTATGCTTTTAGCAGTTAAAATTTAATTTTCTGCAACCTTACCGCATTTAAAATTGCCAAAAATGCCACTCCCACATCAGCAAAAACTGCTTCCCATAAAGATGCTAAACCAAAGGCACCCAAAATAAGTACAAGGGCTTTGACGCCGAAAGCCAGAATAATATTCTGCCATACGATCTGCCGGGTTTTCTTTCCAATTTTAATGGCAGTTGCAATTTGGGAGGGTTGGTCATTTTGTATTACCACATCGGCCGTTTCGATCGCTGCATCAGAACCCAGAGCTCCCATAGCCATTCCCACATCAGCCAAAGTAATCACGGGAGCATCGTTAATTCCATCACCCACAAAAGCAACTTTTCTACCCTGCTTCTTAAGTTCCTCCACCTTGCTCACTTTGTCCTGGGGCAACAAACCTCCATACGCCTGATCAATCTTTAACTGTCCGGCTACTTTCTGAACAATGGAGTCTTTATCCCCGGAGAGCATCACAATGGAAGTAACACCAAATTCTCTAAGTTGTGCGATGGCCACAGCGGCATCTTCTTTTATCGCATCGGCAATGGTAATATATCCTGCATACTGCTGGTCTATTGCTACCACGACAATTGTTTCAACAATCTCTTCAATTTTGGGATCAAAAGAAACATTGAACTTCTGCAGTAACTTAGCATTACCCACCAGGAGTTCCTTTCCGTCTACTGTTCCTTTTAGACCGTGGCCTGCTATTTCTGCTACTTCCTGTACCTCAAGCTGTTTATAAGCTTCTCCCGCATGCTCCACAACTGCCGAAGCAATAGGATGAGTAGATTTACTTTCCAGAGCCGCTGTTAAAGCTAAAAATTGATCTTGTGGTATACCTTCAACTTTTACTTCCTGTACCTTGAACACACCTTCTGTTAATGTTCCTGTTTTGTCCATCACCACGGTGTCTACTTCCGTAATTAAATCCAGAAAGTTTGAACCTTTGAAGAGAAGTCCATTTCTCGAAGCTGCGCCAATACCTCCAAAATATCCCAGGGGAATGGAAATTACAAGGGCACAGGGACAGGAGATAACCAGGAACACCAATGCACGATAGAGCCAATCTTCAAATATATAGGTCTCCACAATGAAATACGGCAGCAGGGCCAAACCAATTGCGAAGAAAACTACAATGGGGGTATAGATCTTGGCAAATTTGGTGATGAATTTCTGAGTTTTTGCTTTTCTTCCACTTGCTTCTTCTACCAACTTAAGGATCTTTGAAAGGGCACTATCCTCATAGCGTGAGGTCACTTCTATCTCAATAAGCTTTTCCAGGTTTATCATTCCCGCCAAGACTGTTTCACCTTTTCCCTTAGTGTCAGGTTTTGATTCTCCTGTAAGAGCGGCCGTGTTGAATGAGGAACCTTCATTAAGTATTATTCCATCAAGGGCCACTTTTTCCCCTGATTTAACCTGAATTATTTCGCCAATTTCCACCTCTTTTGGATCAACGATAACCACCTGCCCATTTCGTATCAGCCCGACTTCTTCAGGTCGGTTGTCGATTAAAGCCTTAATCGATTTCCGGGAACGTGCCACCGCAGCTTCCTGAAAATGCTCTCCAATCACGTAAAACAACATTACGGCTACTCCTTCTGCATATTCCCCGATATAAAAAGCCCCTATTGTAGCAATGCTCATCAGGAAGAACTCGTTAAAGACTTCACCTTTTACAATGTTTGTGGCCGCGTGTTTAATAACCTTGCCACCCACCAGAAGGTAAGCAATGCCAAAAACAGCAAGCCGTAGATACCCACTAAACCATTCTGCATCAAAAAAGTCTAAAGCAATACCAGCCAATAAAAGCACAAGACTTAAAATCGTCAGAACATAGGAAGATCTTTCCTCCTCGTTTTCTGGTCTTTCAGGCCTTGACTTCGGCCCCGGCTCCTCTGCCGTTCTGGGAGAGGTGATGGTCATATCTTCCAGTTCTTTTCCCTTAGAATTTCTTTCTTTTGTCATTTTATTTTTTTTAAAACAGACCTGCAACAGTGGGCATAATGGTAGTTATATTTACAAAGTAGGTGTTTGCGTTTAATCTTTATAACCGTTTTTTAATAGATTCTCCCGTCTTTATCTTAAATGCATCTTCAATTTCAGAAACATAGATGATCCCATCTCCAGGTTCTGGCGTTTTACCATTTTCGACTATGATATCTATGGCTCTTTGCGCTTCCTCGTTCTGGCACACCAGTTCCAATTTCACTACGGGGCTATCGGTAATATGAAAATCAAGGGAGGGGCTGGCTCCTTTTGCCTTGAATGCACCGGTTCCTTCGCCCTGCGAAAGGGTCATGCTTTTAAATCCTGATTCACTCAGAGCTTCAATTACTTTTTGCACTCTGTTTGGTTTCACAAATGCTTTTATTTCTTTCATGGTTTTAATCGTTTTAGGTTTCAATCAATTAATAAAGTTGACAAAGGGCCAAGAAACAGTTGGCAAAGCACGAATGACTATAGCCAACTGTTTTTAGGCAACTTTTCAAATAATCAGATTTAATCGTCATCTCCTGTTTCCCCTTTTTTCATTTCTGCGATCAGATAATAGGCGTTGTTCCAGGCCACTCGCGCACCATCAGGTAGAGGCTCCAATAACTTTATTTCCACCCAGCCTTCATTTTTTTCTCCTGTCATCACTTCCACAGGCTTAAAAGACCATTCGGTTTCGTCGTTTTCCTCCTGCTGTTCAGCAATGAAGATGTAGGATTTTCCTTCTTCCTCAATTACCGCCTCCTCTGGTAAAGCCGTTACCTCTGTACCAGCACCTGTCACTATCCTGCCGTTGATGTACATGCCCGGCACCAGGTTTTCTGAATTCTCCAGTATCTCTGCATGCACGTGGACAGCCCTGGGATTCTGTTCAAATTTTTTACCAACAGAAAAAATTTCAGCAGTATAAGTCTTGCCGGGCCCTGATTCCATTTGCAGCAGGACCTTTTGTCCTTCCTTGACCTTATAAACATCTTTGGCAAAAACCATTAAATCGGCATGTACATGTTTGGCGTTGATCACTTCCAATAGCTCTGTTTGGGGATCCACATATTGACCTACCCGCACATTTATATCTGCAATCGTCCCTTCTATAGGACTTACGACAGGTATGTTTTCAACAATGTTTCCTTCCCGAATGTTCGCGACATTCAGGTTTAAACTTCTGAGCTGTGACTCGAGCCCTTTCACTTCTGCCTGCACAACGCGATAATCGGCCTGTGCCTTTTGAAATAATTTACCCGAACCTACTTCCTGTTCGTACAGCCTTTGTTGACGATTGAATTCTTGCTCTAGGTTCTGCATTCGGCTGTAAGCTGTCATATAATCGGTTTGTAATCTGGTGAGGTTGGGGTGAGAGAGATAAGCCAGAGTTTGCCCTTTTCTGACTTCATCCCCCTCAATAACCTCAATAGAAGTAACATTGGCTCCTATAACAGCAGTTACCGTAGCTTCATATTGTGGTGGCACTTCCAGTTGTCCTGTAGCCGAAACTACTTCTGAAAGTGGCCGGGTGGGCAGGGTGTCTAATTTTATGCCCAGGCTGTTGAACTTGAGGTTTGAAAGATGTACTTCTCCCATTCCCCCTTCTTCTTCTTCTTCACCGGCTTCTTCTGTAGCCTGCTCTTCCTGAGCTGCAGTTTCCCCTTCTTGGCCTCCTCCGCCATTACAGGCAATAAAAAAGCTTGTTGCAATGAATAGGGTGAACAATTTTATAATATATTTTTTCATTTTTTTATTCTTTATCTATTAGTACCGATTTATTCTGGCTTATTTATATAATATTCAAGTTGGGAGCGGCTGTCGAGGTAACTTGCCAATGCCTCCCAGGCATTAATCTCTATCCGTACAGCATCCCTAATATTTTGGAGAAAGGTCACATAATCAATAGCTCCTTCCCTGTAGGCAATTATAGCTCCTTGCCGCTGTTCAATGGCTAAGGGAAGTGCTTGTTCCTGGTAATATTTCCAGGAGTTATGCCACTTCAAGTATTCTTCACGTGCTTTAGCGTAAGCTGAATTTAGTTCCAACTGCGTCTGCTGTAGATTTGCCTCGGCTATTTCCCGGTCTATTCTGGCAGATTGTGTTCTCCCCAGTTCGGGGCCAAAGAACAACGGAATACTGATGCCCACCTGATATTGATAAAAGCCCGTTTGGCCGTCAATTTTCTGCCTACCGTACTCGGCCTGAAATTTTGGAAGAAACTGCGATCGGCTTTCCTTTAAAGTTGCATCAGCCACTTCCACCCGTTGCTCATAAACATCGAGGAGGGGATGATTGCCAAGAGGGCGGAGTAAATTATTTAAGGGCTCGTCAAACTGATCGGCAGGAACGTTAGGCACCGTGAAAAGGGTGTCACTGGCGAACCATAAATTAAATCGCTGGAGAGCACTTAAATAGTCTCGGTATGCCTGCTCTTTTTGAATTTCCACCTCATTACCTTGGTTTACGGTGGCCAAATATTCAAGTCTGGAGATCGTTTCTGTTTCCAGCCTTATTTGTGCAGCCCTTTCAATATCGGTGAAGGAGGAGTCCAGACTCTGCAAAGTTTTATATGCATTTTTTGCGGCATATACCGATGCCCAGGCCTGACTTACCTCCAGTTCTACTTCAATAATGGAAAGATCAAGAGCTTCTTCTGCCAATGCCACTCTTTCCTTCTGCAAGCGTAGGCGCGGTGCAATACCGAATATATCAATATTTTGTTGCTGAACCCCAATTTGAGTATACACCCCTATATCTGGATTATTAGAACCATCACTTATTTCTTCTGCTCCGGTAAATATTACAGTGTTCCCAAGGTTCCAGGCGGTTTTTTTCAAAGCTTCCTGGCTTTCTATTTCCAGAGTGGCGGCCTTTATACTTGGAAAGGCTTCTACAGCACGTTTCTTTGCCTCTTCTATAGTTAGAGTTTGAAGGGAATCCTGTTGTTGAACTGACTCGGCCTGAACCAAAAGATTTCCCTCAAGGGATCTGTCTTGTGCCTGTGCGGGTGCACTAAAACCAACTAAACCTCCAATCGATAGCATTGCTACTAAAATGGCGGGCGCTGGAGCAAAACCATTATTATTCTTATTTCTTTTATTTTTCATATTTTCTACTATTGTATAGAGGACAGGCAGTACCACCAGAGTCAGTAAGGTGGCTGTAAACATCCCACCTATAACCACCGTTGCTAAAGGCCGCTGGACTTCTGCCCCGGCCGAAGAAGAAAATGCCATAGGCATAAATCCTAAAATATCTGTTACCGCTGTAAGCATAATTGGCCTTATTCGTTCTTTCGCACCCATAAAAATCCGATCTTTAATACTGGTCACGCCTTCTTCTTTAAGAGAATTGAATCGGTTCACCAGCACCAGTCCGTTTAATACTGCAACTCCAAAGAGCACGATAAAACCTACACCTGCCGAAATACTGAACGGCATGTCCCGGAGCCAGAGGGCAAAAATACCCCCAATGGCAGCTAATGGGATGGCCATATAAATCATGATAGATTGCGAAAAAGATCCAAGTGCAAAATAAAGTAGTACAAAAATCAGGAAGAGGGCGATAGGAACAACAATGGAGAGTCGATTTTTTGCACTTTGAAGATTTTCAAATTCTCCACCATATTCAATGTAGTATCCCGGGGGTAAATCCAGTTCGGCATCCAGTTTTGCCTGGATGTCATTTACTACCGACTCCACATCGCGCCCCCGGGTATTCACCCCAACATAAGTTCTTCGATAGGTATTGTCGCGTGATATCTGCATCGGCCCCGGCACATAACCTATATCGGCTATTTCATTAATAGGAATCTGTGTACCATTATCAAGGTCGATGTACAAAGTTCTTAGATCTTCTATACTCTGTCGATGTGCTTCGTCAAAGCGAACCACCAGGTCGAAACGCCTTTCTCCTTCAAAAACAACCCCGGCTACTCCGCCTGCAAATGCGGTACTTATATATTCATTGATTTTTTGAATATCCAGCCCATATTGAGCGAGTTTATCCCGATTGTAGCGTACCGTCATTTGTGGGAGACCAGAAGTTCTCTCTGCATTTACATCTGCTGTTCCGGGCACAGTTTGAATAATCTCTGCCATTTCCTGAACCTTAGTGGATAGAACTTCCAGATCCTCGCCATAGAGTTTTACCGCAATATCTTCTCTTACCCCTTCCAATAGCTCATTAAACCTTAGCTCTATAGGCTGGGTAAAAACCAGGTTGACACCGGTCAGATTTTTGTTGAGCAGGTCCTGAATTTGTTCAATAAGTCCTTCTTTGGATTCAGCAGACACCCATTTTTCTGTGTCTTTTTCGAGTATTATATACATATCGGCGATATCCATTGGCATAGGGTCAGTCGGAATATCGGCCACCCCAATACGGGCTGTTACCGTTTCGATTTCAGGGAAGTTCTCCAATAACAAAGTTTCAATTTTCTTCGAGACTTCTATGGATTCAGTCAACGAACTCCCGGGCCTGATCAAAGCTTGCATGGCAATATCACCTTCATCCAACTGTGGAATAAATTCTCCCCCCATAGTGGAGAAAACATAGCCTGCAGCTCCTAATAAAACGATAGATCCTATGATCACCGCCGCTCTGAGACGAAGGGAAGCTTTTAAAAGCGGAAGATAGGCACGATGAATACCACCAATAATTTTATCAC
Source organism: Gillisia sp. (assembly GCA_039989915.1). GTDB lineage: Bacteria > Bacteroidota > Bacteroidia > Flavobacteriales > Flavobacteriaceae > Gillisia. The sequence goes on from JBDXGW010000010.1 coordinate 624,608, forward strand.
TGATTCTTTCCAGCCATCGCTCTAATCTGCCATACCAGTTTTTCTTGTTTTGAATGGGTTTCATAAACAATGCAGCCATCATCGGTACATAGGTGAGACACAAGATAATGGCACCAATCATCGCAAAACCAAATGTATAGGCCATTGGCTTAAACATCTTTCCTTCAACCCCGGTGAGAAACAGAATAGGTGTAAATACAATAAGGATGATAATCTGTCCGAAAAAGGCCGACCCCATCATGGTACTCCCCGCATCATAAGCTACCTCATCCATCACCCCCCGGTTAAACTTGAGCTTCCCAGCCCTAATACGCTTTTGTATTTCATAAACAGTACCTTCTATGATAATGACGGCTCCGTCAATGATTATCCCGAAGTCGATGGCTCCCAGGCTCATCAGGTTTGCCCAAACACCAAACTGTTTCATTAAAATGAAGGCAAAAAGCAAAGATAAGGGAATGGTAGTGGCGGTAATCAGGCCTCCGCGCAAACTACCTAATAGGAATACCAGAGCGAAGATTACGATTAAGGCTCCTTCCAGTAAGTTTTTAGTCACGGTATCGGTTGTTCTTCCGATAAGGGCACTTTGATCAATAATAGGTTGTATTTCAAGCCCTTCAGGCAATGATATTTCTACCTCCGCCATTCTGTCCTGAACCCTCTTTATCACAGCATTAGGGTTAGATCCCTTGAGCATCATAATAATACCACCCACGGCTTCCTCTCCATCCTTCGTAAAAGCCCCATAGCGCACTTGACTTCCGAATCTCACTTCTTCGGCTATATCACCAATGGTAACAGGAGTATTTTTTTCATTCGCAACAACAATTTTTCTGATGTCATCCAAAGACTGGATTAGGCCTTCTCCACGAATGAAATTGGCCATTCTCGTCTTTTCAATATAAGCTCCACCGGTATTTACATTATTCCGTGCCAGAGCCTCATATACCTGGGAGATGCTTACATCCAGCGCATTTAATTTCTCAGGGCTGATGGCTACTTCATATTGCTTGATGTATCCACCAAATGAATTGACTTCCACAACCCCTTCCAGCAGGGTTAATTGCCTTTTTACAATCCAGTCCTGAATGCTGCGAAGCTCCATAGGAGTATATTCCTCTTCATAACCTGGTTGCCGCTGGATGGTATATTCATAAATTTGTCCCAGCCCGGTGGAAATAGGCCCCATAGTTGGGCTGCCAAAGTTTTCGGGAATGGTTTCCTGCAGCTCGGTCAATTTTTCCTGAACCAACTGCCGGGGCAAGTAGGTGCCCATATCATCTTCAAAAACAATGGTTACCACCGAGAGGCCGAAGCGGGAAGTAGATCTTAATTCTGTTACGCCGGGCAGGTTTCCCATAGCCAATTCTACGGGATAGGTGACAAATTGTTCAATATCTTCAGTACCTAAGCTTGGAGATTGGGTAATTACCTGTACCTGGTTATTTGTAATATCAGGAACCGAACCCAGGTTTACGGTCATCATGGACCATATTCCGGCTCCAATTAAAGCTAGTGTCATTAAGCCGACTATAAACTTATTGTTTATAGAAAATGCTATGATTTTGTTAATCATGTAAAAAAGTTTAATTCAACGTAAATAGATGAGAGTGCCATTGAAAGTAATCAATGACATTAGGATATAGCTATCCTTGGAAAAAGTTTAATTAAACCTGGGGTGGTTGAAGTAAAGAGAAGGATACGTCTTTAATAATGCCTCTGATATCGGCAAAAGCTATGGATTTGAGATCCAAGATGTGTGGTTCAAAAACCGTCACTTCAAAGTCGATGGTATGTAAATTACAACACTGGCACGAACAAAAAGGAGGGCAAAGTTCTAAGCTTCCGGAATCCTCGGCATTATTATTTGCAGTTGTATGTGTTTCATAAACAGAAACCCCCTCGTTTTTATCCACGCACGCGAGAGGGACGACATTCATTCCCAAAAGAAAGAGCGATAATATCAGAGTTACTGTTTTCACATTGCAAATATAAATATTTTATTCTACAACAGGATTTCAAAAGCAGAACTTCCATAAAAAAAGCTAATCTGCAATTTTCTTTTGTTGATGATTAAAAAGAATTTAAAAGCAAAAGCAGTGGCAACTTAGGAAAAAGTTATAAAAATTATAAAAAAATAAGAATCAGGACAGGGAATAGGATGTAAATAATCCAGCGGGAATAAAAGGAAAAATGAGAATGATATTTATTTGTCGTTAGAGTGGAAGGAGTCCGATAAAAGGACTGTATGCCGAACCTTCTTTCTTATGTATTTAATAATTTGCTTAAATAAGAAATAAATTTTAGCTTAGCAGCCTTAAAACAACTTATGAAACTGGAAATTACCTGTACACGTGCTGAAGCTAACCATACACAGCTTCTAAATTGTCAAGCAACAATTGAAAATTTGGACAACGGTTTCCGGCAAATGACAAAACTCCTTTCTATTGCCGGTAATGATGTGCGTTTAAAGATTCTCTTTCTTTTAAATATGGAGAATGAATTATGCCCCTGTGATATAGCAGACATTTTGGAAATGAGTATGCCGGCGATTTCACAACATCTTCGAAAAATAAAAGATGCCGGCTTTATTGCCTCTAGAAGGGAGGGACAGACTTTGTATTATTCGCTGGTAAAATCTGAAACCCAGGTACTGGATGACATTTTTACTTCCATTAAATCTTTAAAAAAATCCGCTTAAAATGGATACATCCCAAAATAAATACAATAAAGCCGCTTTAGGCGGAGTGGCAGCAGCTATAGCGGCATCTTTATGTTGTATTGCCCCGGTTCTTGCCCTCGTAGCAGGTACAAGTGGCATGGCGGCTACCTTCTCGTGGATGGAACCTTTCCGGCCTTATTTAATTGCTCTCACGGTTTTAATCCTGGGCCTGGCCTGGTATCAAAAGTTGAGATCCCGAAAAGAAGCTGAAAGTGATTGCGGATGTGCAGAAGATGAAAAACAATCTTATTTTCAGACAAAGAAGTTTTTACTGGTTGTAACCTTATTTGCAGGGCTTTTGCTGGCTTTTCCAAATTACTCCGAGGTGTTTTACAGCCAGCCTAACAAAGAAATAGTCTATGTCTCCCAATCAAATATTGTTAAGGAAATATTTGTTGTAGAAGGAATGACCTGCGCAGGATGTGAAGCACCTGTAGAAAATGAAGTTAATAAGCTCGATGGCATTATTTCGGTCAATGCAAGCTATAAAAATGCCAATACGGTAGTCGAATACGACAAAACAAAAGTAGATAAGACTGCAATTACTAAAGCCATAAGCAGGACCGGTTATAAGGTAGTAGATAAGTAGCCTAAAAAAGTGATGCGAAACCAGCATGATGCTGGACGCAAAAATGGCAACACCCAGGGGGATGATTAAAAGCCTGTGCTGAATTTCCCAGGTTTGAGCCAAAATATGAACACATGAAAAAGTATGATGTTTTTGTAATAGGTTCCGGAATGGCAGGAATAAATATTGCCAATAAATGTGCTTCTAAAGGCCTTGTTGTAGGAATAACAGATGAGCTACCCTATGGTGGTACCTGTGCCCTTCGTGGATGTGACCCAAAAAAGATCATGCTCGGCCCTACTGAAGCAAAACACTTGGCTGATAATTTATACGAGAAGCAAATTTCTGAAGTACCAGCTATTTATTGGCAGGAAGCAATGAAATTCAAACAGGATTTTGTGGATGCTATGCCGCCTAAAATTGAAAAAGCTTACGAAAAAAACGAAATTGATACCTTTCATGACTCAGCAAAATTTATTTCTGAAACTCAATTGCAGATAGTAAATGAAACTATAGAAGCCGGAAAGATCGTAATAGCTACGGGTGCAAAGCCGAGAAAGCTGGATATCCGGGGTGAGGAGTATACTATTAGTAGTACAGATTTTCTCAATTTCAAAACCCTGCCATGCTCTTTGCTGTTTATTGGCGGTGGGTACATCGCTTTTGAGTTTGCACATATGGCTGCCCGTTTTGGCAGTAAAGTGACAATAATTCACAAAGGGAAGAGACCATTGGAGAATTTTGATCCTTTTATAGTAGATCAACTCACTGAAGCTACCCAGAAGTTAGACATACAATTAATTCTGAACACCAATGTTACGGCGATTGAAGAGGCGAATGGGGCTTTTCGCGTAACCGGAAAAGGTGAAAGTGGGGAAAAGAAATGGGACGCTGCGCAGGTGATCAATTCTGCCGGAAGGCCTCCTGCCATTTTTGATTTGGACCTGCAGAAAGCAAATATCGCCTTTAGTAAAAAAGGAGTTGAAGTGAATGAATATTTGCAAAGCACCTCCAATCCAAATGTTTATGCTGCCGGGGATGCAGCAGATACAGATGGTATTCCACTTACACCGGTTGCAGTTATGGAAGGACATATTTTAGCATCCAATATATTAAAAGGCAACACTAAAAAACCAGATTACACCGCCATTCCCACCGTCGTTTTTACATTGCCCACAATGGCTTCGGTAGGATTTTCTGAAGAAAAAGCCACTAAAAAAGGCCTAAATTTTAAGGTGAACAAGGATCGTGTTCCCGACTGGTTTACCGCAAAAAGGATCAACGAGAAAACCTATGCCTATAAGACACTCGTTGAGAAAGAAACCGGAAAAATTTTGGGAGCACATCTCATTGGCCCTCACGCCGAGGAAGTCATAAATTTATTTGCCATGGCTATAAAAGCCGGATTTACTTCCAAAGATTTAAAAACCATGATCCTAACCTATCCTTCATCAAGTTCAGATGTTGTATATATGGTATGATTAACTTAAAACAATAGAAAAAATGAATTCATTTATCATTCAGTCAAAAATCACTTGCCCTAATTGCGGCCACTCCAAGCAGGAAGAAATGCCAACAGATTCCTGCCAGTTTTTTTACGAATGCGGGCAATGTAAAGAGGTTTTAAAACCCAAAGAGGGAGACTGCTGTGTATACTGTTCTTATGGCAGCGTACCGTGTCCTTCTATCCAACAAAATAATACTTGCGGGTCTTCTAATTATTGCTAATAAGTTACAATAAAAAAGATGGCTCATGGATATAAGAATAGGTAAAAGCGCTTAAAAAATACCTATAGGTCAAAATCAAGAGATTTTATTGAAGTGATGTTCTATTTAAAAATGGTTTTATGAGCGACTATAAAAAAGGAAGTTTATCTCTTGCCAATGCAGTGGCAATGGGTACTGGAGTAATGATAGGAGCCGGAATTTTCGCACTTCTTGGACAGGTGGCAGAATTATCAGGAGAATATTTCGCCCTATCTTTTATAGTCGGAGGTATAATTTCAGGATTCAGTGCTTATTCCTATATAAAAATGGCCGATGCCTATCCTTCTGCCGGAGGTATTGCTATGTTTCTTCAGAAGGCCTATGGTAAAGGAACTATAACAGCATTCGCTGCATTATTAATGGCTTTTTCCATGATTCTGAATGAAAGTCTCGTTGCCCGAACCTTCGGCACCTACACTATGCAACTATTCAATGGGAATGAAAATAGTTTCTGGGTTCCGGTTCTTGCTGTGGCATTATTGGTTACCGCTTTTGTTGTCAATATTTTAGGAAATGAGGTTATTGGCAAAACCGCTATGACCACAGCTGCAATAAAGATTGGTGGCATTCTAATATTCGCAGTGGGAACCTTATGGGCAGCAGAATTTAGTATTGGCTCGGCATTACCCTCAGGTGGCCCTGAAAATAAAGTTATAGACTATATTGCCTCACTTGCTCTTACCATACTAGCATATAAAGGATTTACCACAATAACCAACAGCGGGGGAGAAGTAAAAAATCCTCACAAAAATGTGGGACGTGCAATTGTTTTATCATTAATAATTTGTGCAGTAGTGTATTTTATGACCGCCTGGGCGGTAGGAGCAAATCTTAGCATCCCTGAGATTGTTCAGGCAAAGGACTATGCGTTGGCAGAGGCTGCGCGTCCTCTATTCGGGAACTACGGTCTTTGGTTTACAGTGGGGATCGCCATAGTTGCAACCATTACCGGAGTTATCTTTAGTATATTTGCTGTCTCCCGGATGACCGCAATGCTTACGAACATGAAATTGATTCCGCATTCACACTTAGGAATGCCTGGAAACATTCAGCAACACATGTTGGTCTATATAGTGGTACTTTCGATTGCCCTTACTGTTCTTTTTGACCTTTCGGGCATTGCTGCAATGGGGGCAATTTTTTATCTCATCATGGATATCATTATTCATGTGGGGGTGCTGAAACATATGAAGGAAAAGGTAAAGGCGAATTCTGCTATCGTCGTCACAGCGATTGTAATGGATGTTGTTGTTCTGGCAGGTTTTATCTGGATAAAGGTTCAAACTAATCTTACTGTGATTATTGTTTCTACAGCTTTAATAGCAGTAACCTTTTTTGGAGAAAAAATATTTCTGCAGAAGATTAAAAAAGAAGGTGACGATGAGGAAAATTCTCTAAAGTAATCCTTCTAAAAAAACATAATGTTATTTTTATTTAACATATTTATATTGTAAATGATGATTTTTTTAACTTGAACTATTGCTTGTTAAAAACGGACATTTACAGAATTCCTTTGAAAACGGTAAAGAATTCAAGATAAATTCAGAAGAAAAGAAGAAATGCCCGGTTTTATGCTTTGGGAGGTTGAAAAAAAGAACTTAAACTGACCGAAGAAAACGAAGGTTAGTAATACGTGGTAGTAGTTTGAGGTTAGGAAAATTCTAAAGAAAAAGATTTAAACTCCAGGGTATCAATATACACCAGAACATTGCAGAAAGAGTGGCTGCCCTGAAAAGGTAGTTCTTACTCGTGGCTTTGTGAATTCTCCTGATCAACGTAATGGTCGTTGATGAACTTCAATAAAGAAATTCCGGTATCTTCGGCTTGTTCGTTATAGTGTTCAACTAGATTGGGTATTTTCGGCAGGTCGCAACATCAATCCATCGTAGGTCCCAAAGACTGGAACAAGAAAATTAAGGATAAAAAGGTGAGTGCTAAGTTTTCATTTAAGTACAATTACAATAAAAAAAGCTTGCAATTGGGTTGCAAAAACAGACCTTCAAACATCAAGGGAATTAAAGTTGAAAGGTCAAATCCTGGATATAATATTTTTAGACTTGGGTTAGGCTGAAACAGAAAAACATTTTTCGATTTTTCTAAAATATAGGTTCTTCTGTATGGCATCCACATAAAATATACTACAGCAATTACAACCCCTGTTCCACTAACGATAAAGGTAGTTTCAGGACTGGCATAAATCCAGATCAGATCCGCCAATGTACTTGCCAACATTGTGGTAATTCTTTTTAATCCTTCATAAGTATCAATAGCAGTAGCAGTGTCCTTTTTATCACAAAATTGCTTATCCACGCGTTCAAAATGCCTTTGATGTGAATATTTATTTAGAAATTAATCACACTATCCAATGCCTCATCGGTATCTTTATGCATAAAGTTAGATTGGTAATTTATTGTGGTAGTAATTGATGAATGCCTATATAGTTTTTGAAGCATATTAATCGGGATTTTATCCTCTGATATATTTCCAAAGGTATGTCGTGCTATGTGCATTGTGACTTTTTTTGATATTTCGGCCTGTTCTGCAACGGATATCAAATATTTGTTGAATTTTTTGTTGGCTGTTTTTGTTTTAGCATAGACATCTTTGGCATCTTTTAAATTTGCCTTTTTCATTTCAGGAAATATAAAATCATCATCATTTTGTTTATTGTCCTGATAGTATTCCAAAATCGGAAATATTTTACCGGGGATTTTAAGGGATAACAATTTTAAATTCTTATTCATACGATAATGGAGCCTTTCATCATAAATATCGCTCCAGCGAATTTTTAATACGTCAGCTACTCGAATTCCAGCAAAATAAAAACTAAAAAGCCAAACATTTCGAGCGTGAGTTTCGTTTTCGTTCAGATTTTCAACGGATTCAAGTTTTATAACCTCATTTTTGGTAAGACCTATTTTTTCGGTTTCAGGGAATTTAATTCGTATTTTATCTGAACCGAAGGGATAGAGTTTTCTATCTACTATATCCAATTTAATAGCTCTATTATAGATAGTCCTAATCACTATAAGATTATTTACTATTGACCTTTCTGATAGGCTGTGTTTTTTACGTAAGTAGATTTTAAATTTCCTTAAAAATTGTTCATCTATTTCCTGAAAGGTAAGCTGCTTTGATTTGGAAAAGTTCAATACGTGGTTAACACGAGCCTTATCGGTAGAGAGTCTTGACAATTTCTTATTTGCTTCTAGTTCATCAAGAAAATCTTTTGCAACCTCAAAGAAAGTAATAGATTCAGAAGAGGCGTACAGTTTCTGTTTTATTTGATTAGCGGATATATCCTTTTTCCCCGATTGCAAATCAATCAGCATCTTATTCGCTTCAGAGAGTTTAGTGGTTAGTAGGCCATTGAGACTATCAGCATTCAGATGTGATTTCCTGACTCGGATATTTTTCTCATCCCAATCTTTTAAATCTATATAATGACCTATATAATGATAGTTTGAACGGCGATTCTTTGTGATACGAATCGCCAGTGGACACAACCCTTCTTTATTGGGTTTTTTTCTAAGTACTATTTTTGCATTTGACGTCACATCTTTAATTTTAGAACTATAAAGATAATCATTTTTGGTACAACATAGGTACAACAAATTTTAATTCTGGATCATATTAAATGAAATCAATAAAAATTATGTTTCTGTTAATCAATTGATTATAAGTATAATTAGTTTAATTTATCGTTAAATACGCTGGATTCAAAATCCAGTATTTTCGGATGTGCGGGTTCGATTCCCGCCTCGAGTACTTAGAACCCCTTGATGGAATCAGGGGGTTTTAATTTTTCTCTCTAGTCCACTTTCCCATATTTTTTCTCCCTCATACCACCTGGGGCTGACCATTCCTGAAGTGAAAGTTCTGAAGGCACGAATTCGATTCCTGTGCAACCATTTTCCTCAATGATACTTTTTAAGTGCTCTGAGACAAAATATCCAGGTCCCCCTTGCATATATCTTATAAAAAGAAAATCTTCTGCCATCATTTTCACAATCAATTTATTTATAAATAAAAAACCTTCATTCTTATAATAATCTTTGGCCGCTAAAAAATTGGTGTCAGATTTAATTTCGAGTACAACGGTTTCTGTACCACCGCCTTTTTTTCTCCTGCGTAATAAAATTTCCGAGTTTGTGAAATCTACTTTATCCAGCCTGTCCTCGAATGCATTGAGAACAAAATAATCTGGGTATTCAGTTTCATCTTTTACAAGAGGTGAGTTAAAAAATTCTACTCCATGATTCACATTTTTTTGAAATATTCTCTTCATTTTTTCACTTACCAGTAGTTTTACACCAAAGCCCGCAATGGACGTTTTAATTAGATCAGTAAGTTTAGCTCCGTTGTTTAAGATAGCTTTAGCGGTAGTAGGATCGAATTTGGCCTTTTCAAAAAAGACCTGATCTATAAAATGTTCGTCATAAATTGAACAGGAATATTTTGCTTTTACAACCTGGTCGAGATTCCCTAGAATTCCGGAATCTAAACTATGGGTAATCCTGTAAAAATTTGCCATAAAAATGTTTAATTATTGAACACAAATCTTTTCAAAGACTCTTTTGGTTCCAATTTGTAAATCAGGCATTTAAAACCGAACTAATCACAGGGATTAAAAGGTTTTCAAAAAAATCAAAATACACCTATTAAAAAAGTCTCTTTGGAGTCAGTTTGTATTTTTTGAACATTTGACACCTAGCCTTTATAAGAATAGATTCTCAAAGATTAAAAATTTAAAATATTTTTCACTTTTTCTAAAATTATCTATTTTTTGATAAAAATAGATATAAATGTCATGAATATAAATTTCATAAAAAAACTGATAGAATATTTTAGCCCGCAGGGTGCATCAGGGGAATACCAAAATAACAGTGAAGTAATTAGGGGTGCTTTACGTTTTCATGGCATCTATCGGGAAAAAGTCATAAAGGATGTAAGAAGGGAAATCGAATTTGGTTTGGATGGCCCTTATATTCCTGTGACTATGGACCAGATAATCGAATCCAAGAAAAAGTCTTGATGGAATTTTTTTTTAACCGAATTTTTAAGGATCACATTCGAATTGTTGGTGCACTTCATGGTAGTCGGGATGTGAGAAATTTTTTGAAATCTCAGAATAGATAACTCCAGGATTAAATTTCTTAAAACAGGTACTTCACTATAAAGAATGCATAATAGGTTATGGTTCATTTTCTTTTAATCAATTCTCGCAGAATTCAAAATTTAAGTAAATTCTAACAGGATTAAAAGGCTGGGCCTTTTCAATTTGCTTTTATATTAACCAATAATTTTTAACAGGAAGTAGTAGTCCTAAAACCTTGTGGCTAAGAATAAATTTATAAATTTGGGGCAAGCAAAAAACCACACTAATTTAAAAATTATTCTCCATGTCTAAAGTAACGATTGATGCCAAGATCTTTTCCTGTACCCAAAGCCTTGAACTGGCGGGGAAAATCGCTGAAGCTTACGGCACTCCTCTGGGAAATGTGATCACCAGTCATTACAGCGATGGAGAATTTCAGCCCTCTTTTGAGGAATCTGTGCGCGGGGCAAGAGTTTTTATAATTGGGTCTACCCATCCCGGGAGCGACCACCTTATGGAAATGTTGTTGATGCTTGATGCTGCAAAACGTGCTTCGGCCCGTCATATCACTGCAGTATTGCCATATTTTGGATGGGCACGCCAGGACCGTAAAGATAAACCCCGTGTGCCAATAGCCGCAAAAATGGTAGCCAGTATCCTTGAAACCGCAGGAGCCACCCGAATTATAACAATGGATCTTCATGCCGACCAGATTCAGGGATTTTTTGAAAGACCGGTTGATCATCTGTTCGCTTCCACCGTATTCTTACCATACCTTAAAAGTCTTAACCTTGAAAATCTCACAATAGCTTCTCCAGATATGGGTGGTTCTAAAAGAGCCTATGCCTATTCCAAGGCTATGGAAAGCGATGTGGTGATATGTTATAAACAACGCGCTAAAGCCAATGTGATCTCCAGTATGGAGCTTATTGGAGAAGTTACCGGTAAACACGTGGTGTTGGTTGATGATATGGTAGACACTGCCGGAACCCTAACGGCTGCTGCAAATTTAATGATAGAGCGCGGAGCCCTGAGTGTAAGGGCAATTTGTACCCATCCCATCCTCTCCGGCGAAGCTTATGAGCGAATTGAAAACTCCAAGTTGGTAGAATTGATCGTTACAGATTCTATTCCGCTAAAAAAGGAAAGCCGCAAAATACGCGTGGTTTCCTGTGCCCACCTGTTTGCCGATGTTATGAAACGCGTTCACGAGAACAGGTCTATTAGTTCGAAGTTTATTATGTAGGAGGTAGTTGGAAAGTTGAAAGTTGGAAAGTTGTAGGTTGTAGGTTATCAGTTGTGGGTTGTCAGTTTTCAGGATGAGCTTGCCTGAATATGGTTGCCCATTTTCGTGTTAATAATTAATCTTAAATATTGGTTTATCCATCTCTGGAAGGGTTTGAACATAGGTTTCAAATTCAGTAGGTTTCATTTTTTTTAATGAACCATGTGGGCGCTTATCATTATATAATTTAATAATCCTTTTCATTATTTCACGTGCTTGGATTAAACTTACATTCATATTCTCAAAGTTGATGTATTCATTTTTAAGTACTCCGTTTATTGACTCTGCATGAGCATTCTCCCATGCTTTTCCTCCCATACTGGGTTGAATTCCATTGTTGATATGCTTCTGCTCTAATTCCTTCCAACTGTATTGGCTGCCTTTGTCAGAATGAAATATAAGTCCTTTTCGTTGTTCTTTATTCAATGATCCTATCCCCATTTGATACGCAGGAACAACTGTTTGTTCAGCACTCATTACCTTGGAAAGCTGCCAACCGGTAATCCTTCTGCTATAAACATCCTGCACCAGAGTGAGATAATAATGCTTTTTATACGCAACTGGAATATAGGTGATGTCACTTACCCAAACCTGGTTAACCCCACTTACATGCGTTCCACTGATCCTGTTGGGATACCAGGTTTTGCCTGCATATGTTGTGCGGTGATAGTTACGTTTTCTTTTAACTCTAAAACCATTGGATAGCAATATGGATTCAAATTTATCTCTTCCAATAGCCTCAGGTTTTATCTCATCATACAACTTGCGACATCCCATTCTCCTATGATCCTTGCGGATCGCAGAAGCCTTTGTAAGGATATCCTGGGTGAGATCAACAAATTTTTCCTGTTGTTGAACTCGCTTATAATGGGCCTGTTTGCTTATCCCCACCATATTATAAAGCTTTGTCATTGAATAGTTAGAATGGGACTTGTTCATTCGAAACCATTCTAAGACAGCCGTTTGTTCTTTTTTTCAATGTCCTCCCCAGATCGTTCTGAAGCAAATTCCACTACCTTTTCCAGGTAATCAATTCGCATCTGTTTCGGGCCAAGGGCTTGCTCAAGCTCTTTAATTTTATCTTTGAGTTCTTTATTTTTCTTGCCTATGCTTCTATTCTCCACAACTACACGGGTTTCTTTAGAGTAAAGTTCGGAATATTTTCTCAACCATTTGTAAACTGCCGTAGTACTTACCCCATAAGTTTTGCAAACCTCGCTTACACGTAGCTCACCGCGTTCGATCTTTTTAATAAGTTCCAGCTTTAATTCTAAACTAAAGATCCTTCTAATTTTCTCATCTTTTTTCATACTTTTCAAGTTGTGAAAAAAGGCAACCTATGTTAGGCGAAGTCAGGATAAGATGAATAGAAAGCTCCTTCCCTTTCCAAGGGAAGGTGGATTTATTGCCCGGGAGGGCAAGAAAGCCGGAAGGGTTAATTCTGCGAAATTCCGCGAATTCTGCGGGATACCATTTTAGAGGATAGCGGAAAGTGAAAAGAGGATAGTCTTTCGTGTTAAAAAGATCCACAAAAATCTGCATTTTCATCGCGCCATCTGCGGGAAATTTTCATAAAACATAGGGATCTAAAAATATATTAAACCAACTTAGACCATCTACCGCCCCATGTCTAAAGACTACCGTCTACCGACCGCTGACCACCGTCCACTAACCACTTTAAAATAATTCTCTTTCAGCACTTTAATAACATAAAAAAATATCGCACCTTTGCACACTAAAATTTTTTATAATGAAATCAATATCGATCAACGGATCTAAAAGAGAAAGCGTGGGGAAAAGGGCAACCAAAGACCTACGTAATGCTGGACAGGTTCCTTGCGTATTATACGGAGGGGGAGAACCATTACATTTTTCAGCAGAAGAAATTGCGTTCAAAAGCCTTGTGTACACACCAGATGTTCACACTGTGGTTTTGAATTTGGGTAAAGGTGAAAAATTTGATGCTGTTCTTCAGGACATCCAGTTTCATCCTGTAACTGATGCCATCCTTCACATAGATTTCTACCAGGTACTGGAAGGAAAGGAAATTGCGATGGAAATTCCTATCCATACAAAAGGTGTGGCACGTGGTGTTAAAAATGGTGGGGTGTTGCGTTACAACCTTCGTCGTTTAAAGGTGAAAGGTATTCCTGCTAACCTACCAGATTTCATCGAGGCCGATGTTACCAACCTTAAAATTGGTAATAAATTGTATGTTACTGCTGTAGAAAGTGACGATTACAAGATCTTACACCCTGATAACACGGTTATTTGCCAGGTTAAAACTTCACGTAACATCATTGCCGATGTTGAGGATGAAGAAGAAGAAGTTGCAGCTGGAGATGTTCCGGCAACTGAAGCTGGTGGAGCTGAAGGTTCAACAGAAGAAGGAAAAGAATAAATTTTTATTTTATCCATATTTAAACATCCCATCCCGCAAGGTTTGGGATGTTTTTTTTATCCCCTGGATGTAAATTTTCCAAAACTCTACAATAATCTCCCGGGACCTGCCCTCCTCCTTCCGCCCATTTGTTATGGACAAAAAAGTATGCGCAAAGTATTTCAGAAATTTTATCTTTACCAAAACTTAATTCATGCTGGCATTCTTCGGAAGAATATTGAGCAAAAAACAACCCCAGGAACAGGAAGATCCTATGAAAAAATTTTTAATTGCCGGTTTGGGAAATATTGGTCCCAAATATTACAACACCCGGCATAATATTGGTTTTAGGATCCTGGACCATCTTGCCCACAAGGAGAACATCTCTTTTGCTCCCGATAAACTGGGAGATATCGCTACTTTTAAATTTAAAGGCCGCACATTTATTCTGCTTAAACCTTCAACTTTCATGAATTTGAGCGGGAAAGCAGTAAATTACTGGCTTAACAAGGAGAAAATTCCCCTTGAAAATCTTTTGGTAGTAACCGATGATCTAAACCTTGGTTTCGGGACCATTCGGGTAAAAACCAAAGGCAGCGATGGGGGCCATAACGGGCTTAAAGACATACAAGGGCATTTGAATACTACTACCTACAACCGTTTCAGGTTTGGCATAAGCGATGAATTCTCAAAAGGCAGGCAGGTTGATTATGTGTTGGGAGAATGGAGCGAGGAGGAAGAAAAATTATTGCCTGAAAGAATGGAGTTGGCTGCCGATATTATTAAGTCCTTTGGCACCGCAGGAATTACAAATACAATGAACACTTATAACGGTAAATAAGATCCCTTGAAAGAACATAAAGGAGCAAATGCTTTTAAAAGCGACCATCATACGGTAATAACAATTGGGACTTTTGACGGGGTTCATGCCGGGCATCAAAAAATAATTGAGCGCCTGGTGGCAACGGCCAAAGTAAGCCAGCTGGAATCGGCTATTCTTACATTCTTTCCGCATCCGCGAATGGTGCTACAGGAAGACAGTGATCTCAAGCTTATAAATACCATTGAAGAGCGCAAACAGATCCTGGAAAAGTCGGGAATCGATCACCTTATAATTCATCCTTTCACCCATCAGTTCTCAAGATTAACCGCCCTGGAATTTGTAAGGGATATTCTTGTGAACAAACTCAAGGCTAAAAAAGTGATCATTGGGTATGACCATCGCTTTGGCCGCAACCGCACAGCCGATATCAATACCCTGAAAGATTTTGGAACCCAGTTTGGTTTTGAAGTGGAAGAAATTAGTCAGCAGGATGTTGAAGAAGTAGCCGTGAGCTCTACCAAAATCAGAAAAGCTTTACTGGAAGGCAGGGTAGAAAAAGCAAATAACTATTTACAACATCCATTTACCCTTACCGGAACTATTGTTTCAGGCCAGGGTAGGGGGAAAGAATTTGGCTATCCCACGGCCAATTTAAAGATCGAGGAAGATTATAAACTTATCCCAAAAATAGGGGTATATGTGGTGCGCGCCGTGATAGATGAGATTCCTTATTTTGGAATGATGAGCATAGGAACCAATCCTACCGTTGGTGGGAAGGATGTTACTATAGAAACCTATTTCTTCCTGCTGGACAAGGACCTTTACGGTAAAAAATTACAGATTGAACTTCTTACCCGCATAAGAGACGAGAAAAAATTTGAATCGGTAGACGCTCTCAAGATCGCAATGAAACAGGATGAAGCTTTTTCTGAAAGATATATAAGAGACAATTATGCTGAATAAATGGCTTTTTACCCAAATTGACAACAGTGCCCTGGTGGTATTTCGCATTATGTTTGGGTTCCTTCTTGCCATTGAGGCCTTTGGGGCCATTTTCACGGGATGGATCAGGCGTACCCTGATAGAACCCAGTGAAACCTTCAATTTTATTGGTTTTGAATTCCTGCAACCCCTTCCTGGGGATGGAATGCTGTATTATTATGGTGTAATGGGTCTTTTTGGGGTATTGGTAATGCTTGGTCTTAAATATCGTTTAAGCATTATCGCCTATACCATTATGTGGAGCGGGGTATACCTGATGCAAAAATCATCCTATAACAACCACTATTATTTATTGATGTTGTTGTGCATAATTATGTCCTTTTTACCTGCACATCGCAATGCTTCCATAGATGCCTGGAGAGATCCTGCATTAAGGACCAACTCAATGCCACGCTGGGTTTGGGTGGCTATTGTTCTGCAAATGTGGATCGTTTATACCTATGCAGCAATTGCCAAGATATACCCGGACTGGTTTGATACCACCTTCCCGGCCTTGCTTATGAGCTCCAAACAAAATTACTGGCTGGTGGGAGAGTTCCTTCAGCAAACCTGGGTTCATTATACCATTGCCTGGTATGGTTTCCTGTTTGATCTCCTGGTCATCCCCCTTCTTTTTTGGAGAAGAACAAGGATCTTTATTTTTATAGCCGCTATCTTTTTCCATCTTTTCAATAGCTTTATTTTTCATATTGGCATATTTCCTTATCTGGCCCTCGCCCTTGCTATTTTCTTTTTCCCTACCCGCAGCGTGAACAAATTGTTCTTTCGGGGTAAAAAACCTTATTACGAGGCCAAGGAGATCCTTGTTCCTTCCTATAAGAAACCCCTGCTTATTATTTTCGCAGTTTGGTTCCTGGTACAAATTGGGCTGCCGGTACGCCATCACTTTTTTGAGGATAATGTGCTGTGGACAGAAGAAGGGCACCGGTTAAGCTGGAGGATGATGCTGCGCAGCAAAGGAGGGAACAGCGTGTTCAAGGTAGTTGAAAAGGGGAGTACAGATACTATTTATGTACAAACGGAAGATTATTTAACCAGGAAACAACAGGGTGCCATAAGCTCCAAACCCGACATGATCTGGCAGTTTGCCCAGCGTCTTAAAAGGGAATACACTAAGGAGGGGAAAGAGGTACAGGTATTTGTAGATGCCAGCGTTCGGGTAAATGGAAGACCGGCCCGAAGATTTATTGACCCCAAAGTTGATCTCGCCAATGAGAAATGGCAGCATTTTAAACACCACGACTGGATTTTACCTTCCAAATTAGACTGATATTTTTACGGGCTTTTGCTACATTTGTTGCTTACTAAAAATCAACCGGCAAAATGTTACAGGTAAGCAATATTAGGGCAAATAAGGAGGCGTATGTTCAGGCTCTTGCAAAAAGAAATTTTGATGCTGAAAATCTTCTCGATGAAGTTTTAAGGCTGGACGAAACCCGCCGCTCCACGCAATCACAACTTGATGATACCCTTGCCGAAGCAAATCAGCTCTCCAAAGAAATTGGCCTGTTGTTCAAGACGGGCGAACACCAGAAAGCCACTCTTTTAAAGGAGAAATCGGCCAAACTGAAGGAATCTTCCAAAGCATTATCTGATGGTTTGAACGATACTGTTACCAAAATGGAGGAACTATTGTATACCATCCCTAACGTTCCCCACAGTTCGGTTCCTGCAGGAACTTCAGAAGAAGACAATGAAGAGATATTCCAGGCGGGTGAAATTCCCGTGCTTGCCGAAGGGTCTCTACCACATTGGGAGCTGGCAAAAAAATACGACATTATAGATTTTGAACTTGGAAACAAGATCACCGGTGCCGGTTTTCCGGTTTATAAAGGAAAAGGAGCAAAGATGCAACGCGCGCTTATTACCTATTTCCTGGATAAGGCCGCGGCTGCGGGTTATACCGAGTATCAGTTACCCCTCCTGGTAAACGGAGCATCAGGTTTTGGAACGGGGCAATTACCGGATAAGGAAGGGCAAATGTATCACGTGACCGAGGATGACCTGTACCTGATCCCCACCGCAGAGGTTCCTATGACCAATATTTTTCGCGACCAGATGTTAAGCGAGAGCGATCTTCCTATCTCCTGCACAGGCTATACGCCCTGTTTTAGAAGGGAAGCAGGATCTTATGGCGCACACGTGCGCGGACTCAACCGCCTGCACCAGTTTGACAAAGTTGAACTTGTAAGGCTTGAAAAGCCTGAAAACTCCTTTGCAGCGCTAGAGGGAATGGTAGACCATGTAAAAGATCTTCTTAATGACCTGAAACTTCCATACAGGATCCTGAGGTTATGCGGGGGTGACCTTGGCTTTACATCGGCCCTAACCTATGATTTTGAAGTGTTTTCAACCGCCCAGGACCGGTGGCTGGAAATAAGTTCGGTTTCCAATTTTGAAACCTTTCAGGCAAACAGGTTGAAACTTAGATATAAAGATAAAGAGGGGAATAAGCAATTGTTGCACACCCTTAACGGGAGCGCACTGGCATTGCCGCGCGTACTTGCGGGAATCCTTGAAAATTACCAGACTCCCGATGGGATTAAAGTGCCCGAGGTATTGATCCCCTATACCGGGTTCGAAATGATTGACTAAAAACTTTTAAGCTTCTTAGGCAAACCTCACAGGTTTTCAAAACCTGTGAGGTTTTTATTTTCCTGTGGGGTTTATTATGTTTTGGTGAGCAGTTATAGATTAACAACATTAAAGATTTTCCAAACAGCGCATTTTGTTATCTTTACAAAATGCGTTTTTTATTTTCCATAATAGCCTGTTTTCTAGCTGGTTTCGGTTTGTTCGCACAAAACGATCAACTGGCGCGCAACTACCTGGACCAGGGTGAATATGAAAAAGCCTTAAAAACCTATCAGCAACTGGTGAAGGAAAATCCTGGTAATTCCACTTTTTTCTACGGAATGATCACCGCCTACCAGCAGCTTGAAGATTTCACAACTGCCGAAGGCCTGTTACTTGAAAGAAAGGAACGCTCCCCAAATAACCCAACACTCCTTATAGAGCTTGGACATAATTCGGCATTGCAAAGGCAGGAAGAAAAAGCTCAGCAATTTTACAGGGAAGCCCTGGCTCAACTCCAGGAAAGACCCAATTATACCTATTCTGTAGCTCGCAGCTTTGAAAAATACAGCTTGCTTGACCTGGCTGCAGAGGCCTACCAAACGGGAATGAAACTGGATCCTACCTCAAAATTTGACCTGCCCCTGGCACGTATATTTGGGGAACAAGGAAAGCTGGATGAAATGTTCACCTCCTATCTGGACCTTATAGATAAGGAACCCGAAATAAGCTATAATCTCATAAGGGAATTTGACAGGTATATCCTGGAAGATCCCGGGAACCCAGCCAATGCTGCGCTTCGAAAGTTGTTGTTACAGCGGCTTCAAAAAAATCCGGGGGTTATATATAACGAGATGCTGGCCTGGCTCTTTGTTCAGCAAAAAGAATATAAAAAAGCCTTCGCCCAGGAGAAAGCGATCTATCTTAGAAATGACAGGGACCTGCAAAGGATCATTCAGCTTACGGTAAATGCGAAATCCAATGGAGACCTGGAAGCGGCTAAGGAAGTGGTAGCCTTTATTATAGAGGAAACCCCTTCCTCAAATATCCTGTTGCAGGCATATCAGTTACTGCTTGATATGAAGATCGAGACCGCAAGCCCGAAGGAATTTTCAGGGATAAAAAAGGAATACGAAGAACTTCTTACCCGCTTTGGTACAGGTCCCGAAACAATTCGATTGCAGCTTGATTATGCTAATTTCAGGGCTTTTAAAATGGGAGATACTCAGGAGGCGATAAGTATGCTGCAGGAGCTTTCCACTAAAAATCTTTCCGGTTTTGACATGGCAGCCACCAAAATGGAACTGGCAGATATTCTGGTGCTCGAAGAGAAATTCAACCAGGCCTTGATATATTACTCGCAGGTACAAAATCTGGTCAAAAACGATGAAATGTCTCAGGCTGCCAGGTTTAAGGTAGCCAGGACCAGTTATTTCAAAGGAGATTTTGAATGGGCGCAGAATCAGCTGGATGTTCTAAAAGCTTCATCTTCCCAACTTATTGCAAATGATGCCATGGAGTTAAGCATGCTTATAAAGGACAATTCCCTGGAGGATTCTACTCAAACTGCCCTGAAGAAATATGCCCGTGCCGATTTGCTCGCTTTCCAGAACAAACCCCGGGAAGCGATCGCGATCCTGGAAGATATTATTTTAAACCACAAAGGAGAGAAAATTGAGGATGAAGCTTTGTTGAAACAGGCGCAATTATATGAAGATGAAGAGGAATGGAACAAGGCAGAAGCCAATTACCTACAGATACTTCAACATTTCCAAAAAGATATCCTTGCAGATAATGCCACCTTTTACCTGGCCGAACTTTATAATAAAAAACTCAATAATCCCGGTAAAGCCAAAGAATTTTACGAACAGATCATCTTCAGTTTCCCCGATAGTATTTACTTTGTCGAGGCAAGGCGAAATTACAGGCAACTGCGTGGAGATGCTATTGAGTAAACAGCCCGTTGCCAAGAACCTATTTCAGGATTAATAAGACATAAAGGAGAAATGTATATATATAACGTCACTATAAATATCCAGGAAGATGTTCACGATGAGTGGGTAAACTGGATGAGAACAGAGCATATCCCCGATATGCTTAACACCAATAAATTCACCAAAGCCTTAATGACCCGGGTAATGGTTGAAGAGGAAATGGGTGGAATGACCTATTCCATTCAATATACTTTGGAAAGCCGTGAAATGCTTCAGCGTTATTACGAGGAAGATGCTGCGATCCTTCGGCAAAAAACCGGTGCTTTCGCGGGTAAATTTGTAGCCTTTCGCACAGAGCTGCAAATTGTTGAAGAGGTATTTCCGAAGAAATAAAACTATAAAGCATTCCGAAAAACCGGAAGATGAAAAATATATAAATGAAAAAAAGCAGTACCCCTAAGAAACCTTTTAAAGACCAGAAAACTGCCGAGGGTGAGGTAAGAGCAAAAAAACATTTGGGGCAGCATTTTTTAACCGATGAAAAAACTGCTGAAAAAATTGCCGAATCCCTGAACTTTACCGGATACAATAATGTCCTGGAAATTGGCCCGGGAATGGGTGTGCTTACCAAATACCTCCTGCGGAAGGAAATTAACCTGCACGTAATTGAAATTGACCGGGATAGTGTAGTTTATCTTCACGAAAATTATCCGGCTCTTGAAGGAAAAATCCACGAGCAGGATTTTTTAAAATATGATGTGGCATCCATTTTTAAAGGGGAACCCTTTGCGATCATTGGCAATTTTCCCTACAATATCTCTACCCAGATCGTATTTAAAACCCTGGAGAACAGGAATATTATCCCGGAATTTTCAGGAATGTTCCAGAAGGAAGTAGCCCAACGCATAGCATCTCCCCACGGCAATAAGACCTACGGGATCTTGTCGGTTCTCGCTCAGGCATTCTATGAGGTTGATTATCTTTTTACGGTCCCTCCCACAGTATTCAATCCGCCCCCAAAAGTAGAGAGTGGGGTGATTCGATTAACAAGGAAGGAGGACTATTCCCTGCCCTGTGATGAACGCCTGTTTTTTAGGGTGGTGAAGACTGCCTTTCAACAGCGCAGGAAAACGTTAAGGAATAGTTTAAAAATTTTCCAGTTGCCCGATATTTTACGCGAAGATGCTATCTTTGGCCAACGCCCTGAACAGCTTAGCACCCAACAATTTATTGAGCTTACTTTAAAAATACAGCCATATGCAGTTTCAACTTAGTGATGAACTAATCCAGAATATAGAGATCCTTATCGAACAACACAACGATGAGGATTTGCTGTTGCTGCTGGAAGAGGTTCACCCGGCTGATATTGCTGAGATCATTACAGAACTTGACCTGGATGAGGCTACCTATATCATTAAGTTACTTGATAGTGTAAAAACAGCCGAGGCACTTATGGAACTGGAGGAAGGGGTGCGGGAACGCATCCTGGAAAATCTGTCTTCCAAAGAAATTGCCGAGGAGCTGGAGGAAATGGATACCGATGATGCGGCCGATATCATTTCTGAACTTTCAGAAGAGCGCCAGCAAAGTGTTATCGCTCAGATCCAGGATGAGGAGCACGCCGATAATATTGTGGAACTGCTGCGTTTTGATGAAGATTCCGCAGGGGGCCTTATGGCCAAGGAGCTTGTGAAGGTGAATGAGAACTGGAGCGTAACCGGGTGTATGGCCGAGATGCGGGCCCAGGCAGAAAATGTGACCAGGGTGCATTCCATTTATGTGGTTGATGATAAAAATAAATTAAAAGGGCGTCTTTCCTTAAAGGACCTTATAACGGCTCCCGGAGATGCTCATATTCAGGATATTTACATTCCCAAAGTAGATTACGTAAATGTACATACCCCGGGGGAAGAGGTGGCCCAGATAATGCAAAAATATGACCTTGAAGCTATTCCCGTAGTAGATGAGATGGGCCGGCTGGTAGGTAGAATTACTATTGATGATATTATTGATTTCATCAAGGATGAAGCCGATAAGGATTACCAGATGGCTGCAGGTATTTCTGAAGATGTAGAGGCCGATGACAGTATCTGGCTTTTAACCCGCGCCCGCTTACCCTGGCTGGTGCTGGCTCTTTTTGGAGGATTCATAAGTGTTACGGTATTAGGTACTTTTGAAGGCGCAATGGAACAACATGGCCAGCTCTTCTTCTTTGTACCGCTTATTGCGGCAATGGCCGGAAATGTAGGAGTACAATCCTCTGCAATTGTGTTACAGGGACTTGCCAATAAAAGTCTTAGAGGTACCCTCTTAAGGAGATTGATAAAAGAAGTTGGATTAAGCCTTTTTAACGGTGTTGTACTTGCAATAATACTTACCCTGGGAGCATATTATATACTTGGGTTTGATATGATATTTGGCCTTACGGTAGGAATCTCTTTGATCTCTGTAATTATTATCGCTTCGCTAATAGGAACCTTTGTTCCCATTATTCTTGATAAACAAGGGATTGATCCCGCAATGGCAACGGGACCGTTTATCACTACCAGCAATGATATTTTTGGCATCCTAATCTACTTCACTATCGCAAAACTGATCTTCGGATTTTAATACCTTCAAAACCGCCTTGTGTACACTGTTACATATTAAACACAGAAGTATTCAGTAAATTTTATAGAATGATCATACTCCATATAGACAGTAACCACCCCTCTCTTTTTAAATCACTGGAAGAAGCGGGGCATCATAATATTGAAGGCTACACGCTTAGCAAAGAAGAAATTCTTGAGATGGGGCATTTATATGAGGGCATTGTTATACGCAGTAGATTTGATATTGATAAGGAATTCATGATGGCTATGCCTAAGCTGAAATTTATCGCAAGGGTAGGAGCGGGGTTAGAGAGCATAGATGTAGATTTTGCTGAATCAAAAGGGATTTCCCTATTCTCTGCCCCCGAAGGCAATCGAAATGCAGTAGCCGAACACACCCTGGGAATGATACTTTCCCTTTTCAACAGACTTAACAAAGCCGATCGCGAAGTGCGGCAGGGGCATTGGCACCGGGAAGCCAACAGAGGGATAGAACTGGATGGTAAAACGGTAGGGATCATTGGCTACGGAAATATGGGAAAAGCTTTTGCGAAAAAACTGAAAGGTTTTGATGTGGAGGTGCTTTGTTATGATATTAAACCCGGGGTGGGTAATGAGAATGCGAAGCAGGTAGAACTGGTAGAACTTCAGGAGAAAGCAGATGTTGTAAGCCTGCACACCCCCTGGACCCCATTGACGAACCGACTAATAAATTCAGAATATATCAACAGATTTAGAAAACCTTTCTGGTTCATAAATACAGCCCGGGGAAAGAGTGTTGTAACTGAACACCTGGTTACCGCATTGATCCAGGGTAAGATCCTGGGTGCCGGTCTGGACGTGCTGGAATACGAAAAAAGCAGTTTTGAAAGCCTCTTTGCTGAAAAGGAAATGCCGGTAGCACTGAAAGAATTGATGTTTCTAGAGAATGTGATCTTTAGCCCGCATGTGGCGGGATGGACCATTGAATCTCACGAGAAACTGGCTGCAACTATTGCGGGAAAGATCATTTCAAAATTCGGGAAAGGTTAGTTTTTTTCAGATTAATAAGGTGGTCTCGTTTCTATGCCATCATACTTACAATCTTCTGTACCCTTCCTACTTCGCCTGTTTCCAGCCGCACCTTTATTCCGTGGGGATGAATGGGAGAGCTGGTAAGAATTTGTGTAACCACTCCCTCTGTAAGGGTACCGCTTCGCTGGTGGTGTTTTTGAATAATTAGCACCGTGGTGCCCGGTGCAATTTCCTTTCTTGTTGGTATCATAAATTATCTGCTGGCTTCAATAATGGCCGATTTTATAGATTCAGTCCCCTCCAGGGCCTCAATGGTTTTGTTCTTTACCAATGGATCTGCCAGGCTCATCACCAGTAAAAAGGCCACATCGTCCCGGGAAATCTCCCCGCGTTCATTAAGTTTTTCTGCAAGTTTCACTTTTGCCAGCCCCAGGTCATCATTCAAAGCCCCCGGGCGAAGGATTGTATAGGGAATACCGCTTTCTTTTAAGTGTTCATCGGCCTTGTTCTTGGCTTCGAGGTAAGTCTTCAGTTTTTGGTTAGAGGAAGGATCATCGGCACCCATTGAACTAAGCATAATAAACTTTTTGACCTTGGCTTTTCTAGCGGCATCAATTAGTTTTATAGCTCCTTCCTGATCTACTGCTATTGTTTTTTCATCCCCTGTATCTCCTCCGGAACCTGCGGCAAAGATCACTTTATCTATTCCTTTAAGCGCGTGGGTTACATCCTTTTCAAGATCGCCCAGGATGCTTTCCACTTCCATATCTTCAAAGATCTCCTTTTGTTCCTGGGTCCTAACCATTGCAACCGGAGTAAAACTTTGGGAATTGCGAAGGATCTCTATCACTCTCTTTCCCGTTTGCCCTGTGGCACCTGCTATCAATATCTTTTCCATAATTCCTTCATTTTTATTTCCTGAAATATAATCAACCCCTTCTGCATTCCCAAGAAGTGGGAATGGAATAACAATAGATTAACAGGTGTTATGTTTATTTATGAATGGGAATTTGTTTTTTGTTCCAGTTCTTTTTGGAGATCTTCCAGCACGGGTTTTACCGTGCTTTCAGGAAGATCGGCAATCCTGATGTACATTAATCCATCTACCGCGTTGTTAAACAAGGGGTCTACATTAAAGGCCACTACACGGGCGTTTTGCTTGATGTATTTCTTGATCAAAACGGGTAGTCTCAGGCTGTCGGGCTCTATTTCGTCAATGAACCGGTCAAACTTATTAAGATCTGCCTCACTGGAATCAAAGACCAGTTCTTTATCGGCATCCTTAAGTTTAACCTTGAATTCCTTTTTTGGTCTTATATATTGTGCAATATATGGGTCATAATAATTGGATCGCATAAATTCGATCATCAGGGATTTGGAGAAGTTGGTAAATTTATTGCTTATGCTCACCCCGCCAATAAGATATTTATGTTCAGGAAAACGCAGGGTGCAATGCACTATCCCTTTCCATAGCAAAAAGAGCGGCATGGGGCGTTGCTGGTATTCTTTAATAATAAAGGCTCTTCCCATCTCAATTGACTGGTTCATCATATCATACAATTCCGGTTCAAACCTGAAAAGTTCATGTAAATAGAAACCTTTGATCCCATACTCCTTAAAGATCTCATTACCCATTCCCATTCTATAGGCGCCTGCCACCTTGCGGGTTTCATTATCCCACAGGAACATGTGGTAATAATAATCATCAAATTCATCCAGGTCTACCGATTTATTGGTGCCCTCCCCAATTTCCCTGAATGTGATCTCCCGCAGTCTGCCTATTTCCTTAAGAATATTAGGAATGATCTCCTTTTTTGCCAGGAAAACCTCATAATTCTTGCTCTCCAGCAGGCGCTTATCAAGGTGCCTGCAGGTCTCAATTTCTTCTTCTATAAGGTCTTGCCGGGTTTCTCCCGCGATCTCCTGGGGTTGTGCTTTTGGCAATTTTAATCCCTTGGGTAAATTGTCAAAAAGCCGTTTTTTCTCAAAGGAGTTTGCCAGCATATAGGTTTTTCTCCGTACAAAGGCGGTAAAGGCTTCCAGATTTGGATGATTGGCCTGTTCCTGGGGGGTAATGGCATTCCCAATTCTAACTTTGATCTTTCTTTTTTTCTGGGTAAGCATTTCGCTTGGCAGTTTTGCGGTACGCAATACATCACTTAATCCAGCAAGCTGGTAAAAGAACATGCTGTTCCTGGCGTGAAAATATATTGGTATTACGGGAACATTGGCCTTTTGAATAAGCTTCATTGCCGAGGCTTCCCAGGGTTTATCAACAATTCTTCGCTCATCGCGAAAGGTGGAAACTTCTCCCGCGGGGAATATTCCAAGGGCATGACCATTTTTTAAATGCCCGATAGCCTCTTTTAATCCGGTTAAGCTGGATTTTGCTTCCTTGTGGTCTTCAAAAGGATTCACCGGCATAATATAGGGTTTCAAAGGTTCCAGGCGTTCCAGCAAAAAATTGGCAATCACCTTGTAATCCTCCCTTTTTTCCAGCAGGACCTTCATAAGGATCATCCCGTCTATACCCCCCAGTGGGTGATTGGAAATAGTAATAAACGGTCCTGTTTTGGGGATTCTTTTCAGGTCTTTTTCGGGGATCTCAAAATCAATTTCAAATCCTTCCAGAATAGAGGTGATAAAATCCTCTCCTTTAAGATGTTTCCTTTTTTCATATTCCCGGTTGATGGTAGATAGCCGGGTAGTACGTAGAATAATCCAGCCAATTGAGGTTCCCAAGAAACCCAGTTTGTCAAGGTTCATCACTTTTGCAACCTCCTTTGAACTTACAATTCCCATTATAAAGTTTTACGGTTTAAATCAAATATAGGGATAACTGATTAAAAGGGCCTAGTTGGCCGATACCAACTGCACTGTATTTTGCATTACCTGTTTCAGCAAAATTTTCTTGCCTTTTTCCAGATCTTTTAATGCAGCTTCGTTAAAATGGCGAATGGTATAAAGTGATACGCCGGGAACATAGGTTACCTTAAATCTCGCTTTTAAATGCTGTATCAGTTTTTCGAGATTGTTAAACCTGTTGTCTACACACACCGCAAAACTTATTGCCGAATTCTGTATAAGGTCTACCTTCATTTGGTATTGGTGGAACAACCTGAAGATCTCACTAATGTTTTCCTCTACCATAAAAGAAAAGTCGAGCGTTGAAAGCGAGATCAGGACCTGGTCTTTTTTAACTATGAAACAGGGAACTTCGGGAATAAGGGGTTGCCCTTTTCTTACCGTGGTTCCTTCTCCTTCCGGCTCAATAAAGGATTTCACATAGAGCGGGATCTCTTTTCGCTGTAAAGGCTGCAGGGTTTTTGGGTGAATTACAGATGCGCCGAAAAAAGCCAGTTCTATTGCTTCTTCATAGGATATCTGGTGAAGTAATTGCGGATTCTCAAATGTCCTGGGATCTGCATTTAAAACACCCGGCACATCTTTCCAGATGATCACTTTCTGGGCATTGAGGCAATAGGCAAGGATAGCTGCAGAATAATCACTTCCTTCCCTGCCCAGGGTGGTGGTGAAATTATTGGCATCGGCCCCAATAAAACCCTGGGTGAGGTATAATTTTCCGGGTTGGATCGCACCCATTACTTTTTGCTGCGTTTCTTCCCAGTTAACCGTGGCATCCCTATAGGTACTGTTGGTTTTTATAAGTTGCCTGGCATCCAGCCAGCTATGGTCAATTCCGTTTGATTTTAAAAAATCGCTTACAATAAGGGTTGATAGGAGTTCGCCATAAGGCACTATCTGGTCATACACAAAATCATATTGGGTAGATTTATTGTGCTCCATGAAATTTTCAAGATCGGCGAAAAGCTCATTAATTTTCGAAAATACAGGGTTATTTTTACTGCTGAATAAGCCGAGAGCAATTTCCTGATGGTAATTTTTTATTGCTGAAAGTTCTTCGGAAGGGATTCCTTTTTTCTGAAGGTATTTTTTAACAAGGACCTCAAAGGCATTGGTCATTTTACCCATTGCCGAAACCACAATAACTTTGTCCTGAAATCCTGTATGTTGTAAAACTTTGAGAACATTTTTTACTGAAGCTGCATCTTTTACGGAAGCTCCTCCAAATTTGAAAACCTCCATTCTTATTTTTTGATATTCCGTTTAATGCCGGTTTCGTCCATATGCACCGTGTACCAGTTCTTTTTTATATCTGCTCCGGTGTTTTCGTAAAATTCAATGGCATTTTTATTTCCCTCGCTAACAACCCATTCCACACGTTTAACCCCATTCTCATATCCGTATTCCACCACCCTTTGATATAATGCGCCTCCAAGTCCGGTTCCACGCATAGATTCTCTTACAATAAGGTCCTCCAGGTGTACTGTGCGGCCTTTCCAGGTAGAAAACCTGAAATATACCAAAGCCATTCCTTCTATTTTTCCTTCTACATCGGCAACAAAACATTTGAAGTTTTGATGATCAAAACCTTCTTCTTCAAGTTCCTTTAAACCTATTTCCACTTCACCTGATGCATTCTCATATGCGGCCAGCTCCTTTATAAGTTGAAGTACCTGAGGCATGTCTTCCCGTGTGGCTTCTCTAATCGTGTAGTTCATCATTTCGCTTTTTTACAAATTTAGCAATTGACAGGGGACTATCCCAAATATGGGAGCTCTAAGATTTTTCGTTATTTTTTTGGACAAAACGTTTCATGGATTCTTCATCCATTTGAACAGTATTCCAGTCGGTTAAAACGGTTGCCCCACTGCGCTTATAAAAATCTATCGCGGGGGTATTCCAGTCCAGGACCACCCATTCGCAACGTTTTACCCCTTGTTCAAGGGCATATTCTATCACTTTTTTGTACAAGGCTCCTCCCAGGCCGGTACCGCGTTTTTCATGACGTACAATAAGGTCTTCCAAATGTACGGTACGGCCCTTCCAGGTTGAGAACCTGAAATAAACCAGTGCTATTCCTTCTATTTTCCCGTTTATTTCAGCAACAAAGCAGGTGAAAAGCGGGTGTTCTCCCATGCCTTCTTTTTCAAGTTCAGCCACAGTAACCTCTACCGCATCGGGCTCTTTTTCAAATGCTGCAAGCTCTCTTATGAGTTCCAGGATTTGGGGGAGGTCCTCCCTTTTAAATTTTCGTATAGTGTAGTTCATCCTAATGTTAATTGTTTCAAAAATAAGGAACCTTGCGCTTATATAAATAACGAAAACGTTGTAGCTCCTTAATAATTTGAATATTTTTACCACCTCTAAAAACATAACACAACAAAATGCCCAAAAAGAACCAGACCTTAGGTGAATTTATAATTGAAAATCAGGCAGATTTTGCCTATTCCTCCGGGGAGCTTTCCAGGTTGATAAATTCCATAAGGCTTGCCGCCAAGGTGGTAAATCATGAAGTGAACAAAGCCGGCCTGGTGGATATTATTGGAGCTTACGGCGAAACCAATATACAGGGAGAAGACCAGCAAAAGCTGGATGTTATGGCCAATGAAACCTTCATTCAAACCCTAACCAACCGCGAGATCGTATGTGGAATAGCATCTGAAGAAAGCGATGATTTTATCACTATTGCAGGATGCAATAACGATCATAGAAATAAGTATGTGGTCCTTATAGATCCCCTGGACGGTAGTTCCAACATTGATGTAAACGTATCTGTAGGAACAATTTTTTCAATATATCGCAGGGTTACTCCTACAGGAACACCTGCTACTATTGAGGATTTTCTTCAGCAGGGAAATAAGCAGGTGGCGTCGGGCTATATAATTTATGGTACTTCCACTATGCTGGTATATACCACCGGCCGTGGTGTGAACGGATTTACGCTTAACCCGGCACTTGGTTCCTGGTATCTTTCACATCCCGAAATGAAATTTCCTGAAACCGGAAAAATCTATTCTATAAACGAAGGTAATTATGTTCATTTTCCACAGGGAGTAAAGGATTATATTAAATACTGCCAGGAAGAAAAAGAAGACAGGCCTTATACCTCAAGGTATATTGGTTCCATGGTTAGTGATATTCACCGCAATATGATAAAAGGCGGGATCTTTATCTATCCAAAAAGCTCAAAGGCTACCAATGGGAAACTCCGTCTCTTATATGAATGCAATCCAATGGCCTTTATCGTTGAGCAGGCTGGCGGAAAGGCATCTGACGGATTTTCACGCATCATGGATATTCAACCTTCAGAACTGCACCAAAGAGTGCCGTTCTTTTGTGGAAGTACTTCCATGGTAGAAAAAGCTGAAGAATTTATGGCTAAATACGAGCGCTGATCCTAGCGGGTGAGTAGGTACTTGTAATCTTCAAAATCCAAAGCGCCCGTAAATATCTGGATAGACCTGGTAATGATCTTATCTGCCTGAGCTTCAGAAAAACCAAGACCTATTGCATATTTCTTCAAGAGTATGGCTTCTTCCTCATCCATCTCATGGTTCGCATAAATGATCACGAACAGGTCATGAAGAGTAGAGATTCTTCTTTCATAAGAGTTGGGCGGATGAATAGGAAACAGATTGGGATTTTCAATCACTTTATTGTACTCATCATCACTTACATCCAGTTTAGAAGCAAACCGGCGCAACAATATCTCCTCCCCCGGGGTAATTTCCCCATCTACAGCAGCCATATTTACAATAGCAGCAAAATGGCCTAAATTTCTAAGGTGCTCCCCAGAGCCAAACAGATCTAAAAATGACATTTCTTTAAATTTTATAGTACAAATATACTTAAACCTTTAGGCATTTATTGTCAATAATTTTTAAAAAGATGAAGGTTTACAATACCTAATCTTTTCTTAATCGGCTAGAGCAAGCATTGTAAATTTCCTAATTTCATTGATTCTTAAAGAAATACATGAACAAGCCATTATTAGCTTTTAACGATAAAGGGATCTACTGTGAAGTGGCAAATGTTTACCTGGATCCCTGGAAACCGGTGAATAATGCGATTATTTCCCACGGCCATGCAGATCATTCCCGGTGGGGACATAAAAAATACATTACCCATCATTCCAACGTACCCATTATAAAACACCGGTTGGGAGAGATCGAGGTTGCAGGGAAAAACTGGAATGAAACCTTTACAATTAACGGGGTAAAATTCAGCCTTCACCCTGCAGGACACATTATAGGCTCCTCACAAATAAGGGTGGAATATAAAGGTGAGGTTTGGGTATTTACAGGGGATTATAAAACTGAAGATGATGGGGTTGCAGTGCCTTACGAAGTGGTAAAATGCAATACTTTTATTACTGAATGCACCTTTGGATTGCCGGCTTTTACCTGGACCCCCCAGGCCGAGGTGATGAAAAATATCAACCAATGGTGGCAGGAAAATAAGGAAGATGGAAGGACCTCAATCCTGTTTGGTTATTCCCTGGGCAAGGCCCAGCGGTTATTAAAACACCTTGACCCATCTATTGGAAAGATCTACACGCATGGAGCCATAGAAAATATGACCGAAGTTGTACGACCCCTCATAGAGCTTCCGGAGACCATAAGGGTAACCCGGGAGACCAAAAAAGAGGATCTTAAAGGTAATATGGTGCTTGCACCTCCCAGTGCTCACGGCTCCCCCTGGATTAGAAAAATGGTTCCATATGTTACAGGATCTGCCAGTGGTTGGATGGCGTTCAGAGGCGCAAGACGACGACGGGCAATTGATAAAGGTTTTGTGTTGAGCGATCATTGCGACTGGGAAGGATTATTGAGTTCCATAAATGCTACTGGTTGTGAGAAGGTAATTTGCACCCATGGATATACAGATATTTTTTCCCGCTACCTCTGCACTCTAGGATACGATGCCCGTACAGAGGAAACCCAGTATGAAGGAGAGATGGGTGAACTCGAAAGCAAAGTAGAAAGCGTGGATGATCTCGTACCCGATGAGGAAAAAGCAAATATCAAGGTAGAACCAAAATAAAACTATTAAATTATAATAACCTCTCCAGGAGAGGACGGGATGAGAGGATGAGAAACTTTGCAGAACTTATAAGTAAACTGGACAGCACCAATAAAACTACTTTAAAAGTGGAGGCGCTTACTGAATATTTCAGGGTGGCAAGCGATCGGGATAAGGTTTGGGCAATTGCAATTTTGTCCCATAGAAGACCACCGCGCCCCGTGAATACAACCTTGCTGCGCACCTGGGCTTCTGAATTGGCAAATATTCCGCTTTGGCTTTTTGAGGAATCATATCACATCGTAGGCGATCTGGCAGAAACCATCGCCCTGGTCATCCCAACTTCCAAAGCCCATTCTGAAAAAAGCCTGTCACAGTTCCTGCAGGAGATCATTGAACTCAAATCCCTGCCCGATGAGGAAAAAAAAGAGTACTTGTTCCAAAACTGGCGGGAACTTAATTACTACGAACGTTTTGTATTTACCAAACTCATCACGGGAAGTTTCAGGATAGGGGTGAGTCAAAAGTTAATGACACGCGCGCTTTCAAAGGCAACCAATCTCGATGAGGATATTCTTGCGTATAAATTAATGGGAAACTGGGATCCTGAAAAGATTTCCTTTGATCAATTGATCCTGGAAGAAAATGAAGAGGATTACCTTTCAAAACCATATCCATTTTATCTGGCTTATGCCATTGAAAATGAAGTTGAAAGCCTGGGAGATGTGCGCGACTGGACGGCCGAACATAAATGGGATGGGATAAGATCGCAGGTGATCATTCGCAATAACGAGCTTTTTGTTTGGAGTCGGGGGGAGGAACTGGTGACCAATAAATATCCTGAATTTCAGGAACTGGTGGGCGTGATCCCAAACGGGACCGTGCTGGATGGGGAGATATTGCCGTATCCCGGGGGAGAAATAGGAACCTTTAATGATCTTCAAACCCGAATAGGCCGCAAGACGGTTTCTAAATCATTGCTTGAGAAAGTGCCGGTAATTCTCAAAACCTATGATGTTCTGGAATGGGAAGGAAAAGATATAAGAGATGTCGCTTTCGCGGAAAGAAGGAGGATCCTGGAAAAACTTCATTCTGAAGCAGGAGGTGCAAAATTCCCCATGCACCTGTCGGAAACTATTTCTTTCCAAAGCTGGGAAGAGGTTGCGAATGAAAGAGAGCGGGCACGCGAAGAACGATCGGAAGGGTTGATGCTTAAAAGACTCGACTCTCCATATCTCGTAGGACGCAAAAAAGGAGATTGGTGGAAGTGGAAGGTAGC
Source organism: Gillisia sp. (assembly GCA_039989915.1). Lineage (GTDB taxonomy): Bacteria > Bacteroidota > Bacteroidia > Flavobacteriales > Flavobacteriaceae > Gillisia. Next base: position 657,532 of record JBDXGW010000010.1, read on the forward strand.
TCCCCTTACCATAGACGCAGTCCTTACCTATGCGATGCGCGGCCACGGAAGGCGAACCAATTTGTTTACAGATTATACCTTTGGGTTATGGGATGAAGAGAAGAAGGAGCTGGTCACTTTTGCCAAGGCATATTCCGGCCTCACCGATGCAGAATTCAGGAAAGTTGATGCGTGGATAAAGAAGAACACCCTGGAGCGCTTTGGCCCGGTGAGAAGCGTGGTGCCTCATCATGTATTTGAAATCGCCTTTGAAGGGGTAGCCGAGTCCAAACGTCATAAAAGCGGGGTAGCCACCAGATTCCCCAGAATATTACGGTGGCGGCAGGACAAGAAGATAGAAGATGCGAATACGCTAGAGGATTTGAAGGGGTTGATAAGATAATAATTTCAGGGTTAACCACCCCGGCCTGCGGCCACCCCTCCTTGAAAAGGAGGGGAGCCGTTTTAAGTGTATGTAGAAGATCGTCAAAAACCAAATAACAAAGAGCTCCTTCCCTTTCTAAGGGAAGGTGGATTAACCGATTTGAGAATGATTCTTGTTTGATGGAATTTTTCTACCGATTAAGACGGAAGGGTTAAATAGGGATTATAAATTAATACTTGAAATATAATAAAATTCAGTTTAAATCACCCCGTCCGCTATGCGTCCACCCCTCCTTGAAAAAGGGAGGGGAGCCGTTTTAAGTTTATGTAGAAGATCGTCAAAATAAAGAATAAATAAAAGCTCCTTCCCTTTCCAAGGGAAGGTGGATTGAGCGGTGCTGAGTTAAGTCTTTTAGATAAATTATTCTACCGCTCAAGACGGAAGGGTTAAACTAAAATCATGAAAAAACCTGAACACAATAATAAGAACCTAAAAAATTTGAGGAAAGAGTTGAGAAGAAATATGACTGCTGCCGAGGCATATTTATGGAAGGAATTGCAGAATAGGAAACTTGAGGGCAGAAAATTCCGGAGGCAGCATAGTATTAATAATTTTATTGTGGACTTCTATTGTGCAGATGAATATTTAATTATTGAATTGGATGGGGAGGTACATTTAAATGCCGCCGCTGAGGAAAAAGATAGAAAAAGGGAAAAGGGATTGGAAGAGATGGGCTTTACAATTATAAGATTTGAGAATAAAATGGTAGTTGAGAATTTGGCATCTGTGTTGATGGAAATAAAAGATAATTTCAGGGTTTAACCACCCCGGCCTTCGGCCACCCCTCCTTGAAAAGGAGGGGAGCTTTAAAAATTGCAAAAAATATTATTGAAGTTCCAATTTAACATCAAACAAAAAAGCAAATAACTCCTTCCCTTTTTAAGGGAAGGTGGATTAATTGGTAAATGAATATTTCTGATTTAATCAATCTTTCTACCAATTAAGACGGAAGGGTTAAACCTGTGAATGGTAAAAAACAAATGAACCAAACACAACTTATAAAATTAGCAGAATCCTGGTTTGAGGGGCAGGGGTGGAAACCTTTTGCGTTTCAAAAAAAAACCTGGAAGGGTTATTTTAAAGGGAAAAACGGACTTTTAAACGCGCCCACGGGAAGCGGGAAAACCTATGCCCTGTGGATACCGATTGTGTTGGAATACATAAAAAACAATCCGGACTATAAAACCAAACATAAGCCGGGACTCAAAGCAATCTGGATCACCCCGCTCCGTGCCCTGTCGGTTGAAATAGAGCAGGCTGCCAGCCGGTTTGCAGAAGAAATGGGCACCCAGCTCACGGTGGGGATAAGGACCGGGGACACTTCTATGAAAGACCGGGCAGCGCAGAGAAAAACCATGCCCGATCTTCTTATAACCACTCCCGAGAGTCTACAGCTTTTACTGGCCTCAAAAGATTACGACAAGACCTTTAAAAATCTCAATGCCATTGTTATTGACGAGTGGCACGAGCTTCTGGGCACAAAACGCGGGGTACAGGTAGAACTGGCCCTTTCCCGCCTAAAAACCGTATCAAAGAAACTCAGGATATGGGGAATTTCTGCAACCATAGGAAATTTACAGGAAGCACGGGAAGTGTTGTTGGGACCGGGATCTGAGGCTTACCAAAATTCAGAATTGATACGGGCAGATCTTAAAAAGAAGATCACAGTAAGATCTATTATTCCCGAGAAAATGGAAAAATTTCCCTGGCGGGGCCATTTGGGAATGCATCTTATTGATGAGGTAGTGCCCATTATAAGAAATTCAAAAAGCACCCTCATTTTTACAAATACCCGTTCCCAGTGCGAACTCTGGTTTCAGAAGTTAATGCAAAAATATCCGGAATTTGCCGGGGAGGTTGCTATGCATCACGGGAGTATGGCCAAGGAAACCCGGCTTTGGGTTGAGCAGGCTATAAGAAATGAAAGCCTAAAAGCGACGGTGTGTACTTCCAGTCTGGACCTGGGGGTAGATTTTGCCCCGGTGGAAACCATTATCCAGATAGGGGGTCCCAAAGGTGTGGCCAGGTTTATTCAAAGAGCCGGGCGTAGTGGCCATCAACCGGGGAAAGAAAGCATTATTTACTTCCTTCCCACTCACGCGATCGAACTAATAGAAGCCTCGGCCCTGCAAAAAGCTGTAAGAGAAACAGTCGTTGAAGATCGAATCCCGTATTTATTGAGTTTTGATGTGCTGGTGCAGTACTTAACCACCCTGGCGGTGTCCAACGGATTCTTTCCGAAGGATATTTACCCTGAAATTAAATCTACTTTCTGCTTCCAGGGAATAACCGATGAGCAGTGGAAATGGCTGCTCAATTTTATCACCAAGGGGAGTCAGAGCCTGCAGGCCTATGATGAGTACAAAAAAGTCGAGATCGAGGAAGATGGCCTGTTCAAGGTTAATGATCGCGGAGTAGCTATGCGACACAGATTGCAGATTGGCACTATTGTAAGCGATGCGATGCTCAGCGTAAAATATATGAGTGGAGGGTATATTGGGACCATTGAAGAGTGGTTTATTTCAAAACTCACCCCGGGAGACGCCTTTACTTTTGCAGGAAGAAACCTGGAGCTTGCCAGGATCAAGGGAATGCAGGTTTTGGTAAGGCCGTCAAAGAAGAAAAACTCCAAGGTTCCCAGCTGGCTGGGGGGAAGGATGGGATTTTCAGCCCAAATGAGCGAGCTGCTTCGTGAGGAAATGTATGCGGCCCAGGAATCGGCAAAGGCAGGCGGCAGCAAATCCCTTGAACTTAGCGCCCTGCAGCCCATTTTTGAAAGGCAGCAGCGGGAATCTATAATTCCCGGAAAGGATGAATTCCTTATTGAAACCTTTAAAACCAGGGAAGGCTACCACGCCATTTTTTATCCGTTTGAAGGAAGATTGGTACACGAAGCTTTAAGCAGTTTACTGGCGTATCGCATCAGCTTATTATCGCCCATAAGTTTTACGCTGGCTTTTAACGACTACGGATTTGAACTTTTAAGCGATCAGGAAATTGATATGCAACAGGTTTTGGATAACGATCTTTTTTCTGCCGCCTATTTGATGAATGACCTCAATAACAGTTTGAACTCTACTGAAATGGCAAGAAGGAAATTCCGCGACATCGCTGTGATCGCAGGGATGGTGTTTACGGGATTCCCAAACAAGCTTATTAAGAGCAAACATTTACAAGCCAATTCGCAATTGCTGTTCAGCGTATTTCGCGATTATGAGCCTGAAAATCTGCTTTTTTTACAGGCATTTAGGGAAACCTTTGAACACCAGCTGGAAGAGGGGAGGCTACGGCTTGCCCTGGAAAGGATCTCAAATCAAAATATAATCTGGAAAGCCTGTGAAAAGCCCACCCCTTTTGCTTTTCCCATAATTACCGACCGGCTAAGGGAAAAATTATCTTCAGAAAAACTGGAAGATCGCATAAAACGTATGCTGCTTCAGTGGGAAAAATGATATTTTTGCAGCGTGATAGAAACCATTGAAATTTTTGGCGAGCATTTTAGCATGCACCCTTCAGGAGCTATGTTTTGGGAAGAGAAACAAATGCTGCTTGTAAGCGATGTGCATTTAGGAAAGATCTCTCATTTTCGAAAATACGGCAGTGCGGTGCCCCAAAATGCGATAGCGCAGAATTTTGAACGCTTAACTGCCGTTGTTGAACATTTTCAACCTTCACGAATCTGTTTTTTGGGCGATTTATTTCACAGTTCGCTAAACCTGGAATGGGACCTTTTTGAGAACTGGATGCAGGATATTTCTGCCCAGGTAATGCTGGTAATAGGGAATCACGATATTATTTCTGAATTAAAGTACGAAGCGCTTCGCATCATCATATTTTCTGAACTCGTTTTGGGAAAATTCCTTCTCACCCATCATCCGGAGGAGCGGGAGGAGTTTTACAACATCTGCGGACATTTACATCCAGGCTACAAACTTAATGGGGTAGGCAGGCAACAATTAAAGCTGAGGTGCTTTTACAAAAGTGAGGATCAAATGATCCTTCCGGCCTTCGGGGAATTTACCGGAAATTTCTGGATACGGCCCAATGTTGGGGATCAGGTGTTTGTAATTACAAAAAAAGAGGTAATTTTAGTACACTAACCTACTAACTGCCTTGAAATGTCCCGAAATCTCACCATTTTAAACCTGCTCTCGGTTGTGCTGGTCATTATTGTGAATTATTTTTCACAGACCCTGCGACTCAACAATAACACTATTGGCAGTCTGAGTGCAGAATACCGCAACCTCTTTACGCCTCAGGGCTATGCATTTTCTATTTGGGGGTTGATTTTTATAGCCTTGCTTGTTTACTGCGCATACCAGATCTATGTCGCTTTTTTTAGCGACAGGGATGACGAATTTATAACCAAAACCGGACCCTGGTTTGCCATTGCAAATTTTGCCAATGCAGGGTGGGTAATTGTGTGGCTGTATGAGTACACCGGACTCTCGGTAATATTTATGTTCATTATCCTTATTTCCCTTATTATGGTAATACGCAAAACGAGGATGGAATTATGGGATGCACCTTTCAGGATCATTGCTTTTACCTGGTGGCCCATTTGCCTTTATGCAGGGTGGATCACTGTCGCAACTATTGCAAATGTCGCCTCATACCTCTCAAAAATTGACTGGGATGGATGGATCTTTAACGAGCGGCAATGGACCATAATAATGATATCAATTGCAGTTCTCATCAATTTATTGATCGTTTACCGTAGAAATATGCGGGAATTTGCCGCCGTTGGGATCTGGGCGCTGTTTGCCATTTATATAAGACACAGTGAACGCCTGCCGGTTATAGCTTATGTTGCCCTTGTCGGCGCTTTGATTATTACCGCATATACCCTTTACCACGGTTATGTTAACCGTAAGACCAACCCTGTTTTTAAGTTGGTGAATGGTGAGGGTAAAGAAGTTGAATAATGGCACGGATTGCAAATCCGCGCCATCCCAATACGGCACAGATTTTAAAATTTGCGCCATCCGATTACTGATTGCTTGAAAGCTGACCGTTAAAAGCGGATAGTTTGGAATTTATAATATTGGAATTTTTTCTACACCATCCCCTTTATGTCATTCCCCCATGTGGGATATGCAAAGATCATTTCTTTTAAAGACTGGTGATCAATTTTGGCGTATAAGGCCATGGAAAAAAGATTGATAACCTCCCCGGCTTCAGGGCCAATTAAATGAGCTCCAAGGATAACCCCTGTTTTATTGTCTACCAGCGTTTTATAAGCGTACACCTTTTCATTGATACGTCTTGCATTAAACCATTCCGGAACAGATTTATGCTCAACAGTAAAATCCAGATCTTGGTCTTTTGCTTCTTTTTCTGAAAGGCCTACACTTGCGAGATTTGGCAGGGTAAAAACAACTGAAGGTTGCGGTGGATACACCACTTTTCGGCTTTTTTCCTTCAGAATATTGGCCGCCACAACCTGCGATTCCAGCGCTGAAAGTGGGGTAAGCGCAAGCCCTCCGCTATCTGAAACATCCCCGCAGGCGTAGACGTTTTTGTTGGTAGGATTCTGAAGATATTGATTTACCGAGACTCCGTCTTTTGAGAATGCCACGTTTCCTTTTTCCAGATCCAGATCCTCAATTGAAGGAACCCTTCCCGCGGTATTAAATACCATTGCTGCTGTTGCCGAAATATCTTTCCCGTCATTATTGGCTGTAACCCTGAAATTTTTTCTCAACTTTTCTATCCCGGTAGCTTTGGCATTAAAGAGGAATTTTATCCCCATTTCTTCCGATGCCTTTACCAGGTAATTGACAATATCTTCATCAAAGTTCATAAGCGGCCGTGGAGCAAAATCCATCATAGTAACCTTTACTCCCATGCGGGCGGCAAGATGTGCAAATTCCATCCCTATATATCCCGCGCCAATAAAGATCATGCTTTCCGGAAGTTCATTTAGGTTTAGAAAATCGTCGCTTATAAGGGCGAGTTCCCTGCCGGGAATAGGAAGCTCCATAGGTACCTGACCTGTGGCGATCACGATCTTTCGTGCGGTAATGGTTTTCCCCTCCACCGAAAGGGTGTTTTCATCAAGAAATTTAGGCGATTGGTGATACATATGGATCCCTAGTTTTTTCAGGTTTTTTTCTGTCACCGCCGGGACCGCATTTACAAAGGTTTCCTTGAATTCCATAAGATCTGCCCAACTGGTTGTTGGCAAATCCTTTATACCCTTTCCAAGCATTTTTTGGGATTTTTCCAGGATCTCTGAAATTCCCAACAACACCTTTTTAGGATCGCAGCCGACGTTGGCACAAGTTCCGCCGTATTCACGGTTATCGGCAATTCCCACGGTTCGCCCTGCCGCCGCACATTCCTTCGCTACATTTTTTCCGGCAGTTCCGGTACCTATCACAAAAACATCAAAATCTTTAAAGGCCATAGGTATGAATTGAATTTTCTGAAAATTACCTATACTAACGCCGTTTGGCTGTTATGGAAATGATAAAGTTGTTCTTTTTATTAAGCTGAATAATTATTATCGTAACTTTATTAAGCTGAAAAAATATGAACATGAAGCCTGAACTAAAAGAAACCGTTATAAAATATCTGGAAAATGCAGATGAGCGACTGCTGAAGATGATTAAATCTTTAATTGAAAGTTATCAAGAGGAGGAGGAAGACTCATCAACTTTTAATGAAGAACGCTATAGAGAAATAGATCGCCGTAGAGAAGAATATCTCAATGATCCGGAGGACACATATACTTGGGAAGAGGTGAAAGAAAGTATTAGAAATGCAGCCGGGAAATGACCTATAACCTCGTAGTTACCCTAAAGGCTAAAGAGGAAATCACCGAGGGATACATTTATTACGAAACTTTAGAAAATGGATTAGGGGAGAAGTTTCTGGAACATCTGGAAACCTTTTTCAATAGGATTACAGCTTTCCCTGAGCAGTTCCCTCAAAAGAGAGCCCCATACCGGGAAGCTTTTATCAAAAAATTTCCTTTCCTGATCATCTTTGAAATTCGTAATAACAGCATAATTGTGTATTCTGTTTTTAATACCTGGCAAAATCCTGAAAAGAAACCGGGTGGCTAAAGTAAATTGCTGCCTTTGATTGCAAATCCGCGCCAGCACCAAAAGTTAAAAAAACGTTGAGGTGTTGTAAGGGCAGAAGTATGGAATTACCTTTGCCTCAATGAGTAAAACTTCTATTGCCCAAAACTTCGCTAAGTCTCTGCAACAACAGAAACTAAGGGATTCCCTTGCCCAATCCTCAGAAAATTCAGCTAAAATCCATCTTAAAGGTCTCGTGGGATCATCTCTTTCCTTCGTGATCGCCAATGCTTTTGAAGAGGCAGATAAGCCTTTTTTACTGGTTTTTAATGACAAGGAAGAAGCCGCCTATTACCTCAATGATCTGGAACAGCTGGTAGGGGAGAAGAACGTGCTTTTTTACCCGGGCAGCTATCGCAGGCCATACCAGATGGAAGAGACAGATAATGCGAATGTCCTGTTGCGGGCTGAAGTTTTAAACCGGATCAATTCCCGCAAGAAACCCGCCATAATTGTCACCTATCCCGATGCACTTTTTGAAAAAGTGGTTACCCGAAAGGAACTGGACAGAAGTACCTTAAAGATTTCTCTGAACGACAATCTTTCCATAGATTTTGTGAACGAGGTCCTGTTTGAATACAAGTTCAAAAGAGTGGATTTTGTAACCGAACCCGGAGAATTTTCGGTGCGGGGTGGGATCATAGATGTTTTTTCTTTCAGTAACGATGAACCATACAGGATCGAGTTTTTTGGCGATGAGGTAGACAGTATACGAAGTTTTGATGTTGAGACGCAGCTTTCTACAGAGCAGGTGAAAAAGATCTCTGTAATGCCAAATGTGGAGAACAAGAAGCTAGATGAGATACGGGAAAGTTTTCTGAAATATATTTCGGCCAATACCGTCATCTTTATGAAAGATCTCGGCATGTTTTCAGCTCAAATGGATAAACTCTTCAGCAAGGCCGAAGAAGCTTTTAAAACCATTTCCGAAGAAATAAGACACAGCAAACCCGAAGAGCTTTTCTGTAATGCCGAAATGATCAAAAGGCAATTGATGGATTTCAGCATAGTGGAACTGAGTACGCAGTCGTATTTGAATAATTCGAATTCTTCCTCATCACGTCATCCTGAACTTGTTTCAGGATCTAGCGTCAATGGGACCCCGAAACAGGTTCAGGGTGACGGCAAGTTCATTGAATTCAACACCAAACCCCAGCCTTCTTTCAATAAACACTTCGACTTGTTGATCGACAATCTCATTGAGAATACCGCGGCGGGATATTCCAATTATATTTTTTGCGTAAGCGAGCAGCAGGCAAAACGCTTCCACGACATATTTGACGACCAGGAGCGAGAGGTAAAATACCAAACCCTGGTACTTTCTATGTTCCAGGGATTTATAGATGATGATTCAAAAATGGCGTGTTATACAGATCATCAGATCTTTGAACGCTACCTTAAATTTCACCTGAAGAACGGCTACGCGAAGAAACAGGCGATCACGCTAAAAGAGCTCACCAACCTGGAAGTGGGTGATTACGTGACCCACATTGACCACGGAATTGGAAGATTTGGCGGACTCCAGAAAATTCAGGTGGAAGGAAAAATGCAGGAGGCCATAAAACTGGTATACGGGGAGCGGGATATTTTATATTTGAGCATCCACTCGCTGCATAAGATCTCTAAATTCAACGGGAAAGACGGTAAGCCCCCAAAAATATACAAACTGGGAAGCAATGCCTGGAAGAATTTAAAGGAAAAGACTAAGTCCCGCGTAAAACACATCGCTTATAATCTAATTGAATTATACGCCAAACGAAGGCTTCAAAAAGGTTTTGCCTTTGGACCCGATTCCTATTTACAACACGAGCTGGAGGCATCCTTTATTTACGAGGACACTCCGGACCAAACCACCGCTACCGCTGCGGTCAAAGAAGATATGGAATTGGACAGGCCTATGGACCGCCTGGTGTGCGGGGATGTAGGTTTTGGGAAAACAGAAGTCGCCATTCGCGCCGCATTTAAGGCTGTAGATAACGGGAAACAGGTGGCGGTTTTGGTGCCGACAACAATTCTTGCATTTCAGCATCATAAGACTTTTACAGAGCGCTTAAAAGAATTCCCTGTAACGGTAGATTATCTTAACAGATTTAGAACAGCAAAAGAACGCCGGGAAACCCTGGCTGATCTGGAAGCGGGGAAAGTAGATATAATAATAGGAACCCACCAGTTGGTAAGCAAAACGGTGAAATTCAAAGATCTGGGATTACTTATTGTAGATGAGGAACAGAAATTCGGGGTTGCGGTAAAGGATAAACTCAAGACCATCAAGGAAAATGTAGATACCTTGACCTTAACGGCAACGCCTATCCCGCGTACGTTGCAGTTCAGTTTAATGGCCGCCCGGGATCTTTCTACAATTACCACAGCGCCACCAAACCGGTATCCAATTGAAACACATGTGATCAGGTTTACCGAAGAAACCATTCGCGATGCAATTTCTTATGAGATACAGCGTGGGGGGCAGGTGTTCTTTATTCATAACCGAATTGAGAACATCAAGGAAGTAGCCGGGATGATCCAGCGCCTGGTGCCTGATGCCAAAGTAGGCATAGGCCACGGGCAAATGGAAGGGAAAAAACTGGAGAACCTGATGCTCGCTTTTATGAACGGCGAATTTGATGTGCTGGTTTCTACCACGATCGTGGAGAGCGGACTCGATGTGACCAATGCCAACACCATCTTTATAAATAATGCCAATAACTTCGGACTTTCAGATCTCCACCAGATGAGGGGTAGGGTTGGCCGAAGCAACAAAAAAGCTTTCTGTTATTTTATCACTCCGCCATATTCAGCAATGACCGATGATGCACGCAAGCGAATCACCGCGTTGGAACAGTTCAGCGAACTGGGAAGCGGCTTTAATATCGCTATGAAGGATCTTGAGATACGTGGGGCAGGAGATCTTTTGGGTGGCGAACAAAGCGGATTTATAAACGAGATAGGTTTTGATACCTATCAAAAGATCCTGAACGAAGCTATTGAGGAACTAAAGGAAAATGAATTCAGAGATCTTTATCATAAAGATGAAAGTTTAGAAGACAAGACTTTTGTAAAAGACACACAGATAGATGCCGATTTTGAGCTTTTATTCCCCGATGATTACATCAACAACATTACTGAGAGACTAAATCTTTACACCGAATTAAACAGCGTAAAAACTGAAGAAGAACTACAAAAGTTCGAAGCCAGGCTGGTAGACCGGTTTGGGGAACTGCCCACCCAGGCGGTAGATCTTTTAAACAGTGTGCGTATAAAATGGATCGCATCAAAGATCGGACTCGAAAAAGTGGTGATGAAACAGGGAAAACTTATAGGCTATTTCATTGCCGATCAGCAATCCGGTTTTTACCAGACCAGTGCTTTTACCAGAGTGCTTCAATATGTTCAAACTCACCCGCATTCCTGCACTATGAAAGAAAAGAAAACCCGTGCCGGGTTGAGGCTTTTGCTTACTTTTGAGAGGATCACCTCTGTAGAAAAGGCATTGAAGGTATTGGAGCCTTTGAATGCCCCCTTACCCCCGAAGGGGGAATTGTTGTCCTAGCCCCTGCGGGCTTTTTGTCCAGGCTCACGCAGCAAGTCATTCGTAGAACACCTCACAGGTTTTGGAAACCTGTGAGGTGTTACTACATATATACAATAATAAATACAGATTTAAAAGTACTTATTCAGGTACCTTTATTTATCTTTGTCTTATGGAAACAGTAAACTATACCGAATTTCGGGCTAATTTGAAGCATTGGTTCGATAAAGTTGTCAATGATGTAAGTGATATCATAATTAAGCGTAAAAACGGGAAGGATCTCGTATTGATTTCTTTAGATGAATACAACTCTTTAAAGGAAACAACTTATTTGCTAACTGGAAAAAACCGGGATGTTCTATTGAACTCAATTAAAGAACTTGAAGCCGGCAAAGGCCTGAAAAAAGATCTAATTGAGTAAGATGAGACTAATCTGGTCTACTTCATCCTGGGAGGATTATTTGTACTGGCAAAAAGTCGATAAAAAAACGGTAAAACGTATTAATGAACTTCTAAAGAGTTGTATACGCACACCTTTTGAGGGACCAGGCAAGCCTGAAGCTTTAAAAGGGGATTTACAAGGTTATTGGTCAAGACGAATAACATCTGAACATCGATTGGTATATAAATATGAAAATGAGGGATTACTTATAGCAGCTTGCCGCTATCATTACGGGAAATAGAGTTCGTGTGCAATGTTGGATTTTCCAACTTTTAATGATCTTCGGTTAACAATTCGTTTTTTACCAGATCACGTCCTTTACCAGCTCCCGAAGGGAGATTTTTGTCCTGGTCCCTGCGGGCTTTTTATCTAGGCTCACTCAGCAAGCCATTCGTACCCACTCAGCAAGCCATTCGTAGAAGACCTCACAGGTTTTAAAAACCTGTGAGGTCTGCTTTCTGTGATGTCCTCTTTCTACCCAAAATGCACAAAAGCATCTTCAAGATGTTCTAACCGGGTGCCGGCTTTATTTTGAATGATTGCCACAATGTCAAACCGCACTTCTACTTCCATATCGTGCTCGATTACAAAGTGATCAACGGCTTTAACGAGCCGCTGGATCTGGCGGCCTTTTACAAATTCCTGAGGATCTCCAAAATTTGGGGTGCTGCGGGTTTTCACCTCAATTATTGCCAGGACGTTGTCCTTGCGGGCAATAATATCTACTTCAGCCTTTTGAAAAGTGAAATTCCTGGCAACGATCTTATAGCCTTTTTTAAGAAGATACTCCACAGCGAGCTCTTCTCCTTTTTTACCTAATTCATTATGTGCTGCCATGAAAAGCCATTTTATATTTGGGGGAATATTAAATGTACTTTATTTTCAATTAATTACGATAAAGGCGGTATTATTTTTATAGTAGAGATCCCTACTTTTTATACATAATGGTTTTCACCCGCAGGTCCATATTCCTGATCTCCTCTGGGGTGGCTTTAATAATAAAATCGCCATAAAATTTTCCCGGAATATTTTTGGCTTCCAGAAATACAAAGAGGTCACTGTTTTCAAGTTTCCCGCCATTCCAATCTACCGCCCCACTGTAGTCCCAACCAAAACCGTAAAAGGAAATTTCTTTTCCATTAAGTTTATTTAGCTCTTCATAGGTGGTACCTACTACAATTCCGGTTTTTGAACTCCATTTCCCTGTCTCAGAAAACCGGATGTCGTGAATTTGGGTTTTTTCAGCATCTTCCCAGGTAATGTGTATTTCATCAGCGGTTTCGGGGTAAAGTATGGTGTACGCGCGTTCCTCTGTTCCCTCATCAAACATTCCTGTGTCTTCCACCGGTTTTGCATCTGCATAGGCCGCTTTTATTTCGCTTGCATTCATGGCGCTAAGATCTTCAATAAAATAGCTGGTTGTGGCAGGGTACCCTTCTGCAGTGGGGGTAGGGGCTTTAGTACTTTTACAGGAAACAAAGGCAAATATCGTAACTAATAAGATCAGTTTTTTCATAGATTTTGGTTTCACACCCGGAATAGTAATTATTTTTGCCACCTCTTCAATATTGAAGTGGGCATTATAGAACCGGGTGTAATTCAGGGACCAAAATAGACACATTTCCCCCACCGGCATTGTCTTTTACAAGAATTTAACGTGTAATATTTGGCAGTTGCTTACCTTTACACCCTTAAAAATTTAAGCCATAAATGAATCCTACTCCACAACGATATACCATTACCGCCGCTTTACCATACACCAACGGGCCCATACATATTGGCCATTTAGCGGGGGTGTATGTGCCTGCCGATATTTATTCGCGGTTCTTAAGAATGCAGGGAAATGATGTCGCGTTTGTATGCGGCAGCGATGAGCACGGAGTAGCAATTCCCATGAAAGCGAAAAAAGAGGGCATCACCCCTCAACAACTTATAGATAAATACCACGCCATCATTAAGCAATCTTTCCTTGATTTTGGGGTGTCATTTGATAATTATTCCCGCACATCGGCCCATATTCATCACGAAACGGCTTCTGAATTTTTTAAAAAACTCTACAAGGAAGGAAAGTTCATTGAGGAAACCAATCAGCAATTATACGATGCTGAAGCCGATCAATTCCTGGCCGATCGTTTTGTAACGGGAACCTGTCCAAAATGCGGTAATGAAGAAGCCTATGGCGACCAGTGTGAAACCTGCGGAAGTACTCTCAATGCAACAGACCTTATCAATCCTAAATCGGCATTAACCGGTGCGGTTCCAACAATGAAGGAAACCAAACACTGGTTTTTACCTCTGGATCAATATGAAAACTGGCTTAAAGAATGGATCCTGGTTGGCCATAAGCGCGACTGGAAAGTAAATGTGTACGGGCAGGTAAAATCCTGGATAGATGATGGATTGCGGGCGCGTGCCGTTACCCGTGACCTGGATTGGGGAATTCCCGTTCCGGTAGATGGTGCAGATGGGAAAGTGCTGTACGTTTGGTTTGATGCTCCTATTGGCTACATTTCTTCAACCAAGGAATGGGCTGCAAGGGAGGGGAAGAACTGGGAAGATTACTGGAAGGCGAAGGATACGAAGCTGGTTCACTTTATAGGAAAAGACAACATCGTGTTCCATTGTGTTATTTTCCCTATTATGCTGAAGGCCGAAGGGAGTTACATACTTCCGGAAAACGTGCCCGCCAATGAATTTTTAAACCTGGAAGGCAGGAAGTTATCTACCTCCAAAAACTGGGCGGTGTGGTTGCACGAATATCTGGAGGATTTTCCCGGTCAGCAGGATGTACTGCGGTATGTATTAACAGCAAATGCGCCGGAAACCAAGGATAATGATTTTACCTGGAAAGATTTTCAGGCAAGGAATAACAATGAACTGGTAGCAATCTTCGGAAATTTCATCAACCGCGTAGTGGTGCTTACCGAAAAATATTACGAAGGCGAAGTTCCGGCTCCCGGAGAATTTTCTGAAGTTGACGAGCAAACCCTGGCAACCCTGCGGGCGTACCCTGCCGTTATTGCAAGTTCAATTGAAAAATACCGATTCCGCGAGGCACAGGGAGAATTGATGAACCTGGCCCGACTGGGAAATAAATACCTGGCCGATGAGGAGCCCTGGAAATTAATAAAAACAGATGCTGAAAGGGTTAAAACGGTGATGTATGTTGCCCTTCAAATTGCATCTTCCCTTGCAACCCTAAGCGAACCATTTTTGCCGTTCACTTCCGCCAAACTGAAGAAGATATTAAATATGGAACAGGAAACAAGCAATGAGGGAACCACGTGGAATGAGATCTCGACAAAAGAGGAGCTGCTCAAGCCCGGGCACCATATTGGCAAAGCCGAATTGTTATTCAGCAAAATAGAAGACGAACAAATTCAGACACAATTGGAAAAACTGGAAGCCACCAAAGCTGCAAACGAAGCCGAAAACAAGAAAATAACTCCCCAAAAGGAAACCGCAACTTTTGAGGATTTCTCAAAAATGGATCTAAGGGTGGGCACCATTGTGGAAGCCTCAAAAATGCCAAAAGCAGATAAACTTCTTATTTTGAAAGTTGATACAGGCCTTGATGTGCGAACCATTGTTTCAGGAATTGCTCAAAGTTTTAAACCCGAAGAGATCATTGGAAAAAAAGTTACAGTTCTTCTCAACCTCGCTCCCCGAAAATTGCGCGGAGTGGAAAGCGAGGGAATGATCCTGATGACCGAAGACGCCAAAGGAAAACTCGTATTTCTAAACCCTGAAGTAGAAGGAGTAGAAAATGGGGCGGTGATTTCGTAAAAATTTCCAAACTAAACCTCACAGGTTTCGAAAACCTGTGAGGTTTCTCATTTACACCATGCTCAAAATCGCATACCATCCCATTTACAAACATCCTTTACCTGAAGGACACCGCTTCCCGATGGAAAAGTATGAGCTGTTGCCAAAACAGCTGCTTTATGAAGGTACCTGCATTGGGGAAAATTTCTTTGAACCTGCGTTAGCCTCAGATCAAGATATTCTTCGGGTCCATACAAATGAATACCTGCACAATTTAAAAAATCTGGATATAGATGCCAGAGCTACCCGTAAAACAGGGTTTCCGCTTTCGGCAGAATTGGTGGAGCGGGAGATAAGGATTGCAGGGGGCACTATACAAGCGGCGGAAATTGCGATGCAATTCGGGATCGCGATGAACATTGCCGGTGGTACGCATCATGCCTATCCCGGTCACGGCGAGGCGTTTTGTTTGTTGAACGATCAGGCTATTGCCGCGAGATACCTTCAGCAAAAAAGGCTGGCCGAAAAAATTCTCATTGTAGATCTGGATGTACACCAGGGAAACGGCACTGCGGCAATTTTTAAAAATGATCCTACCGTCTTTACTTTTTCCATGCACGGCCGGAATAATTATCCCTTTAAAAAGGAAGAGTCAGGTCTTGATATAGAACTACCTGATGGAACAGGGGATGAAGAATATCTTCAAATTTTAAAAACAACCCTTCCACATCTAATAGCCCGGCAACAACCCGATTTTATTTTTTATTTGAGCGGGGTAGACATCCTTTCTACAGATAAACTTGGGAAACTCTCCTGTAGCCTGGAAGGCTGCAAAGAACGGGATCGATTTGTCCTGCAATTGTGCCACGACCAAAAAATCCCGGTTGAGGTGAGTATGGGCGGGGGATATTCCCCGGATATCAAAACTATTATTGAAGCACATGCCAATACGTACCGTTTGGCACAGGAGATTTTCTTTTAAAACGGCCCGGTTATACTTTTAGAAGTTCCCGAAAACTAATTTACATTTTCTAATAAAACGAAATGGAATTCATTTCAGGGAATATACTTCATGGCAGGCAGGAGGACTACTGGAGAGAGCGTAATAAAAAAACCACCTGCGCAGATACCTTTGGGCAGGTGGTTAATACAATGTATGGTTCAAACTGGTTTTTCCTGAATCTTTACCTCCCGGCATACTACCTCGGTCACATATTTCCGGTTACCATTTTTATCTTCATAGCTTCGGCTATTAAGCTTTCCTGTAATGTTCACTTCCCTGCCTTTGGGAACTTCTTTTTCCACCATTTCTGCTATTTTTCCCCAGGCAACGATGTTGTGCCATTGGGTGGTTGTAACTTTTTCTCCCAGTTGATTGGTATATGTTTCCCTTATGGCGAGTGAGAATTTTGCGAGTTTCTTTCCACTTATAAGTGTAATTATCTCGGGAGCTTTACCCACATTGCCCCTAAGCTCTACGTTGTTTTTCAGCGTGTCCATTATTATTTGAATTACGGTTGATAGTTTGTTATTTTCCAAGAAGTAATAATTCATTGCACACCACCTCTGTAATATATCTTTTAATCCCTTCCTTATCCTCATAACTGCGGGTGGTCAACTTACCCTCGACGCCAATTTCCTTGCCTTTGGGAACATAATTCTCAACCAGTTCTGCAGTCTTACCCCAGGCGATGATGTTATGCCAGTGGGTGTCGGTGATCTTCTCACCTTTGTTGTTCCTATAGGTTTCATTGGTTGCGATAGAGAATTTTGCAAGTTTCTTGCCAGATTCAAGGGTTAAGATCTCCGGGCTGTTTCCTACGTGCCCAATCAACTGTACTTTGTTTCTTAATGTATTCATGACTTTAAAATTTAGTGTAAGTTGAAAATCATTCGTTCATTTCAACAGGACAAACTTAGAACAGGAAACCAGCATTACTCGGTAGGAAAAGGTTTGTTTTCGTTTACATTCGTTTGTAAGCGTTTGTAAATGAATAAGAGGATTGATTCTTACATTTTGCATTTTTTTCTCAGGAAATTTCTATAGTTTAAAATCAGGATATCCTATTGATTATGACAAATATCACCAGTTTTTTAAATTGAAAACCGGCCTTAATTCACTATTTTAGATTGCCATAAATTGCTTCAAAACCCCACTATTGCAGCCTTTGGTAAACAGCTCAAGTATAATTGCGAGGAGGGGGAGTTTGGGTTTCCCCATATATAACCTTTTCTAAAGGGGAAAAAATGGAAAATAAGGATAAAGTTCCCGGAAATTTCTGGCATTGTTTGGATGAGAGTCAGCTTTTTGACACTTTGAAAACTTCCCGTAAAGGGCTTGCCACAGAGGAAGCTAACCAGCGCCTTGAAACCTATGGGGCAAATAAACTTCCCGCGGGTGCAAGGGTAACCCTTGGCAAGATCATCTTACATCAGGTCCTTAATCCGCTTATCTTTATTCTTGTCCTTGCCGCCCTGGCTTCGGTAGCCATTGGGGAGGCAGAGGATGCTGTTTTTATTTTTCTTGTAATCCTAATAAATACCGCCCTTGGAGCCTACCAGGAGTTTAAAGCTGAAAAAGGTGCCGCTGCCTTACAAAAACTATTAAGGATAAAAGCCCGGGTTAAGAGAAGCGGAAAGGAAAAGGAACTCCCTTCAGAGGAAGTTGTACCGGGTGATATCGTATTATTGGAATCTGGCATAAAAGTCCCGGCCGATCTTCGCTTGCTTGAAGCCTTTAACCTGGAAATTGATGAAAGTTTTTTAACCGGGGAATCCATTGCCGCAAAAAAGCAAATAGGCCAGCTTAAGCAGAAATCTGGTGTGGCTGAAAGAACCAACATGGCCTTTGCCGGCTCAACGGTGATGAACGGAAGGGGAAAAGGAGTAGTTGTGAATACAGGTATTCTTACAGAAGTTGGAAAGATTTCCCGCAATGTTACTGAATCTGAATCGGCCAAACCACCTCTGGTACAGCGTATGGATAAATTTATATCTCAGATTGGAATTTTTCTTATTGTAGTAAGCCTTGGAATTGGAACCCTTCTATATTTCCAGGGAATGGAATTAATAGGAATTTTCTTTGTGGTGGTTGCCCTGGTGGTCTCTGCAATTCCTGAAGGATTACCTGTTGCGTTAACGGTGGCCCTTTCAATAGCCACCAAACGAATGGCAAGGCGAAATGTAATTGTACGCAAACTGAATTCGGTTGAAAGTCTGGGCAGCTGCACCGTTATTGCAAGTGATAAAACAGGCACACTTACCGTGAATGAGCAAACGGCCAAAATGATCCTATTGCCGGACGGCAGCATTTTTAATATTGAAGGAGAAGGTTATAACGGGGAAGGAAAAGTGTTCAAGGCAAATGATGACTCAAGACAGATACTTTATTCGGAAAGAAAGGAGCTTTATGAGATTTGCCGTACCGCTGTTTTTGCCAATGAGGCTTTGTTAACAAAAGATGGCGACGGCTGGAGCCATGCAGGAGATTCTATGGATGTGGCTTTACTGGGAATGGCATTTAAACTGGGTTTAGTCCCGGAAGAAATGTGCGCAGGGGAAAATGCGATCAAAAAGATCCCTTATGAATCCAAAAATAAATTTTCAGCCGCTATTTGCCATAATGAAATAGTTAATATTGAGGTTAAAGGCGCTGTTGAAACCGTACTGGAATTTTGTGATTCTATGTCGGGAAATGATTGTCAAATAAGTCTTAACCGCGAAAAAATTCTTGCCCAGGCTGAAGAAATCGCCCTTCAGGGTTATAGGGTGCTGGCGTTTGCCGGGGGGGAGGTAGCCCAATTTGAACAAAAGGAAAATTATGATGCAGAAGATTTGCCGCCGCTAATTCTTCGCGGATTGGTGGGCTTTATTGATCCTTTACGGCCGGAAGCCAGGGAAGCGGTAGATCTTTGTCGAAAAGCAGGAATAAAAGTCATAATGATCACAGGCGATCATCCTTCTACAGCCAAAACAATTGCCAGGGAACTGGGAATTGCCCGGGAAGAAACCCCTGTTGTAACCGGTAAAATGCTTGAAGATGCGAACCTTTCAAATGCAGCTGCAAATAAAAAGATAGTGGCTTCTTCAACTGTGTTTGCAAGGGTTTCACCTTCACAAAAACTCGAGATCGTAGCCATTTTAATAGGCCAGGGAGAATTTGTTGCCGTCACCGGGGACGGGGTGAATGATGCCCCGGCTTTAAAACGGGCAAATATAGGTGTGGCCATGGGATCAGGCACAGATGTTGCCAAAGAGGTGGGTTCTATGATAGTGGTAGACGATAATTTTTCCTCTATAGTGGCAGGGGTAGAAGAAGGACGTTTTGCGTATGATAATGTAAGAAAAGTGATCTATCTTCTTATTTCTACCGGTGCTGCCCTGGTGATCCTTTTTATAGCTTCCCTTCTTGCCGGCCTCCCGCTGCCATTAATTGCGGTTCAGTTACTGTGGCTTAATCTGGTAACAAATGGGATACAGGATGTAGCCCTGGCGTTTGAAGGAGGTGAGCCCGGAGCAATGAAAAGAAAACCACGCCCTCCCTTTGAAAGTATTTTTAATACCTCCATGATCAGGCAAACCCTGGTTGCCAGTTTTACCATGGCAGCCATTGCCTTTGGATTTTGGTTCTGGTTAAATACTTATACAACAATGCAGGAAGAATACGCCCGCAACCTCGTTTTATTGCTCATGGTTTTTATGCAAAATTTTCATGTGTTCAATTGCCGGTCTGAAAGAATTTCGGCTTTCAGGGTGCCACTTAAAAGGAACCCCATCCTTATCTTTGGGGTTATTGCCGCGCAGGGATTACACGTTCTTAGTATGCAGCTGCCTGTTATGCAAAGGACCCTTAGAATAGAACCTGTTACTTTAATGGAATGGGGATATATCCTGTTACTTGCAATACCCATACTTTTGGTTATGGAAGTGTATAAATATTTTATTGCAAAAAAGGAAAACAGGGGATGAGGGTTAAATGGTCATAACGAAACCGAAGCAACTACCAATGAACCTGCCTGCCGGGAAATGCGAATTTCATAGGACCATCAAAAAACAATGAAAAACTACATAAGAAAAGCCGGGAATATTGACCTAAGTTTGCAATTGGTTCTCAGGAAGTCAAATATTTAAGTGGATTCCTGAATAAAATAAGAAAGTATGCCATTTAAAAAATTGAACGAACCCCTTTTGGAAGCACTGGAGAGACTCGGGTGCGAAGAGCCGTTGCCTTTTCAAAAAAGGATCCTTTCCAGGATCAAAAGCGGAATGAACCTTTTTGGCATTGGTCCCGAAGGTTGTGGAAAAACCACTACCCTAATTATTAGTACCATTCAGAAATTAAATGCTGAAGCTTTTGAAGATGCTCCCCGGGCTCTTATTTTTGTTAAGGATAAGGAAGCGGCCCTTGAATTGGAAGAAAAATTCAAGGCCTTTACCCGTTATATGGACCTTAGGGTATATGCCGCTTATGATCAACCCGCTATTGACGTTCAAAAAGGGGATATCTATGAAGGTGTGGATATAGTGATTGCCACGCCGGGAAAATTGAACAAGCTTTTTAAGCTTTCGGGAATTAATGTAAGTCAGTTAAAGTTGTTCATTGTAGATGATGCCGAATTATTGACGGGTAACCGCGATTATACCAACCTTATCCAGATCCCTGAACATATCACCAAATGCCAGTATCTTGTATTTGCAAATGAGTTCAATAACAAAATTGAACGTTTAAGAGATTCCTTTATGGCACATTCAGAAAAAGTTGAAGTGAAAAATCCCTAAAAGCTTATGAAGGCAGCCACTGTAAGTCAGCTTAAAAAAGAGCTTTCCTACCGCTCTCCTGAAGAGTTGCTGGAACTGTGTTTAAGACTGTCTAAGTTCAAAAAGGAAAACAAAGAATTGCTTACCTACCTTCTTTTTGATTCTCTGGATGAGGAGGAATTTATTCAGAAAATAAAGGAAGAGATCGATTTGGAATTTAAAGCCATCAACACAAAGAATTTCTTTTACATAAAGAAAAGCGTAAGGAAGATCCTTAAAAATATTAAAAAGTACAGCCGTTACTCTTTAAAAAAAGAGACCGAGGTAGAATTGTTGCTTTATTTCTGTTCAAAGCTGAAGGACTTTCGTCCATCTATAAATAGAAACCTAACGCTGGTTAATCTTTACCACAGGCAACTTACCGCGGTAAAAAAACTTATTTCCACCCTTCACGAAGACCTTCAATATGATTATAAGCTGGAACTTGAGGTCTTGGAAGAATAGATTTTTAGCTGAAGTTTTGTCCCCCTTTGATCAACTTCCTGGTCTTATTCTTCCCTATTCAAACCCAGAACCGGGCTGAAATTTATTGCCGGAAAAACAGATTCCAACTTTTTCCTTATATTTAAAATATGCAAAAAATGTGTTTGGAATGCGGGGATAAAATTGTTGGACGGGTAGATAAGAAATTCTGCAGCGATGGTTGCCGCAATGCCTATAATAACAAGATAAATAAAGACCGCAGCAATATGGTGCGGAATATCAATAATCGCCTGCGTAAAAATTACAGGATCCTGGAGGAACTCAACCCCGCTGAAAAAACAAAAACCAGCAGGACAAAGCTGCTGGCCAAAGGTTTTAGTTTTGATTATTTCACCAGTATCTACACTACCAAAACAGGAACCGTTTATTATTTTGTGTATGATCAGGGTTATTTACCCCTTGACGGGGATTTTTATGCCCTGGTAAAACGCTCTTAATGATGCCAGTTTTGACCACGTAATTTAAGGGCAGCGCAAAGAATATCTTTTCGGCTTATCATTCCTACAAGTTTTCCATTTTCAAGGATTGGGAACCTGCGGCAATTATGCTTGTAGAAAAGGGAGGCACAATCAAAGATATTCACCTTTCTATCAATTGTTGGCACATTGGTTTCCATGAATTTTTCAATTTGTGTATCACCAATAGGCATATTATAATAACGGCTCTCTGAAATTTGTTTCATACAATCTCCGTCAGAAATTATACCCACCAAATTATTGTGTTCATCTACCACCGGAGCCCCGGAAATTTTATGTTTTATTAGAGCTTCCATTACCTCAACTACCAATTGATCCTTTCTAAAGGTGGTGAGAGATTGACTCATGTAATCTTCAACCAGTATTGGCAAACTTTCCAATTTCTCCGGTTCTGCTCTTTTCCCCTGAAAATTTTTAATACCCATAGCCCTAAGTTTTTGATTCCTAACTATTTCAATATAATCAAAATTTTATTCATTATGAAGTAGGAGGTTGAAATTCTTTTTTTCAGCCTAACTTATATATCTTTAAAGTTCTTATTACCCCTGTATTTTATGCTGAATAAACTTTCCCCGCTTTTTGTCCTTCTCTTGTTGTTTGTTGCTGTATGGCTGCTGTTCCATACCTCCATGCCTCGCAATGTTGAAAATGAGAATGTTCCCGAAACTGAATTTTCTACCATAAGGGCTTTTGACCATGTGAGCAAAATGGCAAAATCTCCCCATTTTATTGGGAGTGCCGCTCATGGGGTTGTGCGCAATTACATAGTAAATGAATTGCAAAAAATGGGGCTGGAAGTGCAAACCCAGGAAGGCTACAGCCTGGACAACAGCGGGGTAATTGCACTTTCCAAAAATGTCCTGGCCCGCATCCCCGGAACAGGAGATGTTTCCGGGAAAGACTTGTTGCTTATGTCTCATTATGACAGCGCGGGACATTCTTCCCTTGGTGCAAGTGATGCCGCCAGCGGGGTCGGGGTTATCCTGGAGGGGATACGTGCAATGCTGGCCACCGGGGAGCCACACGCAAATGACATAATCCTTCTTTTTACCGATGCAGAAGAAATAGGACTCCTGGGCGCCAGGCTATTTGTAGAGAGACATCCCTGGGCAAAAAATGCAGGCCTTGCTTTGAATTTTGAATCGCGGGGAAGTGGCGGGAATTCTTTTATGCTCCTTGAAACCAATAAAGGCAATGCGGGATTAATAAGAGAATTTAAAAATGCCAACCCTGCTTTTCCGGTTACAAATTCCCTTGCCTACAGCGTCTATAAAATGCTTCCCAATGATACAGATCTCACAGTTTTACGGGAAGAAGGAAATATAAATGGCTTCAACTTCGCATTTATAGATGATCATTTTGATTATCATACGGCAAATGACACTCCGGCCAATCTGGATAAGGAAACCCTGGCCCATCAGGGGAGTTACCTAATGCCTCTTTTAACCTATTTTAAGGATGCAGATCTGGCGGCTCTGGAGTCGGGAGAAGATCTTATTTATTTCAACATTCCCGGAGGGAAAATTATCACTTATCCTTTCGCATGGATCTTCCCAATGATACTCCTTGCGTTTATTTTATTCATCTTGGTTGCGGGATATGGGATCTATAGAAAACGATTCAATTTAAAGGCCATCCTTTCCGGGACATTGGCTTTCTTTCTTAGCTTTTTTGGATCGGCCATTCTTGTGTTTATTTTTTGGGAGTTTAGTTATATGATCTATTCGGAATATCGCGAAATGGAACATGGCTTTACCTATAATGGATACTGGTATATTGCTGCGGCGATTTTCCTTACCCTAACCATTAACCTGATGGTGTATCATAAATTCAGGATTGCAGGAAAGCAAAAGGAATTTTTTATTTTCCCACTCTTCTTCTGGCTGTTGCTATGCTTCTTAACCGCGTTTTTCCTTAAAGGAGCAGCTTATTTTGTTATACCTGCCTTTTTTGCTATTCTGCAACTGGGGATAATGATACGCTATAACAGGCCCAACCTCTACCTTATGTTTATTTTAAGCCTGCCGGCAATGGTGATTCTGTTGCCGTTCATAGCCACTTTTCCAGTGGCACTGGGTCTTAAGATCCTGTATGTTGCAGCTATTCTTACTACCTTGTTATTTGTGCTTTTTCTACCCGTTTTTGGCTATTTCACTCAGAAAAAAGGTTTGGCATTATTTTGTTTTCTTATTTTCAATATTCTTTTTATTACCGCGCACTTCAAATCTTCCTTCAATGAAGAAAGACCCAAACCCAACAGCCTGGTGTATATTCTTGATGAGGAAACCCAAAAAGCTACCTGGAATTCTTATGATACCATGATCGATGAATGGACCAGGCCTTTCTTCGGAAAGGATCCGGAGACGGTTAAAGATCCTGAAGCCGATTTCAGCAGTAAATACCGCTCAAATTTTAGTTATAAAACCGATGCACCCACCATTCCCCTGGAGCAGCCGGGGATCGTATTCAATCAAATTGGAGATTTAGATTCTATAGGAATGGCGAGATATTCCCTAAAAATAGCACCAAACCGAAAGATCAACCGGATGGAGCTGTTTGCAAACAGGAATGTGAATTTCAGGGAATTTAAGGTTAACAATCTTGAAGCCGGGGAGGTATTTCTGGGAAAACAGGCTTTTCATATTTTCACCAAAAGGTGGCAAGACAGGCTGCTTATTTATCACGCAGTAAACCGGGACACGCTACGGCTGGAATTTGTTGTGGCCCCTGAAGAAGTTCCTGAATTTACTTTGTATGAGGCCAGTTATGACCTGCTGGAAAATCCTGATCTAAATGTGTCTACCCGGGAGAAAACAATGATCCCAAGACCCTTTGTGCTTAATGATGCGGTAATATTTAAGAAAATTATACGATTGCCTTAGATCTCTTATTGTAGTTTTGAAGGAGGAATCTGAAAAAGGTAATAAAATTAAAATTATGAACATATCTGTTTTAGGCTGTGGATGGCTTGGACTGCCTTTGGCTAAAAAACTGCTTGCTGAAGGGCATACGGTTAAAGGTTCTACAACCAATAGAGATAAAATGGCCTCCCTCACAGCTGAAGGAATTATTCCTTATCGAATTCAGATCTTTGAAGAAGGGGTACAGGGTGACCTTACCTCCTTTTTGAGTGATGCTGAAATTCTTATAATTGACATCCCCCCCGGAACCCGAAAAGCCCCGGAAACTAATTTTGTGGGAAAAACAGGAAGGCTGAAAGAGTTTATTGAAAGATCTCCAGTAAAACATGTGCTTTTTGTGAGTTCTACATCGGTCTATGAAGATACCGAGGCTATTCCTGAATACACCGAGGATGATCCTGCAAATGGCACCTCGCCAAATTCTTTACAGCTTCGGGGCGCTGAAACTCTTTTGAAAAAATGTGAGAATTGCACCGTGAGCATAGTAAGGTTTGGTGGACTTATTGGCCCCGGAAGACATCCGGTTAAATATTTGGCAGGGAAGAAGAACATCGCCAATCCCGGAGCACCTGTAAATCTTATTCACCAGGAGGATTGTATTGGGATAATCCTTGCGATCATTGAAAATAATGCCTGGGAGGAGGTATTTAACGCGGTGTATCCCGACCATCCATCAAAGGAAGAGTATTACAGGACGATTGCGGCAAATAGAAATCTGGCTATACCCGAGTTTGATACACAGCAGGTTTCGAAAGGAAAAATAATCAGATCGTCAAAAGTGGAGGAGGAGTTGGGGTACAAATATCTACAAGGGATTTATGGATAGGTATTACTACTATTCAATTTTAGATAATTTCTCAATTTAATTTCAATTGGCCACAGTCACATTAAAGACTTCAAAAAATTGCGATGATGCGAAATTTGCTGTGCAAATAGTAATGTATCTGGTAGATGGCTTCATATCAAATTTAATTCTTAAGCCTTCCTGCTTTAATTCATCAGGTAAGGTTGCGGTTATAATGAACCCTGAAGAAAGTTCAAAATTTTCTGGATCTATTCCAATAGCAGGGCCCTTCCCATCTGTATTACAAGAGACCGGGCCATTTACAACGCCTGTAATATTTCTAATAGTTTGTTCTGAATCGTTGTCATCGCTGTTACAGCTTAAAAAAAGCGACCCAATTAAAAGTGCAAAAATAATAGGATGAAATTTCTTCATTCTTAGGGTTTACTGAGGTTTTTATATCCTGTTATGATTTAAATATACCATTTTTCACTTCCAATTTTACATAGCTTCCGCAGAATAAAAAAAAGGGCTCGCATTGCTGCGGCCCTTTGTTGGTATTGTATATTCTGGTGGAATTACCAGATAAGCACCCTGTTTTCAGGAGCAACATACATTTTATCACTTTCTTTAATATCAAATGCTTCATAGAATGCATTGATGTTTTGAAGGGGAACGTAAGCACGGTACATTCCCGGAGAGTGAGGATCTGTTTTGATCCTGTTTCTCAAAGCTTCATCTCTCATCTTGGTACGCCATACGGTGGCCCAGGACATAAAGAAACGTTGTTCGGGAGTAAATCCGTCTATTTTACCCGGATTTCCATGTGCCTTCAGGTGAAGTTGAAGTCCGTCAAAAGCTGCATTTACACCACCCAGATCTCCAATATTCTCACCAAGGGTGAATTTTCCATTGATGTAAACGCTGTCCAGCACCTCAATTGCGCTGTACTGGTCTGCAAGTGCACCTCCAAGACCTTCAAATTGTGTAAGGTCATCTTCGGTCCACCAGTTGTTCAGGTTCCCCTGAGCGTCAAATCTTGAACCGCTGTCATCAAATCCGTGAGAGATCTCGTGACCAATCACTGCCCCAATTCCGCCGTAATTTACGGCAGCATCTGCCTTGTAATCATAAAATGGTGGCTGCAGTATAGCTGCAGGGAACACGATCTCGTTGTAACTAGGATTGTAATAAGCGTTTACGGTTTGAGGTGGCATAAACCATTCGGTCTTATCAACCGGTTTTCCAAGTTTTGCCATAGTCTCATTTACTCTCCATTTGCTGGCATTCAGCATATTTTGAAAGAAGGAACCATCTTTATCACCGGGTTTTGAGATCTCCAGGTCACTGTAATCTTTCCACTCATCGGGATATCCAACTTTCACTACAGTAGTTCCAAGTTTTTCAATAGCTTTCACCTTTGTGCTGTCGCTCATCCAGGAAAGGTTGTTTATTCTAACCTCAAAGGCCTTGATGATATTTGCGATCATTTCCTGGGCTTTTTCTTTTGCTTCCGGCGGGAAGTTATCTTCAACATATAATTTCCCAAGGGCTTCTCCCAGCGAACCGTTTACGGTTGCAAGGGCGCGTTCCTTTAGAGGACGTTGTTCTTTTGCTCCCTGTAAGGTTTTGCTGTAAAATTCCCAGTTGGCTTTTTCAATTTCGGTGCTTAGCATAGAGGAAGCATCGTTGAAAAGGTTCCAACGTAAATAGGTTTTCCAGTCGGTCACATTGTTCCCGGAGAAAGTAGATTGCAGAGCCTGCATATATTTTGGCTGGGAAACTATCACGGTATCAACATCTGTTGCGCCAATCTCGCTAAAAAAGTTTTTCCAGTTAATGGCTTTTACCTCCTTTTGTAATTGCTCTACAGACATTGGATTGTAAGTCTTACGGGCATCACGACGTTCAACTTTGTCCAGCTGAGGTCTTGCCAGGTTGGTTTCAAAGGCAAGAATGGTCCCTGCATTTTTTGCGGCTTCTTCCTGGGTATCTCCTAAATACTGGAGCATCCTGGTAATATGTGTTTTGTACTTCTCGCGAATGTCTCTGGAATCTCCATCCTCACCCACATAATAATCGCGGTCTGGCAGTCCTAATCCTGAAGGATATAAATAGGCTGCATTTGCATTACTGTCTTTGGCATCAGATCTTACAGTGAAACCAAAAAAACCAGCCCCGCCATATTGTTGCATTTCGGTTAAATATTTTTGAAGATCTTCCGTGTTTTGGATTGCCTCTATTTTTTCAAGGTATGGCTTTAATGGTTCCACACCTTTTTGATTACGAGCCACCGTATCCATAATACTTTGATAAAGGTATACTGCTTTGGCCTGGTCGCTTGAAGCATCAAGATCCTTATTATTGGAAGCTTTTTCAAGTAAGGCAAGAGCACTGGAATCTGTATTTTTGCGCAATTCATTAAAACTACCCCAGGTAGTCTGGTCTCCGGGAATCTCGGTAGAATCTACCCATTTTCCATTCACATACCGGAAAAAGTCATCTTTAGGACTTACCGTAGTGTCCATATAGGCGAGATTGATTCCGCGGGGCTCTTCTTTTACAGCCATTTTTTTATCATCATTGTTGCATCCGGTTACCACCGCAGCACCAATAAATGACAGGATCATGGCATTGGTTAATTTTTTCATTCTGAATTATTTGATTAAAAATTTCGCGCTAATTTACTAAAAAGTAGGAGATTAATTAAAAGAGGTTTTATTATGAAAATTTCATTGCTGTCCCTTATTGTTCCATCCCGGCAATAAAGGTGCTGTCAAACTCCTTTTTGATCTCCACGACCTCTGTAACATTCTCGTTGGGAATGGCAATAGAGAGAACGTAATGTTTGATTTTCCAGTTGCCACCGTCAAAAGCCAGGACTCCGGAGCCACGGCATATTCCCATTTGGGTGTTTAGCAATTCATCAAACCAGGCGGTTTGGCGATCATTGGCAATATAGATGTTGCGTTCAAGGGTTGAAAAGCTCCAGGCTTTTCCCTTATCAAAATAGGGTTTGGCGAAGTCGCGGAATTCCTTATTCTGCCAGTTCTCAGTAGCATCTGTACCTATAAAGATCCCGTCACTGCTCATCAGGTTGAAATAGGGTTCATATTGAGCCTCTGCAGCAGCCTTGTGCCAGGATTCCATCACTTCATTAATGTTCTTTCTGCTTTCTTCTTTGCTTTCAGAAGTTTGGCTTGCTTCAGGTTTTTCTGTAACAGTGGTTTTGGTGGAAAACTCACAACCGGTAAAGATTGCCAGAATTAAGATTAATTGGATTGCTTTCATTTTGCTATTTTATTTAGGATGTGGCTAAGATTAAGATCAATTATTACGTTCCCGCGATCGTGGCATTGGGGGAATCACGGTTCTGGAAGTGTCATCCTTATCGGGGTCAAATGCGTCCAGTTCTGCTTCAAAATCCTCAAGGGTTTTCAGGAAAAGTTCATTTAACTGGATCTTGAAATTATTGAATTCTACAGGGATCTCTTCAGCTGTATTTGCAATCTCCTCAGGATCTGGATTTCTTTTTTTAGATAAGCGTTCCAGTACTTTAGCTTTGGTATAAAGAACCGCAAGCCGTGTTTGTACGGCATTGGTTTTGAATTGCGGCGGAACAGTTTCCTTGAGGGATTCCATGATTTCAGCCACCGGAGTGGCATTTGAGATCACTTCGTTAATGGTATAGGTTTGGAAATTTTCAATTTCAGACTGCGCGGTGATATATGCAAGCCAATCTCCCGTGATAGCAGTAGTCTCAGGGAGAAGAATTACTTCAACATTTGGATAATTTAAGGCCTGGCTGAATGCTGTTGTATCTTTCAGGGTTTCAGGTTGCGGTTGGCGGGATTTGGAGCCCTGGTCACAACTTGTAAGAAATATCAATAAGGCAATTTGAATTACAATTCTCATATACTTGCTTAAAGGACAAAGTTAGGGAAATACTCATTCTATTACACAAATATAAAGATGGCAACATAATTCTCATTTTAACGGGAATGGAGCTAACTTCTTTTGCGAAATCAATATATTTGCGCTATAAAATTTAATAGAATGGATTCTAAGAAGATATTGGTTATTGGTGCTTCAGGTCAAATAGGAAGCGAGCTCACCCTTAAACTACGTGAACTCTACGGAAAGCAGCAAGTGATTGCGAGTGATATTAAAACCGGGGGTGAGGAACTAATGTATTCAGGGCCATTTGAAATTGCCGATGCTACCGATAAGGCTCGCATTGAGGAACTAATAGAAAAGCATACTATTACCGATGTTTATTTAATGGCCGCCATGCTTAGCGCAACCGCAGAAAAGATCCCAATGAAGGCGTGGCACCTAAATATGGAATCCCTTTTCATTATTCTAAACCTTGCCAAGGATCAAAAGATCAAAAGAGTTTTCTGGCCTTCCAGTATCGCTGTGTTTGGTCCCACTACCCCTAAAGAGGAAACCCCTCAAACCACCGTTATGGAACCTTCCACGGTGTACGGGATATCAAAACAAACAGGGGAACGCTGGTGCGAATATTATTTCAATAAGTATGGAGTAGATGTGCGCAGTTTGAGGTATCCGGGAATTATAAGTTATAAAACCCTGCCGGGTGGAGGTACTACAGATTATGCGATAGAGATCTTCCACGAGGCCATTAAAAATGGAAGCTACACCTCTTTTCTATCTGAAAATACCGGATTGCCAATGATGTTCATGGATGATGCCATAAAAGCTACAGTTGATATCATGGAAGCTCCTTCAGAAAAAATAAAAGTGCGTTCCTCATATAATCTTGCAGCTATGACCTTTACCCCAAAGGAACTCGCTGCCCAGATCAAATCCCATCTTCCCGAATTTGAAATTTCCTATGATCCGGATTTCAGACAAAATATAGCCGATTCATGGCCCAGCAGTATTGATGACAGTGAGGCGCGGAAAGATTGGAACTGGAAACACGATTATGACCTTGCAAAATTAACCAGCACCATGCTGGAGGGGCTACGAAACTAATTACTCCCCAGAACTATCATTAAATTACCATAGGATATAATAGTTGGTAATAAGTAAGACTGTTTATAAGAGTCGGAAATAAACACAAAAGGAAAACCCCGTCTAATTGCTTAGACGGGGTTGGTTGTTAGGTTTTCGAATTAAGATATAAAAATATATTAATCGTTGATAACGCGCACTTGAGCTGCGGTTAATCCTTTTCTTCCTTCTTCTTCAACGTACTCAACTTTGTCACCTTCGTTCAAAGTCTCACCATTAAGACCTGTAACGTGAACAAAAATGTCTCTTCCTGTTTCGTCGTTAGTAATGAATCCATAACCTTTAGACTCATTGAAAAATTTAACTGTACCTTCCATTGTAAAAAAAATAAATAATTAATAAAGCACAAACTTACATATTTTTATTTATCAAGTATAGTTAAAATAAAATTCTTTTTAACGTTATTGATTATAAGCAAGTTAATCAATTCCCCGGTCCCTCATTTTTTTCATATTTTTATCAGATAGGGTATAATCTTCAAGTTTTTTTCCTTTCCATCTTACATAAAGGAAAATGGGCATAAGTATAAAGGCAAAGGCCAAAACCGACAATCCTAGGATACGGTCTCCAAGTAGCATATCGTCATTCAATCTGTAATAAAACCCTGTTCCCACTCCGCCCAGGATGAGAACTCCCAAAATTTTCATCAATAAATACATAATCTATACTGTTACTTCAATTAATTTTTGCCTGTAGGCAGTAAGCAATTTGGATTTTGATATAAATCCAACATATTTTTCATTTTCCACTACCGGAAGGTTCCAGGCATCGCTTTCCTGAAATTTTCTCATGATATCTTTCGTGCTGTCCCTTCCAAGTTCTATAATCTCCGGGGCTTCCTGCATAAGCTCGCGTACCTTGATTTCATCATACAAAGCCTGATTGAACATAACCGGCCTGATATCATCCAAAAGAATAATGCCCACAATATGATCATTTTCATCCAGCACCGGGAACAGGTTTCGGGAAGATTTGATCACCCCGTTATGAATTATATCCCTTAACGTTGCATCCACATTAAGGGTTACAAAATTAGTCTCTATTACCTGGCGTATATTCAGCAAAGTTAATACCATTTGATCTTTATTATGAGTTATTAACTCACCCCTGGATGCCAGGTCCAGGGTATAAACCGAATGCGGCTGAAACTGGGATGTTACCATAAATGAGATCGCGGCGGTGATCATAAGAGGCACAAAGAGCTCATAACCGCTGGTAAGCTCGGCTATAAGGAAAATAGCGGTTAAAGGTGCGTGCATAATTCCCGCCATAAGGCCTGCCATCCCTACCATGGTAAAGTTGCTCACAGATAGTGGTTCTTTGAAAATTCCAAGGTTATTAATGATAAGTGCAAAACAATGCCCCATGGCACTGCCCATAAAAAGTACCGGAGCAAATATACCCCCAACACCCCCGGCACCCATGGTAAGCGAAGTGGCGATGATCTTAAAAACTACAAGGCCTGCAAGCAGACCAATAACAACCCAGATGTTCTCCATATAATCCTCGAAAACATTATGGCCTAAAGCAGTTATATAATTTTCCTGCAACAAATTGTTGATCACATCATAGCCCTCTCCATATAAGGGAGGTATTAAAAAAATAAGTACTCCAAGCGAAAGCCCCCCAATAAGCAGGCGTTGTAATGCCGAAGTTATTTTGCTGAAAAATTTATTTATCCTGAAGTAGATCTTAGTGAAATAAATGGAAACAAAAGAAGCAAATACTCCCAGCAATATGTAGAAGGGCACCTGGCCAATTTCAAATTCATCTGTAAGTTGGGAATTAAGAATAATATCTGATCCTGAAAAGAAATAAGTTGTAAGAATTGCCGAAACCGAAGCCAGCAATAAGGGGATCATGGATATAAGGGTGAGGTCAAGACTAAAGATTTCAATAGCAAAAATTATTGCTGCGATGGGTGCTTTAAATAATGCCGACATAGCTCCTGCGGCTGCACAACCTATTAAGAGGGTACGGGAAGCCTGATTCATTTTAAAAAATCTGGAAATATTGGAACTTATGGAGGCTCCTGTCACAACTGTGGGAGCCTCAAGTCCTACAGACCCTCCAAAACCTACCGTGATGGGCGCTGTTAATAAAGAGGCATACATTTGAAATTTATGCATGATCCCCTTGCGCTTTGATATGGCATGTAAGGTAGTGGGAATCCCATTGCCAACTTCCTTTCTAAGGCCAAACTTTATGATCAAAACGGTGATTGCCAGACCTATAACCGGGAAGATAAAGTAGAATGCAGCGTGATAGTTTATAATTAATTCACCTTCCAGCAATTGCTGAATGTAATGGGTAAGATTTTTAATAGTTACCGCAATAAGACCGGCTATAAACCCAATAAGCGCACTTAACAACATCAAAAATTGATGATTGGAAAGATGTTGGGTTTTCCATACGGCAAACTTAACTGCCCAGGCCTTGGTTTTGCTGTTCACTCCAAAAGTTTAATTGTGAAGATAAAAAATCCTGCCGGAAGCAGGATTTTAAATATTTATATTTTCACCTGAAGGTGAAGCTCTTTTAATTGTTCTTCATCCAGTTTTGCAGGAGCGTCTATCATCACATCCCTTCCATTATTGTTTTTTGGAAAAGCGATAAAATCCCTGATGGTTTCCTGTCCGCCAAGAATCGCTACCAGCCTGTCAAAACCAAAGGCTATCCCCCCGTGTGGTGGAGCGCCAAATTCAAAGGCATTCATAAGGAAACCAAACTGTTCTTTGGCCTGCTCTGGCGTAAAGCCTAAATAATCAAACATTTTTGCCTGGGTTGCCTTATCGTGTATTCTTATAGAGCCCCCGCCAATTTCATTTCCATTTAAAACCAGGTCATATGCATTGGCGCGTACAGCCCCCGGGTTGGTTTCCAGAAGAGCTATATCTTCAGGTTTTGGGGAGGTAAAAGGATGGTGCATGGCATGGTAACGCGATGTTTCCTCATCCCATTCCAAAAGCGGGAAATCTACAACCCACAGGGGTGCAAATACATTTGGGTCTCTTAATCCCAGTTGCGTAGCAAGATGCATACGTAATGCGCTAAGCTGGGTGCGGGTTGCATTGGCATCGCCTCCCATTACAAGGATGAGGTCTCCGGGGTTTGCACCGGTAGCTTCTGCCCATTTGGTTAAATCTTCTGAAGTATAAAATTTATCTACAGAAGATTTTAAAGTACCATCTTCATTATATCTGGCCCATACAAGTCCCGTAGCTCCTACCTGCGGTCGCTTTACCCAATCTATAAGACTGTCAATTTCTTTTCTTGTATAAGTCGCAGCGCCGGGAACCGCGATTCCCACAATTAATTCCTGCTGGTCAAAAACATTAAATCCTTTTCCCTGGGCAAGGTCGTTAAGTTCGGCAAATTCCATCCCAAAACGAATATCGGGCTTGTCATTTCCATATTTCTTCATTGCTTCGGCATAGGTCATTCTTGGGAAATCTACAGAGTCTACGCCTTTTATTTCCTTTAAAAGATGGGTTGTAAGGCCTTCAAAAATATTCAGAATGTCTTCCTGTTCCACAAAGGCCATCTCGCAATCTATTTGTGTGAATTCCGGCTGGCGATCTGCCCGAAGGTCTTCATCCCTGAAACATTTCACGATCTGGAAATATTTATCCATTCCCCCCACCATCAGTAATTGCTTGAAAGTTTGGGGAGATTGAGGAAGGGCGTAGAACTGTCCTTCATTCATTCGGCTTGGAACAACAAAATCCCTTGCGCCTTCGGGGGTGGATTTTATCAAATAAGGAGTTTCAACTTCAATGAATCCTTGGTTTGAAAGGTAATTTCTCACCTGCATACCCACCTTATGTCGAAACATAAGATTCTCTTTTACAGGATTACGGCGTATGTCCAGGTACCGGTATTTCATTCTAAGCTCCTCGCCACCATCGGTTTCATTTTCAATGGTAAAAGGAGGGGTGAGGGAAGCATTAAGAAGGTTAAAGCTGGAAACCAGGATCTCAATATCACCCGTGGGCATTTGAGGATTTTTAGATTCCCTTTCAATAACCTTTCCTGTAACCTGGATGACAAATTCTCTTCCCAGCCCGGCAGTTTCCTTCATCATTTTTTCAGAAGTGCGTTCTTCATCAAAGATCAATTGGGTAACCCCGTACCTGTCCCGAAGGTCTACCCAAATCATAAATCCTTTATTTCTTATTTTTTGCACCCACCCGGCCAGGGTTACTTCCTGCCCAATATGGGCAGCTGTTAAATCACCACAGGTATGACTTCTATACATAATATGCTATTGAAAAAATTGAAAGGCAAAAGTAAGAAGTTATCACGGGTTCTAAAGGTTTTAAATGTTCAAAAATTTCAGGGAAAACAGGAAAATTTTTAAAAATAAAAATCCCATCCTCCCTTCAATGTAAATTTAATGTTACCAAATCTTTGATTAATTGTAAATTATCCCTATATTTATGTATTCCCAAAAAAATTAAGTTATGAAAAGTATCAAATTCATTTTGGTAGGATTAGCTATATCAATGGCGTCCAGCCTTGCGGCACAGGATTTACAGCCCAATTTTGAGAAACAGGGAGATTTAATAAAAGGAACATACTATTATGAAGATGGAAGTATTAGACAGGAAGGTACGTACAAGGATGGAAAACTCCACGGGGAATGGGTTTCTTATGACCAAAATGGTAAAAAGAATGCCGTTGCCCAATACCAGGAAGGTGTCAAAATGGGGAAATGGTTTTTTTGGTCAGCTGATGCATTAACAGAAGTAGATTATAACCTGAATGTAATAACTGAGGTTTCAGAATATAAAAGAAAAGGAACTCTCGTTACCCGACATTAAAACACAATTCATCAAATTATATAAACCCGAAGTAAACCTTCGGGTTTTTCATTTTACAGAAAGAGACATTTGGAACAAAACTAAATTGAGTAAAAAAATAAAACCATTCTTTTTTAACATCTTTGGTCTAATTAATTAAACTGTTACTATACAACTTCCTTTGGTTACAGAAATTTTTTAAATATGAAACC
Source organism: Gillisia sp. (assembly GCA_039989915.1). GTDB lineage: Bacteria > Bacteroidota > Bacteroidia > Flavobacteriales > Flavobacteriaceae > Gillisia. The sequence continues at coordinate 693,312 of JBDXGW010000010.1, forward strand.
CCGGCACTCAAATTGAGTACCGGGGTTTTTAATAATGAAGAAATGATTTTATTGAATCTCCCTGATATGTTTCAGCCGTTTTCTGGCGGTTCGCTTGTTGCGCACATTTACCTTCATTCTGTTAACCAAATAAAACATTACCGGCACCACCACCAATGTAAGGAAAGTGGCGAAAACCAGTCCGAAGATCACTGTCCAGGCAAGAGGCCCCCAGAATTTCACGTTATCTCCCCCTACATAGATCTTAGGGTCATAATCTATGAACAGGCTAAAGAAATCTATGTTTAGTCCAACGGCTAGCGGTATTAATCCAAGAACCGTGGTAATAGCAGTTAACAAAACAGGCCGCAACCTTGATTTTCCTCCGGCAACGATTGCCTCAAAATATTCCTCACGGGTAAGCAGATCCTCGGGTTCGTACCCCAGCATATCTTTTTTCCGGTCTATCAATAGCTGGGTATAATCTATAAGTACGATCGCATTGTTCACCACAATACCTGCAAGGGAAATAATCCCCATCATGGTCATAATGATAATGAAATCCATTTGGAAAATCACCATTCCAAGGAAAACTCCGGCAAGACTTAACATTACTGCCATAAGAATTATCACCGGTTTGGAAAGGGAATTGAACTGGGCTACCAGGATCAATAAGATCCCTCCAAGAGCGATAAGTAGGGCTTTAAGCAAAAAATTCATATTCTCTGCCTGCTTTTCCTGTTCACCGGTAAAGGCTATGGTCATATTCTTGGGTAGGTCGTAGCTATTCAGGGACATTTTTAACTGCTCTACAATAGCATTCCCGTTATAACCTTCCAGAACATTGGAATACAGTGTAATTACCCGCTTAAGGTCTCTTCTCTTAATAGAATTAAAAGCTGTAACTGAATTCTTTTCAATTACTGAAGAGATAGGTACCTGCACCAATTCTCCTGAGTTATTTCTGAAAGTAACGGGCTGGTTAAACAACGCATTCTCATTGTATCTAAGATCCTCGTTAAACCGCACGTTGATCTCATAATCATCTGTTCCATCTTTAAATGTGGAAACTTCCTCCCCATAAATGGCCCGTCTCAGGGTTTGACCCACTGTAGAAGTTGAAACTCCAAGCTGCCCTGCTTTGCGACGATCAACCCGAACATCGAGTTCAGATTTTGATTTGTTCACATCGAGCTTTAATTCCTCAATACCCGCAATATTAAGCTCTCTTATATAATTTCTTATCTCCTCGGCTTCAGCCAGCATTTCATCATAATTCTCACCCTTTAGCTCAATATTGATGGGGTAACCTGAAGGTGGGCCTGCGGCATCTTTTTCAACAATGATAGAGGCTCCAGGAAAATCCCTGACGGCATCGCGCACCTCACTTAATACATCACTACTCTTAACTCCGCGACGGTCATTGAATTCCCGCATGGATAAAGTAATTTTCCCTTTATGAGGCATATCGCTTTGTTGCCCGCCATCTGTTTGCGGGTTCCCCGCTCCAAGTCCTACCTGGGAAATGGCAGATTCTACCATGAAGTTATACCCATTCTCATCTTCATATTTTTTGATAACTTCAAAAACCTGGGCTTCTACCTGTTTGGTGAGTTCATTGGTGCGGGCAATATCTGTTCCCTCTGGAAATTCTATATAGGTAATGATCTGATTGGGCTGATTTTCAGGAAAAAACAACACGTTTGGTTGCACCAGGCCTACCAATACAAAAGAGAAGATCAATAATCCCAGTGTTCCAAAAAAGAAGTAATACGCTTTGTTTTTTACCAAGGCAAATTTCAAAGTGCGCTCGTATTGATTTTCAAGCTTTTTCAGGGCTTTGAACTGGAAGTAATCTACCCCGCGAGAAAGGAAATACTTGTAGATCCACAGCATTATCGCGGCAAATAACATAAGGTTTCCTATTCCTCGAAAAGCGCCGGTGTTCATAACATATCCAAGGATTACCAGGATAAGACCAACCCCTGCCAAGATTCCGCTGAAACGAATAAGTTTAGGTTTGGTAAATTCCTTTTCTTCGGTTTGCATAAACCGCGAAGTAAGCATCGCATTAATGATAAGGGCAACAAATAATGAAGATCCAAGTACCACAGAGAGCGTCATGGGGAAGATCATCATAAATTTACCAATGGTTCCCGGCCATAATCCCAGCGGGAAAAATGCTGCGAGAGTTGTTGCCGTAGATGCAATAATAGGCCAGGCTATTTCACCCACGCCCTGCTTTGCAGCTTTTATTCTGGGCATTCCCTGGTCCATAAGGGAGTAGACATTTTCTACCACCACAATCCCGTTATCTACCAGCATTCCCAGACCCATTACCAGGGCAAAAAGCACCATGGTATTCAGGGTAAGGCCCATACTTGAAAGAATTATAAAAGACAGGAACATAGAAAGCGGAATGGCAAATCCTACGAACAGGGCGTTCCTGAATCCAAGGAAGAACATAAGTACTACTACCACCAGGATCACCCCAAAGATTATGTTGTTCACCAGGTCATCTACCTGGTTTTGTGTTTTAATAGATTGATCGTTGGTTAAGGAGATCTCAATATTGTCCGGAAAATATTCTTCTTTTTCCCTTTCCACTATTTTTTTGATCTCTTCTACGGCCTCGATCATATTTTTTCCGGAACGTTTCTTTATATCCAGCATTATAACGGGATCACCATATTCCCGGGCGTATGTAGTTGGATCTTTTTCCTGGAACTTTATTTCAGCGATATCCTTAAGAAAAATATTTCCGCCATCCCGTTTTACCACTACATCTTCAAGTTCACGGGGATCTTCAATTTCTCCTATTATCCTGATGTTTTTCTGAACACTATTGGAAATTATATTTCCTCCCGAAATGGTTCGGTTTTCAGCACTTACGGCATTCACAACATCATTGAAACTCACTTTGGAGGCTGTCATTTTATACACATCGAGAGCGATCTCCACTTCCATATCTTCGGCACCCCGAATGGTTGCCTCTTTTATCTGCGGAAGGATCTCGATCTTATCCTGCAGGTATTCGGCATATTTTTTAAGTTGTTGTACCGTATAATCCCCCGTCAAGTTAATGTTAAGAATGGGCATTTCCTCAGTAATATTGAGGTCAAATACATTGGGCTCAACCTTGGCTCCATTATCCATTGTAGGCCAGGTGGTCTCTGCTTTTACAAGGTCAACCTTGTCCTTGATTAATTGTTTGGCAACATCGGGGCTTTCATCTTCATCAAATTCTACAATGATAAGCGAATAATCCTGCAGGGTAGTGGAAGATATCTCCTTAATACCGGCCACGTTGTTGAATTCCTCCTCCAGGGGCTCGGTGATGAATTTTTCAACATCCTCTGCCGAGTTTCCCGGATTTATGGAACTAATATATATTTTGGTCTCAATAATCTCAGGAAAAGATTCCCGCGGCATGCTGTAGTAGGAAAGCAATCCTCCCACCATGATTATAGCCACTATTACATAAACCGTCATCCTGTTATCTATAGCCCAGGATGAAATTTTAAATTCTTTATCAATTTTATTCATAAGTGAAAAGTGGTGGTAGGCTTAATTTTTTAATTTAACTTTCTGTTGGTCGCGTAAATTTCTTCCTCCCTCAACAATGATCTGGTCTCCGGGCTCAATTCCGTTAAGGATCTCAATGTCCTGCCTGTAGGTATAACCGGTTTCCACGATCACCCTTTTGGCTACCCCTGTACTGTCACTTTCTTTTTCAAAAAGGTATACGAGAGTTTGACCCTGTGAATTTTGCTGAATGGTATTTTCAGGAACAATTATGGCGTTCTCTGCCGTATAATCGTTTAGTCTAACTGTGGCAATAAGGTTTGGTTTTATCTGACCTTCTTTATTAGGAAGCGCCACTTCTATCTGGAATGACCTGTTATCAGGATTTATGAAATTTCCAACCTGGCGCACAACACCTTCAAATTGCTGACCAATAGCCGCGATCTCCACAACTACAGATGTTCCGGTCTTGATCTTTCCAAGATAATTCTCGGGTACCGAAGCCTGCACATACATATTATCAAGATTTACAAGTCTGAAAAGTGCATTTTGACCCGGATTTACCACCACTCCCTGCTCAGATATTACCTGGTCTATAACTCCCGTAAAAGGAGCTCTTACCACAGTTTTGCCAACCTGGGTCCTAATCTGGTTAACAGAATTTTGCGCGGCTTCATAAGTGGTCTTTGCTTCAAGGTACTGGATCTCAGACCCTATATTCTGTTCCCACAATCTTTTCTGGCGTTCAAAGGTTGTCTTGGCTAAAGCAGCCTGGGCTTCAATTTGGGCCAGCTGGCTTGAAAGTCCGCCATCATCAATTCTCGCGAGAATGGTTCCTTTGGTCACTTTTTGTCCTTCTTTTACATACACTTCCCTAAGCAATCCTGAAAATTCGGGATAGATAAGGATGTTCTCCTTGGTAGCAACATCTCCCTGCACCTCGGTAAAATGCCTGAATAAAGTATCTTTAACCAATTGGGTGGTCACAAGCGGGATATTTCTTGAAGGATCCAGTTTAAGTATTGCGGCATCCAAAAGATCTATCTGGGTATTCAACTCCCTTTGGCGTTCGCTTAATTCAAGTTTTTTCGCCTTGATCTCAGCCAGGTCATTGGTTTTTATAACCTCGTTTATAGATTTCTTTTCTGAATTTCCGCAGGAAACAAGAAGGAGGGTTGCAACAACAAAAACAAACTTTTTCATACTAATTATATATAGGGAACTTTTATTTTTCATTTGAATAGGATGTGGTGTCCAGAAGATTTTCCAGAACGGTTTTGGTAGTAATTACATTGAGCATTGATTGAAGCAATTCCTGTTGAGCCGAAAAAAGCTGCCGCTGGGCTTCACTTAATTCAAAACTGCTGCCCAGGCCTTCAAAGAATTTGATCTGGTTCTTTTTCTCAATTCTTTCAGCAAGCTCAAGATTTTGTTTCTGGGTCTGGTAATTTTCCAGGCTGTACTCATAATCATTTCGTGCACTGTTAATTTCCAGTCTTACACGGTTTTCGGTTTGATCAAGATCAATGAGGGCCTGCTCATACTCCAGTTGCTTTTGCTGGGTTCTCGCACTGCGCATTCCACTGCTGAAAATTGGAATATTTAAACTTACTCCCAGGATAGATTGGGTGAAATACTCCTGGTCCTGATTGAAAAAGGTAAAGGTTTCACTGAAACCCTGGAATCCATAATTCACAAAACCGGTAAGTGAAGGAAGCGCTTTTGATTTTTCAAGTTTTACAAAAATTTCGGCTGCCTCGGCACTGTTCTCTGCGATCTTGTAGTCAATGTTTTCCTCCACCGGAATATCCTTAGAAAGCAGGCTAAGGTCATAATATTTCATTGCCAGGGCGTCGAGATCTTCAACCAGGGTAAGCTCTGTATCTACGGGTAAGCCTAAAGTAAGGTTGAGCATTTCATAAGAAATGTCACGCATTCTCCGGCTTCGGTTTAAATTATTTTGAAGGCCAAGAAGGGTAATGTTCAATTGCTCCACATCTTCTTCTTCCGCCAGGCCATTTTCAAAGATCTTTTTTGTATCCTGGAAATTTTTGTCAATGGAGTTTACGTTATTTTCAAGAATGCTTACGCTTTCCTGCGCCAGCAATACATTTCCATAAGCCGAAATTATGGCCTCCTTTACAGATTGGTCGGTTTTGGTTTTGGCATTGCGGGAAATTTGCAGAAGGGTTTTGGCAGATTGTACCCCAACTATATAAGAGCCGTCAAAAATCAATTGATTCCAGGTTGCGGTGCCACCCAGGTTTTGTTTTGTTCCAAATCTTACAGGAACAAAAGTTCCCGGTTCTCCACCCGCAATTTCACCGGGTATAAGGGTAACAGGTTGTTTAATGTAATTTTGGTAATCTACATTCCCCGATATTTGTGGCAAACCCTGGGCAATGATCTCCCATTTTTGTTTAAGGGTTTTTTCTATTTCTTTGGAGGCGATCCTGGACGAATAGTTATTCTTAATTCCAAAATCAATTGCTTCTTCAAGTGTAAAAGTGTAAGAGTTCTTTAATTCCTGCTCCTGGCCCAAAACGCCCGCAGTAAAAAAGAAAAATAGGATATAAGTGTAAATTTTCATTCTCTTAAATATCTTGTGTTATAAATTGTTTTAATTTCTCAAGACCGGCGGGGGTAGAAATAGCACGTAAGTGGTATTCAAGGAAATTATTATATAGACTGGTCATTCCTTCCTTTTCCGGCGGAAATAATTCCTGATCCTTTAACCCGGATATCCCCACAAAGTAAATTTTACTAATAAAGGCAATAGGGATATTGGGCCGGTAATAACCAACCTCTATTCCCCTTTTTAAGTTTTCCTCTATGGAACAGGAAATAAGGTGGTGGTTGCTCTCATGTACTTCTTTATAGATCCTGGGATAATATTTTTCCAACTGGAACTGAGGAGAAGATCTTTCATCTTTTAAATAGGAGGTGGTAAATTGTTTGATCTTAAAAAGCTCCTCAATGGGATTATGTTTGTGACTTTTTATTTCCTCTATCCCATCTGTAATATTTTTAAGGACAAATAAGGTTGCCGCTTCTATCAGTTTAGTTTTGGTAGGAAAATGTGCATAGATGGTCTTTTTGGATATTCCCATATTCTGGGCAATATCATCCATAGTCACGCTCTTAAATCCCAGTGACAGGAAGAGCTCTGCAGAGGTGGTAATAATTTGTTGTTTCAAGATTTAAATTAATTGGGCGGCAAAAGTACGAAAGGAAACTTTAAAAACTAAAAAAGTTTCCAATTAATTTGTATATTAATCTTAAGGAAGGAAAGAGAGATAAATTCTAAAATTCTATTTTAGCTGAAAATTACTATCCATGCTTAGCATAAAGCAATACCGCGAATCTTTTCTGGAATATCTGGAAACCACTGTAGCAGTTAAAGAGCCTTTAAACTTATATGAACCCGTAAATTACATTCTCCACCTTGGCGGTAAAAGATTGCGACCGGTTTTGGTGCTAATGACCGCAGAGATTTTTGGGGCCTTCTACAAAAAGGCCTTGAATGCAGCGCTGGCAATTGAGGTTTTTCATAATTTCTCCCTGGTCCATGATGATATTATGGATGATGCCCCACTGCGAAGGGGCAAAGAAACGGTTCACGAAAAGTGGGATATTAATACCGGGATTCTTTCAGGGGATGCAATGCTTATATATTCCTATCAACTTTTTGAAGTTTATTCCGGCGATATGTTTAAGGAGTTGCTTCAGTTGTTTAGTAAAACGGCTTTGCAGGTTTGTGAAGGGCAACAATACGATGTAGATTTTGAATCACGCGATGATGTTGAAATTGAAGATTATTTAAAAATGATCGAATATAAAACCGCGGTATTAGTGGCCGCTGCTTTGGAAATGGGGGCTATAGTTGCCGAAGCAAGCCCGGAAAACAAGCAGGGAATTTATGAATTTGGACGCTTGCTGGGCATAGCCTTTCAATTACAGGACGATTATCTCGATGCCTTTGGCGATCCCGAGACATTTGGAAAACAAGTGGGGGGTGATATTATAGAAAATAAAAAGACCTTTCTTTATTTGACAGCGCTTCAAATGGCCGATAAAGCTGAAGCCCGGCAGCTGGAGCATTTGTATTCCATTAATCCGGTTGAGGCCGGCGGAAAAATAGAAGCGGTAAAGCAGATCTTTGAAAACAGCGGAGCTTCCTTAAGGGCGCGTGAGGAAATTAAAAAATTCACCAACAGAGCTTTCACCGCCCTTGAGGCGTTGGAAATTCCCGAAGACAAAAAGGAATTATTAAGGGAGTTTGGGGCCGGTCTTATGGATAGGGCCGTTTAAAAATAAATACTCACAAAAGGCATTAAAGCATTGCTGTAAAAGCTTTTTTCGCTGTCATGTAAAACATCATACCGTATTCCCGTAACCACCGGCCCGGTATTATACCCAATTCCCACAAAAAGTGCAGGAACCCAATATGTGTCGCGCAGGTTCGCTCCATCATATTCAAATCGCCTGTTAATGTTGAGCTGCTCAAATTCGGCAGAAAGCTGAATTTCCTTTATCGGGCGTAACATTCCAATAATGCTCCCACCCAGACTTGTAGCCTTAAAACTATTCTGGCTGGCATAAGCCCCGCTAATTCCAATTCCTGCTGAAGCTACCTTGTTAAAATCGTATATGGCTGAAGGCGCCAGGGAGCCATTAAAATATCCATTACCAAATCCAAGGCCTAAACTTCCGCCGAACCTCACATTTTGCCAGAAGGGATGAGGTTGTTTAATTTCGGAATTTGGGGTTTGCTGCGCCTGAACTTTGGTAAATGGGATGCAACCAAAAATTAATAGTAATAGGAAAAATTTGCTGTATATCATGCCCTTATTTATGTTAAAGTTCAAATAATGGAATTGATAAATATAATAATTTCTATGAGCTATAATGGCTAAAAATTGTATTTTTGCGATGTTTTACAATAAAAGAAACAATAGTTTCCAATTATGGACAGATACTCATTTTTAAACGCCGCACATACAAATTTCTTTGCAGATCTTTACGATCAATATCTTGAAAATCCCGATAGTGTTGAACCAAGTTGGAGAGCATTCTTCCAGGGTTTTGATTTTGGTCAAAATGGTCAATCGGAAACTTCCTCAGGAATATCTCAGGAAGATATCTCTGATGAATATTGCGAGCCGCAATTACAAAATCTTGAAAAAGAATTTCTTGTTATAAAATTAATAGAGGGTTATCGCACCCGTGGGCATTTATTTACCCGTACCAATCCTGTTAGAGAGAGGAGGAAATATTCTCCAACGCTTGATATTGAAAATTTTGGCTTGCAACAAAGTGATCTTGATGTTGTTTTTAAAGCAGGTGATCTGGTTGGGATAGGTCCCGCTACTCTAAGAGAAATTATTGCACATTTATCAAAGATCTATTGCCAGTCAATAGGGATTGAATATATGTACATTAGAAAGCCAGAAGAGATTGACTGGATCCAGAAAAAATTACACATTAATGAAAATAGTCCCAATTTCAGTGCTGAAGAAAAGAAGTTAATTCTTTCGAGATTGAATGATGCTTATTCATTTGAAACCTTTTTACATACCAAATATGTGGGGCAAAAAAGATTTTCTGTTGAAGGAAATGAGAGTTTGATCCCTGCCCTTGATGCAATTATTGAAAGAGCGGCAGACCTGGGGGTAGAAGATTTCGTGATGGGGATGGCACACAGGGGGAGGCTTAATACGCTTATTAATATTTTTGGTAAAAGCGCCAAGGATATATTCAGTGAATTTGACGGGAAAGATTATGAACAGGATATTTTTGACGGAGACGTAAAATATCACCTGGGCTGGACCAGCTGCCGTACCACGCGTAACGGAAAGGGTATAAACATAAATATAGCTCCCAACCCATCTCACCTGGAAACAGTGGGTCCTGTAGTGCAGGGAATTGCGCGCGCAAAACAGGACAGGAAATTTAAAGGAGATGCGTCCAAGGTTCTTCCTATCATTGTGCATGGGGATGCCGCAATAGCAGGCCAGGGTGTGGTATATGAAGTTGTTCAAATGGCCCAGCTTGATGGTTATAAAACCGGCGGTACTATTCATATTGTAGTAAATAACCAAATTGGTTTTACCACAAACTACCTGGATGGGCGTTCTTCTACTTACTGTACAGATGTTGCAAAAGTAACATTGTCTCCTGTGTTGCATGTAAATGCAGATGACGCAGAAGCTGTGGTGCATGCTGTGTTGTTTGCGCTTGAGTATAGAATGGAATTTAAAAGAGATGTATTCATAGACCTTTTAGGGTATAGAAAATATGGACATAACGAAGGAGATGAGCCCCGTTTTACACAGCCAAAACTTTATAAAGCCATTGGGAAACATTTGAATTCCCGTGATATTTATGCCGAGCAATTAATTAAAAGCGGGGTTATAGATAAAGATTATGTAGCCAAGCTAGAGGAGGCTTACAAAGCTAAACTTGATGAAGAGCTTGAAGATTCCCGCAAAGAAGAAAAAACCAAGATCACTCCTTTTATGAAGGATGAATGGGAAGGTTTTAAAGATGTAGATGAGGACGTAATGATGCAGGGGGTAGATACAACCTTCGATCTTAAAAAACTGGATGAGGTAGCCAAAGCAATTACAAGTCTTCCTGAAGATAAGAAATTCCTTAAGAAAATAGCCAAGCTTATTGAGGCCCGAAATACAATGTATTTTGAGACCAACCAGTTGGATTGGGCAATGGCTGAACTTTTGGCCTATGGATCGCTTATGACTGAGGGTTACAGCGTACGTATGAGTGGTCAGGATACTGAAAGGGGAACCTTTTCCCACCGTCATGCCATAGTAAAGGTGGAAGACAGTGAGGAAGAGATCAATATGCACAACAGCATACCAGATAAAAAAGGAGAGTTTAGTGTTTTTAACTCGTTGCTTTCTGAATATGCGGTAGTAGGATTTGATTATGGTTATGCAATGGCAAGCCCAAAGACATTGACCATCTGGGAAGCCCAGTTTGGAGATTTTGTCAATGGTGCCCAGATCATGATAGACCAGTACATTTCAGCCGCTGAAGATAAGTGGAAATTGCAAAACGGGCTGGTAATGTTCCTTCCCCATGGGTATGAAGGGCAGGGAGCAGAGCATTCCTCAGGTAGGATGGAGCGTTTCCTTCAGCTTTGTGCAACAGATAATATGTTTGTGGCCGATGTAACAACCCCTGCCAATATGTTCCATTTGTTGCGGAAGCAAATGAAAGTAGATTACAGGAAACCTCTTATTATATTTACCCCAAAAAGTTTGCTAAGGCATCCAAAGGTTATTTCAACCAGGGAAGAATTTGCCCAGGGAAGTTTCCAACCCGTTATTGATGATCCGGCAGCCGATGTTAATAAGATCAAATCCCTTGTTTTCTGTACAGGGAAGTTTTATTACGATCTTATTGAAGAGCGGGAGAAGAACGGGCGTGATGATGTTGCCTTTGTGCGGGTAGAACAGTTGTTCCCCTTACCAGCAGATCAAATGAGAGGGGCCATGGAAAAATATAAAAACGCAGATGATGTGGTATGGGCCCAGGAAGAACCTCGCAATATGGGGGCATATAGCTTTATGTTACTGCATTTTGAGGAAGCCAAGAACTTTAGGGTTTGCAGCCGAAGATTCTACGGTTCACCTGCAGCAGGAAGCTCGGTAAGATATAAGAAACGTCACGAAAAGGTAATAGAAAGTGTTTTTGATAAAACCATGGTTTAATCAAAACTAAATAAATAGATTTACAAACAGTAACGGGTTTCTTCCTAACGGAAACTCAAAAATAAAATAAAGATCATGGCATTAGAAATGAAAGTTCCTTCTCCCGGAGAATCAATTACCGAAGTTGAAATAGCACAATGGCTGGTTGAGGATGGAGATTATGTTGAAAAAGACCAGGCAATTGCTGAAGTTGACAGTGATAAAGCAACTTTAGAGCTACCTGCAGAAGCAAGTGGAATTATAACTTTAATGGCCAAAGAAGGCGATGCGGTAGCTGTTGGTGCGGTTGTGTGCCTTATTGATACCGATGCTGAAAAACCAGGCGGAGGAGATAAAGCTGAAAAAGAAGAAAAATCTGAAAAGCCAAGCGGGGACGAAGGTTCTGCAGATGCCTCAGAAAAAGATCTTTCAAAAGAAAACGCTAAAGAGGTTCCAAAAAAGGATAGTGAAAAAGCACCTGCCGAAGAAAAAGAAACTTCCGGAGAGAAAACTGAAGATAAAAAGAAATCTTATGCAACGGGAACTCCTTCTCCTGCTGCACGAAAGATTCTTGATGAAAAGGGTGTAGATGCCAAATCTGTAACCGGATCTGGCCGCGATGGCAGGATCACCAAGGAAGATGCCATTACTGCTAAGGCTTCAATGGGAACTCCGGGTCGCGGGAAACGAGGTGAGGAGCGCAAGAAAATGTCTATGCTTCGTCGTAAAGTTGCAGAGCGTTTGGTAAGTGTTAAAAATGAAACTGCCATGCTTACAACTTTTAATGAAGTTGATATGAGTGCCATTTTCTCTTTAAGAAAACAATATAAGGATGAATTTAAAGACCGTCATGGCGTAGGATTAGGTTTTATGTCCTTTTTTACTCTTGCCATTGTAAGGGCTTTAGATTTATACCCGGATGTGAACTCTATGATTGATGGGGATTTCCAGATCAAACACGATTTTAAAGATATTAGTATAGCGGTATCGGGCCCAAAAGGGCTTATGGTGCCAGTAATAAGAAATGCAGAGAACCTTGGTTTCCGCGGGGTAGAGGATGAGGTAAAACGCCTTGCACTTAGAGCGCGTGATGGCCAGATCACTGTAGATGAAATGACAGGAGGAACATTTACCATTACCAATGGTGGGGTATTTGGCTCTATGTTATCTACACCTATTATTAATCCTCCACAAAGTGCCATTTTAGGAATGCACAATATTGTGGACAGGCCGGTAGCGGTAAATGGTCATGTAGAAATACGTCCTATTATGTACGTTGCTTTGTCTTATGATCACAGGATCATAGATGGAAGGGAATCTGTAGGATTTTTGGTTGCTGTAAAAGAAGCACTTGAAAATCCTGAGGAACTGTTAATGGGTAACGATGTAAAAAGAGCTTTGGAGTTGTAAGACTTCAACCAAATTTAATCTAAAAAGGCAGCAATTTTCATTGCTGCCTTTTTAGATTGGTTGGCTCCCAAATATTCAAAATAATTCAAATAAAATAAAAAGATTAAGAAGAAGGATAAGAATAACTGCAACAGCCAAAAGTGCCATTCCAGCATCAAATAGTTCCCTCTTTTTTACTTCGAAATTCATATTTCAACTTTGATATTATCAAATGTAGAAAATAATCGAAGGCCAAGACATGGGGGTTTTTCCCCATATTTCGGTTTTACTTTAAATAGAGGGCTTTGTTTTTATAATCGATCACCGCTTTACCGCCCTTAAGAATATCGGCCCCAATGATCCCGTGAACTTTTTCTGCTTTATGATTCACGAGTGCTTCGTTAACGTGAGTAAGATCAAATAGTACCAGGGCGATTTTTTTCTTTTTCCACCCCTTTATTTCAATAGTGTTCTGCTGGGCTATTCTGGTAAGCATATTGGTGGCGCCTGCTCCCGCAGCTCTAACTTCACTTTCTTCGGCCAGTAAATTAAAATGTTCAACGGCTTCAAAGCCTACGCAGGAACTTGAAGCCCCTGTGTCCAGAATGAAGTTGCCTTCAATTTTGTTGATCCTGGCAACAAGCTCAAAGTGATTGGTTTCAGTAAATTTTAGTTTTATGCGATGATAGCCTTTCCCTTCCATCAGTTTTCTTAAAGACGCCATTCTTTTTCTTTTTTGACAAAGATAGGTCTTCAAAATAAATTAATTTTGCATTTATGATGTTAACAGATACGCATACTCATTTATATAGTAAGGAATTTGATAAGGATCGCAAAGAAATGATCCAAAAGGCGATTGACCTAAATGTGTCAAGATTTTTTATTCCGGCAATAGATTCTTCACATACCCAAAGTATGTACGACCTGGAAAAGGAATTTCCCGATAATATTTTTTTAATGATGGGATTGCATCCCACTTCGGTTAAAGAAAACTTTGAGGAAGAACTCGCTCATTTAGAAGACCAATTTGCGAAAAGGAAATTCTATGCCGTGGGAGAAACGGGGATTGATCTTTTCTGGGATAAGTCATTCCTAAAGCAGCAGCAGGAATCTTTTAAACGTCAAATACAACTTGCTAAAAAATACAAGCTACCGGTTGTGATACACTGCCGGGATGCCTTTGATGAGATCTTTGAGGTACTGGAAACCGAAAAGGGCAATGACCTTTTTGGCATTTTTCATTGTTTTACCGGAAACAAAGAACAGGCAGAAAAGGCTCTTTCTTATAATATGAAGCTGGGAATTGGTGGGGTGGTAACCTTTAAAAATGGCGGTATTGATAAATTCCTGGGGGAAATACCTATTGAACAAATAGTGCTGGAAACAGATTCTCCCTACCTGGCACCGGTGCCATACCGGGGAAAGCGCAATGAAAGTTCCTATGTCGGGATAATTGCCAAAAAGGTTGCAGAGATATATGCGATTGATCTTAATGAAGTAGCCTTGATAACTACACAAAACTCCCGGGACATATTTAAAGTGTAAACCATATATTTAAAATTAAATTTTGTTCTTTTGCTAAGCCAACTAAAATGCCTGTGTCAAACTTTGAAGAAATAAGATTTTATCACGACAGTGAAGTGCGTCCTGCGCTGAAGCAATATGTGAACCATCCCATGGTGAAAGCATTACTTCAATTCACCTTTCCGGATAAACCCTATAAAGAAATCGAGGAAATTGCATTATCGTGCAATTCCATTAGGGATTTTCAAACCAAAATAATTTACAGCAGCGTTCAGCGGGTGCTGGAAAAGAGTTCAGAAGGTCTTACCTATAGTGGGTTTGATAAGCTTAAAAGCGATGAATCCTATATGTTCATTTCCAATCACCGGGATATTATTCTGGATACCAGTTTGCTGAACTGCGTGTTGTATGAACAGGGATTGATCATGACTGCTTCTGCAATTGGAGATAACCTTGTTAAAAAACCCTTTCTCTTATTATTATCCAGGATTAACAGGAATTTCCTGGTACAACGTGGTTTGGGGCCACGTGAAATGCTAAAGAGTTCTCAGAATCTTTCAGAATATATTCGTCATTTGCTGCTGGAAGAAAACCGCTCTGTTTGGATGGCCCAGAGGGAAGGCCGCACCAAAGATGGGAATGATACCACCCAGCAGGGAGTATTAAAAATGCTCGCCATGGCTAAGGGCGACCTGAGCATTGCTGAATACTTTGCCCGGATCAAAATCGTTCCAGTGGCTATTTCCTATGAATTTGACCCTACAGATGTTCTTAAAATGCCTGAAATTATGGCAAAAAGAATGGAAACCACCTATATAAAGTCGGCCAATGAGGATTTCAATTCTATCATGAAAGGGGCTTTAGGTAATAAAGGAAGGATCCATATCAAGGCCGGGGAGGTTTTAAACAGGGAGTGGTTTGATGAAATAGAGAAAGAACAAACTTCCACCAATGACCTTTTAAAGGCCATTGCATTAAATATAGATGAAAATATTCACCAGAATTATAAGTTGTGGCCGGCCAATTACATTGCCCTGGACTTGCTTAATAATAATGATGTTTATTCTTCCCATTATAGCATAAAGGAAAAAAGGCAATTTGAGCGAAGGCTTTCGCGCAGGATTGATGTGAAAAATGCGCTGGAAGTAAACAGTTACCTTTTAATGTATGCAAATCCGGTAATAAACCTGGAGGTCCTTAATGAAAACAAAATCTAATATCTTACTTATTTATACCGGTGGAACCATTGGTATGATCAAGGATTTTGAGACCGGAGCATTGAAGGCTTTCAATTTTAGTGAGCTGCTGCATAATATTCCCGAATTAAAGCTTCTGGAGCACCACATTGATACAATAAGTTTCAAAGAGCCGGTAGATTCTTCCAATATGAATCCTTCGCACTGGATCCAGATTGCTACTATTATAGAAGAACGTTTTGAGAATTACGATGGTTTTGTAGTACTTCATGGGAGTGATACCATGTCTTACTCAGCCGCTGCCCTTAGTTTTATGTTTGAGAACCTTACCAAGCCTATTATTTTCACCGGCTCACAATTACCCATTGGTGATCTTAGAACAGACGCCAAGGAAAACCTGATTACAAGTATCCAGGTGGCAGGGCTTCAAAAGCAAGGTAGGCCGGTAATTTCCGAGGTGGGCCTGTATTTTGAATACAAACTTTACAGGGGAAATCGTACCACCAAGATCAATGCTGAACATTTCCAGGCTTTTTCTTCAATGAACTATCCTCCCCTGGCTGAATCTGGCGTATATTTATCTGTAAATCATAATGTACTCTGGAAAACCAACAGGCGTAAAAAGACAAAATTACACATCAACTTTAATGATGATGTGCTTATATTAAAAATGTTTCCGGGGATAAATGAACAAACGGTAGATCATATATTATCGAGAAAAGGTTTAAAAGGAGTGGTCCTGGAAACTTACGGAAGCGGTAATGCTCCCACCAATAAATGGTTTATCAATTTGCTGAAAAAATACATAGATAAAGGTCTTGTAATTGTGAATGTTACGCAGTGTATTGCCGGAAGTGTCGCCATGGGACAGTATGAGACCAGCACACAGCTAAAAAAAATAGGGATAATATCAGGAAAAGATATAACTACAGAGGCTGCTGTGGCCAAATTGATGTACCTTTTGGGTAAGGATTTATCACCTAAAGTGTTCAAAACCATATACGAGACCTCCCTGCGGGGGGAAATGTTATAAAATTAACTCATGTTATTTGATGGTGAAGTTTTTTTTTTGTTATTTGGCGCACCAATTTAGAACAACTTAATAGAGAGGTGGCCGAGTGGTCGAAGGCGCACGCCTGGAAAGTGTGTATACCCCACAAGGGTATCGAGGGTTCGAATCCCTTCCTCTCTGCAAAGTGTTTTTATTAAAAAATTATTTTTATATCTTTAACCCTTTAACTAATTAAATTAAGACAAACAGTAATGAAAAGATTATTTTCAACTTTGGTAATCGCTTCGATTATGTTATTTGGAGCCGCAGAAGTAAATGCGACAAATTACGTGAATGCACAGCCAGATAATATCGTGAATTTTATTCAGGATGAAGAAGCTGCCCTCGACATGGAAGAGGAAGAATCCTTAGGTTTCCACCAGGAACTTAAAAAACGTTTTATAGAAGGTGGTCCTGGATTTATGGGGATTGTTCTTTTATGTTTAATTCTTGGTTTGGCAATTGCCATTGAGAGAATTATCTTTTTAAACTTGTCTACTACAAATACTAAGAAATTAGCTCAGGATGTAGAAGATGCATTAAACAGTGGTGGTATTGAAGCTGCAAAAGAAGTTTGCAGAAACACAAGAGGACCTGTTGCATCTATATATTATCAGGGACTTGACCGTGCCGACGAGAGCATTGAGGCAGCAGAGAAAGCTGTTGTTGCTTACGGTGGTGTGCAAATGGGTCAACTGGAAAAGAACGTTTCCTGGGTATCTTTATTTATTGCTCTTGCTCCTATGCTTGGGTTCATGGGTACGGTAATTGGTATGATCCAGGCCTTTGACAGAATTGAAGCAGCCGGAGATATGCAGCCTTCACTTGTTGCAGGTGGTATTAAAGTAGCACTTCTTACAACTGTATTTGGTCTTATTGTTGCTATTATTCTTCAAATCTTTTATAATT
The DNA here is from genome assembly GCA_039989915.1 of Gillisia sp. Taxonomy (GTDB): domain Bacteria; phylum Bacteroidota; class Bacteroidia; order Flavobacteriales; family Flavobacteriaceae; genus Gillisia. Next base: position 710,600 of record JBDXGW010000010.1, read on the forward strand.
ATATCATCGCTAAGATCGATAGTATTGTAAATGATATGGAAGATGCTTCAATCATCTTGATTGATATGCTTGTAGACTACAAAAACAGAAAAAGAATCTAAGAGCTATAAACTATGACAATTCATAAAATCTTAAAATATTTAGCACTCGTTATTGGTGTCATAGGCCTTATCCTTTTGGGTAGAATAATTATGACCGGAGACGATGCTATAGCTGCTTCGGCTTCCACGCAAGCTAGTGTGGTTACGCCAATGCTTTGGTTATCATATTTGGTTCTTCTTGTAATTATTGCTCTTGTTCTGTTCTTTGTTATCAAAGGATTGTTTAGAGGAAATATAAAAAATACGTTAATTGCAGTAGGTGCGTTTGTACTTGTAGTTGTTATCGCGTATTTGGTTACAGACGGAACTCAAATGGAATTAAAGGATGGTGGAACCTTATCTGCCAGTGCATCTCATTGGGTTGGTGCCGGCCTGGTAACATTCTATATCCTTGCTGCAATTGCAGTAGGAGCTATGGTTCTATCAGGAATCAGAAAATTAATAAAATAAATTATGGCTAGAAGATCATCACCAGAAATAAATGCGGGCTCGATGGCCGATATCGCCTTCCTGCTTTTAATTTTCTTTCTGGTAACAACAACAATGGAGACTGACAGGGGGATTAGCCGTAAGTTACCCCCCATGCAGGATGAAGATGTAGTTCCGCCTATTATCAGGCAGAAGAACATTTTCACAGTGATCGTGAGCAGGGATAACCAATTACTTGTTGAGGATCAATTGATGGAACTTAAGGATTTACGTCAGGCTGCTGTTGAGTTTCTTGATAATGGTGGTGGAGTAGGAGAAGAGGCCTGTGACTATTGCCAGGGCCCACGTGATCCTCAATCCTCTGACAATCCGGATAAAGCGATCATTTCACTTGTAAATGACCGTAAGACGGAATATGGGACTTATATCTCTGTTCAAAATGAGTTGGTTGCTGCTTATAACCAGTTGAGAAACCGGGAAGCAAACCGCTTGTTTAACATGGACTTTACTCAAATGGAAGCAAACTTCAATGATGTGAACTGGAGAGGGAATAAAGAACAGTTAAAGGAACGTATTGAGCAAATCAAGACAATGTATCCTCAGAAATTATCTGAAGCTGAACCAAAGAATTAAAAACATTAAAAATTATGTCTAAGTTTAAAAAGAAAAAAAGCGGTGAGTTGCCAGCTGTGAACACAGCTTCTTTGCCGGATATCGTTTTTATGTTGCTTTTCTTCTTTATGGTGGCCACGGTAATGCGGCAAAATACCCCGCTGATTCAAAACACTTTGCCGTTTGCAGATCAGGTAGAAAAACTGGATAAGAAGGATCTTGTAATGTACATCTATGCAGGAAAACCTCTTCCACGTTATCAGCAAACCTTTGGTACGGAAGCCCGAATTCAGTTAAACGATAAATTTGCCACCGTAAGCGAAGTACAACAATTTATTTATTCTGAAAGAGAAGCAAAACGCGAAGAGTTAATACCATATTTAACAACAGCTTTAAAAGTTGATGTTGAAACCAATATGGGGCTTGTATCAGATATTAAACAAGAATTAAGAAAAGCAGATGCTCTTAAGATCAATTACACAACCCGAACAGGGGAAGTAAGTAAGAATTAAAGTTAATTTTATTACTGTTTAAAAACATCCCACCGGAAAATTCTGGTTCTGGGATGTTTTTTTTTTACCTTATATTCGGTTAACAAGCTATCCTGTTCCTATGAAAAAACTGTGTCTATTGATTGTTGGTTTTATTCTTTCCCTCCCTGTAGCAGCCCAACAGAATGCACCCGGTGCCGCTTCTGTAATAGATAGTTTGTACAGGGAAGACCAGTTTTATATTGGCCTTACCTTTCATTTACTTCACGACCTGCCGGAGGAGGTAACACAAAAGGGATTTTCCGGAGGTTTGCATCTTGGGTTTATAAGGGATTTTCCGCTTAACAAAAGAAGGAATATTGCTATTGGAGTAGGGGCAGGCTGGTCTATAAATACCTATGGGCAGGAATTGTTTATTGGGGAAGATCTTAATGGCCAGACTATTTTCAGGGATCTCAATGCCCTGGAGATCGAGTATGATACAAACCGCTTCTCTACCCAGCTCGTAGAGCTTCCACTGGAATTTCGCTGGCGTACCTCTAAGCCGGAGTCCTACAGGTTTTGGAGGATCTACACCGGTTTAAAACTTGGATATATTTATCATTTTAAATCTAACTTCCAGCAGGAGGGAAACCAGGTTGTTCAAACCGATGTTCCCGAGCTGGAAAGGTTCCGGTTGGGAACCACTTTTACCTTTGGATATAATACCTTTAATTTCCATGTATACTATAATCTCAATCCTTTTTTTAAGGATGCACAGCTAAATAATACCGAGTTTGGAGTTCATACTTTCAAGGTTGGGTTAATGTTCTACCTTTTATAACCAGAAGTTCAATACAATTATTTGAGGTAGAAGTCCAATTAATAGTCCCAGGCCAAGTTCGGTCCAGGTGTGTGCCTTTAATTGTAAGCGCGAAGTCGCGGTTAAACCCAGTGCTGCGATAAGAAAAGAGATGGTGTAGATAAGATTCACGCGGTAAAAGATACTCAGCACGATCACAAACATTAAAACCCCGCTAAGGCCTGTCATATGCAGGCTTATTTTTAAGTTTAGAAAAGCGAGTATCAGAGCTGTTAAGGCTGAAAATAGAATCCCCACAAAATAATAATACAAGGCCGGGTAATTATAGGCATCTAAAATTTGGTAAAGATTCAGGGAGATGAGTAAACAGAAGAAAAATAATGGCCATCTCCTTTCCTTAACATTAGAGAGAAACATATTCTCTGCTTTCCCAAGATTCTTTAAAAGGAAATAAAAAACTATAGGAATAAAAAGAGTTGTAATTGCAATAGCCAGCAATTTGGCCTTTATAAGCGGAAAAGGAAAAAACCTTGGGGTGATCAAAAAATATAAAAGGCTTCCAATAAAAGGCATCCAAACCGGATGAAAAATATAAGAGGCACTCTTTATGATGGCCCGCATCTAAATTTCTTTTCGCATTCTCGCAACCGGAATATCCAGTTGTTCCCGGTATTTTGCAACAGTCCTTCTTGCAATAGGATATCCTTTTTCTAACAGCAATTTGGCCAATTTTTCATCGGTAAGTGGTTTTCTCTTGTTTTCCTCCTCAATAGACATTTCCAGGATCTTTTTGATCTCACGGGTAGAAACATCTTCCCCCTGATCATTTTTCATTGATTCAGAAAAGAATTCCTTAATAAGTTTGGTGCCATAAGGGGTATCAACATATTTACTGTTGGCCACCCGGGAAACGGTTGAAACATCCATTCCTATTTCATCTGCAATGTCTTTTAAGATCATAGGCCTTAAATTGCGCTCATCACCCGTTAGGAAGAATTCTTTTTGATAATTCATAATAGAACTCATCGTCACCATTAAAGTCTGCTGGCGCTGCTTAATAGCCTCTATAAACCACTTGGCAGAGTCCAGCTTCTGCTTGATGAACATAACCGCATCCTTTTGGGCCTTGGTCTTTTCCCTGGCTTCCTTATAACCTTTAAGCATATTGCTGTAGTCATTGGAGATGTGCATTTCGGGTGCATTGCGGCCATTTAAACTTAATTCCAGTTCGCCGTCAACTATTTTGATGGTAAAGTCCGGGATCACATGTTCTACCATGCGGGTATTGCCTGAAAAGGTCCCGCCGGGTTTTGGGTTTAAATGCTCAATGATATCAATGGCGTCCCTTAGCTCATCCTCGCTTATATCGTGTTTAGCCAGTAGTTTAGAGTAATGTTTTTTGCTGAAATGATCAAAGGATTTTTCCAGAAGATCAATTGCAAGGGAAACATCCTTTCTGGGCTCCTTACGGTGCAATTGTATTAACAGGCATTCCTGAAGGGATCGTGACCCCACTCCTGCGGGATCAAGTTCCTGTATATGTTTAAGTACCTTTTCTACCGTTGCTTCATCTGTATATACATTTTGAGTAAATGCCAGGTCGTCAACTATATCCTGAATGCTCCTGCGTATATAACCGCTTTCATCCACACTGCCAATAAGGAAATCGGCAATTTCTTTTTCTGTTTCAGTTAAGCGGAAAGTGCTTAGCTGGGACTTTAAATATTGGGAAAACGAGGTGCCCGAGGCAAAAGGAACTTCCCTGTCCTCATCATCTGCACTGTAATTATTGGCTTGCAGGCGGTAACTTGGGATCTCATCATCGCTTAAGTAATCATCAACATTTATATCAGATTCCTTCTCATCCCTATCATACTCTTCATCATCATATTCATTGCTGCCAAATTCCTCATCAAATTCATCATCCAGGCTTTCCTTGCCATCTTCAAGGGCAGGATTCTCTTCAAGTTCCTGTTTGATACGCTGTTCAAATGCCTGGGTAGGCAATTGAATGAGCTTCATCAACTGGATTTGTTGAGGGGATAGCTTTTGCGATAATTTAAAATTTAATTGCTGTTTTAGCATAAGTATTTGGGTTAATCACTCAAATACAAAAATAAGCAAAAACAATGCTAATGCAGCTTTGGCATTAAAAATGGTTGTGGTAAATTTTTGTTAAGGCTGCTGCCCGGTTAATTAATTGCTTAAAAATACCGGAATTTCTTCGGAAGAGGAAGTTGGATTTCCATCAATTTTAGCGATACAGGATGTTTGAATTTCACACCGCTTGAAAAGAGATATAAACCTTCCTGAAAATCGCTGCTCCCACCGTATTCTTTATCGCCCACAATTGGAAAGCCATTCCGGGATAGATGAATGCGTATCTGATGCGTCCGGCCGGTTTGTGGCGTAATCTCCACATGGGAAAATTCCCTGCCCGCCTTATTTATATTCTTAAGGAGTACCACCTCACTGAGGGCTTCCTTATTTTCAATCTCATTTTCATACACCGCATCTTCAGGGTGCAGCCCCCCAACAATGGCAGTATAAGTTTTTTGTATTTCCTTGTTTTGAAAAGCCCGGTTTAAAAAGGTTTGAGCATTCCTGGTTTTTGCAACTAATAGTAATCCTGCCGTGGGATTGTCCAATCTGTGAACCGGCATAGGGTAGGGAAGGGCATCTGCCTCAAGGGTAGTTGCCAGGTTAAATGGCAGGGCATTTTCTATGGTCCTGAAATAATTTCCACTGGTGGGAATTCCTGCAGGTTTATCTATTACTGCAAGAAACTCATCTTCAAATAAGATATTGAGTTTTAAGCTGAATATCTTTTTGGTGGGAATATCGGGTTGCAGCAATTCGATCTTTTGATGTTCCTCTATCCAGTCTGATGTATTTGCGGGAGCACCATTAAGAAGAATTTCTTCTCTTTTAATAGCTTTTTTAAGGGCGCTCTTTGTAGTTATAGAAGAGAAAATTGAGACCGCATATTCCTGCAACCGGATCTTCTCCTTAATTGCAGGAACAATATGCGATTCAAGTATTTTCAAATTTTAAAATTCGGCGTTCTGCGGAGTTCTCGGGAAAGGAATTACATCCCTTATATTGGTCATTCCTGTTACAAACTGTACCAGGCGTTCAAAGCCGAGGCCGAATCCGCTGTGCACACAGGTTCCAAATCTACGGGTGTCAAGGTACCACCATAGTTCCTCTTCATCAATATCCAGAGCTTTCATTTTCTTTTGTAAAACATCCAGGCGTTCCTCCCTTTGAGACCCTCCCACTATTTCTCCAATCCCGGGGAAAAGAATATCCATTGCCCTTACAGTCTTTCCATCCTCGTTAAGTCTCATATAAAAGGCCTTGATATTTGCAGGATAATCAAAAAGGATCACAGGACATTTAAAGTGCTTTTCAACCAGGAAGCGTTCGTGCTCACTTTGAAGATCTGCGCCCCAGGCTTCTATAGGATACTGGAATTTCTTCTTTTTATTGGGCTTTGAATTCTTCAGGATCTCAATAGCTTCAGTATAACTTACCCGTTTGAAATTATTCTGGGTAACAAACTGAAGTTTCTCAAGTAAACCCATCTCGCTGCGTTCAATTTCGGGTTTGGTCTTGTCTTCATTCTCAAACCTTTCAGCAAGGAAATCAAGATCGTCCTTGCAATTATCAAGCGCGTATTTTACCACGTATTTTATAAAATCTTCAGCAAGATCCATATTCCCGTCCAGGTCATTAAAGGCAACTTCGGGCTCAATCATCCAAAACTCGGCAAGGTGCCTTGAAGTATTGGAATTTTCAGCTCTAAAAGTAGGGCCAAAGGTATATACCTGGCCTAGTCCCATAGCATAGGTTTCGGCTTCCAGCTGGCCGGAAACGGTAAGATTGGTTTCTTTTCCGAAGAAATCCTTTTTAAAGTCTATTTCTCCCGATTCATTTTTTGGAGTATTTTTAAGATCCAGGGAGGTTACCCTGAACATTTCTCCTGCCCCTTCAGCATCACTTCCCGTTATAATTGGAGTGTTGACGTAATGAAAATTGTTTTGCTGAAAATAACTGT
>JBDXGW010000011.1:0-34725 GCA_039989915.1 Gillisia sp.
CTATCAGCACTACTGTTGATGGTTCTACTGTAGTTGGCACTTATGAAGATGCGATCACTTTAAGTGGTGGATTGGACAACAACTACACTTTCAATCTGGTTACCGGAGACTTTACAGTTACCAAAGCGGTTCTTACTGCCATAGCAGATAACCAGACCAAGGTTTACGGTGCTGCCAATCCAACATTGACCTTCCAGTACAGTGGATGGGTGAACGGAGAAGAAACAATTGACACTGCGCCATCTATCAGCACTACTGTTGATGGTTCTACTGCAGTTGGCACTTATGAAGATGCGATTACTTTAGAAGAAGGAGTTGACAACAACTACACCTTTAACCTGGTTGCCGGAGACTTTACAGTTACCAAAGCTCTCCTAACCGTCACCGCCCTAGACAATTCAAAATTCTGTGGTCAGGTAAACCCAGCTTTAGGCGTTTCTTACAATGGTTTTGTAAATGGGGACAACGAAAATGTACTTGATACCAAGCCAGTTGCTTCCACAACGGCTGTAGTTACTAGCACTGGATCAAGTTATGTTATCATAGCATCAGGAGGGGTAGATAATAACTATAGCTTCACTTATGTGAATGGAACCTTAAGTGTCACCGGTGTAACAATCGATGCCAGCGCAAGTAGTAATCCTGTACAAGTGGGAACTACAGCTACTTTGACAGCTCAAGTGACCCCGGCAGTAGCAGGAGTGAGTGTAACATTTACATTGTCCGAATATAACACTACCAATGCAGGAACTTTTGCTCAATCTTATACTGCAACAACTGGAACCAACGGTATTGCTACTGTAACTGTTTCAAATTTACCTTCAGATGTTTATAAAGTAACAGCTGTTGCCGGAGGTGGTTGTGCTTCCTCTGAAGCTTATCTACCGGTATACGATCCAAATGGTGGCTTTGTAACCGGAGGTGGATGGATTTATTCCGAAGCCGGAAATATGGGAGATCAGAATGCTGCCCAGGGAAAAGCAAACTTTGGATTTAATGCTAAATACAAAACCGGAAAGAACAATATGACAGAGGTTGATGGAAACACAAACTTCCAATTCCAGGCTGGTGATCTACATCTTAAGAGTTTATCTCACGATAATATGTCTCTTGTAATTTCTGGTGCTAAAGCCACCTACCGTGGTGTTGGAACCGTAAACGGAAAAGGGAATCATAAATTCCTGCTGGTTGCAATTGACGGAGATGTTTCCGGAGGTGGTGGAGTAGATAAGTTCCGTATCAAAATTTGGGGTGATAATAATAACACTGTGATATACGATAACCAATGGATGTTGGATGAGAATTCTAATGACGCTACCATCCTTGGCGGCGGTTCCATCGTGATCCACAAACCTAAACCCAACAACAAAACTTCTGAAACTAATGAAAAACCAACTTTAGCTGTAAGCGCAGAACCTTTATTGGTTGAGATCCTGGAAAGTCTGGCGGTTGCGCCAAACCCGGTAAGAACCGATGCCAGAGTGAGATTTAGCCTAACTGAAGATGCAGCCGTAGTTCTTAGAGTCTATGACTTTAACGGCCGCGAAGTTGGCAGATTGTTTTCAGGTAATGTAAAAGCGAGCCAGCAGTATGAAGTGGAATTCCAACGCAACAACTTAATGAGCGGGGTGTATATCCTGAAATTAAGTACAGATCGCGGGAATTCTTATGACCGACAGATTATTATTGAATAATCACACAACCAATCTAATTTATAAAGCAGAAGCCCCGATCTTTCGGGGCTTTTGTCATTTATATAGGGCTAATCATAGAAATATTTATTTGTATTTCAGCGAATTGCCGTTTTCACTGCGAAATTTTGTTTTTATTAGCAATTAACGTTAAACTGGAATTAAAAAAAATTGAACTTTTAATTGTTCCATTAAATTTACACCGTATTAATCTTTAACCTCTAATCCTTAATCTCTAATCCTTATTATGACAACCTACTATAAACAAGCCGAAATTAAGGCGTCCATGAAAAAACTTGTTGACGTGTATTTAGAAGATTGTAAAAGATGTGAGGAACTTTCTCCGGATTTTATTGACCTTATAAAACATAATTTCCTCGCAAAGTTTGTTTGCTATAATAAATCTACCCAAACTATTGAAATTGGAATTGAAGAAAATAGCGGGAATGACGATTTTTATCCGCAGATCAATGTTTATAAATACAAATTGAATTCCAATAAAAAATGGTTAGACCGCTCCTTTAAGGATGGGTTAAACGACCTTACTTTTTACGGAAAGCTATTGAACAGAAGCAAAATGAATCGGGAAGCCGATGTTGTTCTTATATAAAAGGCCCCATTAATTCTGCCCCCCGAAAATGGATCTTGAACCTCGGTTTAAGGTCCATTTTTTATTTTTTGTCTCACAACTATTTGGAAAGGATATCGCTTATAATGGTCTTAGCATGTACCCTTGAATTTTCTATGAACCACTTGTGGGTTTCCATTCCGCCACAAATGACCCCGGCGAGGTAGATCCCGGGGACATTGGTCTCCATAGTTTCAGGATTGTATTGGGGTTTTAAAAGATCGTCCCGGGAAAGTTCTATTCCTATCGATTTCAGGAATTCAAAATTTGGCCTGTAACCCGTTAAAAGCAAAACAAAATCATTTTCAAGGGATTGGGTTCCTTCCGGAGTATCTAAAATTATTTCCTTTTCCGTTATTTCCTTTAGACCTGCATTAAAATATGCCTTGATGCTTCCTTCCTCTATTCGGTTAATAATATCGGGCCGTACCCAGTACTTCACGCGATCGCCAATTTCAGCAGATCTTACTATCATTGTAACCTCCCCACCTTTGCGGTAGATCTCCAGGGCAGCATCTACTGCCGAGTTGCTGGCGCCCACAACCACCACTTTCTGCTTTGCATAATAATGCGGATCATTATAATAATGAGCCACCTTTGGCAGCTTTTCCCCGGGGATGTTTAAATAATTGGGGATATCATAAAAGCCGGTTGCGATAACAACATTTCTGGTCTTGTAAATACCTTTGGAGGTTGTAACAGTATGTGCTCGAGTGTTTAAAGTATCAACCGAAATTACCTTTTCAAAAAGATGGATCTCCAGGTCATTGGTAGTGGCAATTCTGCGATAATATTCCAGCGCCTCAGCTTTCCTGGGTTTGGGATTGTTGCTTATAAAAGGAATATTGTCCAGCTCCAGCTTATCTGATGTAGAGAAGAAGGTCATATTGGCCGGATAATGGTAAAGTGAATTCACCAGGCAGCCTTTTTCCAGAATAAGGTAGGACAACCCGTTTTTTTTGGCTTCAAGCCCACAGGCAATTCCTATTGGGCCTCCACCAACAATTATAAGATCGTATGAATTAGTTGGAGTTTGCAATTTCTTTAAGTCCTTTTATTGTTTCGGGTTGATTCTCTGCCTTGAATACATAACTTCCCGCCACCAGGACATCTGCTCCCGCCTTCACAAGTTCGGCAGCATTTTTATTGGTAACCCCACCGTCTATCTCAATAAGAGTACTTGCGCCTTTCTTTTGAATCATTTTCTTTAATTGCTTCACCTTTTCCAGGGTGTTTTCAATAAAGCTTTGTCCGCCATACCCGGGATTTACGCTCATCACGCATACCAGGTCTATATCTTGTATCAAATCATTTAGAAGCTTCACGCTTGTATGCGGATTAATAGCTACTCCTGCTTTCATTCCTTCGGCTTTAATACCCTGAAGTGTGCGGTGTAAATGGGTACAGGCCTCATAATGTACGGTGAGAATATTTGCGCCCAGGCTGGCAAATTCTTTAATATACCTGTCCGGGTCTACGATCATTAAATGGACATCTATGGTCTTGGTAGCATGCTTGCTGATAGCTTGCAAAACCGGCATTCCAAATGAAATATTGGGAACAAAAACACCGTCCATGATATCAATATGGAACCAATCTGCTTCAGAATTATTGATCATTTCAATATCGCGTTGCAGGTTGGCAAAATCGGCAGCTAGAATGGATGGGGCAATAAGTTTAGTAGACATAGATGTTTTTATTTTCAACGCAAAAATAAGAAGAATAAAACTATTAGTGGGTATCTACAAAAACTTCCAGCATTTGCTTTACCACTCTCTGAGTTTGATGGTCCAGGCCTTCAACCTGCTCCATATATACCTTTACAAGATCATAGTCACACTTATTGTTCTCATTGATCATCTCTGCTTTATACCCGTCAAAGGCTCCATTCCTGAGGTTCTTCCCCACTACCTGAATAATGTTTTTATGTCTTGGATCTTTTTTAATATCTACAAAGATCCCTTCAACCAGTTTTTTTTCTCCTTCCAGGATCTGGAAATAATTGCCTTCTGCGTACAATAATAATCCGCGTATATCATGATCATTATTATATTGAGCAGTAGTATCCAGTAATTTTTGGATGTCGACTAATTTTGAGTTGTTTGTAGAAGTACTCACGTAACAAATTGCATATCTCATCTTCTGTTATTTTTAAATTAGTTTCTAATATCCTCAAAGTGGTCCTTAATTACTTTCCTGGCCGCATGGTAACCGCACATTCCGTGAACACCACCTCCCGGCGGGGTAGAAGATGAGCAAATATAAACCCGTGAGTCCGGAGTGGAGTAGGGTGAGAGGCTTACAACCGGCCTCGTAAATAATTGTGTGATATCAGGTCTCCCCCCATTGATATCCCCGCCAACCAGGTTTGGGTTCCACTGCTCAAGCTGAACGGTATTCATCCGGGATCTGGCAAGGATAATATCTTTAAACCCCGGGGCAGCGCGTTCTATCTGGTCTTCTACTATTTGTGTAAAATCCCTGATACTTCCATTTGGCACATGGATGTAAGCCCAGGCGGTATGTTGCCCTTCGGGCGCACGGGAATTGTCAAAAATACTGTGTTGCGCGAGAAGAACATAGGGTTTTTCACCCACTTCCTGGTTGTGCACCTTGTTTTCTGAAAGCTCCATTTCTTCAGGAGAAAACCCAATATGAATCGTGCCGGAGCGTTTGCATTTTTCATTTGTAAAAGGAATAGGCTCAGATAATGCCCAGTCCATTTTAAAAACACCTGCACCGTATTTAAAGGAATTTAATCGGGATCTGTAAATGTCTGTAAAATTGGTACCCTTGATCCTTAGCAGTTGTGAAGGGGTAAGATCAAAGACATAGGATTTGGCAGGGGGAAGTTCCTCCAGGTGCGCTATGGATTTGTCATAATAAATTGTACCGCCAAGGCTGTTGTAATAGGATTCCAGGGAATTGGAAAAATTCTGAGCTCCGCCCCTGGGAAACGGCCATCCGTACTTATGGGCCAATGCCGTTAACACCAACCCAAATGATGAGGATGCGAGATTTGTAAGAGGTAGATTGGAGTGTGCTGCGGCCCCGTAAAAAAGCATTTTGGAACTTTCATTTTTAAAGTAATGATTGGCTATAAATTTTGCAGAAGGCAGGGCTTTTAATCCAAATTTCACAAAATCAACTATATTTTCCGGTATTCCTAAAGGGCCTAAAAGATCGTTTTCAAGTTTCTCCCAGTTGTTCACAATGGGCCCCATAAGTTTTAAATACGCGTCCCTGTCCTGCCCTAGTTGTTGGGCTGTTTTATCAATATCTGTGAAAGCGGCTAAGGCTTCCCCGTTTTTAAGGGGATGGGAAAAAGGGATCTCCGGAAAGATCCATTCCAACCCGTGTTGTTGTAAAGGCAGATTTCTAAAGAAAGGCGAACCTATTGCCATGGGTAAAATGGAAGCGCCCAGGTCATGTTTAAAGCCCGGCCGGGTAAGTTCGCTAGTGCGCACAGATCCTCCCGGGCCGGAGGACTTTTCAAAAATTGCAGTTTTAAGTCCCCTTTGTTGTAAATAAATGGCCGCGGCAAGGCCATTTGGCCCGCATCCGGTTATTATAACGTCAAAATTCTGCATAAAATGAATGTTGAATCGTGAGGAGTAAATATCTGTCTGTGAATAGTTTTGGAAATTTAGGGAGAATTATTCCAACTACAATTTTTTATGGCTCCCAAAGATTTACTAAATCTTCAGGGGGAGGTTCGAGGGGAGAAGGGTCGTGAAAAAATGCTTTTCATCCTGGTGTCCGATCCGGTGTTCGAGGGAAATTTATTTTCAGGCAAACCCCTGCAATTACTACACCTCCCACACTCTATAAAATGGAAAAACCCCGGTCATCACTCCGGGGTTCATTCATCAATCAAAAAACGAACAGTCATGATCGCTCCAGTCATCACAAAGGAGCTAAACTGTTGTTATCTTAAATATTATCCAAGATATGTTTTCAAAATTTTACTTCTTGAAGTATGTTTTAACCTTCTTATCGCTTTTTCTTTGATTTGTCTAACTCTCTCTCTTGTAAGATCAAAAGTCTCGCCAATTTCTTCCAGGGTCATAGGATGTTGATCTCCCAGTCCAAAATAAAGGCGAATTACATCGGCCTCACGTGGAGTTAGGGTTTCCAGAGCTCTTTCTATTTCGGTACGCAAAGACTCGTGCAACAATTCCCTGTCGGGATTTGGAGATTCCCCGCTGCGCAATACGTCATACAGGTTTGAATCTTCACCTTCAACCAAAGGAGCATCCATAGATACGTGACGCCCGGAATTTTTCATGGATTCCTTAACGTCATTAATGGTCATATCAAGTTCTTTCGCGATCTCCTCGGCACTTGGCGGGCGTTCGTGAGATTGCTCAAGAAAGGCAAAAGTCTTGTTGATCTTGTTAATAGATCCAATTTTGTTAAGGGGTAAACGCACAATACGCGATTGCTCGGCCAGAGCCTGCAAGATCGACTGGCGAATCCACCAAACGGCATAGGAAATAAATTTAAAACCTCTGGTTTCATCAAAACGCTTTGCAGCTTTGATCAATCCAAGATTTCCTTCATTAATAAGATCGGGTAGGGTAAGACCCTGGTTTTGATATTGTTTAGCTACAGAAACCACAAAACGCAGGTTTGCTTTTGTTAATTTCTCCAGTGCTTTGTCATCACCGGCCTTAATTTTTTGTGCCAATTCCACCTCTTCATCGGCGGTAATCAGGTCAACTTTACCAATTTCTTGCAAATACTTATCCAGCGAGGCAGTTTCACGGTTCGTTACCTGCTTCGTAATTTTAAGTTGTCTCATCTATCTTCTCCTTGGATTTTAATATGAATAGTTCTCTATCCTATTGTACGTAAAGAGTAGGGAAAAAGTTACAAAACTTACATTTATTTTCTTTTGGGCGTTCCTCCCGGAAATTCGGGAGGGCGGGCTTTTCGCTGCAAGTCCTCGCTCCCTGCGGTCACTCCGGGCTTTTCGCTTCAATCCCTAACGCAAGAAATATTCAGTAAGAATTTTTATCATATTCATAAAAAAACCTCCTTAAAATTTAATTTAAGGAGGTTTATAGTTAGGGGAATAGAAATATTACTCGTCTCTATCCTCTTTTGGTTTTCTGTCATCGCGATTGCGGTCATCACGATTTCTATCGTCACGTCCTCTGTCATCGCGTCTTCTGTCATCACGGCCACGGTCGTCTCTTGATCCACGGTTGTCACGACCCCTGTCATTGCGGTCATCACGTGGTGGTCTTGCAACATAACCTTCAGGCTTTGGCAACAAAGCTTTTCTTGAAACCTTTTGCTTACGTGACTTAGGATCGATCCCAAAGTATTTTACTTTGAAAACATCACCCATATTAACAACATCGCTTACATTTTCTGTGCGTTCCCATGCAAGTTCAGATACGTGAAGCAATACTTCATTGCCCGGGGCAACAAGGAATTCTACCACCGCTCCAAAATCAAGCATTTTTATAACTTTCACATCATAGCTCTCACCCACTTCAGGCTTGAACATCAAGGCATCGATTCTTGCCAATACAGAGTCAATTCCTTCCTGGCTTGTACCAAGGATCTCAACAACTCCTTTTTCATCAACTTCATTGATAACAATGGTAGTTCCTGAAGTTTTTTGCATTTCCTGGATAACTTTTCCACCAGGTCCAATAAGCGCACCAATGAATTCCTGAGGAATGATCTTGGTAACGATCTTTGGAGCGTGAGGTTTTACGCTTTCATTCGGTGCAGGGATAGCTTCAATTAATTTTTCAAGAATATGAAGTCTTCCCGCCCGGGCCTGTTTTAAAGCCGATACCAAAATATCATAAGGCAATCCTTTTACTTTAATGTCCATCTGGCAGGCAGTAATACCATCTGCAGTTCCGGTTACTTTAAAGTCCATATCTCCCAGGTGATCCTCATCTCCTAAGATATCTGAAAGCACCGCGTGACGATCTCCGTCTGAGATCAATCCCATTGCGATACCTGAAACCGGTTTTTTCATTTGAATACCAGCATCCATCATTGCCATTGTACCGGCACAAACAGTTGCCATAGAAGAGGAACCGTTAGATTCCAGAACTTCAGATACTATTCTTACAGTATAAGGATTATCTGTTGGGATCATTCCTTTTAAGGCGCGTTGTGCAAGGTTTCCGTGACCAATCTCTCTTCTCGAAGTTCCTCTTAAAGGATAAGCTTCTCCTGTACAGAAAGGAGGGAAATTATAGTGTAAATAGAAAGTTTCCTCCCCCTGGTGGGTTGGCATATCTATCATATTTGCTTCTCTTGAAGTTCCCAAAGTCACCGTTGCAAGGGCCTGGGTTTCTCCACGGGTGAAAATTGCCGATCCGTGTACAGATGGAAGGTAATCAACCTCACACCATATTGGCCTGATCTCATCTGTTCTTCTTCCGTCAAGACGTATCCCTTCAGCAAGGGTAAGTTCCCTCACCGCTTCTTTTTCAACTTTGCTGTAGTAGGTTTTGATAAGACCTGAATTTTCTTCCAGTTCTTCTTCTGTAAAAGAGGCAAGAACCTCTTCTCTTACTGCAGAAAATCCTTCACTTCTTTCTTTTTTACCATGACCGCCTTTGGCGATATCATAGACTTTTTGATATGCTATTTCTCTTACGCGTTCTGAAATTGAATCATCGCTTTTTGCCGGAGCATATTCCCTGGTTGGTTTTCTTCCAAAGGCATCTGCCAAACGGTGTTGTGCTTCGATCTGGATCTTGATAGCGTCGTGGGCAAATTTAATAGCATCTGCCATTTCCTCTTCAGAGATCTCTTTCATCTCACCTTCTACCATCATTACAGAATCTGCAGAGGCTCCAATAACCATGTCTATATCAGATTCCAGTAACTGGCTTCTGCTTGGATTGATTATGAATTCTCCGTTCACCCTACCTACACGAGCTTCAGAAATAGCACATTCAAAAGGAATGTCAGATAACTGAATAGCGGTAGAAGCGGCCAATCCTGCAAGCGCATCTGGCATTACTTCTTCATCATGAGACATTAACTGTATCATCACCTGGGTTTCCGTCTTATAATCTGAAGGAAACAAAGGTCTTAGTACCCTGTCTACAATTCTCATCGTCAATACTTCGCCATCACTTGGCCTTGCTTCTCTTTTAAAGAAACCTCCGGGATAACGTCCCGCTGCGGCAAATTTTTCTCTGTAATCAACTGTTAAAGGGAAAAAATCCATAGTACTCTCTTTATAAGAGGATACAACGGTACATAGCATTACTGCATTTCCCATTCTTAGCTCTACAGATCCATGTGCCTGTTTTGCCAGTTTTCCGGTTTCGAGAGAAATGGTTCTTCCATCCCCCAGGTCGATAACCTCTTTAAATGTTTTTGGAATCATAAATTTTTTTGAATTCTAATATGTATGTAAATATACATATTACATTAAACATTGGTTTCCCGTTGAATAATTCACCGGGACTTGCTGTGTTGTTGTGTAGTTGTTGTTGCAGACCAATGAAAAACTACTTCTGGCCCGTAGGCAGGAAGTGTCAATTTTGTAACCAGTAAATTAAAAGACCGTAACAGCCCTGTAAGATATAAAAAAAGGGGGCATAAAGCCCCCTTGAAAATTATTTTCTTAATCCTAATTCCTTAATGATAGCACGATATCTCATGATATCCTTCTTCATTAAATAGTCAAGTAAGCTTCTTCTTTTCCCTACCAGCATAACCAATGAACGCTCGGTGTTGAAATCCTTGCGATTTTTCTTCAGGTGATCTGAAAGGTGTGAGATACGCTGCGTGAACAACGCGATTTGACCTTCTGCACTACCGGTGTCATTTTTACCTTTACCGTGCTTGGCGAAAAGATCTTGTTTTTCTTCTTTAGTTAAATACATTCCAATATTAATTTTAATGATTTTTATGTATTGACAGCATTTCTGTCAAGCGGCAAATATACTATATTTTTAATAATATCGTACCGGCGTGATCAAAACTTTTTAAGCCCTTAAAGGCTGATTTAGAATTAGATCGAGATATTGGTTGATCTTATCTTTAAGCTCAGAGCGTGGGGTTATAAAATCCAGAAATCCATGTTCCTTAAGGAATTCGGCCGTCTGGAAATCCTTTGGCAGATCCTGGCCGGTAGTATCCTTAACTACCCTAGGGCCTGCAAAACCTATTAAGGCTCCCGGTTCTGAAATGTTTATATCACCCAACATTGCGAAGGAAGCCGTAGTTCCTCCCGTTGTAGGATCTGTACATAAAGAGATATAAGGTATTTTTGCATCGTCCAGCTGCGCAAGTTTGGCCGATGTTTTTGCGAGTTGCATTAGAGACAGGGCCGCCTCCATCATCCTTGCTCCGCCAGATTTGGAGATAATTAATAGCGGAATGTTGTGTTCCAAAGAATAATCTGCCGCGCGGGCAATTTTTTCACCTACTACAGAACCCATAGAACCCCCAATGAATTTAAAATCCATACAGGCAACCACAAGGTCTTTTCCTTTAGATTTTCCTACCGCAGTACGAACAGCATCTGTAAGGCCGGTTTTTTCCTGAGCCGCCTTTAACCTGTCTATATATTTGGTGGTATCTTCAAAATCAAGCGGATCCTTGGAGCTTACATTCTTATCAAGTTCCTTGAATTGATTGTTGTCAAACAGGATCTTAAAATATTCATGACTTCCTATTCTTACGTGATATCCATCCTCGGGGCTTACGTAAAAATTCTTTTCCAACTGTTCGGCATCAACTATCTTACCGGTAGGGGATTTATACCAAAGTCCTTTTGGTACATCTTTTTTATCCTCGGTAGGAGTTTGAATTCCTTTTTGTGTTCTTTTAAACCAGGCCATTATTCTCTATTATTACAGTGTTTCGGGTTTCGGGTAAAAAAAGCAAATATACTTCTTGAAACCAGTCCTTTATAAAAAAAATCAGCTGAAATTGAAATTTTTATTTCAGCTGATTGGATATGTTAAGCGTTATAAAGTATTAACGTTATTTAAGTCTTCAAATGCTTTTTTAAGTCGGTTGATAAAGGTTTTCTCACCTTCACGTAACCACACTCTTGGATCATAATGTTTTTTATTGGGAGAATCGGGTCCTTCAGGATTTCCAATCTGGCCTTGTAAATAATCTTTTTTCGAGGCCATATAATCGCGAATACCTTCAGTAAATGCGTATTGAAGATCTGTATCTATATTCATTTTGATAACTCCGTAGCTTATACCTTCACGTATTTCCTCAAGCGTTGACCCACTACCCCCGTGGAAAACAAAATCTATGTGATTGTTCCCAACTCCGTATTTCTTGCTTACAAATTCCTGGGAATTTTTAAGGATCTTAGGGGTTAGTTTAACGTTACCTGGTTTGTAAACCCCGTGAACATTCCCAAAAGCGGCGGCAATAGTAAATTGATCGCTTACTTTGCTTAATTCTTCATAGGCATAGGCAACTTCTTCCGGCTGGGTGTATAATTTTGAATCATCAACATCTGTATTATCTACTCCATCTTCTTCTCCACCTGTAACTCCAAGTTCAATTTCCAGGGTCATCCCCATCTTGCTCATCCTTTCAAGGTAGCTCTTGCATATTTCAATATTCTCTTCCAGAGGTTCTTCTGAAAGATCTATCATATGTGAACTGTATAATGGTTTTCCAAACTGCTCATAATGTTTTTCACTGGCATCGAGCAGTCCGTCTATCCACGGAAGCAATTTTTTCGCACAATGATCTGTATGCAGGATCACTGTTGCACCGTATAATTTTGCCAGTTCGTGAATATGTTTTGCTCCGGCCACACCACCTGCGATCGCAGCCTGCTGGTTGTCATTTGAGAGGCCTTTTCCTGCATTGAAATGAGCCCCACCGTTTGAGAACTGGATTATTACAGGGGCATTTAATTGTGCTGCGGTTTCTAGCACAGCATTTATGGTATTGGAACCCGTTACATTAACCGCAGGTAACGCAAAACCTTTACTTTTTGCGTATTTAAAAATTTCCTGAACTTCTTTTCCTGTGGCTACGCCGGGTTTGATATTGTGACTCATGGATATATATTTTCAAAAATTATTATACAAAAATAGGAAAATAACTTTGGTTAAAAGGGGTAATTGATACCTACGTTCCAAACGGCATTATTGAAATTATAATCCTTGAACCATCTTTCTCCCTCGGGACGGGCAGGATCATAGGTTTTAAAACCAACATCAAGACGCAGAACAAAGAAATTGAAATCATAACGCAATCCTGTTCCTGAACCTATGGCAATATTTTTAAGATCTGAGAGGGAAGTAAAGGTTGCACGGGGATCCTCTACAATGTCCAGCACATTCCAGATGTTTCCGGTATCAATGAAAACAGCCGAATTAAGGGCGCCAAATATATTGAATCTGTACTCGGCATTAAAAGCCAGTTTCATGTTGGCCTCATTAAATTCATTTCTTCCTCCTGTACTGCCAGGGCCCAGGTCATATACCTGCCAGGCACGGTTATCATTAGGCCCCCCGGCAAAGAAACTTCGTATAAAAGGGATGCTGTTTGCATTGCCGTAAGGAATTGCTACCCCGCCAAATGCCCGGATTGCAAAAATATTCTTATTTCCCCAGTCCCAGTGTTTAATATAATCTATCTCTGTTTTCACGTATTGAGAAAAATTCACACCAACTATTTCATATACCCCGTTCTCATTTTGTCGGGCCCCGGTTAATTTTGCAATTGCCGACAGCAAATTTCCGGCGGTTTCCAGTTTAACCCTGAATCTGGAAAAGTCATTGTCATATAAACTTTCCTTATTATTTCTTAGATAAGTAAAATTGGAGGCAAAGATCAGGTTGTTCTCTGTAAGACGGTTTTTTCTTTCGCTTATATTCCTTACTTCCTGGCGTTGCTCTGCAGTTAAACCTGAGGTGCCCGTATTGGTTTGGGTAACATCTTTTATAAAACCTTCAGCTCCTGTGGGTATGATCAATCTTCCCTGTTCATTGAGGTACTCTGGAGCGGTCACCACATTCCCCGATTGTATGATCTCATTCAAACTGTTGTAGGAGCTGCGATAAACATTAAAGTAATTATCGGTATTCAGGTTTCTTACATATTGAATGTTCAACAGGTCCAGGCGGTGGGAAAGTATCCTGGAAGGATTCCACCGGTAATTAAGGATCCCGTTAAAATTCTGCTTGTCAAGTCCAATGTTGTTCTGTGTACTTACCCCAAGGCTAAGGGAAGTAAATGGCGACATGAACTTAGGGATAAATTTTTCGGTATCAAAAGGAACAAAGATCCTTGGAAAGGTGAGTTTTACATCGGCTCCAACTTCCGAAATATTGAAGAAGCGGTCCTTTGAACTTCCCCTTGCGGCATCAGATGATGATCCTACACTTCCACGCCCCGAGATCTCAAAGGTTTCAGCACCTTTAAAAATGTTCCTTATTAAAAGGGAGCCTCCAAATCCAATTCCAAAATCCTGGATATTGCTCTGGGAGATATCAAAATCAAAGCCCAGGGAATATTTTTGTTGTGGAGTAAGGAAGATATTGGCAATAAGGTCTGTATTGGTAGTATCGGCAGGATCCTGGGTATATTCAATATTCGGATACTTAAAGATCCTGAGGGAACTCATCCTGTTATAGGTCCTGGTCCTGTCCCGGTCCCTGAAGATCTCACCCGGCCTTATAAAAATAGCATCTGTAATGGCACGCGCTTTGAATTCCCTTTGCCCAAAACTGTAAATATTGAACCCGTTAAAGCTTACGCTGTCACGCACAGGCTGGTTTCGGTTTGCATAGGTATAATCTGTAAACACATTTACCTTGCTTATCTTATGAATTTTAAAGGGTTCCCGGTACGTCCTGTCCCCTTCAGTCATTTGCCGGTTTGGTATTATGACGGTGGTGTTAACCTTATGGTTGGTGTTAACGGTATCGGCCTCAAAACTTATGTATTCCTGGTCAAAATAAAATACCCCGTTATTTCTGAAAGTTTGGGTGAGGCGATCGCGTTCAGCATTAAAATCGAGCGTACGGTACTGTATGCCGGGCTGGATTATAGATTCTTCTGAATGAACACTGTAGAGCGAATCCAGGACAGGAGAAGAGATCCTTTGTCTTATGGAATCAACATCATACGCCTGATGCGTAGTTACAAAATAATCAATTTCTCCTCTTTTCTCTTTGGTGGGTTTAATTTCATAATCAATTTCAGCATTGAACCACCCGTGATTAAAATACCAGGATTGCAGCCTGTTCCTGGATTTTTTAGTGATATCCTCGTCGATGATTACCGGGGCTTCCCCTGTATTTTTAATGGCCTGATTTATATTTACATAGGACTCCCGCATTTTCTCCACCTGTTTGCGGGAGTAAATATTTACAAGTCGCTGTTCCCTGCCGGGTTTTTTTTGAACCCAACTTAAAAAAACCGAATCGGGATCTGGTTTAGCAAGATTATAAATATGCAGTCTAATGGGAATTCCTAACAGGCGGGCGTTAGGTTCCTGGTATAATTGATTATATATTCGGGATTCATTAATCTTTTCACCATTGCGGTAAATGGTGTTCTTGGTTAGCAGTAATTCATCATTATCAACTCTCTTTACTGCATTACACGAAATCAACAAGGCCGACGTTAAAAAAATTAACGATATTTTTGCAGGAAGGGATTTCAATAAGTTGTAATTAAGGATTCAAAAATACTGTAATTGTATGGTTAGTAAAAGCCAAATTAAGTTAATAACCGGTCTTGCGCAAAAAAAAAACCGTACAAAACACGGGCTGTTCATAGTTGAGGGAATTAAAGGGATCAATGAGATCCTTCACTCAAATTTTGAACTTGATTCCTTGTTTACCACCCAACAAATTTTTAAGGCCCCGGTTGTTAAAACCCATCAGATCACAGAGACCGAACTTAAAAAAATTAGTGGCTTAACCACTCCTCAAACCGCGGTTGCTGTATTTAAAATTCCGGAACAAAAACCCCCTGTATTTTCAGGCTTCTCCCTGGCCCTGGATGGCATAAGAGATCCCGGGAATCTTGGTACAATAATCCGCTTATGCGACTGGTTTGGAATTGAAAACCTTTTTTGCTCCCCGGATACTGTAGATTGTTATAACCCCAAAGTGGTTCAGGCTACCATGGGCAGTATTACCAGGGTTAATATACTATATAGACCGCTGGAAGAAATAATCCAGGCGGCCGAGAACAGGCCGGTCCTGGGTGCCTTTATGGAGGGTGAGAATGTTTACACTTCCAAACTTCCTGCGGAAGGGATACTGGTAATGGGCAATGAAGCCAATGGAATTTCTGCAGAGGTTGAGAAACTTGTAACCAAAAAAATAAGTATCCCGCCCTTTGGCGACTCGTCTGCTACAGAAAGTTTAAATGTAGCTACCGCAACAGCAGTATTGCTCAGCGAATTTCGCCGGCAACAGAATTACTGAAAGGTGAAATTAAGGAATATCCCTCTTGACAACATTTCCTCTACATTTTGCATATCGGCCGTACCGGCAACAAATTCGTTGTTCACCCCAAAAATTCCCCGCAGGGAAGGGGAGAACTTGAAATAGAAAAAGTAAAGATCGATTCCCACTCCAACCTCATAATAATAGTTGGCTGTGGTGGTCCTTATAAATGCATCAGGATTATTTTCATTACTGGACAGGTTCATGGAAGTGGAAACACCTCCCACCACAAAAGGCCGAAAGTTGTTAAGCCTGTTTGCATTGAATTTTAATAACAAGGGGATATGAACGTATGTGGAATTTACTTCATCTACCACCCCGCTAAAGGTTGGCCTTATCCCGTAATTATTAAAGTTAACCCCGGGTTCTATTCTAATGTCCAGATTGTTGGTAAGTTTAAGATTGCCAATCAATCCTACGTTGAATCCCGTAGACCTGTTAATAATAAGGTCTTTTCCGGTTGAAGGGCTGGGATTATATTCTTTATATCTAAAGCTGTAGTCATATGAATTGAACCCAAGGAAATATCCCCAGGACCACCTTTTATTATCAATATCCGGTTGGTTTAATAATCGTTCCCCTGAAAAAAATTGAGCATTTCCCTGAAAACCACAAAGCAACAGCCCAATAATGGCAATACATTTTTTCATATGGAAATCCTTATTGTTTTTTATTGGTTATACCTGCCTGCCGGCAAGCAGGTGCAATTCGCATAAATTTATTTGTGCATCGAGTTTCCATTATGCTCACGTCATATTTTTACTTAGAAGCTGTATAGATGGTAGCAACACCAAATGTTTGAGGTTTATCCTCCACGTTATTAAACCCTGTTTTTCGCAAAATATTGTTGAACTTCTCTCCATAGGGGAAAGATGCTGCGCTTTCGCTTAAATAGGAATAGGCAACTTTATCGCGGGAGAACAATTTTCCAATAACAGGCAACATAACTTTGCTGTGAAAATTGTAGCCTTGTTTAAAAGGGAATTTGGTTGGAACGGAAGTTTCAAGAACTACAAAAAGTCCGCCGGGCTTGAGAACCCTGTAAATTTCGGCAAGGCCTTTTTCAAGATGCTCAAAATTGCGCACCCCAAAAGCCACCGTAATAGCATCAAAAGAATTGTCCTCAAAAGGAAGGGCTTCAGAATCTGCCTGTACCATTTGTATGCGTTCAGAAAGATTTTTGGCAGCTATTTTCTTTCTGCCTACTGAAAGCATTCCTTCAGAAATATCAAGGCCTATAATTTTTTTCGCGTTGGTTTCAGCAAGGCTTATGGCAAGATCCCCTGTGCCGGTGGCAATATCTAAAACTGCTTCGGGCTGGGTTGCCTCAACAAGCGCGATAACCTTTTTGCGCCACTTCACATCAATCCCAAAAGAAATTACCCGGTTTAGGCCATCATAATTTCCGGATATCTTGTCAAACATTTGTTCAACCTGCTCCTTTTTATTTAATGATGAGTCTTTATAGGGTGTAATTTTTTTTGCCATTTTCCAAATTTGGTTCAAAGATAAGTGATATGAGATAATTGAGTTTAAAAGAATTGAACTTTATTAAAATTGCCTGTAATTTGAATTGTATAAAATAATGTACCTTTGATAATTCTTACAATTTGAACGCTTTATATGAAGATTATTATCGCCGGCGCAGGTGAAGTTGGCTTTCATTTGGCAAAATTACTTTCCTTTGAATCTCAGGACATTACATTAATAGATAATAACCGGGATCATTTAATATACGCAGATACCCATCTTGATATTAGAACCATAAAAGGAGATGCCACTTCTATTGCCATTCTTAAAGATGCCCACGTTAAACATGTTGACCTTGTAATTGGGGTAACTTCCAGTGAAGCTACCAATATTACAGTATGCGTACTGGCGAAACAACTTGGTGCCAAAAGAACCATAGCGAGGATCTCCAATACCGAATTTCTTGATAATAAGGAAGAAATAGGGTTCATGCGTTTTGGTATAGATGAGCTTATTTCTCCCGAGGCACTGGCAGCGCGTGAAATATCCCTGCTTTTAAACCAGTCTGCCTTTAATGACAGTTATGAATTTGAGGATGGGGCGTTAACTATGATTGGCCTTAATTTATCCCGAACTGCTATGTTTGTTGGTAAAACGGTTAAGGAAGCGGCCGGCATTTTTCCAAAACTGCATTTTGTACCCATTGCAATCCAAAGATTTGGAACTCAATATACTTTGATCCCGCGGGGGGATACCCAATTTAAGGAAGGGGATCAGGTTTATTTTATTACTGTAGATAACGGGGTTGATGAGCTATATAAACTCACAGGTAAGGTCAAGCATTCCATTAAGAATGTTATGATCCTTGGAGGAAGTAAAATAGGCAAGAAAACTGCCCGGGACCTGTGCGCCAATAATTTTAATGTAAAACTTATTGAAAGCGACCGCGATAAAGCCTTTGACCTGGCCGACGAATTACCCAAAGCGCTTATCATAAATAGTGACGGGAGAAATGTAGAATTGCTGGAAGAGGAAAATATTCATGATATGGACGCCTTTATAGCTGTTACAGGTAATTCTGAAACCAACATTATGTCCTGCCTGGTAGCTAAATCTAAAAGTGTGAAAAAAACTATAGCGCTGGTTGAGAATATGGATTATTTCCAGCTGAGCCATTCCATTGGTATAGATACGCTAATCAATAAAAAACTATTGGCTGCCAATAATATTTTCAGGTATATTAGAAAGGGGGAGGTTGTGGCAATGACAAAGCTCAACAATATGAATGCCGAATTACTTGAATTTATAGTAAAGCCCACTTCCCAGGTAAGAGATAAAAAGATAAAGGACCTTGATTTTCCCCGGTCGGCAATTATTGGCGGAATTATAAGAAATGGGGAAGGTTTGATCGCCCTGGGAGATTTTATGATAAGGGAAGGAGACCGTATTGTGGTTTGCTGCCTTCCGCGATCTATAAACAAGGTTGAAAAACTCTTTTTGTAATGCCCGGAATGAATTTTAAGGTCATCCTGCACATCATGGGATTATTGTTGCTATGCAACGGTGGTTTCATGTTTACTGCAGTTTTTATAAGCTGGTATTATGAAGATGGTGTTACCCTGCAGGTCTCTTCAGCAGCATTTTTAACCTGTTTTCTGGGAACACTCCTTATGTTCGCTACTCGTGGGCACAGCAAGGAACTTAAAAAGCGGGAGGGTTATATTATTGTGAGTTTTGGGTGGATCTTTATGGCCCTTAGCGGAACCCTGCCCTATGTAATAAGCGAAGCAATTCCCGGTTTCACAAATGCCTTTTTTGAAACCATGTCCGGTTACACCACCACCGGTGCTTCTATTCTAAATGATATTGAAACCATTCCCAAAAGCGTTCTTTTCTGGCGCAGTTTAACCCACTGGATAGGAGGAATGGGTATTATTGTACTGGCAATTGCAATCCTGCCATTACTCGGAATAGGAGGGATGCAGCTTTTTGCCGCTGAAGCTCCCGGGCCCAGTGCAGATAAACTGAAACCCCGTATTACAGATACAGCAAAACGCCTCTGGCTTATTTATGTTTCTTACACCATCGCTCAAACCATTTTGCTTAAAGTGGCGGGAATGGGAATGTTTGATGCCGTGAACCATTCTTTAAGTACCATGGCTACAGGAGGCTTTTCTACAAAAAATGCCAGTATGGCTTTCTGGAATGACCAGCCGGTGATCCAGTATATAGTCATTGTATTCATGTTCCTGGCAGGAACCAATTTTGTTCTAAGCTACTTTGCCTTTAAAGGAAGGGTACAAAAGGTGCTTCACGATAATGAATTTAAATGGTACCTCACCTTCATCGTGGTTTTCACAGCCATTGTTTCTTTAATAATTTATTATCAGGCAGATGTTTCTCTTTCCTCAATAGATCATCCTATGGTATGGGGACCTGCGGAAAGCGCTTTTAGACATGGGTTGTTCCAGGTTCTGGCAATTGTCACCACCACCGGATTTGTCTCTGCCGATTATACCATGTGGACCCCTTTTCTCACTGTATTTTTCTTCGGAATAATGTTCCTGGGAGGTTCTGCAGGTTCTACTGCGGGTGGTGTAAAAGTGATGCGCCACATAATTATGATACGCAACGGGATGGCCGAATTTAAGCGGAGTTTACATCCAAATGCTATTTTACCTGTGCGCTATAACGGCAAGGCGATTAACCAGGACATCGTATTCAATATACTTGGTTTCTTTATTCTTTATATGCTGGCCTTTATAACAGGGGCCATGGTTTTCGGATTTTTGGGGCTGGATTTTATGTCTTCCATTGGTGGGGCGGCATCTTCACTTGGTAATATTGGCCCGGCCTTAGGAACTCTGGGGCCGGTAAATAATTATGACGTGCTGCCCGATGCAGGTAAATGGTGGTCGGCATTTTTGATGCTCATAGGAAGGCTAGAACTATTTACGGTTTTGATCCTTTTTACCCCTTTCTTCTGGCGTAACAGGTAATCATAAATCTTAGAGGCAACAAACGGCGCGTGTAATTATTTGATGTAATTTTGTGAGCTTTTGTAAAATACATTTTAGCACACCAAACACGCAATTACTTGAAGATACTAAACAACATAAAACAATATTTGATTCGAAGTTTCAATTTTAAAAATTACACCAAAAGAAACTGGTTTCGCTTAATTCTAAAAAGCATTTTGGCGCTTTTCGTATTGTTTGTGATCTTTATACTTTCCATTTATTTTGGCTCCCTGGGAAGGGTTCCTACCAATAAGGAAGTCAAGCTTTTTCGCAATATGGATGCTTCAGAGGTTTATTCAATAGACAATGTGTTGCTGTATCGTTTTGACAGGGAAAACCGCCTCAACATCACTTTTGATTCTATTCCGAAACATGTGGTGGAAGCGCTTATATCTTCTGAAGATTCCCGGTTTTACGAGCATTCCGGCGTGGACCTGAAAAGTTTAATGCGGGTAATGGTAAAAACCGTGATCCTGGGTGATAAAAGTTCCGGGGGTGGCAGCACCATTTCTCAGCAGCTGGTAAAAAACTATTTTCCGCGAAACTCCTATCCGTTTTTGTCTACCCCCATCAACAAGTTTGAAGAAATGGTAGCAGCCTACAAACTGGAAAATCATTTTACAAAAGAACAAATTGTTGAATTTTATTTTAATACCGTTCCTTTTGGAGATCAAGCCTTCGGTATTGAAAGTGCATCCCAACGTTTTTTCAGTACTTCGACTTCCAAATTAACCATAGAACAGGGTGCTGTTTTGGTTGGAATGTTAAAGGCAACCTATACATATAATCCCATAAAATTTCCTGAAGCATCCCAAGAGAGAAGAGACATCGTATTAAATTTAATGAGCCAGGAAAATTATATTTCAGAAAAATTTAAAGATTCTGTTGTCGCTATTCCTTTGATTACACAACCAAAGCGGCTTACACGGCATCAGGGAAAAGCTAAATATTTTACGGAATACGTGCGTTTAATGATGAACGAGTGGTTGAAAAACAACAAAAAACGAAGCGGAAAAAATTATGATCTGTACAAAGACGGGCTTAAAATTTACACGACATTAAATTACGAGATGCAGCAATATGCCGAAAAGGCTGTTGCAAAAAGATTAAAAATCTTACAATATGAATTTGATCGCCAATGGGGCAATGAAGATCCCTGGAAAGATACTCCCGTTGTTTTAACTAACGCCATCAAAAACTCCAACCGGTATAAGACCCTGAAAAAAGCAGGATTGGCTGAAGCTGAAATTCTGGACAGCCTGAACCAACCCGTGGAGATGAAAATTTTCTCGCATGACGGCGAAAGAAACCTACGCATGTCACCGTTGGATTCCATAAAAAATTCCCTTCGGTTCCTGCATGCGAGTTTTATAGCATTGGAGCCACAAACCGGACATATTAAGGCGTATGTTGGCGGAATTGATGAGAATTACTTTCATTATGACCATGTAACCACAAAAAGACAGGTTGGAAGTTCATTTAAACCATTTGTTTTTGCCGCAGCCGTAGAAAATGGAACTTCCCCTTGCGAAATGTTTCCAAACCAATTATTAAAATATCCTCAATACGAAGACTGGGAACCTAATAACTCCGATCATATTTATGGTGGGGAATTCAGTGTTTGGGGCGCTTTGGCGGCTTCTGTGAATACGGTAACCGTCCAAATTATGGAAAAAACAGGCTTGCCTAAAATCATAAGTTTGGCTGAAAATATGGGGATAGAAACAGAGCTTCCCCAGGTAGCATCTTTGTCATTGGGTACTGCTGAACTTTCTTTATTGGAAATGGCGAGGTCTTATACCACATTTCCCAATTATGGAAAACCTATGCACGAAGTGAGCATTCTTAAAATTGTAGACAGAGATGGGGTTTCCTTAAATATTTTGCCGGTAAAAGAGACGAAACAGGTTTTTTCTGATAAAACCGGGGAAGTTATGGTAGAGATGCTTAAGAGGGTAGTTTCCCAGGGAATAGCTGCTCCTATAAGATACGATTACCAATTGTATGGAGATATTGGCGGCAAAACCGGAACCTCCCAATCGCAGGCCGATGGTTGGTTTGTGGGCTTTACCTCAAACCTTGTCATCGGCTCCTGGGTGGGCGCAGAGAATCCCGCAATTCATTTTAAAACCATGGAATTGGGCCAGGCATCCCATACAGCACTTCCCATTAATGGGGAGTTCCTAAGAATGCTGAATAATGATGTTTCCTTCAAATATTATTTAAATGAAGATTTTAAAAAGCCGGCCAAAGATGTGTTGAAGCTTTTTGATTGCGCTTCCCGAAAAAACGTACCCCGACCGGTAAAAGATACCATTTCAGATATGGGGATAGATTCTTTAAACATTGAAAATTCTATTATTCCAAGGGACAGTATTGCCATACCCCCGCAACAGGAGTAATTTTTCTCCAAAAATTTGAAACCGCTTTGGTAATGGGCATTTTCGCAAGGTTGGTCTACTGGTTCCAACCTTTTTTTGGTAAAAGTCGTAAAAAAGTTTTCAAAATGCTTTACCAAATAATCCTAAACAAATTCTCCGGAATCAGGTTGGATTGCCAAGCCGATTCCGGAGAATTTATATTAAGATAAAATATTGGGACAAAAATTATTTATGCCTCTGAAACTGCTTTTTTAATTCTTTTTAGCGCTTCTTCAATTTGATCTTCACTTGCAGCGTAGGATAATCTAATACATTCAGGATTTCCAAAGGCATCCCCGGTTACTGTAGCAACGAGTGCTTCTTCCAGGAGGAACATAGAGAAATCTGTAGCGTCTTTTATATGGTGCCCCTTTAAAGTTTTTCCGAAGAAGTAAGAAACATCAGGGAACACATAAAAAGCACCTTCAGGTTCAGTAGTTTTAAAACCTTCAATTTCATCCAGCAGAGAAATGATTAATTTCCGCCGGGATTTAAAGGTGTCAATCATAAATTTTATGCTGCTTACCGGAGCTTCCAAAGCGGTGATCACCGCTCTTTGGGCAATACAGTTGGCTCCGCTGGTAATCTGGCCTTGCATTTTTGTACAAGCTTTGGCAATCCAGGCCGGAGCTCCAATATATCCAATTCTCCACCCCGTCATTGCAAAGGCTTTTGAAACGCCATTTACGGTCACTACCCTTTCATACATATCTTCAAACTGAGCCATGGAAGCGTGTTCTCCCACAAAGTTAATATGCTCGTAGATCTCATCGCTCACCACAATAATATCCGGATATTTCACCAATACATCTGCCAGTGCCCGTAACTCTTCTTTACTGTACACCATTCCGCTTGGATTGGAGGGAGAGCTATACCAGATCATTCTGGTTTTTGGTGTTATGGCAGCTTCGAGTTGGGCGGGGGTGATCTTAAAATTACTTTCTACTGTTGTTGGAACTTCCACAGGAATACCTTCAGCAAGTTTAATTAGTTCAGCATAACTTACCCAATAAGGACAAGGTAAAAGAACTTCATCTCCAGGATTTATCATTACCATTGCAACATTGGCCAATGATTGTTTTGCTCCGGTTGAAACCACAATTTGAGCCCGGTTGTAGGTAAGGTTGTTGTCTCTTTTGAATTTTTTGGAAATGGCATCTTTTAATTCCACATACCCGTCTACCGGGGTATAGGAGTTGTAATTGTCATTTATGGCCTGAATCGCGGCTTCTTTAATAAAATCGGGAGTATTAAAATCGGGTTCTCCCAGGCTAAGGCCTATAATATCTTTTCCTTCTTCCCTGAGTTCCCTTGTTTTGGCTGCCATTGCCAGGGTTTGAGAAGTTGCTAAATTGTTGATGCGGTCAGATAATTTTTGTTGCATAAGAATGTGGTTAGGTTGACTTAAGCTGAAAGGGTTTTGGGCTTCATACCCATTTCTCTCAAATGTGTAAAATGTGCGATAATTGCCTCCCGGGTAGTCTTGTATTCATTGTATGGCAAATTGCACTCTGCAGCTGTTTCCTTTACAATCTTTGCTATTTTGGTATAATGGATATGACTAATATTCGGAAAAATATGGTGTTCTACCTGGTGATTTAAACCTCCGGTAAACCAGTTTACAATGCGGTTTTTGGTGGCAAAATTAACGGTGGTATATAACTGGTGGATAGCCCAGGTGTTTTTCATGGAACCCGTATTATCGGGGATAGGCATTTGAGTTTTATTCACCACATGTGCCAGCTGAAATACAATACTTAAAATAAGTCCTGCGGTATAATGCATTACAAAGAAACCAATAAGTATTTTCCACCAGGCTATAGACATGAAAAGAATTGGGATCACGATCCAGATACTAATGTAAATGAGTTTTGTTACTGCAATTATACTCCACTGCTTCAATGGGCTGGGAAGCTTACCATACGAAAGCTTTCGTGAAAGATAATTTTTAGTTTGTTTAAAGTCTGTGGTAAGAGCCCAGTTAAAGGTCAAAAGTCCATACAGGAACACAGAATAATAATGCTGGAACTTATGGAATTTATACCAGGGCGCATGTTCAGAAAAGCGGATGATCCTGCCTGCATCCAGGTCCTCATCGTGCCCGTGAATATTTGTATAGGTGTGGTGCAATACGTTATGCTGCACCTGCCAGTTATACACATTCCCGGCTAGAACATAGATGGTGCCCCCCATAAAATTATTCACCCATTTCTTTGAAGAGTAAGAGCCGTGGTTTCCATCATGCATCACATTCATTCCCACTCCGGCCATTCCTGCACCCATTACAACGGTAAGCAATAGCATCCACCATTGCGAGATGTCCAAGGTTAAAATGAGGAAATATGGTGCAAGAAAAAGGCTGAACATCAACACTGTTTTAAGGTGTAGTTTCCAGTTTCCGCTGCGTGAAATATTATTATCGTTGAAATAAGCGTTAACCCTCTTGTTGAGGGTTTTGAAGAATTTGGCGGAATCAACCCGCGAAAAACGTATTGTATCTTGATTTAAAGGCATAGGGGTAATAATTCAATTTTTCAAAGGTAAAACAATATATTTTGCCCTTCCTGAATTGTAGTGAAATTAACGTGCCAATTAATTACTTTTGTACAAAATAAGAATAATTGGAGTTAATAGAAAAATACTTTCCCGAAATTACCGAAGAGCAGCGGGCACAATTTGCCGCTTTGCAGGAATTGTATAAAGACTGGAATCTTAAGATCAATGTGGTTTCGAGAAAGGATATTGATGAACTTTACCTACGGCATGTGCTGCATTCCCTGGGAATTGCGAAGATTATAAAATTTAATCCCGGAGCAAATATTCTGGATGTGGGAACAGGTGGAGGTTTTCCCGGAATACCATTGGCCATACTTTTTCCCGAAACCAATTTTCATCTGGTAGATTCTATAGGGAAAAAAATAAAAGTAGTTCAGGAAGTTGTGGATGGCCTTCAGTTGAAAAATGTAAAAACCACTAATGCACGTGTCGAGGAGATAAAAGGGAATTATGATTTTATCATAAGCCGCGCCGTTGCTGCAATGCCCACATTTGTGCATTGGGTAAAAGGAAAGATAGCAAAAACAAGTACGCACGAATTAAAGAATGGCATCCTATATTTAAAGGGTGGTGATTTGACAGAGGAACTTGAGAACTATAAAACGGCTCAAATAATTCCTTTAAATGTGCATTTTGAAGAAGACTTTTATGAAACAAAATCTGTAGTCTACCTGCCTTTAAAATACAAAGGCTAAACCTCTTGTTTTTCTTTAATACAATTACAACAAATCTTTATTAATCATTTAACTCAATTTTCCTCACTTGCTTTCTAGCTTTGGTTAAACTAAAACTAATTAGGTAAAACCAATAAAATAGGAAAAAATGAAAAATTTAAGTGATTTATTTGAACACCAGTTAAAGGACTTGTATAGTGCCGAATCCCAATTGATCAAAGCTTTGCCTAAAATGGCAAAAAAGGCCAGTGACGCAAAACTTAAGAAAGCCATCGAAGACCATTTGGAAGAGACCAAGGAACAAAAACAACGTCTTAAGGAAGTTTGTGATGAACTTGGAATTAAACCCACAGGAGAGGAATGCAAAGCGATGAAAGGTCTTATTGAAGAGGCGGAATCCTTTTTGAAGGAAAAAGCTGATGAGGATGTGAGAGATGCCGGTATCATTGCTGAAGCTCAAAGAGTAGAGCATTATGAGATCTCCGCTTATGGAACTGCTGTTCGTTATGCAAAGGAATTGGGCCATAAGGACATTGCTAAAAAACTTCAAAAAACCCTTGATGAGGAACAAAAAGCTGATACTGACCTAAATAAAATGGCTGAAGGCCGTTTGAACAAGAAGGCTATCAACTAAACATTTCTGCATTAAATAACAATAGAAGACTGTCCCGAAAGTGGGCAGTCTTTTTTTATGGCATATTCTTTTGCTTCTCCATTTGGTTAAAGCATTGTTACAGTTATTATTAACTGAGTTAAAAAAGTTAAAGCAAAAGGTGTTGGCGTGTTTAAAATTTAATTTTATGTATAACCAAAAACCACAACATATGTTTACGAACTCATTATGGAATTCCTATTCAGCAGGGACAGGATTTCCTTCCCTGGATACAATTATAGAAGTAGATGTGGCAATAATAGGAGGGGGGATCACCGGGATCACCACAGCCTTACTCTTAAAAAAAGCAGGATTAAAAGTTGCTGTTCTTGAAGCAAAGGAAGTTGGAAAAGGTACCTCCAGTCACAGCACCGGAAATTTATATGTGATCACCGATCAGTTGCTTTCTCCCATTTCCAAAAAATATAACAATGATGTATTGCGGCAGGTAATCGCCTCAAGGGGCGAGGCATTTGCGCTCATTGATAACATCATCAGGGAATTTAATATTGATTGTGATTATAAATCCCAACCAATGTATGTGTACGAAGATGCTTTTACAGATAAGATCAGGGAAGAAATGGAGATCGCCTCCCAAGCCGGAATTCCTTATATAGATTTTACCAGCGAAGGTTTTCCAATTGGTATACATAAAGGAATGGCATTTGAAGGCCAGGCAACCTTTAATCCGCTCTTATATATCCAGGGCCTCGCAAAACATGTGGATGGAGGTAATTGTTCCATTTTTGAAAATACCCGGGTAAAAGAAATTGATGAGGGCAAGAATGAAGTGCTATTGACAACCACAGGCGGAAGGGTTTTATGCAAAAATGTAATTCACGCTACGCATACCCCGAAGGGAGTGGAAGTACAATATCATACCGTTTTAGGCCCATACAGAGAGTATGGAGTAGCTGTAATATTAAATGAACCTGCCCATTATCCCGAAGGTATTTATTGGGGATATTATAATGAGCAAAAATTTTCCATAAGATCTTATAGCCGAAATGGTGAAAATTATTTAATGTGTATTGGCAAACCCCACAAAGTGGGCCAGGCCGAAGATAATGAACAGCATATTAGAGAAATTATTGAATTTCTGGAAGCAAGGTTCAGCATTAAGGAAATAACCCATAAATGGGGAGGGCAAAACTATAAACCAGCAGATTTGCTACCATACATTGGAAGGAAGAGCTCAGGGTCCAGGCAATATGTTGCAACCGGTTTCGCTACAGACGGTCTAATATATGGAACCTTATCGGCCATTTTGTTAACCGATGAGCTCACCGGAATAGAAAATGAATATGCCGACTTATTTAAAGCTTCCAGGCACCGGCCTCTAAAGGCGGCTAAGGAATTTATTAAGGAAAATGCTGATGTATCGGTTGAATTTATTAAAGGTTGGTTAACTGCAGACCTAAAAGAAATAAACGATATCCCTGCGGGACAGGCCCGGGTGATCCATAAGGATGGCAAGCAGGTGGCTGTTTTTAAAGACATCAAGGGAAATGTGAACATTACCTCGGCGGTTTGTACTCATTTGGGTTGTATTGTACACTGGAACAATGCCGAAGAAAGCTGGGATTGCCCCTGCCATGGCAGTAGATTTGATCCTGCCGGCGAGGTTATAGAAGGACCTGCATTGGAACCTTTGAAAAAGATCAGATAAAAAAAGAACCCGAAAATTATTTTTCGGGTTCTTTCAATTAACTAATCACCAAATATGTTTTAATTGTTAATGATCATCTTTTTATAGATAATACCTTTTTCGGTAAACATTTTTACAACATATACAGAGGAACTGTAACTTCTTACTGGAAGTTTAATCTCTTTTTGAGTTCCCAGGTTAGTATATTCTTCAATGATTTGACCAGATAAACTGTGCAGGGTGATTCTGGTTATGAGTTGTTGCTCAGGATTTTCAACCACAAGTTCCCTGCTGTTATCCATATAAAATACATTTGGGTCACCTTTTCCAATTACCATTTCGGGAAGTGTAGGTTCGGGCTTTGTAGTTCCCGGGTTTGAACTTTGCTCTTCTTCTTCTTCTTCTTCTTCTTCTTCTTCTTCTTCACTTTCATCAGGAAGCTCCGGTTCAGTTTTATCTTCGAAGACCAGGGCAAAACGGTCCAGGTATTGACCGGGTTCTATTTCCATTTCAAAGTCACCACCACGCAGATCAAAATAGGAATCATTTACTTTGTCGAACAAGTATATATTAACATCATCATCAATATTTTCCAGTTTGTTGATCCTAACAGAGATATCACCCTCTTTTTGTATGTATAAACCAATAGGAAGCACCCTGTCAAGGTTGAAGTCCGGAACACCCTGAATTACAAACTCCCTGCTTCCTATCATCCAGAACATATCTTCAGGAGCATTATCATTTAACGGAGCGTCGTATCCCAGGTCAAATCCATCTGTGGTATTTGAATCTACCCCAACAAGGATCTGTCGGTTAAATTTCATGGGAGACCTAAAATCCAGCCGAATTTTGGAACGTTCATCGGCCTTTTCCGTGGTTTTGCTATTCTCTTCGGGACGAAGGAAAAGGGAACTGCCCGTATTGCCGGTACTTTCTCTTACAAAGGCTCTTTGACTGTTATTGAACTTCACCTCCCCGCCCTGAACAGATATATTTCCGGCAATTTCGGTATCCAGAGTTGTGTTTATAAAGAAGCCCTGGGCCACGGGAATATATCTTCCGGGAATTTTGTTGCTTTTAGCGTCATTTGCATCTATCCTCTGGTCATTCGAGATTGCAGGTACGCCATCCAAAAGATTCCGGGTAGCATAACCTCCTATGTATTCAAGGAGGATATGGGACTTTCCTGCAAAATGATCCCAGAAATAAACAGCACCGTTAAACACGTTTTGAGTGTTCTTACCGCCTGTTACATCTTTCAGGTTCTCCAGGATAAAAGCATTGACATCTATTGCCGATGGATAAGGATTACCCAGAAGGTAATTTTGATTGGTTCCTATGGTTAAACGAATAGCTCCATTATTGGGTTTTCCTTTGAAGACATAATTCTGCCTTTCTGAGATTGCCGCGTTTCCTGAGGTACCTTTCATAGTATAACCTTCCCCGGCTAATAATGTCCCGGTACTACCTATATGCACCCATTCGCTATACACATTTGCATTACCCCTGAATTTATGTAACCAGTAATTGGATATCTTTCGGGGTGTTGCAAAACCTCCATCTGCATATTCATGCCAGTTATTAAAACTAAGAGCTTTACCATAATTTGAGGTAGCCGAACCATCCAACATCACCTGTCCTATGGTATAGGTAGAATTATTGTCAGCTCCCTGCAAGGAAACAGGAGAGGACCAGTAATTATAATTATAACTGTTTGCCGTACCCTGTTGAGCACGCTCAATATAACCGGTGCTGACTTCATCCAGCACACTGGTAATACTCTGGGGGAATTCCCTGGTGGGGTCTGTTATTTCGGCTGCAGTTTTAACGTCTGTTTGAACTAATTGCGATTCCCCAACAAGGGTAATATTTCCGTTAAGTTTTAAGTAGTGGGAAATGAATAAGCCCTGACCACTGTTTTGCCAGTCGGCAGTCTGATTTGGATTTGCCATGGTAAGGGTGCCAGATTCAGATTTAAGTCCCAACAGGGAGAGATCATGTCCTCCGGAAGTGAAGTTGTGACGAACTTCAGCAATATTCCAGTTTATATTTTCTCCGTTGATACCGGTTGAATTTGGATATTCCCATACATCGGGTCTTAGCCAGTTTTGTTTATCTTTCCATACCCCATCTTTTGCCGAGATGTATGGAAGAGGAGCTGTGTTCTCCTGGGAGGTTTTTATATTTTTAAGCTCACCATCTATTTTATTCGTAGCCTTATCGGGGGTAAATCCGTTTTGAATCTCATTTGCCAATAACTGATAATATCCGGATAATTTGTCCCACGTAAGTGCTCCCGGAACATTCATAGGTAATTCAGTACCTTTGACAGCTGTACCCTGGGCTTCAATACGCTGGTTCATCATAAACCTAAGTTGTTCTTCTGTAAGGCCCGTATTCCAGATTCTTACTTCCTCGATCCAGCCCTGGAAAAAATTTTGAGGGATTTCCGGGTTATTTGCATCATGCATAGCACCTATAATAAATGGAGTGGAGATACTGCCTGGGTTGACGGCAGAACTATTTCCTACTCTTATACCGTCAACATATAAATTGGCCCTTGAATCCTTGAATATCACTGCAATATGATACCATCTACTATTGTTGACCTTTGATGAAGTTGAAACAGCATTATTACCCCATCTAAAGGTAGGGGCCCCATTATTGATAATTAAGTCATAACCGCCTGCACCAAGGTTCCTTGAATTTCTTTTGGATAGTATAGTTCTAACACCATTCACAGCTTGTGGTTTAATCCAGGCTTCCAAAGTAAATGTTCCGTTATTAAGTGCATAGGAATCCCTAAAGATCACATGATCATCAACTCCATCAAAATCCAGAGTCCTGCAGTCTTCAACAAAGGTAATATTTACTTCATCTGTGGTACCACAAGTGCCGTTGGCATGGGCAATAGTCCATCTTAGAGTATAGGTTCCCGGAGTTCCGGTAAATGCGGAAGTTGGATTTGAGGTATCAGCAATGTTGCCTCCTGTTCCCGAAATGATTTCCCAATTTCCAACCCCTGTTTCAGGAGTGTTTGCTTCAAGGAAGGTGCTGTTAAAGCCGCAGCTGAAAATTTGGTCTGCCCCGGCTTCGGCAACGCTTAACTGTTCAGGTTGAGTTATGGAAATATAATCAATGATTTGACAACCATTGCTGTCCATAATTGTTACCGAATAATCCCCCGCGCCAAGTGCGGTTGCGGTTGCGGTAGGCTGTTCTGCTGCATCATTCCAAATATATGTATAAGGTGGGGTGCCACCTGAAGCGACAGCTGTGGCATCTGTTACCCCTCCAAAACACTCAATATCTCCGGCCGTAACCGTCATTCTAAGGGGGCCATCGGGTTGGGTAATATTAATGTTTTCAATTATGAAAATTTCATTTTGAGAATCTTTCACCCAAACTTTATAATTACCAGCGGCAAGACCCGCAAATGTTGGTTCAGTTTGGTAACTATTACCGGTACCAGTTAGACTATATTGATAGGGTGCTCTCCCTCCAATTGGCGTAACGACGATGGTGCCATTCTGATCCCCGTGACACAGTATTTCATTCGGGGTAGCTATAGCATATAAAGGAGTACTTACCGGATTTTCTGCATTGGTTGAATAACATTTTGGATTCGGACCCTGACCACATTCCCATTTAATGTTATTTGAAAATGTATAATAAATATTTTCAATGGCAATAGCATCTACACAACTCCATTCTATTTCAAAGGTTTTCGCTGTAGCTGGGATAAGTTGTTTAGAATAAAAGCAACCTCCTACCTGAGTTCTGGTAACCTCACCATTGAGCCTATTGGTAATAGCATAGTTAATCTCAATATAAAGGGAGTACCTGTCAGGTCCTGTAGGAATGTCAATGTAAATAAATTTGGCCCCAGGCAAAGCACAGGTGACAGAAGTCAATTTATTACCATTCGCATCTCCCACATAATAAGCCGATGCTGCAATATCATTAGATCCACAGTTGTCCCTGTAACATTCTCCCACGTATTGCACATAGGTAAAGGTTTTGTTGGCGCCCGTTGCATCGGTTACCTTTAATGTAATAGTTTTGTCTCCCGTTTCAGAATAAGTAACCCTGTGAGGACCTGGAGTAGTGGCCGATGCCAGACTAGCTCCAGCTCCAAAATTCCAAAGGTAAGTATATGGGCCCACTCCGCCCTTTGCCGTTTTATCTTCAACTTCAAAAAAGCTGGTACGAATTAAAGCGTCAGAATCTTCACAGATGGAAGTGGGGATAATATTGGCAAATAAGTCTTCAATAATAGTGACTTCTTTTGTTGTAATACACCCTTTCGAATCTTTGACTGTAACCACATATTTACCCGCGGCGAGGTTGTTAGCTGTTTTGGTGGTTTGCAGGATAGTATTTTGTCCCGGCTTTCTCCATTCATATGTGTATCCGGGAGTCCCTCCTGTAGGATTGGCGGTAGCAGTACCTGTTTCAGTTCCAAAAGATAACGTTCGCGTAGTAACAACGTCTATTGAAACAGGTTGTGCGGGTTGAGGCATTTGGTAATTTTGTTGTAAAATCACCACACAGGTTGGAGCATTTCTGTCTCTCATCTGTACGTTATATATCCCGGTGATAAGTCCTGAAAATGTAGCAGAATTTTGCCAGGTTGTACCATTTATACTATATGCATAATTGCTGCTTCCCCCCGCGGGGTTAGTTATTGTTATTGTTCCGTCGCTTCCTCCATGACAACTTACTGCTGTACGGGTTACAGTTCCTGTAAGTTTTACAGGGTCATTTACGGTAACGGTTTTCTGAAGAGAACATCCTTTGCTGTCCTTGACAAAAATGGTATGGGTGCCTGCAGGAAGTCCTGAAATTGTAGCTGAGGTAGTAAAGTTGGTGTTATCTACAGAATATTGGTAGCCTCCGTTTCCACCTGAAACTGTCCCCGCAGTAGCGGTACCATCATTTCCTCCAAAACAACTGGTAGGCTGTGAGGTTGGTTCTGTCATGGTGAGTTCATTGGGTTCTCCTAAAATAACCTCTTCCTGGAAAGTACAAGATTGTGTATCTCTGATATATACAGTATAAGTCCCTGCAGATAGACCGGTGAAAATTTGGGAAGATCCATAGTTGGAATTATCGAGAGAGTAACGGAAATCACCATTTCCTCCTGTTACACCGGTCAGTTCGATTTTTCCATTTGACTCGCCAAAACAGGCGGGTTGGGTTATAATTGGCGCCTGCATTACTATTGAAGGATTAACAGTAATAAGAAAGTTTTGAGGCTCTCCTTCACATCCATTTGCCTGGGGATAGATAGAAATGCTTGCTGTTATTGGGGTAGAAGAATTATTTGCAGCGGTAAAAGCCGGAATATTCCCTGAACCCTCAACTGGAAGCCCTATGCCCGGGTTACTATTTTCCCATCTGTAAGTAGTGCCGCTTACACTGCTACCACTGAAGGTAATACCTTCAACCGTTCCCTCATTACATGCAATCACATCCAAAGGTTTATTAACCGAAGGAATAGGATTAATAGTTATGGTAAAAATTTTGGTTTCGCCCTCGCAATTATTTGCCTTTGGTATTACCGTAATAGTTGCAATTACAGGATTGGTGCCTGTATTCATAGCAGTGAATGAAGGGATATTCCCATTCCCACCAGTTGCGAGTCCTATATTAGGAGAGCTATTCGTCCAGGAATAAGTGGTTCCGCTAACATTTCCTGAAAAGTTGATTGCGGAAACCGATGCCCCGTTGCATACTACAATATCTGCAACAGAATTGACAGTTGGAGTTGGATTTACGGTAACGCTAAAGGTTTTTGGATCACCGGCACATTCGTTTGCCTCCGGGGTTAGGGTTATCGTAGCAACCACAGGAGTTATTCCGGTGTTCACCGCAGTAAAGGTTGAAATATTTCCATTACCACTTGCGCCTAATCCAATAGAAGGAGTGTTGTTGGTCCAGGAATAAGTGGTTCCGCTAACATTTCCTGAAAAGTTGATTGCTGGAACTGATGCCCCGTTGCATACAACAATATCTGAAATAGTATTGACAGTGGGAGTGGGGTTTACGGTTATACTAAAGGTTTTTGGATCCCCGGCACATTCGTTTGCTTCCGGGGTTACCGTTATCGTAGCAACCACAGGAGTGGTCCCGTTATTCACCGCATTAAAAGTTGAAATAGTTCCATTTCCGTTAGAAGGTAATCCAATAGAAGGAGTATTGTTGGTCCAGGAATAAGTGGTTCCGCTAATATTTCCTGAAAAGTTTATTGCTGGAACTGATGCCCCGTTACATACTACAATATCTGAAACAGTATTGACAGTGGGAGTGGGGTTTACGGTTATACTAAAGGTTTGTGAATCACCGGCACATTCGTTGGCTTCCGGGGTTACCGTTATCGTAGCAACCACAGGAGTTGTTCCGTTATTTACCGCATTAAAAGTTGAAATAGTTCCATTTCCGCTGGAGGCTAATCCAATAGAAGGAGTGTTGTTGGTCCAGGAATAGGCGGTTCCGCTAATATTTCCTGAAAAGTTTATTGC
>JBDXGW010000012.1:0-162811 GCA_039989915.1 Gillisia sp.
AATTTTCTAAATATAACAGCCCAAAAATCAAAACATTAATTTTTCACCTTACAATAAGTATGGTTAAATATTTTTTTTACTCCTGTATTTTATCTATAGCCTGAAATTCATAAGGGAGGGGGAATAGCAAGAGGATAACACGCTGCGCGATGTTATAAATTTATTCCCCCTTGATTTTCAGTGCTTTATATAAAACAAAAAAAATAAATTTCCGTGAATTTGCGGCAAATACATCGGGAGCCCTTGAAAATAGGCAAGTTTTTGCGGCAATATTCCGTGAAATAGGTGAATCGAACTTGCTTTTGATTGAAGATTTATGAGAACCTCTGCCTCGCAAAATAGTATTAGTTCTGGTAGATTTGGGGGGCTTTCAGGACTATTTAGTAATTCGGCCATTTAAATTTGCCCTTCCTCTATAAGGAGATAGGAAAGAATTCCTGATTTACCTCTTCTTCTTCTTCTTCTTCTTCTTCTTCTTCTTCTTCTTTTTCTAAAATTTTACGGCTCTATTATAACAAGGGTCTCTTCAGTCCTTAGATTTCTTTTTTTCAGTTAATAAAAGAATAAAAAATATCCAAAAAACCGAGAGCAGTGTACATAAAATAACATAAAACATTTATACAAATGTTACTCCTTACACTTATGAAGTCGACTTTTTTTAAGTAATATCTCCAGAAGGAATAACCTGACTACTGAAATTAAAAATAGGCACTTACCATCGCCTCTTTTATTCCTTAGTTTTCTATTTGTTTTTAATTACCCTCCAATTGCTTACTTAAACTGGAGTAACATTAACCGGTTCAAATATTAATGTAAAAACTTTGGAATTAATTTCTAAAAGCCGCTTTTGCTGTATAGTTAAAATTTTATACTCCTCCACATCCTATTCATTACAAAATTAAATTGATAAAAAGTAAGAATAAACCATACAATTTGTATGGGAAATTTTTCTTCTTTCTGGAATGAAACATTTTAATTTGATTAACTTAATATCTAAAACTCTTTAAATGAAAAATTTTTTGGTTTGTGTTAGTAACGGCTTTGGCCCTATTTTACCCCCGCGCTCTTGTTTAAATAAGAATTAACCATCCCCACTACCAATTCCCAGATCAATATTTCCATTCACTTTTATAATCTGCTAAACCTCCATTATCCATCTTTTTAAATAATAAACATATCAAAAAATGAACAAACTATTTTCCATTTTAGTTTTTGGCGTTTTAACTTTTTCAATAGTAAGTTGTAACGTTAGCTTTGAACCTAAGGATACAATTCCTGAATGTGATTTTTCCGGGGTTAAAACATTTACAATGACAGACTTTGGTTTAACACTGCCAAATATCCAATCTGCAAATGTGGCTTTCCATAATGCCTTTAATATTGGAGGAGTAATATATAATTTAAACACCCTATTGGATACAAAAGGGGATTATAGGTATCCTGATAATGAGGCGGCTGTATTTGGGAAACTCTTAGCGGATGGCACTCAATGTAAAGGAGAAAAGCCTTTTAAATATAAAACGGGAAATCCCAATGTTTCTATTAATTCCGTGACAGTACCAGCACCTTCAAATGTTGGTTTTTATGGGGAAGTTACTATTAAAGCCAAAACTGATAGTTTTAGAGAACAGGGTGCGGGTTATAATCAAGGGTTTTATATTCGATGGGAAGTAGTAGAAAACGATCCCGATAATTTTGTTACGGGGAATATTCAAGGAGAAAAGATACCTTTTGATTATAATGCGGACATGATGTACATACCAGATATACAAGAACCTATATACATGGACGGAAATTACCAATTACCTAGCGAACCACTATAATAAAAATTAAAAAAATGAAATTATTTAAATATAAATGTCTACTAATTCTTTTTGTATTAATTCTTACTTCTTGC
This sequence comes from Gillisia sp., assembly GCA_039989915.1. Taxonomy (GTDB): domain Bacteria; phylum Bacteroidota; class Bacteroidia; order Flavobacteriales; family Flavobacteriaceae; genus Gillisia. Next base: position 1,898 of record JBDXGW010000012.1, read on the forward strand.
GAACAAGAGGATCATTTTGAGGAAGTTAATGAATCAGGTGCACAAATGGAGAATATATTTTCAAATAAATATAAACTTTTAAATATTACTCCAAATATTTATCATAGTTATTTTCAAAAAACAGATAATACCCTAGGAATAAGCGCTTTAAAATATCATGGGAATCCGAATTATTCTTTTGTGGAAAAAATTGATGGAAATAGTAATAATAAGGCTTTTTTTCTGAATCAGAAAAGTAGGAAAATTGATCACTTTGATCCCACTGAAATTTATGGTAAAACTATGGATCTAAAGTTTAATAAGAAGAGCACTAAGGATACAATTCACAAATCGTTTTATATCCCCAAGAAGTTAATTATATCTAAAACTATTCAGCAGACAGAAACTAAAATTTCTATTCTTGCATACTACAAAAGTTTTTTATTAGAATGGAATGCGGATCCGAAAAATGGAGAAGGATTAATCTTGGCTGTGGAATATTTAGGTGAATCCTTATCCAATGAAGGAAGTAATGAAAACTTGAATGTAGTAAACGTTGATTATATTGAAAATGATAATGGAAAGTATATATTAAATGAAGCCATGTTTGACAATATTCCTAATTTATCCTTTATTAATATTATTTTGTTGCGGGGAAATGTGGATATTAGCGAAATTGAAGGAGAGTCCTATAAAACTTATGTGGAATCGCACGAGAGAATTCCGGTTTTACTTGTTAAAGACTTAAATTCGGTAAAGGGCCTTAATGAGTGATTCAATAAAATTAAATATTCAAAAAACCCCGCCATTTTTAAAAATGCCTAAGTTTTTTTCTTATTTTATTAATCGGTTTTTTTTAATTTTCTTATTTCTTGGAGGTAACCTGTTTGGACAGAATTCTGACTTCGAATATGGTTTAATAAATGTTGGGACTGGTGCAGTAATTAGTGGTATAGGAGCTGTTATAAATAAGGATAAAGATGAAAAATTTGGAAAAGTATTACTTAAAGGTTTTGGACAGGGTGCCTTAGGGGGTTATGTTATTTTTGAGAGTAAGAGAATTTTAAAGTTGAATTCAAGAACCGATAGCTACTCTCTGATATGGCCTTCCAAAATCATCAATGCTGCTGGTAATTCTATTATAGAAAATGCAGCTGGAAATCGAAATTTTTGGGAACAATGGCATTTTAATTTTGGTTTTAATAGGTTTGACATTTACACTAAAGATGAATTTAAGTTGCGCTATAGAATAATGCCATTTAGTTTAGCAACAACTATTTATGGTGTAATAAATTTCAAATTCGATTTTTCGGAAAGCTTAAAATTGGGAACTCCTGTATTTAGGAGTTCTATAATTAAATTTAACGGCAATGATCAAATCAATGCAGCTGCAAGGGATAATATAATCCTATTGAAGCCTGGCTCCACAATTGAATCTAAAACACACGAATTATTACATACCTACCAATATGAACAACTATCTGGATTAAATGTTTATTTAGATAAACCATCAAATAAACTTGGTCAAAATTTTAAACCATATAAATTCTATAGAAAGTATTTTTATACCGATTGGAATTCATTGGTTTACGATATTATATATGAAATAAACCCAAAATTTGAAAATAATTATTTTGAAAAAGAGGCCGAATTCTTTGATAATTGATTTTTAAAATAATTTTATTGATAGCCCGACATGGGTACAACTTCAATTTTTATTAAAACTAAAAATGTGATAACCTTTGGTAAAGTTTTAATTCAATTCATTCTTTTCAAAAGCCTCGCAAAATAGTATTAGTTCTGATAGATTTGGGGGGCTTCAGGACTTCGCTGCGCCGCGTTCACTATTTTCTTATTTTGCCAGAAACAACTATTAAACCAGCTTTGATTGCAGTAGCTCCATATCATCTCCAATTTTTTGATCAACTACTCGTGCATATATTTGCGTTGTAGATAGTTTAGAATGACCCAGGAGCTTAGAAACAGTTTCTATGGGTACACCATTGGAAAGTGTTATTGTAGTGGCAAAGGTGTGCCTGGCAACGTGGAAACTAAGTTTCTTGGGAATGTCACATTTTAAAGCAATTTCTTTAAGGTAATTATTGGTTTTCTGGTTGCTATATATTGGCAGTAAACTTTCGGTCACTGGATTTTTATATTTATCTAGGATCTGCTGAGCTTTTTCCAGCAAGGGAATTTTCATAGGAGTCTGACTCTTTTCTCTTCTGCAATAGATCCAATCCTTTCCATTAACTCCTTTTATTACATTATCTATTGTGAGATTCCTGACATCGATGTATGATAAACCTGTATAACAGCCAAAAAGAAAAATATCTTTTGTCGTTTCTAATGTGATACGTTCAAATCGGGTATTCTCAATAATATTTAATTCTCTTTGATTTAAATAAGCACGATCGAATTTGTCAAACTTCATTTTATAATCCCGGAACGGATCTTTATCCATCCATCCAAGCTTAATGGACAAATTGGTAAGTTTCTTGAAGCGCTCCATATGCTTCATGATTCCATTATTACTTAACTGCTTTTTTCCGTTTTTATCCCTTTGCCTTCTTAAAAACTTTTCAAACCCCGTAACAAACTGATAGGTCAAATTCTTGAGGAACAAATTTGTGGTATTGTGGTCTTTATGTAGGTAATCCTGTAAATACTTTTCAGTAGCCCCATAATTTTTAAGGGTTCCCCATTTAAGAATGTCACCCATTGTAGTGTTATGATAATCAATAACATCTAAAAGGGTTTTAAAGGTAGCGTCAGACCCAAGGAACCTGGCCTTAATAGCTTTAGCTGTGATAACCTTATCTTCTTTAAGCAGGTCTTCATAACACTGGAGCAATCTTGCATATTTAGCATCCAGATAGTTGTTTAAAACAGTAGCTTCAGGATTTCTTCCTTTCATCCGGTGAGCACGATCATCCCAGGCTTCGGGATGGCAATTCCGGGCAAGACTTATTTCTGCCCTGCGACCATTTACGGTTACCCGGGCGTAAATAGGTAACCGAATGTCTTTTGTTTTTGATTTATTAAGCCATAATAGAATGCGAAAAGTTTGCTGGGAGTTCATTGCCTTTGTTTTAGGTAACCGATTTAACAAATTGTACGAAAGTCAAATCACCCAAAAGCCCCGAGGCTACTGAAAGTTAAGAAAAAAGAAGTTAAAAAAACAGGTAACCGAATAGGTAACTTTTTCCTTGATATTAAACAAAAAAAAATGATTTCCAGTTTTGCGTAAAGCAATGAAAATCATTTATTTAGGTATTATTTGATGTCATTTGACACCCAAAAAGTCGGGGTGGCAGGATTCGAACCTGCGGCCTCCTGCTCCCAAAGCAGGCGCGATAACCGGGCTACGCTACACCCCGAGGTGTATAATTTTCAGTTTTTCAACTATTTATTCAGTAATGTAAGAACTTAATTTGCGGACTTCCCGCCTTAGCGGGACGCGATAACCGGGCGGAGTTTATCCCGACCTTTTCGGCGGGACTACACCCCGAAACTACAGCTACGCTGTAAATTCCAATAATTCAATTTCAAAATTCCAAAAAAGAACTTTCAACCTTTGAACTTTGAACCTTTAACCGAATTTGTAAGAACTTATCGCCTTAGCGGCTGCAAATATAATAGCTTTTATTCCAATCATATCTATAATCCGGCAAATATTTTCAAAAATCCTCTTAACACAAGTTTTTGAACAATTCAGCAGATTTTTTTTACCTTATGCCTCAAAAATTAGCAGAACATGAAATCTACATTATTAGTATTGTTTGCAGCAGTTATTATATCGGTAACGGCCTGCGCACAAAAGGATACCACTATTGAAAAAGCGCAAACTACCATTGAATCTGAAATGGTGGTAGATGGTCTAACCATTGCCTGGGGAATGACCTTCCTGCCGGATGGTAGCATGCTTATCACTGAAAAAAGCGGCGAGATCATCCATTTTAAAGATGGTACCAAAAAACAAATCACAGGTGGCCCGGAAGTATACCAGCGCGGACAGGGTGGATTACTCGACATAATCCTACACCCTGACTACGAAGAAAACGGTTGGATCTATTTATCATATTCTTCAGATGAAGGAGAGGGCGATGGCGGAAACACAGCAATTATGCGGGCCAAACTTACCGGCAACCAGTTAACAGATCAGGAAGTACTTTATAAAGGCACACCAAATTCTACCCGTGGACAGCATTTTGGTTCCAGAATGGTCTTTGACCGTGACGGTTTCCTTTATTTCTCTATAGGAGACCGTGGAAATCACGATGAGAATCCGCAGGATATCACCCGTGATGGTGGTAAAGTTTACCGGATCAATGATGATGGGAGCATCCCGCAGGACAATCCTTTTGTAGGTGAAGCCGGAGCCAAGGAAGCTACTTACAGCTACGGTCACAGGAATCCGCAGGGAATGATCCTTCATCCCGAAACCGGCGAAGTTTGGGTTCACGAACATGGCCCACAGGGTGGTGATGAAATAAATATAATTAAAAAAGGTGCCAACTATGGCTGGCCTGTGGTTACCTATGGTGAGAATTATGGAGGTGGCGCTATAAGCGATGAAACCAGTCGCCCGGGAATGGAAGATCCTATTTATTTCTGGATCCCTTCTATTGCTCCTAGTGGATTTGTTTATGTAACTTCAGATAAATACCCTTCCCTTAAAGGTAATCTTCTAATAGGTTCCCTTAAATTCCAATACCTTGAACATGCTGTTCTTGATGGAAATGAAGTAAGCCGAAGGGAAAAACTCCTTGAAGAAATTGGCCGTGTGAGAGATGTAAAACAAGCGCCAGATGGAACTATTTATGTTTCAGTTGAAGGTAAGGGAATTGTGAAACTTGTTGAAAAAGAAGTTACAACCCCTCAGGAATGAAAATAGCCTTTAAACTGCTTTTAATAATTGGGCTTTTAAGTTGTAAATCCAATTCCGAAGAAAAAAGAGCCGAATATACAACGGTAGAAGATCTTACAAAAGTACAGGATCAGAAAAGTGAAAGCTATCAAAGAGGAAAAGAGGTTTATAATGATTTTTGCGTTACCTGCCACCTTTCCAATGGCAAAGGTGTCGCGGGCAACTTTCCTCCTCTTGATGGATCAAACTGGCTTACCAAAAAAAGAACTGAAAGCATTCACGCGATAAAATATGGTTTAAGCGGACCGATAGAAGTAAACGGCGAAAATTACAACAGCGTTATGGTTCCCATGGGACTTAGCGACCTGGAGGTGGCCGATGTGATGAACTATATTGGAAATACCTGGAGCAATGCAATTAAAAAACCGGTTACGGAAGAAGAAGTAGCCGCAGTTAAAAAATAACACCAGAAATTGATCTTTAAACCGGTAGAAGTAAAACTTTTACCGGTTTTTTTTTGCATTTCCTATGCGTATTATGCCTAAAATCATTTAGATTGAAAACTCTTTACTTCCATTTATAACAGGAATAATTACCTTTGCTCAAAACTTTGAAACTATGCTAATAATTGGAATTGCGGGAGGTACCGGAAGCGGAAAAACGACCGTGGTGAAACAGATCATGGATGAGCTTAAGAATGAGGAAGTAGATGTGATCTCCCAGGATTCATATTACCAGGATACCACTCACCTGTCATATGAAGAACGCGTAAAAATAAATTTTGACCACCCCAAATCAATAGATTTTGAACTCCTGGTTGCCCACCTTAAAGAGCTTAAAGCGGGTAATACCATAGATGAACCCGTTTATTCCTTTATTGACCATAACCGCACCAGCGAGACCCGCACCATTCATCCGCGTAAGGTGATCATAGTGGAAGGCATATTGATCCTCACCCACCCTGAAGTGCGCAGTATGTTTGACATCAAGATATATGTGCATGCAGATAGTGATGAGCGTTTAATTCGCCGCTTAAAAAGAGATATCAATGAGCGGGCAAGGGATCTGGATGAAGTTTTATGGAGGTACCAGACCACTCTTAAACCTATGCACCAGCAATTTATTGAACCCACCAAGGAGTTTGCAGATATTATTATTCCTACTAACCGTTATAATACCGTGGCAATTGATATTGTTCAAACAATTATAAAAGAGAGGTTATCCTAATTTTGTATATTTAGGCGTTATATATAACAAGGATTTCAATAACAGCGGCCATTATAACATGTTTCCACAAAAAAATTATTTAGATGAAGCTTAAGGAACTCCGCAATAAAAAGTGGTTCAGGGTCCTGAGTAACCGCTATGTGCTCATACTTTTGATCTTCGCTGCCTGGATGTTCTTCCTGGACAGCAATTCCTGGTTTATACATAACGAACTTAACCAGGAGATCAATGAACTTGAAACCAATAAGGAATATTATAAAAAGGAGATCGCAAAAGACCGTACCGTTATAAACAAGTTAAACGATTCCTTTGAACTGGAGAGTTACGCCCGTCAAAACTATTATATGAAACGGGCAGAGGAAGACATTTTCATAATCCACTACGATACCATCGACTAATCCTTACCACATTGGTAAATCATAAATTCAATCAGCATCTAAAATGAGTGAGCTTTTATTTGAAGAATTTGAAGAAGTTTCTTCCAGGCAATGGAAGCAAAAGATCCAGTTTGAATTAAAAGGAGAAGATTATAATGAAAAACTGGTTACCAAAACCAGGGATGGTATCAACATCAAACCATTTTATCATGCCGATGATGTCGAGGAAATAGCAAAGATCCCCTCCCCTGCTCATTGGGAAATTTGTGAAAAAATTTATGTGGCTTCTGAAGGAAAGAGCAATAAAAAAGCTCTTCAGGTTTTGCAGAAGGGTGCTGAAAGCCTTTGGTTTATTATTCCTTCTGAAAATGTTGACCTTTCCAACTTATTCCGCGACATCAACCTTGAAAATACGAGTATTTATCTTGGCCTGGAATTTATTTCCGAAGCATTTATTAATAAGCTGAATGATTTCCTAAAAGGCAGGGATCACCATATTTTCCTTCAAACCGATATTATTGGCAACCTTGCCAGGACCGGAAACTGGTATTTTAATTTAAAGGAAGATCACCACATCCTTAATACCATAGTTGAAAAGAGCAATTATAAAGGAATTTTGAGCATTGATGGTAGTTTATACCAAAATGCCGGTGCCACTATTCCACAGGAACTTGCATATTGTCTGGCCCAAGCCAATGAATATTTAAATCATTTTTCATCCTCCCATACCAAATTGAACGGGGAGTTCCAGTTTTTGATTTCCACCGGGACAAATTATTTCTTTGAGATAGCAAAGATTCGCGCACTCAGGTTATTGTTTGCCAGCCTGGCTTCAGAATTCAAGGCTCTGGAAAGCTGTCATATCCTGGCTCAGCCTACTAAACGCGACAAAACCCTGTATGATTATAATGTGAATTTACTGCGTACTACCACGCAAAGCATGAGCGCCGTGTTGGGAGGAGCCAATGCGGTTTACAATTCGCCCTATGACGCCATCTATCATAAAAACAATGATTTTGGCGACAGGATAGCGCGCAACCAGCTATTGGTTTTAAAACATGAAAGCTATCTTGACAAGGTTTCCAATGCTGCCGAGGGAGCTTATTATATTGAAGAGCTTACCCTCCAGCTTGCTGAAAAAGCACTGGAAATATTTAAGGAAATTGAAGCAGGAGGCGGATTTCTGAAACAGCTTAAAGAGGGAATTATTCAGAAAAAAATAGAGGAAAGTGCTTCCAGGGAGCAGGGTCGCTTTGACAAAGGGGAACTCGTACTTATAGGCACCAATAAATTTGAGAATAAGGAGGATAAAATGAAGAATGACCTGGAGCTTTATCCATTTTTAAAGATCAATCCCCGAAAAACTCTACTAAAACCAATTCTGGAACGCAGGCTTGCTGAAAATCTGGAAAAAGAAAGACTGGAAAAGGAATAACCAAAATTATATGAAATGAGCATAAGGAAACTTGCAGCAAACACCCAAGTAAATATGCGAATTACATAGGGCCATTAAAAAACGATAGATATCAACATATGAAAGTTCTTACATTATTTTTTCTCCTTGTTTTTTCACAGCAAATACTCGCCCAGCAAGCTTTGGAAATATCCAGCACAGGAAGTGATAAGGTAAAGATTTTCAAAGAAAATAAAAGGGTAAAGGTGAAAACCCTTCAAGGTGAAAAATTTATAGGGCGGTTCCAAATAATGGATGGGAAAAACATTGAAATTGAAGGGAATATTATTTCTTTAAATGACATAGAAAATATTAAAAGCAGATCAATAGCTGCAGGAATTGCGGCAACAGGCCTTATAGTTTATGGAGCTGTGGTGGTAGTTGTAGGTATTGTGGTTGGATTAAATTTTGCAAATACACCCGATATTTTTATTGTAGGAGGTATTGGGGCTATTATCATGGGTTCCGGAATTTTTTTCAATGAATTCGCCAAAAATCATAGGACCACTAAATGGTCCTATAAAATAATTAATCAATGAGCAGGAAAAACCTCCAGCATATAACCTTAAAGAAAAATCTGGTCTCCGGTAATTCTGAAATGCAAAATTCTTCGGAAAAATTTGCAACTGCAGAGGAAATAGAACTGAAACAGGTTTATTCCGAAGAAGACATAAAAGATGCCGAACATCTTAATTTTGCCGCAGGAATCGCACCCTATCTTCGCGGGCCTTACAGTACTATGTTTGTAAGTAGGACCTGGACTATTCGGCAATATGCGGGTTTTTCCACTGCCGAAGAAAGCAATGCCTTTTACCGCCGCAATCTTGCAGCAGGCCAGAAAGGGCTCTCGGTAGCCTTTGACCTGCCAACCCACCGCGGGTATGACAGTGACCACGAGCGGGTTGTGGGAGATGTGGGAAAAGCAGGGGTTGCAATAGATTCGGTTGAGGATATGAAGATCCTTTTTGACCAGATCCCGCTTGATCAAATGTCGGTTTCCATGACCATGAACGGCGCAGTACTGCCCATTATGGCATTTTATATTGTAGCTGCGGAAGAACAGGGGGTAAAACCGGAGCAGCTCTCCGGAACCATCCAAAACGATATTTTAAAGGAGTTCATGGTGAGGAATACTTACATCTACCCTCCCACTCCTTCAATGAGGATCATTTCAGACATTTTTGAATACAGCTCCCGGAATATGCCAAAATTCAACAGCATAAGCATCTCCGGGTACCATATGCAGGAAGCAGGGGCCACAGCCGATATTGAACTGGCGTATACCCTGGCCGACGGACTGGAATATATAAGAAAAGGCCTTGAAGCGGGAATGGATATAGATTCCTTCGCGCCCCGCCTTTCATTTTTCTGGGGAATTGGAATGAACCATTTTATGGAGATCGCCAAAATGCGCGCTGCCCGTATGTTATGGGCAAAACTTGTAAAACAATTTAACCCGAAGGACGAAAAATCCCTTGCCCTGCGCACCCATTCGCAAACCAGCGGATGGAGTTTGACAGAGCAGGACCCTTTTAACAATGTAGCCCGTACCTGCATTGAAGCCGCTGCAGCAGCTTTTGGAGGAACCCAAAGCTTGCACACCAATGCTCTGGATGAAGCCATTGCCCTGCCAACAGATTTCTCAGCAAGGATCGCCCGGAATACCCAGTTGTTCCTGCAACAGGAAACTATGATCACCAAGACCGTAGATCCATGGGCCGGGAGTTATTATGTTGAAAGCCTTACCAATGAAATAGCCCAAAAAGCCTGGAGCCTTATTCAGGAAGTGGAAGTTTTGGGCGGAATGACAAAAGCGATCGAAGCCGGAATCCCCAAAATGCGCATTGAGGAAGCTGCAGCCAGAAAACAGGCGAGAATTGACAGCGGAACCGATATTATCGTAGGCAACAACAAATACAGGCTTGAAAAGGAAGATCCACTGGTAACTTTAGAAGTAGACAATCAAACGGTACGCCTGCAGCAATTGGAAAGGCTGAAGACCACCAAAGCAGGCCGCAATCCTGAAAAGGTGAAACAAGCCTTGAGGGCCCTTGTAGATGCGGCAAAGAACAAGGATAAGAATTTACTGGAGCTGGCAATTGTTGCCGCCAGGGAAAGAGCCACCCTGGGTGAAATAAGTGATGCCCTGGAAGAAGTTTACGGAAGATATAAAGCAAAGATCCAATCCTTTAGCGGAGTTTATTCAAAAGAAATGAAAGACGATATTTCCTTTAAAAAAGCCAGGGAACTGGCCGATAAATTTGCAGAACAGGATGGCCGCCGCCCCCGTATCATGGTAGCTAAAATGGGTCAGGACGGTCACGACCGCGGTGCCAAAGTAGTCGCCACCGGCTATGCCGACCTTGGGTTTGATGTGGATATTGGTCCGCTGTTCCAAACCCCCGCCGAAGCTGCAAAACAGGCCGTTGAAAATGATGTGCACATCCTTGGAGTTTCATCTTTGGCTGCAGGCCATAAAACTCTGGTGCCGCAGGTAATAGAAGAATTAAAAAAACATGGCCGGGAAGATATTATGGTAATTGTTGGCGGGGTTATCCCTTCCCAGGATTACCAGTTTTTATTCGATGCCGGTGCAGTAGCAGTCTTTGGACCCGGAACCAAAATAAGCGAAGCGGCGATACAATTGCTGGAAATACTAATTGAGGAGGAAGAGTAGTTTTAGGATTTAGGTTGTTGGTTGTAAGTTATAGGTTGTAGGTTGAGATTTGTGGAAAGTGGAAAGAGAAGAGTGGATAGTTATTATAGGATACAGGTTCTAAGTTGTAGGTTGTAATTTCTGGTATCGGTTGTCAGTTGTTGGTTGTAGGTTAGATGTTTAAAAGACTACTTCTTAAATCGGTCGGCTCTGTTCACGAAACAATTAAGATCTATCAATTTGCACTAATCATTCCGAGCTTTTTACTTTTTAACCAACCCCAGAATACTCCAAACTTTGAACCTTGAACCTTGGACTTTTTACTTTTAAACTTTTTCACTTTTTAACTCTTTACCTTATTAACTCTTCAACTTTAAAATAATGGACTTCAAACAAAAAATGCTTAGAGACGATGCCTTAAAAGGCAAAACAATAGTTGTAACAGGTGGCGGTAGCGGACTTGGAAAATCAATGAGCACCTACTTTCTGGAGTTGGGAGCCAATGTGGTAATTACTTCCCGCGACCTTGATAAGCTAAAAAACACCGCAAGTGAACTTGAAGCCCAGACCGGCGGAAAAGTACTACCGGTGCAATGTGATGTAAGGAATTATGAAGAAGTTGAAGCCATGGTGAATGCTTCGGTTGCGGAATTTGGAAGTGTGGATGTCCTGCTAAACAATGCGGCCGGTAATTTTATTTCCCCAACAGAGCGGCTTTCTGCAAACGCGTTTGATACTATAATCGATATTGTTTTAAAGGGCAGCAAGAATTGCACCCTCGCCTTCGGAAAACACTGGATTGATAAAAAGGAAACCAACAAAACCATTTTAAATATTGTAACCACTTATGCCTGGACGGGCTCTGCGTACGTAGTACCCAGTGCCACAGCAAAGGCGGGAGTTCTTGCAATGACCCGATCACTTGCCGTAGAATGGGCCAAATACGGCATTAGATCTAACGCCATAGCCCCCGGCCCCTTCCCTACCAAAGGCGCCTGGGACAGATTATTGCCCGGAGATCTAAAGGAGAAATTTGACCTGGCAAAAAAAGTTCCCCTTAAAAGGGTTGGAGATCATCAGGAACTTGCAAACCTTGCCGCATACCTGGTTTCCGATTTTTCAGCTTATGTAAATGGGGAAGTGATCACTATAGACGGTGGTGAATGGTTAAAAGGTGCCGGACAGTTCAACCTGCTGGAAGCAATTCCCGAAGAAATGTGGGATCAGCTGGAAGCTATGATCAAGTCCAAGAAGAGGAGTTAGGGTGAATGAGTTAGGAGTTAGGAGTTAAGAGTTAGGAGTTTTGCTCGTTGTCGGTTTTAGGCCTGCCTGCCGCAGGCAGGTTGTAGGTTAAAAAAGTTCAAGGTTTCGGTTATCAGTTGTCTGTTGTGAGTTGTTGGTTTGAGCTTGCACCACCCTGACCTCCGTCCACTGTCCACAATTATTTAAAAACGATCGGCGGGAATCTGCATTTGCATCTGCGGGAAAAGGATAGAGAAAAGTGGAAAGTGAAGAGTGGAAAGTCTGGACTTAAAAAAAGATTTGCGAAAATCTGCAGTTTTAAATCAGCGAAATCAGCGGGAAATTTTTTAAAAAGTGGAGAGTTAAATCCGTAAACTGTCCTCTGTCCCCTGTCCACTTATATTATAAAAATGATCTGCGGCAATCTGCTTTATAAATCTGCATGCATCTGCGGGAAACCATCTGTCCAATGCACTCTGTCCACTGTCCACTATTTCTGTTAACAAAATCATTTTCTAAACCTGTAATTAATTGTATTTTTACCTTTTAAAAACTGAAATCATTTAATGGGTAAAATAATTGCAATTGCAAACCAAAAAGGCGGAGTAGGGAAAACTACAACCTCTGTAAATCTGGCCGCTTCCCTGGGAGTTCTGGAAAAAAAAGTATTATTGATCGATGCCGACCCCCAGGCAAATGCAACCTCCGGACTTGGTATTGATGTGGAAAAGGTAGAGTTTGGAACCTACCAGCTTCTGGAACATTCCATTAAAGCCGAAGAAGCAATTATTAAGACAAGTTCCCCAAACCTGGATATTATCCCCTCGCATATAGATCTTGTGGCAATTGAAATTGAGCTGGTAGACATGGAGGAACGCGAGTATATGCTCAAAAAAGCCATTACCCATCTTAAGGAAGAATACGATTATATTCTTATTGACTGCGCCCCTTCCCTGGGCCTTTTAACTTTGAATGCCCTAACAGCAGCCGATTCTGTTATCATTCCTATCCAATGTGAATATTTTGCTCTGGAAGGTTTGGGCAAGCTGCTTAATACCATAAAAAGCGTTCAAAAGATCCACAACAAGAATCTTGATATAGAAGGCCTGCTTTTAACCATGTATGATTCCCGCCTGCGCCTTTCAAACCAGGTGGTAGAAGAAGTGCAAAAGCACTTTAATGAAATGGTTTTTACCACAATCATTCAGCGCAATGTGCGTTTAAGTGAAGCCCCCAGTTATGGAGAAAGCATCATAAATTACGATGCGGCAAGCAAGGGTGCCTCAAATTATTTAAGCCTGGCACACGAAATTATAAAGAAAAACTCTTAAAAGATGGCGAAAGCTACCAAGAAACAAGCATTGGGACGTGGACTCTCGGCCTTGCTGAAAGATCCCGAACACGATATAAAATCTGCTGAAGATAAAAATGCCGACAAACTTGTGGGCCATATAGTTGAACTGGAGCTTACCTCAATTGAAGTAAATCCTTTCCAGCCAAGGACAAGTTTTAATGAGGATTCCTTGCGGGAACTTGCCTCTTCCATAAAGGAATTGGGGGTGATACAACCCATTACCGTAAGGAAGCTGGACTTTAATAAATTTCAGCTGGTATCAGGCGAAAGAAGGTTCAGGGCATCAAAACTTATTGGCCTGGAAACAATTCCTGCTTATATACGAATTGCCAATGACCAGGAATCCCTGGAAATGGCATTGGTAGAAAATATTCAGCGACAGGATCTTGATCCCATTGAGATCTCCTTATCCTACCAGCGACTTATAGACGAAATCAATCTTACCCAGGAACAATTAAGCGAGCGGGTGGGAAAGAACAGGTCAACCATTGCCAATTATCTTAGGTTGCTAAAACTTGACCCCATTGTTCAAACCGGAATGCGTGATGGTTTTCTTTCTATGGGCCACGGAAGGGCCCTAATAAATATTGAGGATCCTCAATTGCAGCTTGATATTTATGAACGCATTTTGGAAAAATCGCTTTCAGTAAGAGATACAGAAAAACTGGTGAGGGAACTTAGCGGGGTGGAACCGGGCAAGCCGGCAAAACCAACCAAAGCTCTTCCTACCGAATTCAAAAAAGGGATCAGGGAATTTTCAGATTACCTGGGAGCAAAAGTTGATATTAAAGTGGCGGGAAAAGGCAAAGGGAAACTGATTATCCCTTTTAACAGCGAAGCCGACTATAACAGGATAAAAAAACTCATTCAGGGTGAATCTTAAACAAATTATTGCGGCAATCCTTTTGTTGCCGCTTCCCGGATTTATGGTTGCACAGGAAGATAGTCTTCTTGTAGAGCCTGCCGGAAATATAATTGTTGAAGAGGCCAGGGACTATAAACCCTATGATCCGCTGGCTCCTGCGAGAGCGGCCTTCTATTCGGCAGTATTGCCGGGACTTGGACAGGCGTATAACGGAAAGTACTGGAAAATACCAATAGCTTATGGCGGCCTGGGTGTAGGGGTATATTTTTACCTGGCCAATGATGAGCAATATGACCGCTACCGCTCTATTTATAAAAGGCGGCTTGCCGGGTATACAGATGATGAATTTACCGGAACGCGAAAAGTTACCAATGAAGGATTGATACGCGCGCAACGATTTTACCAGCGAAATAAAGAGATCTCCTTACTTGTAATTGTAGGTGTTTACGCTCTGAATATTATAGACGCCAACGTTGATGCACATTTACAGCAATTTAACGTAAGCGAAGATCTTTCCCTAAAACCTGCAATGAATTTTAATGAACACACAGGAAAAACCGGATACGGTCTTTCCCTTAGTTATAATTTTTAAAAAAACAGCGTAACCTTAATTTTAAAGGCAAACCTCTGTTTGTTAACATACTATAAAATATATGAAAATAGCACTTTTAGGCTATGGTAAAATGGGCAGGACCATTGAAAGAATTGCAATAGAGCGGGGTCACGAAATTGTTTTAAAGGCAGATTCCAATGTTGATGTTTCAGGCTTAAACAACGCAGATGTTGCTATAGACTTTAGTATCCCAACTGCGGCCTTAAACAATATTATATCATGTTGTAAAAGCAAAGTGCCGGTTATAAGCGGAACAACAGGTTGGCTGCAGGACTATCCCCAGGCGGTAAAAGCTTGCGAAGAGTACGAATCGGCTTTTCTATACGCTTCAAATTTCAGCATTGGGGTAAATTTGTTCTTTGAACTTAACCGGAAGCTTGCAAGCCTAATGGAGCCTTTCAAGGAATATGCCGTTGCAATTGAAGAAATTCACCATACCCAAAAACTTGATGCCCCCAGTGGCACGGCAATAAGCCTTGCTGAACAAATAATAGCCAATTCCTCTGTGGAAGGTTGGGATCTCAACGAGGTCAAAGAAAACCACATTCCTATAACTGCCAAACGCATTGATGATGTTCCCGGCACCCATACCATTTCTTATACTTCAAAAGCAGATACCATAGAGATAAAACATACCGCTCACTCCCGTGAGGGTTTTGCCCTTGGCGCAGTAATCGCAGCCGAATGGATAAACGGAAAAAAAGGAGTTTTTAGCATGAAAGATGTTCTTTCAGGAATAAAATAATATATAATGTAACGGTATATGGATAATTCATACCAATACCTGTAAATAGTTTACTATGACAATTACGCAATGGCTTCTGTTTTTCTTAGTGGTTCAAATTATCCATTTCCTTGGTACCTGGAGGCTTTATGTAAAAGCGGGAAGAAAGGCATGGGAAGCTGCAATTCCTGTATATAACGCAATTGTTTTAATGAAGATCATAAACCGGCCCTGGTGGTGGGTTATCCTGCTGTTCATTCCTATTATAAACCTTATAATGTTCCCCGTGGTTTGGGTGGAGACCATTAGAAGTTTTGGTCGTACAAGCGCCCTGGATACTTTTCTAGTTATAGTTACCCTTGGCCTTTATATATTCTATATTAATTATTTTGCAGAGGTCACCTATATTGAAGAACGCAGTTTAAAACCCCGTACCGCCGCAGGCGAATGGATTAGCTCCATATTATTTGCCATTATTGCTGCAACTTTGGTGCATACCTATCTTATTCAGCCTTTTACGATCCCTACCTCTTCCCTGGAGAAAACTCTGCTGGTAGGCGATTTCCTTTTTGTAAGCAAGTTCCATTATGGGGCACGCACCCCTTTTACCGCGGTTGCTTTTCCAATGGTTCACGACACCATTCCTGTGCTTAATGTAAAATCCTACCTGGCAAAACCTCAGATCCCTTATTTCAGGCTTCCGGGTTTTCAAACCATTGAAAGAACCGATATCGTGGTGTTCAACTGGCCTGTAGATACTATGATGAATATGTATTATACAGATAAGCATTACTACAAGCCTATTGACAAAAAAACCAACTATGTAAAACGCGCGGTGGGGATTCCGGGTGATACCTTCGAGATAATTAACGGCAAGATCCATATCAATTCCCAACCCCTGCAACTACCGGACAGGGCCAAACTCCAGTATTCCTACCAGGGAACCACCAAAGGACAGCCTTTTCACCCTTATAATCTTTATGAACGCTATGATGTGACAGATTATGTTCCCTATCATGCCGAATCCGGAACCTTCAGGATCAATTTAACCGAAGAAGCTTTTGAAAGGTTTAAAAATCATCCAAATGTAGCCAGCATATCAAGAGTTATAAATACTTCCAGTGTGGCCGATAATTCTCTCTTCCCGCAGAAGACAGATCATCACTGGAATAACGATAATATGGGCCCCATCTATATTCCCAAAAAAGGAGAATCAATTCCTCTTGATGCAGATAATATAGAAATGTATAGAAGGATCATTGAGGTTTACGAGGGCTCTGAAATGGACCTTAATAATAAAATTAATATTAATGGCACTGAAATTTTGCTCAATGGGCAACCTGTTCAATCCTATACTTTTAAGCAGGATTATTACTTTATGATGGGAGACAACCGCCATAACAGTCTTGACAGCCGTTATTTTGGATTTGTCCCTGAAAATCACATTGTAGGGAAACCGGTATTTATCTGGATGAGCTGGGATGCCAATGGGAACGGATTCATAAATAAGGTACGTTGGGATAGATTGTTTACTACGGTAGGTGGCCCCGGCGACCCGGTATCATATTTGCCTTATTTTCTTATTGTTGTTGTGATCCTGGTTGCCTTTAGTTTTTTCAAGAAAAGAAGAGAATCCTAAGTTTGTTTCAATGGAGGAAATTTTAGTGCACCTTCCCTATTTTGGCCCTATTTCGCATTTTGCTGAAATTGTAAAACCGGCAGTGATTTGGTTTGAAAACGAGGACAACTATCAAAAACAAACCTATCGCAACCGTACGTGTATCTACGGAGCCAATGGTAAACTTTTGCTGAATATTCCTATAAAGCATTTAAATAAGCCCGGCGTAAAAGAGCATCAACGCTATAAGGATGTTCTTTTGGAAAATGATTTTAACTGGCAGCTTCAGCACTGGAAGTCATTAAAATCGGCCTACCAGACCTCTCCTTTTTTTGAATATTATGAGGATGATATTGCTCCTCTCTTTGAGCGTAAAGAAAATTTCTTAATGGAATTTAATTATAAATGTTTTCACAAAGTGCTGGAATGCCTGCAGTTGTCTATCCCTTATAAACTCACTTCCGAATATATTAAAGAACCCATAGGCATTACAGACCGGCGCAATCTTATAAATGCGAAAAGATATATGGAAGTGCCTGAATATACCCAGGTGTTTCAGGATAAAAATGGCTTTCTGCACGATTTAAGCATTCTGGACCTGTTGTTCAATGAAGGCCCGAACACAGTTAATTATCTGCGCGAATTTACCAGTTGATCCTTGCCATAAGTGGGAAATGATCTGAATAATCTACAGGGAATACTTTAAAGGAATTCACGGGAATGGAATTCTCTATAAAAAGGAAATCAATTCTAAGAGGAAAGTAATTAAGGTTGAAGGTACGGCCAAAACCGCTACCGGCCGCCAGAAATGCATCCTGGAACCGGTCCCCCTTTACCTGCCTGTATATATAGGAAAACGCTGTATTGTTGAAATCTCCAAGCACCAGGGTCTTATAGGGAGATTTGTTCACCTCTTCCATCATTATTTCGGCCTGATTCTGCTGTAAATTAAATCCGTAGCCTATACGGCCTATAAGTTGTTTGGAATCTGCATCCTTGATATCCTGCAATCCCGGTTTGATATTAAGGGATTGAAAATGCACATTAAATATGCGAAGGGTATCTCCATTCTTCACAATATCTACAAAGATGGAATTATTGTTCCCGTCATGAGGAAAGTCAAGGGACTGTTTATTCACAATGGGATATTTGGAAAATATTGCCATTCCAAACTCGCTGCCTTTATCCTTCAGCTTAATAAAATTATAAGGGAACTCTTTGAATTTTTTGGTTTCCCCAATGTAATGCTCCTGGGTCACAAGGATATCGGGGTCCTGTTCATTGACAAACTCCTGTATCTTTTCAGGGATTTTTGGGTCATCAACCCATTTATAGGCGTTGAACATTCTCACATTGTAACTCATTACACTCAGCTCCTTCTCTGTGCGCAGTTCCTTCTCTCCCATTTGAAACCATGCAATAACATAATTGTAACCGGCACCAAGAATTATTAATGAAAGCAGAAAATGCCGTTTAAGCCGAAGCAGCCAGAACAATAATAACAATACATTTCCAAGAATAAGCAATGGTACCCCAAGGCTTAAAACAGAAAGAAGGGGAAAATTTGATGGTGGTATATGCGGAAGTAAATAGGATAACAAAAGAGCAAATGCCAGAAGCGAATTAACCAGAAAAAGGAATTTATCAATAAGCTTCAAACCCTTCATTTAATTTTCTTTTCCGGCATCAAACAAAAAATCCTTTTCCTGTTTGGTAAGGCTGTCGTATCCGCTCTTGCTTATTTTGTCAAGAATAGCATCGATCTTTTGCTGTTTTTCAGTCTTGCTTATTTTTGCTGCAGAAGGGGTTACAGGAGAATTTCCCGTCTTCTTATACACTGTTCTCATAGTAGACCTGGGTTTTTTCCGGGTTTCAAAGAGAGAGAGAAATGCGTCAATCATTTTTTCAAAGCCGCTGCCTATGTCATTTCCTTTTCCCAGTTGTTTAGCATAAACATAACCAAACAGCGCACCTCCTAAATGTGCAAGATGCCCTCCGGAATTACTTATAGGAATCTGTATGATATCCAGTAGTACCAGAAAGGCTGCAATGTACCAGAACTTAATACTGCCAAGGAACAACAGCCTGATCCTCAAATTAGGTACGTGGGTTGAAATACCTACGAGCACTGCCATTACTCCGGCTGATGCCCCCAGAAGATAGGACCTTCCGGTTTCCTGAAAAGCGGGGAACAAATTGTAACTCAACATATAGATGAGCGCCCCGAAAATTACCCCAAGAAAATAAAAGTTGAGAAACTTCTTAGCTGAAAAATATGTGAGAAAGTATATCCCTGCATAATACAGGATAAGCATATTTGAAAGGATATGCCAAATACCTGAATGCAAAAAAGAATAGGTGATTATAGACCAGGGTTTAAAAATATATTCCCCCGGTTCCTTAGGAAAAACAAACCATTCCAGTAAAAAATCTGAAGGCCACTGGAAAAGGAAAGCTACCGTTTTTGCCAGATAAAAAAGTATAAAGAACAGGATATTAAGCCCGATGAGTTTTTCAACCACCGTTGCCGTTTGTAATTTATAACGGAATTTATCTGCGGGTCCCATTAATTCCACCTGTGTTCATTAAACTGATTCTTTTTCCAGTACCACATCATAATAAAACCAAACAATGCTCCCCCAACGTGGGCAAAATGAGCAATTCCCCCGCCAAATAAAGAGTATCCCGTAATTCCGGAAAACAGGTCAATAGCGATAAGAACCGGAATAAATACCTTGGCTTTAATAGGCACCGGAACGAATATTAAAAATAGTGCGACATTTGGAAATAACATACCAAAAGCTACTAAAATTCCATAAATAGCTCCCGAGGCTCCCACTGCGGGGGTATTAAAAGAAATATACAGGCTTTCAAGGGTATCGCGCGATACAGAATCCAGGATTGCAGTTGAATATTGCCCGGTGGTGAGCAGCTGCTGTATCCCGCCGGGGGACATTCCGGCTTCTATAAGTGCATTATATCCCGACTGAACATGATAATAGTTTACCAGGGAATGAATTATAGCTGCACCAATACCACAGGAGAAATAAAAGAATAGGAATTTCTTCTGTCCAAGCATTTGCTCAATAGGGCTTCCAAAAGCCCATAATGCATACATGTTGAACAGAATATGCATAAAACTCCCATGCATGAACATATGGGTAATTATTTGCCAAACCCCAAAATTGTCATTTTGAAAGAACCACAGTGAAAATAATTTATAAGTGTATTCCCCAACCGTAAGTGTACCAACAAAAAATATAACATTAATGATTAATAGTACCTTAACGGTATCTGTCATTCTTCCCATTTACATGAATTTTTTTTCAAGTTCTTCAACCGGCAAGGTAATAAAAACTGGTTTGTTTGACGGGGTTAAAGTTGGCTCTTTGCAGGCAAATAACCCGTTCACTATATGTTGTTGTTCGGTTTGATTTAAAAGGTTCCCGGATTTTACGGCCATGCTTTTGGCAAGGGATTTGGCAAGGAGATCTGTTTGCGAGAAATTATTTCCCGGCACTTCGTTCTCAAAATCGCCCAGCAACTGTTCCAGCAGCATTTCCACTTCACTTTCTGACACCGTAGTGGGTATTCCTGTAATTTCTACAGAATCCTTTTTTATTTCTGAAAATATAAATCCGGTATTTTCAAGAGCATCTTTAATACCCTTAAGAAGCTGTATCTCATTCTGGCTGAACTTTAAGTGCAGCGGAAAAAGTAATTGCTGACTCACAGCCGCCTGTACCGTAATGCTCTTCAACAATTCTTCATAAAGAATACGGGTGTGAGCCCGGTGTTGATCAATTACCAGCATCCCGTTCTTAAGGGTTGAAATAATAAATTTTTTATTTAGCTGAAAAGTGGTATTCTGGGATTCCTGGGTTTTGGATGCCCCAAAAAGATTCCCTGTCACCTCTTCACTTTCAAATTCGATATGCCTTAGAGTATCACCGCTGTCAACAGTTTCTGAATTTAATCCGGTATATAAACCTTCCCAATTCCCCGATTCTTTTCTAAAAGAAGAAAAACTCCCTCCCCTGCCTTGTTCATTCTTGAACGGGTTGAAATTCCTGTCAACTTCCACTTTAGGTGTGGAGGCCGGGCGATTTTCATAATTATAAGGGGTATCCATTGTTGGATCACGATCAAAATCCAGAATGGGTGCAACGTTAAACAATCCCAGACTGTGTTTTATCGCACTGCGAAGGATGGCATAAAGCGCATGCTCGTCATCAAACTTGATCTCGGTCTTGGTAGGATGAATATTGATATCAATACTTTTTGGATCAACCTTGAGGTACAGAAAGTAACTTGGGAAAGCGTTGTCCTTCATTAAACCATCAAAAGCAGCGGTAACAGCGTGATTTAAATAGGGGCTTTTTATAAAACGATCATTCACAAAAAAGAACTGTTCTCCCCGGGTGCGTTTGGCAAATTCAGGTTTACCCACAAAGCCGGTGATAGAAAGTATCTCTGTATCTTCATTGACAGGGACCAGTTTTTCATTGGTTTTCCCTCCAAAAATATTGGTGATCCTTTGCCTGTAATTGGCGGAAGGTAATTGGAACAATTCGCCCGAATTATGAAATAAGGTAAAAGTTATATTGGGGTGCGCAAGGGCAACCCGTTGAAACTCATCTACTATATGGCGGGTTTCAACCGTATCAGATTTAAGGAAATTTCTCCTTGCGGGAATGTTATAAAACAGGTTTTTTACTGTTAATGATGTCCCAGTAGTAGTAGAACAGGGCTCCTGGGAAACAACCTGGCTGCCTTCAATCCTGATACAGGTTCCTATTTCATCATCTTCCTGTTTTGTCTTTAGCTCTACATGAGCTATAGCCGCGATAGAAGCCAGGGCTTCCCCCCGAAATCCTTTTGTTTGCAATTGAAAAAGATCCTCGGCAGTTTTAATTTTAGAGGTCGCATGGCGTTCAAAACTTAACCGCGCATCGGTTACGCTCATCCCTACCCCATCATCAACCACTTTAATGAGAATTTTTCCGGCCTCTTTGATGAAGACCTGGATGTTCCTGGCTTTTGCATCAATAGCGTTTTCCAGCAATTCCTTAATTACCGAGGCAGGCCTTTGTACTACTTCACCCGCAGCAATTTGATTGGCCACATGGTCTGGCAGCAAATGGATAACGTCACTCATGTATGGTTAATTCGAGAAGATGGATAAATCAAAGTCCAGTATCCATAAAACTATAAGCACGAGAATAAGGATTATAATGACAACCCTGTTATTTATCTCGCGGTTCCCACGATTACGGCTGGAAGTGCGGGCATCTGCCCACTGGGAGCCAAAATCAATGGCATTGGTAGTATTCTTGTATTTATTGAATTTTGAATCAAACTCATATAAATTTCCTGTATCCTTGCCCTTATAATAACGGGGCGTGTAATTATAGCGGGAATTTTTTCTGAGTTTATAAAAATTGGCTTTCAATTGCGTTGCTTTACAGATTTTCAAATTTACTTAAAAAGCCTCACAAAATAAAGCTTGTTCAAGCAAAATACCCGGCGCAAGAATAATGCCGAAGAAAAAACTAGAAGCGGGCGTCTTTCCTTAATTGTGCCATTTTGATAGCGGTGATCCCGGCCTCAGACCCTTTATTGCCATGTTTCCCGCCAGAGCGGTCTATGGCCTGTTGCATATTTTGATCTGTAAGAACACAAAATATTACAGGGATGTCGTGGTTTACATTAAGGTCCTTGATCCCCTGGGTAACTCCCTGGCAAACAAAATCAAAATGTTTGGTTTCCCCTTCTATTACACTGCCTATGGCAATAATAGCATCCAGCATATCAAAGCTTTCCTGCATTTTTTTACAGGCGTACACCAGTTCAAAACTTCCTGGAACATTCCACCTTACGATATTTTCATTGATGACCCCATTTTCCTTAAGGGCATTAAATGCACCCTGGAATAATCCTTCAGTGATATTTTCATTCCATTCTGATACCACAAGACCAAACCGGAATTCCTTTGCATTAGGAACCCGGTTCTTGTCGTATTCTGAAAGATTTTTACCTTCGGTAGCCATATCTATTTCATTGCCTGGGCACGTCCTAAATAAACAGGAACCTGCTCTGCTTCAGGAGTAGTGGAAAATTCCTCTTTTATCCTGTTCAAATGTTTTGCAGCCTGCTCCCCTTGACCTAACTGAATAGCGGTGATCGCAGCTTTAATCAGGGCTTTTGGGGTTGTGAAGCTGTTTGACCTCATTTTGGCAGCTTTCTCATAATAATTAAGGGCTTCTTCCGGCTGGTTTAGCTGAAGAAATGCATCCCCTATTCCGGTAACCGCCAATGGAGCAAGGATTTCATCATCACTTTTGAAATCTTCAAGGTGATTAATTGCATCCTGGTATTTGTTGGTATGCAGGTAAGCAAAACCGGCATAATAATTTGCAAGGTTGGCAGCATTGGTGCTGCTGTAATCTTCTATGATATCAAGGAAACCATATTTTCCTTCTCCCCCGGTAAGGGCCATATTATATAATGAATCACTTTGAGCACCGGTGGTTGCAAGTGCATTGTCAAAATATTCCTGAGCCTGGAACATTTCATTTGCGGCTTCCAATTCCTTTGGCTCCTGTATGAAACGCTGATAGCCCAAAAATCCAAGAACTACAACTGCAGCAAGACCTACTATGATGTAGATGTATTTTTGATTACTGGCAACCCATTCCTCGGTTTTATTGGCACCCTCATCAAGGGTGTTGAAAACTTCAGCAGTAGTTGATTGTTCCTCTACCTGTTTTTGTTGCTCGTCTTTGGTTGATGGTTTATGTCCTTTTTTCTTGTAAGTCGCCATAAAATCTGTTTAATGAGTCGCAAAAATAAAATTTTAATCTTAATAAGAAGGGAAAAATATTCTTATTTTTTTAATATTTCATTATGATTATTTTACCTTTACAGGAAATGCTTTATTAATTCAACTAGCTGAATTTCAGCAATTTATGTTTTTAAAATCACTTTCCCTTGTTAATTATAAGAATTTTGATTCGGCTTCATTTGAATTTGATGCCAAAATAAACTGTTTGGTAGGTCGTAACGGGGTTGGCAAAACCAATGTCCTGGACAGCATTTACCACCTTTCCTTCGGCAAAAGCTATTTTAATCCTGTCACAAGTCAGAATATTAATCACCAGGCCGAATTCTTTGTAATTGAGGGCAATCTTGTTAAGAATGACCGGGAAGAGCATATTTTGGTAAGCACAAAACGAGGACATTCCAAAGTAATTAAACGCAACAATAAACCTTATGAAAGGTTTAGCGAACATATTGGTTTTATTCCAGCCGTTATGATCTCCCCGGGTGACAGGGACCTTATTCTGGAAGGGAGTGAAACCAGAAGAAAATTCATAGACGGAGTGATCTCCCAGAGCGATCAGGCCTATCTAAATACCCTTATCCTTTATAATAAAGTATTAGCTCAAAGAAATGCCCTGCTTAAATTCTTTACGGCCAATTCCAGGTTTGACCGGGATACCCTTGAAATTTACAACAGCCAGATGCAGGAATTTGGAACCCTGTTATATGAAAGGAGAAGCGCTTTCCTGGAGGAGTTCATCCCTATATTTGATAAAAGGTATGCAGAGATCACCAACAGCAATGAAAAGGTGAGTATAGATTATAAAAGCCAGTTACAGGATAAGCCTCTTAATATATTGCTGGAAGATAACCTGCAACGGGATATGGCTTTGCAGTATACCTCTGTAGGGGTTCACAAAGATGACCTAAGTTTTGAAATTGATGGCCATCCTATTAAAAAATTCGGGTCCCAGGGACAACAAAAATCATTTTTGATCGCTTTAAAACTGGCCCAGTTCGATTTTATAAAGACCATAAATAATGTAAGCCCTATTCTGTTGCTTGATGATATTTTTGACAAGCTTGATGAACAGCGTGTTTCCCATATTGTAGCCCTGGTGGCAGGCAATGAGCTGGGACAAATTTTTATAAGTGACACCCATGCAGAACGCACAGAGAAAGTAGTAAAAGAAAGCAACCAAACCTATAAGATCTTTAAATTATGATATGGGCATAACGGAAATTCGATCCAAACATCAATGGAAATATGCGAATTACTGTGATCAATTTAAAACAATGAAAATCTACCTATGAAACATCTTCTACACACCGCAGTGATCCTCCTTTTATTAACCGGCTGTAACAGCCAGCAAAACCAGAAACCTGAACAACAACTACAGCACCTTGAAGGTTATTGGGAAATAAAAAGGGTAGAGATCAATCCCGATTCAATTAGAGAGTACAATTATAACGAGACGGTTGATTTTTTTGATCTCACCGACAATGAAGGAGTGCGTAAAAAAGTAAGGCCTCAGCTGGATGGCACTTTTCAGGTTACTGAAGATTCTGAGAACATAAAGGTTGTGATCGAAGACCGGGAACTCTTTATTTATTACACCACCCCTTACGACACCTGGAAAGAACGGGTTGTTCATGCTGAAGAAAATGAATTAAAACTGGAGAATGAGGATGGAATGATCTATCATTATACCCGATACTCACCAATTAACATAGACAGCGAAGAGACTTATGAAAAGAAATAACGACAATTTAAAATTGAGCGAAGCTTTACAGGATTTTGTCGCAACAAACAAGCTGCAGGGCGGTCTTGATAAGGTAAACGCGCGCGATGTATGGAACCAGCAAATGGGCCCCGCCATTGAAAAATATACCACATCCATTAAACTCGACGGGAACACTTTGTATGTACAATTGAGTTCATCTGTTCTCAGGGAGGAATTGAGCTACGGAAAAGAAAAAATTGTACGCATATTAAATGAAGCTTTGGGAAAAGACCTCATCACCAGGATCGTGCTGCGGTAGCCCATTTTGAATCCATAAAAAAAGCCCGGTTCTAAAGAGAAGCGGGCTTTTATATTTTTATGAAATTGCTCCTTAGAACATTTCGCGGCCGGAGAAATGGAAAGCAGCTTCAATAGCAGCATTCTCATCACTGTCACTACCGTGAACAGCATTCTCACCAACAGAGGCAGCGTATTTTTTTCTAATGGTTCCTTCAGCAGCTTCAGCTGGATTGGTAGCTCCAATCAAAGTTCTGAAATCTTCAACAGCATTTTCTTTTTCAAGTACAGCGGCAACAATAGGTCCTCTGGTCATAAATTCCACCAATTCCCCAAAGAACGGGCGCTCCTTATGCACTGCATAAAAGGTTTCCGCATCATTCTTAGTCATTTGGGTTAATTTCATCGCTACAATTTTAAATCCTGAAGCGTTGATCATTTCAAGGATCCCACCAATGTGCCCTTTTTCAACCGCATCGGGTTTAAGCATTGTAAATGTTCTATTCTCTGCCATAATATGGTTTTTAAATTTTTTGCAAAATTACGTAATTCCATTCTTTATACAAGCCTACCCGTATTTTTTTGAAATTAATTATACTTTTCAATGAGTTCCTGTTGTAAAATATTATCCCTTCCGCGCATTTGCATTGTCACTGTATTAGTATCAAAGTCTATTAATAAGACCCCAAAACTTAAGTCGGAAACAACTTCCCCGGTTCTGAATTGATTTGGTTCTCCTGTAAAACTTGTATACGTATGGGTGAGCCCGCTGGAAGTGAAATCTACCAATGGAAATTGAAGGCCCTCAACCTGAGTTCGGGAAAATTCTGAAATATGACGATCTCCACTAAGTAACAAGACATTTTTAGCCTGAGTTGAGATCAATAGTTCTTTTAATTTATCAACTTCTGAAGGAAAATTACCCCAGGTTTCAAATCCGTGTTCGGCGGCGAGGATCTGAATGCTGCTTACCAGGATATTGAAATTTGCCTTGCTTTCACTTAATTCCTTTTCCAGCCATCGCCATTGTTCTTCTCCCAGAATTGTTCCCTCGTAACTGGGATCATATCGCTGTCCCGGAGTTTCACTCTTTAAAAGATCAGATCTAAAATAGCGGGTATCTAATATGATCACCTTCACACTTCCTTTAGGGGTATTATAGATCTCACTGTGGTAAACCCCTTCCCTGCTTCTACGCGAGTCGGTGTTTGGCACATCTAAAAAATCCAGGAATTTTTGCTGACTCTTCTCTTTATATTCCCAGTCTTTCCCGCCATCATTAAGGCCGTAGTCATGGTCATCCCAGGTGGCCAGGACTTTTGTTGAAGCCACCAGTTTCCTGTACCCCGGTTGATTTTTTTGGATTTTATAATCATTTTCCAGTTTTTCCATATCATCGGTATCTGCATATACATTATCACCTCCCCAAATAAAAACATCAGGGTTATTTTGAAGTATGGGATCCCAAAGAGGTTGCGGTAAATTTTGCCTGTTGCAGCTCCCAAATGCGATGATAAAATCGGCAGTATTAGAGAGGGTATTTTCAGATTGGGGATCCCTTGATTCTGGAACCGGATAATCTGTAGTTTTTGAGGGACCGCAGGAATTCAGAATTAAAAATAGCAGGGAAACGCTTAAAATTTGTTTCATTTGTGGAAGGATTTAAGAATTCCAAAATTAAGAAAACAGTTTAAAGCAAAATGTTATTAAATTGTATCTTTACCCCTTATTATGATAGAACAAAGTATTTTAGAAATTACCTCGGCTCTTTCCAGGGCAAATAAAATAGTTGTAGTTCCCCATAAGGGCCCCGATGGTGATGCCATGGGTTCCAGTCTTGGACTCTACCATTTTCTTAAAGACAAAGGTCACGAAGTAAGTGTGATCGCTCCAAACGATTTCCCGCAATTCCTTAAATGGCTTCCCGGCAGTGAAGATGTTCATATTTATGAGAATCAAAAGGAACATTGCGATCAATTGATAAGCGATGCAGAGATCATTTTTACCCTGGATTTTAATATGCTTGATCGCGCGGGTGATATGGTAGGTCCTTTGCAGGAAGCTTCGGCCACTTTTATCATGATAGACCACCACCCTGAACCATCAGATTATGCAGACCATACCTATAGTGATGCCACTATGAGCTCCACCTGCCAGATGGTGTATAAATTTATTCAGAAATTACGTTCAGTAAAACAAATAACACCGGAGATCGCTACCTGTCTATACACCGGGATTATGACAGATACCGGTTCCTTTACCTACAGGTCTACCTCCAGCGAAACCCACCTGGTCATTGCCGACCTTATTGAAAAAGGCGCAGATAATACTACCATTCATCAGAATGTATACGACACCTTCTCGCAAAACCGATTGAAATTACTGGGGGTTGCGTTGCAAAACCTTCGGGTAAATAAGGAACTTAGAACTGCGTACATCACCTTATCCCAGGAAGAACTCGACCGGCATAATTTTCAAAAAGGCGATACCGAAGGTTTTGTGAACTATGGCCTTTCCCTTGAAGGAATTATATTTGCGGTTATTTTTATAGAACACAAAGTAGAAGGACTTATTAAAATAAGCCTGCGGTCAAAAGGTACATTTTCAGTAAATAAATTTGCCAGGGCACATTTTAGCGGTGGTGGACATTTAAATGCTGCCGGAGGAAAAAGCAATCTTTCACTGGAAGATACAGTGACCAAATTCAACACGCTGCTACCCGATTACAAAGAGGAACTTTCAGTAGGAAATATGACCGTTGAAAAACAATAATATCTTTATATGAAAAAAATAATTCCAATATTGATCTTTTTCATAGTGAGCCTTGTGGGATGTAAATCTCCTGAAGCAAGAAAGCCTGTAACTCAATCTTCAGGAACTTTTATCAATGAATCAATTGAACGCAACCGCCTCCTGGTAGCACGAGAAGAAGCCGAGATCCTGGAAATTATAGAAAAGGATACAATAAACCAATATATTACGTCAAACTCCGGTTTCTGGTATTACTATAATAAGAGGTCTACAGATTCTATCAATACCGAAACCCCCGATTTTGGGGATGTTGTACAATTTGATTATGACATTACAGAACTTGACGGCGATGTTATTTATGCCGAAGGCGAGATTCCCACAAAACAATATGCCGTAGATAAAGAAGACCTTTTTAACGGACTTAGAGAAGGCTTGAAACTTATGAAAGAAGGAGAGGAAGTTACTTTTATATTCCCTTCCCATAAAGCCTTTGGTTATTACGGCGATAAAAATAAAATAGGTACGAACGTGCCCATAATTACACATGTTAAACTTCATTCAATAATCAACGAGTCAAAACCCAATCCTAAAAATTAATATGAAAAAAGTAAATTTTTTATTTGTTTGCGCAATCAT
The DNA here is from genome assembly GCA_039989915.1 of Gillisia sp. Classification (GTDB taxonomy): domain Bacteria; phylum Bacteroidota; class Bacteroidia; order Flavobacteriales; family Flavobacteriaceae; genus Gillisia. Next base: position 31,106 of record JBDXGW010000012.1, read on the forward strand.
CCTTGGCCTTGTAAGCTGCAAGGAAGAATATCCTGATCTTAATGATGGGATCTATGCTGAATTCAATACCAACCAGGGCACTTTCGTTGCCGAATTATATTTTGAGCAAACCCCGATAACTGTTGGAAATTTTGTTTCCCTGGCTGAAGGAAAATCCAACTCGGTAATAGATAGCCTTAAAGGGAAAAAATATTATGACGGACTAACATTTCACCGTGTTATCAAAGATTTTATGATACAAGGTGGAGATCCAACCGGTACAGGTGGTGGAGATCCGGGATACAGATTTCCAGATGAGATCGTAGATTCTCTTTCTCATAACTCAAAAGGTTATTTATCTATGGCCAATGCTGGCCCCGGCACCAACGGTAGCCAGTTCTTTGTAACCCTTGCAGAGACTCCATGGCTTGATGGCAGGCACACCATTTTTGGAAAGGTGGTTGACGGCCAGGAAGTGGTAGATAAAATTGGGCAAATGGAAACTGGACCCCAGGATCGCCCGGTTAGCGAAGTGATCATAGAAAATGTGAACATTATAAGAAAAGGAAAAGCTGCCAAAGCATTTGATGGTGCCGCTGTTTTTGAAAACAGACTTGCAAAGGTAAAAGCTGAAGAAGAGGAACTTGCAAAACGCAAGGAAGCAACCAAGGCAGAAAATGCCAAAAGGTTTGCTACACTTGCCGAAGATGCCAATGAACTTGAAAGTGGCTTAAAGATACATACCCTTAAAAAAGGTGATGGTCCAAAACCTGCAATTACAGATATGGTACAGGTATTATACGAAGGATATTTTGTAGATGGAACTTTGTTTGACACCAACGTGGAAGAGATCGCTGTAGAAATGGGAGTTTTTAACCAGGCAAGAAAAGCCCAGGGTGGGTATGGTCCAATGACTACCCAATTTGGTCCTGATGCTCAAATGATCCCCGGCTTTAAAGAAGGTCTACAAAACATGAGCGTAGGAGATAAATCTGTGATCTTTATTCCATCTCACCTGGCTTATGGCCCGGGAGGAGCAGGAAATGTGATCCCTCCGAATGCCGATCTTATTTTCGTAATTGAAATGGTGGGTATCCAGGAATAATTTGCAAACTCATTTTATAGAAAAAGCGGCTGTCTGTGAAGACGGCCGCTTTTTTATTTATAAGGTGTGTACACCTGTCGATTTGCTAAATCTTAATTTCTTTCCGGGATATTCTTTAAAATTTCCAGGACAAACTTCCAGTATTTTTGAGCTGAAGAAATGCTGGCTCTTTCATCTGGAGAATGTGCTCCTCTAATAGTTGGGCCAAATGAGATCATATCCATTTCAGGGTAATTCCGGCCAATAATACCGCATTCTAGACCTGCGTGACAGGCTGCTATATTGGCTTTTTCGTTATTCATTTTTTGATAAAGTTCATCCATCACTTTTAATATGTCTGAATCCCTATTTGGTGCCCATCCCGGGTAATCTCCTGAAAGTTCCACATCATAACCTGCCAGTTCAAAAACCGAAGTAAGACTGTTCGCCACATCATTTTTTGAAGATTCCACAGAAGATCGGGTAAGACATTTTAAAGTGATCCTGCCATCCTTCACCTCTACCCTTGCAATATTATTTGAAGTCTCTACAAGACCTTCAATTTCAGGGCTCATCCTGTAAACTCCGTTGTGCGCGGCATAAACCGCTTTTAATAAAGTTCCCTGGGTTTCAGGATCCATTACTTTGGCAGGGGTTTCAGTTTTAGAAACTTCAATATTTAATTTTGGTTCGAGCGAGGAAAATTCAGATAAAATGGCTTCTTTCTCCTCATCCAGTTCAGCCAATAATGCTTTTGACTGGAATTCATCAACAACAACTATTGCTTCGCTTTCCCTGGGAATTGCATTTCGCAATCCACCACCATTGATCTCTGCAATTCTAAGTTCCAGATTTTCAGAAACCCTGTAAAGCAACCGGTTCATTAACTTATTGGCATTTCCAAGCCCTTTAATTATATCCATACCAGAATGTCCGCCCTGCAGCCCATTTACGGTGATCTTGTATGCATTCACCCCTTCCGGAGTATTTTCCTGAGTATATACCCCTGAAGCTGTAATATCTACCCCGCCGGCACAACCTATTCCTATTTCGTCATCCTCTTCGGTATCCAGGTTTAAAAGGATCTCGCCTGTAAGAAGTCCACCTTCCAGACCTTTGGCTCCGGTCATTCCGGTTTCTTCATCTATAGTGAAAAGGGCTTCCAATGCGGGATGTTCTATACTATCACTTTCCAGGATCGCCATAATAGTGGCAACTCCAAGCCCATTGTCTGCTCCCAGAGTAGTCCCTTTTGCTCGCACCCAATCTCCATCTACCTCCATCTCAATTCCCTGGGTGTCAAAATCAAAATTGGTTGAGTTATTCTTTTGATGCACCATATCCAGATGCGACTGCAGTACCACGGTTTTCTTATTCTCCATACCCGGAGTTGCAGGTTTTCTAATGATTACATTTCCCACTTTGTCTACCATAGTTTCCAAATTGAGATCATTCCCGAATTTTTTTATGAATTCTATAACCCGCTCCTCTTTTTTGGATGGTCGGGGAACTTCATTGAGATCGGCAAATTTATTCCAGAGGTTTTTGGGTTCAAGGGTCCTTATTTCTTCATTCATATATTGAAAATGTTTATTTATTTAATAATACTTCAAATATTTGGTAAAAATTTTGATACGGTCAAAACGATTTATACACGCTTATTTTATGGTATCTTCACAAAGATATTGGTTATTCCCAAAGCGAGAAAATTTGCGGGTCCTTTATTAGTTTGTAATTTTAGCCTGTGAAAAATAAAACCGGAATCATCCTCGCAATCCTGCTGCCCGTACAATATGTGGCTATAAAGATCATATCGGGGTATCCTGAATTTGTGGAAACCTGGTACAGTACAGGAATTTATCCGGTGCTTTCCAGGATTATGCGAACATCTCTGGGCATACTACCCTTATCCCTGGGAGATTTGTTATATACCTTTTTTATAATTTCTGTAATTCGATGGATCGCTATAAGAGTTAATACCCGTTTCCGCCATCCAAAAAAATGGACGGTCCAGATCCTGGCCCTCGCCTCTATAATCTATGCTTGTTTTCATCTTTTCTGGGGCCTTAACTATTACCGGCTTCCGTTGCATAAAACATTGAAGATCAAAAATGATTATAATACCGAAGAGCTTATTATGCTCACCCAAACCCTTATCACCAAATCCAATGAAGTTCAGTTTGAATTAATGGGAAACGATAGCCTCGCTGTTCCTTATAATTTTAAAAAGGGAACTTTGCTTAAAAAAACTATTGACGGGTTTGACCACGTGAGTGAACGATATCCCAAATTAACCTATGAGGGACGCAGTTTAAAACGATCCCTCTACAGTATCCCTTTAACTTATATGGGTTTTAACGGTTATTTAAATCCTTTGACCAGCGAAGCCCAGGTAAATACCCAGATAACCCGCTATAAAATTCCTACCACCGCCAGCCATGAAATTGGACATCAGCTGGGTTTTGCCAAGGAAAATGAAGCAAATTTTATTGCTTGTCTCGCTACCATAAACCACCCTGATCCTTATTTTAAATATTCGGGTCTCACCTTTGCCCTTCGCTATTGTTTAAATGAACTTTATATACGTGACAAAGAGCAGGCAGATAAAATGATGGCTACTGTAAATTTCGGGATTCGGGAAAATTACCGGGAAGTAAGGGAATTCTGGGAAAAACATCAAAACCCTTTTGAACCCATTTTTCAAATTAGTTACAATAGTTTCCTTAAAGCCAATAATCAGCAAAGCGGAATGAAAAGCTACAGCTATGTGGTAGCATTGCTGGTAAATTATTATGATGATGTAGAAAATGCCTTTTAAACCATTTGGTTTATTAATTTTTTCTTAATTTCCTGCCCTTAATACTTATTAGATCCTCTAAACCCTGTTTTTTATGAAATTAAAATTGCTGTTGCTAACCTTGCTTCTGGCCGGGTCGCACCTATATTCACAGGATTATTTCCCTCAGAATGATGGTGTGAAGACAAAAAACTCCAATTACACGGTCTTTGAAAATGCCCGCATTCATGTAGATCCAAACACTGTTATAGAAAAGGGAATGTTTGCGATAAAAGACGGGAAGATCACCGCCATTGGCAAGACCATTACCATCCCCGCGAATAGTGTAAGAATTGATCTGGAAGGAAAGGAAGTTTACCCGTCCTTTATTGATATCTACAGTGAGTTTGGAATTGCCAAACCAGCCCGGCCCTCCGGCAATTCTTCCCAGGCGCAATATGATGCCACCCGGGAAGGTTATTACTGGAATGACCATATACGTCCAGAAACCAATGGGGTTGAACATTTAAGTTTTAACAAGGAAGAGGCGTCCAAACTACACAAAAGCGGATTTGGAGTAGTGAATACCCATATGGCAGACGGGATCATTCGCGGGAGCGGAGTATTGGTTGCCCTGAACCCCGAAGGAACCGCCGGAGACAGAATACTTCAGGCGCGTTCCGGTCAATATCTTTCCTTTGATAAAAGCGTTCAATCACGACAGTCCTACCCCACCTCCATTATGGGTGCAATGGCTTTAATAAGACAAAGCTACCTCGATGCGGACTGGTATTCAAAAGGGAATTCACAGAACAAGGATCTTGCGCTGGAAGCATTAAACCGTAACCGCGACCTGGTTCAAATCTTTAAGACCAATGATATACTTGATGCACTTAGGGCAGATAAGATAGGGGATGAATTCGGGATAAATTATGTGATCCTGGGCAGCGGAATGGAATATGAAAGGATCCCGGAAGTAAAAAATTCAAAAGCAACTTTTATTGTGCCGCTCAATTTCCCCGATGTTTATGATGTTCAGGATCCATTTATGGCAGGATACGTGAACCTTCAGGATATGAAGCGCTGGAACCAGGCGCCTGCAAATCTAAAAATGTTGGCAGAAAACAATATTCCCTTTGTTATTACCACGTTCAATAGTAAGGATGAGAAAAAATTCAGGGAACATCTCTTAGCAGCAATAGATTTTGGTTTGGATAAAAGGGCGGCCCTTGCAGCCCTTACCACCGTTCCCGCAAAAACCATTGGCCAGGAAAATAAGTTAGGGGTTTTAAAACAAGGTGCCTGGGCAAATTTCCTGATAACCTCCGGTGACTTTTTTGATAAGGAAAGCGTGATCTATGAGAACTGGATACAGGGCCAAAGAACAATCCTAGAAAATATGAACACGGTTGACCTGGCAGGTAGCTATGATCTAAAGGTGGGTTCCAATGCCTATACCTTAAAAATTACCGGAAAACCAACCGCTCCTAAAACCGAGGTTAAACAGGGTGATAAAAAAATAGATTCCAAAGTCACCTATGCAGATGGGTGGATGAATTTATTGTTAACCTCACCCGATTCTACACGAAAAGAATTTACCAGACTTGTTGCAAAAGTTCCCTCAAAGACAAACACCATAACGGGGAAAGCCATTCAGCATAACGGGCAGGAAACCACCTTTACAGCAACACGATCTGGAGATAATGCTGAGAAAAAAGCCACCCCAACAAATGTTCGGGAGGTACTTCCGGTAAGTTATCCTAATATGGCATACGGGTTTGAAGTTCAGCCAAAGCAGGAAAATGTACTCTTTAAAAACGCTACAGTTTGGACCAATACCGGCGATGGAATTCTTGAAAATACAGATGTCTTAATATCAAACGGAAAGATCTCCAGGGTAGGAAAAGGCTTAAGCGCAGGCAGTGCCCGGGTAATTGACGCAACCGGCAAACACCTTACTTCCGGAATTATAGATGAACATACACATATAGCTGCATCTGCGATTAATGAAGCGGGACATAATTCTACTGCAGAAGTTACTATGGAAGATGTTGTAGATCCCACAGATATCAACATCTACCGAAACCTTGCAGGAGGAGTAACCGCGGTGCAGTTGCTTCATGGATCGGCGAATCCTATAGGGGGCCGCTCGGCTATCCTGAAATTGAAATGGGGAGCCTCTGCCCAGGATATGATCTTTAAGGAAGCTCCAAAATTTATAAAATTCGCCCTTGGTGAAAACGTGAAACAGTCCAACCGATCCAATGCCAACAGGTTCCCGCAGTCAAGAATGGGTGTGGAACAGGTTTTCACCGATTATTTTACGCAAGCCAGAAATTACGAACAGGAAAAAAAGAACAATAAGAATTATCGCAGGGACCTTGAAATGGAAACCCTTGTCGAGATCCTTAATGGAGACAGATATGTAACCAGCCACTCCTATGTGCAGAGCGAGATAAATATGCTTATGAAGGTGGCAGAGGCATTTGATTTCAGGATAAACACCTTTACCCACATTCTTGAAGGCTATAAAGTAGCAGATAAAATGAAGGAACACGGGGTAGGCGCCTCTACATTTTCTGACTGGTGGGCTTATAAATACGAAGTAAATGACGCGATCCCATACAATGCTGCAATAATGCATGAAGCGGGAATTACTGTGGCAATTAACAGTGATGACAGTGAAATGAGCCGCAGGCTGAACCAGGAAGCTGCCAAGTCTATGAAATACGGAGGTATTACAGAAGAAGAAGCCTGGAAATTTGTTACCCTTAACCCGGCGAAACTATTGCATATAGACCAATACGTGGGTAGCGTGGAAGCAGGAAAACATGCCGATGTGGTTTTATGGTCCGGCCATCCACTTTCAGTATATTCCAATGCCGAGAAGACTTTTGTAGAGGGGATCCTTTATTTTGATATTGAGAAGGATGAAAAATTGCGCAAGGAAATGACCAGACAAAAAAACCTGTTAACCACCCAAATGCTTGAGGCGAAAAACGGAGGTGCACCTTCAAAACCGGTTACACCTAAGGAAGAACAGCATATACACTGCAATACCCTTGAGATACACTAATTAGAAAAATATGAAAAAATTATATATAACAATGTTTGCTGCACTTACCTCCCTGGCAGGAATAGCACAGCAAACCCCCGCTCCAAAACAATCTGAGGCGGTAACCATTGTAGGCGCTAAAGCCCATTTAGGAAATGGAGAGGTAATAGAGAATAGTTTGATAATCTTTGAAAACGGCAAGATCACCCAGGTAATGGATGCTCTTACTACCAAGATGCAATACCGCGGCCAGATCATTAATGCCGAAGGGAAGCACGTTTATCCGGGATTTATCGCTCCAAATTCAACACTGGGGTTAGTAGAGATCGCCTCTGTAAGGGCAACAGATGATGATGAGGAAATAGGCGAAATGTTACCTCACATACGAAGCCTTATTGCCTATAATGCTGAAAGCAAGATCGTGGAAAGCATGCGTCCCAACGGGGTGCTCATTGGGCAAATTACTCCGCGTGGTGGTACAATCTCCGGTACTTCCTCGATTGTGCAGTTTGATGCGTGGAACTGGGAAGATGCTGTAATAAAGGAAGATGATGGTATTCATATCAACTGGCCAAACAGTTTTACCCGTGGAAGATGGTGGGAAGGGGAGCCAAGAGGTATGAAGCCTAATAAAGATTATGCAGAACAGGTAATGAACCTAAAGCGTTTTTTCCAAAATTCCAGGGCATATCTTGCCGGAGATCAAAAAGAAGTGCACCTGCCGTTTAAAGCAATGGGTGGTGTATTTTCAGGAGAAAAGAAAGTTTTTGTTCACGTGGACGGGGAAAAGGAAATCCTGGATGTTCTGGAATTTAAGAAGTCAGAGAATTTAAAAGACCTTGTACTCGTGGGTGCAAACGACGCGCATAGAGTGGCAGATAAAATCAAGGAAAACTATGTAGCGGTACTCGCAAAAAGACCACATTCAAATCCCAATCAGGACGATGAAGATTACGACTTCTCCTATAAGAATGCCAAATTGCTACACGAAAGCGGAGTGCTGGTAGGACTGGAAAGCAGTGGGCAAATGGAAACCATGAACACCAGGAATCTTCCTTTTTATGCGGGAACAGTTGCAGGTACGGGAATGGACAAAGAAGAAGCCCTGAAGCTTATAACTTCAAATACCGCTAAGATCCTGGGTATAGATGATATGGTGGGAACCCTTGAACGCGGGAAAGATGCAACTCTTTTCATAAGTGAGGGAGATGCCCTTGATATGCGTGGTAATGTGCTTATCAAAGCCTGGATACAGGGACGCGAAGTAAGCCTGGACAGCCATCAAACAAAGTTATACCAACGATACTCCGAAAAATTCAAGGCTAAAAAAGGTGCTGAATAATAAGGGAAATGAATGAATTTTCAATTGGAAGATTGTAAATTCACGTATCTTTAAACCCCCAACTTTTCGGGGGTTTTTTAATATGAAAAATTTAAAAAAGTAGTTATTGCCATATGTATAAACATATCTCAAGCCCTCAAAATATGATGATAAAAAGGCTTTTTCAGCTTCAGGAAAAGTCGCGGGCTAGAAAAAAGGAAGGTGTTTTTATTGTTGAAGGCGTTAGGGAAATTCAGCTTGCCATAAAGGGCGGGTTCATAATAAAGGAGCTTTATTTTTGTGAGGAACTTTTTCCTGAAACAAAAGTAGAAGACCTCGTAAAAGGTCTGGAAGATCCATTGGAGATAATCTCTGTTTCTACTGAAGTTTACAACAAAATAGCTTACCGCGGAAGCACCGAGGGTTTGCTGGCAGTTGTGCAGGCAAAAGACCTTAGCTTGCAAAAGCTGGAATTACTGGATAAAAATTTATTGATCCTGGTGGCTGAAGCACCTGAAAAACCCGGAAATATTGGTGCCCTTTTAAGAACAGCAGATGCTGCAAAGGTGGACGCCATCCTTATAAGCAATCCTAAAACAGATATTTTTAATCCTAACATTATACGCTCCAGTGTTGGTTGTGTATTTACCACCAAGATAGCCACCGGGACTACCCGGGAGTTAATTGAATTCCTGGTTCATAAAAAAGTAGATATATACGCTGCAGCATTACAGGCTTCTAAGATCTACAGCGAAATTGATTTTACTTCTTCATCAGCAATTGTTGTGGGAACAGAAGCAACAGGCCTTAGCAAGGAATGGCTGGAAAATTCGACTCAAAATATTATAATCCCAATGCAGGGGGAGATAGATTCTATGAATGTATCTGTCGCAGCCGGGATCCTGGTCTTTGAAGCAAAGCGCCAAAGGAAATTTAAGTAAACATTAAGAGGAAAATTCCTTAACCTTGTCTATAATAATTTTAAACATTTTAATCTTGAGCCCTGAAACTCTGTTTTATATTATTGTTATTATCATCCTGGCAGATTTTATCCTGGATAAATTCCTTGATGCCTTAAATGCCAGGCATTTCAATGACCCCGTCCCTGTTGAGTTAAAAGATGTGTATGATGAAACCGAATATCATAAATCCCAGCGCTATAAAAAAGAGCGTTATAAATTTGGATTGGTTACCTCTACCTTTTCTTTAATCCTGATGCTTGGATTTCTTTTTTTTGAGGGCTTTGCTTGGGTTGATTCCATCGCAAGGGGATTTTCAGATAACAGCATTGTGGTCGCCTTAATTTTCTTTGGCATTATTATGCTAGCCAGCGATATCCTTACCCTGCCGTTTTCCTGGTACAGCACCTTTGTAATTGAAGAGAAATACGGCTTTAATAAAACAACTCCCAAAACTTTTGTTCTTGACAAATTAAAATCCTGGGCTTTGATGATCGTGGTGGGTGGCGGTATTCTTGCTCTCATAGTTTGGTTCTACCAGGAAGCAGGAAATAATTTCTGGTGGTATGCGTGGATTTTGGTAGCTGTTTTTTCAATTTTTGTCAATATGTTCTATGCAAAATTGATAGTGCCGCTATTTAATAAACAAAGCCCATTGCCAGTAGGTTCCCTTAGGTCAAAAATTGAAACCTATGCAGGAAAAGTAGGTTTTAAACTGGACAATATCTTTGTGATTGACGGGTCAAAGCGCAGTACTAAAGCAAACGCATATTTCTCGGGATTTGGAAAGCAGAAAAGGATCACCCTTTATGACACCCTGGTAAATGATCTTGAAGAAGAGGAAATTGTAAGTGTACTTGCACACGAGGTTGGGCATTATAAGAAAAAACATGTGCTTGTAAACCTTAGTGCCGCAATTATTACAACAGGGTTTACCCTATGGCTGCTATCGCTTTTTGTTGGAAATCCAATATTTTCCCAGGCTTTGGGAGTCCAAACTCCCGGTTTCCATATAGGCCTTATAAGTTTTGGGATACTTTACAGTCCTATTTCAGAACTCACAGGTTTAGTAATGAATTACCTGTCCAGGAAATTTGAATACCAGGCAGATGCGTTTGCAAAAAACACCTACAATGGAGAACATTTGATCTCTGGATTGAAAAAGTTATCAAAAACCAGTTTGAGCAATCTCACTCCCCATAAAGCATATGTTTTTGTTCACTATTCACACCCCACACTTTTACAGAGATACAGGAATTTAAGAAAGTAATGGTTGTTGTTAGTTTTCAACCAAAATTGTAATTTTAAGCCATGACCGAAGCTGCTATAGAAAAAGAAAACAAAAATATTGCCCGGCAATATAAGGAGCTTCTGCGCATAAGTTACCGCTTCCTCACCGAGGATGACAAAAAACTAATACGAAAAGCTTTTGATACTGCGGTAGATGCACATAAGGATCAACGAAGAAAATCGGGTGAAGCCTATATTTTCCATCCCATCGCCGTTGCCAAGATAGTAGCAGCAGAAATTGGGTTGGACGCTACCTCCATTGCCGCTGCCCTGCTTCATGATGTTGTTGAAGACACAAAGTACTCGCTGGAAGATATTGAGCGAATGTTTGGAAAAACAGTTATGAAAATTGTCGACGGCCTCACAAAAATATCCCATTTAAAGAAAAGTGAGGATGTTTCTATGCAGGCAGAGAACTTCCGTAAAATGCTGCTTACCCTTAATGATGACATAAGGGTTATTATCATTAAGATTGCAGACAGGTTGCACAATATGCAAACCATGGAATCCATGCGGCAGGATAAACAGGAAAAGATAGCTTCAGAAACCCTGTATATTTACGCTCCTCTTGCCCACAGGATTGGGCTCTATAGCATTAAAACAGAGCTGGAAGACCTTAGTTTGAAATATACTGAGCCCGAGGTGTATAAAGATATCCTTACCAAAATAAGGGAGAGCAAGGAAGAGCAGGATGAATATATCAATGCCTTTACCAAGGTTATTAAAGATTCCCTGGATGTAGAAAATCTGGACTATGAAATAAAAGGCCGGCCAAAATCCATTTTTTCCATCTGGAAAAAGATGAAGGCCCAAAATATCACTTTTGACGAGGTGTTCGATAAATTTGCCGTAAGGATCATTTATAAGAGCGACCTTGCTAATGAAAAATTCCTTGCCTGGAAGATCTATTCCATAGTAACAGATCATTTCAGGCCAAATCCTATTCGCCTGCGCGACTGGATCTCTTCACCCAAATCTACAGGATATGAAGCCCTTCATATTACAGTAATGGGCCCAAAAGGCCGTTGGGTAGAGGTGCAAATACGCAGCGAAAGAATGAACGAGGTGGCAGAGAAAGGCTACGCTGCCCATTATAAATACAAGCACGGGCAAGAGCAGGAAGAAAAGGATATGGAAGAGTGGCTTAACCGTTTACAGGAAGCCCTGGAAAATTCTGAAACCAATGCCGTGGATTTTGTAGAGCAGTTTAAGCTGAATCTTTATGCCAAGGAGATCTTCGTTTTTACACCACAGGGGGACCTAAAATCTTTGCCCAAAGGTTCAACGCCTCTTGATTTCGCTTTCAGTATCCATACCGAAGTGGGATTGCATACCCGGGGAGCCAAAGTTAACAGCAAGCTGGTACCTTTAAGTTATGAGCTCAAAAGCGGGGACCAGATCGAGATCATCACTTCTGAAAATGCCAAACCAAATGTAAACTGGCTTGATTACGCTACCACAGCCCGGGCAAGGGCAAAGATAAAATCCTCTTTAAGGGAAGAAAAAAAGGAAATAGCCGAAGAAGGAAAAGCCATCCTCGCACGGAAGTTAAAAGCCCAGAAACTAAGTTTCAATGAAAAAATGATCAATGAACTGGTGATCTATTTTCAGCTTAAAACAAGTCTGGACCTTTTTTACAGAGTAGGAATTGGTAAGATTGACAATAAGAAACTAAAGGAATTTACCGCATCCAGAAGCAATGCTTTTGTAAGCTATATTAAAAATAAGATCAGGAAACCACATGTTGCTGAAGATCTTGACAAGGAAGAGATCACAGTAAAATATGATCAGCTGGTTTTTGGTAAGAACGAGGAAGTGCTGGATTATAAACTTGCAAATTGCTGTAACCCCATTCCGGGAGACAGTGTTTTTGGGTTTATAACGGTAAGCGAAGGGATAAAAGTTCATAAAAAAGATTGTCCCAATGCCATTCAGTTCCAGAGCAATTACGCGTACAGGATCATACAGGCAAAATGGATTGATTCCTCGCAACAGGATTTCAAGGCGGTAATTAAACTTACAGGAATAGATAATCTGGGATTGGTAAGTGAAATTACCAGGGAAATTTCAAAGAGTATGAACGTAGATATGCGAAGTATAAATTTTGAAAGTTCAGAAGGTCTTTTCAGCGGAAAAATTACCGTAATTGTAAAAAATAATAATATCCTTAAGACACTTATTCAGCACCTTAAAAAAATTAATGGAATTGATAAGGTCTCGAGAGAATAAACCAATACATTTGCAGGGAAGATAAATTATGAGCAAGAAAACAGCCACAAAAAACGATCAGGCAGTTGTAAAAAACGTGTTTACCAAATTTTTGGAGGAGAAAGGACACAGGAAAACTCCAGAGCGTTTTGCTATTCTTCAGGAGATCTACAATAATGAAGATCACTTTGATATAGAGTCCTTATATATCAAAATGAAAAACAAGAAATACCGCGTAAGCAGGGCTACTCTTTATAATACAATCGAACTACTTTTAGAATGCGGGTTGGTGCGAAGGCACCAGTTTGGGCAGAACCAGTCACAATATGAGAAGTCTTATTTTGACAGGAATCATGACCATATTATACTTACAGATACCGGGGAAGTGATCGAGTTTTGCGACCCGCGTATCCAGAGTATAAGGCAAACTATCGAAGAAGTTTTTAATATAGATGTAACAAATCATTCTTTATACTTTTACGGCACTAAAAAAGAAACTACAAATCAATAATTTATGGCAGTAGATTTACTACTAGGTTTACAGTGGGGAGACGAAGGAAAAGGTAAGATCGTTGATGTTTTTACTGAAAAATATGATATCATAGCCCGTTTCCAGGGCGGTCCAAATGCGGGCCATACCCTGGAGTTTGATGGAAGAAAGCACGTATTGCACACAATCCCATCCGGGATCTTTCACAAAGACACAATAAACCTGGTGGGTAACGGGGTGGTAATAGACCCTGTCATCTTTAAAAGAGAACTGGAAAATCTGGATGCTTTTCATACAGATTATAAGGCCAACCTTCTTATTTCCAGAAAAGCGCACCTTATTTTACCAACCCACAGGTTGCTGGATGCAGCTTCTGAAGCTTCTAAAGGAAAGGCCAAGATTGGTTCTACCCTTAAGGGAATAGGACCTACCTATATGGATAAAACCGGAAGAAATGGTCTTAGAGTAGGAGATCTTGAATTGAACGACTGGAAGGACAGGTACAGAACCCTGGCCGACAAGCATGAAAAAATGATCGCTTTCTACAATGTAGATGTTCAATACGACCTTGCCGAACTGGAAAAAGAATTTTTTGAGGCTGTAAAAACCTTAAAATCCCTTACTTTCATAGATAGTGAAGAATACTTATATCAGGCACAACAGGAAGGAAAAACTATTCTTGCTGAAGGTGCCCAGGGCTCTTTGCTGGATATAGATTTTGGAACCTATCCTTTTGTTACCTCCTCTACTACAACAGCTGCTGGAGCATGTACAGGATTAGGAATTGCTCCCAACAAAATAGGGGATGCATTTGGGATCTTTAAAGCTTACACCACACGCGTGGGCAGCGGCCCCTTCCCTACTGAATTATTTGATACAGATGGTGAGACCATGGGACGCGTAGGAAACGAATTTGGCGCAACCACCGGGAGACCCCGTCGTTGCGGCTGGCTGGATCTTGTGGCATTACGTTATGCTGTACAGATCAATGGGATCACACAGCTTATTATGATGAAAGGAGATGTATTAAGCGGTTTTGAAACCTTAAAGGTTTGTACCGCATACAACTATAAAGGACAGGAAATAAAACACCTGCCTTACAATATTGAAGCTGAAAATGTAACTCCCGTTTATTCTTCATTTAAAGGCTGGAAAGAGGATCTTACCAAAATGGACAATGTTTCTCAGTTACCTAAAGAATTTATGGAATATGTAGAATTTCTTGAAAAGGAATTAAACGTTCCTATTTCTGTTATTTCTGTAGGGCCTGACAGGAAACAGACCATTAAAAGATAAGAATATTATTACTTCAATAGAAAAAGCTTTTCAGAAAACTGAAAAGCTTTTTCATTCAAACAAACCAAATTTAACCTATTAGACTATAAATAATCCTGCAATTGCACCTGCAGTTTCACCACTCATTGGCTCATCATAGGATTGCGATACGGCAATGGCATCAAAATTTGTGGCATCAACTAAATTTACTCCGCCCTGCATTACATTTTCTTCCCCGTCATATACAGCCTGGGTAGCTTCGGGCATTCCCGGTCCCCTGTTATTTAAGGTGATCCACCCCAAAGCATTTTGATTGAGGTTCTCCCCCATTACATGGGCTCTTAATCTTCTTATTTCTGAAGCATGCCTTGCCTCTACAGAATGTATTTGGAGCGCGGGAGTTAAAAAAGGAGTACCCATTAAATTACCCGCCTGTCCTTTATAGGCCCTTACCCCCGTGTCTTCAAATGCCTGAGCTAATGCAAGAAGTTGTGCATAGGCTACCTCCTGCCCGGCACCATTCTCGTTAAAAGGATCAAACATTCCTCCTACGGTAAAATCAAATTGGGGCGAATCTATAGAATTATCTCCCAAACCACTTTTGAGAAATTCCACGTGAGCGGTTTCATGTTTGGATATTTGCATATATACTTTTTCAGCACGCCCTCCAGATGGAAGAACTCCTGAATCAAGGGCCTTAATATAAAATTCAGCCTCAAGATATTCAAGGGTAAGGGCCAGTTGTAGTGCCCCAATAGCCGCGTTTTGATCCTGAGCTACAAAAGCATTTGCATTTGTTGAAGCCAAACCAAAAGGAACGGCGACCAAAGCTGCTTTTTTGCTCAGAGAACCCAGGGTCCCAAACAGGTCACGTCTTGAAGATACCTTTTGAGTAAGCGTATCTGATGTAAATTCGTCTAAAAATTTTATAATATTCATAATGTTTTCTTTTTATTGATATTAATTCCGTGACCCTGCCTATGCACCGGTGGGTAAATTATTGGCTGTGAATTCGGTTTTTACAAAACCCGTAGCACCAACCTCTTGAAGAATTTCCTGCGGGCTTTTCGCAAGGTCAAGTCCATTGGCATCAATTACATCATCACCTGCAAAAGCGGTGTCATCATCAAGGAATATAGAACGAATGGCAGCAGCGTGTCGCGCTTCAACAGAAACAATCTTTCCCGCTATCACAAGATATTCCGGAGTTTGTAATAATTTACCGGCACCGTTGTAAGCGGCTACTCCGGTATCCTCCAGCACTCTTGCAGTTTCAAGAACAGAAGACCTGCTGCTGAAGTCTACCCCGCTAAAATCAAATTCCAGACTTGGCAATACCTGGTTTGCGGGCGCTGCGGCATTGAGCGCTGCTTTGAAAAACTCTCTGTGAATTACCTCGTGTTTGTAAAGATCTTCCAGGATCAGTTTTTCCTCAGCATTGGCACCGGCCCAATAAGAACCATCCAGTACTTTGGTATAAAATTCAGCCTCCAATTGTTCCAGGGCATAAGCATAATTAAGAATTCCTACATCTCCGCTTCCCAGGTCAAATACATCCCCCGGCATAGGTTCCATATCATCGTCATCACTGCAGGAATAAAGTAATAAACTTGAACCTGCAACTGCAAGGCCTCCCATTTTTAAGAATTGTCTCCGGGAGTTACCATTTTTTTGTGGGGCAAAATCTGCTTTTTGCACCTTGATAATTTGTTTTTTCATAATTGGTTTTACTTGATTACTGTTAAACCTACGTAGTAAAGTTTCCAGCGGTTTTAAAGAAACCGTTAAACTTTTATTAAGGGATTTTTAATTTTATTAAAATCTCTTAATTTTTTGAATATTTTATAATTTGTTCAATTATTTATTAATCATACTCGAAAATAATCTGGATGAATTAAAGGATTTATTGGGTTTAATAATTTGGAATCTTCTTTTTCCTTTTATTGAAATAAACCGCTAAGTCTTTCTGCTTTTAATTACTTTTGATCTAAATTTTCAACCTTGAAAATGTTTAAAAATCTTATTTATTTTCTCCTTGTTGGCTTGCTAAGCCTTCCGGCAACTCTTGCCCAGGGAAGGCTTATTGATTATGAAAGTGAAAGGCAGATCATAAACGAGGCCCAGTATCCCGGTGCGGTTATCTTAAGCGGGGTTGCAAATCAGGTATATTTTAATCACGAAGGAATAGAAGTATGGTGTAATAATGCGGTTTTTTACAAGGAAGCCAATTTCTTTAAAGCCTATGGAAATGTAAGAATGCAGCAGGGCGATACGGTGACCATGCAAAGCAATTATGCCGAGTATAATGGGACCACCCAATTTGCTTTTGCCAGCGGAAAAGTCAAAATGACGCGGCCGCAAACCACCCTTGAAACAGATACCCTTTTTTTTGATCGTATAAAACAACAGGCTTACTACCGCAGTGGCGGGACAGTGCGGGACACAGCGAGCGTCCTTAAAAGCAATATTGGCCGGTATTATATGGAAGCCGATAAATACTCCTTCATTTCAAAGGTGGTAGTAACCAATCCCGAATATGTTATAAATTCAGAACAGCTGGATTTTTATTCTGAAACCGGGCACGCATATATGTACGGGCCTACAACCATTGAAAGTGAAACCAGTACAGTGTATTGTGAGCGCGGATTTTACGACACGCGTGGCGATACAGGATATTTTGTGAAAAATTCGCGTATAGATTATGAGAACAGGATCCTAGAAGGGGACAGTCTATACTTTAACCGTAATACCAATTTTGCTTCCGGCACCAACAATATTAAGGTTACAGATACCCTCAATAAAAGCCTTATTACGGGCCATTACGCTGAAGTTTTTCGCGACAGGGATTCGGTTTTTATCACAAAACGGGCGGTTGCCGCCACTTTACAGGACAGGGATTCCATATTTATACACAGTGATACCCTTATGGTAACCGGGAAACCGGAAAACCGAATTATAAGGGGATTTTATGATGTAAGAATGTACAAGAGCGATATGAGTGGAAAAAGCGACTCTATTTACATCAATCAGAAAACAGGGCTTACCAAACTTATAAATATTAACCGGGGGCCTGTTACTTCAATAGATAAAAGGAGGAATCCCGTTTTATGGTCCGGTAATAATCAAATGACCGGAGATACCATTCACCTCATAAGCAATCCAAAAACAGAGAAACTGGATTCCCTCAAAGTCTTTGACAATGCGTTCCTCATCCAGAAGGACAGTATTGAAGGCTACAACCAGGTAAAGGGAAAGGAACTAACCGGCCTTTTTATAGACAACGAACTCTACCAGGTGGATATCATCAAAAACACTGAGACAATTTTCTATAGCAGAAATGAGGATAAGGACCTTATTGGGATAAACAAGACCCTGTCAAGCTCTATAAAAATACTTTTCGAGGAACGGGAAATAAGCGACATTTATTACTACACCCAGGTTGACGGTGCTTTAACTCCGGAAGAAGATTTTCCTGAGAATGTAAGATTGCTCAACGGATTTAACTGGCGCGGGCCGGAACAACTCACTCAAAAAAGCCATCTGTTTTCAGGAAAAACCCCTCCGGAACTGGTTAAAATTCAGGGAATCCCCTTGCCCGAAGTGCAGGAAGATTTCTTTGATGACACCAACCGGGAGCAACCCCTGTTAAATGAGAACTCCCGACTTAAACCCGAGGACCTTAAAGACAAGAAAATAGATAGCATCCTCCCTCCCCCCGATGAAATTGAGCCCGAAATAAAGCCGAAACCGGTGGAAAAAAAGAACGACGGAAAAGAAGAAGCAGAAGGAGATCCAAATTGAAAGAAGAATTTTTAAAATACCAGGCACAAACTACCCCACATCCATTGGCATTGGAAATATCCCATGCCCGGGGCAGTTATATTTATTCAATACAGGGAAAGGAATATCTGGATTTTGTAGCTGGAGTTTCAGCCACAAGTCTTGGGCATTGTCATCCGCGGGTGGTAAATGCCATAAAGGAGCAGGCAGATAAGTACCTGCATGTGATGGTTTATGGAGAATATGCGCAGGGACCGGCGGTGGAGCTTACAAAATTGCTGGCATCCCGGTTACCACAACCCCTGGAGAAAACGTATCTTACCAATTCGGGGACCGAGGCTATTGAGGGCGCTTTAAAACTTGCCCGCAGGTATACCGGCAGGACAGAGATCATTGCCGCCCGCGATGCCTATCATGGTAACACCATGGGTTCCCTGAGCCTTATGAGTTACGAGGAAAGGGTAAAACCTTTCAGACCATTGATTGGGGATGTTTCCTTTATTGAGTTTAATATAGAAGCAGACCTGGAAAAGATCACCACCCGCACTGCTGCGGTGATCCTGGAAACCATACAAGGTGGGGCCGGGTTTATCCTTCCGCAGAAAAATTACCTTCAAAAAGTAAAAGCGAGATGTAACGAGACCAAAACACTACTAATCCTTGATGAGATACAGCCGGGATTTGGAAGAACGGGAAAACTTTTTGGTTTTGAGAATTTTGACGTAGTCCCGGATATTTTGGTAATGGGAAAAGGAATGGGCGGCGGACTCCCAATAGGAGCTTTTACATCTTCTACTGAGATTATGGACTCCCTTATGGATAATCCAAAACTTGGCCATATTACCACATTTGGCGGAAACCCTGTTATTGCAGCGGCAGCTCTGGCTACACTTCAGGAAATAACAGAAACTGCCCTTATGGCAGAGACTGGGGAGAAAGAGGCAATGATAAGGGAAATGCTGGTGCATCCCCTCATCTCTGAGATTCGGGGAAAAGGTCTCATGCTGGCCTTAATGACACCTTCTGAAGATATTGCGACCAGTATTATATTAAAAGCACAGGAAAAAGGATTGATTTTATTCTGGCTTCTGTTTGAAAAAAGAGCGGTAAGGCTCACCCCACCTCTCACTATTAGTTTGGAAGAACTTAGAAAGGGATGTGGCATTATTCTTGACATCCTTCAGGAATTAGAAAGTACAACAGCTATTTAACTGTTAATTACTTTGTTAAAAACAATATAAAATTCAACAGCTATTAGAGTTTTACATTTATAACTTTAGAACTGTAGAAATCCAGTAATCCCCGGTATATGCAATTAAGCCATAACGAAGAAAACAATTTCTCACTTACCCGGTTTGAATCAATGCTTAAAACAAACGATGTTTTGTTTTTTGATTCAGAAGAATTTGAGGATATTATTCACCATTACCTAGAGAATGGGAAGATTGCATTGGCCAAAAAAGCGGTTAAGTTGGGGCTGGCACAACACCCTACTTCTATCAACCTGAAACTTTTCCAGGTTGAGATCCTCGTTTTTGAGGACAAGCTTGACCTGGCCGATGGACTTTTAAATGAATTACACGATCTGGAATCCTCCAACGAGGAGGTTTTTATCCAGAAAGCAAATATATTTTCCAAGCGCGATGATCACCATATGGCTATCACAATGCTTGAAAAAGCACTCGATATCACTATGGACGAGGCAGATGTTTATTCCCTGCTGGGAATGGAATACTTGTTTTTGGAGGATTTTGAGAATGCCAAACTGAGTTTTATGAAATGTTTGGAAGCCGATGAAGAAGATTACTCGGCACTATATAATATCATGTACTGTTTTGATTTCCTTGAACAAAAAACCGAGGCTATTGATTACCTGAATATGTTCCTTAACAAGAATCCATATTGTGAGGTTGCCTGGCACCAGATTGGAAAACAGTATTTTGACCTGAAACAATTTGAAAAGGCCTTAACAGCTTTTGATTTTGCTATAATAAGTGATGATATGTTCATTGGCGCCTACCTTGAAAAAGGAAAGGTCCTAGAAAAAATGGGGCGCTTTAATGAGGCAATTGAAAATTACAGGATAACCCTGGATCTTGATGATCCAACCTCCTTTGCCTACCTCCGTATTGGAAAATGTTTTGAAAAACTGGGAGCAGATGAACTTGCCCTGGAACATTATTCTAAGACCGTACATGAAGACCCATTGCTGGATAAAGGCTGGATTGCCATTACCGATTATTACTTTAAAAAAGGCAATTATCAAAAAGCACTTTATTACATCAATAAGGCCATCAACATTGATGAGGAGAACGTATTATATTGGAAACGTTATGCGAGGATAAACAGCAGGTTAAGCTTGTTTGAAGAAGCAGAGCGTGGCTACCAGAAAACAATTGATCTTGGAAATTACGAACTTGAAACCTGGATAAGAAGGTGTGATATTCTTGTTAATCTGGGAGAATTTGAGACTGCGGTCCAAAACCTTATTCAGGCACTTGAATTCTATCCGGAAACCGCCGAGATCGAGTACAGGCTTGCAGGATTGTATTTCAATTTAAATGAAGGTGACAAAGGATATTTTCATTTAAACAACGGATTAAAAATTGATGCTGAATATTATATAATCATTGAAGAATTGTTTCCGAAGATCTTTAACCGAAAAAGTGTTAAGGAAATGATTAATTCCTACCTAAAAGCCTCCTGATTTAATTACTTTTACCCGGAAAATTAAATCCAAGGATGCAGCGAAGCATAAAAGAATACTTAACAATTACGCTTAAGGGAATGGCTATGGGGGCTGCAGATGTGGTCCCCGGAGTCTCCGGCGGCACCATAGCTTTTATCACCGGTATTTACCAGGAACTCATAGGAACTATTAGCGGGGTGAATTTATCCCTTATCAAGGTGTGGAAGGAAGAGGGCTTCAAAGCCATGTGGCGACAGCTCAATGGTGGTTTTATCCTGGCATTGCTCACCGGGATCCTCATTAGCATATTTACAGTAATGCGCCTCACCAACTATCTGTTGGAAGAACATCCCATTCATATCTGGTCCTTCTTTTTCGGACTTATTCTGGCAAGTGTCTGGTTTGTAGCCAAGCAAATTCCCCAATGGAACTTTAAGATCGTGCTTGCATTGATAATTGGTGCTGCTATCGCATTTTATATTGTTTCTCTCCCCCCTATGGGTGGTGCAACCAGTAACTGGTTTTTATTTATGGCAGGGGCAATAGCAATTTGCGCTATGATCTTACCCGGTATTTCCGGAGCCTTTATCCTGGTATTATTGGGAGCATATAAGACCGTAACCGAAGCCGCACATGATTTTGATATTAAAACCCTCGCAATTGTAGCTGTGGGAGCAGTTTTTGGACTTCTTTCCTTTTCAAGGATCCTAAAATGGCTTTTTGATCACTATAGCACTATTACTCTTGCCGTGCTTACAGGTTTTATTGCCGGGTCGCTCAACAAGATCTGGCCCTGGAAAAAAGTCCTGGAAACCGAACAATACGGTGATAAGGTGTTGATAATAAAAGAAACATCTGTCCTCCCTTGGAATTTTGAAGGAGAACCTTATATGTTCCCTGCAATAATTTTAATGCTTACAGGATTTATTTTGATCCTGCTCCTTGAGCGCATAGCCACCGAAAAACCAATCGCCAATGCAGCAGACCAGGACGCTTAGTGATAAATTCTTCCTGGTACTTAAAGGGCTGGCCATGGGCGCAGCCAATAAAGTACCCGGGGTTTCCGGCGGGGTGGTTGCATTTGTGGCGGGGTTTTATGAAGAGTTCATTTATTCTCTCCAAAAAATAAATTTAAAAGCATTTAAACTTCTTATCAACGGCCGTTTCAGGTCCCTTTATACCTACGTTAACGGAAAGTTCCTGGGATTGCTTATTCTGGGAATGGTAATTAGTTATTTCAGTGTATCTCAACTGCTGGATTATTTGATCCTGTATTATGAGTTGTATGTGTGGGCCGCTTTCTTCGGGATGATAGTGGGTTCAATATATTATATAAGCAAAGATTTTGATGAATGGTCTGCGCGCAGTGTTTTATTTGTTATGGCAGGAATAGTCGCAGGGGCCGCACTTAGTTTTCTTGAACCGGCAAAAGAGAATGATAACCTGTGGTTTGTGTTTTTCTGCGGAATTGTAGGTGTATCCGGAATGACCCTCCCCGGGCTCTCGGGTTCCTTTATCCTTATACTTTTCGGAAATTATGTACTCTTGCTGGTAGATTCGGTGAATGCGCTGTACGATACAATCGCCAATATTATGATGATGGATTTTTCCTTTTGGGAAGACCCCGTGAGAATGAGACTGTTAAAGGTCCTCCTGGTTTTTTCCCTTGGTTCCCTGGCCGGACTTGTAACCCTTTCCCATATTCTGGGGTTTGTGCTAAAATGGTATAAAAAGGAAACCTATGCGGTTATAATTGGATTTATTACCGGGTCCCTTGGGGTGGTGTGGCCGTGGAAGGAAAAAATATACAAGCTTAATGAAGCAGGCCAGGTAATGCTGGATAAAAACGGGAACAGAATAATTGATAATTATGAACGCTATATACCGGATTTCTATCTTCCCGAAACCTGGTATGCCCTCCTCTATATCCTGGTAGGGATCTTTATAGTTCTGGGGTTGGGCTGGTATGAAAAAAGGAACAACCGCGTATGAGAACCTTTGGACTTATTGGAAAAGATATCGATTATTCCTTTTCTGCAAAATTTTTCAAGGCAAAATTTGCTGCTTCAAAGATAGAGGCTGTTTATAAGAACTTCGATATTCCCGAAATTGAAGATTTTTCTAAGGTCTTAAGTTCCAATCCACAACTCCAGGGCCTGAACGTGACCATCCCTTACAAAGAGAAGATAATTCCTTTTCTTGACCGCTTAGATCCTGTGGCAAAAGAGATTGGTGCTGTAAATACAATCAAGTTCGAAAAGAACGGCACCCTTACCGGTTTTAATACAGATCATTACGGCTTTACCCGCTCAATAAGTTCACACCTTCAACCCCACCATACCCACGCCCTTATTCTGGGAACCGGAGGCGCATCAAAAGCGGTTGCCTATAGTTTAAGAAAAATGAAACTTGAGGTAAAATTCGTTTCCCGAAATCCTTCAGAAGATACACTTACTTATAATTCCTTGACCCCGGAACACCTGAAGCAATACACAGTAATTATAAATTGCACCCCGCTGGGAACTTCCCCCAATATTGAATCCTATCCACCAATTCCCGTAGAGTATTTATCCTCTGCCCATCTTATTTTTGACCTTATATACAATCCAGAGATCACCCATTTGATGAAACTGGGGATACAAAAAAATGCCACTGTGGTGAATGGCCTGCATATGCTGGAATTTCAGGCTGAAAAATCCTGGGAGATATGGAATACTTCCGGTTAATATATAAGGGGCCTGTATTTATAAATCTAAGGAAAAGCTTGGGTTATTTTTAGGGAGTTAGTATCTTTCAGACTTAATCAGGAATTACGAACCTTAACATTGAAAGATATGTCTACACAGGAAAATGAAAACGCGAAGAAAGACCTCCACAACAAGGATTTAAAAAATTCTGAAAATCCTTCAGAAGAAAACAAAAAAGAGATACCGGGTTTGGAAGGTTCAAATGAGAAACAAAATGAGGAAAATGCATTTTCCGGTTCTTCTGAAAAGGAAAACACCACAAAATTGGAGGATGAGGATCATTTGGAAAAAGCTATGCTCAAGGAAACCGATTCTTCAGCCCTGAGAGCTGAAAGTCAGAAAAAAGAGAAAGAATACTCCAACGGTCTTAAAAATAATAATGATACTTCTGGTAAGGAGGAAATAAGCGAAAAGTCTCCTCAAAGCACTGAAACAGCTACTTCAGCAGAAGTTACAAAAGAAGAAGAAGAAGAAGACGCTCCGGTAGAAGGAGCAAAAGAGACTTCAGATAAAGATTCCCCGGAAAATACTATCCCCTCTCCAGTACAACCTACTACCTCGCAGGAATATCCCGGTGAAGAAGAGGAAGAGGAAGAGGCATCAGCTGCGGGTAAAAAAGATGCGCATTCAGAATTTGAGGATTCGGTTGCTGAGGATAGTGAAGATGAAACCACCCACGAACGTCACGGCATAGAAAAAAAAGATTACCATTCCATGACCAAGGAAGAGCTGGTAACGGAATTTGAACATCTTTTAAATAAAGAAAAGATCCAGGCTATCAAAGAACACGTTGAAGAAATCAAAACCGAATTCAACGCCAAGTTTGATGAAGAAGTGGAAGAAAAGAAGGAAGAATTTCTGGCAGAAGGCGGAAATATTATAGATTTCCACTACTCCACTCCTTTAAAAAAACAGTTTAATTCTTTGTATTTTGATTATAAGGAAAAACGTAATAATTACTACCAGCAGCTAAAACAGGATCTCAATAAAAACCTTTCAAAACGACTTGAGATCATTGAAGAGCTTAAAGGCCTTCTGGGGGTTGAAGAGAATATCAACACCACCTACAAGCATTTTAAGGAATTGCAGGATAGATGGAGAACTGCGGGCCCTATACCAAAGGATAAATACAATACTGTTTGGAATACTTACCATCACCACGTTGAGAATTTCTATGACTTTTTACACCTTAACCGCGAGTTTAGGGATATGGATTTCAAACATAACCTGGAACAGAAGTTAAAAGTTATAGACCGGGCCGAGGAATTGACCCAGGAAAAAGATACCAGCAGAGCTTTCCGCGAATTACAGATGCTGCACAAAATGTGGAAAGAGGAACTTGGGCCGGTAGCAAAGGAATTTAGAGAAGATATCTGGAACAGGTTTAGTGAAGCCACTAAAAAGATCCATGACCTGCGCCAGGCTTATTATGATCAACTGGACCAGCAATTTGAAAAAAACCTGGAAGTTAAACAGGAACTAATTACCAAAATTCAGGCGCTGGCCGAAACCCCGTTTACTTCCCACAACCAGTGGCAGCAAAAGATCAAAGAGCTGGAAGAATTGAGAGATCAGTTTTTTAAGGCTGGAAAAGTTCCAAGGGAAAAGAATGAAGAAACCTGGAGTGCCTTTAAACAAAGTGTACGGCAGTTTAACCGAAACAAGAATTCGTACTACAAAGGGCTTAAAAAAGAACAGTACGAGAACCTTGAAAAGAAGCGGGAGCTTATTCGCATTGCCGAAGAAAACAAGGACAATGAAGATTTTAAAGCTACTACCCCGGTCATGAAAAAGATCCAGCTGGACTGGAAAAAAGTGGGACACGTACCGCGAAAGGACAGCGATAAAGTTTGGAAACAATTCAAAGCCGCCTGCAACCATTATTTTGAAAGACTTCATAAATCTACCACCGAAGAAAATTCTGAAGAACAGGAAGCATTTGATAAGAAAAAAGAGATCCTGGACAACCTGAAAACTGCGGAGTTTACCGGCGATAAAAAAACAGATCTTCCAAAAATAAAAGCGGCGATTGAAGAATGGAAAACTATTGGTAAGGTCCCTTATAACAAACGTTTTATTGAAGGGAAATTTAATAAGCTGCTGGACCAGTTATTTTCTAAACTTGATGTGGATAACAACAAGGTTGAGATGATGAAATATGAAAATAAGATCCACGCGCTTAATGAGGCAGATGATGATAAGAAATTGCGCAATGAACATTACTTTCTCACCAAAAAAGTTGAAGAAACCATAGCAGAAATCAGGCAGTTGGAGAACAACCTGCAATTCTTTGCCAATGTTGATGACGACAACCCACTGGTACAGGAAGTACATAAGAATATACAGGACCATAAGGACCAGTTAAAGGTCTGGAAGGAGAAGCTGCAAAAGATCAAATCTTTGTACTAATCCTCATTTAACTGTTAAATTTTATAAACCGGATTGTTGCTCCTTAAAACGAGTGGACTTTCCGGTTTTTTCATTTATATCATTTTTATTCCCGATGACATTTGTTACCCGTCCCAGTAATTTTGGTTATCTACACTAATTAGCCGATTTAATAATTTAAGTGAATGGAAGTTGACACATTTCCCATTTAAATTAAAGGTCATGAAAAAGTTATTATTAATTTTTGTTCTCACTATGATCTCCCTTGGAGGGTATAGTCAACCTGAAAAACAGGATTTTTCAAAAGATTATTATCTGCAAAAGAGCAAAAACCAACGGACTGCAGGTTGGGTATTATTAGGTGCCGGGGCGGGAATTGGAATAATTGGAGCAATAGTTAGCGCAGAAGCATTAACTGAGGATTGGTTTTTTGGGGATTCAAAAAAATCTGATACCGGGCTTATTATTGGGGCGGTGGGAGCAGCAAGCAGCCTCGCAAGCATTCCTTTTTTCATAAGCGCGAGTAAAAATTCCAGAAAAGCAGCTCAGCTTAGTCTGGAGAGTCAGCGATATATTATTCCGGGAAAAGAAATTTCAGGGGTGCAACCGGCTCTGAGTCTTAAAATTGAATGGTAAAAAATTCTCCGGGAATTCTCAAAGCAAGAAACAACCATTTACTTTTCTTCGATTTTCAATGATCTTCAGTATCATTTGTTACCGGACACCATAATTTTAGTTATCGATGGGAATTACTGGTTTTGATAAATTAGTTCATTGGGAGTAGCTCCACTGCCCATTTAATTTAAAGGTGATGAAAAAGCAATTATTAATTTTTATTCTTGCTATGTTACCCTTTGGAGGTCATAGTCAAACTGAAAACCAGGATTTTTCAAAAGATTATTATCTGCAAAAAAGCAAAAGTCAGGAAAACGCGGGATGGGTATTATTAGGTGCGGGGGCAGCTATGGGAATAGGTGGTATTATTATAGTGAATCAGGGAGATATTTTTAGTGCCGATTTTGAAGCGGGGGCTATTCTGGTTCTTGGAGGGGCAGCTAGTGCTCTTGCCAGTATTCCATTTTTTATTAGTTCAGGTAGCAACTCCAGAAAGGCAGCAAGGCTGAGTTTTATCCCCCAAAAATATATTTTTCCTAACCGGGAATTTCCAGGAATGAAGCCTGCTTTGAGTTTAAAAATCGATTTTTAAAAGTCTTTGGTCTATGGAAAGCAAACTTCTATAATTTTTTGGCTTCTTCCCAAAAGACATCCATTTCAGCCAGGGACATCTCGCTTAGTGGTTTATTCTTTTCCCTTGCTTTGGCTTCAAGATATTGGAATCTTTTTATAAACTTCTTATTGGTGCGTTCCAGGGCATCCTCGGGATTTATCTTCAGAAAACGGGCATAGTTGATCATTGAAAACAAAACATCGCCAAATTCGGCCTCAATCTTATCCTGATCCCTTGCATTGATCTCACTTTGCAACTCCTCGAGTTCTTCCTTTAATTTTTCGAAAACCTGCTGAGGTTCCTCCCAATCAAAACCCACTCCCGCAACCTTATCCTGGATCCTGCCTGCTTTTACCAAAGCAGGAAGCGAAGCGGGAACTCCTTCCAGAACGCTTTTCTTACCTTCCTTTAGTTTCAGGTTTTCCCAATTCCTTTTTACATCTTCTTCCCCGGTTACCTTAACATCGCTGTAAATATGAGGATGCCTGTCAATTAATTTATCACAAATACTATTTGCCACGTCTCCAATATCAAAATGACCGGTTTCACTGCCTATTCTGGAATAAAAAACTATATGAAGAAGTAGGTCGCCAAGTTCCTTCTTGATCTCGTCCCGGTCCTTGTCAAGAATTGCATCCCCTAGTTCATATACCTCTTCTATTGTAAGATGACGCAAACTCTCCATGGTTTGTTTCTTGTCCCAGGGACATTTCTCGCGCAATTCATCCATAATGGTAAGCAAGCGGTCAAAGGCCAGTAGTTGATCTTTTCTGGAATTCATTTTGTTCATTTTTGTAAAAATACAATTGTGATGACTTTTTTGCCCCCTCCTTTTTAAAAATGTTCAAATAAAAAAGCAGCTTTAAAATTTATTTAAAACTGCTTTCTTAAAAGTTTATAATGAAGGTCTATTCTTCTTCGTCTTTTCCTTTGGTTTCAGACTTTTCGGCGTCTTTTTCTTCTCCTTTGGAGAAATCTGTAAATCCGTTTTCCACAAGAAGATTGTACCATTGAATGATTTTCTTGATATCACTTTGATACACCCTCTCTACATCATAATCCGGAAGCACTTCAGCGAAATAGCTTTCAAGCTCCTTTTTTGAAGCCTTATGGTCTATTGCAGATTTACCGTCCTCCTTCTCGAACATTTTTTGAAAGATCGTTCCCAACGGAACTTCTTCAGTATAAGTGTACACAGCAATCTCACTCAATAAGCTTACGTTATGGCGCACATTAACTGAGATCTTGTTTCCTTCAGTAATAGATTTTGCTACAAAACCACCTCTGGTTTGTGCTGTTAATTCATATAATCCCGGTTTTCCGGAAATTGATAAAACTTTTTCTAAACCCATAGCGTGTTATAAATTTTAGGCTGGCAAATATCCAATCTCTGCTTTTAATATCAAAAGAATCAACGGCCTTTTTTCAACAAAGGAAAACGCATCCTGTAATCGGCTTCCACTTTTCCTTTGGAAATATTGCTAAGCCTTCCCTTGATCAAACGCTTTTTGAGGCTCGATAATTTATCTGTAAATAAGATCCCTTCTATATGATCATATTCATGCTGAATTACCCGTGCAGCAAGACCATCATAAGTTTCGGTTTTGGAATTAAAATCCTCATCAAGGTATTCAATGGTAATGACCGGTTTTCTGAAAACATCCTCCCTTACATCCGGGATGCTTAGACAACCCTCATTGAAGGCCCACTCCTCCCCTTCTTCACTCAATATTTTGGGATTGATGAAGACTTTCTTTAAACCGGAAAGAACCTTTACCTCTGCTGCATCAAGATTTTCATCTTCAGCAAAGGGTGCAGGATCAATCACGAAAATACGAACAGGTAGACCAATTTGAGGTGCAGCAAGCCCAACCCCATAAGCATTGTACATGGTGTCCCACATATTATCTATCAACTCTTTTAATTGAGGATAATCCCTGGGAATTTCCTGGCATTTTTTTCTTAAAACCGGATCTCCGTAGGCTATAATAGGTAAAATCATCTTATTGAATATATGGTGGTTCGAGATCTCATAACAAATATATGTTTTGAAGGATCCCGGTTATTTATACAGGTACGTTTGTAAAATTATAGTTGCGCTTATTTCATCCAACAAAGCTTTATCCTGGCGTTTCTTTTTCTTTAAACCGCTGTCTATCATAGTTCTTACAGCCATTTTGGATGTAAAGCGTTCGTCAACCCTTTTGAGTTCCATCTCCGGAAATTTCTCTTTGAATTTTGCAATAAATTCCAGGATTGTTACTTCACTTTGGGAAGCTGTATTATCCATTTGTTTGGGTTCTCCAACCAGGACCAACTCAACTTTCTCTGCTTTTAAATAATTTTCGAGATACGGCATTAGCTCTTTAGTTGGAACCGTGGCCAGACCGGAAGCAATTATTTGCATCTCATCTGTCACCGCGATCCCGGTACGTTTTAACCCATAATCCAAAGCTAGTATCCTTCCCATAATTTTGTACAAAAGTAAGCTTTATAAAACAATATAAAAATATATACAATCTTCCCAAAGAGGTAAAGGGATGGCCAATATTAGGAAAAGTCTTATTTTTGCGACTTTATTATTTTGAAAAACATGCACAAACCAAACGCCCGGAAAATCTTTATGGTCCTTAACGGGATTATTTTTACCCTGCTACTTTTAAATATCGCCAGTTTTTTCCACGTATATTTTAACGGTCTTGATCAAAACGATACCTTCTTCAAGCTTACCAACTTTAATACTGAAAAAAATATACCCTCGGTTTTTTCCGGTTTCCTGCATTTTTTGGCCTCAATATTTTTGGCGGTAGTTGGATTTAGTTCAATAAGTATTAAAACTTCTCAGGTGTTTTGGTTTACAATGAGTTTTATTTTTCTCTTTCTGGGCCTGGATGAAATATTGCGAATTCATGAAACCATAAGTGGCCATACAGCCATGGGACATCACAACAATAATCCCTTTCTTTATACCTGGATAATATATTATGGCAGCGCATTGATCTTAATGGCTGTCTTTTTTTTCAAACCACTTTTTCAATTACCCCGAAAAACTCTTTTTAATTTTATACTTGCAGGATTTATATTCATTTTGGGTGCCATTGGTCTGGAAAACGTTGCCGGAAAATATATCTGGACTCACCAAATTGACCCGGAAATGGTAAATGTTACGACTGAACTTTTTGTGCTGTACACCATTGAAGAATTTCTGGAAATGTTTGGGGTAAGCTTTTTTATTCTATCTATTTTAAAATTCCTGGACCTTTACCGTACTCCTGTCACTACTTAAACCGGGTATCTCATATCAAACCTTTATCTTTATAAAAAATTTAATCTGAATGGAAAATTTACAAAACCTTATAGAACAAGCCTGGGAAGACCGCAGTCTCTTAACCGAATCCAACACTATTGACGCCATAAGAAGGGTGGTACTTCTCCTGGACGAAGGCCAGCTTAGAGTGGCTGAGCCAACCAGCAACGGATGGCAGGTTAATGAATGGGTTAAAAAAGCGGTAGTAATGTATTTTCCAATTCAGAAAATGAAAACGCTTGAAGCAGGAATTTTTGAATACCATGACAAGATCCCATTAAAAACCGGGTTTGCTGAAAAAGGAATTCGAGTGGTTCCCAATGCCGTAGCAAGGTTTGGCGCCTATATTTCCTCTGGCGTTATTCTAATGCCAAGTTATGTGAATATTGGTGCTTACGTAGATGAGGGTACCATGGTTGATACCTGGGCCACGGTAGGCAGTTGTGCGCAAATTGGTAAAAACGTACACCTTAGCGGCGGGGTGGGTATTGGAGGCGTACTGGAACCTCTACAGGCAGCTCCCGTAATTATAGAAGATAATGCCTTTATTGGTTCCCGTTGTATTGTGGTTGAAGGAATTCGGGTAGAGAAAGAGGCGGTTCTGGGAGCCAATGTCGTACTCACAGCTTCCACCAAGATCATAGATGTAACCGGCAATGAGCCAAAGGAGTATAAAGGGTATGTTCCTGCAAGATCTGTAGTAATACCGGGAAGTTATACAAAGAAATTCCCCGCCGGGGATTTCCAGGTTCCCTGTGCGCTCATAATAGGAACCAGAAAAGAAAGCACCGATAAAAAAACTTCCCTGAACGATGCTTTAAGGGAATACAATGTGGCGGTATAAATCATCTAAAAGAGAAAGCCATTAAGTAGTTTTGAATACTATTCTTTGGAAAATTTTATTTAATAAGAAAAAACTCCTCCCCCTCGGGGAGGCCGGGAGGGGATTATGAAAATACTTGTTATTCAGCAAAAAATGATCGGGGACGTTTTAACGTCCTCGATCTTATTTGAAGTCCTTAGAGCTGAATATCCAAACTCTGAGCTTCATTACCTCATCTATCCACACACTCTACCAGTAGTGGAGAACAATCCCTATATTGATAAGATCATAATTTTTAAGGAAGAGTACAAAAAACTTACAGATCTACTCCCTTTTCTTAAGGAAGTGCGCAGGGAAAAATACGATGTTGTTATAGATGTTTATTCTAAAATTGGTACTGCAATAATTGCTGCGGCATCGGGAGCGCCAAAGACAATATCCTATAAAAAATGGTACACCGGCTTTAATTATTCTCATACTGTTCCAAGAAAGACGGATGCCACAACCAATGCCGGACTTGCAATTGAACACCGCCTTGACCTTCTTAAACCCCTTTTACAAAAAGTGCCTGCGGAAGTAAAACCAAAGATCTATCTCACGGAAACCGAAATTGCCGGTGCTAAAGAGATCCTCTCCAGATCAGGAATTTCGACAGATAAACCTTTAATGATGATCTCGGTATTAGGGAGTTCCAATGACAAGACCTATCCTCCTGATTATCTTGCACAACTTCTGGATGAAATTGTTGTTCAAACCAACGTAGCGCTGCTATTTAATTACATCCCATCTCAAAAGGAGGCTGCCGAAGGAACCTTCAACCTATGTAAACCGGAAACACAAAAACATATTCACCTGGATATTTTTGGGAAAAGCCTCAGGGAGTTTATGGCCCTAACCTCTCAATGCAGTGCACTGATTGGAAATGAAGGAGGGGCGGTAAATATGGCGAAAGCATTGAATATTCCCACATTTTCAATTTTTTCACCGGCGGTTCCAAAGGAAGATTGGAGCCTTTTTGAAAATGAAACAACCAATATCTCTGTGCATCTAAAAGATTACAAACCCCGGTTATTTGAGGGGCTTACAAAAAAGGAACTTAAAGGGAAGAGCGCAGAACTTTATAAGGATTTCAGGCCCGAATTAATAAGTGAGGAACTTTCAGTTTTTCTTCAGCTGAACAAAATATAGGCCCATTAAGGGTTCTGCTTTTTAAACTTTTGCTTCCATCGCTGTTTCCTGTGGAATTTCTCCTGAAATTCGGTTGTGTAAAACCACATTTTTTCAAATACTTCGGCTTCCGGTTTTTGTATGCATTTGGCATATTCGCTGGCCATAACCTGCACCATTTCTTTTTTAGGGGTAAGCCTGGAAAAATTCTTCATCCGGTCTTCAAAACTCAATTCCCGAAAATTCATACGGTTTAGATCTACAAGATAGAATTGATAATTTCCATCATTAAGTTTTAATAGGGTATTTCCCGGGGAGTGGTCTAGAAATTCCACATTTTGCTCGTGCATGTTAAAAGTAAATCTTGTAAATGCACGTAAAATTGCTTCGTGCCCGGGATAATTGGGTTGAGTCACCAGTTCCCGGTAGGTGAGGTCACTTTCAAGGTGTTCACTGGCATAATAACTTTTTCCAAAAGTGACTGGCAAGGATTCTTCAGCAAATGCGACCGGAGCAGGTGTACCTATGCCTTTTTCAATTAAAATCCCGGCATAGTTAAAGGAGCGTTCGGCTTTTGACTTTCTTAAGAATTTATAGGCGATCTTATTTACCGCATTGGGAACCTTAAAGGATTTAATATTTATCTGCTTCCCCTCCACATCAAAAATTCTGATACTGTTGCGCTGGCCTTCATTGAAAGGCCTGCCAAGTACTTCAAAATTCTCAATGATATTGTGAATTTCCTTTTGAAGAGGTTTATATGCTTCAGCAATAATTATTTTCATCTAAAAATTTAGGCGGTCTTATTAATGTATTTATCAATGCCATTTTCGCACCAGCTCAGCTTTTCAGAAATTGTAAGTTGCTGGATCCGGTCATTTCTATCTAAATTGGATTTTGATTTTTCAGGATGGTAAATATGATAAACAATCCCGCCATAGCGTAGTCTTTTCCCCTTTACGCCTTTATTCAGCATACGCAAAACGAGTTCAGAATCTTCCCTGCCCCAGCCTTCTATATCTTCATTATACCCGTTTACTTCTACAAAATCCTTCTTCCAGAAAGAAAGGTTGCAACCCCTCAGTTTTCTTGAAAAATGAGGTTTTTCTTTATACATATCCCTTAAAAACGGAATTCGAAGATTTCGTGTTTTGTTCTTCACATTTCCTGAAAATACTGAAAATTGGAAGATCTTATTGGTTAAAACAGCTGCGACAGATTCCGGTTTGATATTTACCCGGGAACCGAACAAATATACTCCCTTGCCGGCATGTTCAATATGATCCTTAATGAAATCCTTATGCAGGATACAATCTCCATCAACCTGAATTATATAATCTGAATTTGAAAGGGCAAGAGTTTTATTTAAGACCGAAGATTTTCGAAAACCCTTATCCTCATGCCAATAATGCGTGACGGGAATTGAGGAGGCCTTTTTAAAATTTTCTATTACTGCTTTGGTTTCGGGACCGGAACCGTCATCGGCTATCAGAATTTCATCGGGAAGCTGCGATTGCTCAGTAACGCTCTTCAGGACCACATTCAGGGCTTCCGGCCAGTTGTAAGTTGAAATCAATAAGGCTACCTTCATGATTAATAAAAAATTAAATCAATGCAGTACGACTTTTCTGAAACCATAATAATTTTAAATATTTTACTACTGATACCTATAGCAAATATAATTAATTTTGCGGGCAAATTTTAAGAATAGAAATCTGCAATGTTGACCTTGGAGATCCAGTACTCGAGGCCATTTAGCAACCCGAAAAAGATAAAATAACCAGTCATTGAACAGTTTTGGAGTTTAATATGGTTGAGTAAATCCTACTCTTACCCCTTTTACTTTCTTGCTATTGTAGCATATTGTGGATACCTTATGTCGAGCTGAGTGAAAAGAAAGGGTATATTATACAGGTAGGGTTTTAAGGACCTGCTTTTGTTAATACCTTCATGAAGAATAACTTTATAACCAAGGTCCTCATACATTCTCCTTATACTTTTTCCTGTAAAGAATCTTAAGTGAGTATGATCCATTACTCCAAACTTTTCATATTCCCAATCCTTCTTTACCAATAACTTTATTAATGCATTATGGTACCTAATATTAGGAATTGAGCTTATCACAACCCCATTTGGAGTCAAATTATTTTTTAAACTTTTTAGAACCCTATAGGGATCTACCAAATGTTCAAGAACATCGTTTAGGTAGATAACATCAAAAAAATCTTTGGGGAGAGATTCCAAATGATCTTCTACCGGACCTGAAAACACTTTGTCCAAATGCTTTTCAGCTTCTCTTGCTTCTTTAGGCATCAATTCAAGACCCCAAACCTCGGCATTCTGTTTATTCTGAATAGCCCTTCCAAATACTCCACTCCCACAACCAATATCAATTATTCTCCGGGCATCAGGTGGAAGATATTCTAACATTTCTTTCCTAACATTGGAATAATAATCTTCCGGTTTATTTTCGTAATCCATACATTTAGCTATGAAACAAATATATCAAATGGTTTATATAAATATAATTTTATAGAAGTTTGATTTCTAAATAAGGCCTGATTTTTATAAAACATTACCTTTACTGCAATTATTATGGAATCTAATAAATCAATAACAATTTTAACCTAAATACTTTTGCCAGAAAATCAAGATCTCGATCACCCGGTCTTCAATTATGAAATTGCGGTTGTTGTTATAAATTTTAACTCCTCTACATACACAATCGATTGTGTAAATTCCTTAATTGAAAATACGGACCCTTCTGTTTCGTTACAAATAGTCATTGTAGATAATGCTTCTCAATACGAAGATTATAACATCTTAGAAAAATTTCATGAGAAATTAGGAAAGAATGTATTATTGGTAAGAAGTAGGATTAATACAGGGTTTGGAGGAGGAAATATGATAGGGATGAATCATTGTAACTCAAAGTTCATCGCTTTTGTTAATAATGATACCATACTTAAAAATGATTGCCTCAGCTTTCTCCGGGAATTTATGATTGCAAATCCTGAAGCCGGGGTTTGTGGACCCCAGGGCTTTAAAGAAGATAACACTTTATTGCCTACTATCGATCATTTTGCATCTGTTAAAAGAGAGATATTCGGCAGAAAAGTACTGGAAAAAATAAATCCTGAAATATATCCCAAAAGAAAAAAGGAATATTCTCATCCGGTGAGATCTCAGTTTATAGCAGGAAGCTTTATGTTTTTCCGAACGGAAGATTTCAATGAGATTGGAGGATTTGACACTAATATTTTCCTTTATTATGAAGAAACAGATCTTTGTAAAAGGCTTCTTAAATTGAAAAAATATGCATACCTGGTTCCCTCTGCCAAATTTTTACATTACCACGGTGCCAGTACAGAAAAATCAGTGACAATTAAAACCGAATTAAAGCTTTCACTGCTTTATGTAATTAATAAACATTATGGTTTCTTCCATTTCTGGGCGCTTTTACTTTATTTTCAAATCAGGTATTTTTTCAGTTCAATTTTAAAACCCAGATATTTCCCGTTATGGATAGTCTTTCTAAAACAAGCACCTATGAGCAGTTCTATGAAACATCGACAAAAAATCCTCCCGATCTAAAAGGATATAATAAAAAAAGACAGAATTGATCATACCGTGAACTTGAGAATTTTTGATTTAATATTTTGATCCCATGAATATTCTCCATCTATCGGCGGTAAAAAATTGGGGTGGTGGTGAAAACCACCTGGAAAATTTATGCAGCGGATTGAATGAGGAATATGGACAGGTAAAAAACATAATCCTTTGCAATGCCAACGGGGAATTAAGGAAAAAACTGGAGAAAACAAATTTGAATGTTGTTCCCGCCCCACTGAGTTTTAAAATGGATCCGAGATTTATTTTTAAGATCAGGTCGATTTGTGAAAAAGAAAAAATTGATCTTATCCATATTCACGATACAACAGCCCTTACTCTTACTGTAATGGCCGGACATTTATTTAGCTTACCGAATTTTATTTTCAGCAAAAAAACTTCTTTCCCTATTAAAGCAAGAAAACAGACCCTTTACAAATACAATTATCACAAAATAAAAAAGATCTTGTGTGTAAGCAGGGCCACTAAGAGCATAACTTCCCCCAGTATTAAAAACAGGGAAAAACTTGAAGTGATCTATCACGGCACCAATACAAAGTCCCTAGAAAATGTTTCTTCCCTTAATCTTAGAAAGAAATTTAACCTGAGTCCGGATACTTTTATTATTGGAAATATAGCCAACCACATACGGGCAAAGAATTTGAACACCTTTGTAAGGACAGCAGCTGAAATAATAAAATTAAACCCGGTAAAAAAAATTCATTTTGTACAGATAGGTTCTTTTACTAACAGGACTTCAGCTATTTTGAAACTTACCCGGGAGCTAGGTTTGGAAAAACACATTAGTTATTTGGGCTTCCATAAGGATGCAGCGGGATTAATTCCGCAGTTTGATATATCTTTAATGACCTCTCAAAGTGAAGGTTTCCCGCAGTTTATATTTGAATCAATGTTCCACCGCGTCCCGGTGGTAAGTACAAATGTGGGTGGTATCTCTGAGGTAATTGAAAATGAAATAAATGGGTTACTTGCTCCCGTTCACGATCATAAGAACCTTTCATTACAACTTCTGAGACTCATGGATGAACCCGAATTAAGAAAAAAATACACTCAAATATCCAGGGAAACTATTGAGGGACAATTCACCTCTCAGGCTATGGTATTAAAAACCCTCGAAATATATAAACAAGTAATTTATGGAAACGCTTAAACAAGAAATTGAAAATGCCCTGGAAGTCCTTAGAAAAGGAGGCATCATATTATATCCTACAGATACCGTTTGGGGAATTGGCTGCGATGCAACAAATCCGGAGGCTGTAGAACGTATATATAAACTTAAAAAACGCAGTGACCGCAAAGCGATGATCTGCCTGGTGAATAGTGTGAAAATGCTGGAACAATTCGTTAACTCTGTCCCAGATCCTGCATATGACGTGATAGAATTTTCAGATAAACCCACCACCATTATTTATGACAACCCAATAAAGGTTGCCAATAATCTTGTTGCCGAAGATGAAACCCTCGCCATACGTGTTGTAAAGGAAAAATTCTGCGAACAATTGATCTACCAGTTAAGAAAACCCCTTGTTTCCACATCGGCCAATATAAGCGGGCAGCCTACCCCAAATTCTTTTGCTCAAATAGCTCCCGAAATTTTAAAAGGTGTAGACTATATAGTAAATTTGTACCATTCAAAAATTTCAGATAAACCTTCGGCAATTATTAAAATAGGTAATGACAGAACGGTTAAAGTGATACGCAAATAAAACATGCCCAAGAACAAGAATTACCAACAGGCCCTTTCCTCTCCTATATTTCATACAATATCAAAGGCTGCAGATGAGTTGAAACTTGACACTTATGTAATTGGGGGCTTTGTTCGTGATCTTTTACTGGACCGTGGGAATCACAAGGATATAGATATTGTTGCTGTAGGAAGTGGTATCACCCTTGCTAAAAAAGTATCTAAACTTCTCCCCCATCATCCCAAAGTTCAGGTCTTTAAAAATTATGGTACCGCGATGTTACGGGATGCCGATCTGGAAATTGAATTTGTAGGCGCGCGTAAAGAGAGCTATTCCCAGGACAGCCGGAATCCGGTAGTTGAAGACGGGACTCTTGAAGATGACCAGAACCGCCGCGATTTTACTATAAACACCTTAGCTCTTAGCCTTAACAGTGAAGACTTTGGGAAGATCCTGGACCCTTTTAACGGGCTAAAGGATCTGGATGCAAAAATAATAAGAACCCCGCTGGATCCCGATATTACATATTCTGATGATCCATTAAGAATGTTGCGGGCTATTAGGTTTGCAACCCAGCTCAATTTTACTATAGCCCCAAAATCGCTTAAAGCCATCACTCGCAACAAGGAAAGAATTCAGATCATTTCGCGGGAGCGAATTGTGGATGAGCTCAATAAGATCCTTTTAACTGAAAAACCCTCGGTAGGATTTGCCCTTTTGCATAAAACGGGATTGCTTCATCTCATATTACCACAGCTTACAGACCTTGAGGGAATCGAAGAGATAGAGGGACAAAGACATAAAGATAATTTTTGGCATACCCTGGAAGTGGTAGATAACATTGCACCGTATACAGATGACCTCTGGCTGCGATGGGCAGCGTTTTTACACGATATTGGGAAAGCCCCCACCAAGAAATTCCATAAAAAAATAGGCTGGACTTTTCATGGACACGAGTTCATGGGCGCAAAAATGGTCTACAAACTTTTCAAGAACCTGCGCCTGCCCCTGAATGAGAAGATGAAATATGTTCAAAAACTCGTCCTAATGAGCAGCAGGCCCATAGTTATTGCCGATGAGCAGGTGACCGACTCGGCCGTGCGGCGTTTGGTTTTTGATGCCGGAGATGATATTGAGGACCTTATGACCTTGTGCGAAGCAGATATTACCACCAAAAATCCTAACAGGTTCAAGAAATACCACAACAATTTTAAAAAGGTACGCAGGAAAATAAAAGAA
Organism: Gillisia sp.; assembly: GCA_039989915.1. Classification (GTDB taxonomy): domain Bacteria; phylum Bacteroidota; class Bacteroidia; order Flavobacteriales; family Flavobacteriaceae; genus Gillisia. Next base: position 70,226 of record JBDXGW010000012.1, read on the forward strand.
GTTGAAGAAAAGGATCATATAAGGAATTTCCAGCCTCCGGTAACCGGGGAAGAAATAATGGAAACCTTTGACCTGAAACCTTCAAAAGAAATTGGGATAATTAAAGATGCCATCAAGGAGGCGATCCTTGAAGGTGAGATCCCAAACGAATATGAGGCCGCAAAGGAATTTATGATTAAAAAGGGGATTTCCCTTGGACTGGTACCCGGGAACCATTAAAATAACCCGGAAAATATTACTTTCAGATCTTAGAATATCTTACAAATGAAGGATAACAAAAAGGTTGTTTACTGGCTGTTCACGGGTTGTTTTTTAATATTCATTATGGTTATTGTAGGAGGGATTACAAGGCTTACCGACTCCGGACTTTCCATGACCGATTACAAGCTAATTACGGAAACCATTCCTCCCCTGAATGAAGAAGCCTGGATAGCGGAATTTGAACGCTACAAACAATACCCTGAATACCAGAAACTGCACTCTCATTTTGAACTTGAAGATTTCAAGGAGATCTATTTCTGGGAGTGGTTTCACCGGGTAATTGGAAGATTAATTGGAATTGTTTTTATAATTCCGTTCTTATATTTCCTGTTCACAAAACAACTAACAAGATCAACGATCAAAAAAGCATTAATTCTGCTGGCATTGGGGGCCTTCCAGGGATTTTTGGGATGGTATATGGTGAAAAGCGGTCTCGTAGATATGCCGGCAGTGAGTCATTATCGTCTTGCGGCACATCTTGTAACCGCATTCTTAACATTTGCATATACCTTCTGGGTGGCCCTGGATCTCATTTATCCAAAAAGGGAAACTGTAAATAAAGCTTTCAGAAACCTTGTGAGATGGGGGATGGTGATCCTCCTGCTCCAAATTATCTGGGGAGCCTTTGTGGCAGGCCTTAATGCGGGATTGATCCATACCACCTGGCCCATGATGAACGAGGGAAAGCTCATTCATGAAACCGTTTATATAGAGCAGAATCCTGTTTGGCGCAATTTTATTGAGGGGAAGAGCGGGGTGCAGTTTGTACATAGGTATCTGGCGTACCTTGTAGTGGCCATCATAGGATATATGTGGTACAGGTCAAGAAAGATCGCACTCACTATTTTACAGGCAAAGGCAATGAACTTTTTGCTTGTAATGGTATTTGTTCAGTTTTTACTGGGCGTTTTCACCTTAATATACGCAGTTCCTTTATGGTTGGGAGTGGCACACCAGGTAGGAGCTTTTTTCCTGCTTGCCGCTATGACATATACCTTACATCGATTCACCCGTTAGCCTGAAATTCTAATCAAATACTGTATCTTTGCAGTCCAAAAATTTTAAGTATGGTTTACCGTTTCAGAGTAATTCTTGATGCCGAAGAAGATGTTTTTCGGGATATTGAACTTTTAGAGGAAAGCACCCTGGAAGATTTTCACAATTCTATTATTAACGCCTTTGGATTTGACGGCAATGAAATGGCCGCATTCTATATAAGTGATGAAACCTGGAATCAGGGCGAGGAGATCTCACAATTTGACCTAAGCGATGGAGATGAACCGGTGAGGCTTATGAATGAGACCACACTGGAGAGCATTTTTTCTGAAGATCAAACCAAACTTATTTATGTCTATGATTTCCTGAGCATGTGGACCTTTCTTATTGAGTTGGGTGAAATTGCTGAAGTGGAAGAAGGAAGGGATTATCCAAACCTAATGTTCGTGCACGGGCAAATTCCCCTTGAAGCACCAGATAAAGAATTCATAGCCGAAAAAGACGAATTTGGAGACGATTATGATTCTGAATTTGATGTTGATGATTACGATGACCTTTCTTTTGACGAGAACTGGAATTAACAATCATTTAAATTTTTAGCTGTTTAAGATGCTGGTTCTCTTTCAACCAGATCTTAACCTTGGGGGCACGGTTAAAAACTTTTAATTTTAACCCCTCTTTACCCTATTCTTAGTCCTATTATTTTGCTATAATTGCGCTCATTAATTTTTGGGAAACAATTTCCCTTGCTTATTAATTTTATTACAATTTCCAATTCTCATGATCAACTTATATAATGCTCAAATTGAATCTCTTTCCATTCACCGCGTAGGCAATAAAAGCAGGAACGAGAATATTTTCCTTTCAGAAGAACCCTTTCAGCTTAATGATGAGATCACCCCTTTGATCAAGGAATATTTTTTAAAACCCTTCAGGGATAAGGAAGAAAATTACTACCAGTTTTTTAATGAAACAGATCTTGAGTTTAATGAACTTTACAATCTTTCCAATCAAATTTTTGACAATCCCCGTGAAATACACGAGGTTTCCAAAAAGATAAACACCCTTTTGTTTGAGCAATCAACGCATCCTCATATAAAAAGCGGGGAAGTTTATGTGGTTTATTTTGAAAATATGTTGCTGGACAATGAAAAGGTTTCGGCCATTGGGATCTTTAAATCTGAACTTAAACACGATTTCCTGCAATTTCAGGAAAAAGGAACAACCCTGGAGATGATCATTCAGCAGGGGATCAATATTCAAAAACTTGATAAAGGAGCTATAATCTTCAACAAAAACAGGGAAGAAGGCTACAAGATCCTTTCAGTAGATTCCAATAAATACGACACCAAATACTGGATTGAGAATTTTCTGGGGGTAGATGTGCTGGCCGATAATAATTTCTATACCAAGAAATATTTAAAATTCTGCCAGAACTTCGCAAAAGACGTGGTATTACCTGCTGAAGATAAAAAACAGGAGGTGATGTTCATGAACCGAAGTGTAGATTATTTCGCTAAAAACGACGAATTTGAGGAAACTGCATTTATGAACTCGGTAATTGACAATCCCGATCTTATGCCGGAGTTTCGTAATTACAAGACCGAAAAAGCTCCCAAATACAAGATAGAAGACCTCACCACCTTCCCTATTGCCAACACAGCGGTAACAGCCGCCAGAAAGTCTATTAAAAATGTGATCAATCTGGATACCAATATCCAGATAAAGCTTGATTTTATCAATCCTGAATCTGCTGAAAAATTCGTGGAAAAGGGATGGGATGAAGAAAAGCAGATGTATTATTATCTGGTATATTTCAATAAGGAGGTAAAGAGCTAATTACTGCTGCCCTTAGGGTTTAAATTTTCATAGTTTCTCTTTACAAATTCAAGGGCCGTACGCAGGATTTGTCCCATACTCCTGGCGCGTTTAAATTTTATATCTTTTGTAAAGATGAACAGGTCACGGCGTAACTGGCGTACATTATCTTCAGTAGAAATATTGTCGTTTATCATACATCTGATCAGTTCCTTGAACCTGGTACTTGCATTGATCATCCTTTTTGCCAGCAGGGAGCGCTCTTCCCGCCTGTACTGTTCAATGGAATTATCCTGAAGCTTTCGGGTTACAAGTTCTACCATTTTTAAATTCTCTTTAAAGAACTGGGGGCGGTATACCTTCAAATTCCCTTCATAGGATTGCTGGTCAAAATCTATGGCTCTTATGGTATAATCAACATGGTCAAAATCGTGGGTGGGAATGATCACATAGTTGTAAGAACGCATATCACCCAACAGCCTTACCATACATCGCTCATTGAATTTTACAAATTGTTTTGCGATTTGTGTTTTTGCCCGCTCGTTACACAGGGGCAATTCTTCCTCAATAAAAACATCCCCGGGTATTCCCGCGATATGCTCTTCAATGAGAGTATCCTTATAGACCAGAAAATTGATACGATGCGGGGAAAGTATATGCTCCATCTCCAGGCCGTAAATTCGGGATGCATCGGCCATTTTCACATAGAAATAGGTGAAACTGTCATTAAGTACATTTCTTACTTTAACCCGGAACGGTTTGGAATTCCCAAAGGTGCAGTAATCAATTGCATCGATATTTAAAAATTCCAGGGAATCATCACTTCCATCAGAATGCAGGATGGTATATACCTTTTTTAGGGAATCATCAATTTCATTTCGTTCAGAATCTGAATAATAACAACGCACCCAAAGGGTATCTTCATCATTGCGGTCATACACGGTTACTGCTCCGGCAAACCGTAACAGATCGTCATAAAAAACAGGGATTTTTGTATTTCGGTTATATTTTGCGAGGTAATTATTAAAACGTTCATTTATAGGAAAAGATGGTTTTTTCCTGGACATTAATTTTTTTTCCATAAAAGGCATTTTTTCAAAAATACATTTTCTAAAGGAGTTCTCCTGTAACAAAACGTTAACTTCGGCGTCCCATGTTTAAACAATATATAGTTTGGAGACAATTTTAACCTTAAATAACCTCACCAAAAAATTTGGGAGCCTCACGGCGGTAAACAACCTTTCCTTTACTATTAAAAAAGGAAATGTTTACGGCATCCTTGGCCCAAACGGAAGTGGAAAATCTACCACCCTTGGTATGGTCCTAAATGTAGTGAACAAAACGGCAGGCGATTTTCACTGGTTTGACGGTAACAATTCTACACACGAAGCTTTAAAACAAGTAGGAGCTATTATTGAGCACCCCAATTTTTACCCCTATATGACTGCGGCTCAAAACCTGGCGCTGGTATGTAAAATTAAGGGAGTTAAGCCCGAGAAAATTTCAGAAAAACTGGGGGTAGTGGGGCTGCTTGACCGCAAGGACAGCAAATTTCGTACTTTTTCCCTTGGTATGAAACAACGGCTTGCTATCGCCTCTGCCCTGCTCAATGACCCCGAGATCCTTATCCTGGATGAGCCTACCAATGGACTGGATCCTCAGGGAATTCATCAGATAAGAGAGATTATTCGCCAAATTGCGGCCACTGGGACTACAATTCTCCTGGCCTCACATTTACTGGATGAAGTAGAAAAAGTTTGTTCTCACGTAGTGATAATACGCAAAGGGGAGAAATTATACAGCGGCCGGGTAGATGAAATGAATGCCAGCCATGGATTTTTTGAATTACGGGCAACAGAAGCTGAAAAACTGCAATTGGTACTCGCAGATCACCCCTCCATTGGAAAAATAAATTATAACGATGGGTTGGTGACGGCTTTCCTGGAAGAACCGCTCGATGCCGAAGCGCTTAATTCCTATTTGTTCAGCAAAGGGATCGTGCTTTCCTACCTTGTAAAAAGGAAAGAAAGCCTGGAAGAACAATTTTTGCAGTTAACCAACCAAACCGCTAACTAAGATGGTACGATTACTAGACATAGAACTTCATAAATTAAAATACAGCCGGTCGGCCAAGATTTTAATTACCACCTATTTCATCCTGATAACTTTTATAGCACTTATTGCTTCTATTGAATTCAATATTGGCCAGGTGCATTTCAGGGTGGCAGATCAGGGGATCTTCAATTTTCCTTTCATCTGGCATTTCAACACCTATATCGCGGCCCTGCTTAAACTTTTCCTGGCAATAGTCATTGTCTCAATGATGTCCAATGAATACAGCAACCGTACCTTAAAACAAAACCTTATTGATGGCCTAAGCAAAAGGGAGTTCATTCTATCCAAGTTCCTTACGGTGGTTCTTTTTGCCTTTATTTCAACACTTTTCCTGTTTGTGGTATCCCTCATTCTGGGCTATTCCTTTTCAGATTTCACTGAACTTTCTATTGTCTTTTCAGATATGGAATACCTTTTCGCCTATTTCATAAAGCTCACTGCCTTTTTTTCCTTCTGTTTGTTTTTAGGAATATTGGTAAAAAGATCGGCATTTGCACTTGGATTTCTTTTTATTTGGTGGGTCCTGGAAAATATCCTGAACGGCATTCTTACCTGGAGGATCTTTAGAGACAGTGATATTGCTGAAAATATCATGCAATTTCTACCCCTTACTGCTATGAGCAATCTTGTAATTGAGCCTTTTTCCCGATTGAGTTTTATCCAGACGGCAGCTACGCAGCTTGGATCTGAATTTGAAAAGGATTACGGAGTACATTGGTACCAGTTACTCATTGTGATGGCATGGACCTTTCTTTTTATATTTTTTTCCTATAGATTACTTCAAAAGAGAGATTTATAAATAACTTAGCGGGAAATGATTTGATGAAGATCCCGGCTTACCTCTTACTGTTTATTTTTCTATTCGCAGGCACCAATGCCTTTTCTCAGCGGGAAGCTGCACATTGGTTTTTTGGAGACCGGGCAGGGTTGAACTTTAACAGTGGTTTCCCGGTACCTCAAAGCGGAAGTTTGCAAACCCAGGAGGGATCTGCCACTATATCTGACCGAAACGGAAATCTGCTTTTTTATACAGATGGAGTTCAGGTCTATGACCGCAGGCATAACCGGATGCCGAATGGTTATGGTCTAAACGGGGATGTTTCCAGTACTCAATCGGCCATTATTGTTCCTCAACCGGGCACTCCCGGAATCTATTTCGTCTTTACCGTAGATAAACCTGATTATTTTATGGATGGCGAAGATCCAATTGACGGGCTTAATTACAGCATTGTAAATATGTCCCTCAATGGCGGATTTGGAGATGTGGTATCCTCCAGTAAAAATATTCCCCTGGTCACGTATAATTCAGCAGATCCTCTTGAAAGTGAATACAAAAATTCAGAAAAACTCTCGGCCGTATTGCATTCCGATGGTAGCTCTTATTGGGTTGTGACCCACCACACCAACAAATTCTATTCTTTTAAGGTCACTACCGCGGGTGTAAACACCACCCCGGTTATCTCTGTGAGTCCTAATAATGTTCAACCTATTATCAACGAGCAGGGAGTAAATATTACCGCGATTGGTTATATGAAGATCTCCCCCGATGGAAAAAAGCTGGCAGCGGCATATAGTTCAACAAGGTTGGGAAGCGAAAGAACAGGGACAAAAAATACAGGGAAGGTTTTTCTGTATGATTTCAATGACCAGACCGGCCAGGTAAGCAATGAAGAATTACTTCTTTTTGACAGTTATCCCTATGGAGTGGAATTTTCACCCAAATCTACCAAATTGTATGTCACAGCCAATATTTATGATGATAAGGATGTGATGCTTAAAAGTGAATTGTATCAATATGACCTTGAAAGTTCTTCTATATATGCTTCTCAAAAAATCATACACACCTCCAATAATGTGGCGGGAGCTTTACAGCTGGCTATAGATGGCCGTATATATCGCGCTGGTTATCCTATATTCCAGCAGCGTCATTCCCTTATGTCGGTAATTAGAAACCCCGAGGCACCTTCTACCGGGGTGAGTTATTCCCACAATTCTATAGATATTGGCAATAATAATGTAAAACTGGGTTTACCCCCATTCATACAATCCCTTTTTCTTAATAATTTTGATTTTGAAAATCTGTGTTTTGGAGATGAAACCCATTTTTTCTTAACCAGTGATGAACCTTATACCACAATAAAATGGGACTTTGGAGATGGTAATACCGCAACAGGAAGCGAGGCTTACCACACTTATTCTTCTCCCGGCACCTATATAGTCTCGCAAACAAGAATCCTCAATGGAGATGAATTTGAACCTGCGCGCAAGGAACTCACCATTGTAGATATACCCCAAACGCTGGAAAATTTTGAACTCGTACAATGTGATACCGGAGAAAATTCTACCGATGGATTAGCCACCTTCAATTTACAATTGGCAAAAAATGATATTACCCTTGGAAATGACAATACCCAGGTATTTTTCTATGAAAGCCGGAACGCTGCGGTACAGGATACGTTGAATGGAAACGCTATTGATGATGTTTACACCAATACCTCCCGGGACCAGGTGGTTTTTGCCAAGGTCACAGCTTTCAATTCCATTTGTTACAGCATAACCGAAGTAAAATTAAAAACCAAAGATAGCATTGAACTAAACCCCGAACCTGCTCAAGGTTGTGACCTGGGAAACGGGGAGGCTGAGTTTAATTTTCAAGCGCTTGAAACTACTGTACTTTCAGGGCTTAATCTCCCATCCAATATAGACCTTAGCTTCCATCTCACAGAAGAAGACGCAGCAATTGGTATTAATCCTTTGCCTGATCTTTACACCTCGGCTCCCACAAAGATTTATATTAAGGCGGTTAGTGATGGAATTTGTTATGGTGCGGGAAGCATCGATCTTGAGATCACATCTTTTCCCCAACTTCAGGAAATAACTGAACTGAGCTTATGCTCTTCACAATTTCCGCTTACATTGGGATCTGAGTTTGTGTTTAATGATGGTGTCAACTATCAATTTAACTGGAATACCGGCCAGACAACCCGAGAAATACAGGTTAATGAAGGAGGAAATTATTCCGTAGAAATAATCAATCCGCAAATTGGTTGCGGGCGTACTTTGGAATTCTTTATCGAAGAATTTCCTGATGCCGAAATCCTTGATGTTTTGGTAGAAAGCAACGGGGAAATCAGCGATATCACCGTTCTAGCAAATAACGAAGAGGGCACATTATATTCCCTGGATAATAAAGACGGCCCCTGGCAGGAAGATCCGAAATTCACCAATGTAAGTCCGGGGCCACATACGGTATATGTTACCACCGTAAATTCCTGCGGAATTGTGGAAAGAGATATCCTGGTTTTTGGTTTCCCTTCTTTTTTCACACCGAATAACGATGGATATAATGACAGGTGGATACCTGTAAAAATAGAAGATGAAGAATACCGGGTTTTAAAAATTCACATTTTTGACCGCTATGGTAAATTATTAAAAGAGCTGGATCCAAACAGCAGGGGCTGGGATGGCACTTTTAATAACGCAGATCTACCCGGTGATGACTATTGGTTCCTGGTAAATTTAGCGAATGGAAGGGAGTTCAAAGGCCATTTTTCTTTAATAAGATAACCGCATTTGATTAGGCAGGATTATTGCTTAATTTCGTGGAGCTAAGAAAAAGAATTTCATGAAATTTACAATAAAATCAGATTACAAACCCACCGGGGACCAGCCGCAGGCCATAAAACAACTGGTAAGCGGGATCAATAAAAATGACCAGTATCAGACTTTGCTGGGGGTTACAGGATCGGGGAAAACCTTTACCGTTGCCAATGTCATTGAGGATGTTCAAAAACCCACCCTCGTCCTTGCGCATAATAAAACTCTCGCTGCCCAGCTGTATTCAGAATTCAAGCAATTCTTTCCAGAGAATGCTGTGGAGTATTTTGTGAGTTATTACGATTATTACCAGCCGGAAGCTTTCATCCCATCTTCAGGAACTTATATTGAAAAAGATCTTTCCATAAATGAGGAAATTGAAAAACTTCGATTATCAACTACTTCTTCTTTATTAAGCGGAAGGCGCGATGTTATTGTTGTAGCTTCTGTCTCATGTTTATACGGAATAGGAAACCCCGTAGAGTTCAAAAAGAACGTGGTTTCCATTGAAAAGGATATGCGCATTTCCCGAACCCAGTTTTTACACAAACTGGTTCAGAGTTTATATTCCCGTACTGAAGCCGATTTTAATCGCGGAAATTTTCGCATTAAAGGAGACACCGTTGACGTGTTCCCCAGTTATGCTGATAACGCTTTCAGGGTTCATTTCTTTGGAGATGATATTGAAGAGATCGAAGCTTTTGATCCTCTAAACAACGCCGTTTTAGAGAAATATAGTCGGCTGAATATTTATCCGGCAAATATGTTCGTTACCTCCCCCGATGTTCTACAGGGAGCAATTCGGGAAATTCAGGATGACCTTGTTAAACAGGTAGATTATTTTCAGGATATAGGTAAGCATCTGGAGGCGAAACGCCTTGATGAACGCACCAATTTTGATCTGGAGATGATTCGCGAACTTGGATATTGTTCGGGAATTGAAAATTACTCCCGTTACCTTGACGGAAGACTTCCGGGAACCAGGCCATTCTGCCTCCTGGATTATTTTCCGGATGATTATTTAATGGTGGTAGATGAAAGCCATGTTACCATTCCGCAAGTGCATGCCATGTATGGAGGAGACAGGTCCCGTAAGGAAACCCTGGTGGATTATGGTTTCCGCCTTCCCGCGGCGATGGACAACCGCCCATTGAAATTTGAAGAATTTGAGGCACTCCAGAATCAGGTGATCTATGTTAGCGCTACACCTGCCGATTATGAGTTGCAGAAAACTGAAGGGGTTTATGTGGAGCAGGTAATAAGACCAACAGGTTTATTGGATCCTATAATTGAAATAAGACCCAGCCTGAACCAGATAGACGATCTTATAGAGGAAATCCACGTAAGGGCAGATAAAGATCAAAGAGTCCTGGTCACTACGCTTACCAAAAGGATGGCAGAGGAACTGGACAAGTATTTAAAACGCATTAATATTCGCTGTCGTTACATACATTCAGATGTGGATACCCTGGAGCGTGTTGAGATCATGAATGATCTTAGACGGGGCGTATTTGATGTGCTTATTGGGGTAAACCTTTTAAGGGAGGGTCTGGACCTTCCGGAAGTTTCCCTGGTAGCAATTCTGGACGCAGATAAGGAAGGATTTTTAAGAAGCAACAGATCGCTTACCCAAACCATAGGACGGGCAGCGAGACACCTTGAAGGCCGTGCGATCATGTATGCAGATAAGATCACCGATTCTATGCAGAAGACCATTGACCAGACAGAGTACCGCCGTACAAAACAGATCGCCTATAACACCAAACATAAGATCCAGCCAACCGCTCTTGTAAAGGCCTTCAATGAAACCCTTATAAAACGCAAGGAAGAAGCTTATAAAATTGAAACAGCTCCCACCCTGAAAGCTGCAGAAAAAGAAACCGCCTATTTCAGTAAGGATCAGCTTGAAAAGCGAATAAGAGCGAAAAGAAAGGAAATGGAGACGGCGGCCAAAGATCTGGATTTTATGACCGCTGCAAGATTAAGAGATGAGATCAAAATGTTACAGGAAAAGACCAAAGCTCTTGCCTAGGAAATTCTCAAAGAAATTATAAAAAAGGTTAATTTATACACAATCATCTAACTTTCAGTTATTTAAAATTATATTTTTAGGAATACCTAATCTATTTAACATAACTGCTGTGCCGGCTTAAAAACCGAGACACATGAAAACAAGTGTATATATTTGCCTGCTTCTTTTCCCTTTAATGGCGTTTGGTCAGGTGGGAATTGGTACTGCAGATCCTCAGGCGCAACTGGATATTGTAGCCTCCAATCCAGATAATCCAACGGTCAAAGATGGTCTTTTAATTCCCAGAATGGCAAAATTTCCCTCCTCCCCTACAAGCCTGCAACAAGGGATGTTGGTATATCTCACCACTGCAATTTCAGAGTTTAAACCCGGATTTTATTACTGGAATAATGATATTAAAAAATGGGAAAGTTTTGGAGGCGCTGCCACAGACTCTTTTTTTAAACCCGGAACTTCTGAAGCGCCCCAAAGTATTGATGAGCCAATGTACCGTAATGGAAATATAGGCATAGGAACCCAGGAGATCACCTCCAGGCTTCAAATAGAATTAAAATCTACCGCAGACCTTGCTATCAAAAAAGGGATTGAAATTGATAACAGCAATCCGGCTACAGATAATTTGACAACCTATGGAATTCTCAATTGGAACAAAAGCGCTACCAATGGTACAAAATATGGAATAAAAAATAATGTAAACGGTTTGGGAACCGGGGTGCATTACGGGATTTTCAATGAAACTTTTCAGAATTCAGGTACGAATGATATCTACGGAATATTTAATCGGGTAGGCAGGACCTTTGGGTCCCGCAGTAACAATTACGGCATCTATTCAGAAATAGGAACAACCCAGGGAAGCGGGACTATTTATGGGATTTACAGTAGCGCCCTCGGCGATCATAACGCCAATGTGTTTGCAGGGTATTTTGCCGGAAGATTGGGAATTGGTTCATCCCCGCAACAGGAATATATATTCCCTGCGGAAAGAGGAAAAACCGATCAAATTCTCACTTTGGATAATAATGGAAATATGAACTGGAGATATCCAAATACCCAGAATTATAGTTCTACCACAAGTGCCGCAACAGATTATGTTATAACAGAAGAGATTTCAACCTTAAGGATCAATGATCAGGTTACAGGTATTGTTATTCCCCCAGCCAATGCTCATAAAGGGAGGATTATCACACTAATTGGCTGGAAAGGCACCAAAACCAAACCACTTCGATTCTCGGGAACAGATGACCTTTATGATGTAGTGAATGATGTATCAATAACCTCCATTAGTGGAAGCCAGATCCTCACGATGCAAAGTGCAGGAAATCGTTGGATCCTGCTGGATATAAGAAAAGCGCTGTAACCACAGCGCTTTTCTTAATTTAAATTTTAACCACAATTAGGATATCTCGATCATTCTCTTAGCCTGTACTTTGGCCTCTTCTTTCTTAGGGAGACTGATCACCAATACACCATTTTCATAGGAAGCAGCGATCTTCTCGTTATCAACAGTTTCAGGCAGGCTAAAGGCTCTTTTGAAATTGCTGTAACTAAATTCTTTTCTGGTGTACCTTCCGTTCTTTTCAGTAGTTTCATTCTCCTTTTTTTCTTCGGAAGAAATGGTAAGAATATCGTTATCCAATTCGATATTAAAATCATTTCTTGTTTTTCCGGGTGCGGCAACCTCTACCATAAAATTGTCATCGCTTTCCTGAATGTTCACGGCAGGAATACTGGTTCCTATACTATTTACATTAGTGGTTCCACCTAACCAGTCGGCTTTAAACATATCGTCAAAAACCGAAGGCAGCCAGTTGGCCTCATTTCTTTTAATTAGACTCATAACATTTATTTTTTAAGGTTAATTATCATTTTCATAGGGATCTTAGCAAAATAAATTCCATTTCTTTTTTTAAGACAATATGACTGATTATCTCCCAATTAAAGTGTCATAATGTCATACCTTAAATCATGTACTAATCTTTATACCCGGTGAAGAGGAGCGGTAGCAGGGATTTTCCTAACTTTAAAGCTTGCAAAAAGTTCCTGATGAAACAACTGTATAATAAATTGCTGAAAATATTGCACGTGATCAAGAGCAAGATCATTTTTTACCCAACGGTATTTGCCGTTATCGGGATCCTGTTTGCTTTCATCATTATGTACCTTGAAAACCTTGGTATTTCCCGGTATCTGCTGGACAACCTGCCTATCCTGGTGGTTGATAACGGGGATACGGCCTTAACAATTCTAAGTGCAATTATTACCGGACTTATATCCATGATGGTTTTTAGCTTTTCTATGGTTATGTTACTATTAAGCCAGGCGTCCAGCAATTATTCCCCCCGCCTGTTACCGGGTTTGATCTCAGATAAATCCCACCAGATTATTCTGGGAATTTACCTGGGAACTATTCTGTATTGCATTTTCATTCTGTTTTCCATACAACCCACAGGCGACAAATACCAGATCCCGGGATTCTCGGTGCTTTTAGGGATTGTTTTTACGGTAGCCTGTATTTATGCCTTCATTTATTTTATTCATAATATTTCTGAAAACATCCAGATAAGTAAGATCCTGGACAGAATATTTTTAACCGCACAAACCAATCTTACTGCACTGATTGAAGAAGAAAATGAGGGAAATGTTCCTTTTCCTGAAACCAATGAATGGAAAAAGTATTATACCGAAGAATGTGGCTACCTACAAAATATCTCTATCCCCAATATTGTAGAAATTTGCAAACAAAAAGACATTAAATTACATGTCTTACCTGTTAACGGGGTTTTTGTATTGAAAGGAATTCCGCTTTTTAGAGCCAGTAAGGAGTTGGACAAGGAAACCGTAAAGAGTATTATTTCCAATTTTAATTTTTCCCGGGGCGAGCTGGTACAGGATAATTATGTGCTTGCATTCAAACAGATCACAGAGATCATTCTTAAAGCTATGTCGCCCGGGATTAACGATCCAGGAACTGCCCTTAATGGAATAGATTACCTTTCAGAACTGTTCTCCTTAAGAATGCAAAAAAAGGATCGTAATATAATTGTGAGGGATAATGAGGCGTATCTAAGAATAAACACTGTAGATTTCGATGAACTTCTTTACAATGTTATGGCTGCCATTCGTACTTATTGCAAACACGATATTATTCTCATTCAAAAATTAATGTTGATGCTGCAGTATTTAAAAATGCAGCCTGCCCAGGGTAAAGACCTGGTTAAATGTATTGAGTTGGAAGCCAAAACTCTAATAAATGATGCGAGAAGAGCTCTTACAAACAAAAGAGATCTTGAAAAAGTTGACCAACTGGCTTTTATTTTTGGATTACCGGAATATGGAAAATAATCTTTTTATAAAGCAACCCGGATATCCTATGCGTATTTTATTGATCTTGTTCTTCTTCGGAAGTATTTCAAGTATTCGGGCGCAATCAACAGCTTCGAAGAATGTATCCCAATTTTCAATTTATTCAACAGAATTGGATACCATTAAGAAAATATGGATCTACCTGCCGGTTTCCTATAAAACTTCCGGTAAAAATTACCCGGTGCTCTATTTACAGGATGCCCAAAACCTTTTTGACAATACCACCTCTTTTGCAGGGGAATGGCGGGTAGATGAAACTTTGGACAGTCTTGGCCTTGACCTGATAGTAGTGGGAATTGAACATGGGAATGATAAAAGGATCGATGAGCTTACGCCTTTTTCCCATCCTACTTATCACGGTGGGAAGGCTGATGTCTATCTGGAGTTTATTACCCAAACTTTAAAACCAAAAATTGACCTGAAGTATAGAACAGCCTCAGGAAGGTCCTCTACTTTTATTGGAGGCAGCTCCCTGGGAGGTTTGTTTGCTTATTACAGTATTCTCCAACATCCGGAAATTTTCAGCAAAGCCTTGGTTTTCTCCCCGAGTTTCTGGTTTTCAGAAGAAATCTTTGCTTTTACCCACCAAAAAACTCCGGAAAGCTTTCAGGAAATGAAGCTATTCCTGCTGGCAGGAAACAAGGAAAGCGAGACCATGGTCCCGCTTATGATGAAAATGCGTCAAATATTAATCGACAAGGGTGTTTCTATGTGCGATATAAATTCCAAAGCAATTTTTGAAGGAACTCACAGCGAAAAATTCTGGGCTGCTCAATTTCCGGAAGCGGCTATCTGGCTTCTGGAAGATTAACCTACTCCAAATCTTCCATTTTGTTCTTTGCCCATTCCTGGACCATTTCTTCCAAAACATTTAATGGTACGGCTCCGTTGGTAAGTACCACATCGTGAAATTCCTTTATATCAAAATCCTCACCCAACCAGGCTTTTGCTTCTTCCCGGAGTTCGATTATTTTATTCATCCCTATCTTATATGCAGTAGCCTGCCCGGGCATTACAATGTGCCGTTCTACCATTTTTATGCAGTCGCTTTCAGCGTTGGGGGTATTTTTTTTATAATATTCTATTCCCTGTTCCCTTGTCCATTTTTTAGCATGGATCCCCGTGTCTACAACAAGGCGACAAGACCGCCATAGTTCCATTGCGAGCCTTCCAAAATCTGAATATGGATCCTGGTAAAAACCAATTTCCTTTGGCACAAGTTCACTGTACAATCCCCAGCCTTCAACATAGGCGGTGTAAAAAGTAAATTTCCTGAACATAGGCAGGCTTTCAAGTTCCTGGGCAATGGCAATTTGCATATGATGTCCCGGGATCCCTTCATGGTACGCCAATGCTTCCATTTGATAAATGGGCATGGCACTCATATCATACAAATTGGCATAATAGGTACCCGGTCTGGAACCATCAATTGCGGGTTGTTGATAGAAAGCCTTCCCCGCACTCTTTTCCCGGAAAGGTTCCACGGCCTTCACGATAATATCAGCCTCGGGTTTTGTAAGGAAAAGATCGTCCAGTTTACCTTTCAAGGTCTCTATAAGCCCTGTAGCTTCCTTAAGATACTGTTCCTTCCCCTCGGGAGTATTGGGATAATAGAACTGCTTATCATTTCGCATAAATTCAAAGAAATCCTGGAGTGTCCCTTCAAATCCTACCTGGGCTTTGATGGCTTCCATTTCACCGTGGATCCTTGCAACTTCGCTCAAGCCAATTTCATGGATCTCGTTTGCATTAAGATCTGTAGTGGTGATCCTTTTTAACCTGTTGTTATAGAAACTATCACCTTTGGGAAATTTCCAGGCGCCATGATCTGTTGTGGCCCGTTGCATTTGATCTTCCAGTGTAGCTATCATTTTATCATAGGCCGGTTTCACTGAATTAAGAAGGGCTTTTTCTGCTTCAGCAATTAGCTTCCTTTTTACTTCATCTGTAACATCCAGTTTTTCAACCTTCGTTTTAAAATCTTCGAGCAAAGCACTGGATTCAATTGAATTTTCAAAAGGCTTCCCCTTGATCACATTTCGGGAAGATTCAAGAGATTTTTCAAATACAAAATTGGGAGGCAATATCCCATTTTGTTCCCTTATTTTCATTCCCTCAATTGCCTCTTCAAATACCTTTGGCACCCCATTCAACCTTTCAATATATGCCCGCGCATCCTGAATGGAATCAATCCTGTGCATATTGATAAGAAATGCCGGAATGTTTGTATGGTATCCCCCCATTTGGTTTACGGGATAATCATAAAACCGGTAATCATAATCCTCGATTTGATTGTCCAGCTCCTGTTTATACAAACGGTAACTTAACCGGGTTTCCTTGTCCAGCGCGTTTTCATTTATATTATCCTTCAGGTATTTTTTTCGCGCTTTTGCCTTTGCAAGATCCTCGGCATATTTAAGGTGCGAGAAATTGTCCCATTTGCCATAATTTGTCTTTCTCCCCAACTGGGTTTGCATCATTGGAGATTCTTCAACATCCTTTTCAAACTCAGCATCAAAATACGCGTTAAGCTCTGCTGAAGCCTGAGCCATCTCGTCATCATTAAAATCTTTTTTCTCCTTGTCGCTTTTACAGGACATAATAGTAGAAAATGCCAGAAATACCAAAGCGAGTTTTAAATTCTTAACCATCTTTTTTATTTTTCTAAAACTGAAAATTTAATAAAGGAATCCCCATAAACAGTATGGGTCTGTTTAGTGAAATCTTCGTTTTTGGCTTTGAAGATATTTGGAACATACGTTTGCGGATTGATATCTATAAGCGGAAACCAGGTACTTTGAACCTGAATTTGCAATTTATGTCCCTTTTTGAAAGTATGATTAATATCCTGAAGGTTAAACGTTACATCGGTTTTCTTATTAGGCTCAAATGGCTCCGGATTTTCAAAACTGTTCCTGAAACGTCCCCGTAAAACCTCGCTTCTTACCATCATATGATAGTTCGACATCTTTAAATGATCCATTGTTTCCTCATAATCCGGGGTGTCGTGCGGGTAAACATCAATAACCTTTACAATCCAATCAGCATCGGTGCCTGTGATCGCAACCTTTAAATGAGCTTCAATGGCCCCCACCAGGCTCATATCCTCATCCAGAACGGGTGTTTCAAATACCAGAACATCCGGCCTGCGCGCTGCAAATCGCTGATCCCCGGTCATATATTTTCTTGGAGTGAAAACAGTTTTAATTTCATCATTATAAGGAACCGGTTTTTTAGGATCGCTTACAAAGGACATTTCGGCATCGCCCGCCTCAGCGGTGAGTTTTTGTTCATCTCCCAGGTAAAACGTTTTGCTTACCGCATTTGCCGGAGGCCAGGTTTCATAGGAATCCCATTCTTTTTTCCCTGTATCAAATACATAAGCTTCGGGAAGACCTGAGTCTTTAGTGCCGCTTCCTTTTAGAAAATGATTAAAGAATTTAGTCTCGATATTCTTTTGGTAATCTTTTGAAATGTCATCCCCAAAATAGACATTTCCTACTGCCTGTCTTTTTCTTTGGCGCGCCCAGTCACCATGGCTCCAGGGTCCAAAAACCATTGTGTTGTAATTTGTACCGGTTCGCTCAATAGTCTTATAAGTTTCAAATGGCCCGTAAAGATCTTCAGCATCAAATAAGCCTCCTACAACCATAACTGCAGGTTTTATATCATTGAGGTGTTGTATCACCCCTCTGGATTTCCAGAATTCGTTATAATTTGGATTTTCTTTTAATTGCTGCCAGAAAATATTGTCTTCCTTATAATATTGATCAAGATTGCTCAAAGGGCCAATATCAAGAAAGAACTGGTATTGATCCTGGGTTCCAATGTCGGGTAGATCATACCAGGCTTCGGTTGTTGGGCCTTCTTTATCATAACCAAACAATGCAGTTGCTCTCCAGTAACTTAAAAGGTATGCACCATTATGGTGAAAATCATCAAAAAAGAAATCTCCTATTCCCGCCTGTGGAGAAACAGCTTTTAAAGCCGGATGAGCATCCAGTAATGACATTATTGCATAGTGCCCGGGATAGGAAATTCCCCAGGTACCAACCTTCCCGTTATTGCTGCGGGCATTTTTTATAAGCCATTCTATGGTGTCATAGGTATCACTGGCCTCATCAGATTGTTTACGTTTTTTATTTGGAATGTAGGCTCTCATGTTATCGTAACTGCCTTCACTCATCCAGCGGCCCCGCACATCCTGGTATACAATTATGTTCCCTTCTTTCATAAGGTACTCATTGGGACCAATTAATGAACGAAACTGATCTTTTCCATAAGGCCGCGAACTATAAGGAGTACGCTGCATTATTATAGGATATTTTTTAGAGGTATCCTTTGGGGAATAAATAGTTGTGTGCAGTTTTACACCATCGCGCATTGGAATATAAACTTCCTGCTTGGTGTAATTATCGGCTACTTTATAATCTGTATCCGTTTGGGCGAAAAGAGGGAATGATAAGAATAGACTTATCAAAAGTACATGTAGGGAATGCGTGAATTTCATCTAATAACGGGGTTTTTAAATAATTTATAACTTCCTGAAGTGGCGTTACACCTTAATAGTTTCCTTAAAAACCCCTAAGATAGAAATTCACAATGTAATCCCGTTACATTTATTTTACTTCTGCAGTTTCTTTGAATTTTTGAAGCCCGGATTTAAGCCAGCTCAAATATTCTTTTTCATTGGGGGTATATCCCACAGGAGGATTCAATAAATTAACCTCGGGATCCAACAGGACATAGAATGGCTGCGAATTATTCTTGAAATTCACTGTTTGAAAGGTTGCCCATTTATCTCCAATGGTTTTTATTTTTTTAATCCCCCCTTTTTCCCGAACATAATTGAACTGGTCCTGGGCAGGAAGCTCCATCCTGTCATCTACGTATAGTGAGATAAGAATGAACTCATTGTTAAGTACATCATATACTTCAGGATCACTCCATACCTGTTCTT
The DNA here is from genome assembly GCA_039989915.1 of Gillisia sp. Taxonomy (GTDB): domain Bacteria; phylum Bacteroidota; class Bacteroidia; order Flavobacteriales; family Flavobacteriaceae; genus Gillisia. The sequence goes on from JBDXGW010000012.1 coordinate 89,368, forward strand.
CCATTTTTCGACAATTTACACAGGCCCACCCGGTAAAGTCAAGAATTATAGGTTTATTTTGATCTTTAGACGCCTGCAGGCCTTTATCCCAATCCTTATAGGCTTTTAATCCCAGCGGACCTTCGGTTTCCTTCTCGTAAATACTGTAGAATAAAGGTGGTGGAAAACCGCTTAACAGCTTTAAATTGGCCCTAGGGGTATTGGTAAGGCCGGGCAACAGGTAAAGAACGAACAGCAGGGTTAAAGTTCCCAATCCAAATCTGGTCCTGGAAATTTTTTGTTTAGGCCCATCGTGCGGAAAGCGAATAAGACCAAACAAATACAGCATTAAACCTATTGCTATAATTACCCATATCCCTATAAAAATTTCTCTTTTCAGGAGTCCCCAATGCTCAACAAGATCTGCATTTGAAAGGAATTTAAAGGCCAGTCCTAGTTCGATAAAACCGAGGACCACTTTAACCGTGTTCAGCCAGCCGCCACTCTTTGGCAGGGAATTAAGCCAGTTCGGAAACAAAGCAAATAAGGCAAAAGGAAGCGCCAGCGCAAGGCCAAAGCCACCCATCCCGAAGGATAATTGAATCGCACCCCCATCTGTGGTAAGCGAACTTCCAAGTAAAGAGCCTAAGATTGGGCCGGTACAGGAAAAGGAAACCAAGGCCAAGGTAAGAGCCATAAAAAAGATCCCTACCACTCCACCAATGCTTGAAGCTTTGTCGTCCATACTGCTGCTCCAGGAAGTAGGCAGCGTGATCTCATAATAACCAAAAAATGAAAAGGCAAAGAAGATGAAGATCACAAAGAATGCGATATTCAGGGTGACATTGGTTGAAATATTGTTAAGCACCTCTGGGGCGAGACTGTCCAGTAAATGGAAAGGCACGCTTAGTAGAAGGTATATAAGGAAAATAAAAACCCCGTAAAGTATGGCATTCACCATCCCCTTTTTTCGGGTTTTGGCTCCTTTGGTAAAGAAGGAAACAGTAAGCGGGATCATTGGAAAAACACATGGCGTCAATAAGGCAATAAGACCTCCAATAAAACCTAAAAAGAAAATTGTCCAGTAACCGGTGCTTTCCTCTTCCTCAAGCTCAAAATTTGACCAACCCTGTATTTCTATATCAAGTTCTTTGGTCTTTTGAACATCCAGATCACTTACCTCAACATCTGTATACCCTTTGATAGCTTTATTTTCGGTTACCGAAAATTGAAAGGGAACCACATCTGGAGGAAGGCATTGTTCATCATCACAAACCATGAATTCCACCTCAACCTCAATTATTTTTTCAGGATCAAAAACCCTTATATTTTGTCTGAAAACGGCTTCGTTCTTGAAGAATTTAATATCCATCCCAAACACCTCATCAAAAATTGCCGGAGTATCAGGTTCTTCTGTTTCACCTATAAGTTCATAGGTTTCGGGGGAATTATTAAATGTGAAAGTGGTAGGAATTGGGCCGTCCTCATCAACCTGCTGGGAATACAGATGCCAACCTTTATCAAGCCTGGCTTCAAAGACCAGGGTATAAATACTATCGTTTTGTTTTTCAATACGGGCGTCCCATTCAACCGGATCTGCAATTTGATCCTGATTGGCCGAAGAGGTAAAAACCTGGGATTGGACGCTGAAATATGTGCTTATAAATAGAAAGAGGAAATAAAAATATTTCATAAGGTGTAGGTAATTTTCAAAATATCCCGGGAAGGATCTGTAACCGCAAAACGGCCATCTGCTCGTTGATTTACCACCCAAACAATTTGGTTTGAGGAGCACAGGAGCCAGGTTTCTTCCTTTTCAGGCAAAGATAATTTATTGTCCTTAAAAAGGTCGCTAATTTTCTTCTTTCCTTTCATTCCAAACGGGTAGAACTGGTCACCTTTTTGCCATTTTCTTAAAATTAAGGGAAATACAAGTTTATCTTTTGCTAAATAAACAATATTTGGGCCAGTTTCGCCAATTTTATCTACAGCTTCAAAAGTGAGTTTCCCCAGGGGTAGCATAACGATCTCCTCTCCTTCGGCTATAGTAAAATCCTTATGGGTATTTTCTGAAGGGATCTCTGTAAGAATAAGATATTCCCTGTCCTTTATAAGGCGGTGGGTAGAAGAATATACCATTTTTCCCGGTTGTGCCTTAAGCAGGTCATGAACGTCATTCCATTCAGTAAAACCGAAAGTTTTTAGCAGCTGGTACAAAACCGCTCTTGTATTTGGGATCTTTTCCAGGACTTCAATTTTGAGCCTGTACCCATAAATATCTTTCGAAACAATTTCAGAATAAAGCAGTCCTATATAATCCTCCATAAGATCAAGGCTCTCTTTTAAATGAGACTGGGTTTGGGAAAAACCCTCCAGCAACTGCGGATTAATCTCTTCCATTAACGGTACGATCTCCCGCCGTATTTTATTCCGAAGGTATTTTGAAGAGGCATTGCTGCTATCCTCCCTCCATTGCATCCTGTTTTCTACAGCAAAGGCTTCAATTTCCTTCCGGGAAAATTTCATTAAAGGTCTTATTACCTTTTCATTCGCAACCTTGATCCCGGTTAAACCTTCCAGGCCGGTTCCTCTTATAAAATTTATAAGGAAAGTCTCCAGATCATCATTGATATGATGAGCGGTAAGAATATAATCAAAATTAAGCGCGGCACTTAACTGCTGAAACCAGTCATACCTAAGGTGTCGGGCAGCCATTTGAATAGAAATTCCGGCATCTTTCGCGTAGGCTTTGGTATCAAAATTTTCAGTAAAAACTTCCACATCCAGGGCATCTCCCAGGTCCAGAACAAAAGATTCATCGCCATCGCTTTCTTCATCCCTTAGATTAAAATTACAATGGGCTATTGAAAAATCAATTTTGGCACTTTTACACAAATGTGCAAGTACCACACTGTCTACTCCGCCGCTTACAGCCACGAGGATCTTTCCGGTCAATAAATAAGGAAAGTCTGTTTTTACAAGGTTTTTAAAGGCTTTTTCCATAGTATTTCAAAGATACAATAGTTTATTGATGGTTTGATTATGCGATTATCTGATTATGTGATGGTTTGATGGTGGGATGATATGATGGTTAGATGATGGGATGGTTTGATGGTGGGATGGTGGGATGGTGGTGGTGGGATGGTTTGATGGTATGATGGTATGATGATCTAATTGGGTAAAAGTGAATGGGGGGGGAATCTGATTTTTTATTCTGCGGTTAATGCCTGGCGCATAGCGTTAGATTTTAAGAGGCATTCTTCATATTCCTTTTCGGGGATTGAACGGGAAGTGATTGCGCCTCCTACTGAAAAGGAGACGTATTTCTTTGCAGAATTATAAAGAATACTGCGAATAACCACATTAAAATCAAAATCGCCCTCTGGTGTAAAATAACCCACCGCGCCGCTATAAAGTCCGCGTTTGGTTTCCTCCAGATCTTCAATGATCTTCATTGCCGAAATCTTTGGGGCTCCGGTCATGCTGCCCATAGGGAAAGTAACCCTTAAAACCTCCATTGGGGGTATTCCCTCCTCAACATCTGCAGAAACAGTGGAGATCATCTGGTGTACCTGTTTAAAGGAATAAACTCTACATAGCTCATCTACCTTTACACTTCCCTTTTTTGCAATCCGGGAGAGGTCGTTTCGTACCAGGTCAACTATCATCACATTCTCTGCGCGTTCCTTGGGATCTTTTTCCAGGTCCCCGGCAATTCTTTCATCTTCAGCTTGATTCTGAGACCTGCGCGCAGTGCCTTTAATAGGTTGGGAAATTACATGGCTGCCTTCTTTTTTTAAATATCTTTCCGGTGAGGCACATAAAAGGTAATTGTTTTCGAGTTTCAGAAAAACAGCAAAAGGCGGCTGTGAAATCTCATTCAAATTTTGAAATACCTTATAAGGGTCAATCTCCATATTTTCGGCATAGAACTCCTGGCAAAAATTTGCTTCATAAATATCACCACGGTGTATATGGTGAAGCATTTCATTCACTTTTTTGAGATAATCTTCCCGTGAAATTCTGGCCTTGATCGCTTTATTTGTACTGTCTTCAGAAGCTATGTTGTTCGCATCACGAATGGTGTCTATATTTTCAAATGCCTCTATAGCTTCAAAATCCTGCTCCATTTCATCTTCGGCCATTTTCAGGTAATGCATCTCCAGAACATTTCCTTTTAGAATAAGGATCTTTTGAGGCTGGAAAAAATAGAGTTCGGGGAAATGTAAGCCGTCATAATTACGTGAAGTAAGTTCTTCAACATCATTTTTAAGATCATAGGATAAATAACCAAAGATCCAGTCCTTTGTCACTTCCTGATATTCCCGGAGTTTATTAAAGGCTTCGTGATGATCTGTCTTCATCGCGGTAAAGGCCTCTACCGCAAGAAGCGCATCAAAACTACTGTTAGATGGGGGATGGGAATTGCTATCCAACCAGGCGATCTCTTCAAACTGCCTGCTCCATTGCAAAAGTGAAGTTTTAAAATTTACCGGGTCCGGTAATTGATATTCCCTTATTATGCGCACTTAATCTTCAATTTGATGCGCAAAGGTAGTAAGCACATCTTCAATTCCTATATCCAGGACCTCATTTTGAACTTTGTCTTCCAGAAAATTCTCTTTAAAGGAAGGAAAGCTGAAACTCTCAATAACATTTCCACCAAACCTGGGAAAAATACCTTTGGCATATTCCAGGGCCGAGGCACCACCTCTTACCCCATTGGAGGTGCTCATTAATAAGATTTTCTTATCGGTCAGAAAATTTCGGTCAATGCGGGATAGCCAATCCAGAATATTCTTAAAAAATGCCGAAACCATACTGTTGTGTTCATTTACTGAAATAATGAGGGCATCGTGATCCTCTATAAGATTCTTCAGCACCTTTACATCTGTGGGGAATCCCCTATCCTTCTCCATATCTATAGAATACATAGGGATATTCAGGTCTCTAAGTTGAAGCACTTTAATTTCGTGCCCTTGTATCCTATTGGCAACGTGGGTGATCAACCTGTGATTTATAGAAATACTGTTGTTGGAACCTGCAAAAGCGAGAATTTTTTTCATAGGGATAGGGGTATGTTGTAATTTTTCCAAAAATACCCTAAAAATATAGCTGCAGTCTTTAAAAGACCTTTTTTTATGAATAGTTTAAAACTTGTGGTTTAAAAATACCCTCCCGCAGCTATTGAAATTGGTGATTTTTAGGTCTTCCTGATTTATTCCGGCCCGATTTTTCTAAAATCTTAACTTTCAAAAGGTATCTTTGCAGATCATAAAAAAACATAATCCGTGAGTTTTCAGGATCTTAACTTAAATACCCCTTTACTAAACGCGTTGGAAGATCTCAAATTCCAAACGCCTACTCCTATCCAGGAACAGGCATTTTCTTCCATAATGTCCGGCAAGGATGTGGTGGGGATTGCGCAAACAGGAACAGGGAAAACCTTTGCCTATATGCTTCCTATTTTAAGGATGCTTAAATATTCAGAACAAAAGAATCCAAGAGTACTGGTAATGGTCCCCACCCGGGAGCTTGCAGTGCAGGTGGCTGAAGAAATTGAAAAATTGACCGCCTATATGAACACCCGGGTCACCGCTGTATATGGTGGAGTAAATATTAATACCCAGCACCAGGATATGTTGCAGGGACAGGATATTGTTGTTGCAACTCCGGGAAGATTATACGATTTGGTCCTTAGAAGGGCTTTACAGTTGAAATCTATTCAAAAACTGGTGATAGATGAAGTAGATGTAATGCTGGATCTTGGTTTCAGGTTCCAGATAAATAATATTCTTGAACTATTGCCAGAGAACAGGCAAAGCATTATGTTCTCTGCAACAATGACAGAACCTGTTGAAGAGCTTATAGATGCCAACTTTAAAGCCCCGGAAAAGATATCGGTTGCGGTAAGTGGTACCCCGCTGGAAAATATTGAACAACGGGGTTACTTAATTCCCAATTTCAACACCCAAGTGAATTTCTTAAGGCATTTGCTGAAAGATAAGGACACCTACACCAAGGTTTTGATCTTTGTAGCATACAAACGATTGGCCGATCGGCTTTTTGAAATGCTTGCTGAAGAATTTACAGATGAATGTACGGTGATCCATTCCAATAAGACCCAAAATTACAGGCTTAGAAGTATAAGGCAATTTGGCGATGGATTTTGCCGCATCCTTGTAGCAACAGATGTTATGGCGCGCGGACTGGATATTGAAAGCGTTTCTCACGTTATTAATTTCGATACTCCCGAATATCCTGAAAATTATATGCACAGGATTGGTAGAACAGGACGGGCAGAAAAACCTGGTATCTCCATAGTTTTAACAACAGAAAAGGAAAAGGAGAACCTGGAAAAGATTGAGACCCTGATGGATATGAAGGTGCCGCAATTTGATCTCCCTGCAGAGGTTGAGATCTCTACAGTATTGATCCCCGAAGAACAGCCAAAGATTTTTGAGATCAATAATCCCGCGAACCGTAAAAATGAAGATGCCCCCGGTCCGGCTTTTCACGAAAAAAGCGAAAAGAACAAAAAGGTGAATCTTGGTGGTTCTTATAGAAGGGAAATTGCCAAAAAATATAAGAAGCCTAAAACCAAAGGCGATAAACATGCCAATCGTCGCCGGAAGAAATAACCTGTTATGCAGCGTATAAAAAACGAGTATCTAAGTATAGGAGTGCAGCCTGTGGGTGCGGAAATGTGCAGTATTCTAAATCACGAAAATAATCTGGAATATATCTGGCAGGCTGATCCAACTATCTGGAACAGCCACTCCCCTAACCTTTTTCCCGTAATTGGTGGACTTAAGAACGGAGTTTTTAACTATGAGGGAAAGGAATATGCAATGCCCAGACACGGCTTTGTGAGGCATAACAAAAACATACAATTAAAAGAAAAAAACGATTCCTCCTTAATTTTTGAGCTATTCAATTCCCCGGAAACTTTAAAGATATATCCCTTTAAATTCCATTTTGAAATTGGGTTTTTCCTGGATCATAAAACGCTTTCCATAACCCATAAGGTTTCCAACACCGATTCAAAACCTTTGTATTTCTCCCTTGGTGGTCACCCGGCTTTTAATGTCCCATTATTTAAAGGAGAAACCTATGAGGATCATTTCCTGGAATTTGACAGAAAAATGGATCTAAACACATTTCTGTTAAGTGATGATGGTCTGGTCACCAATGATACTTCCCAGGTTGTAAAAGATGATAACAGAATTAAGTTGCACAAAGACCTGTTTGCTAAAGATGCCTTGATATTTAAGAATATTCCTTCGAAAAAAGTTGCTTTAAAAAGCAGGATCTCGGGAGAGATCCTGTCAGTAGAATATAAAGATTTTACAAATCTTGGAGTATGGGCCAAACCGGGCGCACCTTATGTTTGTATAGAACCCTGGCTTGGAATTGCAGATGGTGTAAATACTACAGGAGATATTAAAACAAAAGAAGGCATCATTGAATTGATGCCTTCTCAGGATTTTTCTGCGTCCTACACTATAACTATAGCATAGGGCATGAGTATGAATCTAACTTCTGTTCTTCTTTTTCGCTTCTTTCGCAGCGCGCTTTTCTTTTAAAGTAAGGACCGGCTCTTTTTTAGCCGAGTTCTTTGAAGGGGATTTTTCTTTTGCCATGGGTTCTTTGTTTTAAATGAACCTTTAAATGTAGTAAAAGTTTTAATTGAACCCCAGTAATTTTTGTAATGATATTTATCTTATAATTCCCTCTTTATCCAATTCAGCATCACGAATCCAGTTTAATATAAAACTTGCTGTTCGACCAATAACAAAGATAAAACCTCCAAAAATAGGTGGCAATAACGTTAATTTCAACCCCCCTGCAAATAATGCCGGTTCTACACTATTGAGAGACTCAAAGGCATCAAAAACTTCTATTAAGCCCAGTAACTGATTAAATAACCCAATCACTAATGCCAATAAAGCTGCCTGATTTATGAGGGAAACAGCCTTTTTAAAAAAATGATGTGGAGCCCTAAGTTTCATTCCTGCTCTCACCACAAAATAGAGCATTAGAATAAATAATAATACAATTATGGTCATTGAAACAATTCCACCTTCCTGCATTCTTGAATATAAAGTTCCAAAAAAACCTTGCTGTTGTTCGAAATAAAAAAATAATGAGATCATAAGTATATATTTTGTTTACAATCCAAATGTAAATAACAACTTTCCAAAAATATTTGATTTGCGGTGAACTGCAATATTAGCCCGCTTTATAACTATTTGCTTAAATAAAATATGGAATTTTGGTTTCTGCCCTTCGCAATATGTAATCTGCCGCTAAAACTTTCACCAATGAATAATAAATCGCATTTTTATTAATTGATGAAACCAAGGCAGAACCCATTTTCACTTATTAAGCGCTTGTTGATGCATTTGGCGTTATGGATAATGGTGTGGTTTTTTTTTAGTTTCTTTTTTGGTATAGAGGGAGCAGATTTAAGGACTTTACTTATATTTTCGGCATTTTTCTTACCTGTTACCATAGTTACAACATATAATTTCATTTATAACCTTATCCCCAATTACCTTCTTCCAAAGCACTATTTTAAATTTGCAATCTATTCGGTTTATACTTTTATAATTTCTACGGTTTTTATTATAGTGTCCGCTTTTTATGCTTTGGTTATTGTATTAGGATTAGAACTGAAGGAACAATTTCCTGTTTCAAAAAATCTTTTTTATATCTCCATCACAATATACCTGGTGGTTGTAATCGCTTCGGCATTTAGTCTGCTAAAAAATAATTATGCATCTGTAGCCAAAAATGAAGAACTTAAAAACCGGATTCTCGAAGCACATTTAAAGCTGAAAGAACAGGAACTTCAATATTTAAAAATACAGATCCATCCCCATTTTTTATTTAACACGCTAAATACCATCTACGGTTTCAGTTTATCAAAAAATGAAAAAACACCGGAAATGATTCTTCAACTTTCCGATCTCCTTGATTACATTCTCTACCAAACCAAGAAACCACTGGTAAAACTGGAAGATGAAATTAAACATATTCAAAATTATATAGCATTAGAAACAAAACGCTTTCAGGATGCTTTGGAAATTACGTTTGACTACAACAGAATTCCACCTGGCATCCATTTGCCGCCTATGCTTCTCCTTCCTTTTGTGGAAAACAGTTTTAAGCATGGCAAACGTAATGATGGAAATCTTAAAGTATCGATTTGTGTAAAATTACAAGCCGAAGAACTTATTTTTGAAATTGTGAATTCCATAGAAAGTAATACTAATAATAAAACCAATGAAGGTATTGGCTTGAAAAATATTAAACGTAGACTTGATATTCTCTACGGAAGTAATTACGAATTAATTACTGAGAGTAAAAAGGATAATTTTAAGGTTATATTAAAAATTGATTTATCGCAAACTCCAATAGATGTCAGATAAAATTAGGTGTATTATTGTTGATGACGAGCCGGTAGCTTTAGATATTTTAGAAAATCATCTTTCCAAAATTGATAAGATAAAAATATTGGGCAGGTGCAGAAATGCTACGGAGGCTTTTAATATGATCAATGCAAACAAAACCGATCTTATATTCCTGGATATTAACATGCCCGGCATCTCGGGAATTTCATTTGCAAAGTCTATTAACCGTAACATAAAAATAATCTTTACAACTGCCTACCGTGAATATGCCATAGACGGTTTTGATCTTCACGCGGTAGATTATCTCTTAAAACCTATATCTTTTGAGCGCTTATTGGACGCTGTTAATAATTTTCAGGTTCATCATTTGACCACCGTGGATACGGATATTGCAAAGGAATCTACTGCTGATTTCATATTTGTAAAGATTGACAGGAAAATGCATAAAATTGATTTTGATAAGATCTTTTGGATTGAAAGTCTAAGCGATTATCTAAAAATAGAAACTACTGAAGAAACAAAAGTTATCCGCGAAACAATCTCTGGTCTCGAAGCCAAATTACCCGAATCTGATTTTATCCGAATTCACCGCTCTTTCATTATAGCTATCAACAAAATTGATTCTTATTCTAATGAAGAAGTAATTATTCAGAAAAAATCCCTTCCAATAAGCAGAACATACAAAGAAGAGGTGCTTAAACGTTTGGGGAAATACCAATAAAAAAACCGGAAATTTTCATTTCCGGTTTTTTATCAAATTTTTGAATTTTGATTTCTCTATATATGCATCGCTCTGTCTCCGGTTGCAGCCATAGCTGCTTCCTTAACCGCTTCGGCATAGGTGGGATGTGCGTGGCTCATTCTGGCAATATCCTCTGCAGATGCCCGAAACTCCATTGCAGTTACTGCTTCAGTAATAAGATCGGCTACACGGGCACCTATCATATGAACCCCAAGAACCTCATCTGTTTTAGCATTGGTAAGAATTTTCACAAAACCATCTGTATCCCCGCTGGCTCTTGAACGACCAAGTGCGCGCATTGGGAATTTTCCTTCCTTATACTCTACGCCGGCTTCCTTCAATTCCTCTTCAGTTTTTCCAACGGCCGATACTTCCGGCCATGTATACACAACCCCGGGAATTAAATTATAATCTATATGTGGTTTTTGTCCGGCAATAACTTCAGCAACAAAGGTTCCTTCTTCTTCTGCTTTATGAGCAAGCATAGCACCTCTCACCACATCGCCAATGGCATAAATGTTTTTCACATTTGTTTGCAAATGCTCATTCACGGTTATCATACCGCGATCCCCTATTTCAACTCCGGCGGCATCTGCTTTCAACCCATCTGTAAAAGGCTTTCTACCTACAGAAACAAGACAATAATCTGCCGTGAACTCTACTTCGTTCCCTTTTTTATCATCGGCCTTTACAATAACCTCATCGCCATTTCTTTCAACAGATTTCACTTTGTGGCTAACGTTGAATTTCATTCCCTGTTTTTTCAAAACTTTGGTAAGTTCCTTTGAAAGGGCTGAATCCATAGTAGGAATGATCCTGTCCATATATTCCACTACGGTAACCTCCGCTCCAAGACGGCTATAAACCTGGCCAAGCTCAAGGCCTATTACCCCACCACCTATAACTATAAGTTTTTTAGGGATCTCCTTTAACTTTAATGCTTCTGTGGAAGTGATAACTCTTTCTTTATCCAGTTTAATAAAAGGTAGGTTTGCAGGTTTGGAACCCGTGGCAATAATTATATTTTTAGCCTCCAGGGTTTCGGTGCCCCCTTCGGTTTTATCAACATTCACGTGGGTGGCATCCTTAAAGGATCCAACACCTTCAAAAACGTCAATTTTGTTCTTATCCATAAGGAATTTAACCCCGTCACAGGTTTGGCTTACCACGGCCTGTTTCCGGTTCATCATTTGCTCCAGGTTCACCTTTACTTCACCTGAAATTTCAATTCCGTGTTCCTCAAAATGTTTTATGGCATCGTCATAATGGTGAGAAGAATCCAGCAAAGCTTTACTTGGAATACACCCCACGTTTAAACAAGTTCCTCCTAAAGTTGAATATTTCTCAATAATTGCTGTTTTTAATCCCAGTTGTGCGCAACGAATTGCAGCTACATAACCACCCGGGCCAGATCCAATTATTACTACGTCATATGTGCTCATAAATGTATTTTTTTGATATTTTTTTCAAAGAGACACAAAAGTACAATTATTCTCTTCAAAGACCAATCGATAATCTTTACCGGGATGATTTCTTACCCCGCACTGTACATGAGAATAGAATTAAATTAAACAATTTATAATGCTATTGAAGTAGTGCTTTTTACCGGACTTATAATAAAGGTGCTTTGTGTGCTTCCTATATGTTCCAGACTTGTGAGTTTTGTAAGCATGAATTCCCGGTAGGCTTCCATATCTTTTACCAGGATCTTGAGAATATAATCATATTCCCCGCTTACGTGATAGCATTCCAATACCTCGGGTAATTTTACAACTTCGGCCTCAAATTTTAAAACATTGGTTTTGGTATGCTGTACCAGTTTGATCTGGGTGAAGACCATAAAGGCTTTTCCCACCTTATCAGGTTTTAGCAGGGCCACATAGCCTGAAATTATCTCATTCCGTTCCAGGCGTTTAATACGTTCAAAAATACCTGTTACTGAGAGATTTAGTTTGTTTGACAATTCTTTATTGGTAACCTTGCTGTTATGTTGCAAGCGCTCCAGGATCTTCTTATCAATAGAATCCAACTCCATAAAATGAAAATTTTTCGGTTTTAATTATCAAATGTATGCAAAAGCCGATAATTATTCGGAAATAAACATCATTAACCGACCAATAATCTAATTAATTGTTTATCACTTGACTTTTGGTCATAAAATTGCGTATTTTGAAGGAACAATTTAACCGGTTAAATCACAATAATCATGAAATATAAACCCGCCAATCACATTCAGGATCTCCAGTATTTTGGAGAATTTGGAGGAGTAAATCCATCCATCTCTGATTCTTCAACCTACACCTTCCTTTCAGCCAAAACTATGTTTGATACTTTTGAAGGAAATGCGGATGGTTGTTATCTTTATTCCAGACACTCTTCACCATCCAATCTTTATTTGGGCGAAGCACTCGCCGCTATGGAAGGGACTGAGACCGCAAATGTTGCGGCTTCAGGTATGGGAGCCATTACCTCTGCCATCTTACAGCTTTGCCAGGCAGGAGACCATATTGTTTCCTCTCGTACCATTTATGGAGGAACCTATGCGTTTTTAAAGAATTTTACGCCGAAGTTCAATATTGAGACCACCTTTGTGGACATCACAAAACTTGACCTGGTGGAAGCTGCGATCAATGAAGACACCAAAATGCTCTATTGTGAGAGTGTAAGCAATCCCCTGCTGGAGGTAGCAGATATTAAAGGCCTTGCCAAAATTGCCAAAAAGCACAATATCCCGTTGGTAGTGGATAATACATTTTCACCATTATCTATCACCCCTTCTGAACTGGGAGCTGATGTTATTATTCACAGTTTGACCAAATTCATAAATGGAAGCAGTGATACCGTAGGTGGCGTTACCTGCGGGACCCAGGAATTTATCAATTCCCTGCGCAGTGTGAATGATGGCGCCAATATGCTTTTGGGACCAACCATGGATAGTTTACGGTCTGCATCAATTTTAAAGAATATGCGCACCCTGCATATCAGGATGAAACAACACAGCAAAAATGCGATGTACCTGGCTCAAAAATTTGAAGCCGATGGTTTCAGGACCGTGTATCCGGGACTTCCATCCCACCCAAGCCACGAGCTTTTTAAGGAAATGATGAACCCTGATTACGGATTTGGAGGAATGTTAACCATTGACGTGGGTTCTCTTGATAAAGCCAATGAACTTATGGAATTGATGCAGGAAAGAAATCTTGGTTACCTTGCAGTAAGTCTTGGATTCTATAAGACGCTTTTCAGTGCCCCTGGAACTTCCACTTCTTCTGAAATTCCTGAAGAGGAACAAAAGGAAATGGGCCTTAGCGACGGACTTATTCGCTTTAGTATAGGCCTGGATAATGATATAGAAAGAACCTACCAGATGATGAAAGATTGTATGGAAACTGTGGGTTTATTTAAGACAATGGAGGTTTAAGCATAGCTTTACATTAATAAATTTATAAAGGATCTCCGGGAACTATTCCGGAGATCCTTTTTTTTTACTCCCAATAGCAAGACCTAAAAGCAAAAAAGAACATCCGGATGCACACCTTTTTATTTTAATCTTGCTCAATTTCCCTTAAAATCGTAACATTACGACCCAAAACAATATTTAATGCAAGGCCAGACCACCAACCCCTCAAACGAAAAAATAACAGAGAACAGAGAATTGAATATTTGGGAAGCGCTTATTCCGGTTATTGCCCTTATAGGAATGCTGGCTTTCAATGTATTTGTATTTGGAGATGATGCCTTAAGCGGGTCCAACCAGTTTATCTTATTACTGGGTGGTGCAGTTGCGGCAATTGTGGGCTATTTTAATAATGTTGACTACAATAAGATGATAGATGAGGTGGCCAACAATGTTCAAAGCACCACCGGGGCGATTCTAATTTTATTAATGGTTGGCTCTCTTGCAGGAACCTGGATGATAAGCGGAATAATTCCCACTATGATCTATTACGGACTCCAGATCCTGAATCCCACCATTTTTCTTGCCGCCTGTGTGATCATATGTTCTGTAATATCTGTAGCAACGGGAAGCAGCTGGACAACTTCGGCAACGGTGGGTATAGCACTTATAGGGATTGCAGAGGCATTGGGAATATCGGTTGGTATGACAGCCGGGGCCATTCTATCCGGCGCTTATTTTGGAGATAAACTTTCTCCCTTGAGCGATACTACCAATCTTGCACCTGCTATGGCGGGGACAGATCTTTTTACGCATATTAGATATATGACCCTTACCACGGTTCCTACCATTATTATCACCATTATTCTTTTTATCATAATTGGACTGAACCTGGATGTTTCGGGGAATACCGATACTTCTGCTATTTTAAGATCTATTGAATCTTCCTTTACAATTTCCCCATGGCTTTTTGTAGTCCCACTAGTGGTGATATTGCTTATCATTAAAAAAACCTCCCCTCTTATTGCATTGTTGATAGGAACTTTGATGGGTGCAGGTGCAGCACTTATTTTTCAGCCGGGCATTGTTGCTCAAATAGCCGGAGTAACAGACCTCACTTTTATAAGTGGTTATAAGGGGATCATGCAGGCCATTACGGTGGAAACCTCTGTAGTTACAGATAATGAAGATCTAAATGATCTGTTTTCAGCCGGCGGTATGGCTGGAATGCTGGGAACTATCTGGTTGATTATATGTGCTATGGTTTTTGGCGGAATTATGGAGGCAATAGGCGCATTGGCAACAATAAGCAGGGCACTTCTCAATATGTTTCACACCACTTTTGGCTTATTTGCCAGTACTGTATTTAGCTGCCTTGCGTTGAATGCAACGGCATCTGACCAGTACCTTGCTATAGTGGTGCCCGGAAAAATGTTTGCCAAAGCTTATCGCGACAAAGGCCTGGCACCTGAAAATCTGAGCCGTACCCTGGAGGATTCCGGGACGGTGACCTCTGTGCTTGTTCCCTGGAATACCTGCGGCGCATACCACAGCGGGGTGCTTGGCGTGCCAACTTTAACTTATGCCGGTTATGCTTTCTTTAATTATCTGAGCCCGTTTATGACCTTGTTGTTTGCGGCCTTCAGTATAAAGATCAAAGAACTCACCACAACTCAACCTGCATAATTTTCCTGCAACTCACTTGCTATAAGGATGTTCTATTAACTTTAAAAATAAAAATAGGTAAAAACTATTACTTTATAGGAAATTAGAATTTTGTTTTATCGGGTTGATGCCTATGTTTTTTTAAATTTGCACCCGTATTTAAAAACAAATAAAACAAAACAATTATGGCTTTAGTAGGAAAAAAATTTCCAAATTTAAGTGTTAATGCAATGGATGAAATGGGAGATACTTTCAAGTTGAATGTACTTGAGGAAGCCCAGAAAAACAATAAAAAAGTATTATTATTCTGGTATCCAAAAGACTTTACTTTTGTGTGCCCTACAGAGTTACATGCGTTCCAGGATGCTCTTGGAGAGTTTGAAAAAAGGAATGTAAAAGTTATAGGAGCTTCCTGCGATACTGCCGAAGTTCATTTTGCCTGGTTAAACACTTCTAAAGACAATGGAGGAATTGAAGGGGTAACCTATCCAATCCTTGCAGATTCTAACAGAAACCTTAGCTCACAATTGGGAATTCTTGATATAACCAATGAGCAATATGATGAAGAAACAGGAGCTGTAACGGTTGAAGGTGATAATGTTACTTACCGCGCTACCTACCTTATAGATGAAGAAGGAACGATATTTCATGAAAGTGTAAATCATATGCCGCTTGGAAGAAATGTAAAAGAATTTATTCGTTTGGTAGATGCTTTTACTCACGTACAGGAAAAAGGTGAAGTTTGCCCTGCCAACTGGGAGGAAGGAAAACAAGCTATGAATGCAAACCGTGAAGGGGTAGCATCTTACCTGAGCACAAGCGTAAACTAAAATTAAATTAAAATGGTAAAGGAGTTAGAACAAGACAACTTAAACGACATTATTGCAGATAATGAAAGTGTGGTTGTTCAATATATGGCCGGGTGGTGCGGAAACTGCCGGGTCATGAAACCCAAGTTTAAAAAACTAGCAGGGGAAAATATGCAGACTACCTTTATAATGGTAGACGCAGAGAAATTCCCGGAATCCCGTAAAATGGCAAATGTGGACAATTTACCTACGTTCGCAGCTTTTAAAAACGGAAGTTTAATCAGTCAGGTTCAAACAAATAAGTTTGACCTTCTTAAAGACCTAGTAAATGAAGTTGCCAGTAATTAAACATTTACAGCGCAATAATGATGCGGTAAAATTGCAGCATACCATTGAAGTTTTGGAAAGTTTTACCGAGCATAGATCGGTAACAGATGAAGAAATGGATGTGATAGGCGAATTGATCACCAATTTATGCGGCGCAGTAGAAGTACATAAAATGATTGAAGAAGGAGCACCGGAAATTGATGCGGCCAATAATTTTGTAAAAAAAGTTATGGGGTCCATTGACCGTTAAATCTTTAGGATTATATCTTTAAACAAAGGCTGTTTTAAAATTTAAAACAGCCTTTGTTGTTTTATGATAATTTTAGTAAATCCTTATGGTATAAGCACTAAATTTAGTTTTCCAATAATAAATATTTAAAACAATGTCGCAAATAACCATAAATGATAAGAAAATTAATACTTATGGCAGGTTGCCTGAGATTGGTGAAAAAGCTCCGCATTTTGAGCTGGTGAGTTCAGATCTTTCCAATGCAACTTTAAAGGATTTTAAGGGCAAACGTGTGATAATGAATATTTTTCCAAGTGTAGACACTCATGTTTGCGCTACCTCGGTGAGAAACTTTAATGACCGTGCGTCTAAATTAAATAATACAGAAATACTTTGCATTTCCAGAGATACTCCCTTTGCTCAAAAAAGATTTATCGATGATGAAGGATTAAAGAATATCACTAATCTTTCAGACTTCAGGCAAGGAGATTTTGGGAAGGATTATGGCGTGGAAATGATAGATGGCCCCTGGGCCGGCCTGCTTTCACGTGTGGTAATTGTTTTAGATGAAGAAGGTAAGGTGCTTCACGCGCAACAGGTGCCCGATATTGATGATGAGCCCGATTATCTTTCGGCTTTGAAATCCCTGTTGTAATGCGGGACAGTTTTCTGGCTAAAAGATTACGGGGTGGAGGTTATGCAATAAAAGGCGCGTGGATCTTAATAAAAACAGAACCCAGCATACAGGTACAGGTGGTAATTTCTATCCTGGTTACGGTTGCCGGGTTTTATTTTGATATTACAAAAACAGAATGGATGTTCCAGATATTCGCTATTGGCCTGGTTTTAAGTACCGAGGGGCTTAACAGTGCTATTGAAGGAATCGCCGATTTTATTCATCCGGATTTTCACAGTAAAATTGGGTACATTAAAGATGTTGCCGCCGGAGCAGTCCTGTTTGCAGCCCTGATCGCTGTTATTATTGCCGGTTTTATTTATCTTCCCTATATTTTCGGCCAGACATAGGATTTAAAGTTTGCTTTCCACGAAGCAATTATATTCTGAAATAAATGCCATTCTAACTTCCCCTCCACCCTACGGGAATAATTAAAGAAATAAATCGTTAGATTTGGGATTGAGTAATTAAAAAAGGATTTCTGAAATTGATTTCCTTTTATTTATTTTAGACTAATGCTAATTTGTATTTTTGCACAAATTCCCCACATAATATATGGCCAGTAAAAAAGCCTCCAACAATAAGAAAAGTAACTCCGGTTTGAAAAAACCATCTTTTAAAATTACCAGGCAGCAAAAGGTAATATTTGGAAGTTTTTTAATGTTTCTGGGCCTGGCCCTGATCATTGCTTTTACGTCCTTTCTTTTCAACTGGGAGGCAGATCAAAGTACCCTTGGAGAACTGGGCAACCGCGAGGTAGAAGCCAGAAACTGGTTGAGTAAATTTGGAGCAGCTGTAAGTGACTTTTTTATATACAAAGGATTTGGCCTTGCTGCATTTATTCTGGCCGGTTTGATATCCCTCTCAGGAATTTATCTCTTTTTTAATTTAAAATACAAGAACCTTTTTTCATACTGGTTCTGGGGTTTATTAATGATGGTGTGGTGGGCAGTGTTTTTTGGTTTCTTTGCTGAAAAATATACTATTCTGGGTGGCCGCGTAGGCTTTGAAGTGAATGATTATTTACAGGACTACATTGGATTTGCCGGTACCATTCTTTTACTTGCGTTTTTATTCATAGTTTATTTCGCAATTCGCTTAAAGATCACTCCTGAACTTATTGGAAGTTTTCTGAAATCCAAAAAGGAAAGTATTTCAGAAGATTTTAAATCGGCAGCACCCCCTGCAAAAATCACTTCCGAAGAAAAGGACTGGGTAGAAAAAGCAGTTATAACAGATGTTTCCACTCCTCCCCCTCCGGTGCCTGTAAAACCTGAACCGGTAGTGCCTGTAAAGAATACTCCAACGGTACAGGCCGCCCCTGCAGAAGATGTACAAATGGAAGTTGAGACTGCAGAGGAAGAGGAGATTGAGGACACTTTAAGCACAAAACTGGTTAAAGACTTTGGTGAGTTTGATCCTACCCTTGAGTTGAAAAATTACAAATGGCCTACAATAGATCTATTAAAGGATTACAATCTTAGCGGGGGCATTACGGTAGACCAGCAGGAGTTGGAAGAAAATAAAAATACAATCGTCGCCACCCTTAAAAATTACAAGATAGAGATCGCCCAGATCAAAGCTACGGTGGGCCCAACTGTTACCTTATACGAGATTGTTCCCGAAGCGGGAATCAGGATCTCCAAGATCAAGAATCTCGAAGATGATATAGCCCTTTCCCTTTCTGCACTAGGGATAAGGATCATAGCTCCAATCCCCGGCAAAGGCACTATTGGAATTGAAGTTCCCAACAAAAATGCCACCATAGTTTCTATGCGTTCGGTTATAGCATCCCCAAAATTCCAGCATGCCGAAATGGAACTTCCTCTTGCTCTTGGGAAATCTATTTCCAATGAAACCTTTGTAGTTGATTTGGCAAAAATGCCCCACCTTCTTATGGCGGGAGCTACGGGACAGGGGAAATCTGTAGGTTTGAACGCGATCTTAACATCCCTTCTTTACTGTAAACATCCGGCGGAAGTTAAGTTTGTTCTTGTAGATCCTAAAAAGGTAGAACTCACTCTTTTCAATAAAATAGAAAGACATTACCTGGCAAAACTGCCGAATACAGAGGACGCTATTATAACAGATAACACCAAGGTAATTCATACTCTAAACTCCTTGTGTATTGAGATGGATGACCGTTACAACCTGCTTAAGGATGCAATGGTAAGGAATATCAAGGAATACAATGTGAAATTCAAAGCAAGGAAATTAAACCCCGAGAACGGCCATAAATTCCTTCCTTATATTGTCCTGGTGGTAGATGAGTTTGCAGATCTTATAATGACCGCGGGAAAAGAAGTTGAAACCCCCATTGCACGTTTGGCCCAGCTAGCCCGTGCTATTGGTATACATTTGATCATCGCAACCCAGCGGCCATCGGTAAACGTGATTACCGGTATTATTAAGGCTAACTTCCCCGCAAGGATCGCCTTCAGGGTAACTTCAAAGATAGATTCACGTACCATTCTTGATAGCCAGGGAGCCGATCAATTAATAGGTAGAGGGGATATGTTATTTACCCAGGGTAATGAATTAATTCGTCTTCAATGTGCTTTTGTAGACACCCCGGAAGTTGACAGGATAACAGAATTCATTGGTTCTCAAAAAGCCTATCCCGACGCGTACCTCCTGCCTGAATACGAGGGAGAGGAGAATGGCACAGCTCTTGATATTGATGTGAGCGAGCGAGATAAACTGTTTCGTGAAGCCGCTGAAGTTATTGTAATAGCCCAGCAGGGATCGGCCTCTTTACTGCAAAGAAAATTAAAATTGGGATATAACCGGGCCGGCCGGCTTATAGACCAACTTGAAGCAGCAGGAGTTGTAGGTCCTTTTGAAGGAAGCAAAGCAAGGCAGGTTTTAGTTACAGATATGGCATCGCTCGATCAATTACTAAACGATGATTAATAAAAAAATTACAATGAAAAAATTTCCACTATTTATATTGGCGATGATGAGTGTTTTTGTGATGAACGCACAAAGTGCAGATAAAGCAAAGAACCTGTTGAAAGAAGTTTCCTCAAAGGTGAAAGCCTATGATAATATGGTGATAGATTTTAAATACACCCTTGAAAATTTTACTGAAAAGGTAAGTCAGGAAACCCGTGGTGATGTAAGCATTAATGGAGATAAATATGTTCTTAATTTAATGGGAACTACCCAGATGTTTGACGGGAAAAAGATCTATACTATTATTCCTGAAGATCAGGAAATAAATATTTCCAATTACATTGAAGAAGATGACAACAGCATCACCCCATCCAAAATGTTTTCCTTTTATGAAGAGGGTTATACCTATAAATGGGACATTACCCAAGATGTAAAAGGCCGTAAGATCCAGTATATTAAACTGACTCCTATAGACAGTAAGGCCGATGTAAAAAATATACTTTTGGGAATAGACACCCAGACAAAACATATCTATAACCTAATCCAGACTCAGGATAACGGAACAAAGATCACCATTACAGTTAAGAGCTTTAAGACCAATCAACCTCTGGCCAAGAATCTTTTTACTTTTTCTGAAAGCAGATACAAAGATTTCTATATCAATAGGTTAGATTAAGAGTGAAGATACTTGACAGATACATATTAGTAAGTTACCTCAAAACTTTTTTTACTGTTTTTGTCATTCTTATGTTCATTTTTGTCCTCCAGACAATCTGGTTGTACATAGGTGAACTTGCAGGAAAAGATTTAGATGCAGGAATTATTTTTAAATTCCTGCTCTACTTTTCACCCCGGCTGGTAACGCTGGTATTACCCCTTACCATCTTGCTTTCTTCAATAATGACCTTTGGCAGTTTTGCCGAGAATTATGAATTTGCAGCAATGAAATCATCAGGAATTTCACTGCAACGCGCCATGCGTAGCTTAACATTCTTTATTGTTCTTGTAAGCCTTACCGCTTTTTTCTTTGCCAATAATGTTATTCCCGCTGCCGAATTCAAATCCATAAACCTTCGAAAGAACATAGCCCAGTTGAAACCTGCTATGGCAATTTCAGAAGGGATCTTCAATGATGTAGGGGATTTTAATATTAAGGTTGAAAAGAAAACCGGCGATAATGACCAGTTCCTTAATGATGTTATCATACACCAGAAAACTTTGATGGGCGGGAACCATACCGTGATCAAGGCCAATCGGGGGGAATTAGTGGGGAGCACAGAAAGTGAGATCCTTTCCCTTATTCTCCAGGATGGGAATTATTACGACGAGATCCAGCAAAATGATCCCTCTAAAAGACTAAATAAACCTTTTGCCAAAAGTTCATTTGAAGAGTATGTGATCAATATTGATATCTCCAGTTTTAATGACGTAGATATGGAAGATGAGAATTTCAGGAATTCTCAAAACATGCTTAAAATATCTGAACTTTCTCAAAGTATAGATTCATTTTCTACCTCCTATAATGAGGAAATGAGAAAGTTTGCTGATGTAATATATACAAGATCCGGAGCTACCCAGTTCAATGCTAATTTCAAACCGGCAGATACCATTGCGGTTATAGAAAACACAGTTCTGGATTTTTATGATCCGGACAAATCCCTCCAAATTGTTAATCTGGCCCTGGGTTCTGTAAATTCTATTCTTTCTACTGTAGATATGAAAAAGCAGGAATTCAGGAATAATGCCAAGCAATTAAATAAATTTGAGATAGCGCTCCATGAAAAATATGTACTCGCCTTTGCGTGTATCGTTCTTTTCTTTGTTGGAGCACCCCTGGGAGCTATTATTAGAAAAGGTGGAATGGGCCTACCCATGGTTATTGCCATCCTGGTTTTTCTTACTTATCATTTCATTGGGATCTTTGCAAAAAACAGTGCGCAGGATGGAACAATGAGCCCAATGCTTGCCACCTGGCTCTCAACCCTGGTGATGCTGCCCGTAGGGATTTTTTTCACCTACCGCGCTACAACAGATCAGGGACTGCTGGCCTTTGGTAATCTTATTGAGCCTTTCAATAAACTGCTTAAAAAACTGAATTTAATCAGGAAGGAAACAAAATAGATTAAATACCTTTGCAGCCTGTAATTTTACACAAATATGGCCCAGAATACCACCACCTCCAAAATTGTACTTAATACTATCAAAGAAGCAATAGATGACATCCGGGAAGGAAAAGTCATTATTGTGGTTGATGATGTTGACCGCGAGAACGAGGGAGATTTTCTTGCCGCAGCTGCTAAAGTTACTCCCGAAATGATCAATTTCATGGCCACCCACGGTCGCGGACTTATTTGCGCCCCAATTACTGAAGCCCGGTGTAACGAGCTGAAGCTGGAAATGATGGTTGGGAACAATACAGACCCTATGGAAACTGCTTTTACCATTTCAGTAGACCTGAAAGGAAAAGGGGTAACAACGGGAATTTCAGCATCAGACAGGGCTAAAACGATTCAGGCACTTATAGAGCCTGATACCAGACCACACGATCTAAGCAGGCCGGGACATATATTTCCATTAAAGGCTAAAGAAGGAGGAGTGCTTAGAAGAACGGGGCATACAGAGGCCGCTATTGATTTCGCTCGTTTGGCAGGATTTCAACCGGCCGGGGTGATCGTTGAGATCATGAATGAAGATGGAACTATGGCGCGTTTACCACAGCTACTGGAAGTGGCCGCTAAATTTGATCTTAAGATCGTTTCTATTGAAGATCTTGTTGCCTACAGGATGCAGCATGACTCCCTTATTGTAAAAAAGGAAGATTTTGATATAGAAACCCGTTTTGGAAGTTTCAGGTTAAGAGCTTATAAACAAACCACCAACAACCAAATTCACCTTGCCCTTACAAAAGGTTCCTGGAAGCCTAATGAAGAGATCCTTGTGAGGGTCAACTCTACCCTTGTGAATAACGATATTTTAGGTACTCTTACAAATAATGCAGATAAGAAACTGGATGATATGTTCAAGGCCATTAATGAAGAAGGCCGTGGAGCAATTGTTTTTATAAATCAGGAAAGCCAGTCCCTTAACCTTCTTACCCGCCTTACCGAATTGAAAGAACGGCAGAAACGCGGGGAGTTAAAAGCGCCCCCAATTATCATGGATAATAAAGATTTTGGAATAGGCGCACAGATCTTGCACGACCTCGAGATCCATAAAATAAAACTGCTTTCAAATTCCCAGCAACCAAAACGGGTTGGGATGATTGGTTACGGCCTTGAGATCACTGAATATGTTACTTATTAGGAGAATTTTTATCTCCTGAAGGTGAAGGTAGCTCTATAATCACATCAGATAGTTGCCTGCGAACCTTTTTAAATTCCGAAAAAACATCATCGGCCGCCCTGTAACCAACAGGAAGCACTAATACAGATTCCAGGTTCAAGGCGTCTAGCCCCAGTAATTCATCATAATTCAGGGGTTCAAATCCTTCCATAGGACAGGAATCTATCTCCTCTATAGCACAAACCGTAATTAAATTTCCCAAGGCGAGATACGCCTGATTGATGGCCCATGCCTTTATCTCCTCAACCGTTTTCTTTTCAAAATCACCTATCAGGAAATTTTTAAAAGGATCCAGAATAGCCTCGGGAGTAGCGCGTATATGATGTACCATTTTAAAGTATTTCTCAATAAAAGACTTATCAACTCTTTTTTCAATACAAATTATTAAAAGGTGAGAGGCCGTACCCACCTGTTTTTGGTTAAAGGAATATCCCATTAGTTTTTCCTGAAGTTTTTTATCACTCAGGACCACCATTTTAATAGGCTGCAGGCCGTAAGAAGTTGCTGTTAGATTGAAGGCGCTTTTAAGTACTTCAATTTTTTCCTGCGGAAGGATCCTCGTTGCATCAAACTTCTTGGTAGCATAACGCCATTGAAGGGCTTTTATATTATTCATTTAGTAAAGTATATGTCCGGCTTTTATTTGGTAAATTTAAACAATACTTTTTCCTTCCTGAAAGTTCTCCATAATTTCTATCGATACCACGCGGAAGTAAAAATGATAACTTAACATTAAAAGCGTTTTTATAAATAGTATTTTTAATGAATCTGCGTTATTAGCTGTTATATGAAATGATCATAACGGATAATCGATGCAAACTTCAATGAACCTGCCTGCCGGCAGGCAGGGATTTGCGAACTGAATATGGCTGTTAAAATAAGTGATATCCACATATGGAAAAGCTGAAAAAAATTATTTTCTTTTTTCTTCTCATAAGTGCCTCCGGACTTTTAGTCATATGGGGGCTACACGCATATATTTTAAACATTTCCTCTACCCGTATTTATCATACAATAGACACAGTACCGGCTTCCCATACTGTTATTATACTAGGGGCAAGTGTACATTCAGACGGGAAATTATCCCCTATTCTACAGGATCGTGTTGATACCGGATTGAAATTGTACAACAATGGGAAGGTTAAACGATTTCTGTTAAGTGGCGACAACCGCAAGTCTGACTATGATGAAGTGAGCTCCATGAAAAATTATCTCATGGAAAGGGATGTTCCTGAGTCTCATATTTTTACAGATCCCGCAGGAATTGATACCTATGACAGCATGTACCGTTCCCATGCTATTTTTGAAGTGCCAAGTGCTATTGTTGTTACTCAACAGTTTCACCTCCCCCGCACTATCTTTATTGCTAAAAACCTGGGATTGGATTACAGCGGTTATCCTGCAGATTCGCGCCGGTATAAAACAGAAGCCAGTTTAAAGCGCCGGGAGAAACTAGCCAACTTCAAGGCAGTTTACGAACTGATCTTTCACCAGAAGCCCGCCAATATGGGGCAAAGAAATCCGGTTATGGGAGGTTTATATTAAAAAGCTGTCAATTGGATTTTTTTAATACCTTTAAACAACTAACTAAAACAAACCAATATGTTACAGTGGCTTCTTCACATCATTATTGATGCAGCAGTTTTATTGATCGCGGCAAAGTACATGCCAAAAGTTGAGCTCAAAGGCTGGAAAACAGCTATTATTGTTGCTTTGATCATTGGAATTCTAAGCTTTTTATTAAGCTGGTTGCTTACCGGCTTGTTGCACCTTGCTACACTCGGCCTTCTATATTTCCTGGGTTTAGGATTTATAATAAGAATAGTGGTTTACGCTATTATCATAGAAATTGCAGATAAAGTAAGCAAGGATTTCAGGACTGTGGGTTTTTTACCATCCCTATGGCTTGCCATAATTCTGGCAATTGTAGGTGGTATTGTTGATGCGATCTTATTCTAGAACCTATATCTCGTTATTTAGACCGGCCAAAAGGCCGGTCTTTTTTTTAATAGCCATTGCCCTGCTTTATTTCGCCACTGTTTAAATTGATTTGTTTCCCTTCTTTACAGAGGGTGATTTCTTTATATTTGGCGTCCAATTATACCTATGATAAAATTAATAATTACAGATATGGATGGCACCTTGCTAAATGACAGGCACGAGATCCATCCTGATTTCTGGGAAATAGAAGAGGAGCTTTCAGAAAAAGGAATTTTACTCGCGGTTGCCAGTGGGCGGCAGTATTACAATCTGGAATCTCTTTTTGAGAGGTTAAATGACCGGATGATATATTTTGCTGAAAACGGCACCCACGTTGTTCATAGATCAAAAGATCTTTTTGTCAATGAACTTGATCCAGAAGCGGCCAGAAAATTTATCACAGCAGGAAGAAAAATAGAAGGAGTACAACTGGTTCTCTGTTGCAAGGGATCTGCCTTTGTTGAAAGCCGGGATGAAGCTTTTATTTCAGAAATAAAGCAATATTACGAGCGCCTGGAATATGTTGAGGACCTCACCCTGGTCAAGGACTCTATTCTTAAAGTCACAATTTGTGACTGGAAAGGTGTTGAGAATAACAGTTACCCCGCCTTTAAAGAGTTTGAACAGGATTATAAGGTGGCCATCGCTGCAAGAATATTCTTAGATATAACTAACATTACAGCCAACAAAGGAACGGCTATAAAAAAAGTTCAACAGCAATTAGGGATAAATCCGCAGGAGACTCTTGTCTTTGGCGATTATTTAAATGATCTTGAAATGATGCAGAACGCCGGCACAAGTTATGCCATGAAAAATGCGCATCCGGAGATCATTAAAATAAGTACCCATATTACTAAGTTTGATAATAATGAGAATGGAGTACTGGAAACCTTAAAAAGTTTAGGACTTGCAGGAGCTATGGCTTCATTGCCCAACAAATAAGCAAATAAGAAATTATTGGATGATTATATTGGTTTTATCCAGCCCTGTATTTCCCGTTACCGGATCAAAAGCGTAAACCGTAATCTCGTAATTCCCGGGAGATAAATTTGTTGTCCCCTTAAATGTGCTTGGTTTTGCAAGAACCTTCAATGCTATTTCTGTTTCCTCAGTGCCCTCTTTGGTAATTAATGCCTTTACCTCATAATCATTGGCATTCCAAAGTCCTCCATCTGTTACGGGGCAGCCGCACATCATCACTACATTGGCGGTAATTTCAATTTCGGTATTGGCACCTATACTTTCGTGGGTTTGAGGCGAAAGAATATCAACTACAAATCCCGGAATTTCAAGTATTATCCCCTCCCCTTTTATATGTTTTCCGGGAAGGATCCATTGCTGGGTGGTGGATTTAACCGCGGCCTGTTTTTTACTTACCGGACCTATTGCCTCAATGGTTACAAAAACCGGTTTACTTATATCCAGTTTTGCCAGGAATCCGGCGGTATTTTCATCGGTTAAACGATTCCCCCTGGTTAAAGGTGTATTCATTATTCTTTCTGTATCGCCTGTGCTACCACGGGTAATTCCTTCCGCAAGAATTTTTCCGGTCTCCGCATCCTTTATTATAATCCTCGCGCCACCCAGTGAGGTGCCAATGAACTTAGCATCTTTTGATTGTACCCTTACCATCACTTCAGTCTCCTGAGAAAACAGGCACACAGGAAATATTAGAATTAAAAGCAGGAATTGACGAGATATATTAAAAGAAATCCTTTTCATAATTTAAGTATTAGTTACTCTAATTTATTTAAAATTATGAAATTACACACTCAAGGAATTTTCATCCAGGGGTTTCTCTTTCTTAATAAAGTTCTTATCATCATTCATATAATCCTTTACGTATTTTCTAATAGTTTCAAGTTCAGCCTCAATTAGTTTATTGGCATCCGGATTATTGGCAAGATCCAACCATGGGACCTGCTCATCAAATTTGTACTCTCCAAATACCATAAAGGGGGTACCATTTTTTACCAGATATCTGCCTTTTGAATCTAAGGTCCAGGGCTCTGCCCAGTGATATATAAAAACAGCATCTTCCATATCCATGCGCACACAGGCGTGACTTGCTGGATATCCCGGCAATTGATACTGGTGCACGCCTACCCCATAATAATTCATAAAATTAAAATAATAGGGCATGATCCAGCTGGGGTCTACCGTGCTTATTTTTCGTTTAGACCTAAAATTGGCATAATTAAGTCCATTAGGCGTTGGGGTTGATTGTTTTCCTGAACTTACCGGTCCCCAACGAATGAGTTGCCCGTTTTCATAAAGTCCAAAAGCCTGAATTCGCTGGGCTATCAAGACGGCTTTGGGAATAGAATCAAGTTCGCTTAAAAGTTGAGGCATTGGGGAATATACCAGCAGATCATTTATCAGGGTATCGGGAATTATTACCCGGCTACCTTCTTTTATTTTATTTTTTTCAATACGGTTTAAAAGAAGAATTATGCGCTGGTCATTTTCTGAATATAGACTCAACAGGCTATCCCGGTGTCGAGTATTTACTATTGAATCCAGCCTGTAAGTTAATACAAGAGGCTCCGGAATGGTATCTTCAACCACCTCCTCCTTTTTATTCTTGACCGAATCTACAGAAACACCCCGTGGCGGGGACTCCTTACCCGAAGTATAATCACAGGAAATAAAGGCCCAACCAATAAAACTAAGGGCGCCCAAAAGGTATAAATAATTGAAATTTTTCTTTTTCAAGGGGATGTAAGATTTATTCAATAAAGATAAATCATTTATTATTCCATTTTTATCACCAAACCCGTAAATCGGCTAATAATTACCGAAACAAAACCCAATTTGATGAACTCTAATTTTGAGGGTTATAAAGCAAAAAACTTCTTTTTGGGTTATAAAACATATATAAAAGAAATGTTAATGGAATTTAAGATTTTTCAAAACTTCTAGGATTTTTTAAAAAATTAATAATTTTTCCTTTTTTATAATGTTAAGTAAATAATTTGTGTATCTTTGTCAAAATTAAATTTATATATAATGAACAGAGGAACTGTTAAGTTTTTTAATGACTCTAAAGGATTTGGATTTATTACAGACGAAGAATCAAACAAAGAATATTTTGTACACGCAAATGGTCTTGTTGATGAAATCAGAGAGAATGACGAAGTAACGTTTGATCTTGAAGAAGGAAGAAAAGGATTAAATGCAGTAAACGTGAAACAAGCTTAGGCTTAGTTGATATAGTTACTATACTTATGAAAGTTTTAGCCTTACACATTGTGTAAGGCTTTTTTTTTGTGCCTAATTGAAAGATTTTTTTTATTACCGCGAGGTACTGTATATTTATAAAAAAAAAATCAACCCTCCTTATAGCCATATCGCATATGTGAAATACAAGAAATTACTTCCATTATTTTTTGTGTTGATATTATGTGCCCATTCTGGCTTATATGGTTTTTCCCGTACTATGAAAAATAACGACAGCCTGGTCTTAACCAATAAAATAATACCTCCTTCTATAGAAGACGAAATTAGAATAGCCCTTTCTCATTATCCTGAGCTTCTTGAGACCCCTATAGAATTTAAGTTCAAGAAGAATATAAAGAAATCTTTCATGCAGGCCCAACCCCAATTCTCGGGTATTTTTAAAAAACGGAAGAACCGCTCCTATTTCATCATGATAAGTGAGAAATTTAGTATTGAAGGAGAAGAGTTTGGTGCCACAGAACTCCCTTCAGATGTTTTGATTGGGTGGATAGGACATGAACTTGGCCATATCATGGATTACAGGGATCGTTCGGGATTCAATCTTTTAATTTTTGGCGTACGGTACTTATTATCCAGTAAGCATATCAGGGAAGCTGAAAGAGCTGCAGATACTTACGCGGTTAACCGCGGAATGGGAGAATATATCCTCGCAACAAAAGACTTTATCCTTACTCACGCCCACCTCTCTGAGGTTTATAAAGCAAGGATAAAACGCCTGTATCTCTCCCCCGAAGAGATCATGGAACTCGTGGAGGAACTCGAATAATTTATTGGGCGGTTTTTCCCAGCTCTTTAATAAAGGTTTCCCACTCAGCAAATTTTTCCTCATTCATCACTTTTTCCATTTTTACCTGTCCGCCCTTTTTCTTATTGGCTGCATTCCATTCGTGAAACAGATTTGGATCTATAGTTTTTACCTTTACCCCTTTCAAAGCCTTTGACCTGGCCACTTTATAATTCTTATTTGCATTGGCAAGGGTTTCATCCAACGCAGCTGCAAGTTCTTCATCCGGCACCCCCCCATCTGTTCCCAGGTACCAGGAATGATAAAATTCATTGTCAATACGCACTGCCGCAACAGTGAATTCCGGAATTTTTATATCAAATTTCTCTTCCAGTTCTTTAAGAGCTTCAGACATTTTATTGACAGAAAGTTGTGACCCCACCACATTCAGAAAGAATTTTGTTCTCCCCGTAATTCTTATTTCGTGGCGTTCAACATCGGTAAATTTAATGGTATCACCTATAAGATACCTCCAGGTACCGGATACGGTGCTTATTAAAAGAATGTATTCTTCATCCTGCTTAACCTCTGCTATGGATATTACCGGTGCATCTTCAGTTATAGATCCATCTTCATTTACATAATTGGCTTTAAAAGGAACAAATTCAAAATAGATCCCGTTATCCAGTACAAGTTTCATAGAATTAGTCTCGGGCCGTTGCTGATAGGCAAGAAAACCTTCAGAAGCCAGATACGTATCTATAACAGTTAAAGGGTGCGCAAGCAGGGCATTAAAACTTTTTTCATAGGGCTCAAATGCAACCCCGCCGGAAGTATATACCTGTAGGTTGGGCCATACTTCGTGAATATTGGATACTTTGTGATGGGAAATAACTTCTTTCAGCATCAATTCTATCCATGAGGGGATGCCAGATAAAGCCCCTATATCCCAGTTTTTAGCATTTTCAGCAATTCTCTTTACCCGCTCATCCCAATCCTCAATTTGAGCGATATCCTCTCCGGGTTTGTAATATCCCCGGAACCAGGAAGGGATATTACTGGCAGATATTCCGCTTATTTCTCCTTCTTCATGATCTCCTTCTTCCTTAAGATCTGTAGAACTTCCCAGCATCATGATCTCTTTCTCAAAAAAATCTGAAGGCAGGTCAAAATTGGTGAGAGCGCCCACTTGTTTTATTCCTGTTTGCCTGATGGCTTCCACCATTTCTTCGGTAACAGGAATGCGTTTACTTGTTTTTCCCGTGGTACCCGAGCTTAACGCGAAATAAGGTGGTTTCCCCGGCCAGGTTACATTCTCCTGTCCTTCGTGCATTTTGGACCACCATTGCTCATTGATCTTATTATAATCAAAATAAGGAACGCGGCTGGCATAGGCTGCAGGAATATCCTCTGCTGCAAGAATTTCTTCAAAACCGTACTGCTTTCCAAAGGAGGTATCTTTGGCTTT
This sequence comes from Gillisia sp., assembly GCA_039989915.1. Taxonomy (GTDB): domain Bacteria; phylum Bacteroidota; class Bacteroidia; order Flavobacteriales; family Flavobacteriaceae; genus Gillisia. The sequence continues at coordinate 120,257 of JBDXGW010000012.1, forward strand.
ATTGAGCAATTTTTTAAGCACCTCAAGTTGAGCTCCTTCTGCTTCAGGTTCAGAAACGATCTTACCCCTTATATCGATTATTCCTTTGATCAAAGATCCTATAATTGCCATTCTCCAGCTATTTGATTGATTTGACTTAATATAGACAAAAGTCAAAAAAACCTTCCCCAATCCCTGTCAAATTACAATTAATTTAACCTTTAAAGCAGCCAGACTAAACCCTGTCCTTGATTTTTTGAATACAGCTTTCAGCACATTTCTCCCCATCTATGGCTGCGGAAACAATTCCTCCTGCATATCCGGCTCCTTCCCCACAGGGGAAAAGTCCTTTAATGCGAATATGCTCCAGGGTGCGGGGGTCACGCGGAATTCTTACCGGGGAAGAAGTACGGGACTCGGGCGCATGGATCACGGCTTCATTGGTAAGGTAGCCTTTCATGGTTTTGCCGAACTCGACAAATCCCGCTTTCAGGATCTGGTGAATGAACTCAGGGAAAACCTCAGTAAGATCGGCCGAGGTTACTCCGGGTTTATAGGAAGTTACAGGAATGTTGGTTGAAATTTTTCCTTTTACAAAATCCTCCAGTTTTTGAGCCGGAACCCGTTGTGTCTTACCTCCAAGAACCCAGGATTTTTGCTCTATGCTTTTTTGAAAATTCATTCCCGCTAATGGAGATTTGCCGTATTGGGCAAAATCGGTCATACGAAGCTCCACCACGATCCCGGAATTGGCTGTAGGTTGATCTCGCCGGCTGGGTGACCAGCCGTTTGTTACCACTTCGCCCGGGCTTGTGGCACAGGGTGCAATAATGCCACCGGGGCACATACAAAAGGAGTACATACCCCTGCCGTTTATTTGTTTCACAATACTATATGGCGAAGGCGGTAAAAATTCACCCCTGTGGTCGCATTTATACTGGATCTTATCTATTAACTCCTGCGGGTGTTCAACCCGTACCCCTAAAGCAAAAGGTTTGGCTTCAATTTCTATCCCTTTTTTGTCCAGCATTTCAAAGATATCTCTTGCCGAGTGACCCGTGGCCAGGATAATATTTCGGGCATTGATTATGTCGCCATTTTGGGTTTGAATGCCGGCAACCGCATCATTTTTTATAAGAATATCGGTCACCCGGGTCTCAAATTGTACTACACCTCCGTGCTCAAGGATCTTTTCACGCAGGCTGGCAATAATTGCAGGTAATTTATTGGTGCCAATGTGAGGGTGGGCATCTACGAGGATATCCCGGGTTGCGCCAAATCCAACGAAAAGATTGAGTATCCTTTGAACATCTCCCCTTTTTTTGGACCGGGTATATAATTTCCCATCGCTATAGGTTCCCGCTCCACCTTCTCCAAAACAATAGTTGGAATCTTCATTTACAATATGCTCAATATTCAGGGCTTTTAGATCTCTCCTGCGGCTTCGCACATCTTTTCCGCGCTCTATAACAATAGGTCTTAGTCCGCCTTCAATGCAACGCAAAGCAGCAAACAACCCCGCCGGCCCCGCTCCTATAATGATAACCTCCTCCTGCGTGGAAACATCACGGTATTCGGGTAATGAAAAATCTTCTGGCTTATAGGCTTCAGCCACATACACTTCAACCTGCAGGTTTACTTTCACCTCCTTCTGCCTGGCATCAATAGAGCGCTTTAAGATCTCGACATGTGTGATCGCAGATACACTTATTCCCGAATGCTTTGAGACTTCCTTAAAGAGAAGGTCCTTTTTTGCGGCGGTTTCCGGAGAAACCCTTAGTTGATAATGATATTTCATTGAGCAATATATTCTGCAAAATTAAACTTTTCAAAACTGAAATAACAAACCGGCTCGTTACCTTTGTGAAATGGAAATTAAACCGGACTATAAAGCGCTGATAGAACTGGCTTACGCCAAGATGTATTTTGGCAAATACAAGGATTTATATCTTTCTGAAATCCCTGAATATTACCTGATCTGGTATCGGCAAAAAGGATTTCCTGAAGGCAAATTGGGAGACCAGTTAAAGCAGGTTACAGAGATCAAGGTTAACGGGATGGAACAGATCCTTCGCAACATTCGGCTTAAATACCCTAAAAATTAAGGGAAGCGGGCAGTGACCACACCCTTATTAACCCGAAATATTAGCAGGAGAATAGAGGGATTTTTTATATTCTTCTTTGTAATTTAGCGCCCTGAATATCACAACGCAATAAACTCTTTTAAAATGGCCGAAACCAAGTATATTTTTGTAACGGGTGGGGTTTCTTCTTCTCTTGGAAAAGGAATTATCGCCGCTTCCCTGGCAAAATTATTACAGGCTCGTGGTTTTAAAACCACTATTCAGAAGCTGGATCCATATATAAATGTTGATCCGGGAACCCTTAATCCTTATGAGCACGGGGAATGTTATGTTACCGAAGATGGCGCTGAAACCGATCTTGATCTTGGCCATTATGAGCGTTTTCTTAACGTTAACACCTCACAGGCTAATAATGTTACCACCGGAAGGATCTACCAGAGCGTTATAGAAAAAGAACGCCGGGGAGATTTTCTTGGAAAAACCGTACAGGTGGTGCCCCATATAACCAATGAGATAAAGGAACGCATCCAGCTGCTTGGCCGCAATGGAGATTATGATATGGTTATCACCGAGATTGGCGGTACCGTAGGCGATATAGAATCACTTCCCTATATAGAAGCAGTGAGACAATTAAAGTGGGAACTGGGAGATGAAAATGCCCTGGTAATTCACCTTACTTTTGTTCCATATCTTGCTGCTGCGAAAGAACTTAAAACAAAACCCACCCAGCATAGTGTAAAAACATTGATGGAAAGCGGAATTAAAGCCGATGTTCTTGTGTGTAGGACAGAACATGAACTGTCTGATGATATTCGACGGAAACTTGCCATTTTTTGTAACGTAAAACAGGAAGCCGTAATCCAGTCTATTGATGCCTCTACCATTTACGATGTACCAAATATGATGCTGGAAGAAGGGCTGGATACAGTAGTCTTGAAAAAATTAGGACTACCTACAGATTCTATCCCCAACCTGGAAGGCTGGAACAAATTTCTTCAAAGGCATAAAAATCCAAAGTACGAAGTAACTATAGGTCTTATAGGAAAATATGTTGAACTTCAGGATTCTTATAAATCTATTCTGGAATCTTTTATTCACGCGGGAGCAGAAAATGAGGTAAAAGTAAATGTGGAGAGCATACATTCTGAATTTATAAATGAAAGTACTATTCAAAATAAGATCGCTCATCTAGACGGGATTCTGGTAGCTCCGGGATTTGGCGAACGTGGGATCGAAGGTAAAATTGATGCGGTACGTTATGCGCGGGAACACAACATTCCTTTCCTTGGAATATGCCTGGGCATGCAAATGGCGGTTATAGAATTTGCAAGAAATGTCTTGAACCTTAAAAATGCCAATTCAACCGAAATGGATCCTCATACCAAACATCCCGTTATCGATATCATGGAGGAGCAAAAAGCCATAACCCATATGGGCGGATCAATGAGATTGGGATCCTGGAAATGTGAACTAAAAGAAGGTTCCCTTGCAAATAAAATTTACAAGACCACCCAAATAAAAGAACGGCACAGGCACCGTTATGAATATAATAATAAGTATAAAAATGAAATTGAGGCTGCAGGATTAAAAAGTTCTGGCATAAATCCGGAGACCGGCCTTGTAGAAATCATTGAACTTGAAAATCACCCGTGGTTTATTGGAGTGCAGTATCACCCTGAATACAAAAGTACAGTTGCATCCCCTCACCCTTTGTTTATTGCCTTTATTGCAGCGGCAGTTACCTATTCAAAAGAAAAAATTAGTGCCAATGTGGCACAAAATCAATAAACGGTCATTTTTTTGACTCGCCTTCGCGGTAGGCGATATTACTCGCATTAGCTTATTTTATCTTAAACATGGAAGAAAAGAAATTCGATTTACAATCCCTCATTGGGTTTTTCCTTATTGGAGCAATATTGATCTGGATGTTGTATAACAACTCATTTGAAGGTGACCCTGTTCCGGGAGATCAAACAACAGAGCAGGTAGAGGAAACCCCTGCAACCACACCTCCACCGGCCAGGACCGCAGATGCGCAAACCCCAGATTCTACAGCTATTGCCCGGGCACAAAGCGAACTTGGTGCCTTTGGTTATTCGGCTACCCTGCCTTCGGCAACCAATAATACTACAACCCTTTCCAACGGATTACTGGAATTAAAAGTAGACAATAAAGGAGGTTATATTTCTGAAGCCAGAATGGTTCAATACAAGAGATATGATTCTCTACCCGTTTATCTTATTAAGGATGGAAATGCCTCCTTCAACCTGAATTTCACTACCACAGATGGCAGGGTACTGGATACAGAAAACCTGTATTTTGAACCTTCCTTATCAAAAAGCGGGGAAAATCAGGTTCTTTCCATGACCCTGAAAGTTTCGGAAAGCGAATTCCTTGAATATAGATATGTCTTGAAACCGGGAGAGTATATGCTGGATTTCAGCATTCGTTCCCAGGGATTAAGCAGGGTATTCAACAGTTCAAGAGATATAACCCTTGACTGGCGACTTAAAACACTCCGTGAAGCCAAGAGCATCTCGTATGAAAACAGATATACAGAACTTATTTATGAATATGACGGCGGAAAGGATGACTACCTGGGCCAGGGAGATTTAACGGATGATGAAGAAGAAGATGTTACCTATGTTGCTTATAAGCAGCATTTCTTTACATCTATCCTTTTAACCGATACCCCTTTTGCACGCGGAAAATTCACTTCTAAAAATCTTGTGCAGGATGAGGAAATAGATACGGTATTTACAAAAGAATTTACGTCTACCCTTCCACTTGCTCTTAAAGGGGGTGAGTTGAACTACAATATGAACTGGTACTATGGCCCTTCAGATTATAAGATCCTGAATGGTTATGACAGAAACCTTGACGAGGTCCTGCCCTTAGGGTGGGGAATTTTTGGATGGATAAACAAATATCTGTTCATTCCTTTCTTTAGCTTTTTAAGTGGTTTCTTACCAAGCTATGGTATCGCTATTATTGTTATGACCATTGTGGTGCGTATTGTGCTTTCTCCGGTTACATATAAATCCTACCTCTCCCAGGCTAAGATGAAGGTTCTAAGGCCTGAGATCACAGAGCTGAACGAGAAGTTCAAGGATAACCCTATGAAAAAGCAACAGGAGACCATGAAACTGTACAGTAAAGCCGGTGCCAGCCCAATGAGCGGTTGTTTACCTGCATTAATGCAGATCCCGGTTTTCTATGCCCTGTTCCAGTTTTTCCCAAGTGCATTTGAATTAAGGCACAAAGGATTCCTTTGGGCAGATGATCTTTCAAGTTATGACACGATTGCAGAACTTCCTTTCACCATTCCATTCTATGGAGATCACGTGAGTTTGTTCCCAATTTTAGCTTCCATCGCCATCTTCATTTATATGATGATGACCACGGGACAAACAATGCAACAGCAACAACCCGGGATGCCAAACATGAAGTTCATCATGTATCTCTCTCCCCTTTTAATGTTATTTTTCTTTAATAACTACGCAAGTGGATTATCTCTATACTACTTTACTTCCAACCTTATTACCATTGGAATTATGCTGGTGATCAAATATGCGATCATAGATGAGGATAAGATTCACGCGAAGATACAGGAGAACAAGAAAAAGCCTAAGAAGCAAGGAAAGTTTGCAAGAAAAATGCAGGAGATGATGGAGCAGGCAGAACAACAACAGAAGAAAGGTAAAAAGTAATTTTTATATTTAATTAAATAAAAAGGAGCCCGTGTAATTTTACACGGGCTCCCTGCATTAAACAAAAAAACAACTTATTATTCCATTTCAGGTAATAAAACCTGGTCAACAACGTGTATCACTCCGTTTGTTGCCTGTACATCTACAGCAACAATATTGGAAACTCTGTCTTGCTCATCGGTAATAGTTACTCCCCCTGTAGTGTTTACAGTAAAGGTTCCCGTTTCAAAAGTGGTAACCTCCATTCCATTGGTGATATCATCACTTCTCACATTGGCTCCTGCTACAACATGGTAACTCAAAACAGTTGCAAGTACGTCTGCTGGGATATCATCAAGACTTTCTAATTCAAGATCAGCTAACAGATCAATAAAGGCATCGTTGGTTGGTGCGAAAACTGTGAATGGAGCAGGAGCTTCCTGGGTTTGAAGAATACCTACGAAAGGAAAATCTTCTTCACGGGTAAGGGCCGCTACCAGAATTTCAAAATTAGGATCGGCAAGCGCGAATGTTGTGATATCGGGTAAACCTATCACAGCATTCACCGCGTGAATTACCCCATTATCTACAGGAACATTGGCTGCGGTAACTTCAGCTTCTCCATTGATCATCACCCCATCTTCAAGATTGATGTACATACTTAAATTGTTTTCTCCCGGAGACATTGTTGAAGCTGTTTCAACATAACCTGTAGAAAGATCGGCTGCCATAACTTTACCCGGTAGTACGTGATTTAATAGCACCTGGGTTAATACATCTACAGGAACCGCGCTAAGATTTGCAAACCCATTGGCCGACAAAAATGCGTTGAAAGCCGCATTATTGGGCGCGAAGACGGTATACTCTGTATTGCCATCCAATGTGGTTTTTAAGTTTGCAGCGATTAATGCCGCATTTAAACTGGAATAATCGGGATTTGATTCCACAAAGTCAGCAATTGTGTTGGATGGTTGTATTACATCCCCTCCTTCATCATCACTGCTGCAAGCGACCAAACTTAAAGACAGGATCCCTGCAAAAGCGATTTTTTTAAAATTAGAAATCAATAGCATTTTTTTTATGTTTTGGTTTATATTGATTTTAAAAGTAAGCCTTGTTTGGATTAAATTTTGTTTAACTTTTGTTAAATAAATTTAGACAATAGTTAATTGTTTATTATACAAGGCTATACGAAAATCAAAAAAAGCAACGTTATATAATTTAATAATTAGATTTACAATCCAATCAAACCTTTATTACTATGAAAAAATTTCTTGTTTTATTTTTAAGTTTAGCTGTTTTCACTGCATGTAGCAACGATGATGATGGAGAATCCAACACACCGGACCCTGTTTTGGGAACCTGGATTCTTGTTGACGCATCTGCCCCTTTAAATGCACAATTTTGTTTAGATGAAGAATCAACTATTACTTTTAATGCCAATAACACACTAGCGTCAACTTTTTATTTGACCGAAGCCGAGTGCGCAGCAACATCATCTACCGGAACCTGGTCCAACAGGGGTAATTCTATTTACACCATTACAGTTCCAATGATAGAGGGTGACCTGCAAGGAACCGTAAATTTCAGCAGCGCGAACAAATTTACCTTTACTTCTTTGGCAGGGGTTTTCACTTTTGAAAAGTAAAATAACAATCATAACCTAAAGGTGGCTTTTGCCACCTTTTTTTATTTCGTAATTTTGCCGCCAGGTTAGCGACTGTTCAAGTCAGTTTTAAAAGAGCTAATCGGGCCAGAAGGCAAATTAAGATGAAAAAAGTAGTAGTAGGTTTATCAGGAGGAGTTGATTCAAGTGTAGCTGCATATTTATTGCAACAGCAGGGTTATGAAGTCATTGGACTTTTTATGAAGAACTGGCATGATGACTCTGTAACCATATCACAGGAATGCCCATGGTTGGAAGACAGCAACGACGCTATTATGGTAGCCGATAAATTGGGAATCCCTTTCCAAACCGTAGATCTAAGTAAAGAATATAAGGAACGTATTGTAGATTATATGTTTCGGGAATATGAAATGGGTCGAACCCCGAACCCCGATGTGCTTTGTAACCGGGAGATTAAATTCGATGTTTTTATGAAAATTGCCCTTTCCCTGGGAGCCGACTATGTGGCTACCGGGCATTACTGCCAGAAAGGTGAATTTCAAAAAGACGGGGAAACCGTATATCAATTACTTTCGGGTGCTGATGCAAACAAAGATCAATCCTACTTTCTTTGCCAGTTAACCCAGGAACAATTATCAAAAACCTTGTTTCCAATTGGCGAATTGCAAAAATGGGAAGTAAGAGAGATAGCCGCACAACAAAATCTTATTACAGCCAACAAGAAGGATTCCCAGGGACTTTGTTTCATTGGGAAAGTGAGGTTACCTGAATTCCTTCAGCAAAAGCTTCAGCCTAAAGAAGGGGTCATTGTTGAAATAGATCCTGCCCGGGAACTATTTTCAGAAACAATCCCTCAATTCAGTTCAAAAAAGGAAGAACTGGATCACCTCTCAAAAAAATATACCTACAATCCCGGAGATGGAAAAATAGTAGGTAAACATCAGGGCGCCCATTATTTTACAAAAGGCCAGCGCAAAGGGCTTGCTGTAGGAGGAACCCCTGAACCTCTTTTTGTGATTGAGACCGATGTGAATACCAATGTTATCTATACAGGCCAGGGGAAAGATCATCCCGGCCTTTACAGAAAAGCCCTTTTCATCTTACAGGAGGAAGTCCACTGGGTGCGGCCAGACCTTAAAGTGGATCCTTACCAGGAATTAAAGGTTAAAGCCCGTATACGATATCGCCAGCCCCTCCAGGACGCTACCCTGCATCCTGTTGAGAATGGAATGTACATTGTTTTTGAAGAGCCTCAGGCATCTATCACAGAGGGGCAGTTTGTTGCCTGGTATGAAGGTGAAGAATTAATAGGATCTGGAGTAATTTCATAAATAATTAAGACCAATAATTTATGCCGAACAGAATTACGCAGTTATTTGATATAAAATATCCGTTAATTCAGGCAGGAATGATCTGGGCGAGCGGCTGGAGACTTGCAAGTGCTGTAAGCAATGAAGGCGCACTTGGAATTATAGGCGCAGGATCCATGTACCCTGAGGTTTTAAGAGAACATATTCAAAAATGTAAACTTGCAACTTCAAAGCCTTTTGCGGTAAATGTTCCCATGCTTTACCCACAAATAGATAAACTCATTGAGATAATTATTGAGGAAGGAGTTAAAATAGTTTTTACCTCAGCGGGAAATCCAAAATCCTGGACCTCTCATTTACAATCCCACGGAATAAAGGTTGTTCATGTGGTAAGTAGTGTAAAATTTGCAATTAAATCCCAGGAAGCAGGTGTTGATGCAGTGGTGGCTGAAGGTTTTGAAGCAGGTGGACATAACGGCCGTGATGAAACAACTACCTTCACTTTAATTCCAATGGTGAAGGAGCAGCTGGAGATTCCTTTGATAGCTGCCGGTGGTATTGCCACAGGCAGGGGAATGCTTGCCGCAATGGTTTTGGGTGCAGATGCTGTACAGGTGGGCTCCAGATTTGTGGCCAGTGAAGAAGCTTCTTCTCACACCAATTTTAAAAAGATGGTGGTAGAGGCACACGAAGGGGACACTATTCTCACCCTTAAAGAACTTGCACCCGTGAGGCTCCTTAAAAATAAATTTTATGAGGATATTGAGCAGCTGTATAAAACCAATCCTTCAAAAGAAGATCTCATTCAATTACTTGGAAGAGCTCGTGCTAAAAAAGGAATGTTTGAGGGCGATCTTGTAGAAGGAGAACTGGAAATAGGTCAAATTGCAGGGCTTATTCACAACATTAAACCTGCTGCCCAAATTGTTAAGGATATGATCGCTGAATTTGAAACTGCAAAAAGAGAAGTGGCTTTCTATTAAACGGAAGTTGATTCGTATTTGCTCAATTCTCTTTGAACATACTCCTGCCACTTAAGCTGGGTGTTTTTATTCAAACTGTGGTTGGTTTCCCTATCGTATTTTTGCTGCATAAGGGAGCGCTCCTTTTCTATAGCCTTATAATAATTATTCAGGACCTCGCGGGGCTCCTTCCCAAAAGCATTTACATTTATTTCTGAAAGCTTTTTACGCAATTTTCGTGCGTGCAATTCGGTAATATCAAAATGTACCTGCTCATGTTTGAGTAGATACTCATTTTTTGACCCGCTCTTTACCCAGGATCCTTTTTTGTTAAAATAGCTTTTTATCTCATACTCCAGTTCTATTACTCCGTTGCTGCTTCTTAACCCCCAGGAATATGACAATCCCGCGCTGGTGTTTGCATGAAAAGCGGAACTTACATCGGGCTCTGCTTCAAAATTCACCCAGGTAAGTCCATCTTTCTCCCAGAAAATTTTATCGATCTCTTCCTGAGCCCAAAAGTGGGTTCCGTAAAAAAGAATTGCTATGAAAAGGAAAAATTTCATGGAGGTGGGTTAATACGAAAAGGTAATTACTTTCTCAATTTCCGGGTGCAAACTGTAAATCACGGGACAGGTATTTGCGGCACGTTCCAGAATGCTTCTGTGCTTTTCTGAATATTCTGTCCGCAGGAAGAAATTGATCTCAATCTTTGAAATTCTTCGGGGGTCAGAAGCCATTGTCTTTTTAACTTCAGCATAGGTATCTTTAAGATCAAAACCATGATCCCTCGCTTTGATCCCCATAATAGTGAACATGCAGGATGCCAGGGCGGTAGCGACTGTATCTGTAGGCGAGAACGCCTCCCCTTTTCCTTCATTATCCATGGGGGCATCGGTAATTATGGTGCTTCCGCTTTGCAAGTGTTCACATGCTGTTCTAAGCTCCCCAAGGTATACTACTTTTGATGTCATTTTACTTAATTTGCTACGCTTAGGGTTAGGTCCTCATTTAAATGCATTATATAAACAGCATTGTTTGAGAAACCACCATTTTGTTTTGGCCTGTAAAGGAATTTATTTTCAACATACTCTGTTTCAATATTTTCCTGTACAGATCTTTCAAGGGTTGACATAGCTGCTAATCGAAGCAATATGTCCAGCGTAAGATCATAACCCCTTACCGTGTATTTATTTGGAATAACTCCGTTTTTGGATTTATAGTTGTCAATAAACCTATCACTTACAGTTTCATCAAACTCCTTATATTCTGATGGATAATGGAACTGAAGTTTACCAAGGTGTTCATTCATTATTACATCGCTGTCATAGGATGCATTCTTATTGGTAGTAAAAAGCTTGATCCTGTTGCCTCTTGCAAGCCTGTATAAAGCTGAAGTTGCGCTTCCCAGCAGGGCAACGCTCTCTGATTCAAGAATCACCCAATTCTCCCTGTCGCTCATTAATGAAGGAGAAATGGACCCCGAGGAAACATTATTCCCCCCGGGATTTACCAACCTGGCATTTGGTAATGCATTCATTAATTTACTCTTTACCCCACTGTGTTTACTATCGGCTATTATAATAACATTTTTTCCCTGTGAATTTTCGCGCAGGTAATTGATCATAGCTTCGGTCAACATATCATCGCTGGGCCTTGCCTGATAAAGGTTAGGCATCCCTCTTAATTCCCTGTTTGAGATAGGTGAGATCACCGGGATTTTTAAACCAGATAACCTGGAAGCGGCTTCCTCTGAAGTTGCCTGAAACAATGGGCCTATTACTGCGTGAACATTGTTGAAATTATTATTTTGAATTATTGAAGAAACAGTACCTGGTTGCTGCTGGGTGTCGTATACTTTTAAATTCGTTGAAATTCCCATTTCTTTGGCAGTTTCCAGTGCCATCAAAACCCCATTGTAAAAATCAAGTGAAATTCTCATAACCCTGTCATTCTGTAAAACCTGACGGGAATTGGAAATACTATCATTTTTAACCTTGGCTGTGTTGAAAGGCAACATAACCACAAGGTTTTTAGTACTGAAATCTTTAAGATTATCGCTCAGCTCGGCACTTCTTTTTGCAGTGGTTTCAACCACGGGAATATCTATTTCCTTAAGCTCTCTTCCGCCGGCATCTTTAGTAGGCACTTTGAGCACCATTCCAAATTTAAGACCATCTTTTAGGGCAGGGTTTAAGGCAATAAGGGAATCCTGACTTATTTGAAAACGCTGGGTCAATCCAAACAGGGTTTCCTGGGGCTGTACCTCATAAAACTGAAAATCATCACCGGTAATAATTACGGGTTCATCCAGAACATTGGTGCCTACTTTAAGCATTATTCCCGGTTGAAGCACATCTACTGTAGGGTTAAGGTTTTCAAGTTCCTTAACTGTCATACCGTATTTGCGGGCAATTCCATATTTGGTTTCCTTGGGAAGGATGATATGTTCTCTTGTATTGGTGATTTGACGTGGTGCCTGTGGCCGTGGCTGTGATTGTGTTGCACCGGGCTCCCTTACCGCTACCGGAGTTTTAGCGAAAACGGGTATTTTTATGGTTTCCCCAAGCTGAAGTTCCTTTGAATAAAGCTGTTTATTGTATCGCCTGATGTCTTCCTCGCTAACTTCATACTGTTTGGATAACCGGTAAATAGTTTCCTGGCGTTGCACTTTATGATCAATAAAAGTAACAGCCTGTGGTGCTGCAGGTGTCCCGGGAGCGTTCCCGGTTTCATCCTGAATAGGAATAACCAGTTTGGAACCCACATTAACCCCATTGCGGGCATCTGGATTATATTTATAGATAGCTTCGGGGGTTATGCCATATTTCTGGGCGATCCTGAAAACATTTTCTTCCGGTTCTACCGTGTGGTATTTGTAGGCCTGTGCGTAGGCAGTTAAAGAAAGACCCTGAAAAAACAAGCATAAAACTATAATAAACTTCATCTGTATCATTTTAACGATTTAATGGGCAACAAGCCAATTAACAAGGTAAATTATTCGGGGTTATTATTCCCATTCAATGGTTGCCGGTGGTTTTGAACTTATATCATATACCACTCTATTAACGCCTTTAACCCGATTTATTATAGTATTCGAGGTTTTTTGGAGGAAATCATAAGGTAAATTCACCCAGTCGGCAGTCATACCATCTGTAGATTCTACAGCCCGTAAAGCCACAACTTTCTCATAGGTTCTTTCATCTCCCATTACTCCTACAGAACTTACCGGTAACAATATAGCACCGGCCTGCCAAACCTTATCATATAACATCCATTCCTTGAGCCCGTTGATAAATATTGCATCAACTTCCTGTAATATTCTCACTTTTTCTGCGGTAACATCACCCAGGATCCTAATTGCAAGTCCGGGACCGGGAAATGGATGCCTGCCAAGGATCTCTCCTGAAATTTCAAGCTCGGCCCCTACCCTTCTTACCTCATCTTTAAACAGCATTCTTAAGGGTTCAACAACTTCCAGTTTCATAAAGTCTGGCAATCCCCCAACATTATGGTGAGATTTAATTGTTGCTGAAGGTCCGCCGTTTACAGAGACCGATTCAATAACATCGGGATAAATAGTTCCCTGAGCCAAATATTTCACATCCTCAATTAGATGCGCCTCGTGATCAAAAACTTCAATAAAGGCATTCCCTATTGCTTTTCTTTTTTCCTCGGGATCAACCAGTCCAGCCAGGGCATCCAAGAAGCGTGCCGAAGCATCTACCCCCTTTACGTTTAGGCCCATGTGCTTGTACTGGTCAAGAACGCTCTCAAATTCTCCTTTTCTTAAAAGGCCATTGTTTACAAAAATGCAATAGAGGTTGGTACCTATCGCTTTATGAAGCAGTACGGCGGCAACAGAAGAATCTACCCCGCCACTTAGGCCAAGTACAACTTTATCATCACCAATTCTCTGCTTTAACTGGGAAACTGTCATTCCAACAAAAGCTTCGGGTGTCCAGGTTTGCGGGACCTTAGCTATTTTAACAAGGAAATTCTCCAGCAATTGTTTCCCGTCGGTAGTATGATATACTTCAGGATGAAACTGTATAGCAAATGTTTGCTCTCCTTCAAACCTATACGCAGCATTCAACACATCTGGAGTGCTTGCAAGGCGTACACTATTGGTAGGTAATTCTTTTATGGTATCACTATGGCTCATCCAAACCTGGGAATTCTCATGGATGTCCTCAAACAGAGGTTCAGCATCCTTGATAATGGAAAGATGGGCTCTTCCATATTCCCTTATTTCTGAAGCTTCAACTTTACCGCCGTTAAAATGGGCAAGGTATTGAGCGCCGTAACATACGGCCAGAACCGGTAGTTTTTTTCTGATATTGGAAAGATCGGGATGCGGAGCATCTTCTCCCCTTACCGAGAACGGACTTCCGGAAAGGATAACCGCCTTAAATCCAGACAGATCCTGAGGAACTTTATTGTAAGGGTGAATTTCACAGTAAATGTTAAGCTCTCTTACCCGCCTGGCAATTAATTGCGTGTACTGGGAGCCGAAGTCTAAAATAAGTACGTTTTTTTGCATAGGCAAAAGTAAGAATTTGAAACAATAATGACCTAGAGGTTCTTTAATTTTATACCTTTAAATATCACAGAGACCATTATGAAATATTTAAGCGCAATCATATTTGCTGTAGCCATTGTGCTCGCGGCCTTTTTTCTTGGAAATGCTTACGTGAAAAGGGCACAGCCCAAAGGCGTAATATCTGTCACAGGTTCTGGAAGTGAAAATTTCACCTCAGATCTTATTGTTTGGGAAGGCCAGTTTAACCGAATGAGCCCAAATTTAAAACAAGCTTATGAGGAACTGAATGCCGATAAGGAAAGGGTAAGAACCTACCTTGTAAATAAGGGCATAAGCGATGAGAATTTCGTTTTTAATTCAGTCCAAACGATCGAGCAACGGGACAACCAATACCAAAATGGCAATTACGTAGGAAGTATCTTTAAGGGGTATGAATTGATCCAATCGGTTAAAATAGAATCTGAAGATGTTGAATTGATAGAAAATGTGTCCCGGGAAATAACCGAATTATTAAATCTTGGGGTCCAATTCAATTCATCTCCCCCACGATATTACTATACAAAAATAGCAGATCTTAAGATAGAAATGATCTCCAAAGCAACAGAAGATGCCAGGCTTCGCGCTGAAAAGATCGCCGAGAACAGCGGTGAAAAATTAGGCGACCTCAACAGCGCTGCCATGGGAGTTTTCCAGATCACCGGGCAAAACAGTGGCGAAGATTACAGTTGGAGCGGTGCTTATAACACCCAGGATAAAAAGAAAACTGCCTCTATCACAATGCGGCTTGAATATGAGGTGGATTAATCACCATTTCCAAATTTTTCATTAAATTTATGGATACACCGTTTATATACTAAAATTCCCATCCCATGTTAATGATTGCCGATCTGTTTAATGAGACCTGGAGAGAACTGGAACAGGCCCCTGAAACCCAGGACCACCCCTTCCAGCTATGCAGTCTGGCTACAAAAGATTTAGATGGCAGGATAAAACAACGCACAGTAAATTTCAGGAAACTCACCTCTCAACAAAACCTGTTATTCTATACAGATTCAAGATCGGCAAAAATCGATCAGCTTTATAATGATCCTAAAGCCAGTGTGCTTTTTTATAATCCTCTTTTGCAATTACAAATATTTATAAGCGGTACTGTTATAATTCATACCCAGGGAAAATTGTGGGATGATCACCGGTTAAAGATTGAAGGACGGTCGCTTAATGATTACAACACCCAATACGCTCCCGGGAAGGTCATAAAAAATCCCCTGGAGGTTAAAAGAACCGAGGATTTGAATTTTGCCCTCCTGGAATTTAAACCCGAAATTATAGAATATTTAAAACTTCGTATGGAGCCCAACCGTCTTCGCGCCATTTTCAAAAAGACAGAAGAAGGATGGGAAAAATGTTTTATGATCCCCTAAATTAAAATCCTCCACAATTCATCCTTCAATTTTTACAGTTGAGAAAGTAAATTTATTTTTTTAATTCTTCTGTCCTCACATTTGTTTCAGCAATAAAGAAACAAATGAAAACCACGGTTATTACCATTATTATCCTTTTGGGGTTTTCCCTAAACCTTCACTGTCAAACAATCATTTCCGGAATAGTTAAAGATCAAAAGGGAAATGTAATACCGGGCGCTAATGTATTTATTGAAGGTTCCTATGAAGGTGCAATAACAGAAGAGAATGGCACTTTTTCATTTATCACCTCTGCCCGGGACTCCCAAACTCTGGTAATCTCCTATTTGTCTTTCCAGACAAAAAAAATCACAGAAGATGTTACCGGATTTTCAAATTTGACAATAAGTTTAAAGGAAGACCTTAATTCACTGGATGCGGTGGTAATTACAGCAGGAAATTTCCAGGCAGGAGAAAAAGCAAGGGTTTCGGTATTAAAGCCCCTGGATATTGTTACCACCGCAGGCAGTGTGGGAGACATTGTAGCAGCGCTGCAAACACTGCCCGGAACTCAAATTGTTGGGGAAAATGGTCGGCTTTTTGTTCGCGGAGGAGATGCGGGTGAAACCAGGACTTTTGTAGACGGGATAAGAGTAGCTCAACCGTATAGCGCTTCTGTGCAAAATGTTCCTGCAAGAGGGAGGTTCTCTCCTTTTCTCTTCAGCGGAATAATGTTTTCTACGGGCGGCTTCAGCGCCGAATACGGGGAAGCACTTTCTTCCGTTCTTTTGCTTAATACAAGCGATGTGGCCGTTGAAAACAATACTGAAATATCCCTTATGAGCCTTGGGCTGGTGGTTGGCCATACTCAAAAATGGGAAAAGAGTTCCTTAAGTTTGAATTCTTCTTACATCAACCTGAGTCCCTACCACAAACTGGCCCCTCAAAACCTGGAATGGGAAAAACCTTTTGAATCCCTTTCAGGCGAAGTGATCTACCAGCAGCAAACCGGCTCCGGCTTATTAAAAATTTATGGAGCTTATGAAGCTACCAATTTTAAACTGAACAGGGAAAATTTCAATGAAAGTGAGCCTACACCCCTTCATCTTAAAAACAAAAATTTATATTTGAATACCACCTATAGGCATAGCCTGGCTAACAATTGGGAATTCTTTGGCGGGTTAAGTCAGGGGTATAGCAATAACAATATTTCACAGGACCAAATTGGATTACAAAACACAGAAAATGCAACACATCTTAAAACAACAATAAGCAAAAGATTTTCTCCCGGAATTAAATTAATAGCAGGAGCCGAATATTTCCATACCCATTTTATGGAGGATATTAACAATCTTCATCATTCTCTGTTTTCCGGAAAATTCACGGCACCCATCGCAGCTGTATTTACCGAAGCCGATATCCTCTTCTCCAAAAATTTTGCTGCCAAAGTGGGAGTAAGAGCCACATATGACCGGTTGCTCGAGGAAAATTCTATTTCTCCCCGCATATCCCTTGCCTATAAAACAAGTAAGACCTCCCAATTTTCTGCTGCTTTTGGAAATTTCAGTCAGTCACCGGGCCAGGATTATTTAAAATATACAGAAGAAATTTCAGTCGAAAAAGCTTCCCATTTCATCCTTAATTATCAATATAATAAAGAAAGAATATTATTCCGGGTGGAGGCTTATTATAAAGAGTATAATGATCTTTTAAAATACGATACCCCCCAACCAGTGTACAACTCCCGGTTTTCCAATTCAGGATATGGATTTGCGCGAGGACTGGATGTGTTTTGGAGAGATGGAAGTTCTTTTAAAAACCTGGAATATTGGCTATCCTATTCCTTTATAGACACACAACGGAACTACCAAAATTTTCCTGTAGCGGCTACACCTGGTTTCGTTGCTTCCCATACTGCCTCCCTGGTAACAAAATACTTTATTACGAGCCTTAGATCTCAAGTGGGTTTTAGTTATAGCTATGGTTCAGGCAGGCCTTATAATAATCCAAATGAAATATTATTTATGAATGGCAAAACACAGAATTATAATAGTCTGAATTTTAATTGGGCTTACTTGATAAGCAAACAAAAGATCCTGTATTTCTCTATTTCAAATGTTTTAGGTACTAAAAATATTTTTGGGTATGAGTACTCGTCCAATCCAGAGCCTTCAGGTTTTTATTCTGAAAGAGCTATTATTCCTGCCGCAGACCGGTTCTTTTTTGTTGGTCTTTTCTGGACAATTAATTCCAATAAGAATAAGAACCAATTGGAAAATCTTTAAATCATCAAACATTACAATTCATCCTTGATTTTCTACAGATGGGTAAGAACAACTTTTGAGAAGGATTCAATAATCTAATATTTGTATCATAATTAATCACTAAAATAAAGAACAATGGAAAAAGTAATTATTATTCTGATTTTAAGTTTATCAAGTTTTCTACTTCAGGCCCAGGGGAACTATGAGCAAAGCATGGGTGAGGCTTTCCGGTTATGGGAGGAAGGGAAAAACCAGGAGGCTTCTGCCCAATTTGAGCGCATCGCCCAGGTTGATCAAAATAACTGGTTACCAAATTACTATGTAGCCCTGATCAATACTACCGAAGCTTTTAAAACCAAAGATCACACAAAGCTTAACTCCTTATTGGATAAAGCCCAAACCTCAGTTTCAATTGAAATGTTGAAAAACCCTGAAAATGTTGAATTATTGGTTTTGCAGGCAATGATACATACAGCGAAGATCGCATCTGATCCTATGTCCTATGGGCAAACGCTTTCTCCTGCTGTAATGGAATTGTACAAAAAAGCTGAAAGAATTGACCCAAACAATCCAAGGTTAGTTTACAGCACGGCACAGTTTGAAATGGGTACAGCACAATTTTTTGGTACGAATACACAACCTATTTGTAACCGGATTGAAAAATCCTTGGAACTTTTCAATAACTTTAAGCCCGTATCCCCATTTCACCCAAACTGGGGAAAGAAACAGGCAGAGGAAACATTGAAAAGCTGTAAGTAATCTTTTACTTCTATCCTATTATGAAAGGCAATTTGAAAATATTTATTACCGGGATATTAATAGGATCTATCCTATTCCTTATTGCTGTAGTATTTTCGGTCATCGCAGAAGGTACGATGGTTTTTAATATGGATCTTTTGAAGGAACTTGGCATTTATATAATGTATAGTGTTCCTTTGACCTTCGTAAATGGGTATTTTTTTAATGTCATCAACCACCGGGTCAACTGGCAAAAATTCAAAAAATTTAAATTTACTATCGGTTTATTGGGCTCGGTATTTTTAACGCTTATCACCTTGTTTATAGTTCGTATAATTCACAAGGTGGTTCTCCAAAAATATACTTATAATGAATTTTTGAATTCAGAAAATACCCTATTCTATTTTTCGGCCTTGCTGGCCACACTTGTTATTACCCTTTTCTTTCACGCTTTATATTATTATAAGGAACTTCAGGAGAAAAAAGTTAAAGAACAACAGGTCATAGCAGGCACGGCTTCAGCAAAATTTGAAAGTTTAAAGAACCAGATAGATCCTCATTTCCTTTTCAACAGTTTAAATGTTCTTAGCTCCCTTATAGAGGAAAATCCTGAAAATGCACAAAAATTCACTACTTCCCTTTCCAGGATCTACCGGTATGTGCTGGAGCAAAAAGATAAGGAACTTGTAAGCGTGGAAGAGGAACTCGCATTTGCGCGCACCTACATGGATCTGTTGAGCATGAGATTTGAGAATAGTTTGTTCTACGAGGTTCCAAAAACCCTCGTAAATCCCGAAGCCAGGGTTGTGCCCCTTTCGCTGCAGTTATTGCTGGAGAATGCGATTAAACACAATACTGTAAGCGAATCCAAACCCCTGCGTATTCGAATTTATGAAGAAGGGAATTACCTGGTGGTGGAAAACAATTTTCAAAAAAAAGAAGTACTTAATCCCCGCCGGGGAGTTGGCCTGGCGAACATTATAAACAGATATCATATCGTGACCAACCGCAAGGTGGTCATAGATCAAAATTCAGATAAATTTCAGGTAAAACTACCTGTACTAACACAAAAAATTTCAGCTATGGAAACACTGGTAACATCAGAAAACAACGCCTATTATAAGGCCAAAGAAAGGGTTAAAGATATAAAGGAATTTTACGGGAATCTTATTTCCTACTGCATAGTTATTCCTTTTCTCATATTTATTAATTATTATACGTACTGGCATTTCCAGTGGTTCTGGTTTCCACTTTTTGGATGGGGACTAGGTTTGACAATACACGGATTCTCGGTATTTGGATATGGGTCAAACTGGGAGGAACGCAAGATCGCAGAAATAATGGCTAAAGAAAAACAAAAAAATAAAACATGGAACTAATGGAACAAAATTTTGAAGAAGATCCGGGGTACAAAGCTGCCAGGAAACGCGTTAAGGATATAAAAGGATTTTATGTTCACCTGCTGGTATACCTGGCAGTAAATATTTTCCTAATTGTTGCAAGCAGCGACTTTACAAGGTTTGGAAACTGGAACCTTGAACTATCAAATTTTTACACTGCCTTATTCTGGGGGATTGGTTTGGCAGCGCATTGGGCAAGTGTTTTTGGTCCCGGATTTTTCCTGGGAAAAAAATGGGAAGAAAAAAAGATACGGGAACTTATGGAGAAGGACCGCAAGCAAATGGAAAAGTGGGAATAATGGCATTGATCCTTTTAAACTCCAATTGAATTTTTATACCATAATAAATTAAATATGACCGCTATTATAATTGAAGATGAAAAACCTGCAGCACGTAGATTAAAACGTATGCTGAATAACATGAAGGTAGATGTTCTGGATACCTTGCATTCTGTGGAAGAGGCTAAAATATGGTTTCGGGAAAATGAGCACCCTCAGGTTATTTTTCTTGATATACAATTAAGTGATGGCCTGTCTTTTGAAATTTTTGAGGATTGCGAGATAAAAAGTGCGATCATTTTCACAACCGCGTATGATGAATATGCCTTGCAGGCCTTTAAATTAAATAGTATAGATTACATTCTTAAACCCATAGATGAAGAGGAATTATTGCTGGCGGTGCAAAAGTTCAGAAACTTGAAGAATACCTATGGAAGTGGTCATGCAGGATCTGTGCAGCTCAATATCGAGGATATTAAAAAACTCCTGGTGCATCCAATGGAACGGGAGTATAAAAAAAGGTTTACCGTTAAGGTAGGCCAACATCTTAAAATGATCCCCATTGGTGAAATATGTTGTTTTTACAGCGAGAACAAAGGAACCTATGTCCTAACATCTGAAGGCAGGAATTATTTAATGGAAACAACTTTGGACCAGCTGGAAGATGACCTCCCCCCCGATACTTTTTTTCGGGTAAACCGCAAATTCTACATCAATATAAATTCTATAAGGGACATTATCGCTTATACTAATTCGAGGCTAAAAATAAAACTGCATCATGCTACAGATGAAGAAATAATTGTTGCCCGGGAACGGGTAAAGGAATTTAAAACCTGGTTGGCATAGAACGGTTCTCGGTTGTCAGTTGTCGGTTGTGGGTTAAAAAAGTTCAAAGTTCAAGGTTCAAGGTCTCGGTTAACAGTTCTAGGTTGTATGGTTAAAAAGTGGACTATAGACAGGAAAAGTTGCTTGGTCCGGGTTGTGGTTTGAAATAGAAAGGCCTAAATATGGTTTATGAGGAGTTAGCTTCCTTCAACGAATTCTTCCAACTCTCGTAGGGATCTGCGCGATCTGCGGAAAGAATCAGCGAGATCGGCGGGAAACATTACACGTTTTAATTTAAAGATCTTGCCCGCTTGTAATTTATACTATCTTTTTTGTTTTCTTGCTCGGTTCTCAAGGAAGGACTGTATCCAAAAAAAAACTCCTTAGTTTCCTAAGGAGTTTAAAAAGGGTGGAAGACCGGGTTCGAACCGGCGACCTCCTGAACCACAATCAGGCGCTCTAACCAGCTGAGCTACAACCACCATTTATTAGCGGATGCAAATGTATATTATTTCTATATTTCTTCAAAGAAAAATATAAAATTAAATTAGGTCAAAAATGGAATTCACTGCAGGATAGCGCTCTACGGTAAAGCCTTCTGCGTGGTCTGTTCCTATTAACCTTCCTAAATCCCGTGCGCGGTAGGTTATACTATCTAAAAAGTTGTCACTGGAGATAGGTGTATTTGGTTCCAGGCTGTTTTTATCAAAGAATTGGGTTTTGTAAGCAAGCACAGATTCCAGCTTTTTATCCATAAATCCGCTGATGTCTACCACAATATCCGGTTCCAGATTTTTCCACTGGATGTAATGATAAACATTCTTTGGTCTCCAGGCATCCTGCCGTTTTCCTTCCCAGGTGGTCTCAATTTTTATCAATCCGCTTAAAAAGCATGCATCCCTCACAAGCTTAGCACCCCGCCCGTGGTCAATATGCCGGTCATCTACAGCATTGCAAAAAACAATTTCGGGTTGATATTTCCTTAATACCTTGATGATCTCCATTTGATGCTCCCTGTTGTTCTCAAAGAACCCGTCGCTGAATTTAAGGTTGGTCCTCATACTCACTCCAAGAATTGTTGCAGCCTTTGCTGCTTCCCGGTCACGGGTTTCTGCCGTCCCACGAGTGCCAAGCTCCCCACGGGTAAGATCAACGATTCCCGCGGTTTTTCCTCTGCTTACCTCCTTTGCAATAGTGCCGGAGCAACTGAGTTCCACATCATCGGGATGAGACCCGAATGCCAAAATATCTAATTTCATGCGTCTGTATTCTAATTTTAATAAGCCTTACTCCCGGGGTTCCCTCCGGAATTTCAGCCCTTGATACTATTTAATGCCTGTTCAATATCGTTTATAAGATCCTCCTTCTCCTCAATTCCCACTGAGAATCGAAGCAAACCATCCCTTATCCCCTGCTTTTCACGCTCCTCAGCTGTTAATAGCGAATGTGAGGTAAGCGTTGGCGATAAAATTGTTGATTCTACCCCCGCAAGGCTCATGCTGGATTTTATAAGTTTTAGTTTCTTCTGAAAAAGGCTTGCATCCAACTCATCCTTCAGCTCAAAAGACAACATTCCGCCGAAACCTTTCATTTGGGATTTTGCCAGCTCATAATCGGGATGAGATTTGAGACCGGGGTAATATACCCTTGCAATATCCGGATGTTTTTCAAGATATTTTGCCAGTTTTTTGGCGGTTTTATTCTGGGCCTTTACCCGTAATCCCATGGTTTTTATACTTCGCTCCAGCATCCAAACGGTATAATCACTCAGGCTCCCACCAAAATTCTTTGCAAGCTGAAAAATTGTATCCATATGCTCTGTAGAAGAGATCACCGTGCCCGCAAGAATATCGCTGTGCCCACCCATATATTTGGTAGCCGAATGTATCACCACATCAATTCCAAAATCTATTGGATTCTGGTTTACAGGGGATGCAAAGGTATTATCTATCATGCTCACCAGGTGGTGTTTTTTAGCAATTTCAGCAACCGCTTTAATATCAGTAATGGTAAGCAACGGGTTGGAAGGGGTTTCTATATAAATAACCTTTGTGTTTTCTTTTATTTCGGCTTCAAAACTTTCAGGAGAAAGGTCTTTTGTAAAAGAATATTCTATCCCGAATTTAGAGAATTCCTCCACCACCAGGTTACTGGTGCCACCGTATAGGGTATTTTGAAAAACCACGTGATCTCCTTTATGTAAAAAAGCCATGAGTGCGGTACTTACTGCTGCCATTCCGCTTCCAAAGATCAATGCCGCTTCCCCGTGCTCCAGGGCGGACATTTTCTTAGCCAGGGCTACCTGGTTTGGGGTATTGAAATACCGCGGATACCGTTTAACCTCAACATCTTCAAAGGCATAGGATGTTGACATATAAAGTGGGGATACAGCTCCTTTGAACTGTGTATCCTCAAGCTCCCCGGCATGGGTGCATACCGTATTTATTCCGTAAGATGTTGTATCCATAATTTGATAAAGGGATCTGTTTTTAAATTTGGCTCTAATGTAAAAAGAATAATTAGAAAACCTTCCTTCTCCGGCCTTACATAAAACCGATCCCATCATCAACTTATTTTATAATTGAAATGTTGAAAGCCCTTTATTTATGAGCTTCTTTTTATATTTACCTTATGAAATGAGCAAAACGGAAACTCAATGCAATTTGCATGTCCCCGGCAGGCAGGGAAGACCGTTAAAAAGCAATAAATATCTACATATGAAATTACTTTTTACAAATATTCAGGAATTAGTACAGGTACGCGATACGCCGGTTGATAGGGTTTCAGGGAAAGAAATGAATGTTCTACCCACTATAAAAAATGCCTGGCTGCTGGTTGAAAATGATAAAATAGCAGGCTACGGTGAAATGAAATCTCTTCCCAAAATAGAAGCCTATATGGAGGCAGATCTAAGCGGAAGGATTGTATTACCTACCTGGTGCGACTCTCATACCCATCTTGTCTATGCCGGAAACAGGGAACAGGAATTTGTTGATCGCATCAACGGTCTTACCTATGAAGAAATAGCCAAACGCGGCGGCGGAATATTGAACAGCGCAAAAACCCTGCAGGATACTACTGAAGAGGAACTTTACCAACAATCGGCGAAAAGGCTTAAAGAAGTGATGCAGTTGGGTACCGGCGCGATTGAAATAAAATCTGGATACGGACTCACAAAAGAAGCTGAATTAAAAATGCTGCGGGTAATAAAAAGATTGGAACAGGATTTTGAACTTCCTGTAAAAGCAACATTTCTGGCAGCCCATGCGCTCCCAAAAGAATATAAGGATAACAAGGATGCTTATATGGACCTTGTAATAAACGAGATCCTGCCGGAAGTTGCCAACCTTAAACTTGCTGCATTCATAGATATTTTCTGCGAGAAAGGATATTTCACGGTTGAAGATACACACAGGCTGCTAGAAGCAGGAGGTGAAGCAGGTCTCATTCCAAAGATCCATGTAAACCAGTTCAATGCAATAGGTGGGGTTCAGGCCGGGGTTGAACACAAAGCGCTTAGTGTAGATCATTTGGAAATAATGAGGCCTGAGGATGTTGCTGCCTTACAACATAGTGGGACTATGCCTGTGGCACTCCCGGGTTGCTCCCTATTCCTTAGTATTCCTTATACTCCCGCAAGGGCGATCATAGATGCCGGCCTGCCCCTGGCCTTGGCGACAGATTTTAACCCGGGAAGTGCACCCAGTGGAAATATGAACCTGGTGGTGTCCCTGGCTTGCATAAAAATGCATATGACCCCAGAGGAAGCTATAAATGCTGCCACTATTAACGGAGCATATGCCATGGGCTTAAGCCAAACCCACGGAAGTATTTCTATAGGAAAACAGGCTAATTTTATGGTCTCTAAAGAAATTCCCTCTTACTCCTACCTTCCTTACAATTTTGGGGGTAACTCGATTGACCAGATTTATATCAACGGTAAAAATATAGCATAATGGAAGGTTTTAAAATATACGATTTCAATTCCATCTCCAACTTCATAAACACCCGTCCCGGAGAATTTAAGTTTGGGGAAAAAGTGCTGTTTGTTAAGGGAATGGAGGAACTCAAAAACAGCAAAGCCCAATACGTTCTGTTTGGGATCCCCGAGGATATAGGCGTTCGGGCAAATTCGGGAAAACCCGGCACTGCCCTCGCCTGGAAAGCCTGTTTAAAAGCCCTGCTCAACACACAGGCCAATCAATACACCAACCCGCCAAATGTTATTCTTTTGGGAGAGGTAGACTGTAGAACAGCAATGGAGAAAAGCGCCAATTTTGGGGAGGATGATCCAAATTATAACGCAAAACTGGGAGACCTTGTAAAAGGGATAGATGAGGTTGTTCAGGCAGTGGTTACTCACATAATAAGTGCCGGAAAGATCCCTGTGATCATAGGGGGCGGTCACAACAATGCCTACGGAAATATAAAAGGGGCCAGCATCGCTTTAGATAAACCCCTGAATGTTATAAATATTGATGCGCATTCAGATCTAAGAAAAATGGATCACCGCCATAGCGGAAACGGATTTACCTATGCCCGAAATGAAAATTACCTCGGGAAATACAGGATTTTCGGGATCCATCAGAATTATACGCCCGATTATATTTTTAAAAGCCTGGATGCATCTGCGACAGACCAATACCATTTATTTGAGCACCTCCTCTTGAAATCTTCAGCAGAAATAAATAAAGCCTTTAAAGAGGAATTAAGTTTTACCGCCCAGGAGGATTTTGGCCTGGAACTGGATTGTGATGCCATAAGCAAATTTCCAAGCAGCGCTCAATCCCCCAGCGGTTTCTCATTTACTATGGTGAGAAATTTCATTTCCCTTGCAAGCCAGGAGGAGAACATAAAATATTTTCATATTTGTGAAGCCGCGCCCACTCCAAACACGGAAGTAGAAGTTGGAAAGGCGCTTAGTTATATGATTACTGACTTTATAAAAACAAGATAATGAATGAATCCACTACTTATCTTATTGAAATAGTTTCCCAGGTTATAGAAATAATTGGGATCTCAATAGTCTTTTTCGGGGCTCTACTCTCATTGGGAAGGTTTCTTCTGAAAAAACAAGGAAAAAATTTCCGGTCATTCAAGATCGTAAGAGAGGAATTGGGAAGGGCAATTTTACTAGGGCTGGAATTCCTTGTGGCGGCAGATATTATAGCTACTGTGGTTTTCGACGCAAGCTTTGAAAATATTTTAAATCTGGGGTTAATTGTATTAATAAGAACATTTTTGAGTTTTGCACTGGAAATTGAAATTGAAGGAAAACTCCCCTGGAAACAAAGTTCACGAAAAACACTTGGTAACGAATGAATATTGAGATCATCTCCTATAAGCCGGAATATGCAAATGATTTTAAAGAGCTGAATATTGCATGGCTAAATAAATATTTTTGGGTAGAACCCCACGATGAGGAAGTCCTGGGGAAACCTGAAAAATATATTCTTGATCCTGGGGGTAATATTTTCTTTATCAAAGATGGCACTAAAATAATAGGCACGGTTGCCCTCATGAAAATGGAGGACAGAGTTTTTGAGCTTACCAAAATGGCCGTCACCCCCCAATACCAGGGACAACAACTGGGACAAAAGTTAATGGAACATACCATTCAATATGCCCGGGATCAAGGCTGGAAAAAACTTATTATTTATTCCAATCGTAAACTGGAAAATGCCATTTACATCTATAAAAAATATGGTTTTGAGGAGATTCCTATCGAAAAAAACAATCCTTATTCGCGGGGAGATATCAAAATGAAGTTAGACCTTTCATAAACATTTCCCAAAGATTCCCGCTTTTTTAATTGGTTATGTAACTTTAAATAAATAATCATTTATGATATGAGCATCACCGCAATTTGATGCAAATATAAAATGAACCGGCAAGCGGGAATATGCGAATTACTTATGCCCAATAAAAAAAAGAAAAATTTACATATAAAATGCGCATAAGGAGAACTCGATACAAATACCGATGAACCTGCCTGCCGGCAGGCAGGGATATGCGAATTACACCTGCCCGCAGGCAGGTATGACAGTTGAAAAATAATAAATATTTACATATGAAACAGTTAGTTATGATGGTGGTGCTGGGCACTTTCCTTACCGGTTGTAAAAATGAAACCGAGAACAAAGATGCTGAACTTGAAAAAGGTACAGTTGCCAAAGCAGCCGATAAAGTAGAAAAGGATACAGATAGTATTGAGATCACACCGGTCTCCCATGCCACCTCGGTGATCAAATGGGGAGATGTTGTCTTCTATACAGATCCAACCGGGGGAGCTGAGGCTTTCAGCGGAATGGAAAAACCGGACTTTATCCTGATATCTGATATTCATGGCGACCACATGGACGCAAAGACTTTGAAGGCACTGGAGCTTGGGAATATTCAAATCATAGTTCCCCAGGCTGTAAAGGACGCCCTTCCCCAGGAAATGCATAACCAGTTGGTTGTATTGAACAATGGTCAAAGCCAGGAATTCATGGGCTTTGATATTGAGGCCATCCCTATGTATAATCTTCCGGAAGATCCTGAATCCAGACATATTAAGGGGAGAGGAAATGGCTATGTCCTGGAGAAGAATGGCACCAGATTGTATATTGCCGGTGATACCGAAGACATTCCCGAAATGAGAAATTTAAAGGATATAGATATAGCCCTTGTGCCCATGAATCTACCTTATACAATGGATGTAGAACAAGCGTCCGATGGTGTACTGGCATTTGCACCCAAAAAGGTGTATCCTTATCACTATCGGGGGCAGGAAGGTCTTGCCGATGTTGAAAAATTCAGGGAGCTGGTGAATGCCAAAAATAAAAATATTGAAGTGGTACTATTAAACTGGTATCCCGGCAACAATAATTAAAAGTGGAAAAATAACAGTTAAAGGGAAGGCCGTATGCCTTCCTTTTTAATTTTTCATAGGTTACGTCTTAAAAAGTAAGTTCACCTCTTAAATATTCAGAGACTCCCCCATCGCTATCGGTTACCAGGATTAAATTTGATTTAGTTTTGGTGTAAGGAGGTAAAACCGTTACCGATTCAACTTTAATTGGCAGATGCCTATCCTTTGTTCCTATAGCAACACATTCCGGCCTGAATTGGTCCTGTAGTTCCTTAAAGGGAATTACTCCCAGAAAACTTCCCATTACTTCCCCATCATCTATCCAGTTTGAGGTATCTTCTACCGTTGCAGTGAAAATTATGGTTTCATTGCCCGGGTTAATTGCAGCCCCCGAGAAGCCTGCCGTTATCCCTTTTATATTGGGAAGAATAATTCTAAAAATTTGAGGCTTCGGAATTGGACCGGGCCCATCCAAATATTTTTTAAAAGCTGATAAGGAATACTTAAGAATAAGATTTTCCCCGCGATTGAATAACAGGAGCTCATCCTGAAAAATTACTGCAGCTTCTATATTTAAAAATTCAGGTGGAAGTTGGGCCTGGGATCGAAGTTCCCGGTAAAATTCTTTCAAAGGATATTCTTTTACTTTTCCCGGGTTCTGAAGATCTATCTCTATTAAAATATCCCTTTCCGGTGATTTCGATCCGGAGCCGAAAGCATATAAAAGCTGTCCGGTTTCATCTGAAATGGTGAGTGCTTCCAAATCTGGTTTAGCCAGTTTTTCAAACAAGCTGTCGGGTTTTTGGCTGCCGGAAAACAAGAGAATTTTCTCCTCCATTTCCATTTTCAAATTTAAACTAAACAGGTACGGGCTGTTATCTCCAATTACAAAGATGCCGCCTTTGGTTGCTTCAATACCGGAGGCTGAAGCTATTCCGGTTAGTTCACTATGTTCGGTTATCTTAAATTCCATTTTATTTTCCTTGCAACCCGTTACCAAAAGTATATGCAGCACTACCAAAAAAATTAAATTTTCCTTTTTAATCATTGGATTCAATCTTTAATTTTCTTCCAACTTTTTTTCTCCCAAAAGTTTTAAATACACCCCATTGGTCCATCCAAACCCATCCTGGGTTGGATACTCTCCACCTCCACTCTCTTTGGAAAGATCTTCAACGTTATATTTTTCAAGCATTTTAAAAGTTCTTTTATAAACCGCTTCATTAAGGTGTAACCACTTGTTAGTAATGTGGGAGGCCAGAGAATCAAAACCATAATTTTTTAATCCCTTTATCGTGATCCACTGTAGCGGCGCCCACCCATTTGGAGCATCCCATTGTTGTCCGGTGTTGAAAGGGGTTGAAACCACTCCCCCCGGCTTTAGGAATAGGCTCTCAACCGTCGCGGAAACTTCCCCCGCCCTTTCCTCATCTGAAATTTCAAAAAATAAAGGATACACACCTGCCAGCGATAAAACTTCAGTAAATTTTTGGTTATAAAAATTATAATCGGAATAAAACCCTGCTTCTTCGTTCCAAAGATATTTATTCATAGCTTGTTTCCGAGCCATTGATCTCTCCATAAATTTATTTTCCATTGCGGTATCTCCGGAAATTTTACAGGCTTTTGCAATGGTTTTTTCAAGATGAAAAAGGAGTGAGTTTAGATCTACCGGAATTATTTGAGTCGTGTGAATTGAAGCCAGGTGGAAAGTAGAATCTTTTTCCATTGTAAGCCAGCGACTTGAAAAATCCCAACCCGATTCGGCTGCAGCCCTAAGATCCCTGTAAATCTCTTCTCGCGATCTTTCCGGATTTAATTTTAAAGCCTCATTAGCTGTTTTTACATCTTCCCTGTAACTCTCGGGTCTGGGGGTGTTTTTTTCATCCCAATACCGGTTAAGGACCTCCCCGCCCGGTAATTGGACCACCCTGCTCACGGCCTTATTGCCAGAGCTAATTTCATTGACGCCCTTCATCCAGAAATCATATTCCTTTTCAAGAAATGGGAGATATTCAGGAAATACGTGCTCCCCTTCTATTCCGGCAAGCAACTCTACCATCTTTGAATAGAAAGGAGGCTGGGAACGGCTAAGGTAATAGGATCTGTTTCCGTTTGGAATAAAACCATAGGTATCAATTAAATAGGAGAAATTATCTACCATATTTCTAATAATTTCTGTTTCTCCATCTTCCTCCAGTCCCAACATTGTAAAATAACTGTCCCAGTAATATATCTCGCGAAACCTTCCGCCAGGCACTATATAGGGATTTGGCAAAGGTAACAGTGTTCCCGGGGTCATATCATCGGCAGGTCTTTTAAGGACTTCCCAAAGATTGTTTACGTGGTACACAATTGCTGCAGAATCTGATTGATAGGTAATTTCTTCCGCAGGAATTTCAAAATTATCGTTTAAAAAGATCCTCAAAGCTGCGGTGGAATTTGACGTGAGCCGGGAATAACGAGACAATATTGAATCTGGTTCAACCAGGGGCCTGGCATCTACAAAGGTTTTGCTGTCGGGAAAAAGAGAGGTATCGGCCTGCACCGCAAAAAATAACTCCCCATAGAGATCTTCAGGAGAAGGGGTCCATAATTGTTTTTGGGTATCAACCTTCGCTACAGGTGCACAACTTAAGGCTAAAATAAAAAGGAATACCGGAAATATTCGGGACCAGGAAAGGTCCTTAATTGGAAGTGGCTTTTTCATTCAAACAATTTACACATTTATTGAAGAAGTGCCCGGCAATTTTTAAAAGGAGATCCCTGTATTAAAAAATATGCCCTGGATGGTAGGGGTTATCTCAGCCAATAACCAGGTGGGGCCTATTTTAAGCCTGGCACCTACTCCAATGTTCAGGGTGGGGAGAAAATAATAATTCGTATCTGTTCCGTTTTCCTGAAAATCTTTTACCAGGAGATCTGTTGCCTTTAGAATAGCAACACCTGCCCCTGCATATCCGTAGGGTTGAAGAATTTTTGAACCTCCCTGGAATTTAATAGCAAAAGGGACCAGGTTGAGCATTTGGGCCTTATAACTCATGGAACCATTCCTGAAATCGGCAGGAAAGGTTCGTTCTACCACATGATGATTATAAATTATCCCTCTTGTAATGACATACCCGGTACTGCGTTCGGGTTTGGTCCTGTTGAAATAAAGAGCTGCCCTATAATTGGAAAGACCTGTAGCAAATTGTACAGGCACCCCGGCAAGTACATCAAAGGAATATTCAATGCGTTCATCATGAATTTTTAGCGGGAAATCATTAATGAAATTATTGTTATAATCAACAATATCGCGCTGGATCAGCTTTTCTGAAAATCTTATGTCATCAGGCTTAGAGGCAGGATCGCCCTTTATGAGTGATAAGCTGTTATTATATTTTTTATCCCGATGATTATACCGTTTTCCATCCTTTCCCGTGATCTCTTTTTTGACAGGCTTTTTTAAATAAACACTTTCCCCTGTAGTACTATTCACCACAAACAAATCGGGTTGCAACCGCTGCGGGTGACGCCAGGTAAAAAGATCAAGTTTTCCCCGCACAAGGTTTTTTGCAAAAACGTATGCCCTGTTCCCATTCTCATCAACAAAGGAGAGACTCTCATAATTTCTTCCATTCATCAAACCAAAACCTGCAATTTCCCCTGCATTAAAAACCTGAACTTCTGGAACCAACTTCTCCTTAAATTTTATGAAATAAGCCATTTCGGCATCGGTGCGTTCTAAAATAAAACCTGTTACGGTATCTTGTTCTTGGAGTATTACATACCCGGTTTCCCAGGTATCTTGTGCATTTAACAGGGAATAGAAAAAAAATAACGCTATAAAAAAAATGTGTTTTTTCATAAAGGTTCCTCCCAGCTTTAAAATAATTTAAAATTAAAAAGGAGTACTGTTTTAAAAACAATACTCCTTTTACGTATTTAAGTTTCCTGTTTTCTAATTTGTGAATAGGGGTCTTCCCTTCATTAATTCAAGAACTTTTTTATTTACTTCTGATAGTTTATTATCATCTTCAAAATTGGTAATTACTGTATCAATAAGGTCAACAATTTTTGCCATATCTTCTTCCTTGAGGCCCCGGGTAGTCACGGCGGGAGTTCCCACGCGTATTCCTGAGGTAACAAATGGGGATTTATCGTCAAAAGGAACCATATTCTTATTTACAGTAATATCTGCTTTCCCAAGGGCTTCTTCGGCTTGTTTGCCGGTAATGTTCTTGTTGCGAAGGTCAATAAGCATCATATGATTATCTGTTCCGCCGGAGATCACCTGGTAATCCTTATCCATAAACGCGGCAGCAAGGGCCTTGGCATTTTTCTTCACCTGTACCATATAATAAAGAAATTCATCTGTAAGAGCTTCGCCAAATGCAACTGCTTTTGCAGCTATGATGTGTTCCAATGGGCCACCCTGATTTCCCGGGAAAACAGCACTATCCAACATTGCCGACATCATTTTCAAACTTCCGTTCTTTAATTTTTGGCCAAATGGATTCTCAAAGTCCTTGCCCATCATAATTATACCACCTCTTGGCCCTCGAAGGGTTTTATGGGTTGTAGAAGTAACAACATGACAATGCGGTAAAGGATCTCCAATTAAACCCTTGGCGATAAGACCTGCGGGATGGGCAATATCTGCAAATAAGATCGCACCAATACTGTCGGCTATCTCGCGGAATCTTTTATAATCTATTTCTCTTGAATAGGCTGATGCACCCGCAATGATCATTTTGGGTTTTTCTCTTTCAGCAATTTCTGCCACCGCATCATAATCTATCAATCCGGTTTCTTTATCTACCCCGTAAAATACAGGCTCATATAATCTTCCTGAAAAATTCACCGGGGACCCGTGGGTTAAATGACCTCCATGTGACAGGTCAAATCCCAGGAATTTATCTCCCGGCTGCAGGCAGGCATGAAAAACTGCCGTATTTGCCTGGGAACCTGAATGAGGTTGCACATTGGCATATTCGGCATTAAAGAGTTCTTTCAGCCGGTCTATGGCAAGATTTTCTACCTTATCTACCACTTCACAGCCGCCATAATAACGCTTCCCGGGGTAACCTTCAGCATATTTATTAGTAAGAACAGAACCTGCAGCTTCAAGCACGTTTTTGCTTACAAAATTTTCACTGGCTATTAATTCCAAACCGTTCATTTGACGGTTTTCTTCTTCCTTTATAAGATCAAAAATTTCCGTATCTCTTTGCATTACATTTTTTTACGTTAAATATTCATCAAAAGTAATAATTACATTCGGTTAATAGTGGGAAAATAATATATTTGAATGGAATACAATTAAGAATAAAACAAAAAATTTATGTCTATTACAGCAAATGATCCCAAGAGAAAAACCTGGCTGGAAATCCCTGAAAATACAGATTTCCCCATCCAGAATATCCCTTTTGGGGTGTTTTTGACCCGGGATGATATTATTACCATAGGAACAAGAATTGGAGATTATGCAATTGATCTTGGTGCCTTACACCAACTGGGTTATTTTGACGGAATTCCCTTAACCGATGATATATTCCTTCAGGATTCATTGAACGATTTTATATCAGACGGTAAAAAGACCTGGAGACTGGTAAGAAACAGGATTGCGGACATCTTTGATATAAACAATACCAAACTCAAGGAGAACGAAGATCATAAAACTATTGTTCTTTTCACTCTTGATGAAATTGAAATGCAACTTCCTGTACAGGTAGGAGATTATACAGATTTTTATTCGAGTAAGGAACACGCTACCAATGTGGGTACTATGTTTCGCGATCCTGAAAATGCCTTGTTGCCTAACTGGCTTCACATTCCTGTAGGATACCACGGCCGAAGTTCTTCAATTATACCCAGCGGAATTCCGGTTTACAGGCCACAGGGACAAACTTTACCAAATGGTGCAACCGAGCCTGTTTTTGGACCCTCAAAACTTATAGATTTTGAACTGGAAATGGCTTTTATCACTACAGATGCCAATGCATTGGGGGAACCAATTCCTATTGAAGAAGCCGAAGATTATATTTTTGGTCTTGTATTATTCAATGACTGGAGTGCGCGTGATATTCAAAAATGGGAATATGTACCCCTGGGGCCATTCCTTGCCAAGAATTTTGCCTCTTCTGTTTCTCCATGGATTGTAACCCTTGATGCCCTGGAACCTTTCAGGACTGAAAGTCCCAAACCCGAAAAACCCCTTTTACCTTACCTTAGATCAAAAGGAAAGAAAAGTTTTGATATTAAACTGGAAGTAAGTCTTCAACCCGAGGGTGGCGAAGAAACCACACTTGCCCGCTCCAACTTTAAATATATGTACTGGAATATGAGTCAGCAGCTGGCGCATCACACCATTAATGGTTGTCCGGTAAATTCAGGGGATATGATGGGATCTGGTACTATTTCAGGGCCAACCCCAGATTCTTATGGATCAATGCTGGAATTATCCTGGAAAGGAGAAAAACCCATCACTTTAAAAGATGGAACCCAGCGCAAATTTGTTGAAGATAATGATACGGTAATTATGCGCGGGTATTGCGAAAGCCAGGGAAGAAGAATTGGTTTTGGTGAAGTCAAAACAAAACTATTGCCGGTTTTTCAACCGAAGAAAAAATAGGGAAATAAACCTTTAATGAAAAAGCCACAAGTTTCGACTTGTGGCTTTTCCTTTTAAAGAGATTTACAAAACTAACTAACTTCTTCTCTCATCCTCATTTCTACGGTTTTGCTCGTCTCTTTGCTGTCTTTGACTTTCCGTATCGCTATCTTGTCCTTCGCGACTGCGGCTTTCTGTTGTTTCCTTATAATCCCGGGGACTGGCCTGCTGGTTTCTTTGTTCCTGATCCCAATTCTTGTTCTTTTCTCTTCCCTCTTCGTGGTGTTGCCCCTGGGCGTGTTGCCCACCTCTTTGCTCCTTATCCCAGTCCTTATGTTGTTCTCTTCCCTCTCCCTGGTGTTGTCCCTGGGCTTGTTGTCTTCTTTGCTCGTCCTGAGGGTTTCTCTGGTTTTCCTGTTGGCGGTTTTGGTCACGATTCTGTTGATTTTCCATAATACTAATATTTTAAATGGTTAATAAATTGAAATACCAATTTAAAATACTTCTCAAATTTTAGATTTGAGATTAGCATTAATTAACACCAAATATTAAATTTATTTAAACAGAAAAATTAAGGATCTTAAACCGTTTCCACATGTCCTTTTAAAGTACCTGCTTTGATCGAGCTATGAGACCCGTCGTACACAACTTTGCCCTCTTTGATTATTATTAATTGCGGACTTTGATGCGGAACATTGAATTTTGATGCTACCTTATTTGAGATGTCACGATAAGCCAAAAGATCCAGAAAATACAATTTCACCTTCCCTTCCTCAATGGTATACTCTTTTTCAAATTGCCTTAAAACCATATTGCTTATCCCGCAGCGGGTAGAATGTTTAAAGACCGCAACCGGCAAAACATAGGAATTCTTAACAATCTCGTCAAGGGTTTCCATATCACTTAGGTCTGTCCAGGGCACTCTTTTAATCTCCTCTTTTGCAATATCATCCCCGCTTTTAAAAATCTTATCAAAAAATCCCATCATTATTGTTTTTGTTTAATGGTAAAAATAATTCTTCCTTATAAAATACCTCCCCATCAAATTATTAAAATTTAGACAAACAGGGAAAATTTCTTCTTATCTTTAAGGTAAGCAATAATATTTGCCCGACATTCTGTCGCCTTAAACCCCACTTTATCAGACATTTTGACTGCCCTTATGGGGTGGTATATGCTTTGCCATCATAAATCAAAAAATAACGCTTTATGAATTTCAATAACTTTACTATAAAATCCCAGGAGGCCATCCAGCAGGCGCAGCAACTCGCCCAGGAATTAGGTCACCAGCAAATAGAAAATGAGCACATCTTCAAAGCGATCTCAATGGTTGATGAAAATGTTGCTCCGTTCCTTCTAAAAAAACTCAACATTAATCTTAATCTCTTCAACCAGATACTGGATAATACCCTGCAAAGCTTTCCTAAAGTGAGCGGCGGTGAAATAATGCTCTCGCGGGAAGCCTCCAGGACCGTGAATGAAGCAAGCTCGATTGCAAAAAAGATGAATGATGAATATGTTTCAATAGAACATCTTATCATCGCCATCTTTAGGTCAACCAGTAAGATCGCACAAATTCTAAAAGATCAGGGAGCAACCGATAAGAATTTATTATCGGCCGTAGATGAATTAAGAAAAGGGGAACGCGTGACGTCTCAAAGTGCTGAAGAAACCTATCAATCCCTGAACAAATATGCAAAGAACCTCAATAAGATGGCCGAGGAAGGAAAGCTGGATCCGGTTATTGGAAGAGATGAAGAAATAAGAAGGGTCCTGCAAATTCTTTCCCGAAGAACTAAGAACAACCCTATGCTTGTAGGAGAACCGGGAGTTGGGAAAACCGCAATTGCTGAAGGTTTGGCTCATAGGATCATTGCAGGGGATATCCCTGAAAACTTAAAGGACAAACAAATTTTCTCCCTGGATATGGGTGCCCTGATCGCCGGCGCAAAATATAAAGGGGAATTTGAAGAGCGGCTGAAAGCTGTTGTTAAAGAAGTTACCACCAGTGAAGGTAATATTGTCCTTTTCATTGATGAGATCCATACCCTGGTGGGTGCCGGTGGTGGCCAGGGAGCCATGGACGCGGCTAACATTCTAAAACCTGCCCTTGCCCGGGGAGAATTGCGGGCGATAGGTGCCACAACCCTTGATGAATATCAAAAGTATTTTGAGAAAGATAAAGCCCTTGAACGCCGCTTCCAGAAGGTGATGGTTGATGAACCCGATACAGAGAGTGCTATCTCCATCCTGCGGGGAATAAAGGAAAAATATGAAACTCACCACAAAGTAAGGATCAAGGATGAAGCTATTATAGCTGCCGTAGAGCTATCACAACGCTACATTACAAACAGGTTCCTACCCGATAAGGCAATTGACCTTATGGATGAAGCAGCGTCAAAATTAAGAATGGAAATCAATTCCAAACCGGAAGAACTTGATGTTTTGGACCGCAAGGTTACCCAACTCGAAATTGAAATTGAAGCCATTAAAAGGGAAAACGATGAAGTAAAATTAAAATCCCTGCAAAGCGACCTGGCCAATCTCAAAGAAGAACGAAACGAGCTCAATGCACGTTGGATGAATGAAAAAGGAGCAGTAGACTCTATTCAAACTGCCAAATCCAATATTGAACAATTTAAACTCGAGGCCGAAAGAGCCGAGCGCGAAGGAGATTACGGGAAGGTAGCAGAGATTCGCTATGGAAAGATCAAGGAAGCCCAGGAACAACTGGAGCAGTTACAAAAACAACTTGATGAGAATGAAGATAGCCATACCCTTATTAAGGAAGAAGTAACCTATGAAGATATAGCAGAAGTTGTAGCAAAATGGACCGGGGTACCGGTGACTAAAATGCTTCAGAGCGAACGCGATAAACTTTTAAAACTTGAAGATCATTTACATAAGAGAGTAGTTGGCCAGGAAGAAGCGATCATTGCCGTGAGCGATGCAGTAAGGAGAAGCCGGGCGGGACTGCAGGACCAAAAGAAACCAATAGGTACATTCCTGTTCCTTGGAACAACCGGGGTGGGAAAAACCGAATTGGCCAAAGCCCTTGCAGAATATCTTTTTGATGATGAATCTTCCATGACCAGAATTGATATGAGCGAGTACCAGGAGCGCCATGCGGTAAGCCGTCTTGTGGGAGCACCTCCGGGATATGTAGGTTATGATGAAGGTGGCCAATTGACAGAGGCTGTGCGTAGAAAACCATATTCTGTGATCCTGCTGGATGAAATTGAGAAAGCCCACCCGGACACTTTCAATATTCTTTTACAGGTGTTGGATGAAGGAAGGCTTACAGATAACAAAGGAAGGCTAGCCGATTTCAAGAACACAATCATTATAATGACCTCCAATATGGGAAGCCATATTATTCAGGAGAAATTTGAAGCTGTTAAGGATATGGATACCGCGATGGAAAGCGCAAAACTGGAAGTTCTTGGGTTGCTTAAACAATCTGTAAGGCCCGAGTTTATAAACAGGATAGATGATATTGTAATGTTTACTCCACTATCTCAAAAAGATATCAGGGAAATTGTAGGATTACAACTTAAAGGGGTGAGAAAAATGCTGGCCAAACAGGGAATTGTACTTGATGCAACCGAGGAAGCAATTAATTTCCTTGCTGAAAAAGGTTTTGATCCGCAGTACGGAGCCCGGCCGGTAAAAAGGGTTGTGCAACGGGAGGTATTGAACAAGCTTTCAAAGGAGATACTTTCAGGAAACGTACATACAGATAGTATCATTCTCCTTGATGAATTTGATAACACCCTGGTGTTTAGAAATCAGGAAGTAGTTGGTATAGATTAAAAAAAATATTGATCATATAAAAAACGGGCTGAAATTTCAGCCCGTTTTCATTTATACAAACAACAATTAAAATTATAAACGATCTATCTCGTCTTTTAATTGCTCTTTAGACTTTCCGGTTTTTTCCTGAAGCCTTCCAAGCATTTCATCAAATTTACCTTCAGAATAGTAAAGATCATCATCGGTAACATCACCGTAAGCTTGTTTAAACTTACCTTTTACTTGTTTCCATTTTCCTTCTAACTGATCATTATTCATAATATTGGTTTTTAGTAATTAATAAATATAAAAATACCCAACCACCTCTCTAATATCTCTCAAGAAACTCCCATATTTATCTTAAGGATTTGTTATTTTTGGATTCTTATCAGAATTTATGAAAAAATGGCTGCTTTTACTACTTATAATTCTTATTACATCAGCCTGCGGCAGTTCTAAAAGGCTACATACAGATACTCTTAAGCTCACATTTCTGGACGATTTTATAATCCCCTCCAATTTTCAGTTTGAAGGAACCACCGTTGGCGGACTTTCGGGAATTGAATATCACAACGGCAATTATTATTTGGTTTGCGATCATCCCGGCAATCCGCGGTATTATTCTGCAACAATTTATTTAAAGGGTCGGGAAATAGATACGGTAATACTTACGGGACATACTTCCCTCAATAGAACTGGTTTCCTGAAGGATAACACCCTTGACCTGGAAGCAATACGTTATAACGCGAAAAAGGAACAGATTGTTCTCGCCAGTGAAGGTTCCATTCAAAACGGGAAAGATCCATCGATTTTTAAGGTTGACCTGGAGGGGAACTATATTTCCCATTATTCCCTGCCCTCCTATTTTCTTGCAGAAGGGGAACAGAAACCAAGAAATAATGGGGTGTTTGAAGGTCTTGCTGAAAGTTATGACGAAATGGGATATTGGGCAGGAATGGAACTTCCCCTGGTCAAAGATGGATCAAAACCAAAATTATTTCCCACCAAAAGCCCTGTAAGAATTACACTTTTTGACAAAGAGAGCGGCGAAGCTACAAGGCAGTTTGTGATGCAGCTGGAGAATATCACAAAAATCCCCTGGCTTTATTTCGCGGTTAACGGTCTAACGGAATTATTGGAATATGCTCCCAATAGATTTCTCGTATTGGAACGGGCATTTTCAGCAGGGCATGGAACCGGAGGTAATACTGTACGTATTTTTGATGTAGATGCCGGTAATGCCACCAACACTTTAGGTTTTGAAAATCTTAGAAGATCAGATTACCGGGAGGCAAACAAAAAACTGGTTTTCGATTTTAAAAAAGTGCGCAAAGATCTTAAAGAAAAAATTATAGATAATATTGAAGGCATGACCTTTGGCCC
Organism: Gillisia sp.; assembly: GCA_039989915.1. Classification (GTDB taxonomy): domain Bacteria; phylum Bacteroidota; class Bacteroidia; order Flavobacteriales; family Flavobacteriaceae; genus Gillisia. Next base: position 159,979 of record JBDXGW010000012.1, read on the forward strand.
CGATCTTCCCAATGGGAACAAAACCCTTTTGTTGGTGTCAGATGATAACTTCAGTAGTCTGGGTAGACAAATTACCCAGATCATACTGCTGGAGGTTGAATTCAAGGAAGCGGGAATTGTCTTAAGTAAATTTTAAAATAATAAGCTATGCGAAAATTACTACTTTTATTACTTGTCCTTCTTACTGCCTGCAACTCCAATACCCGGGATTCCTCCGAACAATCCTTGCAGGAAGAAAAACCAAACGAAATGCCAACGGTATATTATTTTATAAGGCATGCAGAGAAAGACACTAGTAATCCTGATGAAAAAGATCCGGAATTGATCGAAGCCGGAATTCAGCGGGCCGAAAAATGGGCGGAGGTTTTTAAGGATATCTCCTTTGACCTTATTTACAGTTCTAATTACAAACGCACAATGGCAACCGCACAGGCTATTGCCAATTCCCAAAAGAAAGAAGTTGAAATGTATGACGCTTCCAAATTGAACGATGAGGACTTTCAGAAAAAAACAAAAGGTAAAACCGTTCTGGTAGTAGGACACAGCAATACCAATCCGCAGTTTGTGAATTATATCCTGGAAGAAGAAAAATATAATGATATCCCCGATGAGGAAAGTGGCAGCCTTTTTATAGTTTCAGTTTCTCCAGATGGTAAAAAACATTCCCAGGTTTTATATATTAACTAACAGGGGGCTTATTACCTGGAAATCAACTGAATGATATTTTTTTGTAATTTTGTATTAAAGAATTAGTAATGGATATTCAAGCAACAAAACTGGAATTACTAATAACAATTTTGGAGAATGAAAATGCCGAATTCATCCAAAAAGTCTCCGATTTTGTCAAAAAAGAAAATTCAGATTTTTGGAACGAATTAAGTTTAGCCGAACAAGAAGAAATTCAAAAAGGAATTAAGGATTTGGAAAACGGAAAAAGAGTTTCTTACGAGACATTCTTAAAGAAAATTTCTTGATGAAGGTTTTCTTATCTGAACTTGCAGAATTCAAACTTCTTCGATTATCTGAATATTTGATCGAAAAATGGAATTTAAAAACTCGCGATAGGTTTATTCAGAAATTAACTGAAAAAATCAATCAGATTTCTTCTCAACCAGATAGTTGCCCAAAATCTAAAGAATTTGATGGATTATACAAATGTGTGGTAACTAAACCAACAACATTATATTAACGGATATTGCATCAATCAAATGAGATTGAAATTATCACACTATTTGACACAAGACAAAATCCTGACAAACTCAATAAGGATATTTGATAAAAAGTATTCCTAACCAACCAATTAGGTCCAAAGATTTCAATCTTCAACTTTCATTTACATAACCAAATAAGTCTCAATGAAAAGCCAATAAAAACATACTGATAAAATAGCTTTATCTTTACCGCTTAAATCAGGCCTATGTTATTTAATGATCTTCCCTTATCAAAACCAATTCTCGATGCAATTGAAGAATTGGGACATCACACCCCTACTCCCGTACAAATAAAAGTTATCCCCGAGGTGCTAAGGCGCAATGATGTGCTGGCATCTGCCCAAACAGGAACCGGGAAAACCGGTGCTTTCGCAATTCCGCTGCTGCAGCTTTTAAATAAGAAATTTAGCGAGGAGGCAAGACCAAAACAATTGTCGGTTTTAATTTTAAGCCCAACCCGGGAACTGGCTGTACAAATAGACCAGAATATTCAGGCCTATGCAAAATTCACCAATATTAGATCGGGCGTTGTTTTTGGTGGCGCATCAATGCAACCGCAGATAAATCTTTTAAAGAACGGCCTGCACATTCTTGTGGCAACCCCGGGAAGATTGCTTGATCTTAGAAAACAAGGGTATATCAACCTGGATGATATTACTTTTCTGGTAATTGATGAGGCTGACCTTATGCTGGATATGGGGTTTATAGATGAGGTTCAAAAGATCATCAGGCTCTCCCCAAACCTGGAACAAAGACTTATGTTTTCTGCAACCATCCCGCCTAAAGTTCAGGACCTTGCTAAAAATTTATTGCAAAATCCCGAGCGCATCGAGGTGAGCCCAAATTCGGCTGCAGCAACAGAGGTGGTTCAAAGAATATATATGGTCCCAAAACCCGATAAAATTGAGCTGTTGCTTTATGTAATGCGGAATGTGATCAAAGACAAATCGGTCCTGATCTTCCGAAGGACAAAATTCGGAGTGGAGAAAGCCCTGGAATCCCTTACCCGAAATGGCTTCAAAGCCGATGCCCTTCACGGCGACAAACCGCAGAGTGAAAGAACCATTGCTCTAAACCGGTTTAAAAATAAGGAAGTAAATATCCTGGTGGCTACAGATCTTGCAGCCCGCGGACTGGATATTGACCTGCTTGATTATGTTATCAATTTTGACATACCCAGCCAACCCGAAACCTATGTACACCGTATTGGTCGCTCCGGGCGTGCGGGCAATGTAGGAGCATCCCTTTCCTTTTGCAGTGCAGATGAGAGGACCTATGTGAAATTCATTGAAACTTTGATCGGGAATCAGATCCCTGTTGAAGATAACAACCCCTACCCGCTTGATAAAGAAGCAAAGCCCCAGGTGCATAAAAAGAAAGGCAGCAAACACAAACCCGGAAGAAAAGGCAGCGGTTCAAAGGCCAATAAGAAAAGGTGGTATTAAAGGTTGTCGGTTGTGAGTTGTCGGTTCTCGGTTGTCGGTTTGATCTCGCCTGATTATGGTTGCCTTTTTTCCAGTTAATAATTTATCTTAAATACTGGTTTTTGTTGAGCATTTAACTGCTGAACATAGTTTAAAAATTCTTGTGGTTTCCTATTTTTTAGTGAACCATGTGGACGC
>JBDXGW010000013.1:0-4308 GCA_039989915.1 Gillisia sp.
CGACATAGATGATGATCCCATTGTACTATCTGCAGGAATGGTATTTAATTATTTAGGAACTTCCTCAGTAGAATATAATTGGATAATGAATTCTGGAAATTATGAAGATCAACAGACGGTGGCGGAGTATTTAATTAATAAAAATCACTCTACCGAAGCTAAAGCTTTCGCAAAAGTTGCGATTCAGACGAAAATGAGGGGAGGGGAAGTAGATTTTAAGACTGAATTAGCAATAGAAATAACAGAAACCTTACTTTTCCAAAGTAAAACTTCTCTAAAAAAAATAAAAGATGATATCGTTAGTACAGGAGAATTAACCCAAATAATTGATAAGTTTAGGCCAACTAACCCAGTTTTACATTTAGAATGGGGAATTTTCAGTAATTTAAACTGGAGAAATACGGGACGGACAATTTTAAATGAAAGCTTAAACACTGCTTTTATAGATATAAATGAGAACTCCCTTCAAAAAGTTACAAATATAGTAATGGTCAAAACGATAGCTCACGAAATAGTTCATGCGGAGCTCTTTCGAAAACTTAAAGAAATAGTAAACCAAACTGGAATGATATCACTTTCCGAATACGAGGCTTTAAGAGGTAATTATCCCGGAATAGCTCATTATGCAATGGCGTATGGGGATTTAATTATAAATCAAGATGGAAATAGAGTTGTGACATGGGGTTTAACTCCAAATTATCATCAAGCACATCATAATCAAATGGCTTCCTTTTATAGGGAAACTCTTATAAAGACAATGAAAGCCTATGATCTAATGCACAACATTCATCGAGGTTCTAATTCAGAAGAATTTTATAATGCAATGTCATGGGCTGGGTTAAGAACTTATTCAGAAGATGAGGGGATCACTCAGTATTATGATGCCTGGTTAGAATTTAAAAATTTAATTGATATTAATGAGAATCATATCCCAATAGGCCAGAGAACCTATGATAGGTATAATGCTATTATAACACAGGAATACAATAATTCAGGTATAAATTACCTTGATTAAAATCACATGGAAAAATTCATAACTCTTATTCTGGCAATCCTAATAATGATTTCTTGTAAAGAGAAAAGCCCATTAAATACTGAAGAAGCAGATAATTCAGCAATACAAAAAAGATCACATAGATGTAGTGATTTTCTCTCTATAGTAGAAAAAGAAACCAATACTTCCAAGGATTCTCTTTTAGTAGAACCCTATAAATCCATTCTGGGTGAAAATGATTATTTAGATCTTTTAATTTGGGAAAGAATCCATTCAATTCAGGAAATCTTGAAAAACGAAAATGTTCAGGGAACACTTAAAGGTGAATATTATCCGAAGCCAATGTATAGAAACCAAAATTTATCTATTACCCGAATCAAAATCAAAAATGATAGTATTTTTCTTTACAACGAAAAAGAAGATTTCTTTCAAGGCAGTATTCATTTAATTTCCGCCCCTTCAGATGAAATAATAGCAAGAGCTATAGTAGATCGATACATTCTAAAATTTGTAAAACCTAATGTAATTTTTGTGAGAGACAATTTATGTATGGATTGTGAGAATGTCCAGTTCATAAAGAGTGGAAAATATTAATAACTCAGAAATTAGAACCTTAAAATGATGAAAAATTGTATTTATATTTTATCTAATATAGTCCTCTCTCAGCAATTTAAGTGCTCAGGTGAATTAAGACAATCAGCAAGTACTAAACATATTTGTTGAAGAAGGTTCTACATCTGAAAAAATATTCTTATTAAAAATTTGACTATTTCGTTTTTATGGTTAGGGTGAATAGGGATAAATAATAAAAAACTAAATAAATAAAATATGAAAAAAATATCAATAATCGGTCTACTGTTTTTTTCTTTGAACCTTTTTTCTCAGGAAATGGCATCATTAAAAGTAGGTGATAAATTTCCAGGATTTCAGTTGGAAACGATTGATGGAAACTTAATAAGTTTAGAATCTTTGAAAGGTAAAGTTGTTTTTATAAACCTATGGTTTACAAGATGCCCTCCTTGTATTTTAGAAATGCCTACTCTGAATGAAGTGCAAAATATATATAAAGACAGAGTAGAATTTATATCCATAACATTTGACCAGGCCAATGAGGTTAATAGATTTTTAGCAAAAAGAGAATTTAAATTCCAGCATTTAATTAACGCAAAAGATTTCTTATTTGGAGATTTAAAAAATACGGAATATCCCAAAAATATAATCCTTGACAGAACCGGGACTATTACTTTTCTGGAAGGTAGCTTACCTTTTATAAAAGATCCTAAAACAGGAGAGATGGTTCCTGTGTCTCATCCCTTTCTAAAACCACCACTTGAAAAAGCCTTATCTCAAAAGGAGCGGCAAAAATAAATATTTTATTCTCTTAATTTTTTACCGGGAAACCCGTTTCTCATTAAGATCCAAAAAACCTTTATATAAACCACTTCTATCCGTGCAAATAGGATAGTTGAGGAGAAGATTTTGAGTAACATTTCTTCCAGAATGATGATGATCCCATTGTACTATCAGCAGGAATGGTATTTAATTATTTAGGAACTACCTCTGTAGAATATAATTGGATAATGAACAGTAATAATTATCTTGCCCAAGAAGCTATAGGAAATTTTTTAGTTAATGAAAACCATTCCGGTAATTCTAGATTTGTCGCCCAAAAGACCATTTTATTTTTAGGGTCTGGTGAAGTAAATGATTTTAATGCTTTTTTGCGCTACAATCGTACATTTTTAAACGATAGTAATAATGATTTAAATAATAATACCGAGGGAGGATTTGATCATACTAGCTATACTATATTTAATCCCTCTCAACAGGGATGGCCTATAATTAATTCCGTGATTCCCGAAAATAAATTTATAGGGTGGGGGTATCCTAATGTACCTACAAACTGTATGGGCTACGCAAAGGCCCAAATATCGGAGATGGAATACTAAATTTCAAATTACTTCAATAGTGGAAACCAGACTTTACAAATATATACTGAACTAAATGGTGTAGATCATACTAAATTATCTCAAGGTTTAAGTTATTTGAAATATGCACTGGAGAATAATATACCAGTAATTGTTGGTATCGACCTAAAATCTGGAACCGCAAATTCGCAGACTGACAATACTACTGATCATTTTGTTGTAATTGTAGGCATGGGATCTGATGCAAATGGAAATTATTTTAGATTTTTTGATAATGCTTCTGGGCTTTCTTCTAAAGGAGCTAATCCGGCCAATAAATTATATTATTCTAGTTTGACGGGAAAATAACAGGACAATCCTCAACATCATATGCCACTGCTCCAGGTCACTATAATTATATAATCACTCAAATAAGAAAAAGCAAAACTTTGTAATGAAAAAAATCACAATGATATTAGTATTCTTCCTTTTTTCTTGTATCGGAGAAAAAATATTTGATAAAAAATCTTTTATAATAGAAGGAGAAATAGTAGATTTTGGCAAGCCAGATGAATTAGAAATAGATCATTGTGGATTAATAATGATAGTAAATTCTCAAATTTTATTAAAAACCGTGACCGGAGAAGAATATAAAGTTTATATGAATACTAAAAATTTTAATTCTGATTATTTTAATAAGGAAATTTATCCCCTTATCAAGAATAATAAAAACCCAAAAGTAAAAATCCAAGTAACAGAGTGTAAAAGAAAAGGAAGTATAAAGAATATGCTTGGCAGTAAAATTTTCTTTCCCTAATAAATAAAATGTGTTACATTAAAGTATTATCATAGAATTATCATAGAATTATCAAAAGCATTAGGAATTAAATTCGATATTTTATCTTTGGTTTAATCATCAAAAAAGTTACCTATTCGGTTATCTGGAGGAAAGAATATAAAGAAAAGTACTGTATTTACTGTTTTTACGGGAGAGGCAAACTGACCCTGCCACCCAAACAAAGTTAGGCCCTGCACAGATGTGCGGGTCTTATTTGTTTAACCGTCTCGGAAGCTAGCTTCCAGGGCAAAGGTTAAACAAATAAGACCCACCAGGCGAGAGTTTGGTGAAGGGCACACTTGTGTCAAATCCAATATCATTATCACCCACCAGAGTTGACTCAAAAATTCTTTTATTTTCATCGGCTCCCAATGTATTTGACGCAAATACCGAAATTCAAGGAGAGATGAACCTATAAAATGCGTAGTGTGTTATCCTCTTGCTATTCCCCCTCCCTTATGAATTTCAGGCTATAGATAAAATACAGGAGTAAAAAAAATATTTAACCATACTTATTGTAAGGTGAAAAATTAATGTTTTGATTTTTGGGCTGTTATATTTAGAAAATT
>JBDXGW010000014.1:0-286836 GCA_039989915.1 Gillisia sp.
CAACATTAATAGAAGCAGTAGTTTCTCCGGTAGACCATAAGTAGCTTACCCCACCAGAAGCGGTAAGCGTAGTAGAAGGATTTGAACAGCTAAGAGCAAGCCCGTTATCGTTTGCAATCGCTGCAACCGGAAGTGGTTTTACAATAATTTTTACTTCAAGTCTATCACTTTCACATTCCCCTTCCTTAGAAGAACTAACCCATACAGAATATTCTCCCGCCTCGCTTGTATTGGTATTAACTGTGGGCGTTCCTGTTAGAGGTGTTGCTGCAGTAGCTGAAGCATAATAATTAATATTGTATCCAGGAGTAACTGTTACATCGTAATCCTGAACTCCTGTTCCTATACAATGAGGTTGGTCTTCAACCACGGGCAGCGGAGAAGAAACGGGTATAGTAACATTAACAGTAACAGATTTTGGGCAACCTGCTGTAGTAAATGCGTAGTTTATAGTATATGTCCCGGGAGTGCTGTTTTGCAGGTCTATAGCACCTGTTGAGCTATTTATATTTAAACCAGTGGAGGAAGAAAACGTTCCACCCTGTACTCCATTTATAACCGGGGTAGCAGATGCGCTACAAAAATCTGCCGGATTATATTCAATGCTTGCAGTCCCAAGATTTAGTTTAACATCTACAGGCGTTACAAAATCGTACAAAGCAGCAGTAGCTGCAGCAGAAGCCTTGGTTTTAACAAGAACATTTCCAATAGTTATTCCCTGGCAGGGATTTGAAGCTCCGAAAAATGCGGAAATATTAATCGCAGCTTCTACAAATTGGTAAGGTTGGTATTGACTACTTCCAAAAGCTCCTAAAGTAGTATTAATGGTAGTAGTATTGGTCATCCCAAACCTGTTTGGTCCGGGGTTATCTTTAAGAACATAATCATAACCGGATCCTACTGCTTCCCACTCAAAATAATTTATGGTAGCTTGACTCCCTCCATTGGTATATTCCACCGCTATCAAAAGATCTCCTAGTGTTCTACCACCGTCTGGTCCGGCAGTTGAAAAAGTTCCTCCCGGAATAGGAGTAACTTTATTTTGCAATAATTCAAAATCAATATACGCAGTTCCATTTATTTCTAAACGGTCACTTGCCAATATTAACCATTGGTCATTTTTGACATCCTCACTCAAATGTACTAAGACATTGTTTATATCTCCTTTTCCGGTAGCTTTCCCGGTTGTCCACTTCCAGGTATTAGGATTATCATTAAACTTCCCGCCTCCCTGAAAAATATTATCTGTATTTGAATTGTAAGGATCTGTCACCCTAAAGGTTCTGGTAGGATCTACAGGAGTTCCATTGGAATTAAATACATATCCACCGGTACCTGAAGTCCCCGGAAGCCAGTCGCCAATACCCGATTGAGGGGTATTTGCCTGAAGATTGCCATCTATGTGAAAACCTCCTGTTGGTTCCACTACCGGCGCTATCTGCGCGAAAAGGTTCACTGTAGATAGTAAACCTATTGAAAGGACCAATATCACAGAAGAAAAGCGAATGATCTTTTTGTTTTCCAATGCTATTCCCATAGCATTTAAAAAAGAGACCAAAAATGCGAGAGTAGTTTTCCAAATCATAGTTTACATTTTTGAATTATACGTAATCATTTAAATTTTTTATTCCGGTTTTAAACCGGAGTACAATTATTCGATAATATTTTATTCGTTCGTGTAATAGATGATTTGTAGGGTTACAACCATCAAATTGTTTCGCTATGTGAAAACAATTATAATTAGTACGGAAGATTGTTTTCGGGGGAATCTTTGACAAATCGATTTGGGGACCAATTTGGGTTTTGTACTAATTATGATGTAAAATTATTATAAAACTTTCCTAAAAAAAGGAATCTGCAAATTATTAGATATAATACCAATTTTATGGCATGAAATACATCTTTTTGAGAATTAGAAAGGGGGAAAACCCCCATTTTATTTGTCAATTTTAGTTTTGATGGTTTAAATTTTATAAAAAATCAATACTGAAAATCAAGTATTTATACCCTTTAAAATTGATTTTAAACTTTGAAGCGGAATTTGTCTATTTTAAAGTCGGGCGATTTAAAAAACCTAATTTGCCCATCTGTGAAAGTGAAAAAACTGTTGAAATTTTAATTTGTAAAGCGTTCTTTTAAGATGAATAATATTATTGATTTTTGCCTTTAAAAAAATAGTACTTGATATAAAAATTGCCTGCTATTTCGTGTTGGACTCATCCCGATTCCTGAAAAAACCTTTGAAAATTTTTAATAAGCAATTCGCACCATCAGGCTAAAACTCGTAAATTGCAGCAAAGTGTAGAATATGAATAAAAATTTGGCACATTACCGTAGGGTATATTCTAAAGGAGTATTGCTGGAATCTGAAATTCCTGCAGATCCCCTGGAATTGTTTAATGACTGGTTCCATGAAATGGAAAAAATAAAAAATCCAATAGAGGTGAATGCAATGACTGTCTCAACAATTGACAGTAATGGATTCCCCAAAAATCGGGTGATCCTGCTCAAGGAATATAGTAAAGAGGGTTTTGTGTTCTATACGAACTACACTTCCGAAAAAGGGAGGGCACTGGAAGTAAATCCCGGAATATGCCTGTCCTTTTTCTGGCCCGAGATGGAGCGACAGGTCATTATTCAGGGAACCGCAGAAAAATTTTCAGAAGAAAAAGCCGTGGAGTATTTCAAAACCCGACCCAGAGGAAGTCAGCTCGGGGCCTGGGCTTCCAATCAAAGCAGTGAAATTGCTTCCCGGGAGATTTTGGAAAAAAGCCTGAGAGAACTTGAAATAAAATATGAGGATATCGAAGTTCCCAAACCCGATCATTGGGGTGGCTACCTTGTAAGGCCTCATAATATTGAATTTTGGCAAGGTAGACCCAACAGACTGCATGATCGTATACTATATACAAGAGAAGGAATTAATTGGAATGCTAAAAGACTTGCACCGTAATGAAGCGTTTGATACTTGTAAGACATGGGAAATCCTCCTGGAAATATGATGTAGCCGATGATAAAAGGCCGTTGAAAGAACGTGGGTTTAAAGATGGCGAACTTATTGCAAAAACATTTTCTGAGTTTTTCGAAAAACCAGTTGTTATCTTTACCAGTCCTGCAGTAAGAGCTTATGAAACCGCTAAAATTTTTAAGGAAAAACTGAAGGTCGAGGACAAGGATTTTATTATTAAACCCGGATTGTACACCTTTAATAAAAAAGACCTTCTTTCACAAATAAGCAAATGCGAAGATTCCATTCCTAAATTGATGGTCTTTGGCCATAATCCTGCTATGACCGGCCTAGTCAACGATCTTGGTGATAAAGAATTTGACAATATTCCTACTACCGGCCTGGTAGTTATAGATTTTGATTCTCAATCCTGGAGCGACCTGGGGAAAGGCAAAACCTTATTAAATCTATTTCCCAAAAACCTCAGATAAAAATTTTAATGAATAGCTATAAATATATTAACAGGGAACTAAGCTGGCTGCAATTTAACGCCAGGGTTTTGCAGGAGGCCGAGGATGAAACAGTTCCGCTTATTGAACGCCTTAGGTTCCTGGGGATTTTTTCCAATAATCTTGATGAATTCTTTAAAGTGCGCTATGCCACTATAAAAAGAATAGACCTCGCAGGGAAAAATGCAAAAAGTGTTTTAGGTGGCATCAAGGCCGGGAAACTTCTGGAAGAGATCACGCAAATTGTGATAGATCAACAATCTGAAAGTCTTGAAGTACTGGATAAAATTCAGGATAAGCTAAAAGATCATAACGTTTTTATAATTAATGAAAAACAGGTTTCACCTTCCCAGGAAACCTGGATAAAAAAATTCTTCTTATCCAAGGTAAGTCCGGCGTTGGTAACTATCATTTTAAATGATCTTGTAAAAATTCCGAGTTTAAAGGATAGCGCCGCATACCTTGCGGTGAAAATGGTAATGAAAGAAGAGGCTCCCGCACAGGGGATCTCCAAATTATTACACCGGCAGGTAAGGGAAAGGAAGTATGTTTTAATTGAGATACCTCGTAGTATTAATCGCTTTGTAGTACTTCCCGAAGAAGACGGAAAACAATACATAATTCTGCTGGATGATCTCATACGCTTTAACCTTAAAACCATCTTCAACATTTTTGAATATGAGAGTGTGACTGCACATATGATCAAAATTACCCGGGATGCCGAGCTTGATATTGATAGTGATCTAAGTAAAAGCTTTATTGAAAAAATTTCAATGAGTGTTAAAGATCGTATTAAAGGAGATCCTGTACGGTTTGTATATGATATGAATATTGACGAGGATACCCTTAGTTTTTTAATGACTAAAATGGGCATTGATTCTACAGATAGTATTATTCCCGGAGGAAGATATCATAATAGAAGGGATTATATGAATTTCCCAAGTCTTGGAAAAGAGGAATTACTCTATAAGGCTATAGAGCCTCTGCCCATACCAGGTTTGGTACTGCAGGGAAGTCTGCTAGGAATGATCGCTAAAAAGGATTATTTGCTGTATGCTCCCTATCAGGCCTTTCAATATGTAGTAAAATTTTTAAGGGAAGCCGCATTGGATCCCAAGGTAAGATCAATAAAAATTACTATTTATAGACTGGCAAAGATCTCCCACATAGCCAGTTCCCTTATCAACGCTGTAAAAAACGGAAAGAAAGTTACCGTACAAATTGAATTACGGGCCCGCTTTGATGAAGTGGCAAACATAAGATATGCTGAACAAATGCAGGAGGAAGGAGTAAACCTCATCTTTGGTGTGACCGGTCTTAAAGTTCATTCAAAAATTTGCGTTATAGAACGTGAAGAGAATGGAAAACTTCATAAATACGGATTTATAAGCACAGGAAATTTCAACGAATCAACCTCCAGGGTTTATACAGATTATACCTTATTTACCGCACACCAGGAAATTTTAAAAGAACTCAACAAGGTTTTTGATTTTTTTGAGATCAATTATAAAGTAAGCAGGTATAAACATTTATTGGTCTCTCCACATTATACCCGGACCGCGCTTATAAAATTAATTACCACTGAAATTGAAAATGCCCAGAAAGGCAAAAAAGCCGGTATTAAACTGAAAATAAACAGCCTGTCAGATTTTACATTAATTGACAAACTTTATGAGGCCAGCAGGGCAGGGGTGAAAATTAAATTAATTGTAAGGGGTATTTGTTCTTTAATACCGGGAGTACCCGGTCAAAGCGAGAACATTGAAGCCATTTCTATTCTTGACAAATTCCTGGAACATCCAAGGGTTTATATTTTTGAAAATGAAGGTGATCCTAAAATATATATTTCTTCTGCCGACTGGATGACGCGTAATATGGATTACCGGGTGGAAGTTTCCTGCCCTATTTACGATGAAAGAATTAAAAATGAGATCCTGGAAACCTTCAATATTAGCTGGGAAGATAATGTGAAAGCCAGGATTCATTCATTAAACCAGGACAACGCATACCGCAAAAATGATAAACCACCTTTACGGTCGCAATTCGCATTGTATGAATATTATCAAAAAAAGTTAGAAAAAATTACAGTGTGATTAAACAAAGAAAATTTGCAGCTATAGATATTGGTTCCAATGCGGTGAGATTATTAATCTCAACCATTACCGAGCAGGAAGGAAAAGAACCTATTTTTAAAAAGACATCCCTGGTTAGGGTTCCCATTCGTTTGGGAGCCGATGTATTTATGACGCAATTAATTTCAGAAGAAAATAAACTGCGTATGATCGATACCATGGAAGCATTTAAGCTTTTAATGAAAACCCATAAAATAGAAAAATACCAGGCCTGTGCAACCTCTGCTATGAGGGAAGCCAACAATGGAGTAGAGATTGCAAATGAAATCACCCAAAAAACCGGGGTGAAAATAGATATTATAGACGGTAATCACGAAGCTGCAATGATCGCTGCGACAGATCTTCATACCTTTATTCAAAGCGATAAAACCTATTTGTATGTTGACGTGGGGGGAGGTAGTACAGAATTCACATTATATTCGGGGGGTGAAACTATTGCCTCAAAATCCTTTAAACTAGGTACAGTACGCCTTCTCAAAAATCTGGTAGAGGATGAAGTTTGGGAAGAAGTTGAAACCTGGACCCGTGAACTGGCAAAAGATTATCCTAAAATTGATCTTTTAGGTTCCGGGGGTAACATTAATAATATTTTTAAAAGCAGCGGGAAATCCCTGGGGAAACCTCTTAGTTTTCTTTATTTAAGTTCCTATTATCAGTTATTAAATTCGTTTACGTATGAGGAGCGAATTACCGAGTTAAATCTAAATGCAGACAGGGCAGACGTTATTATTCCTGCTGCAAAGATCTACCTTTCTGCGATGAAATGGACAAAGGCAAGAAGGATCTTTGTGCCAAAAATAGGACTGGCAGATGGGATCATTAAATCATTGTACCAGGAGAGCCTCAATTAACCGTGGATGCTTTCTTTTTTTCCCAGGTCTTTCATGATTTCTGCTTCAAAATCAAGTAATTCCTGCCATTTTTTGTCAACGGTTTCCCTTTCCCCGTACTGGCGGGCAAAATTCAGAAAAAGTGTGTAATGGTTGGCTTCGCTTATCATTAACTGCCGGTAGAATTCCCGGAGTTCTGCTTCCCCGAGTTCTTCTGAAAGTAACCGGAACCTCTCACAGCTTCTGGCTTCAATAAGGGCGGCAATGAGCAACCTGTGAACCATTTGATCTATCCTGCTCCCTCCTTTTGGAAAGAAGTCTCTTAGGCGTATAACATATTCATCTTTCCGGTCCCATCCCAGCTCTATTCCCCGTTCCTGAAGTTTTTCATGAACCATTTTAAAATGGCCCATTTCTTCTCTTACCAACGCGACCATAGCAGTAACCAGTTCCGGAAATTCGGGAAAGGTTACAATGAGGGAGATTGCAGTAGATGCTGCCTTTTGCTCACACCAGGCATGATCAATTAGAATTTCTTCTATATTTTTCTCGGCTATTTTAGCCCAACGGGGATCTGTGGGAAGTTTTAAACCTAACATAGTTATAGATCAAGATCAAAGGTGGTACGCAGTTTTTCAATAAGAGGATTTTTCTCCTTCAATTTATTATATTTCTCAAGATTGGTAAAGGCGTATTTCTTTGCAGTAGTTTCGTTTACCTGGATATCAAGAGTTATAAGGGTGTTCTTTAGTTTTTTCTTAAGAAAAGCCATTAGCGGATTTTGCCCCCGCTCAAGGTCTTTTTTCATGGTATCTGCCGGAAGGATCATGGAAATAGTATTCTCTGAAACCGTTGGCATGTCGGTTTCCATTATTGAAGCAAGTATCTTCTCTCCTTTATTCTTCAGGCGATGAATATATTCATCCCAGGCGGCGTGTAACTGGGTTTCAGTGAATTTTTCACTTAACACTTCTGCTGCCTTATCTACATTTCCCTGCTGTCTTGCAAGCATTTCTCTTTTTAACCGGATGCTTTTTATTGAAAGTCCCGAAACCTTCTCCTGGGATAAAGGTGGTGTTGAAATTTTATCCTCTTCGGCTATTTCAACCGGCTTTTCCTCTTTGACAGGTTGAGTATGACAGTTTGATTTTTCAGGGTCGGGTAATCCTTTAGTTGGTTCCCTGACTTCTTCAGGGGTTCCAATTTGAGGATCTGGAACCTGGGCCGTAGGATTGGGAGCCGAATTTCCTTCAGCATATTCATTATTGGTAACTACCTTTTTTTCTTCCGAAGAAAGTTTATTAGCGGGTGCTGCAGGGGGAGTGGCTTTAAAATTTGAAGCCGGGATTATAAAGTGCTCAGGCTTTTTTTTTTCTCCATCAAAGGTGATGGAGGCTAATTGCATAAGGCATAATTCTACCAGCAAGCGTTGATTACGGCTGCTTTTATATTTAAGGTCACAATCATTGGCAAGTTCAATCCCCTGCATTAAAAATGCCTCACTGGTTTTTTGTGACTGTTCGTAATAGCTGGTTTTGGTTACATCACTTACTTCAAGCAAATGAATGGTCTTAGGATTCCTGCAAACCAATAAATCCCTAAAATGCGAAGCCAGACCAGCAATGAAGTGATGACCGTCAAAACCACGGGCAAGGATCTCATTGAACTCTACCAGTAACTGCGGAATGTTGTTTTCAAGTATTAATCCGGTAACATTTAAATAGGTTTCATAATCCAGCACATTCAGGTTTTCTGTAACTGCCTGCCGGGTAAGGTTGTTTCCGCTGAAGCTTACAACCCTGTCATAGATTGATAAGGCATCCCGCATAGCGCCATCTGCCTTTTGAGCTATAATATGAAGGGCATCCTCATCTGCCGTTACTCCTTCTTCTCCCGCAATATAAGTGAGGTAATTTTTGACATCATTTACGGTGATCCTTTTAAAATCAAAGATCTGGCACCTGGAAAGTATAGTTGGTATAATCTTGTGCTTCTCTGTAGTTGCAAGGATGAAAATCGCATGTTTTGGCGGCTCTTCCAGGGTCTTTAAAAAGGCATTAAAAGCACTGGTAGAGAGCATATGCACCTCATCAATAATATACACCTTGTAATTACCCACCTGCGGCGGAATCCTTACCTGGTCTGTAAGATTTCTTATATCATCAACAGAGTTGTTGGAGGCCGCATCCAGCTCAAAGATATTAAAAGCAAAATCTTCATCGGGCTGTTGAGAACCGTCATGGTTGATCATTTTTGCCAGAATACGGGCGCAGGTAGTTTTACCTACCCCACGGGGGCCTGTGAAAAGTAAGGCCTGGGCCAGGTGATCGTTCTTAATGGCATTAAGGAGCGTATTGGTAATAGCCTGCTGGCCAACCACATCATTAAAGGTTTGTGGGCGGTATTTACGTGCCGATACAACAAAATGCTCCATTGAAAAATTTTGAATCACAAATATAGAAATACCAACCTTAAGATGTAAACCTAAATGGTTATTTTTTGAGAAGATATAACAAGGGTCCAATATTTGTTTTTGGAAATAAATGAGATGCTTTTCCGTGAGATAACGTAATTTTACAAAAAAATAAAGCAGGCCGCCTTATCGCTCCAATTGTATTGGGGAGGAAAGTCCGGACACCGTAGGGCAGCATAGTGGGTAACGCCCACCGGTCGTGAGATTAGGACAAGTGCAACAGAAAGGATGTACAGGTAATGCTGTAGTGAAATCAGGTAAACTCTATGCGGTGCAATGCCATGTATACCGGCATTTAAGGGCGGCCCGCCCGTTGCCGGAGGGTAGGCAGCTAAAGGTTCCTGGTAACAGGAACATCAGATAAATGATAAGGATCCCTTACCGATAGCTATCGGGATCGGGATACAGAATCCGGATTACAGGCCTGCTTTTATTTTTTTTACCCTAAGTGAGAATTGAGTTATTTTTCAAGGATCTCCTTCACCCAGTCCCGCGCATCTTCCATATCCATAAAAACACCAAATGGCACCTTTGAAAAAGATTGTTCAAAATTGGCCATGTTTATTGCAGAAGTTTTATTGCTTACAATTGCAATTCCTGCAAGATTCTTTACATTTTCAAGATTGAGATAAATAGTGGGGTCAACATTATAATTATTTACCCTTTTGGAGATATAGACAAATTTCTTCCTCTTATAAAAATCGGAGCACACTTCTACCAGATCCTGCACCTGCTTCTTGCTGAAGACTACTCCCTCCCGAACCCGGGATATGACAAAATTCTTATGAAATTCAAGAATAGTGAATTCCAGTTCAATGGTTCTTAATATTTCCTCCATAGTTCAATTTAGGAAAAAAAACTGAAAACGGAATTTCCATATTTTCGTATTTCAACAAAATGAGGTGTTGCAGAGAGGTCCAGCCTTTTTGAATGTTCAATTATCAATTCTCCATCTTCCTTCAAAAGTCCTCTATCAAAGGTGAACGCGACGATCTTTTGCAGGGTTTCAACATCCATATCGTAAGGAGGATCGGCGAAAATAACATCTGCTTTAATTGGAGCTTTTTCCAGGTATTTGAAAACGTCGCTTTTTACAGCAGTAATATTGAGGTCCAGTTCATCTGCTGTTTTTTTTATGAATTTCACACATTCAATATTTTCATCTACAGATGTGATGGGGCCTGCGCCTCTGGATCCAAATTCGTAGGAAATATTTCCTGATCCTGAAAATATATCAAGGACCTCCAGGTCTTTAAAATTAAAGCGGTTGTTCAGGATATTGAATAGTGCCTCCTTGGCAAAATCTGTTGTTGGCCGTATAGGCAGCTTTTTAGGAGCGGTGATCCTTTTTCCTTTATGTTGTCCTGAAATTATTCGCATCCTAATGATTTTAATAAAATATATGCTTCTCTCTGAAATTCCGGATCGCGGAATTTTTTAGGGGTTAAAGTTATTTGCGGATCTAAGAATTCCACATTCTTAATATAGGTATAGGTGAAATCATAAACCGGGGAGTCCTTATTTATTTCTCCCAATAACACCAATTTAAATTCTGAAGGATCCAGGTTGAGTTGTTCTGCAGTAAATAGAAGATAATAGATAAAATCTTCGGGAGTGTCATATTTAAAGGTGTTGCTCAACAATAAAGCGCCCTCTTTTATCACCACAAGATCATAATACCCTTTAAAATTATTCAGATAAGCAGTGGTTGAAGATCCCCCCGAAATATGGCTTACGCTCTGCACCAATACCGTTGCACTGTGCATGAACTCAAATTCGCCATATTTGTCAAAGAAATAATTGGTAATGTTTGTGTAAGGAATATAAACATTTACCAGTTCCTCATTAGAAAAAAGATCGTGAGCAACGACATCTGTTTGCAGGATCTTGGTATTGAATTTTAAATAATTGGAAGCCTCCTCTTCGATGAAATATTGAGAGGGCACAAGGCTGTAAAGTTCATTGGAAAAAAGCAATACCACGTCTTTAATAGAATTTTCCAGCTCTTTTTCACTGTTGTATAGAATTTCTATTTGCTCCAGAATTTGAACCGGCGTATGCTCTTTTTCAAAATCAACTTTTTTATACCACAGGATCTCATTTTTATGAGAATCCACGATACAAAAAGAAAGTCCATTCAGGCGCACCTGAATGGACAACTTTAGAAAACTATTATTAAGGTCTTTACTCGATACTTCCATACAATTGCGGCCAGTTACCGGAAGTATTTACATCTTCCATTGAACCAACTCTTATATATTCACCATTTACACCATCCACAGACATTACTTGTTTTTCTTGTAATACCAAGTCTTTATCCTGATCGTGTAAAATTACACTCTTATTAACTTTAACTTCAAAAACAGGAAAGGTATTATTGTTTTTAACAATGGTGCCCGCATCCATTTCAAATTCAGCATCCACACCATCTACAGGTACTTTTCGCATTTGCTTATACCTGTCACTTTTAAAAATAGAATCTTTTACCGAGGAATAGCCTAATGTATCTATAATGATAATATCCATATACCTGTCTACTCCATAAGCTTTCCGGTAAACTTCATCCATTACCGTAGTATCTCTTCTTTGAACCACTACAAACTCTGCAGTATCAATAAATTGAATTAAACCATCAAAATTCTTGGCGTATTTTCCGGTTACTTCCCGGTGAGCTAATTGCGCAGCACGAATATCCTGCATACGTTCAATTACCTTGGCATATCTTTTTTCTTTGAGTTTATTAAATTGTATTGGTTCATACACTGCGTTAAAAACGAGGTATCCCAAAAAGATAATTACAACCCATAGGACTAATTGAATTACAAGTTTCATGCTTCTTTAAATTTAAAATAATTAGAGTTCATCGCAAATCTACAATTTTTTTTTATTCGTAAAAGTTTCTGTCGTTAAATTACGTTGTTATCTTTGAGATTTGCAAGAAAGCCTATGGAAACCTTAAGTGCCAATCAATTTTACAAGCTACTCATCAGGGAATTAGGGTTTTCAGCAAAAGTAAAACAGGATATAGCTTTACAACAATTATCATCTTTTGTTGTAAACCCTGTTGCCAATACAATTTTCCTTTTAAAAGGTTATGCCGGGACAGGTAAAACCACTATAATCAGTGGGTTGGTAAAAAATCTTTGGAAGATAAGGCGCACCGGGATCCTTCTTGCCCCTACTGGACGGGCAGCCAAAGTGATCTCCTTGTACTCCGGGCAGGAGGCACAAACCATCCATAAGAAGATCTATTTTCCTAAAAAAACCGGTGGAGCGGCCGTACAATTTGTTTTACAGCCCAATAAACACCGCAATGCAATTTTTATTGTAGATGAAGCTTCGATGATCCCCGATGAGAACCAGGATGCAAAATTGTTTGAAAACAATGGTCTTCTGGCAGATCTTATAGAATATGTATCATCGGGCCACCAGTGTTCTCTTATCCTTATAGGAGATACAGCACAGTTACCTCCTGTAAAACTTGATATGAGTCCGGCACTGGAGGAGCAAAAACTTCGGGACCATTATCAAAAGGAGGTTGTTCATATAGAACTGGACGAGGTAGTACGCCAAAGCGGGGAAAGTGATATCCTTTTAAATGCTACAATGCTTAGGGAAGCGCTTGCTGAAGAATTTTATGAATACTTCAGGTTCAGGACAACCGGGAAAGCAGATGTGATACGATTAATGGATGGCCAGGAGATCCTGGATGCCATTCAGGATTCATATGATCGCCTGGGACATGAGGATACCACAATAATAGTAAGGTCCAATAAAAGGGCCAATCAATACAATCAGCAAATCAGGTCCCGAATATTAGATCAGGAAGAGGAGATCTCTTCAGGAGATTATTTAATGGTTGTAAAAAATAACTATTTCTGGATAAAACCTGCTTCGGAAGCGGGTTTTATAGCAAATGGAGATATTGTAAAGGTATTGGAGATCCATGCGATCAAGGAATTATACGGCTTTCGCTTTGCGGAAGTGAAAGTGCAAATGGTAGATTATCCAAAAATGACCCCATTTGATACCGTCGTGATCCTGGATACCCTGGAAAGCAATTCCCCCTCTCTTACCTATGATGAATCCAATAAACTCTACCAGGAGGTAATGAAGGACTATGAGGAGGAAACTTCAAAATACAAGAAATTCTTAAAGGTAAAAGGCAATAAGTATTTCAATGCCCTGCAAATAAAATTTGCCTATGCCATGACCTGTCATAAATCGCAGGGGGGGCAATGGAATACCGTTTTTATTGAACAACCTTACCTGCCCAATGGAATAGATAAGGATTATTTTAGGTGGCTTTATACTGCGGTTACCAGGGCGCAGGAAAAATTATACCTTATAGGTTTTAAAGATGATTTTTTTGCTGAAAATTAAGCTGCTTTTTCATGATTCAAAATATATAATATGACCTCACATACACCTCTCAAAATAATAGCTGTTATCCCTGCGCGATTTGAAGCGACCCGGTTTCCCGGGAAACTTATGCAGGATCTTAACGGAAAAACCGTTATACGCCGCACCTATGAAGCAGCGGTAAACACAGGTCTTTTTGAAGAGGTTTATGTGGTGACCGACAGTGATATAATTTTTAATGAAATCCAAGATTTTGGCGGCAATGGACTAAAAAGCCATAAAGAGCATGAGTGCGGGAGCGACCGTATTGCAGAGGCTGTTGAGAATATGGATGTTGATATTGTGGTGAATGTTCAGGGAGATGAACCCCTTATTGATAAGGACAGCCTCTCTAAATTACTGGAAGTTTTTAAAGGTGATGTTGACGGTAAAATTGATCTTGCTTCCCTTAAAACCCCGATGCATGAACAGGAGGAAATAAACAATCCAAATAATGTCAAGGTGATCACCAATAAGGAAAATCTTGCATTATATTTTTCCAGATTTCCGGTTCCCTATCCGCGCGATACTACCACGAGGGTGACATATTTCAAACATATTGGGGTTTATGCTTTCAGGAAACAAGCCCTTATGGATTTTTACCGTTTGCCAATGCTGGAGCTTGAAGCTACTGAAAAAATTGAATGCATTCGATATCTGGAATACGGAAAAAGCATCAAAATGGTAGAAACAGATTTTAAAGGAATAGGAATAGATACCCCTGATGATCTTGAAAAGGCGAGAAAACTTTTTAAAGAATTAAAATAAAAAGACATTACCCTGTAACCGCTTCTTTATAAATCTTCAAAGCTCTTTCCCTGGACGCCTTGTGATCTACCATCATTTGAGGGTATGCGGGAGTACCATAATCCTTAACCCATTTCTTTATATACTCAAGGTCCCTATCATAATCATTTATCTGGGTAGTGGGGTTAAAGATCCTGAAATAGGGTGCCGCATCTACTCCGCTGCCTGCAGCCCATTGCCAGTTCCCCACATTGGAAGAAAGTTCATAGTCCAGTAGTTTTTCAGCAAAATAAGCCTCGCCCCATCTCCAGTCTATTAACAAGTGTTTGCATAGGAAACTCGCTACCAGCATTCGCACCCGGTTATGCATAAATCCGGTTGAATTAAGTTGACGCATTCCCGCATCAACCAGCGGATAGCCGGTTTTCCCCGTTTTCCATAATTCAAATTCCTCTTCATTGTTGCGCCACTTTATCCGGTCATATTTCGGCTTGAAGGCAGCGGTAACGGTATGGGGGAAATGGTAAAGGATCTGCATAAAAAACTCTCTCCAAATGAGTTCCTGCAAGAAAGTCTCATTTTTTTCAGAAGCCGCAAGCTGTACTATTTCCCGTATGCTCACGGTTCCAAATCTTAAATGCGGGCCAAGATGAGAGGTGCTGTTTTTAGCGGGAAAATTTCGGGTTGCCTCATAATTTTTTAAAATCCGTGGCTCAACATTATAGGGGGGAATTGAAATTGAAGAGGGAATAAATCCAACCTCCTCTAAACTCAAATTTGGGAGGTTTTTATTTTGGGCAAAATTTTTAAAATAAGGCTTTGTTTCAAAAATTTCAGGTGTTGCGCTTCGAAACTTTTCTTTCCAAAGTCTCATATAAGGTGAATACACTACATAAGGACTGCCGTCTTTCTTGACGATCTCCTCCTTTTCAAAGATCACCTGATCTTTGAAGGTGTGAACTGAGATATTTTGGGTCTCGAGTAATTTTTCAATTTCTGAATCCCGTTCAAGTGCATAGGGTTCATAATCATGGTTGGTATAAACGCTGGAAATAGGAAATTTCCCAATGATTTGTTTAAAAACTTCCCTTGGTTTTCCGTGGTAAACTGCCAGCGAGCTACCAATTTGCAGCAATTCCTCTCGTGTTTTCTGAAGGTTTTGAAAAATAAAATTTAACCTCGCGTCATCCTTTGGGAGATTTTCAAGGATCAGTGTGTCAAAAATAAAAACAGGAAGAACGGGATTTCCACTTTTCAACGCGTGAAATAAGCCTGCATTATCGTGCAATCTTAGATCCCTTCTAAACCAGAAGACAGCTAATTTTTCGTTCATTAATTAAGATTGATCGTTGAGAGGCCGCCGTCCATTCCCAGGACCTGGCCCGTCATCCAACTGCTTTTCTCACTTAAAAGAAAAACAACCAGATTGGCAATATCATTGGCAGCACCAATTCGTTTAAGGGGGTGGCGCAAATCCATTTTTTGTTTTTTCTCTTCTGAAGATAGTAATTTTCCGGCAAGAGGAGTATCTGTAAGCGAGGGGGCTATAACATTCACTCTGAAAGAAGGAGCGTACTCGGCTGCAAGTGCTTTTGAAAAACCTTCTATAGCCCCTTTGGAAGCAGAAACACTGGTGTGATATGGCATTCCAACTTTTACTGCCACGCTGCTAAAAAATACCAGACTGGCCTGGTCTGATTTTTTAAGTTTTGGAAGTAATCCCTGAACTACCTTGACAAGAGATAAAAAATTAATTTGCAGATCTTCCTGAAAATCTTCCTGTTTTATAGCCCGGAAGGGTTTCAAGTTGATACTCCCGGGGAAATACACGAGTCCGTCAATTGTATCGGGTAGATCGAGAAGTGTAATATCGTCCCGGGTAACATCAAATTCCAAATGGGTCACATCCAGGTTTTCCAAATTGGAAGAGGTACGGGATGCAATAATTACATTGTGATCATTAGCCAATATCTTTGCTACTGCAAGGCCAATTCCGTGGGAACCACCTATTAAAAGTAAATTCTTTTTCATATGTAGATTTTAATTGTTTCCTTGGTCATATGTAATTCGCATATCTTCATTGGTGTTTGTATTGAGTTTCCGTTATGCTCATTTCATATGCAGGTTTTTATTGTTTTTTAACGGTCATTTGCAATTCGCATATCTTCATTGGTATTTGCATCGGGTTTCCGTTAAGCTCATTTCATTTATAGCAGGTTAATTAATTGAGTTTTCCTCAAATTTCGGACTAAGAGGAATAACTGAAGAATATTCGCCAAAGAGAGCTTCCAGTTTCATTTTCCGGTATTGAAAGATCTCTTTCAGTTTAGGTTGCACCAGTAGAGGTTGAAATAATTCCCCTAACTTTCCAAAAGGAAGTTTATAATCAACAATATCTTCCATTTCAACTCCGCCCCTTATTGGTTTTATAAAATGTTTGTGATGCCACAGGGCATATGGCCCAAAGCGTTGTTCATCTACAAAATATTCTTTTTCCTTTACATGGGTGATCTCTGTAACCCATTTAGTAGGGATACCTGCAATAGGAGTAACTATATATTGTATAAGCTGGCCGGGATACATTGGCCTGTCAGCTCCAGATAGGATATCAAAACCCATATAATCCGGGGTGATTGTCTTGAGATTTTTGGGATCTGAAAAAAAGTCCCAGGCCTCGTTTACTGTTATTGGAAGTTTTTGTTTGGTATGCAATGTGAAGATCTTCATTACCTAAATTATTTATTGGACAAAGATACTCATTATTTGTTTAATGTTGAGGTTTAATAGTTAAACAAAAATTAAACTTTTTTAATTTTCAAAAGCATGATTATGTATCTTTGGAAAAACCAATTTAAAATATGCAAGGCGCATATGACCATTAAAAACCAACAAACACATATGAAAAAATTACTTTTATTTTTATGCACGGGGATTTTTTTTGCAGGAGCCTCCGCTCAAATTACTGCTCCGCAACCAAGTCCTTTTACCAAGGTTGAACAAAAGGTGGGACTTACAGATGTCACACTTGAGTATTCCCGCCCGGGGATGCGAGATCGCCAGGTTTTTGGGAATCTTGTTCCTTTTGGGGAAGTGTGGCGTACAGGTGCCAATGCCAATACCAAGATAACTTTTAGTGACGATGTGGAAATAGGAGGGAAGTCCCTTAAAAAAGGTACTTATGCCCTTTACAGTATTCCCGGAAAAAATTCGTGGGAAGTGATGTTCTATACCGATTCCAATAATTGGGGAAATCCAGAGAAATGGGATGACAGCAAAGTGGCTTTAAAAACAACAGCCCAAGTAACGCAATTACCTTTTCCCATGGAAACCTTTACCATCTTCTTTGATGATTTGAAAAATGATGGGGCTGTTATGAA
Organism: Gillisia sp.; assembly: GCA_039989915.1. GTDB lineage: Bacteria > Bacteroidota > Bacteroidia > Flavobacteriales > Flavobacteriaceae > Gillisia. The sequence continues at coordinate 17,417 of JBDXGW010000014.1, forward strand.
TATCGTTTGGGAAACCACTGTTGTTACAGTTCCGTTTACTGTTCCTACAGATTCCAAGACAATGGCCAGCATTGAAAAAGTAATGAACGGGCCTACTGCCAACGATTATTTTGCGGCGGGGTCTTATTATCATGATTCGGCCAAGGATAATAAAAAGGCTTTGGAATGGGTAAATAAAGCTATTGAAATGCAGGGCAATGCTCCTTTCTGGATGCTTCGGAAGAAATCTCTTATCCAGGCAGATCTTGGGATGAAAAAAGAAGCCATTGCAACCGCAAAATTATCAATGGCTGCCGCAGAAAAAGCCGGTAATGCAGATTATGTAAAGATGAACAAGGATTCCCTGAAAGAATGGGAAAAGCAATAAACTCCTAAACAGAGTTTTAATAATTGCGGCTTTAAAGATTACCCGTTATTTCGGTAAAGATCTTTAAAGCCGTTTTTTATTCCCCTATTTCACCCGGCGGTATCTCCCGGCCCGGGGAATGAATTATCCCCTGCAAAATGTAAGCAATCACCATTACCAACAGGCAACCTACCAGGTTAAGCCACAGGTAAGGCATAACTTCATACATATATAGCAACACGACAATAGACTGGGTGATAAGCGCGGCAATAAACACAGCATTGCTTTTCACCTGTTTTATAAAGAATGCCAGTAAAAATATTCCCAATACATTTCCATAAAAAATAGAGCCAATTATATTTACCAGCTGGATAAGATTGTCAAATAAACTGGCAAAACTGGCAAAAATTATCGCTACTATTCCCCAACCAAGAGTAAATAGTTTAGACATCTTTACAAAATGCTCATCTGTCTTTTCCTTTCTTACATTTCTTTTATAAAGATCAATAGTAGTGGTGGAACCCAGCGCATTGAGCTCAGAAGCGGTGGAGGACATCGCTGCAGAGAGGATCACGGCCAGCAATAGCCCAATTAATCCCCTTGGTAAATTATTCAGAATAAAATGAATAAATACATAATCCTTATCGTTGGTCTCCACAGTTCCATTTGCCGCTTTGATCAATTCCCTGGCCCTTTCCCTGTTTTGGATCTCTGCAGCATCGAGGTCTTTCATGGTGCTTAGATAATTGTCATTCTCAATATTGGTAGGATCTTCCAGGCTCTCGCCAAACCTTATCGCAGTAATTTGTTTTTCATCCTGCAGCGATTTATTGGTTTCCATCAATTCGCGGTACTCCCCTGCATAATCTGAATTTAATACTGCTTCATGAGCTGCAGGGTTAAAATTAAGTGGGGCCTGATTGAACTGGTAGAAAACAAAAACCATTACCCCTACCAATAAAATAAAGAACTGCATGGGTACTTTAAGGAGACCATTAAAAATAAGGCCCAGTTGCATTTCTTTGACAGATTTTCCTGTGAGATATCGTTGCACCTGGCTTTGATCTGTTCCAAAATAGGAGAGGGCCAGGAAAGTACCCCCAATGATCCCGGACCAGAAAGTGTACCGGTTTTCAAGATCAAAAGAAAAATCCAATATGTCCATTTTACCGTTAGCTCCCGCTATCTGGAGCGCATTGGAAAAGCTGATATTATCTGGCAAATAACTTACTATGAGGAAAAAGGCGGCAAACATTCCTCCAAACATCACTGCCATTTGTTGTTTCTGGGTAACATTTACAGCTTTTGTACCACCGGAAACTGTGTATATTATCACTATGACCCCAATTAAAATGGTAAGGGTATTCAGGTCCCATCCCAGTACGGCCGAGAGTATTATGGCAGGCGCGAAAATTGTAATTCCCGCAGCAAGCCCTCGCTGAACAAGGAACAATAAAGCGGTTAAGGTTCTGGTCTTTAGATCAAACCTGCTTTCAAGATATTCATAAGCAGTAAAAACATTAAGTCGATGGTATATTGGAATAAATACCATACAAATTATAACCATTGCAATTGGTAATCCAAAATAGAACTGGACAAACCCCATACCGTCGTGATAAGCCTGTCCGGGAGTAGAAAGAAAGGTGATAGCACTAGCCTGGGTAGCCATTACAGATATACCAATGGTCCACCAGTGAGCGTCCTTACCTCCACCAATGTAATCCTTAACATTTTTACTGCCCCTGGTTTTATAAACCCCGTAAGAGGCAATAAAGATCAATGTTCCAAGAAGTACAACCCAATCTAATAAATGCATTCTAGGAATATATTTTCATAATTATGTAAAAGAGGATAATGTAGAGTGCGTTGGCCAGCAGTACAAAGCTGTAAGACCTTTTCCATGAATATGTACGTTGCTTTGCCATTTATTTCCCTATTGAGATCAAATTTGCAAATAATCTGAATGTTCCCGGAACCCCTTCAGGAAATTGCCTGAAAAAGCTTAACCCGGTGTAAATAAAATATCCATTGCCATGTTTTGCAACAACCAGGCTGCCGTCCTTCGGGCTTTCATTTTTATCGTTCATAGAAAGCACCGGAGTAAATTCAGGTCCCCAGGAATCGGCAAAATACAATCCTCTTTCCTGAACCCAACCTTCAAAATCGGCAGGGGTTAATTTATTGGGAGTATTTAAAATGGGATGATTCGGGTTAGGGAACCTAACTTCAGCATCTTCTTCAGTAACCCTTTCCCTTGAAAGACTTAACGCATAAGGAGCAAGGGGGGAGGCCAAAATTCCGCGATTCACATTGTATTGCACAATGAGGGTTCCGCCGTTTTCTACATATTTTAATAAAGCAGGTTGTGCAAATTTCAAAGCTTCCACAGTGTTATAGGCTCTTATCCCCACGACGATTGCGTCATAAATTTGAAGAGCCCCTGCTGTTATTCCTGCAGGATCAATCCTGGTAACCTTGTACCCAATTTGTTCCATACTTTCCGGGATCACATCTCCTGCGCCATCAATATAACCTATATTTTCTCCCTTTTTCTGAATATCCAGTTTTACAAGCCTGGTTTCCGCCGGCATTACAAGCGTTTGCAAGGGAATATGATCATATTTAATGCTGATGATTTCTTCGGAATATACATTTCCATCAATTTTGATTAAAGGAGATAAGACCGCTTCTTCCTGAGCCGAAGGTGGGGTCACCGAAAAATTCAGAGTAACAGATCCGCCTTTATTGGGAATTTTAAATTGTGGCTGTTCCGGAATTATTTTCCAGTTCCTGGATGCATTCAGCGCGATTTCTCCTTCAATATTGTCCCGAAATGCAGTAATGGTTACCGCTATATTTTTGGGTTCTCCGTTGGCAAAGATGAGCACCTTTTCCCTGAAAGCCGCTGAAACCGGTGGAACGATCTCAAAAGGTTGATATACCTCTCCTTTTACAGCGTCGTTGTATTTATATACAACAGGCCTTTCATAAGGAATCCTTGTCCCGTTTATGTTGAGCAGGAATTTAGCCTTGACGCTTTTTGGATTTTCCGGCTGGCCCACCAGGTTTTGGTCTTCCACTTTATAAAGACCTGAACTTCCTTTTTTTCTCAACCAGTAGGGGGACGTAATATTTGCTTTTTCGCCAATTTTAAGGGTGGCCAGTTTTTTCCAGGAAGAATTTTCAACCAGGTTTACACCAGGTTCAAGTTTGGAATTATTTGGTTCCAGTTCTACTGAAATTAAACTCATTTCAGTATTACTTCGGTTAATCACCTCTAGTTGGACCCCCATTTCAGATCCCGGGGTAGCGGTAGGGGAAATTGCGGCTGCTTCCAGATACAGCCCGGCTGCAGCGGCAATGATCTCTTTTATTTCTTCCAGTTTGATCTCCCGCCAGTGGGTATCTTCAAGTTTTTCAATTAAAGAATAGGCCTTTAAAAGATTGGGAAGACTGGCTGAAGGATCTCTGAAATTATAATTCTGTTCCAGAGAGTCAATTAGATCTCCAATGGCGGCGCCACCTTTTACACGGTTCCAGGAGGTATCAATTCCCGAAAACAACTCTGTGCTATCCGGTGGCAGGTCTCCCTTGATAAGTTCAAGGTATTCTACCTGTTCCCCGCGGCTTCCGGTAGATCCAAATCCCTGTGATTGATGTTCACTCCTGCTTAGAGCTGCAATTTCCGGATTGGACAATCCTTTGGAAGGAAAATAAACCCCGGTATCAAATTTTAAAAGATTGGTTTTATCGGCTTTTTCAAACTCCTCATCACTTCCGTAGAACCAGGGAGAGGTGTTGAAAAACAATCGTTTTGGTTCAAAAGCAGTAGTGTAATTTAGCTGGTCTGGAAATGCCTTTGGATCTCCCGCAAGGTCAAACGCTTCAACTCCCAATAATGCTGAAGCAGTATGTTGTCCATGGGTTTCTCCGGAGGTACGGTGATTAAATCTGTTAATTATAATATCGGGTTTTAAAGTGCGTATTGCCCAAACCACATCACTAACCACCTCATCTTTTTCCCAGAATTCCATTGTTTCTTCCGGGGTTTTGGTATATCCAAAATCGATCGCGCGCGTAAAGAACTGTTCCCCGCCATCAATGCGTCTCGCTCCAAGAAGCTCCTGAGATCTTATTAATCCGAGTTGTTCCTTAAGCTGTAGACCTATTAGATTTTGACCACCATCTCCCCGGGTTATAGAAAGATAGGTGGTGCGTGCCTTGACTTTATTTGATAAATAGGAGATTAAACGCGTGTTTTCATCGTCTGGATGGGCGGCAATATATAGTACTGAACCCAGAAAGTTCAGTTTCTTTATGGCCTCATGAATTTCAGCCGAATTTAATTTTGAAGGGGCCTGAGCCTGTGCATTGGTATAAGCCAGGACAAGCAAAAAAAGAAATAATCTATGCATTTTAAAGTTTATTATCCACTTTTTCAAATATATAAACTTTAAGTATGGTTTCCTGATATTATATTTTCAAAACTTTAAAGGCTATCCTTGCCTTCATCAAGATAGACATCCTTTTGAACCAGGGTAACAGCCTTTTGAAGGATAAGGTTGTTAGGGTATGTTGTTAATTCGCCATTTTCATCACGCAAATGCAGGTGAAAGGCTTTTATATCTTCAATTACTGCCTCTATTGGCATGTCTTTATCGTGGATCCTTATTTTATCTCCAATCCTGTAGGGAAAGGAAAAAAACATAATTATTCCTGAAGTTATGTTGCTTAAAATGGACCAGATCGCAAATAAAGCAACCCCAATAACAGCAAATGTTGAAGAAAATATGATAGCAATTTTATCGGGCCCCATACCCCAGGCAAAAGAGAACAGGAAGAAAGCAATAAGGAAGATAAGTATGTTGATGTATTTAAACATCAACCTGGTGCGGGTAATATTTATCTCACTGCGTTTTCCAACTTTGTGTGCTGCGGTGCGCAGGATTATCTGCAGAATAACCAGTATAATGATAATGGCTACTGTATAAGCCAGCTGTAGTTGATAAGTGGTAATTAGCTCAAGCATTAATTTAGGTTCAGGTTGTCGCGTAAAGGTAAATCTTTATTGGAATTTTTACTCCAGTAGGCAGATTTTATAGTGGCCAATTTTGTGGCTGTGGTTTTATTTTCCTTCCCTTTATTAAAAGTTATTTCTTCCCATTTTTCAATGCCGAATGGAAAATTGGGGTTATACCAAATTCTTATTTCCCTCTGGAGATCTGGATAGCTCATTTGATAAACACTCCACTTCCCATCCTGAAAAAACTCAGCTTTTGCCCGGTGGGCATCTATATCAATGTGTGCCAGTCTTATATATTCCATTGAAGGGATCATTTCAAATTCACCTACAGGTAACTCGTTTGGATCTACTCTTAATTGTACCCAAAGTTCATTTTCAAGGTATGTTTTTGAAAGGGTTAAAGATTCATCTGCTTCCTCCTGAAAATAAGAATGTGACACTACTTCAAAGTCATCTCTGTTATTTAATTGCATGAACACCTGGCCACACCATTCCTGTATTGATGCTGTGATCTTTAAGGCATGAGAATTACCCTGAAGCGGTAAAAAGGTGCTTTGCATAATAGAGTAAGGGTAAATACCTGTGAGAAAATTTTTGGTAGCATTAAGCTTTAAGACGGGGATGTTTTTATCATTTATGCTATCGGCCTTTACCTGAAGATCTGGCACAAAGTCTTCGGTAACATAGATAAGTACCGCGTTACCCGGCCGTGGCTCATTATATCGGGATTGTTCAAGGGTATAAGAAGTGATCTCAGCTTCCCCGGCAAACCAGTATGATTTGAATTCCTCTGTAAGATGTCTTTCCCCGAACAAATAATTTTCACCTGAAGTCTCTTCATTACAACCTGTAAAAAAGAAGGTGAAGCCAATTGCAAAGAGCAGGATAGAAAAACTATTCTTCATTTGGGGATTTTTATTAAAATTACAAAAAAATTATCGGGAAGCTATCTCCAGTAAGGTTTTATAGACCATATGGGTGGGCAATCCCACCACATTGAAATAACTTCCTTCTATACGGGTTATACCAATAAGGCCAATCCATTCCTGGATCCCATAAGCTCCTGCTTTATCTAAAGGATCATAATTTTGAATATAATAATCAATTTCCTCTTTACTAAGTTTTTTAAAGGTAACAGCGGTTGTGCTGTGCACTGTTTTTTGATAACCCGGGGTGGTAAAAGTTACAGAAGTGATCACCTTATGAGTGGTACCTGATAGAGACTCAAGCATTTTAAATGCTTCGGTAGGAGTTTCGGGTTTGCCCAGCGCTGTTTCATTATGCCATACTATAGTGTCGCTGGTGATAAGAATATCGTTTTCCTTTAGCTCTTTCAGAAAAACTTCTGCTTTAAGTTCAGACAGGTAATTTGTTATTTCTGAACCTTTTAAACTTTCGGGATAATGTTCCTTCACCGGCCTGATATCAATAATATAGGGTAGGTCCAATTCGTTTAGAAACTGGTGTCTCCTTGGCGAGCCTGATGCCAGGATGATTCTATGATCTTTTAATTTTTCTCGTAACATATCTATAGTAGGATAAAAGGATACAGGCCAATTGATACTAATCCAAAGACCATAATTATTTTTAAAATTAAGCTCAGCCTTGCAAAATGGGCTTTGGTTTTACTGTTAAGAACAGTGCTTAAAAAATATAACAAGGGGCCAACAATTAAAATAAGGGCATAAAGAACCGCATATAAATTTGTAAAAAGATATGTATACATGTAGTGAACTATCGCCGCAACGGGGATTAGCCCCACCACAAAAATGATCGTGTTGGTCCTGGATTTACCGAGAGCTATAGGCAAAGTATTTCTGCCGGTATTGTAATCTCCCGTAATATCCTGCTGGTCCTTTACCATTTCGCGCAACCAATTGATCATAAAAGCAAAAAATGCGTAATCCAGTAATATGGAAAAAATAATCGATTGGGTTTGTTGATTCTGAGGAGTAATTGCGGGGAATAAATCAAATAGCCCCAAGATAATTATCACCATAGCCACCAGTGCAGAGACTATAAGATTACCTGCAACCAGGATGTTTTTAAGGTGTGTTGCATATAAATAGAGCAGTGCCGAAATTATAATAAATATGGCTGAAAAGCCTGGTTTCCCTATAAGATTTGAAAGATAAAATCCAAGACCCACTCCAAGGGTAGTCAAAATTACGTAAGCCGTTAAAGCAGCTTTTTCTGAGATCTTTTTACCAACAACCTGCTTTTGGGGTTTATTAATGCGATCTGTTTCCATATCATAAACGTCGTTGATGATGTTTCCTGCAGCAGCAATAGAAACGGTTGCCAGGCACAACAGAAAAAATTCAAATCTGCTTAAGGTGGTGCTTATTCCAAAGGTTTCAAACAGCGCATATTTTATTAGCAGTTGAGTACCTATGATAAGCAGAAGATTTTGAAACCTTACCAGGTTAAGAAAGTGGAGCAGCATTCAAATATTTTAGTTGGTTACAAATTTTAATCCTACCAAAGAAATAATTAAGGTGGTAAGGAAAAACAAGCGCCAGAAGTGTACCGGTTCTTTAAAGATCCAGATGCCCAATAAGACTGTTCCCACCGCTCCAATGCCTGTCCACACCGCATAAGCGGTTCCTATGGGCAAAGTTTGGGTGGCTTTGTATAATAATGACATGCTAATTGATAAGGCAACAATAAAAGCAATAAGCCAATAAGTACGGGTACTTCCGGTAGAAAATTTTGCCTTGCCCAGGCAAAAAGCAAATCCTACTTCAAACAGCCCGGCCACGATCAAATAGACCCAATTCATAAGGCATCCTGATTAAGCAGCCATTTTCCCTGCACTTTTAAAACCTGCTCAATAACATCGCGCACGCATCCATTCCCGCCGGTTTTATGGGAAACATATCGGCTAATTTCTTTAATTTCGGCAACAGCATCCTGTGGGCAACATGGCATACCAACCATTCTCATGGCATAGAGATCTGGGATATCATCGCCCATATAAAGTACATTATCTTTATTTATCCCGTAGACATCAAAGAATTCATCCAGGGTTTCCACTTTATCCTGTATCCCAAGATAAATATTTGTAATGCCCAGGTCTCTTAAACGTTTTCTTACCCCTTCATTATTACCGCCTGAAATAATACACACTGTGTATCCGGCCTGGTGGGCGGTTTTCAACGCATAACCGTCCTTTATGTTCATAGTGCGAAGCAATTCTCCCTGAGTGCTTACCTGTATACTACCATCTGTCAATACCCCATCTACATCAAAAATGAATGTATCAATGTGGTTTAAATATTCTTTATAATTCTTTTCCATAAAGGTTTTGAATAGATTGGGTTAAAACTGTATAAATTTCTTTTTGGTCATCTTTGAGCATGCTCAGGTGAGATTGAATAACATGGATGTCATTTCTCCTTGCAGGTCCTGTTTGTGCTTCTCCCGGCCTCATTACCGTTATCTTTTGTGCCGTTTCAAGTATAAGGGGATGAAGGATTTCAAACGGGATCTTGTTCTCCAGGCAAATCGCTTCGCCCTGTGCATACAAATTGTTTACAAAATTACTCACAAAAACCGCGGCAACGTGCAGGGATTTACGCTGAGCGGAATTAATCCTGTAAAATTTTTCTGAAATGCTTCCCGCAAGTTCCTCCAGCAACAACAGGTCATTTTCATTTTTTGCCTCAATGCAAATGGGAATGGAACGAAAGTCTACATCCTTGTTTTTCGAGAAGGTTTGAAGTGGGTAAAATATTCCCGTTCTGGAAATATTCTCCAGAATATCCATAGATACTGCACCTGCGGTATGCACCACCAGGGCATCGCGCAGTTTTAATTCTTTAACAATTTGAGGAATAGCATCGTCCTTAACTGCGATAAGGTAAATATCTGCCGGTAAAACCTCCGCCATAGAAGTTGTGGTCTTCACCCCGGCTGTAAAAGGGATCAAACTTTCCGGTTTATGGTTATAGATCTGAATTACCCTGAAACTGGAAGTGCTGGAAAGTGCTTTATATAAATGGGTGGCAACGTTTCCCGCCCCAAATAACACGATACTTTTCATATGAAGTTTTTATTTTTATAAAGGTCGTATGCAATTCGCATATTTATAACTTCCTGTAGGCAGGTTTATAGGTTTTTGCATCGGGTTTCGCTATGCTCATTCCATTCGGCTAAAATACCAAAAATTTCGGGGTGTAATATTAACATTTGTTCCCGTCCGATTGCTTCCTAATAAAGGGGCAATATGCTTAAATTTTGTTAAATTTGCAGCGTTTTAAAATTCGCTAAATGCAAAATAAAATAGCCTCTGTCTTATTTTCTACCCGAATAATGGCAGTTTTGTTCATAGTTTTTTCCATTGCAATGGCACTTGGAACCTTCATAGAGAGCTGGTATACAATAGAAACCGCCCGCGTTTTGATCTATAATACCTGGTGGTTTGAGGGAATTATGGTATTTTTTGTCATCAATTTCGCAGGAAATATTTACCGCTACCAGTTGCATAAAAGGGAAAAATGGTCTTCCCTGTTAATTCATCTTTCCTTTGTTCTCATCCTTGTAGGGGCTTTTGTAACCCGCTATATAAGTTATGAAGGTATCATGCCTATACGGGAAGGGGAAACAACCAATGCATTTCTTTCAGAAAAAACCTATCTCACAGCGTTTATTGATGGGGAGATCAACGGTGAACCCAGAAGAAGGGTAATAGAAAAACCGGTCCTGCTAGCTCCCGAAACCGAGAATAACATTTCCATAAGCACAGATTATAACGGCCAACCTATAGATATTGAAGTAGTTAATTTTATTCACGGTGCCAAGCAGGGAATTATTCTTAGTGAGAGCGGGGATAATTATCTGCAAATAGTTGAAGCCGGGGATGGGAACAGGCATGAACATTATTTAAAAGAAGGAGAAGTTGCAAATATTCACAATATTTTATTTGCCTATAATAAACCCACCCAGGGAGCAGTCAATTTTACAATAGATGAGGAGGAAGCTATCTATCAAATAGAATCCCCATTTGAAGGTGATTATTTAAGGATGGCAGATCAAATGGAAGGCCAACTGGTGGCCGATACCCTCCAAACCTTCCAGCTTCGCTCTTTATATAATATTGGAGGAATGCAGTTTGTAGTTCCCGAGCCTGTAGCCCGCGGAATTTATGATATAATTCCTACAGAAACCAAGGAACCCGGTCAAAGCAATGCCGTTTCCTTAAAAGTTACAACAGGAGGAGAGGCTACAACAGTGAGCATGTTAGGAGGAAAAGGAATGATAAATCCGCCACAGCAGGTGCAGGTGGGAGGATTGGACTTTTACCTGAGTTACGGTTCTAAAGAAATGGAATTACCCTTCAATATAAGATTGGACGATTTTATTGCTGAAAAATATCCCGGTACAGAAAGCAATCCTACCCCTAGCTATTCGTCCTTTAAAAGTAAGGTAACTATTGTGGAACAGGACGGGGAAACCTGGCCTTATGAAATATTTATGAACCACGTTTTGGATAAAGAAGGCTATAGGTTTTTTCAGGCATCTTTTGATCCCGATGAAAAAGGCACCGTACTTTCTGTAAACCATGATTACTGGGGAACCTGGATCACTTATATTGGATATACTCTTTTATATCTTGGATTGATGTTGATCCTATTTGATAAAGGAAGCAGGTTTGGAAAATTGAAAGTGATGCTGGACAAGGTAAAAGACCGCAAGGCAAAACTTTCTAAGGTTGCAACCGTAGTTGTTTTTGCCCTTTTAAGTTCAACGGGGTTTGCTCAGGAAGAACAGGACCATTCTCACTTAAAGACCAATAAACAACAGGTTGATTCTATTGTAAAAGCAATTGTGGTGCCTGAAGCACATGCGGCAAAATTTGGCAAACTGGTAATTCAGGATGCAGGGGGGAGAATGAAACCCGCGAATACTTTTTCTTCTGAATTATTAAGAAAACTGAGCAAAAAAGACAATTACGAAGGCCTGAATGCCGATCAGGTTTTGTTGTCTATGACTGAAAATCCTGCTCTATGGTATAATACTCCAATTATTTACGTAAAGCCGGGCAATGACAGCATAAGGCATATTACCGGGGTGTCAGAAGATCAAAAATATCTGGCAATGACAGATTTCTTTGACAATACCGGAGTTTATAAATTATCACCTTATTTAGAAAAGGCTTACCAGGCAGCGGTTCCGGATCAATTTCAAAAAGATTTCATTGAGACCGACAGGAAGGTAAATCTTTTGTTTTACGCACTTCAGGGAGAGATGCTGCGTATTTTCCCAATTCCGGGAGATGAGAACAATACCTGGGTTTCTTATACAAAGGTAGCCGAGTCTAATTTCAAGGACATGGATTCGGTATACGTGAGGCAAATTTTGCCTATATACATGAATTCCCTACGGGATGCCCGAAAATCCGGAGATTATACTCAGGCAGATGAGCTGGTAGAAAGTATGGCAGGTTTTCAGAGAAAATTTGGCGCTGAGGTAATACCCTCCCAACAAAAGCTGGATGCCGAAATTATGTATAACAAGTACGATATTTTCAGGAATCTTTTCACCCTTTATATGCTGGCAGGTTTGGTAATGCTTGTATTTGTGATTTTCCAGATCTTTAATGATTCAAAAGTTATACGCTGGCTCATTGGAGGAAGTGCGGTGTTTATACTACTATTATTCATTCTTCACACTTTAGGCCTTGCAGCAAGATGGTATATTTCCGGCCACGCTCCCTGGAGTGATGCATACGAATCTATGATCTATGTGGCCTGGGCAACAATGTTCTTTGGACTTGCCTTTGGAAGGAAGAGTAACCTTACCATAGCATCTACCGCGTTTGTTACCGCAATGATCCTGATGATTGCTCACTGGAACTGGATGGATCCCTCTATTGCCAATTTACAGCCCGTTTTGGATTCTTATTGGTTAATGATACACGTATCAGTAATTGTGGGGAGTTACGGGCCCTTTACCCTTGGTTTGATCCTGGGAATTGTGGCACTATTCTTAATGATAATGACTACTGAAAAAAATAAGGTAAAAATGGATCTCAACATAAAAGAGATCACCATAATTACCGAAATGGCCTTAACCGTGGGGCTTGTAATGCTTACCATAGGGAATTTCCTGGGAGGTCAATGGGCAAACGAGAGCTGGGGAAGATACTGGGGATGGGATCCTAAAGAAACCTGGGCACTAATAAGTATTATGATCTATGCTTTTGTAATCCATATGCGCCTTGTTCCGGGCTTAAGAAGCAGGTGGTTCTTTAACCTGATGGCAATTGTGGCTTTTGCCAGTATAATGATGACCTACTTTGGTGTGAACTTTTACCTTGCTGGCCTTCACTCATATGCCAGCGGTGATAAAGTAATAACACCTACTTTTATTTATTACTCAATTGCCGCTGTGGCAATACTTGGAGCATTATCCTACTGGAAATATCAGAAATATTATAGTAAGGAGAAGAAGAACAAAGTTGTAAAAGAAACTATTAATAAGTAGAGTAATAAAACTCTAAGGCTGTTTAAAAAGTTGTAAAAACGTTTTCATGAATTTATAACATGGGACGTTATACAAATTATTAAACAGCCTTTTTTATTTCGGTTAACCTGTTTTGTCAATATCATTACCCGCCCGAAGAATAAAAAAAAGGTCCCGCTCTTAAAAGCGGGACCTCAATAAATTTGGATTATAGGGGATTTTTTATTTTAAACCTCCAACCATTTCTTCGGGTTTCACCCATTCATCAAATTCTTCATTGGTTACGTAACCAAGATTTACAGCTTCATCTTTTAAGGTGGTGCCGTTTTTATGTGCAGTGTTTGCGATCTCGGCAGCTTTATAGTAGCCAATCTTAGTATTTAATGCTGTTACAAGCATAAGGGAATTATCAAGGTGTTCTTTGATCCTTGCGTAGTTGGGTTCAATACCCTGGGCGCAATGTTCATCAAAAGAAGTACAGGCATCTCCAAGAAGCTGGGCGCTCTGTAAAAAGTTGGCTGCCATCACGGGTTTAAAAACATTCAGTTCAAATTGTCCCTGCATACCACCTACGGTTATAGCAACATCATTACCCATTACCTGTGCACAAACCATTGTTAATGCCTCACATTGGGTTGGATTCACTTTTCCGGGCATAATAGAGGAACCCGGTTCATTTGCGGGAATGTTTATTTCGCCAATCCCGCTGCGAGGGCCTGAGGCCAGCATTCTTATATCGTTTCCAATTTTATTAAGGGAGACGGCTATTTGTTTTAAAGCACCGTGTGTTTCTACAAGCGCGTCATGTGAAGCCAGGGCTTCAAATTTATTGGGAGCAGAAGTAAAGGGAAGATCAGTGAATTTGGCAATAAACTCTGCCACCCGTTTAGAATACCCCTTAGGAGTATTTAGTCCGGTTCCCACCGCGGTTCCACCAAGAGCAAGTTCGCTCAAATGTGGGAGAGTGTTTTCAAGAGCTCTTATTCCATAATCCAGTTGTGCTACATACCCGCTAAATTCCTGTCCAAGGGTTAGGGGAGTGGCATCCATAAAGTGGGTACGACCAATTTTTACAACACTCTTAAATTCTTCCGATTTCTTTTTAAGAGTATTTCTAAGTTTTTTAAGTCCCGGAATGGTAACCTGAACAACTTTTTTATAAGCTGCAATGTGCATTCCGGTAGGAAAGGTATCGTTTGATGATTGAGATTTATTTACATCATCGTTTGGCTGTAAGGTTTTTTCACCTTCTCCAATAGTTTTTCCGGCCAGTTGGTGAGCGCGGTTGGCAATTACCTCGTTGAGGTTCATATTGCTTTGGGTTCCGCTCCCTGTTTGCCAAATTACAAGGGGAAATTGGTCATCGTGTTTCCCTTCCAGTATTTCATCGCAAACCTGTGCTATATAATCTCTTTTTTCTACCGGTAGCACGCCAAGTTCACAATTAGTGAAGGCCGCTGCTTTTTTCAGGTATGCAAATCCATATACGATCTCCAATGGCATAGAGCCCGGAGCTCCTATTTTGAAATTATTTTTTGAACGTTCTGTCTGGGCACCCCATAATTTATCTGAGGGGACTTTAACTTCACCCATGGTGTCTTTCTCGATTCGGTAGTCCATAATTATTTTAGATTAGAATACAAATTTACAAGTTCACTATTTTTAATCCTTTAAATTATGTACAAATTTTTATTATTTTTTAAAGAAATGCCATAAAGATCCTGATGATATTTTTTGTTGAAAATATTAAATTTTATTGGCAGATGATAATTAGAGTACCTATATTTGTTTTGATTTTAAAAATCCTGAGAAATTATGTTTGAATTTGATCAATACCTTGGCTTTTTAGCCTTCCTAATTATCATCACCATGGGATTTTGGCTGATGATATTCTTAATGGCAATACTTCCTTACTGGATTGGTGGCAATATAGCCGAGAATCTTAAGGAGAAGAAGGAAAAAAAACGCAGGGAAAAAGAGGCCAAACAGCTGCAATAGTTTCTTGTTGATAAAACTTAGGCAATTTGATTTGCTAATTACAAAAACATAACCGGGTTTAGCCCGGTTTTTTCATTTAAGGATTTTTAATCTGGTTTTATTGGGTTGCGGCAATCCCCATTTTACACAGTGCTTTTTTTACATTACTATTCTCATTATTTCGCATAAAAAAAGGTTGTCCGATCGGACAACCTTTTTTATTGGCTAATTTTTCTTTTTCTTATCCCTGGAATTCGCCTCCATTATCATCATCCATATTATTCTGTCTGTTTCTTCTCTCTTGTTCCCTTTTTTGCTGATTAAACCTGTAAACAAGAGATACTGTAAATGATCTTTGTCTCCACTGGAACTCACTATCCCTGTCAAAGAACTGGGTAGAAGTAAACGATTGCATTTTTCTGGAATTTAAAAGATCTCTTACGTTAAATGATAAGGTTGCATTGTCATTGAATATATCCTTGCTAAGAGCAAGATCTATAGAAAACATTCCTTCTCTTCTTCCCTGAACGTTATCTGATGGTCCCATATAAAATGCATTGGTTTGCCATTCAATTTTTGCAGGAAGTGAAACCTTAGAACTAAATCTTCCAAACCAGCTGGTGTTTTTAGCATCATAATTTCTTCCGTTGAACTCACCTTCAGTTTCAAACTGAAAGAAGTTAAAACTTCCGTTTAAACGTAACCATCTTGCAGGGTTATATAGAATCCCTGCCTCAGCGCCAATTCTTTGGTTTGTAGAAAGGTTCACAGGAATAGTACGAGTAATTGGAATTTCATCTCCGGGAGTTACTGCACCTGTAAACTCTTCAATTCTTTCAAAAGAATCTTCCTCAAGTTGATAGTACACAGATGATGTAAAAGTAAGTTTATCCCATCTTTTTAAATACCCAAGGTCAAAGGCATTTGCAAATGCAGGTCTAAGGTTTGGGTTACCTTGGAAAACGTTTGTACGGCTGGAACGGGAAGGGAAAGGATTTATAAACCATCCTCTTGGCCGGTTGATCCTTCGGTTGTAACCTAAAGTTATATTTTCCCTTTCACCCAATTCATATATCAGGTTAACAGTTGGAAATAACCCAAGGTAATTATTATCAAAATCTGTATCAATTGGGAAACCAAATTCTTCAACCAGTTCCTCATCGCTCAATCTTGAATCAATAACACCTTTTAATTGGGTATTTTCAAGTCTTAAACCCAATAAATAAGAGAATTTGCCAAATTTGGAACCGTATTGGGTATATATGGCATTTACGTTTTCAGTATAATCAAACACATTGGAAAGACCCAGGTTAATTTCAAAATTCCCCGGAACAGTTGGATCTGTACGAAGTTCGTAGTCTGTTACAGTGTTCTCAAAATCACCGCGATATCCGGCTTCAAACTGAGAATCTTCCCCAATTGGCAAAACATAATCTGCCTGAATTAAGTATTCAGTTTGATCTTGTTTTGAATCAATTTGTTCCTGTAAAAACCTGGTGGTTTCATTATTAATATTAAAAACTACATCTTCATTGATAAAGCCGGTAGTTACCTCATTGCTTTTACCTACCTGAAAATCGGCAGTTAGCTGATGTCCGTTTTCACCAAGCTTGTTCATATAGTTCAAAGCAAACTGGTACCTGTTATCCTCCTCAGTTTCCAATTCTTTCCTTAAAGTTTCTTCGGCTAGAATGTTATTTTTAAAACGTTCACTTTGGTTGGTAGTAATATCTTCATTCTGGCCATAGCGATAGAAAACACTTGCGGTAAGCGAAGATTGTTCATTTAGGAAATACTCAATTCCAAGGTTGGTATTGAAGTTTCTATTAAGGCGGGTTACCTCTCTACCTTCATAGATCCTGTCAAATTCAGGAGCTATAAGTTCACCCTCTGCGTTTGGTCTGGACCTGTAGCGGGTATCACTCCAGTTTTGTCCCGGGGCATCAAAATACCTGAAACCGGTGGTATTAAAAACATTGAACTTTTCAGTTCTCATATTTACGTTTGCGCTTAACCCAGCATTATCAGGGTATCCAAGAGTTCCGGTTAAGGAACCGTTAAAACCAAGGGTTTTTTCCTTTCTAAGGATAATGTTCAAAATCCCGGCAGAACCTTCAGCATCATATCTTGCAGAAGGTGATGTGATCACTTCTACGCGTTCAATAGCTTCAGCGGGTAGTTGTGCAAGAACATCTGTAGACCCAAACCCTGCCATGGCTGAAGGTTTTCCGTTAATAAGAATTCGCACGTTTTGATTACCTCTCAGGCTTATGGAGCCATCAAGATCTACGGTAACAGATGGAACATTATTCAATGCATCGGCAACAGTACCACCGGCTGTGGTAAGGTCTTTTCCAATATTGTATATTTTTTTATCAAGCCTAACTTCAACCTCTGTGGTTTCAGCAATTACTACTACTTCTCCCAATGCTGCCGCGCTCATGCCCAGAACAATGGTTCCAAGATTTACATTGGAATTTACCTGTCGGTTTTGAAATCTTTTTGATTCAAAGGAAATATATTCTACAAGTATATTATATGTTCCTGGAGATACCGGAATTGAGAAATTTCCTTCCAAATCTGTAACCCCACCATCAATGAATTCAGGGTCGTTGGGTTTGGTAATAGATACTGTAGCGTATTCCAGGGGAACTCCCAGATCATCATCTACAACTTTACCAGAAATAGTAACACGGGGTGATTGAGAATAGGAAGAAAAAGTGAAGGAAAAAAATAAAATCAGCATAAGGCTGATGGGTAATAACTTTTTGGCGATCATAACATCTTTTTGCTGTTAGACCTCCATACATTCAAATGGTTTAAACCACAGAAGTTAAAAAACCGTTAAAGCCGGGGATTTGATTTTCATCAAACCTGCAGGGAATCCATAATTTTATTGGGGATCTTTTTATTTAATCCCACATAAGCTTTGAATTTTTCCTCATTCAGGACCTTTTTTAGATCCCGGTGCTCACGTCTCTGGACCTTTTGTAATTTCCTGATCTTAATGGGTGAGGGGGCATCAGAATTAATTATCTCGTTTTTTCTTAAGGTAAATTCAATAATTATATTTTCCAAAACATCTGTTTGTGCAGGAGTAAGATCAAGTTTTTCTCTCCAGTTATTGGCAATATCTCTCGCAATTTCCCTTAGGTCCTTGCGGTTTTTTTCGTGAATAAAGATTTGGGAATATACAAAGCCGCCAACTGCAATTGCCGTCACTCCTAGAAGTATAAGTCTGTTTTGAAATTTCATTTTCATATTTTTAAATTCTTTATAAAAGGCCTTCAATATTTGAGGTTGGTCTTCCTATCACGGCTTTATCTCCAACTTCCACAACCGGTCTTTCCATTAATTCGGGATTTTCTGCGAGGATCCTGATCAATTCATTTGAGCTAAAATCCTTTCCTTTATATTTCTCTTTCCATAGTTTTTCATTCTGCCGAATAAGTTGCAATGGTTCCATTTCAAGCTTTTTTAAAAGTGAACCAATTTCGGCTTGATTTAACGGGACTTTTAAATATTCCCGAACCCGGAAATCTTTTCCCGTTCTCTCAATTATTCCTAATCCTTCCCGGGATTTACTACACCTGTTATTGTGATATATTGTTATCATTTTTTTGGGCTAATTAAAATAAGGAAAATTCTTCAAATTAAAAAGTATATGTTGCTACACATCAATCTTCGTTCCTTTGTCCCATCATCATAAGGTAAGCTTTAAGAAACCGGTTTATATCCCCGTCCATAACTGCTTCAACATTGCCCGTCTCCTCGGCGGTACGAACGTCCTTAACCAACTTATAAGGATGCATTACATAATTTCTTATTTGCGAACCCCATTCAATTTTCATTTTGGAATCTTCGATCTCCCGGCGCTGGGCCTGTTGTTTTTGTAACTCGATCTCATATAACTGGCTCTTTAGCAATTGCATAGCCTTGGTTTTGTTTTCAAGTTGAGATCTGGTTTCTGAATTTTCAACCACAATACCGGTAGGTGCGTGTCGTAATCTCACTGCTGTTTCCACCTTGTTTACATTTTGTCCTCCCGCGCCCGAAGAACGCATAGTTTCCCAGGAAATATCTGCCGGGTTGATATCTATTTCAATGGTGTCATCTACCAGGGGATAAACATAAACAGAAGCAAAAGAAGTATGGCGTTTTGCATTGCTGTCAAATGGGGAAATTCTTACCAGGCGGTGTACCCCGTTCTCACCTTTTAACCAGCCAAAAGCATATTCCCCTTCTATTTCTATGGTAACAGTTTTAATGCCTGCAACTTCCCCTGCCTGGAAATTGAGTTCCTTAACTCCAAATCCGCGGGATTCAGCCCATCTCAGGTACATTCTCATCAGCATTTCAGCCCAGTCACAGCTTTCAGTTCCCCCGGCGCCTGCAGTGATCTGGAGAACGGCACTCAGGCTGTCCCCTTCTTCTGATAGCATGTTCTTGAATTCCATTTCCTCAATAAGGTCAACCGCAAGTGTGTTCCGGGATTCTACATCTTCTTCTGTAGCTTCCTTTTCCTTGTAAAATTCATAGATCACCTCGAGGTCTTCAACCAGAGATTCAGCTTTCAGATATTGATCTACCCACTTTTTCTCGGTATTTAATTCGCGCATCAATTCTTCGGCTTTTTTGGGATTGTCCCAAAAATCCGGAGAGTATGTTTTTTCTTCTAAATTGGAAATTTCTATTTGCTTGGCATCAACGTCAAAGATACCTCCTTAACGCTACCAGGCGATCCTTAAGATCCTTTATATGTTCTGAATTGATCATATGTGTTTTTAATTTGGGTAAAAATAGAATTAAACCCACTTAAAGAAAACTATTTTACAATTATTTTATAGTTTTAGCTTTCCTAATTTTCCTCCATATGAAGTTGCTTTTTTCTATCTCTCTGTTCTTCAGTGTAATTATTTCGGCTAATGCCCAATTTCTTGAAAAGAAAGAAAATCTAAAGAAATATGAGGGATATTTCGATTTCTATTATTCAGAAAAAGATGATGAAATTTACCTTGAGGTAAAAGACCCGGGCACTGAATTTCTTTATGTGAATTCCCTTACCACCGGTGTGGGTTCCAATGATGTTGGTTTGGACCGGGGCCAACTGGGAAATGAAGCAGTGGTAAAATTTGAAAAAGCGGGTAAGAAATTATTGCTTATCCAGCCAAATTTAAATTTTCGCGCAGTTACAGATAATCCCCAGGAAAAAAGAAGTGTTGAGGAAGCCTTTGCGAGATCTGTACTTTACGGTTTTGAGATCAAGGAGGAAAAGGACGGGAGATATATAATAGATATCACTCCTTTCCTCATGGAAGATGCCCATGGTGTGGCCTCCAGGCTTGAGAATGGTAAACATGGGACATTTAAAATCAATAAAACCAAAAGTGCTCTTGAACTTAACCGCACCAGGGCCTTTCCCGAAAATGTGGAATTTGAGGCCTTGCTCACTTTTGAAGGGGAGGCGAAGAGTGCAAACCTGCGCAGTGTGCTTCCCAATTCCAGAAATTTATCTGTTATCCAGCACCATTCCTTTGTGAAACTCCCCGATGAAAATTACCAGAAAAGGGAATTTGACCCACGTAGCGGGTCGATTTTTATCTCATATTTGGACTATTCAACTCCTGTATTTGAGCCCATAGAAAAGAGATTTATTACCCGTCACAGGCTTATTAAGAAAGATCCATCAGCTGCTGTAAGCGAGCCGGTAAAACCTATAATATATTACCTGGACCCAGGAACTCCGGAGCCTGTACGATCGGCATTGCTGGATGGCGCGCGTTGGTGGGCTAAGGCATTTGAGGAAATTGGCTATAAAGATGCCTATAAAGTAGAAATGTTACCGGAAGATGCAGATCCTCTGGATGTGCGATATAATGTAATACAATGGGTACACCGCTCTACCCGTGGGTGGAGTTATGGTGCCAGTGTTACAGATCCACGAACAGGGGAAATCATCAAAGGGCACGTGAGCCTGGGGAGTTTAAGGATACGCCAAGATTTTATGATCGCCCAGGGACTTATGAATAAACCTTTTGCTGAAAGGGATGATAACCACGACAAATTAATGGAACTGGCTTTGGCGAGGATAAGGCAACTCTCTGCTCACGAAGTAGGGCATACCCTTGGTTTTACACATAATTTTGCCGCCAGCACAAATGAAAAGGCTTCTGTAATGGATTATCCTCATCCTCAGGTTGAAATTGAGAACAATGAAATTACTTTCAACGAAGCTTATACGGTGGGATTGGGTCCCTGGGATTTGCACACTGTAAAATATTCCTATGCCGATGTTCCTGATAATATTTCTGAAAAACAATTTTTAACAAAGGTTTTAAATGATGCGAGAGACATGGGGCTTCAATTTATAAGTGATTATGACGCCCGTGCAACTGGCGGGGCCCATGGAAATGCACATTTATGGGATAATGGTAAAAATGCTTCAGAAGAACTGGAGCGGATCCTGAAAGTACGCGAAAAAGCAATTTCCAATTTCTCCATAGATAACATTCGTACAGGGGAGGCTTATTCTGTCCTTGAAGATGTATTTGTGCCATTGTATTTTTTCCACAGGTATCAAACCGATGCGGCCGTAAAATTAATTGGAGGCCTCGATTATAATTACGCGGTCAAAGGCGGCGACCAATTAGTGGTGGCTGCCATCGATGCCACCGGGCAGAACAAAGCCCTTCAGGCGGTATTAAAAACGCTTGACGCTAACACTCTCGCAATACCCGCAGTAAAACTTGAACTCTTTCCTCCACGCGCATTTGGATTTTCAAGATCTCGGGAATCCTTTAAAAGCAATACGGGAGTGGCATTTGATGCCCTGGGAGCACCGGGAACTGCAAGTAATATGACGCTGGGCCTTTTGCTTCACCCGGAAAGAGCAGCAAGGCTGGTACAGCAACATTCTCTTAATAATGAATTGCCCGGGCTGGACCAGGTTCTGGACCAGCTTTTTGAGAATACCTTCAGGTTGACGTTTCAGGACCCTTATTTACAGGAAGTGCAAAATGCAATTAATTATAATGTACTGCAGCATTTAATGAACCTGGCTGTTCATTCTAATGCTACTCCTGCTGTTAAGGCCGGAACATATGCAAAGGTCCTGGAATTGCAAAGTTGGTTCAGTACTAAAAAACAACAAACCCAGAATATTGCCATGCACAAACTCTTTTCCAGAGAGATTGCGCAGTTTTTAAAGGACCCAGCAGAATTTAAACCTCTGCCAGTTGGTCCTGCAATTCCGGATGGGGCACCCATTGGAAATTAAAATATTAAATATGAAATGCGCTTGAGGGTGCATCTCAATAATAAAAACTATAAAAATTTACAATGAAAGATATAGATCTAAGAAGTGATACCGTAACCAGGCCTACAAAGGAAATGTTACAGGCCATAATGAGTGCAGAGGTTGGGGATGATGTTTACAAAGAAGATCCCAGTGTAAATGCCCTGGAGGAAAAGCTTGCCAAAATGTTCGGAATGGATGAGGCGCTGTTTTTTCCCACGGGGAGTATGGCAAACCAGGCAGCCATTAAGTTACACACGCAACCGGCAGAGCAACTTATTTGTGATAAATGGGCACATGTCTACAATTATGAAGGGGGAGGGGTTTCCTTTAACAGCGGGGTTTCCTGTAAGCTGGTAGATGGGCACCGGGGGATGATCACCGCCCAACAGGTGGAGGAGAATATCAATCCGCCCGATTTCTATCACAGCCCACTCACCAGCCTGGTATGTTTGGAAAATACCACCAACAAAGGCGGCGGGGCATGTTATGATATGGAGGAGATAAAAAAGATCAGGGAGGTTTGTAACAAACATAATTTGGGTCTTCACCTGGATGGGGCAAGGTTATTCAATGCCCTTGTGGCAAAAAATGAAGATCCCAAAGATTATGGAAAGATCTTTGACACTATCTCTATTTGTTTGTCAAAAGGTTTGGGAACACCCCTTGGTAGTGTATTGATAGGGAACAAAAAAATAATGAAAAATGCCATTCGCGTAAGAAAAGTGCTGGGTGGCGGGATGAGACAGGTTGGTTTTATGGCAGCAGCCGGGATCTTCGCACTGGATAATAATGTAAGCAGGCTGGAAGAAGACCACCGCCGGGCAAAGCAGATTGGCGAGGTTTTGAGAAAACAATCATATATAGGAGAAGTGGAGCCTATTGAAACCAATATTATTATCTTCTACCTGAAAGACCCCTCAACAGAAGCAGCCTTCATGGAAAAACTTCAGGAGGAAAAGATTAGGATAAGCAATATGGGCCAGGGGAAATTGAGAATTGTAACCCACCTGGATTATTCTGAGGAAATGCACCAGCGGTTTATAGATGTATTGGGTAAGGTCACTCTAAATTTTTAAATTTTGATCATAAAAAATCCTCACAAATGGTGAGGATTTTTTATGCTTAAGGAATAAATTTTATTTAAACATATCAAGGCCGGGAATATCGGGCATCCCGTCTTTTGCAACCGCAGCAAGTTCGTTTTCATTGATCTCTGTAGCACGGGTAATAGCTTTGTTAAGGGTAAGAACGAGATAATCCTCCAATTGTTCCTTATCATTCATAAGTTCCTCAGCCACTGTGATATTTTTAATCTCCCGGGCCGCAGTTATTGTTATTTTTAATAGTCCGTCACTTGATTGCTCGTCTATTAATACGGTTTTAAGCCTTTCTTTTGTAGCTTCTACCTTTTCCTGGGTTTCCTTGAGCTTATTCATCATACCCATCATATCTCCAAACATAGTTTCTAAATTTTATAAGTTGAGTCCAAATTTAGTAATTTACTCAAATATCCTCTATATAATGAAAACACTATTAATTATTTTCTTTGGATACTTTACCTTTGCCCAAATAAAATACCATTGAATTGAAAAAGCCAAAATTTCCACCCCAGGCATTAAAAATACCCAAGGAATTACCTGCCCACAACATTGTAAGGGTAGATGATTATTACTGGATGAACAACCGTGAAAATCCCAATGTGATCAATTACCTGAAAAGTGAAAATGATTACAATGAGAAAATGACGGCTCATACCAAACAGCTGCAGGAGAAATTATTTAAGGAAATGAAAGCCAGGATCAAGGAAGATGATTCATCGGTTCCTTATAAACTAAATGGCTACTGGTACCTTACCCGGTTTGAAACAGGGAAGGATTATCCTATTTATTCCCGAAAAAAGGAATCCCTGGATGCTACTGAAGAGGTTTTGTTTAATGTAAATGAAATGGCAGAAGGTTTTGAATACTACAACCTTGGAGGTTTGAACGTAAGCCCGGATAATAAGCTTGTTGCCTTTGGAGTTGATACTGTAAGCCGAAGGAAATATACAATACAGATTAAAAACCTTGAAACCGGTGAGATCCTTCCGGTTAAGATACTTACCACAACAGGCGGCTCTACCTGGGCCAATGATAATAAGACCCTTTTTTATACCAAAAAGGATGAGCAAACATTGCGGTCAAACCAGATTTATAAACACATTTTAGGTACAGACCCTTCAGAAGATCAACTGGTTTACGAAGAAAAGGATGAGGCTTTTAATACCTATATCTACAAATCCAAATCCAAAAGATACCTTATCATAGGTTCTCACAGCACTCTAACAAGTGAATACCGCATTTTGGATGCAGATCATCCTGAAGGTGACTTCAGCATATTTACACCCAGGGTAAGAGGTCTGGAATACGGAATAAGCCATTATAAGGATTGTTTTTATGTGCTTACCAATAAAGACGGGGCTACCAATTTTAAGCTTATGAAAACATCTGGGGAAAACACTTTGATGGAGAATTGGGTTGAAGTGATCCCGCACCGGGAAGATTATTTACTCGAGGATATAGATATTTTTGAGGAATACCTGGTTATTAGTGAGCGTCACAACGGTCTAAACAAAATTAAAATATCAAGATGGGATACCGGTGAAAGCTATTACCTGCCATTTGATAATGAGACCTATACCGCCTATACAAGTATAAACCCCGATTTTGAAACTTCTATTCTAAGGTATACTTATAATTCCCTGAACACCCCAACATCTGTAGTTGACTTTAATATGGATACTAAGGAAAAGGTGATCCTTAAAGAACAGGAGGTACTGGGAGGCAATTTTGATAAGAATAGTTATATCACAGAGCGGGTATGGGCTACTGCAGAGGATGGGACTCAGGTTCCTGTTTCCCTTATTTACAGAAAAGAAATTATTAAGGACGGCAATAACCCCTTATTGCTATACGCTTATGGATCCTATGGATCTACCATAGATCCTTATTTTTCCAGCGCAAGATTGAGCCTTCTGGACCGGGGGTTTATTTTTGCGATTGCGCATATAAGAGGAGGGGAGTACCTTGGCAGAAAATGGTATGAGGACGGTAAATTGCTCAATAAGAAAAATACTTTTACAGACTTTATAGATGTTTCAAAACATTTGATAGAAGAAAAGTATACTTCAGAAAAACACTTATATGCAATGGGAGGTTCAGCCGGAGGATTGTTGATGGGAGTAATAGTGAATATGGCTCCTCAACTTTATAATGGTGTAATAGCTGCAGTTCCATTTGTAGATGTAATTACAACAATGTTTGATGATACCATTCCCCTTACAACAGGGGAATATGATGAATGGGGAAATCCAAATGATCAGGAATATTTTGAATATATGCTCTCCTATTCTCCTTATGATAACGTGAAAGCTCAGGATTATCCCAATATGCTTATAACAACCGGCCTGCATGATTCACAGGTGCAGTACTGGGAGCCGGCCAAATGGGTGGCCAAATTAAGGGAAATGAAGACCGATGATAATATTCTTTTATTTCATACCAATATGGATGCAGGACATGGAGGGGCATCTGGCAGGTTTGAAGCTTTAAAGGAAGTTGCTGAAGAATATGCTTTTTTACTCGATCTTGAAGGAATTAAAGATTAATTAAAAAATTTCCCTTAACTTTGACCGGTTTCTTATTAAGATTGTTTTAACTTTTAGAGCAGCTTCTTATAAAGCCGAAATTGCAAAAAACTTCCAATATGAAAGAAGACTTACAGGTTTTTGACAATGTATTGCAATTGATAGGGAATACTCCCCTGATACATTTAAACCGGATCACCGAAAATTTTGAAGGTGATTATTTCGCTAAAGTTGAAGCTTTTAACCCCGGGCACTCTACAAAAGACCGAATTGCTTTATATATTATTGAAGAGGCTGAACGCAAGGGGATCTTAAAGCCAGGCGATACCATTATTGAAACTACCTCGGGTAATACCGGCTTTAGTATTGCAATGGTAAGTATCATTAAAGGTTATGAATGTATTCTTGCAGTAAGCTCAAAATCATCACCAGATAAAATAGATATGCTAAAGACCATGGGGGCCAAGGTGTATGTTTGTCCTGCCAATGTCTCTGCCGATGATCCCCGTTCTTATTATATGGTAGCTAAAAGGCTCCATGAAGAAACAAAAGGATCTGTCTATATCAATCAATATTTCAATGAGCTTAATATGGATGCTCATTATAAATCTACCGGCCCGGAGATCTGGGCACAAACAGAAGGAAAAATCACCCATCTTATTGCTTGTAGCGGTACCGGAGGAACTATCTCTGGAACTGCAAGGTTCTTAAAGGAAAAAAATCCTTCCCTAAAAGTAATTGGAATTGACGCTTTTGGCTCTGTACTCAAAAAATATCACGAAACAAGAGAATTTGATACCGAGGAGATCTATCCTTACCGTATTGAAGGTTTAGGAAAAAACCTTATTCCCACTGCTACCGATTTTGATATAATAGATAAATTCATCAAAGTAACAGATGAGGAAAGCGCGCATACCACAAGAGAACTCGCAAAACAGGAAGGACTGTTTGTGGGTTACACCAGCGGAGCGGCTATGCAGGGAGTAAAACAACTCCAGGAAATGGGTGAGTTTGATAAGAACAGCCTTGTGGTTATAATCTTTCCCGATCACGGTTCAAGATATATGAGTAAAGTATTTAATGATAAGTGGATGGCAGACCAGGGATTCTTTGATACAAAGAATCAGGAAGAAGGCTTGACAGTAGAATTTATTAAATAATAAAATGAAAAATTCTCTCCTCATTTAACTTTTTAAGCATCCTTTAAAAAGGATGCTTTTTTTTTAAAGATGGTTGAGACTTATAATATTAAATTGTAAAATTGAATTGTATTTAATTACTTTTGCGCTTTAAAAGAAAGGATCTATGAGAGATTTATTTGATAAAATTTACAAGGATAAAGGGCCGCTGGGAAAATGGGCTCAACAGGCTGAAGGATATTTTGTATTCCCAAAACTTGAAGGTCCAATATCCAACAGAATGAAGTTTAGGGGTAAAGAAGTTATCACCTGGAGTATTAATGATTACCTGGGACTTGCCAATCACCCTGAAGTTCGTAAAGTTGATGCTCAGGCCGCTGCCGATTATGGTTCTGCCTACCCAATGGGTGCCAGAATGATGAGCGGGCATACAGATCTTCACGAAAAACTTGAGGAGGAGCTGGCTTCATTTGTAAATAAACAGGCTGCTTACCTTCTTAATTTTGGATACCAGGGAATGGTTTCTACAATAGATGCACTTGTATCAAAATCTGACGTTATTGTTTATGATGTTGATGCACATGCTTGTATTATTGATGGTGTAAGGCTGCATTTAGGACAGCGCTTTACCTACAAGCATAACGATATGGAAAGTATCGAAAAGAACCTTCAACGCGCCACTAAAATATGTGAGCAAACAGGAGGAGGTATCCTTTTAATTTCTGAAGGGGTTTTTGGAATGCGCGGGGAGCAGGGAAAATTAAAGGAAATTGTTGCTCTTAAGAAGAAATATAACTTCAGGTTCTTTGTTGATGATGCCCATGGGTTTGGTACCCTTGGAGCAACCGGTGCAGGTGCAGGTGAAGAACAGGGAGTTCAGGATGAAATTGATGTGTATTTTGCCACGTTCGCCAAATCTCTTGCCAGTACAGGTGCTTTTATAGCCGGTGACAAGGAGATTATGGATTACTTAAAATATAATCTGCGTTCGCAAATGTTTGCAAAGTCCCTTCAAATGCAATTGGTGGTTGGAGCCTTGAAACGTCTGGATATGTTAAGGACTATGCCGGAGCTTAAGAACAAACTGTGGGAAAACGTGAATGCCTTGCAAAACGGACTTAAAGCCCGTGGGTTTGACATTGGAACCACCCAAAGTTGTGTGACCCCGGTTTACCTTCAGGGAAGTATTCCTGAAGCTATGGCACTTGTGAAAGACCTAAGGGAAAATCACGGTGTTTTCTGTTCTATAGTGGTATATCCTGTTATTCCAAAAGGATTGATATTACTTAGAATGATCCCAACCGCTACCCATACTATGGAGGATATTGAAGAAACACTTGTAGCATTTTCAGTGATAAGGGAAAGACTGGAGAACGGCACTTACAAAAGACTTTCTGCAGCTGTAGCTGCCTCTCACGGAGAATAAAAAATAGAATATTTAAAAAAAAA
Source organism: Gillisia sp. (assembly GCA_039989915.1). Taxonomy (GTDB): domain Bacteria; phylum Bacteroidota; class Bacteroidia; order Flavobacteriales; family Flavobacteriaceae; genus Gillisia. The sequence continues at coordinate 45,740 of JBDXGW010000014.1, forward strand.
TCTGCTTTTAAAGCGGATTTTTTTTTACTCTTTATTTTCTATGGGTTCCTCTTCTTTAAATTTTTGTGAACGCAAGCGGCGATAGTCCCCTTCGGTAGATTCATTAAGGGTTTCCTCATCTTTATGCCTGTCTATGCGATAAGAAAAACCGGCCGCAACCTGCCAACGGGTTGGGGTATTTTTAAAATTTATTAGGCCGGAAACGTCAAATTGTAGATGATCTCCAATAAGAAAAGCAACCCCGGTACGTGCAAGATCATCGGCATAAATATCGCTTAAAATGGCCTGATATTCAGCAAAGGCAGCAAATTTTGGGGTGAAAGCGTGGGTTAGGGTAAAGATCCCCACAAAACTTGGATTGTCCTCAGAAAGTTTATCAGCAATAATATTTGTTACCAGCACCCAGCTTCCCCGCCAGTTATGTTGCGTGATCAAAGCAAATTTGGGGGAAAATGGCTGTTCTCCGGGATATAAATATGGGTTGTCACCTAAGGAAAAATTGGCACCTGCATATACAGCTACTGCAGGAATAAGGGTTTTCCATTTAAACCTTTGATTTGCTTTCCAACTATACAGGTTTGGTTTGTCCGGCTCTATACTTACAAAGGGGTCAAAGACCATATACTTAACTCCCAGAGTATTTGATTTAAAATTGCTTCGTTTGAATTCAGCATCACGACCACCCATTTGAATGGTAGTGGTTTCCCCCTGGAAGGCACCGCTAAGGTTTATCTCAAGAGCTTCAAAAAATAGCCCAATCCTTAATGAGTAATCTGTTCCCCAAATGTCGGTATCGCTTTTTCGCAGGGCGTGATAATCATTGCCAAAATATGCCCCGGCCTCCACTTGATAAATTCCCGTCCCAACAGAAAATGCTCCCTGGGAAGCGCCCGGCCGGTTGGAATTAATAGTTTCGGTATATTGTGCCTGAAGTACCGAAATACTAAAAATGAAGAAAAATGTACTTATTATCTTTGGCGTGAAATATCGCATCTCGGTCTGGTTTAATAGTGCCAAATATAGAAGTTTTAATTAATTTTTTAGATCCTATATATCAAATTGTCTTCGTAGAATAGTAATTTTGCCAAAACTGAAGAAACATGCATACAGCTTCTTTTGAAAGTATTGTAAAGACTATTTTAATTATCCTGCTCATTTATTTTGGGTTCAAGATCTTTATAAAATGGTTTGGCCCAAGGATCCTGAAATATTTCCTTAATAAAATAGGGAGTAAAGTTCAGCAACAATTCAATCAGCAACAAAATACCGCGCCTGAGAAAAAAGGGGAGGTGGTTATAGATAAAAAGCCGAAGAAAGGACGTCGCGCCAACAAAAATGTGGGTGAGTATATCGATTACGAAGAAATTGATTAATTTTCGGGCCTACTAAACAATTTAGAATGATTCGTTCCTTAAAAGGTTTGCTCCCCCATATTTTAGTTATTCTGGGTTTTATAATTCTTGCTCTTGCTTATTTCAATCCGGTATTACAGGGTAAGGAGATCTTCCAAAGCGATATTGTACAATATATCGGGATGGCTAAACAGCAAAACGATTTCAGGGCCCAAACCGGTGAAGAACCATACTGGACAGATGCAGCTTTTGGTGGAATGCCTACCTACCAGTTAGGGGCACATTATCCTCATAATTATATTAAAAAATTAGATAGCCTTTTAAGGTTTCTTCCGCGTCCGGCAGATTACCTGTTTCTGTATTTCCTGGGATTTTATATTCTCCTTCTCGTCCTGAAACTTGACTATAAACTAGCTTTTCTGGGAGCTCTCGCCTTTGGATTTTCAACCTACCTTATAATTATTCTTGGTGTAGGCCATAATGCCAAAGCTCACGCCATTGCTTACATGCCCATGGTACTTGCCGGAATACTGCTTTGTTTCCGCGGGAAATATATTGGCGGATTCCTGCTTCTGGCCTTTGCCATGGCTCTCGAAATAGGGGCAAATCACTTTCAAATGACCTATTATCTTTTATTACTGGTTATAGTAGTAGGGATCGCTTATTTGATCGATGCGTATAGAAAAGATCTGCTTCCACATTATTTTAGATCACTGGGAGTTATGCTTGGTGCTGTGGTGGTGGCTGTTGGTGTGAATGCGACCAATCTTATGGCAACTCAGGAATATGCCAATTTTAGTACCCGGGGAAATACCGGGCTTACTATTACTCCTGAAGGAGCCCCTAAAATTTCTGAGGGCCTTACCTATGATTATATTACAGAGTACAGTTATGGGATCGTAGAAAGCTTCAATCTTTTTATTCCCCGGTTCATGGGCGGTTCCAGTAGTGAAAAACTGGATGATAGCTCGGCAATGTATGCACAGTTGATCCAGATGGGAGCCACGCCTTCCCAAGCCAGGGATTTTGCAAATAATGCCCCTACATATTGGGGTAAGCAACCCTTTGTTGGAGCACCTGCCTACATAGGTGCCACTGTCCTGTTTCTTTTTGTTTTTGCCTTATTTCTTATAAAGGGCAGGCTAAAGTGGTGGATTGTGGGAGCTAGTGTCCTGGCCCTGTTGCTTTCGTGGGGAAAGAATTTTTCTTTTTTCACCGAATTTTTTATCGATTATATTCCTCTTTACAGCAAGTTCAGGGCGGTTTCTTCCATACAGGTGATCATTGAACTATGCGTTCCTATCCTCGCCGTTTTTGGGTTGTACAGGTTGTTCAATCATTTTGAAAATGAGGAAGACAAAATGAAGGCCTTGAAATGGGCGACTATCATTACGGGGGGGCTGGCACTTGTCTTTTTAATATTAAAGTCGGTCCTGTTCAATTTTAGCGGTGGAAGCGATGCTGTTTATAACCAGCAAATAGGGGCCGAATTTGTGCGGGCTTTGAAAGAAGACCGGAAAGCTATTTTTACTTCAGATACCCTGCGTTCTCTTATTTATGTGATGCTCTCTGCTATCCTCATCTGGGTATATCTTAAGCAAAAAGTAAAAAGAGACGTTGTTATTGCCGGGTTTGTAATGTTGATCCTGGCAGATCTTATAGCAGTTGACAGAAGATATGTGAACAATGATGATTTTGTAGCAGCACGTCAAATGAATCAGCCCTTTGCCCAAACTCCTGCCGATGCGATGATCCTTCAGGATAAAGGCCACTACCGGGTCTTTGATCTTGCTGAAAGTCCGTTTAACACAGGGAGAACCTCCTATTTCCACAATTCGGTAGGAGGATATCATGCGGCGAAACCGGGCAGAATGCAGGATCTTTATGATTTTTATATTTCCCGGAATAATATTCCGGTGCTCAATATGCTTAACGTAAAGTATTTTATAATTCCTACTGAAGAAGGCGTACAGGCACAACAAAATCCTGAAACTTTTGGAAATGCCTGGTTTGTAAACAATGTTTCCTTTGCAGAAGATGCTGATGATGAGATCCTTAAACTTGGAGAGGCAGACCTTTCAAATACTGCAATAATTAATAAGGAATACCGGAATCTTGCTCCTGAAACAATTTCACGCGATACCTCAGCAAGAATTGAACTTGTAAGTCATCGTCCAAATGAATTGGTCTATAAATCGAATAACTCCAAGGAAGGACTGGCTGTTTTCTCTGAAATGTATTATCCCCATGGATGGACAGTGCTTATTGACGGCAAAGAAACTACTCATTTTCCTGCCAATTATGTTTTAAGGGCAATGACAATACCTGCAGGGGAACACGAGATCACCTTTAAATTTGAACCGCAGGTCATTAAAAAAGGCAGTGATATAGCCCTAATGAGTTCAATCTTTCTAGGTATCCTGTTATTGGGCGGAATTTTCTATACCTTTAAACGCAAAGAATAGATAGTTCTACCTCCCATATCTATGAAAAAAGTCCTTATAATCACATATTACTGGCCGCCTGCCGGAGGTCCCGGGGTGCAGCGATGGTTAAAATTTGTGAAATATCTAAGGGAATTTGATATTGAACCCATTGTATATATTCCCTCCAACCCCGATTATCCACTTTTAGATCACTCCCTTGAACAGGAAGTTTCCAACGATCTTACTATCCTTAAGCATAAGATATTTGAACCATATTTCCTTGCAAAACTATTTTCCAGAAAACAAACTACCGCAATAAGTTCAGGCATCATCCGGGAAGAAAGTAAACAGGGTTTTTTGCAAAAATTCCTATTATATATTCGGGGAAATTTCTTTATCCCCGATGCAAGGAAATTCTGGGTAAAACCTTCAGTAAAATTTTTAACAGGATATATTCGGGAACATAATATAGATACTATAATAACAACGGGACCTCCCCATAGTGTCCACCTTATAGGGCTTTCACTTAAAGAAAAGCTTCAGGTAAAATGGATTGCAGATTTCCGGGATCCATGGACAGGAATAGGCTATCATAATAAATTAAAACTCTCAGAAACTTCAGAAGCAAAGCATCTGGAACTTGAGTCAAAAGTATTGCAGGCAGCCTCCCATATTATTACCACCAGTTTCACTACCAAAGCTGAATTCCAAAACAAGACGCAGGTTCCAATTACCGTGATTACCAATGGATTTGACACTCCTTTGCAAGGAGATGTAAAACTTGACGGAACCTTTACCATTTCCCATATTGGCTCTCTTCTTTCCGGAAGAAATCCAACCAGCCTTTGGATGGGATTGCAGGAAATTAAAAAGGAGAACCGGGATTTTGCTAAAGATCTCAGGTTAAAGCTTGTGGGTGCGGTAAGTGAGGAGGTTCTTGCGACTATAAAAAGCTTCGGACTGGAGGAGAACCTGGAAGTTGTGGGATACGTTTCTCACAACGAGGCATTAAAGCTGCAAAACAGCTCACAGGTTTTATTGCTTATTGAAATTGACAGCGCAGAAACGCGCGGAATAATTCCCGGTAAATTATTTGAATATATGGCCACAAAGCGGCCTATTCTGGCTTTGGGACCCGAGAAATGGGATGTGGAAAAGATCCTTTACGAGACTGGTTCAGGCAACTTTTTTAAGTACAGGGAAAAAGAAGAGCTCAAATTCAGAATAAACGCCTATTACCAATTATATAAGGAAGACCGCCTGCGGTCTGATTCCAAAAATATTGAAAAATACAGCCGTAAATTCCTTACCGGGAAATTGGCCGAACTGTTGAAAAATCAATAATGGGGATCATAATAAATCAGTCGTTTAAAAATATGGTCACCACCTACCTTGGGTTTGGGATCGGGGCTCTTAATACGTTGTTTTTATTTACTTATTTCCTGGAAAAGGAATATTACGGTTTGGTAAGTTTCCTGCTTTCTGCAGCCAATCTTATCTGGCCACTTATGGCATTTGGGGTTCATAATACCCTTGTTAAATTCTATTCTTCCTATAAATCAAAAACTGAAAAAGATAAACTATTAAGCTTAATTCTTATTATTCCCCTGGGGGTTTCCCTATTGCTGGGAATTGTAGGTTATTTAAGTTACGGGTATCTGCTGGAGTATTTTGATTCAGGTAATGACCTTGTACAACCTTATATATGGCTTATTTTTATAATTGCCATTGCTACCGCGTATTTTGAAGTTTTCTTTGCCTGGTGCAAAGTGAATTTCCAAAGTGTATTTGGAAATTTCATGAAAGAGGTCTTTCACAGGTTGTGTATTACACTTCTTCTGTTTGGGGTTTATTTTTCCATTATAAATGTGGAGCAATTTATATATTCTATGGCAGGAGTTTTTGTTTTTAGGGCATTTGTTCTTATGTTCTATGCCTTTTCCCTTTACTTCCCAAAATTTAGTTTTTCCTTGCCCAATAACATTAACAGTGTTCTGCGATACTCTGCCCTTATTTTAATAGCGGGATCTGTGGCAATGATCCTGCTTGATTTAGATAAAGTAATGATTGAGCATTACCTTCCCATAGAGAATGTTGCCGTGTATGGAATCGCGGTTTATATAGCCACTGTGATCTCTGTACCGCAAAAGGCCATGCATCAAATTGTGCATCCCCTCACCGCGAGTCTGCTCAATGAGAAAGACAAGGTTGGTCTTGAAGATCTTTACAAAAGAAGCTCCCTGAGCCTCCTGGTAATAAGTGCCATTATCTTTATTTTGATAATTGTGAACCTTAATCAGTTATATGCGTTAATCCCGGAAGAATACCAGATAAGTACTTCTATTGTAATGCTCATTTCCCTGGTAAAGCTTTATGATAATATGCTGGGAAACAACAACAGTATTTTATTCAACTCAGATTATTACCGGTTGGTGCTTGGAGTAGGAATGGTGTTGGCTATCCTGGCTTTTATATTCAATGTTTTTTTCATTCCCAGGTTTGGTATTTTTGGAGCTGCGATTGCAACTTTTCTGGCATTTTTTATATATAATACCTCTAAGATCTTTATTGTTTCCCAAAAATTTAAAATGCACCCCTTTTCATTAAAAACAGGATATATACTTTTGTTTACCGCTTTTTTAACTGCAGGGTTCTATTTTTGGGATTTTCATTTTCATCCCATAGTAAATATAATTTTAAAGTCTCTGGTGGTAACTCTGGTTTATGTGTTAATAGCATTTAAATTCAAATTCTCTGAGGACATAAATTTATTGATTTCCAAATACTCCAACCGAAGCTAAGGATCATAAAAGCGGAAATCCCTAAGGCGACCTTGCGGTACAACCTGTAGGGATTTCCTAACTAACCAACCAAAAAATTAAAATAAAACTTTTTATCCTCTTCCTGAACTTCTTACGGTTCCGGATGTTTCACGAACTGTGGGTTTTACAGTTCTTGATACGGGAGTATTCTGAGACCTTTCGTTTACTGCGGTCGTGTTATTTGTTGAGCGTTGCACACTGCTTCTTCCGGCCGTACTTTGTGCCCGTGGCACAGATGTACGCGTAACCGCTTCAGGACGTTGTACCGTTTTGGTTTGAACCGGGGCAGCTGTGCTGCTTCGGGTTTGAACCGGATCTACCGTGGTAGATCTTGTTGAAGTATTCACAGCACCTCTGGTTTGCGTTGGCACCACAGCAGTATTTATACTACCTCTTTGTGCTCTCACCGCAGCTTCATGCTGTTCCATTGAACGTTGCCTTGTTACATCGTTAGTGGTGCTATAAGTTGAATTTTCAGCAGCAGTTCTGGTCACTGTATTGTTGTTTCTCACGCTGGCATTATCGGTTTTCACCGCGGTGCTGTTCCTGGAAACATTTTCAGAAGACCTAACTACCTCATTCAAATCTCTTGCTGTAGTGGTTCTTCTACCGTAATTATAGGATGCAACCTGTTGCCCCGGACGGTAAAAATTTGATTTGTTATAATAGTAATTATTGTTCTGATAATAATTTGTATACTGGATGTAATTCATTCTTACCGGCTCATAATATGCTCTGTAAGGCTCAAAATAAACTACACGATAGTTTTGGTGAGGCCTCATATAATATTGGTGCCATGGCCTGTAAATATATCTTGTGTTATAATGATTTATCATTCCAACATAACGAATAGGTTGGTTGAACCTGTTGTAACGAATATTCATTCCTCCAACTCTTACAATTCTACCGTGATTGTCATATCTAAGAGTAACATTCCCTGCCTGGATCAATCTTCCGTAAAAGTCATAATATACAGGTACATTCTCAATCTGGATCACAGCCCCAAAATCATCATATTGGATAAATGCATCATAGTTATAACCCGAGTTGTAACTAATATTTCTTCCGGGGTTTGGAATGTGGACTATAGATGTATTTAAAAACTGGGGGTTATAGTGGAAATCAAATTCTCCATTTGGATAAACCGCAAATTCAACTCCTCCCTCAACAAAAATAAATGCTTCGCCATAATTATAGGGGGCAAATGTTGATTTGGAGGTATTTGCTGAAGCCGTAACTCCAACAAAAAGCAAAGCGAGTATAAGGGTAATGTTTTTCATTTGGGCGGACTTTAGTGTTAATAGAAATCGGCTATAAATTGCCGTTACTCAATTAATACAAAGTGCGTGCCAAAAATAGGTAACCAGGTTTCCCCTTAAATATTCTCTCAGGTCATTTCAAAGGGGGCAACTATCTTGGTTTAAGCGAGTTTTTCTTTTAAATACGGGGCAGTATAGGATTTTTTATTTTTTGCCACTTCCTCGGGAGTACCTTCAGCAATCAAATAACCTCCTGTTTCTCCACCATCCATGCCCAGGTCTATCACATGATCTGCACATTTAACCAGGTCCATATTATGTTCAATGACCAGTAAGGAATGCCCCTTTTCAATGAGGGCATTAAAGGATTTCAATAATTTTTGAATATCGTGAAAATGCAACCCGGTAGTAGGCTCATCAAAAATAAACAGTGCTTTATCCTTTGTTACTCCCTTAACCAGGAATGAAGCCAGTTTTATACGCTGGGCTTCCCCGCCCGAGAGGGTAGAAGAGCTTTGGCCCAGTTGCACATAACCTAAACCTACATCCTGCAGTGGTTTTAGTTTGGTAGTGATCTTTTTTTCACCGTTTTCTTCAAAGAATTCAATGGCCTCATCAATGGTCATTGTAAGGACATCGTCAATATTTTTATCGGCAAATTTTATTTCCAGCACCTCCTTTTTAAAGCGCTTCCCATTACACACATCACATTCCAGATGAACATCGGCCATGAATTGCATTTCTATGGTAACTTCTCCTTCGCCTTTACAGGTATCACATCTTCCGCCATCAACATTAAAAGAGAAATGCTTGGGTTTGAATCCGCGGATATCCGAGAGTTTTTGATTTGCAAATAGGTTTCTTATATCATCATAAGCTTTGATATAAGTAACGGGATTAGAACGTGAAGATCTTCCTATTGGATTCTGGTCCACAAACTCAATGGAGGTGATGCTTTTAAAATTACCTTCAATTTTGGTAAAATGCCCGGCTTTTTCGCCGTAGCCTCCAATTTCCTTAAGCATTGCAGGAAAGAGTATCTTTTTTACCAGGGTGCTTTTTCCGCTTCCTGATACCCCGGTAACTGCAGTAAACATCCCGAGCGGGAAAGTTACATCTATGTTCTTTAGGTTATTTTCACGTGCGCCTATTATGGTCACAAATTGTTTGGAAGTCCGCCTTTTTTTAGGGACTTCAATGCGCATACTGTTATTTAAATATTTTGCTGTGAGGGAATCTGCTTTGAGGATCTGCCCGTACGTTCCCGAAGCTACCAGTTCCCCTCCATGGGTTCCTGCTTCGGGACCAATATCAATGATCTCATCGGCCGCTTTCATTATATCTTCGTCGTGTTCAACAACAATTACCGTATTTCCAAGATCTCTTAGATCTTTTAAAACCCCAATAAGGTTTTGGGTATCTCTTGGATGCAACCCAATAGAAGGTTCATCCAGGATGTACATAGAACCAACCAGACTGCTTCCCAGGGAGGTGGCCAGGTTTATTCTTTGCGACTCCCCGCCCGAAAGGGTGTTGGACTTTCGGTTAAGAGTAAGATAATCCAGGCCTACGTTTGAGAGGAACTTCAGGCGATTATTAATTTCGGTAAGCAGGCGTTTGGCAATCTGGGCATCAGATTCATTGAGAGAAAGGTTTTCAAAAAAATCCCGAACCTTATCCAGGGGTTTTTCAACAAGATCTGTAATTGTAGCTCCGCCAATCTTAACGTAATTTGCCTCGGGCCGTAAACGTTTTCCTTTACAAAGGGAACATTTCGTCTTTCCGCGATATCTGGAAAGCATTACGCGGTTCTGAATTTTATAAGCCTTGGACTCCAGAAATTCAAAAAACGCATTCAAACCCTCAAAGTATTGATTGCCGTTCCAGATAAGTTCTTTCTGGGCATCGGTAAGATCGAAATAGGGCTTATGAATTGGAAAATTGAATTTATGTGAATTGTTCACCAACTGGTCCCGGTACCAGCTCATGCTTTCGCCTCTCCAGGGAAATATCGCATTTTCGTAGACCGAAAGTCCGGTATTTGGAATAACCAGATCTTCATCTATTCCAATAACATCCCCATAACCTTCGCATTTAGGACATGCGCCGTACGGATTATTAAAACTGAATAAATGCACATTTGGCTCTAGGAAAGTGATCCCATCAAGTTCAAACCGGTTGCTGAACTGTCTTTTTTTATTATCTGAAAGGGTTTCTATAAAAAGTTCACCTTTTCCTTCAAAGAAGGCAGTTTGGGTAGCATCTGCCAGGCGGTTATAAAAATCTTCTTCATCTTTGACCACGATCCTGTCTACCACCAGGGAAACATCTTTTTCCTTTAATTTTGAAAGATCGGCCTCATCAATACGAACTACGTCCTTTTTAATTTTTATCCGGCTGTAACCCTGTTGAAGAAGGACCTTAAGTTTTTCCTCCAGAGTGCGGCCTTCTTCAACATGCACAGGTGAAAGTAAAAGCATTTTTTCGCCCTCGGGATAGGATTTCACATAGTTTATAACATCTGTAACCGTATCTTTTTTCACTTCGCTGCCGGAGACCGGGGAATAGGTTTTTCCAATTCGGGCAAACAAGAGTTTCAGATAATCATAAATTTCAGTAGAAGTACCCACAGTAGAGCGCGGATTTGTAGAATTCACTTTCTGCTCAATTGCAATAGCAGGTGCAATTCCTTTTATATAATCTACTTTTGGTTTATTCAGTCTACCCAGAAACTGCCGTGCATAGGAGGAAAGGCTTTCAACATATCTTCGCTGCCCTTCAGCATACAAAGTATCAAATGCCAGACTGGATTTTCCCGAGCCGGAAAGGCCCGTGATCACTACCAGTTTGTTACGAGGAATTACAACATCAATATTTTTTAAATTATGAAGTTTCGCTCCTTTTATAATAATATTTTTCTTGGGATCTACTTCAGATATATTTACAGCCATAACAGGTTTTTATCAAACAAACGCAAAGGTACTTAATAACCGGGAGGGTGAAAGTGAAGAATTTCAATACCTAATGTTAAAAAAAACAGCCTACTCTTGTGAATGTTAAGAATATGTTGCTATATTTGATTTTCCAACGAACCAATCTAAAATCTATTGCCTATTGCATAAAGTTACTTTTTAAATTAATAACCTAACCACAGGTATCCCCTACAATACCTATAAAAGTAACTATTATGGAAAAAAATCTGGCAACTGATGCCTCGCTAGTACGTGCGTATTTACAGGGAAATGAAGCTTCACTTTCCACTTTGATCACCCGGCACCAGAGCCGTATCTACAGTTTTATTTATTCCAAGGTTTATGATAAAGATGTGGCTGAAGATATTTTTCAGGACACTTTTATTAAAGTTATCAATACCCTAAAACGTGGTAAATATAACGAGGAAGGGAAATTTCTCCCGTGGGTTATGAGAATTGCCCATAATCTTATAATTGATCATTTCCGAAAGAACAAAAGAATGCCAATGTTTGAGAACAAAGGGGATTTTAATATTTTCTCAGTTTTGTGCGATGGGGACCTTAACATTGAAAAGCAAATAATAAAGGACCAGATTGAACTGGATGTGCAGGAACTTATCAAAGAATTACCCGAAGATCAACTGGAAGTTCTAACCATGCGTATCTATAAAGACATGAGCTTCAAAGAGATTTCTGAGAACACGGGAGTAAGCATTAATACTGCCCTTGGACGCATGAGATATGCATTAATCAATTTGCGCAAAATAATTGAGAAGCATAACTTAATTTTAACAAATTAATTTACAATATCACCCCCCGGATTGCGTTATTTTAAAAACGAATTACAAATCAATCCAATGGGGAAACTTTACACTAAACCTTCTTTAGAAGGAAAATTAAAAAATTTGAATCCGAAGAAAGAAACCCTTCAGTTTCTTTTGAACTATTCAAAGGTTTTACACATTTCTACAAAAGGAGAAATGCAATTTGAGACCATTCTCAATTAAAAATTTGAGGTTGTCTAAAAAGCTTTAATACGTTGTTCTGAATATTTTTCAGAAACCATTAAGTCAGATTTTCATATCTATTTAATTTTTGAAGATCTGTAGGTGTAACGTAAACAGGTTTTTAGGCAACCTTTTTTTATTTATTTGACTTTGCAAGGGGTTTCTTCTTTTTAAGATATTCCTTTATTACGCTTTTTCTTCCTATAGTTTTGGTGATTATATCTTTGTCAAGATCCCAACCCCGGGCAGGGGAATATTGCCTGCCATACCAAATAATTTGGAGATGTAAACGGTTCCAAAGTTCCCTTGGAAATATTCTTTTGGCATCTTTTTCTGTTTGAACCACATTTTTTCCATTGGTAAATCCCCACCTGTACATCAATCTATGAATATGCGTATCTACTGGAAATGATGGAATATCGAATGCCTGGGCCATAACCACGCTGGCTGTTTTATGACCCACCGCCGGTAAGGTTTCCAAAGCTTCTATATCGGCAGGAACTTCCCCGTTGTATTTGTCTATAAGTATCCTGGATAATCCATGGATTCCTTTCGCCTTCATAGGTGACAATCCCACGGGTTTAATAATCTCCCTGATCTCTTCAACACTCAGTTTCACCATATCATAAGGATTATCTGCCTTGCTGAATAAAATGGGAGTTATCTTATTTACACCCACATCTGTGCTTTGGGCAGAAAGCAAAACAGCAATCAGGAGAGTGTAGGGATCTTTATGGTCAAGGGGAATTAGGACATTGGGATAAATTTCCTGGAGTGTGTCAATTACAAACTGAACCTTTTCCTTTTTAGTCATAATGCGTACATTTATGGCAAAAGTAAGAATTATGACAACATTAAGCGCAGGGGATATGGCCCCCGATTTCAAAGCCGAAGATCAGGACGGAAACCAGGTTAAACTTTCAGATTTTAAAGGAAAAAAACTGGTATTGTTCTTTTACCCTAAAGCCAGTACGCCCGGGTGTACCGCACAAGCCTGTAACTTAAGGGATAACTGGAATTCTTTTCAGAAAAAAGGCTATGAGATAATAGGAGTAAGTGCCGATAATAAAAAGAGGCAACAAAATTTCAAGGAGAAATATGATTTGCCATTCCCGTTACTTGCAGATGAAGATCGAAAAGTAATAGACGCCTTCGGAGTGTGGGGCCCAAAAAAGTTTATGGGGAAAGAGTATGACGGAATTCACCGTACCACCTTTCTCATAGATGAAACGGGGAAAATCGAAGAGGTGATTGAAAAGGTGAACACTAAGGAACATTCTACCCAGATTCTTTAAAAGAGAAAAAGAGTTAAAAAGTTAAAAAGTAAAAGAGTAAAACAGTGGGAGTCTATCCTCAAAGATTATCTGTTGTATACTAATGCTCTTTTATTCTGAAAAACTTACCCTTTGTATGGTTGCGGTGGTTTCGCAATTTTCTATTTGAAGTTCGATCTTTTTAGAATCGGCATCTCCGGAAACAAAATAGATGTTACAGGGATCGTTCTTGGTATTGCTTTTCCCAAAATTTACTTTACCATTGTCCAGAATTGTAGAAACATAACTGGTGTCGAGGTTATTGAATTGGAAAAAGCGATAGGCTTCATCAGAAAACACCCGGTCTTTAATCCTGATGTTCTTAAGGGTTCTGGCGTTTGGGGAATAATCGCAGGTAGTTTTTTTTCCGCTTAGAAAAAACATCAGGATAACAATTCCCATTACCAAACCAAGAGAATAATAGGCAAATCTATGTAGTAATTTCATGGTAAATTTTGTAGATACATCCCTTCTTTAAGGAATTGAAAACGGTTTTATTCTGGATTCCTTTTTTAAAAGATCAATAAATTTATATCTCTGTAAGAAAGGTCAAACCAATCGGCTATTGACTTATTGGTTAAAATTCCGTGGTAAAAGTACAACCCATTTCTCAAACCTTTGTCAAATCTAAGGGTGTTTTCTATACCTCCCTCTTCGGCTATGTGTAGGAGATAGGGAGTGAAGATGTTACTGATTGAAATTGAAGAAGTTCGGGCGTATCTTGAAGGGATGTTGGGAACGCAATAATGAATAACCCCGTGTTTAGTGAATATAGGTTTATCATGGGTGGTGATCTCACTGGTTTCAACACAACCTCCCATGTCAATACTCACATCTATAATAACAGCGCCGGGTTTCATAGTTTGCACCATATCATCAGTTACCAGGACCGGAGATCTGTCCTTACCACGCACTGCACCAATCAGCACATCACAGCGTTTAAGGGATTTACCCAAAGTTTTAGGCTGAATGGTTGAAGTATACAGGGTTTTGCCAATATTGGTTTGAATGTTTCGAAGTCGGGTAAGCGAACTGTCAAAAACCTTGACATTTGCGCCAAGGCCAACTGAACTGCGGGCTGCAAATTCGCCCACCGTACCTGCTCCCAGGATCACTACTTCAATAGGAGGAACACCGCTAATGTTGCCAAACATTAAACCATTGCCCGCGGCATTATTGCTCATAATCTCAGAGGCGATTAGTACAGAGGCCGTCCCTGCAATTTCGCTGAGTGCGCGTACAGCGGGATAAGTGCCATCATCATCGCGAATGAACTCGAAAGCCATTGCGGTAATTCTTTTGGTAGCCAGCTTCTGGAAATATTCCTTGCACTGGGTTTTTAGTTGAAGTGCTGAAATTAATGTGGTTTGCGGATTTATCATATCCAACTCCTCCATGGAAGGGGGTTCCATTTTAAGAATGGTAGGGCAGGAGAAGACTTTTTTGGTATCCTTGGTGATCTCGGCCCCGGCATTTGAGTAATCCCGGTCACTGAACCGGGCCCATTTTCCGGCATCGGCCTCTATCATAACCCTGTGACCGTGCGCAGTGATGGCAGCAACAGCATCGGGGGTTAGGCAAACTCTTTTTTCCTGATAGGAGGTTTCTTTGGGAATACCTATAAACAGTTGTCCTTTGTGTTTATAAACTTCCAGGGTCTCTTCCTGTGGGATTAATTGTTCTTTGGTAAATGGGGATGATTGGCCGGTCATGCTGATTGGTTGGTGGTTAACAAACTAAATTACAACAATTTCAGCAAATATAATTTAAAGTATTAAAGTTTGCGGTAATAGTCTTCAGTTGGTTCATTGGCATAAACCAGATCCTCCTTTCGAAACTGCGCAAGCTCCATCTCATCTTTGGACGAAAGGCCTGTGGTGAAAATATTTACATCTGTTTCATTTAACTCGCTAAGATCTATTCCGTATATTCGGTCAAAGATTTGGGTTCTAACGGTGTATAAGATTATGAGGATAATAAGAAAGAACGGAGCAAGATATATTAAACCATCAATGTCCATGAAAAATGCACTATCAAGGTAAACATCATCATAAAATATAATTAACAATTGATATGCATACATGGAGATGGGAATTAAAATGGAGTGGTACCACCAATGTTTGCAGGTAAAAAACCAGATAATTAAAAGAAATAATGGCGTAATTTTTCCTAAATAAGTCCAGGCAGCGGTTAAAACATCTTCGTAATATTTACTTTCATATTTAAAAAAAGAATTTTCCCAAACGGGACCGTTTGGGAAAATTTCATATAAATAAAATATATAAGGTGAAAATGCAATTGAAAAAGCAATAATACTACCCAGCAGAAGGAACCCTGATGAGCCTTTTGTCGACAGCTTGTTTTTCGATTTTTGTGTCATTATTGTTATCCTCTGTAGTTGATGTTACAAAAAAAGTTGCTCCAAAAATTGCTGCGGCGAATAAAATAGCTTTAATTTTCATAATGTATAGGGTTTAAATATAATTAGTTTCGTTTGATTTCTGAAACAAACCTATACATTTATAAAATGCTAATTCTTACTACTTTAATCGTACCTTTGCACCCTTTTTCAGGGCATAAAATGGCCGTATTTACTGGAGTTTTACTTTCCAAAAATAAGCTATAATTCAACAATTTTCGTTGAAAAACTAAATAATTAAAATTGCTCCTTTCACATACACAAAAAATGTACTATTTTTCTTACAATTACTTTAACGCCGCTTTTAGGCATCTTTTTTAACTCTTTAACAAAACTTTAACTTTCTGCTCCCGTTTTTTTCCACGGAAACTTCCAGTTTTTGCACGTCCTGATCTAAAAGTTTTTCAATTTTTTGAGGCCACTCTATCAACTTCCAGTCGGGGGTATTGAGATAATCTTCAATTCCCATGTCCAGGGCCTCGGCTTCGTCTTCAATTCTGTAAAAATCAAAATGGAAGATCCTGCCTTGACTTGTTTGATATTCGTTAACCAGCGAGAAAGTAGGGCTGGACACCAGATCTGGCGCGCCAAGCGCTTTTACAAGCGCTTTGATGAGGGTGGTCTTGCCGGCCCCCATCTCCCCGTAAAATAATAGCGTTTTGCTTTTTACTTTGGAAAGTAATTGCACAGCTATACTATCAATTTCTGACAGCTCGTAGGTTAAGCTCATTCAAAATTTAGATTATAAGGCGATGTAAATATATGTAATTAATTCTTATCTAGGCGATAAGACCACAAAGGGGATGATCATCTCCTCCAGGGAAACCCCTCCATGCTGGTAGGTGTTCCTGAAATAATTGACATAATAATTGTAATTATTGGGGTACGCGAAAAACATATCTCCTTTTGCAAAAATAAAGGAGCTGCTCATATTCAAGGTTGGCAGGTGAATGGCTTTTGGATCTTTTGCCGCCAAAACATCCTTATCCTCATAAGTAAGGCTCTTTCCGGTTTTATAACGTAGGTTTAAACTCGTATTCTTATCTCCTATTACCTTTGAAGGCGTCTTTACATTTATGGTTCCGTGGTCTGTGGTAAGTATCAGTTTGAAACCTAATTGTTGTGCCTGCTGTATAATTTCAAGCAACGGGGAGTTTTTAAACCAGCTTTGGGTAAGCGACCTGTAGGATTTATCATTTGAAGCCAGTTCCTTGATCACTTCCATCTCTGTCTTAGAGTGGGAAAGCATATCTACAAAATTATAAACTACCACCGTAAGGTCATTATCCTTCTGTGACCTGAAATTTTCCACAAGACGTTTGCCTTGTTTTAAACTTGTGATCTTATGGTATTCATATTTATAATTAAGTCCCAATCTCTTTAATTGGGAAGCAAGGAATTCTTCTTCAAATAAATTCTTACCGCCCTCATCTGTATCATTGAGCCAGTATTGAGGAAATAATTTTTCCATGTCACTTGGCATAAGGCCCGAGAAAATAGCATTACGGGCATATTGGGTTGCGGTGGGTAAAATGCTGTAATAAGGAGTTTCTTCTTCCTTTTTGTAATAATTGTTGATAGTAGATTCAAAAGATTTCCACTGGTCATACCTCAAATTATCCACCACTACCAGTAAGGTGGGCTGCTCCTTGCTCAATTGCGGAACTATTTTGGTCTTGAACAAGGTATGGGACATCACAGGGGCATCTGCATTTTTCTCAAACCAATCTGCATAATTTCTGTCTATGAATTTACAGAAATGGTTATTGGCTTCCAGTTTTTGAGATTCCAGGATCTCGAACATTCCGCTGTCCTGGATGGTTTCAAGTTGCATCTCCCAGTATAGTAATTTCTGGTACAGCTCTGCCCATCCTTCATAAGAATTAACCGAGGAAAGGTCCATCGCGATCTTCCTGAACTCCTGCTGATAGTTGGAGGTGGTTTTTTCTGTGATAAGCCTGGAATGGTCCAGGTTCTTTTTTAAGCTAAGCAGAATTTGATGTGGGTTAACAGGTTTTATAAGGTAGTCGGCTATTTTTGAGCCAATAGCCTCTTCCATAATGTATTCCTCTTCACTTTTGGTGATCATCACCACTGGAACTTCTGCCCTTTTTTCTTTAATTTCGGTAAGGGTTTCAAGTCCCGATAAACCCGGCATATTTTCATCAAGGAAAACAATATCAAAATTCTCCTGATCTATTTTTTCTACCGCTTCCATCCCACTGCGGCAGGTAGTGACTTTATAATTCTTGGATTCAAGGAACATTATATGTGGCTTCAATAGATCTATTTCATCATCTGCCCAAAGTATTTTGATCTCATTCATGTATTTCAATTTTATTGTTGCCCTTTATTCAATAATACCGGGCCCGAATTTACAAATGCCCAATATGGGCTTCATATATGTATATTTGTAATTATTTTAAAGGATTTAAAGCTTGGCTGTACAAACTAAACTCAAAATATTTAACGATCCAATTTACGGTTTTATTACGATTCCGAATGAACAGGTCTTTAAGATAATTGCACATCCATACTTCCAAAGATTGCGCCGAATATCGCAAATGGGAATGTCCTATCTTGTATACCCGGGAGCGCATCATACCCGTTTTCATCATGCATTGGGAGGTTTACACCTTATGCAGAAAGCAGTGGATATGCTTAGATTTAAAGGGGTTGAGATCTCAAATGAAGAGGAAGAGGGACTGTATGTTGCCATCCTAATGCACGACATTGGGCACGGGCCATTCTCCCACGCAATGGAACATAGTATAGTAGAAGGGGTTTCTCATGAGAGCATTTCCCTCCTTATTATGGAGGAAATGAATAAGGAATTTAACCAAAGTTTAACGCTGGGCATTGAGATCTTTAAAGGCACTTACCATCGTAAATTTATGAACCAACTTGTTTCCAGTCAGCTGGATATGGACAGGTTGGATTATTTAAAGCGAGATAGTTTTTATACAGGGGTTCCCGAGGGAAATATTAACAGCGAACGCATAATTACTATGCTTAATGTGGTAGGTGGGCAACTTGTTGTGGAGGAAAAGGGCATATACTCTGTAGAAAAATTCCTTGTGGCCCGCAGGCTTATGTACTGGCAGGTCTATTTACATAAAACCGGGGTAGCGGCCGAGCAGTTGCTTATACGGGTTTTGAAAAGAGCAAAGGAACTAATTGAGAGCGGACATAAGCTCGAGTGTAGCCCTGCATTTTCATATTTCCTGCACAATAAGGTGAGTGAAGAAAATTTTAATGCATCGGTTCTTAAAACCTTCAGCAGGCTGGATGATTATGATGTAATTTCAGCAATGAAGAACTGGATAGATCATCCGGATTTTGTTTTAAGAAATTTGTGCGAGATGTTACTCAACCGCAATCTTTTAAAGGTTAAATTCAAAAAGAAACCTGTACCTTCAGTTAAGTTGGAAAAGTACATAGAAAAGGTGGAAAAGGAATACGAACTCACCCATGATGAAGCCGCGTATTTTGTTTTCAGCGGAAAAGTTTTTAATGTAGCCTATTCCAGTGGAGATGATAAAATCCTTATCCTGCATTCGACGGGGAAGGTGAGCGATGTGGCAAAAGCTTCAGACCAGTTAAACCTTAGGGCTTTATCTACTCCTGTGACAAAATATTATATCTGTTATCCAAAGACGAAAGATTAAACCATTTTTTTTACTTTTGCCAGAATGAAGTTCACAGCAGCACAAATAGCCGAATTGTTAAACGGAAGCGTTGAGGGAAATCCTGAAGCCGAAGTTTACAAACTGGCAAAGATCGAAGAAGGCACCGAAGGGTCCCTAACCTTCCTTAGCAATCCAAAATATACCTCTTATATATATTCTACCAATTCTTCAGTAGTGATCGTGAAAGATACATTTACTCCAGAAGAAAAATTAAACACCACCCTTATTAAGGTAAAAGACCCTTATAAGGCATTTTCAACCCTCCTTGAGTATTACAATCAGGTAAAGCTGAATAAAAGCGGGATTGAAGAGCCAAGTTTTATTTCCTCATCGGCAGTATTGGGTGAGAATATATACCTGGGTGCTTTTTCCTATGTTGGAGAAAATGCAGTAATTGGAGAAAATGTAAAGATCTATCCGCATACTTATATAGGTGATAATGTTACCATTGGAGATAACAGCGTTTTATTCTCGGGTGTTAAGATCTATTCTGAATCTGTTATTGGCAAATCTTGTGTGTTACATGGCGGAGTAGTAATAGGAGCCGATGGTTTTGGGTTTTCACCGGGAGAAGAGGGGATCTATGCAAAGGTACCCCAGATAGGAAATGTAATTATTGAAGATAATGTTGATATTGGCGCCGGCACAACAATAGACCGTGCTACCCTTGGATCAACTATAATTCGGCAGGGGGTAAAACTGGACAACCAGATCCAGATAGCCCATAATGTAGAAATTGGTGAAAATACTGCAATAGCAGCCCAAACCGGGATCGCAGGTTCTACCAAGATTGGCAAAAATTGTTTGATTGGTGGGCAGGTAGGAATTGCCGGGCATATCAAAATAGGGGATAGGGTAAGAATTCAGGCACAGTCCGGAATAGGGAGGAATATTGAAAATGATGAGGCCATTCAGGGATCACCTTCATTCGGTTATGGCGAATTCAACAAATCCTATGTTCATTTTAAAAATTTACCCAAGATAGTTGACAGGTTAAATCAATTAGAAAAAAAACAAAATAATGGCTGAAACTGTTTCTAAACAGCAAACAATCAAGAATGAAGTTTCCCTTAAAGGAGTTGGACTTCATACGGGTAAGGAAGTAACCCTTACCTTTAAACCGGCACCTGTAGATACCGGTTATGTATTTAAAAGAGTAGACCTGGAGAACCAGCCAACCATTGAAGCCGATGTTAACTATGTAGTTAATACACAAAGGGGAACCAACCTTGAGAAAAACGGGGTAAGCATCCAAACTTCAGAACATGTACTTGCGGCCTGTGTAGGCCTGGAAGTGGATAATATTATTATTGAACTTGATTCTTCTGAGCCCCCTATTATGGACGGTTCTTCAAAGTTCTTTGTTGAAGCGCTGGAAGAAGCAGGGATAGAAACTCAGGAAGCAGACAGGGATGAATTTGAAATAACAGAAGTGATCTCTTACAGGGATGAAAAAACAGGAAGTGAGATTCTTGTAATGCCTGCCGATAATTACCAGATCACTACTATGGTAGATTTCGGAACCAAGGTTCTGGGCACTCAAAATGCTTCCATACAAAATCTTTCTGAATTTAAAACTGAAATTTCCGATTCGCGAACCTTCAGTTTCCTTCACGAAATTGAAATGCTACTTGAGAATGGCCTTATAAAAGGCGGCGATCTCAACAATGCCATTGTTTATGTTGATAAGGAGCTAAGTCCTGAAACCATGGACAAATTAAGAGTGGCCTTCAAAAAGGACAATATTTCAGTTAAACCAAACGGAATTTTGGATAACCTCACCCTGCATCATCCCAATGAAGCCGCAAGGCATAAGCTGCTTGATGTTATGGGAGACCTTGCCCTTGTGGGTACCAGGATCAAAGGGAAAGTAATTGCAAATAAACCGGGCCACCTCGTAAATACACAGTTTGCCAGAAAACTGGCCAAATATATCAAAGCTGAAAGGCGCAACAATATGCCTAAGATCGATTATGATAAGGAGCCGTTGCTTGATGTAAATGCCATTATGAATATTTTACCTCACAGGCCGCCCTTCCTTTTGGTTGATAAGATCTTTACCTGTACAGATACCTGCGTTATTGGATTAAAGAACGTTACCATGAATGAACCGTTCTTTGTAGGGCATTTCCCGGGGAAACCGGTAATGCCGGGTGTACTTCAGGTGGAAGCAATGGCACAGACAGGTGGGATCCTTGCATTACGCTCTGTTCCAGATCCTGAAAATTACCTTACCTATTTCATGAAAATAGATAATGTAAAGTTCAAGCAGCAGGTTGTACCTGGAGATACTTTAATTTTTAAATTAGAACTGCTTGCACCAATACGAAGGGGAATTTGCCAAATGCAGGGTTATGCCTATGTAAATGGAAAATTGGCAACAGAGGCTGTACTTATGGCCCAAATAGTAAAATCAAAATAAATAAGGATGAATCAACCTTTAGCATACGTACACCCCGGAGCCAAGATCGCAAAAAACGTGGTGATAGAACCTTTTACCACTATACACAATAATGTGGTAATTGGCGAAGGATCTTGGATAGGTTCAAATGTCACTATTATGGAAGGTGCGCGTATAGGTAAAAACTGCAGTATTTTTCCGGGAGCAGTAATATCTGCTGTTCCGCAGGACAAAAAGTTCAATGATGAAGAGACCACTACAGAAATTGGTGACAATACCACTATTAGGGAATGTGTAACCATTAACCGTGGCACTACAGACAGGATGAAAACCGTGATTGGTAAAAATTGCTGGATCATGGCCTATTGTCATATTGCGCACGATTGTATAGTAGGAGATAATTGCATATTTTCAAATAACAGCACCCTTGCCGGGCATATTAATGTTGGAGATTACGTGGTGCTTGCGGGAATGGCGGCCGTACAGCAGTTTTGCAGTATTGGAAATCATGCCTTTGTAACCGGAGGATCTATGGTGAGAAAAGATGTTCCGCCTTTTGTTAAAGCGGGTAGGGAACCTTTATCTTATGTTGGGATCAATTCTATTGGTTTACGCCGAAGGGGTTTCAGCACAGAGAAGATCAGGGAGATACAGGATATTTACCGAATTTTATACCAGAAAAATTATAATAATTCCCAGGCGGTAGCCATTATTGAGGCTGAAATGCAGGCGACTGCAGAGCGTGACGAAATACTGGAATTCATAAAGAATTCGCAGCGCGGGATTATGAAAGGATATTTTAGTTCAAATTAAAACAACACCAATGGCAAGTACTAGTGATATTAGAAATGGGTTATGCATACGTTATAACCACGATATTTATAAAATAATTGAATTCCTTCACGTGAAACCGGGAAAAGGACCGGCATTTGTTAGAACTAAAATGAAGAGTGTAACTTCGGGAAAAGTATTGGAAAATACTTTTTCTGCAGGGCACAAAATTGAGGATGTGCGGGTAGAAACCCATAAATTCCAGTTTCTTTATAATGATGGCGAATATTATCATTTTATGAATACTGAAGATTATACCCAAATAAGACTTACTGAAAGTGCTTTGGATATGCCCCAGCTTATGAAGGAAGGGGAAATTGTTACCATTCTTATCAATACTGAAGATAATATGCCCCTTTCGGTTGAAATGCCCGCCAGTGTGGTTCTTGAAGTAACTCATACCGAACCCGGGGTGAAAGGAAATACAGCTACCAATGCAACCAAACCGGCAACTCTTGAAACGGGTGCTATTGTTAATGTTCCTTTGTTCATCAACGAAGGTGATAAGATAAGGATAGAGACAGATAAGGGAACTTATAAAGAACGTATCAAGGAATAACCTGATAAAAATTGTAAAAGGAAATGGGAATAAATTTATATTCTCATTTCTTTTTTCCCATCTTTATCATCCTAATTTAGATATATGAAATTTCCTCAGCAACATACCCTAAAGCAGATTGCAACAATCATTTCTGCAAGGTTTATAGGAGATCCAGACTTTCCTGTAGACGGGATGAATGAGATCCATGTAGTGACTTCGGGGGATATTGTTTTTGTTGACCATCCAAAGTATTATGAGAAAGCATTGAATTCGGCTGCAACCGTGATCCTTATTAACAAGGAAGTTCCTTGCCCCGAGGGTAAGGCCCTTCTTATTTCAGAAGATCCCTTTACAGATTTTAATAAACTTACGGAGTACTTCAGGCCTTTTCAAACCGTCTCCGGACCTATTTCTGAAACTTCCAAAATTGGAAAAAATACTATTGTCCAACCCAATGTGTTTATTGGGAATAATGTGCACATAGGGGATAATTGCCTTATTCATTCCAATGTAAGTATCTATGACAATGCAATTATTGGAAATAATGTAATAATACATGCAGGCACTGTTTTAGGAGCCGATGCCTTTTATTATAAAACCCGTCCCACCGGTTTTGACAAACTAAAATCAGGAGGTAGGGTTGTGATAGATGATAATGTAGAAATTGGAGCTTGTTGTACTATTGATAAAGGGGTGACCGGGGATACATTTATTGGCGAAGGCACTAAGCTGGACAATTTGATACAGGTAGGTCACGATACCATAATTGGTAAAAACTGCCTCATAGCATCTCAGGTGGGCATCGCCGGTTGTGTGGTAATAGAGGATAATGTAACAGTTTGGGGGCAGGTAGGAATGCGCAGTGGAATTGTTGTAAAGAAAGGCGGTGTTCTTATGGGCAAAGCCGGGATTACAAAATCTACCAAAGAGAATACTATTTATACCGGCAACCCCGCAATGGAAGCGCGATTAAAGTTAAAGGAATATGCGGCAGTGCGAAAACTACCGGAAATTATTGATAAACTAAAATAAGTTGAAAATGGGTGTAAGCGGAAAAAAGAAACTGGTAGAATCCTTTTATAATTCCAATTTTTATAAAAATCCGGAAGAAATAAAGGACTATTTACATCCTGAAGCCGAACTATTCTGGAACAGCAGTGCGGGTTTCAGCAAAATGGATTTTGGGGATATCCTGAATCTTAGCAAGGAAATGTCCAGGTCCTTTGACACCTTAAGGGCAGAGATAAGTCATTTGCTTAAAGATAAAGACCAGGTTACTATCAGGTTTACCTATCACGTAAGAACTGTAGAAAATCCCGATGAGGAAATTCCACTGGCACATTTTATAGCGATATGGACCATACAGGATGGGAAAATGCACAAGGGGTATCAAATAAGTCAGCCTGCAGATGAAACCCCTGAGAATTTAAGCTCTTTTCTCACAACAAACTTTTAAAAACCCTTTAGGGTTACTATATAAAAACCTACTTTTGTAGCGCAAAAATTTACAATAACTATGAGTGTTTTAGTCAATAAAGATTCAAAAATAATTGTTCAGGGATTTACCGGAAGTGAAGGTACTTTTCATGCTGAGCAAATGATAGAATATGGTACAAATGTAGTAGGCGGGGTTACTCCCGGTAAAGGTGGTCAAACCCATCTTGACAGGCCTGTTTTCAATACAGTTTCTGAAGCTGTAAAGGAAACCGGAGCCGATGTGTCTATAATATTTGTTCCCCCTGCATTTGCAGCCGATGCTATTATGGAATCTGCAGATGCAGGAATCAAAGTTATCATTACCATTACTGAAGGTATCCCGGTATCTGATATGATCAAGGTAAACGGTTACATTAAAAATAAGGATTGCCGTTTGGTTGGTCCAAACTGTCCTGGTGTTATAACTCCGGGAGAAGCCAAAGTTGGAATTATGCCCGGCTTTGTTTTCAAAAAAGGCACAGTTGGAATAGTTTCAAAATCCGGTACGCTTACCTATGAAGCTGCAGACCAGGTTGTAAAACAAGGTTTGGGAATCACTACTGCTATTGGAATTGGAGGAGATCCTATCATTGGAACTACTACCAAAGAGGCGGTTGAATTATTAATGAATGATCCTGAGACTGAGATCATCGTAATGATTGGTGAAATAGGCGGGCAACTGGAAGCAGATGCTGCGCAATGGATCCGTGCAAATGGTAATAAAAAGCCTGTTGTAGGATTTATAGCCGGAGAAACTGCTCCTGCAGGTCGTACTATGGGTCACGCTGGCGCCATTGTAGGTGGTAGCGAAGATACCGCCCAGGCTAAAAAAGCTATTTTAAGGGAGAACGGAATTCACGTTGTGGATTCTCCTGCTGAAATTGGGAAAAAAGTTGCTGAGCTTCTTAAAGGCTAAGCAATTCCAAATATTTTTTAATTAATCCTCTTGTTTGCCTTGAAAAAGGTTATTTCAGGGGGATTTTTTATTTTTAAGCCTTTGGCTTTTGTTATATTTGACCATAGAATAAAATTTCCTTGCTGCCTGCCAGCAAAAAGAGACTACTAATCAAAGAGATCAATAAAATGAAATTATTAGAAGGAAAGAATGCCATAATTACAGGCGGAAGCCGCGGGATTGGAAAAGGGATAGCCATGGTTTTTGCCCAACACGGAGCAAATGTTGCTTTTACCTATGCTTCATCTGTAGAAGCAGCAAATGAGCTGGAAAAGGAATTGACCGGCCTGGGAGTAAAATCCAAAGGATATAAATCCAATGCTGCAAAATTTGATGAATGTGAAGAATTGATAAAAAATGTTGCTTCAGATTTTGGGTCAATAGATATCTTGATAAACAATGCAGGGATAACCAAGGACAATTTGCTTATGCGAATGAGCGAAGAAGATTTTGACCAGGTGATCGAGGTGAATTTAAAATCGGTTTTCAATATGACAAAGGCGGTGCAACGCACTATGCTTAAGCAACGCAATGGTAGTATAATTAATATGAGTTCTGTGGTGGGTGTTAAAGGAAACGCGGGGCAGGCAAATTATGCTGCTTCCAAAGCGGGTATAATTGGTTTCTCCAAATCAATGGCTCTGGAACTGGGATCAAGAAATATAAGGACCAACGTTATCGCCCCGGGGTTCATTGAAACAGAAATGACCGGAAAACTTGACGAAAAAACCGTGGAAGGCTGGAGAGAGTCAATCCCGTTAAAGCGTGGTGGAACTCCTGAAGATATCGCTAATGCCTGCGTATTTCTTGCCAGCGACCTTAGCAGCTATATCACCGGGCAGGTGATCCAGGTTAATGGAGGAATGCTTACATAGACCTGATTAAAGAGAGAAAAACAAAACGTGAAAGTTTTACATATAACAGGTATATTACATGTCCATATTTAAGGTTTAAATCTAATAAGGATAAATGCCCGTAACAACAATTTTATTAATAACCCTGGCTGCAGTTTTTGCGCTGGGGTTTGTTTTTTTTAAATATTTTCTTGGAAATAAAAATACAGGCACAAATACCTATATCCTTGCGGGGCTGAGATTTCTAAGCATTTTTATTTTACTGCTCCTGCTCATTAATCCCGGTATTAAACAGCGGGAACTGGAAATTGAAAAACCCCAGTTGTTAATTGCAATGGATGGCTCGGCCTCCATTGACCATATTGAGAAAGCAGATAGTTTAAGGCAGTTTGCCCAATTCATAAAAGATCATCCTGAGATAAGAGATCGGTTTAATGTTCAAACCTATAAATTTGGACAGGATCTTAAAAAAGAGGATTTGGTGAAAATTGATTTTGATCTTCCTCAAACAAATATTTCCAAAGCTTTAAGAGACCTTGAAAAATTAAACCGTACCAAAAAGGCAGCAATTGTGCTCCTTACAGATGGTAATCAAACCCTGGGGGAAGATTACGCATATTACAAAGGAAATGGTAACACAGGGATATTCCCGGTAATTGTGGGAGACACCACCGCACAAACAGATCTATTAATTTCCAATCTCAATGTTAACCGGTATGCTTTTTTAAACAATGATTTTCCGGTTGAAGCAATCATTAATTATAGTGGGATCGAGAGTATTGAAAGCAGGTTTGAAATAAGGTCGGGAAATTCAGTTCTATATTCCCGCAACTTAAAATTCAATGCAGGAGCAAATTCTGAGATAATAACCACGACTTTGCCAGCCAACAGGTTGGGAGGAACAGTTTATGAAGCTGTAATTGTCCCACTTGCAACCGAAGCAAATAAGATCAACAATACCCGGAAATTTGCCGTTGAGGTAATTGATGAGCGTACTTCGGTTTTAATCCTCAGTTCCCTGCTGCACCCCGATTTAGGTGCCCTTAAAAAAGCTATTGAAAGCAATCAGCAAAGGGAGGCAACAATACAGCTTATAAATAACCTTGAAAATTTTAAGATTTCTGATTTTCAATTGGTTATATTATATCAACCGAATAATAACTTCAATAAAATATTTGAAGAAATTAAGTCCCAAAACCTACATTCCTGGGTCATAACCGGAACTCAAACAGATTGGGTTTTTCTCAATTTTGTTCAGGGGAATTTTACCCGGGAGATCACCTCTCAAACGCAGGAGTATTTTGGAACTTATAACCGTAATTTTACAAAGTTTCAGTTTGATGACCTGAATTTTTCGGGTCTTCCTCCCCTGGAGGACAGGTTTGGAAAGCTGAGTCTGGAGGGTGACCCATTTAGTGCTCTTTTGTTTCAGCAAATAGAAAGGATAGAAACCCGGGACCCGTTGCTGGCAGTGTTTGAAAATGATGCTTCCAAACACGCTGCCCTTTTCGGAGAAAATATATGGAAATGGAGGGCTCAAACTTTTGTAAATACCGGATCCTTTGAAAATTTCGACTCTTTTATAAGCAAGCTGGTTCAGTATCTGGCCAGTACACAAAAGAAGGAAAGACTAAGCGTAAACATTGAAACGGTTTATCTGGAAAGTGAGAATATTCTTATCGAAGCCCAGTATTTTGACCAGAATTATGTGTTTGACCCTGCCGGCAAACTTGAAATTAAACTTGAGAACAAAGAAGCGGGTACAGGAATAAATGCAGAAATGCTCGCGTCTGGTAACAGGTATGTTTTTGAAATTGAAAACCTTGAACCGGGAGATTATTCATTTGAGATCAGAGAAATAAAAAGCGGATTGATCAAAAGGGGGAGTTTTATGGTAATAGAAAATAACATAGAGCAGCAGTTTACTTCTTCTAATCTTAAGGGAATGCAGAACCTTGCAAAAAACAATATGTCACAGCTATATTTCTTAAATGATGTGGAAGCTTTAATAAACAGTCTGATAGCCGAGGATGTCTACGTTTCTGTGCAGAAAAGCCGCGAAAAAACCCTACCTTTGATAAACTGGAAGATTTTACTCTTCTTTCTTATCCTAAGCCTTGGAACTGAATGGTTTATGAGAAAGTATTTCGGTTTAATTTAATAATCACAAAATTTTATTTATGGAGAAATTACCCAAGATTGGTTTACCAATTTTATTTGCAGTAGTCGTTTTAATTATTTTAATAGCTAAATCTACAGTGACAATTAATTCCGGGGAAGCCGGAGTGTTGTATAAAACCTTTGGTGGAGGTGTTGTAACAGATAAACCGCCATTGAGTGAAGGATTCCATTTGGTAGCCCCCTGGAACCGTGTTTTTGTTTATGAGGTACGCCAGCAGTCTCTTGATGAGAAAATGCAGGTATTGTCTTCGAACGGTCTTGAGATCAATCTTGATGCTACTGTTTGGTTTCAGCCAAACTACAGCGAACTGGGTAAATTACACCAGGAAAGAGGAGAAGCTTATATACAAAGGGTGTTACAGCCCGCAATCAGGTCGGCAGCCCGTAGCGTAGTTGGAAGATATATTCCTGAGCAGTTATATGCCAGCAAAAGGGAAGCTATTCAAAAAGAGATCTTTGAAGAAACCCAGATCCTTTTAGCCAATCAATATGTACAGATCAATGAAGTGCTTGTAAGAGATGTTTCTCTTCCAAAATCTATCAAGGATGCAATTGAAAGAAAGTTAGGTCAGGAGCAGGAATCACTTGAATATGTGTTCCGTCTTGAAAAAGCTCAACAAGAGGCTGAAAGACAGCGTATTGATGCTGAAGGTAAGGCAACTGCCAACAGGATCCTTAGCGCGTCGCTTAATGACCAGATCCTAAAGGAAAAAGGTATTCAGGCCACAGTTGAACTTGCAAAATCTCCAAATTCCAAAGTAGTTGTTATTGGTGGTGGCGATGGCGGAATGCCATTGATCCTGGGGAACAATTAAAATTAAACAAAGCATAAATATTTCTAAACTTGTTTTTTTACTGAAAAATAAACTTAGTTTTGCACTCAACAATGAGAACAATACAACTACATCATCATCATATTCACTACTGCGCTCTGGCGAGGTGAATTGATATGTAGATAATTCAACATATTTTAAAACCCGTTTGAGCAATCAAACGGGTTTTTTTATTTCATAAATTAACGAGTAAAGAATCAGGCAGGATTTTCAAAATTTTCACAACCATGAACAACACAAAATTGCGAATTGCAATACAAAAAAGCGGAAGACTAAACGAGGATTCCCTTCAAATCTTAAAGGATGCGGGCATCTCTATAGATAACGGAAAAGAACAGTTAAAAGCCCAGGCAAGGAATTTTCCGCTTGAGGTAATGTATCTAAGAAATGGTGACATTCCCCAATATTTACGGGATGGTGTGGTTGATGTGGCAATTCTGGGTGAAAATGTGCTGGTAGAAAAAGGAGAAGATATTATTTGCGGAGATAAACTTGGGTTCTCGAAATGCCGGGTGTCTATTGCAGTTCCAAAATCCTTGAAATACAATAAAATTGAAGACCTGCAGGGAAAAAAAATTGCCACCTCATATCCCAATACGGTGAATGCTTTTTTAGCGGAAAAAGGGATCACAGCCGATCTTCATATAATTAACGGTTCTGTAGAAATTGCTCCA
Organism: Gillisia sp.; assembly: GCA_039989915.1. GTDB lineage: Bacteria > Bacteroidota > Bacteroidia > Flavobacteriales > Flavobacteriaceae > Gillisia. The sequence continues at coordinate 75,745 of JBDXGW010000014.1, forward strand.
AACATTGGCCTTGCCGATGCTATTTGCGATATTGTTTCCAGCGGAAGTACTCTGTTTAAGAACAATTTGAAAGAAGTTGAAGTGATCCTTAAGAGTGAAGCCATCCTTGCGATCGCTCCTGAAATCTCTGATGAGCGAAGGGCGATTCTGGAAAAATTGCAATTCAGGCTTAGATCTGTGTTAAATGCGCGAACTTCAAAGTATATTTTAATGAATGTGCCCAACGATAAGCTGGGCGCCGTAATAAAGCTTTTGCCCGGAATGCGCAGTCCAACTGTACTTCCTTTGGCCGAAGAAGGGTGGAGCTCCCTTCACACAGTAATAAATGAAGAACGGTTCTGGGAAGTAATTGACGAATTAAAGGCAAACGGGGCCGAGGGGATCCTTGTAGCGCCTATCGAGAAAATGGTAATGTAAGATATTTAATAGCTGGAAAAAATGAAAAAAATATTGAGTCCGAAGAAAAGCGAATGGGAGGAGATCCTTCGTAGGCCCACCCAAACGCTGGAAGATATTGAGGCTACAGTGAGCGAGGTATTTTCTGAAATAAAGAAAAAGGGAGATGCCGCGGTTGCCAAATACACGTCTCTTTTTGACGGAGTGAAAATTGAAAATGTAAAAGTTGGTTCAGTCGAAATCAATGAAGCCGAAGCTCTTATTTCAGAAGATCTAAAGGAGGCAATTGCCCTGGCAAAATCCAATATAGAGAAATTTCATTCAGCACAAAAAACGGAAAGAATAAGTGTCACAACCACTGCCGGAGTTGAATGCTGGCAGGAAAAACGGCCTATTCAAAAAGTGGGGCTTTACATCCCCGGAGGCACCGCCCCGTTATTCTCAACTATTTTAATGCTCGCAGTTCCCGCAACTATTGCAGGATGTGAGGAAATTGTGTTGTGTACCCCACCAAATAAAGAAGGGAAAGTGAATCCTGCCATTTTGTATACTGCTGCTTTATGCGGGGTAACACAGATCTTCAAAATAGGAGGGATTCAGGCTATTGGAGCGCTTACCTTCGGGACTGAAACCGTTCCAAAAGTATATAAGATCTTTGGCCCCGGGAACCAGTTTGTAACTGTCGCCAAGCAACTGGCAACCCGCTATAATGTTGCCATTGATATGCCCGCAGGCCCGTCAGAATTGCTTGTGGTGGCCGATGATACCGCCAATGCGGCTTTTGTGGCTTCCGATCTTTTAAGTCAGGCTGAACATGGGGGGGACAGTCAGGTAATTCTGGTGTCAACATCCCGATCGCTTTTAGATGAAGTTGAAACCGAAATTGAGGCACAAATAAAAGCCCTTCCGCGAAAAGAAGTTGCCCAAAAGGCTATAGAGAACTCCAGACTTATTTTTGTAGATAATGATACTCTTGCGCTTGAACTCATCAACGAGTACGGACCTGAACATTTGATCATTTGCACCAAAAATGAAGATTTTTATATTGATGGGATCATTAATGCAGGGTCTGTTTTTATTGGGAATTACACGCCCGAGAGCGCGGGAGACTATGCTTCCGGAACAAATCATACCCTGCCTACAAATGGGTATGCAAAACAATACAGCGGGGTAAATCTTGATAGTTTTCTAAAAAGCATGACCTTTCAGAAAATAAATGAAGAAGGGATAAAGAACATTGGCCCGGCTATAGAATTAATGGCTGAAGCAGAGGGGTTGCAGGCACATAAAAATGCTGTAAGCCTTCGATCACAGGAATTAAGCAACAAAGAAAAATCTCTATGGTGCCAACCTCCATTATAAAAAACATGACACAAAACTTTAATATACAAAACCTGGTAAGGCCCAATGTGGCAAGGTTAAAACCGTATTCTTCTGCCCGCGACGAATTTAAATCTACTGGGGAACAAATGGTGTTTCTGGATGCCAATGAAAATCCGTTTCCTACAGATGTAAACAGGTATCCTGACCCCCAACAGCGAAAATTAAAAGCTAAGCTGGCTTCTTTAAAGAATATAGATGAAGCCTGCATACTTTTAGGTAATGGGAGTGATGAAGTGCTGGACCTTCTGTTTCGGGCCTTTTGTGAGCCTGAAAAGGATAATGTGATCACCTTGCCACCCACGTATGGGATGTACAATGTGCTCGCCGATATTAATAATATTGAAAACCGGGAGGTCCTGCTCACAGGTACCTTTCAGCCTGAGATTGATTCAATCCTGAAAGCCATAGATCCCCGGACCAAACTTTTATTGCTTTGCTCTCCCAACAATCCCACCGGCAATTCCTTTGATGAAGAATCCATTCTGAAATTACTAAATAGTTTCACAGGTCTTGTAGTTATAGATGAAGCATATATAGATTTTTCAGCAAAGGAAAGTTGGTTAAACAGGCTGGAAGAATTCCCAAATCTGGTTATTACCCAAACCCTTTCAAAGGCCTACGGGATGGCAGGAATACGATTGGGAATTTGCTATGCATCAAAAGAGATCATAATTATCCTTAATAAGATCAAGCCTCCCTATAATGTAAATGAACTCACAGGAAAAAGAGCCTTGCAAAGACTGGAAGATACGAATGTAATTAATGAAGAAATAGCTGAATTACTGAGGGAAAGAACCCTATTATTTAAAGTTTTACTTCAACTAAATTTTGTACGTCAGGTGTATGAATCGGACGCCAATTTTATTCTTATTAAGGTAGATGATGCTAACAAAAGATATGATCAAATACTTGAAAAAGGGATCGTAATTAGAAACAGAAGTACGCAGCCCCTGTGTGAAAACACACTGCGAATAACCGTTGGAACCAAAGAAGAAAACAGCTACCTGATAGAAATTTTAAAAAGTCTCGACACATATTAAAGAAAAGATCCAATTATGAAAAAAGTACTATTTATAGATCGCGACGGGACCATAATCCACGAACCGGAAGGTTACCAGATAGATCACCTGGATAAACTGGAATTTTATCCCGGAGCCTTATATTATTTAACCCGAATTGCAAAGGAGTTAGACTACGAACTGGTAATGGTAACCAATCAGGATGGTTTGGGCACTCATTCCTTTCCCGAGGATAGTTTCTGGCCAATCCAGAATTTTATAGTGAGAACATTTGCCAATGAAGGCGTGAATTTTAAGGATTCCCTTATTGACAGGACATTTGCAAAAGATAACGCGCCCACCAGGAAACCCAATACCGGGCTTTTGGAAGACAAATATCTGGATAAGCCGGAACATTATGATCTTGCGAATTCATATATGATTGGCGACCGACTTACAGATATGGAGTTTGCCCGAAATTTTGGAGGAAAGGGAATATTTATAGACACCCATGAGCATTTGGGGGCCGAAGAAATAGGGACCCAAAAGGAAGAAGTTGAAAAGTGTATTGTTTTAAAGACCAATAACTGGAAGGATATATATGAGTTTCTGAAACTGGAAGAACGGTCAGCTGAAATAAACCGAAAAACCAATGAAACAGATATCTATATAAACCTGAACCTGGATGGTACCGGAAAATCTGAAATATCAACAGGGATCAGTTTCTTTGATCATATGCTGGACCAGATAGCCCGTCATGGGCAAATGGACCTTATAATCAACGTAAAAGGAGATCTTGAAGTAGATGAACACCACACCATAGAAGATACTGCCATTGCCCTTGGAGAGGTCTTTAACAAAGCGCTTGGGAATAAACTCGGGATTGAACGCTACGGTTTCTGTTTACCTATGGATGATTGCCTCGCGCAGGTAGCCATAGACTTTGGTGGAAGGAACTGGCTTGTGTGGGAAGCCGAATTTAAGAGAGAGATGATAGGGCAAATGCCTACTGAGATGTTCTTCCACTTTTTTAAATCTTTTACCGATGGAGCCAAAGCCAATCTCAATATTAAAGCCGAAGGTACTAATGAGCACCACAAGATCGAGGCGATCTTTAAGGCTTTTGCCAAAGCTATAAAAATGGCAGTAAAGAGGGATGCCGAAAAAATGATCCTTCCATCAACCAAGGGAATGTTATAACCTGAATTTTTTAAAATTGAAGAATAAATAATGAAAATTGCCATAATAGATTACGGTGCAGGAAATATAATGAGTATCAAATTTGCCATTCAAAGGCTGGGTTTTGAGGCTTTCCTTACCAGCAATGAGGAGGAGATCAGAAATGCAGATAAGGTTATCTTTCCCGGGGTGGGTGAGGCAGGCAGCGCGATGAAAATGTTGAGATCTACAGGGCTTGACAAGGTAATTCCCACGCTTAAGCAACCCGTACTGGGGATATGCCTGGGGATGCAGTTGATGTGTAAATCATCTGAGGAGGGAAATACAGTTGGGCTTGGGATATTTGACGCGCAGGTTATTAAGTTCAGCGGAAATTTAAAAGTGCCTCAAATAGGTTGGAATAATATCTATAATTTAGAAACAGCCCTTTTTACAGGAGTAAAGGAAATGGATTACATTTACCTTGTTCACAGCTATTATGTACCCGAATGCGATGGCACCATAGCGGTTACAAAATACGAAATTGAATATTCCACTGCGATCCAAAAGGATAATTTTTATGGGGTACAGTTCCATCCTGAAAAGAGCAGTACTGCCGGGGAAAAAATACTTTCAAATTTTTTAAATATTAATTAACTAACTGGTTTAAGTGTGTTTAAGTCTTTAAATGTAAATTCTAACTTTAAATGAGATTAATTCCTGCAATTGACATTATAAATGGTAAATGTGTCCGTTTATCTAAAGGAGATTACAGTACCATGAAGATCTATAATGAGGATCCTCTGGAGGCCGCGAAAGAATTTGAGGCTCATGGAATTACCTATCTGCATTTGGTAGATCTGGATGGTGCAAAATCCAATCATATTGTCAATCATAAAATTCTTGAGAAGATCGCTTCAAACACGAATTTAAAAATTGATTTTGGTGGCGGGCTTAAATCAGATAAAGACCTGGAAATTGCATTTGAAAGTGGGGCACACCAGATCACCGGTGGAAGTATTGCCGTAAAAGATCCTGATACTTTCAAATCCTGGATTAAAAAATATGGGAGCGAAAAGATAATCCTGGGAGCCGATGCAAATAATGAAAAAGTTGCCATAAGCGGTTGGCTGGAAGAGTCTGAGGAATTACTTATACCATTCATACAATCTTACCTCAAAGAAGGAATAAAATACGTGATTTGTACAGATATCGCCAGAGATGGAATGCTGCAAGGGCCCGCCTTTGATTTGTATAAAAGAATATTGGAAGAAACAGGGTCTGACGGAAATAAATTAAACTTAATTGCTTCCGGAGGAATCTCAACCTTTGAAGAAATCCCCCGGCTTGCTGAGCTGGGCTGTGAAGGAACTATTATTGGGAAAGCTTTATATGAAGGAAGAATTAGTCTTAAACAACTTGAAAAATATATACTGGAATCTTCTATCTAATAATTTAGATATAAATAATCCAGCTTTACATAACTCAAAATTTAATTGCAAAAATTTTAAAATAAATGCTCACTAAAAGAATAATTCCCTGCCTTGATATAAAGGACGGGCGAACCGTTAAAGGAGTTAACTTCATCGATCTGCGCGATGCGGGGGATCCTGTTGAACTTGCTGAAATTTATGCGCGGTCCGGGGCAGATGAACTCGTTTTTCTTGATATTTCGGCAACAGAAGAGAAAAGAAGAACCCTGGCCGATCTGGTTCTTCGGGTAGCTTCCCGGGTAAATATTCCGTTTACTGTGGGTGGCGGGATTTCTTCCGTAGAAGATGTTGATATCCTGCTTCAAAACGGTGCAGATAAGGTGTCAATAAATTCTTCAGCAGTCAAAGATCCTGATCTTATTAACCGGCTTGCAGCCAAATTTGGTAGCCAGTGTATCACCGTTGCGATAGATGCTAAAGAAGTAAAGGGGGAATGGCTGGTTCATTTGGTAGGAGGAAAAGTTCCAACTGAACTAAACTTATTTGACTGGGCTAAAGAAGTTGAAAGAAGAGGCGCCGGGGAAATTTTATTTACCTCCATGAACAATGACGGGACCAAAGCGGGTTTTGCCAATGAGGCTCTGGCCCGGTTATCTGAAGAACTTAATATCCCAATTATTGCTTCAGGAGGAGCGGGAAATATGCAGCATTTTTGTGATGCATTTTTAATAGGAAAAGCAGATGCAGCATTGGCAGCAAGTGTATTTCACTTCAAGGAAATAGAAATTAAGGACCTTAAGGAGGAGTTGAGAAAAAACGGGATCCCTGTGAGAATAAGCAATTAATAAAAAAAGATGAAACAAGCATATGGGAAACCCTTAGTGGTGACCGATTTGCAAATTTATTATTAAAATAAAAAACATACATATCAATATGAAAATTGATTTCAATAAGAATAACGACGGACTTGTGCCTGCCATCATTCAGGATATCACAACCAACAAAGTACTTATGCTGGGTTATATGAACGAAGAGGCATATTACAAGACCGTTGAAACTAATAAGGCGACCTTTTATAGCAGGAGTAAACAAAGACTCTGGACAAAAGGGGAAGAAAGCGGGAATTTTTTGAACCTGGTAAGCATTCAAAACGATTGCGATAATGATACTTTATTAATTAAGGTCGATCCAAAAGGGCCCACCTGTCACAAAGGGACTGATACCTGCTGGGGAGAGGTTAATGAAGAGGAATTTGGGTTCTTATCTCACCTGGAAACAATAATTGCAGATAGGAAAAAGGAAAGCCAAATACCCCCCTCAGAAAGGTCCCAAAATTCAAGCTATATAGTTTCTCTTTTTGATACAGGAATGAATAAGATAGCTCAGAAAGTAGGTGAGGAGGCTATTGAAACTGTTATTGAAGCCAAGGATAATAATGATGATCTATTTCTCAATGAGAGTGCCGACTTGCTATTCCATTATATGATCCTTCTGCAGGCCAAAGGCTTTAGCCTAAAAGATATTTCCAAAGTACTGAAGGGGAGGGAAAAGAAATAGAGTAAGGATAATTATTCTTTCCAGGCACCAAGTTTTCCTTCCTGAAAATCCTGGTACGCCTGGTCAATTTCTTCCATGGAATTCATCACAAATGGTCCTCGTGCCACAACGGGTTCATTAAATGGTTTCGCATAACCCAGGAGCAATGTACTGTCGGCCAGGGCTTCTATATTAAGATCTTCATCGTTATTATCAAATTCAACCAGGTGAAGCGCTTTGGCAGATGTTTCATTCACACTTAATTCCCCCTTGATCACATAAAAAAAGATATTAGCTTCTACCGGAATTTTAAATGTAACCCGGGCCCCTGCCTTAAAATTAATTATAGACAAATTGATGGGAGTAAGTGTATCAAATGCACCTTTGGTTCCCCCAAAATCGCCTGAAACTACCCTTGCAGTTATCCTGCCTTCATCAAATGCGATCGTGGGAATATTATCCTGTTGCAAACCTTTGTAATAAGGCTCGGTCATTTTTAATTTTGCGGGTAAATTCACCCAAAGCTGAAGGATCTCGAGGTCTCCTCCAAATTTTTTAAAATCAGATGATGAGATCTCTGCATGAATAAGGCCTTTTCCCGCAGTCATCCATTGAACCCCGCCGCTGTATATCACACTTTCATTACCGCCGGAATCTTTATGGGAAATATCTCCATCCAGAATAAAGGTTACAGTTTCCATTCCCCGGTGCGGATGCGGTCCAAAAGGCAATCCATTATTATTGGGACCATAGGTTTGCGGGCCATGGTGATTCAGAAATAAAAATGGATCAATCATCTGTAAATCCCTGGTGGGCATAGGAGAATAAGTAACAAGGTCGGCTATTGGCCTGTATTCTGCTTTATGAATTTTTTTTATAGATCGCATAACGGGTGCTATTAAAGTATAGAAATCTAAAGGTAAAAATATAAAAATGAATATCGCCAATGGTAGAGGATTGAATTGAATGCAATTCCTTCTGGAGGTTATTTATCCTGTTCTCTGAAAATTATTTTTTTACCACGTGAATTCCGCTCGAATAATTTGGTACCTTATGTTTGAAATTGTTTAAAATAAACAGATGAGGGAATTGGTCATTTACTTTACACTTTATGCTTAAAGTGCAATTTTTTTGGAAACGGTTTTATGCAACAATTCTACCTGCAATGTGGGTTGGGGTTATGTTCTTTTTTTTTGGGGCAACAGTTTATTCCCAGGAGAGGGAACTGGACATAGGTTTGAGATTTCAAAAAAGCATCAATCTATATTATGAGAATGGCATCACCCTTCAATATTCAGATGAAAGATTGCTCTCAAAAAGATTGTTTATTGGCCTAAGTTATGTGAGCAGCAGGTTTGGTACAGCCATGGGTACCAACGCTATCAAGCAGGACAACATTTTTATTTCAGGCACCTATATGTTCAGGCCCCAAAGATCCCTACAGCCTTTTATAAGGCTTAATACCGGCTATTTCACAGCCAGTTATGAATACCCTGTTTTTGATGTGCTCCCTCAAAATTCTGTTTTGATCTCTCCTGAAACCGGATTAAGTTACAGGTTTGGCTTTCCATTAAAAATTGGAGTTTCCCTGGGTTATAATTTGATCACAGGAGATGGCCGGGATGGCCCGGGGACTTTATATCCTCTCTTTATACAAACAAGTATTACCTGGAATATTCTTTCAAAAACTCAAGCCTATGATACCAATCTTTAGAATATTTTTATTGGTGTTGATTATATCAGGTTGCAATAAAGAACCTGATATTACTGATGAAATGCTGGGAGGCGGAGTGATCTTTGATCCAACTTTTTATCACCCGGAGCAATTCCTTATTTCGTACGCAATTCCCAATCCAACCCCAGAGCAGGCATTAACACCGGTCATTATAGCAAGCCATGGATATTCGGCCACTACATTTGAATGGAATGAATTTCGCCAGTTTGCAAATTCCAGGGATGATGTATATGTTTCACAGGTTTTACTGGGAGGTCACGGCGGGAATTATGAGGATTTTAAAAACTCTTCCTGGAGGGATTGGCAGGCTGCAATTATCCTTGAATATAACCGGCTTTTGGAAGCCGGATACACGAATATTCATTTGCTGGGATCTTCAACAAGTGGAGCCCTTTTCCTCGAACTGCTGTCCGGCGGTCATTTTAAGGAGAAACCGGCGCCGGGGCAGGTTCTTTTAATAGATCCCATTGTTATCCCCTCCAATAAAACCCTTTCAATGATCCATATTTTTGGACCCATGCTGGGATATATGGAAGTAGACCAATCGGCTGAAGAGGATAAGGTGTACTTTAAGTACCGACCTGAAGAGACCTTGCGGGAATTACAAAACCTTCTCAATAAGGTGCGAAACGACCTTGAGAAAGGATTTGTTTTGCCTCCCGGGACCTCTTTAAAAGTTTATAAATCTGTTAAAGATCCAACAGCAGATCCTGTGAGTGCAGTTTTGATAAAAAGAGGAGTGAAGACATTTTCAGGAAATCCGGTTGATGTGGAAATGGTAGATTCAGACTTACATGTCTATACAAGGCTGGAATTACGGCCGCACACCCAGGCAGATAAGCAAAATCAAATCAACACCTTCAATGATATCATTGAGAGGGTGTTGAATGAGTAAATATTTAAAACAGGAGTTATTCCTTATTTCGTACAAATATTAATTTGAAACGGCCTCTTTGATTGTCACGGGATTCTATTTCAAATTTGTTGATTGAATTGATCATAGGAGTTAGTTTTTGAAACCCGTAATTCCTGGAATCGAAATTAGGTTGTTTTTTCTGAAGAAGACTTCCCACATCTCCAAGAAATGCCCAGCCATCTTCATCGGCCACATCAGAGATGGTGCTTGCAATTAACTTTATCACTTTAGGAGTGATCTTATCAAATTCATCCTTTCTGGCCGCTTTGCCTTTTGTGCTTTCCACTTCGGTTTCCCTGATATTGGCTTTTAATATTTCAATATAAATAAACCTGTCGCAAGCCACGATAAAAGGCTCAGGTGTTTTCTTTTCCCCAATCCCGATAACGTTTTTGCCCGCTTCGCGTAATCGAGTTGCAAGCCTGGTAAAATCACTGTCGCTGGATACCAGGCAAAATCCATCTACCCTGTCTGAATAAAGTATATCCATTGCATCAATGATCATAGCAGAATCTGTAGCGTTCTTGCCTTGGGTATAGCCATATTGCTGAATGGGATTAATGGCGTTTTCCAGTAAAACGCCTTTCCATTTGGATAAATGCGGTTTGGTCCAGTCGCCGTAAATTCTTTTAATGGTTGGATTGCCATATTTTGCAATCTCTTCCATCATTTCCTTAATATATGCAGAGGGAATGTTATCTCCGTCAATTAAAACTGCAAGTTTGTTTTCCATAAAACTTCAAAATTTCTTAAAGGTAAAATATTTAATTATAAAAGGCGGCAAAATTGCCGCCTTTGGATATTTGTTAGATTTATATTGTTTTAATTGTAACGAAACAGAGCATTCATTTTAGAAGAATTCTCTGGCATATTTTCTGAATTTACAAGGAAAACATGTCCTCCCTGTTCAATAACTTTTTTAGCTGCCAGGTTCATAAGAGAAGTATTTTCCTCGGTTTGCTTGTCCTGGACTTCTACAGCCATATTTTCCTCATCAAAGGTTCCAAAAACATCTTCCCGTTCATCCAGGAACAAGGTGTCCACTTTCCCTTCATAAATTGAAGGAATAATATCTGTGATCTTAACCGAGGTCTTATCCCTTGATAACTCCTTAAATTGTTTCATTTTCTCATTTCTGTCCTTTTCAAGGAAAGGCTGAATATGTTTCATTGCTTTAGCATGTAACTCCTGCATGTTCCTGTTATCATTCGGGTTGCCTGGAATACTTTCCTCATAAAGATGATTATAGGTATTGGCCTCTTTATAAATTGGGAATAAATAATCTTCACAGGAAACTAATAATGGAACCGTTTCATCGTGAATTATTTTGTCAATTCCCTGATCTACAGCCCTGAAGAATCTCAATATTTCATCCTTTCTTTCCCTATCTGCTCCCGCATGTCCATGCATATTGGTTTGGCCGCCTCCTGCTCCCTGCGATTTAAATTGCAATGTTTTTTCTTCAAAATCAAAACCTACCCTTTCTTCCAGACGGGAAGGAGTAATATCATCTACATCAATCTTTACAATGCTATAATTGGTAGCTTCATACAGGGCTACATGTTTCAACTGGATCTCCAGGATATAAAATCTTCCTTTCCCTGAAAACATTGGCACCAGCGGGGTGAGATAAAATTCTTTTCCTATATAGTCAAATTCTTCAAAATTTAGGGGGAGGGTGTAATATTCAAAGACATTTTCTGAAACAAAGAGAGCAAAACCGTCTGACTGGTGCCGCCAGAAATCACTATTTTCAATTAATTTCAAAACAGGTTTTGCAATAGTATCAATTTTTTCTTTTGGAACACCTTTCTCTTCCAGCCTTGTTTTAACATCCTTCCATTTAGATTTTAGGTGTCGTTGATTTTTTCCTTCTAAAACGTCTTTGCCTCCTCTTTGAGTAGGAATGTATATTGAAACACAAACATCATTGTTAAATAATGCTAAACTGGTAAAATCCTCTTTACTAATTATTGACATAATAATCTTATTTTGAGTTAAAAACCAAGTTGATAATCAATAGATTACACAACGGTTTCCACTGGTTTATAATAATGAAAAGATAAGCCGAATTGGAACGAAATCAAAGAAAGACGAGGGGGCAGACTGCTAAATGTTTCTTAATAAGTGTTACCAAAATCCTATAAAATAACTTTTAGAAACATCTCTCAATTGTAGTAACCTGAAATTAAATAAATTGGGTGATTAATCAATTTCATCATCCGGTTCCACATGGATGAGGACATCGGCAATTTCAGGGAATTCATTTAAAAGCCGGTCTTTTACTTCATGTGCAATATCATGTCCCATTTTCACTGTAATTTCAGCATCTACAGCAATATGAAGATCTACGAAATATGTCATTCCGGTTTTTCTCACATAACATTTTTCGGTTTCAACTACTCCTTCAACGGTCATAGATATTTCCCTGATGTTTTGGATCATATCATCATGCATATGCTCATCCATTACTTCACCCAGTGCGGGCCTTAATATAAGGTAGGCATTATATAGGATAAATCCGGATGCAAACAAAGCCGCCCAGTCATCTGCTGTTTCATAGCCTTCTCCCATGAAAATTGCGATGGAAATTCCAATGAATGCCATTAAAGAGGTAATGGCATCACTTCGATGATGCCAGGCATCTGCCTTAAGTGAAGTGCTTTTGGTTTCTTCTCCCTTTTTTGAAACAAATCGGTAAAAAAATTCTTTGATAATAATAATTATGGCCAGCACTATAAGAGTATAGGATTCCGGTACTCGGTGAGGAGTCCTTATATGTTCAATGCTCTCATAAGCAATCACCGTAGCAGATATCACAAGAAAACCCACCACTGCAAATGTGATGAGCGGCTCGGCCTTGCCATGGCCGTAGGGATGATTATCATCTGGCGGTTTGCTGGAATATTTTAAACCGATGAGGACCAAAAACGAGGAAAAAACATCTGTAGTAGATTCAATTGCATCGGCTATAAGCGCATAGGAATTCCCAAAAACTCCGGTTATTCCTTTTGCAATTGCCAGGAGCGTATTGCCAATAATACTTAACCAGGATGTTTTAATCGCTTTTTGAAGGTTTGAATCCATTAAGAATTTTAAAATTTAGAAAATTAACTGCACAATTGATGATCTGGAACCCTTATATTTTATTCCAATAAATTTTATGAAGCAACCAACGTATTATAAAACCAATTAAAAGCAAACTTAGTCCTGAAAAAATTACCAGGAAATCTAAAGAAAACGCCATGGTTAAACACCCTGTCAAACCAAAAATTGGAACAGCTCTTCCATAACGCCGTTCTTCCAGGGGTTGTTTTAATGCAGCAATATTGGTAATGCTATAATATAAAAGAATTGAAAAAGCGGCAGAAGCCAGGATAAATTCAAAACTTCCAAAGTATGTAAGTACTGCTATAAGTATTCCTGTTATAAAAATTCCAAAATGAGGTATCTGGTGTTTTCTATGCACCTGTTTAAATACGGGAAAAAGGTCTTTTCTTCTTCCCATAGCAAGCATCATCCTGCTTATACCCAATATCTGACTTAATAGCACTCCCAGCATGGCAGTGGAGGCACCAAGGGTGATAATAATCCTAACTCCAGGATTTGAAAGAGAATTCGCAACCTGTTGAAGAGGAGATTTGCTCCCGGCCATTGCCTCTGCACCCAAAACTCCTATTGCCGTAAAGGAAACAAAGAGATATAGGATGATTGCCGATACAATTGTGATTATTATTGCTTTTGGAATAGTAGTTTTTGGTTTTTTAACCTCCTCGGCGAGCGTTGCAATTCGGGCATAGCCGGTAAAAGCAAAAAACAGGAGGGCTGTGGCTTCTGCAATTCCAGATAACCCAAAAGGGGCAAATGGTTTAAAATTGGAAAAATTTACTTCAGGAAGACCGCTTACCACCAAATACACCAGGGAGAAAATGGTGAAGGCCACAATTACCAGATTTAAATAACCTGTTTTTTTTATTCCGAAGAAATTAGCAGTGGTCAATATAAAAATAGCTCCTACAGAAAGTAACAGGGGAGACCCCACGGGGACCAATTGAAAAAAATAACTCCCGAAGCCAATAGCTACAACACTACCTGCTGCCAGTTTGCTTATTAAAAACATCCAGCCGGCTGAAAAACCAAGGGCAGGATTCAACAGCCTGTAACCATATTCATATGTACCTCCTGAATGCGGATATACAGCAGCAAGCTGGGCCGAACTCAAGGCATTAAAAGAAGCCACGATTCCCGCCAGAAGAAGACTTATTAAAAATGCAGGACCCGATATTCCTGCCGCCACCCCGGTTACTACAAAAATCCCGGCCCCGATTATAGCTCCCAATCCTATACCCACGGCATCTTTTAACCCCAGGGCCCTTTTGAGTTCAGTTATTTTTTGAGTTTCCATCTACTTGAGAATATTTACCACCAAACTACAAAAAAACGTTCAAAACCTCCGGTCTCATTTTTCATCCATACCAGCGGTGATCTTTTGTCATTGATAAATTCCTCAATTTGTTCCCGGAATTCATCATAAGGGTTCCATACCTTATTCGTTGAAGGGTCAATTGGCCAGTCTTGTTTTTTGGGAGCGTAAAAAGATTGATTGGCATAATCGGAATAAGAAAAATCCTTAAATCTTATCCAGTATCCCGCAATGCAAGCCATATTTATGTTGGAGGTTGGTGGGAGCTTATGAAATTTTGGAATAAACAAAGTGGCTTTAAAACAAACCTGCTGTTCAATTTCCTTTTCTTTTAGACCATAAGACCTTATTATCTCCCGGGTTTCCTTGGCATGAAGTAGCGGTAACTGATGTTCTTGTAATCTGGAAATTTTCTGAATTAAAGAATCTTTTCTATTAGGTCCTATCCAACCTGCCTCCCCATCATACAGTGGATCATATAGGTAGAATTTGTACACCAGTTCAACATGATATGTGGAATTGTGCTGAAGGTCTTTTATAAGGAAATCCAGTTCTCCAAGGGTTATCTTCTCCCTGTAAATTTGCAGGTTCTTTGCAATCACCTCGAATTGTTGCGAATGAAAAAGGAGATGGTTAAAAAAAATCTCCATCCTTTTACCCAGCACAAAATTTGTTCTCAAATCGGGAATATGGGACGCGGAATCTAAAAGGTTATTATCTGTGTGATCTGGATACTGAAATTGCTTAATATCAAAAAGATCACGATCTCTCCAAAGTGAAGGGGTATTTATAAAGCCTATAAGCTGTTCCTTAATCCGCTGGTTCATTGGATCAATTTAATTTAAAAAGGGAAATAATTTCCGGTTGTGCCAGATTATTTCCCTTGTTATTGAAAGGTGAGGGGTGAGCCCCAAAAATTTAAAAGTTAACCTGGGCCTGGAGCCTAAGTAAACTACCCTCCTGAAGATTATCGCGTAAGATGAAATCCTCATATCTCCTTGAGGAAATAGTATACATTGCCACCAGTTCAAAAGCTTTAAAAGGTTGCCACTCCATTCCAATCTCCAGTTCCTTTACAAGATAACTTCTCGCATCACGTTCAAATTTCTTGCCTCCGTCATAGTAATGAAAACGGGTAAATGGAAAAAGTATTTGGTTTCCTATCCTGGTCATATAAGTTAAAGTAGCATATCCGCCATGCAATGGAGTTACCTCAATAGTATTTGTTTTTTTATTGAATTCAGGTCCTTTACCGATGTTATATTCGGCCTGAATTCCAAAAGGTTGGGGGTATAAAATAAAACTTGCAGCCACACGCTGGTCCAGGTAATTAAGATCATCATTGACAATGGTGCCGTTACTTATATTACCGGCGGGCATTTGGTATTCCCCGGTATATCCCTGGATACCCGGCTCAATGATCTGGTTTCCAATTTGGAAAGGATATGAAACCCTGGCAACTACGTGTAATTTATCATTAAGCTCGGCTGCATTTCCGGTTTGACCGTTGAAAACTCCCAATCCTATAACGCCATAATCACCAGATCCCTTTAATCCTTGTTTTGTTAACATCGAGAACCGTTTTTGTACAACTTTTGGTGTCCAGTAAAAGAAGACACCAAGTTCCCGCTCATTTTTTATGGAACTGTTCATAGCATCATTTCTATCAAGGGGCAACCTGTTTTGGCTGGATTGCATATTTTCAAAACCATACGGAACTTTGCTTTGGCCAAACCGAAATCTGTATTCGCGTTCTTTGTCAAGACTTACATCAAAATACGCATCCCTTAATTGTCCTAAATGCTGACCCCCGGAACTGGCAAAATCCGGTTGAATATAAAAGGAAACATAATCTCCAAGATTTCCTGAAAATTTGATCCTTACCCTGCGAAGTGAAAAGCTATTGCCTTCTCCCCAGCTACCGTCACATTGCTCGCATCCTAATTGGGGATTGGTTTCCAGTAACCGGTTATATCTGGCCTGTACATATCCACCAAAAGAAATGGTTTCAAACCATTTTAGATCTGCTTTTGGAGGCGCAATTGTGTCGTCCTGGGCAAATGCAGGGATGGATAGAAGAATAAAAAAAATAACTGAAGATAACTTCCTGGTGATCATTTATTGATTTTTGAATTAATGGTGGGCCTAAAAAACAGCGCAAAATAATGCAGAATAAATGTAGGAAACATTCAGTTAATCTAAGGTTGTTAATTTCTTAACTATTTGGAAACATACCGTGAGCGTTTATCTTATTTATGAACTGCCTTCTTTCTTATCTGTACTTAGCAAAAATCCGAAGGGTTTCAGTGGTGGCACGTGGTTAAAAATAATATTTAGGATACCTAAAACCGGAATTGCCAGGATCATTCCAAGCACCCCCCATACCATATTTCCTAAAATGATGGCGAGGATTACCAAAAATGGATGAAGATTTACTTTATCACCAACCACATAAGGCTCCAGAATATAGCTTTCAATAAATTGAACAATTACGAAAGTAATTATTATTCCAAGTAACACCCCCAACTCCCCTGTGGTGAGGTAACCAAATACAAGGGCCAGGCCAAACGCAATAATGTTTCCAATAAAAGGGATCAAAGAAAGAAATGCCCCAATGAAGGATATAAGGATAAAATTATCTACACCCGAGGCTCCCAGCCCAATGCTATATAAAACGGTAAGCAATATTATAAGGAATGATTTTCCAACAAGATATTGTTGAACTAGGGTGGCGGTTTTGTGTACAATTCGATTTGTTTCCTTCTGTTTTTCATGCGGCGCAAGTTTAAGAAAGAATAATTTGAATTTTGTACGGTAGTTAAGAAGGAAGAAAATATAAATAAAAACCAGAAGGTAATTACTGAGAAAACTTAATACAGATTTCATAAAACTAAAGGCTTTTTGCCCGGGACTTCCACCGGCCCCCAATGCTGAAAGATCATTTTCCTCCTTATAGGTTTCAAAGTCTTCTTTGGTTAAGGCAGTATGTTCATATAAAAAACTTTCGGCCTGTTCCAACTTGGGTTGCATTTTTTCTTTGATGAGTTCCCAGTCTCCTACAAAATTTTTTATTTGAAAGGAGAGTAGGGCAAATACTCCCAGGGAAATTACAAACAAAAAGAGTGTACAAATTAATGAGGAAAAACCCCGGTTTAAAAAAGTTTTTTCAAGTTTATTGGAAAGCGGGATCATAAGCAAAGCAAGGACAATTGCCATAACCAGTGGTGCTAGAAAACCTTTTGCTTCAACCAGACTTAAAAATAAAAAGTAAATCCCAACTATAAAGGTTGTTGCAATAAACAGGATTCTTTTTCCGCTTGTAATTTTATCCATATTGTTCTTCTGGTTTCTTTTTTATAATCCAATTGTAAGTTCGAGGATTATGAATGAAGGTAAATATATTAATTTCTTCCATTTATTATTTTTGATAGATTTAACGATGTTCATCTGTTTCTTTAATCAAGGCAATTCGAAATCTACGCCGCTTCTAAATTTTTTAACGTTTTTAAGTAAATAATGCCTGTTATTAACATTTCCTTATGTTTTGAAGAATTAAAAGTTATTTTTACTTATAAAACTTTTTTTGATGAGCACGAGAACCACTTCTCATTATAATCTCACATTTTTTGATACGTTTGTTATTGCAGAAGCGCATGAAGGAGTAGTGGTTTCCAATAAAGAGGTAAATGAAAACCTTAAACTGGTATTTGATCATTTTGACGGTAAAGAATTTACTTTAATATCTCATCGCAGGAATAATTACACCCTGGACCTGAATGTGTATTCCCTGAAATTGATAAAAAAACTCAGAGCTATAGCGGTAGTTTCATCAGATTGCGGGATGAAAGAAAAAGCGGCAATTGAGCAAATGTCTTTTGATCAATCCTTTGCCTTTTTTTATACCCTTGAGGAAGCTAAACGCTGGGCAGGCAGTGTTATCCCATCCCAGGTTTAATTACTATCTTTTTTTCATTTTATTTCTTCATTTCCTATCTCAAAGAGGAAACCTAATGTGCTGAAAAAAATATAGGATTTATTTAACAGCGGCAAATTCCTAGTCTGATTTTAATTTGAGATTTTTATAAGAACCACTTAAAATTAGGAAAGAAATGAAAGATGCAAACAAAAAAGGCGGGAAGGACAATGATAAATTAAAAGATCTCGAAAAAAACCGCAAAGATGGAAAGGATGAGTTTTTAACTACCAATCAGGGGGTAAAGATAAACGACAATCAAAATACTTTATCGGCAGGAGAAAGGGGACCATCACTCCTTGAAGATTTTATCTTCCGGGAAAAAATGACCCATTTTGACCATGAGCGTATCCCGGAAAGGATAGTTCATCCAAGGGGGTCAGGTGCTCATGGATATTTCCAGGTGTATGAATCAATGAAGGATGTTACAAAAGCGGGATTTCTCCAGGATCCCGGGAAAAAAACCCCGGTCTTTGTAAGGTTTTCTACAGTTGTGGGTTTCCGGGGTTCTTCAGATGTGGTTAGGGATGTGAGGGGATTTGCCGTAAAGTTCTATACTGAAGAAGGAAATTATGACCTGGTAGGAAATAATATGCCGGTATTTTTTATTCAGGATGCCATGAAATTTCCAGATCTGGTTCATTCTATAAAACCAGAACAGGACAATGAAATGCCTCAGGCTTCTGCTGCTCATGATACTTTTTGGGATTTCGCGTCGCTTATGCCGGAGTCTATGCATACATTATTATGGGTAACCTCAGACCGGGCAATCCCAAGAAGTTACAGAATGATGGAAGGATTTGGGGTTCACACCTTTCGGTTTATAAATGAGGAAGGGAAATCTACTTTTGTGAAATTCCATTGGAAACCAAAACTGGGAGTACACGGGTTATTATGGGATGAAGCTCAAAAGATCTCCGGTAAGAATCCCGATTTTCACAGACAGGACCTGTGGGAAGCAATTGAAAACGGCAATTATCCCGAGTGGGAACTCGGGGTGCAGTTAGTTCCGGAAGAAGATGAGCATAAATATGAATTTGACCTCCTGGACCCAACCAAAATAATTCCGGAGGAGTTAGTGCCCGTGCAGCTTGTGGGAAAAATGGTACTTAACAGAAACCCCGATAATTTCTTTGCAGAAACAGAGCAGGTAGCATTCCATCCTGGCCACGTTGTTCCGGGAATAGATTTTTCAAATGACCCCTTGTTACAGGGGAGGTTATTTTCGTATTTAGATACCCAGCTTATAAGACTGGGCGGGCCAAATTTCCACGAGATTCCCATAAACAGACCAATTGCCAAATCGCATAACAATCAACGGGATGGTTTTATGAGACAGGAAATAAATGTTGGAAAAACCAATTACCATCCTAATTCTATTGGTGGGGGCTGTCCTTTTCAGGCAAAAATAACAGAAGGAGGTTTCGTCTCTCACCATGAACGTATTGAAGCAAATAAAATCAGGACCCGAAGTAAGAGCTTCCTTGATTTTTTTAGTCAGGCGACTTTATTTTATAACAGCCAGACCGCAGTTGAACAGAAGCATATTATAAATGCCTTTAGTTTTGAACTTGGCAAAGTTAAACGTGTTGAAATAAGGGAACGTATGGTAGGACTTTTAACCCAGGTAAATAAAGATCTTGCAAAACAGGTGGCTGAAAATCTTGGAGTGGATTATCCACGTAAACCGGAAAAACCAATGAACAAAGGTATACCGGCCGATGCAGGACCAAAAGAGTTTGAACCGGTGCATGTAGAGCAATCTGTAAAATCTTCCCTGCCCTTAAGTATGCTTAATAATTTAGTTGAATTTGTTTCCTCAAGAACTATAGCATTTTTATGTGCTGAAGGTGTAGATGATGAATCTCTTAATACTATGAAAAAGGCATTGGAGAAAGAAGGAGCCACAGTAAAAATAGTCGCACCCAAAAGCGGAACTTTAAAAACAAAAGATGGCGAAGAAGTGAAAATTGATGATAGTTTTTTAACCACCACCTCTGTTGTGTTTGATGCAGTGTATGTTCCCGGGGGCGAAAAAAGTATTTCCAAACTTAAAAATGAGGGAGATGCAATTCAATTCCTTAATGAGGCTTATATGCATTGTAAACCAATAGGAGCCTCTGGCGGAAACGGATTGCTGGAGCGTACTTTCTTTTATAATATAGTTCCTAAGAATGAATTTGCTAAGAAAGGAGTTATTGTAAATGAAGATACCAATAAGTTGAAAAATGATTTCATGAAGGCCATTGGGAAGCATCGCTTCTGGAACAGGCAAAAAGCAGAAAATATCCCTGCCTGATCTTTAAAGGATTTGTAAATTAAGATCCGGGTTCCATTTAAGGAATCCGGATCTTTAATTTTTATTCTTTTTACCAAAAATACGTTTAAAAAAGCCTTTCTTTTTTTGCCCGCCGGTTTGGTTCTTTCTTCTTTCCTTATCCGGGTTGGTAAAGAGTCTCTCAAGGAAACCGTCGCGTTCCTCGGGGGCACAATCCATCATTTCGGTTACGTTTGCCCCTGGTGCCGGAAAGCGTGCCTGGGTTATTTCATTATATCTCTCATCTTCATTTAAACTCTTTAAGAATAGGGCAAATATAGGTAGGGCCGAATTTGCACCCTGGCCTATAGAAGTACTTCTAAAGCCTATACGGTGATCATCTGTTCCAACCCAGGTAACTGTAACCAATTTTGGTGTTATTCCCACAAACCATCCATCTTTATTTGCCTGGGTAGTTCCGGTTTTACCTGCCACATCATTTTGAAGTCCGTAAATGCTTCTTAATCTAACTGCTGTTCCTTCATTGACCGTAGCTTTCATCATTTCTATCATGATCTGCCGGTTGGTTTCGGTAAAAGCCCTGTTCTTTGCTACTTCCGGCTTAAACTCTGCAAGAAGATTCCCATCTCCATCCTCTATTCTTGTAATATAATAAGGTGTACTTGATTTTCCTTCATTGGCATAACTGGTAAATGCCCTTGCAACCTCTTTTAAACTCAGCTCTGCTGTTCCAAGTGCTATGGATGGGACCCTTGGAAGATCTGAGGTTATTCCCATTTTCTGAGCCTGGTTCACCACGTTGTTGATCCCCGTTTGCATAAGTACTTTTACCGCAATGGTGTTAATTGACTGGCTCAGGGCAGTGGTAAGGTTATAGTTCATATAAGGATCTTCCGGTGGAGCTCCTGAATTTGAGGGCGTCCAACCACCCTCATAAGTAACTTCGTTAATTGAAAAGTAGGAGCAGGGCCCAATCCCGTTCTCCAGGGCTGCGGTATAAACAATGGGCTTAAACGTTGACCCTACCTGTCTTTTGCTCTGGCTTATATGATCAAACTTAAAATGTTCAAAATCTACCCCTCCCACCCAGGTTTTTACAGCTCCGGTAGCAGGATCTAGCGCAAGGAAACCTGCATTAAGAAATTTTATATAATGAATTATGCTGTCAAGGGTGCTGGCCTCAACCATTTTCTCTTTTCCGTGGGCAAATAGTTTTATTTCCCTGGTATCTTTTCCAAGTTCTTCGAGGGCTTCCTCATCACTCAATCCCGAAGATTTTAATTTTTGGAATTGATCTGTACGTTTGGCAGCATCCAGGATGACGGCTTTGTTTTTAAACCAGGGGGCATTTTTTCCATAGGATTTTTCATGGGTTTGCTGCAGGACTTCCAGGTGCGTAGTTGTGGCATTTTCTGCCAGTTCCTGCATGTGGTAATCTATGGTAGTATGAACAATTAAACCATCCTTATAAATATTGAATTTTTCACCATTTTTATTAGGTAAAGTATCCAGTATGGAAATGAGGTCTTTTCTAAGTTGCTCTCTAAAATAGGGTGCGAGCCCCTGGTCGTGGCTGTAAGGCTGGTAATCCAGAACAAGGTCTTTTAACTTTGCCTCCTCCATTTGAGCATCACTCAAATAACCGTATTTATTCATTTGATGAAGAACAACATCCCTTCGTAACCTGCTTCTTTCAGGAAATATACGCGGATTAAAATAATGGGAAGCCTTAAGCATTCCCACCAGAACTGCAGATTCTTCCAAAGTTAGATTATGGGCTCCCTTATCAAAGAATTTTACGGCAGCACTTTCAATTCCATAGGTGTTATCACTAAACGGTACCGTATTTAAATACAGCGTTAAGATCTCCTTTTTGTTATAAATATCTTCAAGGCGTCGTGCAATGATAGCTTCCTGGACCTTGTTTACAACAATACCAAATGGACCATAATTTTTACGGCCATAAAGATTTTTAGCCAGTTGTAAGGTAATGGTACTTCCCCCACCGGAGGATCTGTCCTGTAGCAATAATGTTTTAAAGAAAACCCGTAACAGACTTCTCGCGTCTATCCCGCTGTGATCATAAAATCTTACATCTTCGGTGGCCACCAAACCATCTATTAGGTGCTGGGGTAATTGTTCATATTTAATGGGCTGCCGGTCAAAAATATAATATTTCCCAATAAGCTGCCCATCATTGGAAAGTACCTGGGTGGCTTCGCTTTGTTTGAGTTGGGATAATTCTTCGGTATCGGGCATTTTTCCAAAAACTCCGAAATAAATACTGAAATAAAATAACAGCATTAATATGAGAAGGGAAGAAAATATTCCTAATATTATTTTTACAGGCTTGGGGAGCCGTTTTATTCGTTCAAACATACTTTAGATTCAACGTACAAATAAACGAATACTAATAAAATATTAAATCCCTGTTTAGGTTAAATTTAAGAAATAATATGGTGTAGAAAGGGATTTGAAATTAAATAGCCGTTACTACAGGTAGCAACGGCTATTCTTCTAAGGATGAATACATAAATTATATTTTTTGGGGTTATTAATTTCGTATTCCAGTCGGGCTCTTTGGCTTTAGAAGCTATAGCGTCTTCTATTATACCACTCGCTTCGTGGGGTTTGTTTTATATTTAGGAAATTCCTGCGTGTGGTAACACTGCCGTCTTTTACTAAAGTTGTTTCCAGAGTTCTCATGATTTTTATTTTAAAATAGTTATTATAAGTATCTTCTTTTAACTGACCAGGATATTCTGGTGGAGCCTTTAAGGTTTAAAAAATTCCTTTTCTCGTTGTTGTTCTGTAATGAGTTCATGATAGTAAGATTTAAAAATTATTATTTAAGATCGTAACGTCTTCTGTTATACCAGGTTCCTCTGGTTGTTTCTTTCAGGTTCAGGAAATTCCTTCTGTTCATTAAATTCCCTTCTTTGATTCCGGTGAAATTCTGTAAAGTTGTCATGGTTATATATTTTAAGTTATATCTAATAGACGCCCAAAAAATATATCTGTTACAGTACTATGTATAAAATAGTAGTATTTAACAGGAAATTAACTTTTTTAAGAGATAGCTTTTTAATTTTAGTTGATTAAAATTGGAGGAAATGCAATGGTTCTAAAATGCCAATTTTTAAAAATCCATTGTTAAACTTTCCTAATTTCGCCCTCTAATAAAGAAGAAAATTTCATTCTTCCTTGATTTTAAGCACCTTTGTAATTATAGTGTATCAGGTAAAGGAATTTCAATTCCCGATCTTACAAACTGTGAGTATTTGATAACATATTTTAGAAGGGTATAATACGAAGGAAATGAATATGCAAAAGGCGGCTTTTTTAATTGTTCTCGGGGTATTTTCTGTAATTGGGGTGCTTATTTACGGAATAGAAAACAAAACCACCTCCGGAAGCGGAGATACAAATTCAGTAACCATTGAAATGAAATGGGAACTTCCTGAAATTTTGAGGGAAGTATCAGGAATTGCCAATATGGGTAATAACCGAATAGCTTGTATTCAGGATGAGGACGGCACTATTTTCATTTATGACCTTTCAACCTCTGCCATTGTCAAAGAAATTGAATTTGCAGATGGCGGAGATTATGAGGCAATTACCCTGGTTGGGGAAACTGCTTATGTGCTTAGAAGTGACGGGGCCATTTTTGAGGTGACCAATTTTAATGGAATGACACCTCATACCAGTAAATATGAAACTCCTCTAAAAGGAAAATTAAATTTTGAAGGTTTGGGTTATGAAAAAAGCAAGAAACGATTGCTGATTGCTTTAAAAGAAAGATCGGGTGATGATTTTAAGCCGGTTTATTCATTTGATCTTGAAAATAAGATCTGGGAAGTGGAGCCAGTTTATAAAATAGATTTTAAAGATCCGGTTTTTGAGATCCTGGATCAAAAGATCTCCCGGAAGATGCTGCGCCCCTCTGAGATTACCGTACATCCTTCAACCGGAAAAATTTATATCCTTGAAGGCATTGATCCAAAATTACTAATTTTAGATCCCTCCGGTAAACCTGAAAATTTACACCTTTTAAATATTAAAGAGTTTCCCCAGGCCGAAGGTTTAACATTTGGTGAAACGGGGAACATCTATATTTCAAACGAAGCAAGGGGAGGCAAAGCAAATATTCTTCAAATATCCCTGAATAAATAATATATGCAAGATAAAATTGAAAATGCTTCGGTTAAAAAAAGCAAAGCCCCTCTTTACATTTCTATTTTTATAATTATCACTTTTGGTCTGGCATATTTTTTCATCCCAGAGGTTCAAAATTTCCTTAATAACGCGTGGGAGACTCTAACAAGTAATGATGAAAAGAGAATAAGGTCCTGGGTTAGCGATTTTGGGTGGATTGGGCCATTGGTACTTATTCTTACAATGGTATTACAAATGTTCCTTCTCGTGATCCCATCTATTGCCCTTATGGTGGTTTCCATTCTTGCCTATGGGCCATTTTTTGGAAGTCTAATAGTATTTACCGCCATATTTGCTGCTTCTACAGTAGGATACATAATTGGCCGCTATTTTGGCCCTGTAATCGTAAAAAAAGTAATTGGGCATAAAACCGAAAGAAAAATCAGCCATTTCCTGGACGATTATGGATTTTGGGCAGTGATCGTTACCAGGCTCAATCCGTTGCTTTCCAACGATGCCATAAGTTTTGTAGCCGGAATACTCAAAATGGGTTACTGGAGATTTATAGGGGCAACTCTTGTTGGTATTTCTCCACTAATTATCTTCATAGCGGTTCTTGGCGATTCTACCGATGGTTTAAAGACCGGATTGTTGTGGGGTTCCATTATAAGTTTAATTCTCTTTCTGGCCTATGTGTGGTGGGACAAAAAGAAGAAAAAATAAAAGGCCCGCAGGCCTATTATTGTAATTTGTAAGATTCTTTGATCAGGATTTTTGAAGTTCTGCTGCTACAGCATCAACTTCATCCATCACTCTTAGAAGATTTCCTCCCCATAATTTTTTAATCTGCTCTTCGGTATAACCTCGTTTAACTAATTCTATGGTCACATTATGTGTTTCTGAAGCATCATTCCACCCATCAATCCCGCCACCGCCATCAAAATCTGAGCTTATCCCTACGTGGTTTATTCCAATGAGTTTTACCATATAATCTATATGATCTACAAAATCTGCAACATTTACAGGGGTCACTAGTTTTTTTAATTCCCTGATTTGTGGCGCAGCTGCAGCGGTTACTTTTCTATAACTGTCATAATAGGCATTACGGGCATTATTATCCATGGTTCTAATGCTGTCTCTTGGTAACACCTTTATTCCCATTTTTTCCCCTTCGGCTTTATAAACCTCCATTTGGGCTGTATTAAAAGCGTTATGTTTTTCAGTATTTACATAAGAGCTAAAGGCAACTGTTTGAACTACCCCGCCATGTTTTTTGAAAAGCAGTAATAATTCATCATCAAGATTTCTACTGTGATCACAAAGTGCACGGGCAGAGGAATGAGAAGCTATTAATGGGGCTTTTGAAATTTCAAACATTTGTTTTATTGCCTCTTTTGAAGGGTGGGATACATCTATCATCATTCCCAGACGGTTCATCTCCTTAACAGCCTCTTTTCCCATTTCACTTAAGCCATTGTGCAACCACACGTTATCCTCTTCCCCGGTATTTGAATCGCTTAACTGGCTGTGCCCATTATGGGATAAAGACATATAGCGGGCCCCAAGGTTATAAAATTTTTCAATGTTTGCCAAGTCTTCCCCAATTGGATATGCGTTTTCTACACCAATCATCCCAACCAGTTTACCCTGCTGTACAAGTTCGCTAACTTCTGTGGAATTTGTGGCCAACCCAATTTGATTAGGTGCAAACTCATTCACAAGATTATGGATGGCATCAAATTTAGAAATAGCATTTTCATAAGCCTTGGTATAACCTTCAGCAGTAAGTTCATCCTGGCCGGTATAAACAATAAACCATGCCACATCCAATCCGCCGGCTTTCATTTTAGGTAGATTTACCTGGGTTTCCAGGTCCTGAGTATAATTTTTAGTGCTGGTGAAATTATTAATATTGATATCGGCATGGGTGTCAATTGTTAAGACTTTCTCGTGAATAGCTTTCGCTTTTTCAATAAGCTGAGAATCTTCATTATCCTGCGAAAATGCCATAGTTCCTGCTATTAGGGCTAAAAAAGTTGCAAATGTATTTTTCATATTTGTTTACTGAAGGTTTTAAAACGGGAATTTAATCATAAATTTTTACCCGTACCTTTAATTAAATAAAACCAATTGATTTTTCTTCTAAATTTGATGAACCTATAGAATCTTAATGAACAAAATAATTGTTGTCAACAATCCTGAAAAATGGCAGCTCCCGGTAAAAAACATCACTATTGTTTCCTCCCGGGATTACCTAACTAAACCCGAATTTTCAACATTAAAAAATGCCCGGGTTTTTAACCTTTGTAAGGACTATTCCTATCAATCCAAGGGATATTATGTTTCTCTTCTTGCTGAAGCGCGTGGCCATATGGCGATTCCAACGGTGAAAAACCTGGTTGATTACCGGGAGCCAAAACTTGTTAAAATAGTTTCTGAAGAATTTGATGACCTTATCCAGGTAAGTCTGCGGAACATAAAATCGCAGGAATTTACCCTTAGCATTTATTTTGGGCAGAATGTTGCCCAGAAATACAAGGAGTTAAGCAGTATGTTCTTTAAACATTTCCAGATCCCTTTTCTTAGGATACATTTCAATTTCACTACCAAATGGAATATAAAAAGCATCAAGGCAATTTCAGAATCTGAAATTCCGCCGGAGCATAAGGAAAGTATGTATTTTTTCGCGACCCAGTATTTTGCCAAGAAAAGATATGACATTCCAAAACAGCATCCTTCAGACTATGACCTTGCCATCCTGGTTCAGCAAAATGATCCTGCGCCTCCAAGTAATTCAAAAGCGATTAAAAAATTCATAGAAATTGCTGAAAAGATGAACTTTTATGTGGAGGTAATTGGCCCTAAAGACCTTTCGCGCCTTTCGGCATTTGATGCTTTATTTATTAGACAAAGCACAGAGGTTAACAATGATGCCTATGCCTTTGCAAGGAAAGCCCAACAGGAAGATATTGCAATTATAGATTATCCGGATGCAATTTTAAAATGTTGCAATAAAGTCTATATGGCTGAGGCTCTGGAAAACGCAAATATTCCTACGCCCAAAACCATCATTGTGCACAAGGATAATAAAAATGATGTTTTGGCCATTACGGGATTGCCCTGTGTGCTAAAATCCCCCGATTCTACTTTTTCTTTCGGGGTAAAGAAAGCAAATACCGAAGAGGAATACCAGGAACTGGTGAACATGATGTTGAAAAAATCTGACCTTATTATAGCCCAGGAATTTACTTTTTCTGAATATGACTGGCGTATAGGAGTTCTGGATGATAAAGCTTTTTTTGCCTGCCGGTATTATATGGCTAAAGGCCACTGGCAAATTTATAACTGGGATGCTGCCAAAAAAGATGACCAGGATGGAAATGCAGATTGCCTCCCATTAGAGAAAGTGCCCAAAAAGATTATGAGCGTGGCGTTAAAGGCTGCTAAGTTAATGGGAAAAGGACTTTACGGGATAGATGTAAAAGAAGTAAACGGTAATCCCCTGGTTATTGAAATTAACGACAATCCAAATATAGACGTTGGGGTAGAAGACAGGTATTATGGCGATAAGATCTATACAGATATTTTAATGGCTTTTAAAAATCGCCTTGAAAGAAAAGAATTATGAGCTATCATTTATTTGAGGTTTTTGGGATCGAACTGGAATATATGCTGGTAAATAAATCCAGTCTAAAAATAGCTCCTATTGTAGATGAATTAATGATCGCTAAAACCGGGGAGATATCATCTGATGTTGATAACGGGAAAATTGAATGGAGCAATGAACTGGTAGCTCATGTAATCGAATTAAAAACAAATGGCCCTACTTCCAACCTGGAAGACCTTGATGAACTTTTTGCTGAAAATATAAAGGAAATAAATCTTCTCCTTAAACCGCTGAACACTCTTTTGTGGCCCACAGCTTCTCATCCATTAATGCTACCGGAGACCGAAATGAAATTGTGGCAACATAATTACAGCAAGATCTATGCGCTATATAACAGGATCTTTGACTGTCGCGGCCACGGGTGGAGCAACGTACAGAGCATGCATTTAAATTTGCCTTTTTATGATGATGTAGAGTTTGAAAAGCTCCATGCCGCCATTCGCATTCTTTTGCCTTTGATTCCTGCACTAAGCGCCAGTTCTCCTATTTTTGAAGGCAAAGACACAGGTTATAAAGATGCCCGAATGCACGTTTATAAAAGCAATCAAAAAGAGATCCCGGAAATGACGGGAAAGGTTATCCCGGAGCAGGGATTTACCCGCGAGGAGTACTTTGCCCGCATTTTTGAGCCCATAAATAAGGCAATTAAACCCCATGATACTGAAAATATTCTGGACCACCATTTCCTTAACTCCCGTGGAGCCATCGCCCGTTTTGACCGGAATGCCATAGAGATTAGAGTTATAGACATCCAGGAATGCCCACGAGCCGATATTGCCATAGCGGTCCTGATCATTGAAGTTTTAAAGTTGCTGGTAAGCGAAGAGATGGTTTCCCTTGAAGATCAAAAATCCTGGCATGAGGATGAATTGGTAGAAATATTTGATGCTGTAATTCGGGATGCCGAACGCACCGGGATCCGGGATTCAAAATTTCTTAATTTATTTGATATTGAAAATAGTTGCACCGCAGGCAGTGTGTGGGAAAAACTTTATTTGAGGGTAAAGTCTGAAATTTCTGAAAAGCAAAGGAGCACCATTGAATTTATCCTGAACCACGGTAGTTTATCTACCCGCATACTTGAGGCTGTGAATGGAGATTTTTCAGAAAAGAACCTTCATAAAATATATTCGGAACTGGGAGACTGCCTGGCCCAAAATAAACTTTTTACCCCGTGAAACTGGTATTGACCTGCGAGCACGCGGGAAATGAAATTCCCGGAAAATATCTTTCTTTGTTTGAGGCAAATTTAGATGTTCTTCACACCCATCGTGGATTTGATCCCGGGGCTTATGATCTTTTCAAAAAATTATCTCCTTTGGCAGATTTTAAGGCGAGTCATCTGGAAAGCCGGCTGCTTATTGAGGTAAACCGTTCCCTGCACCATTCTTCTTTATTTTCATCATTTACCGGGAAGCTCCCAAACTCTGAAAAAAATACACTTATTGAGGAATATTACCTCCTATACCGCAAAAGGGTAGAAGATGCTATAGGTAGGTATGTAACGCAAGGGGAGGAGGTACTTCATTTTTCGATACATAGTTTTACACCCCGGCTGGACGGCATTACCAGAAATGCCGATATAGGATTGTTGTATGACCCTGCCCGGCCTGGAGAAAAACATTTTTGCAAGGTTTTTAAGAAGAATTTGAAAATTCTTAATCCCAAACTTAAGGTTAGGTTCAATTACCCTTACTTGGGAACAGCCGATGGATTTACGACTTACCTTAGAAAAAAATTCCCCAACCGATACTCCGGAGTAGAACTGGAGGTGAATCAAAAATTTGTGGCAGAAAACAAAATGCAACCCGGGCTCAAGAATATTATATTAGAAGCCCTTCAGAAAAGTAAATAAAAAAAGACCTCATAGATGGATATCATATGAAGTCTTTTGAATGACAATTTTTGATTTATTATGCGTTCAATGTCGCATCTGCAGTTATTTCAGTATTCAATAATCTGGAGATAGGACAACTTTCCTTTGCTTTCTTTACAAGCGAATCAAATTTGTCCTTATCTATATTAGGAACCGTTGCTTTTAAGATTAGGTGTGATTTTGTTACAGATCCGTCTTCGAAAGTAATTTCGCAGGTGGTTTCCAGTTTTTTAGGGGTGAAATCTGCCTCTGTGAGGTATGCAGAAAGTTGCATGGTAAAACATCCGGAATGTGCTGCGGCTATAAGTTCTTCAGGATTGGTTCCTGTTCCCGATTCAAAACGGGATTTAAACGAATATTGGGTGTCTTTCAGAACTCCGCTATCAGAACTTAAGGTTCCGTTTCCTTCTTTTAAAGATCCGTTCCAAACGGCTTTGGCTTTTCTTATCATGATTGGTATAATTTAATTATGGGTTAAGGTAAGAAGTCTTATCCTTCAGAAAAACATTTTTGCAAAAACTTAACCCTGGTTTAGGAAAATCAAAGGGAAAGATTGGATTATTGAAAATAAAAAACCTCCCGAATTTTCCTGTTAAAAGAAATTCCGGAAGGTGTTTATTTATTTATAAGAGATCTATTTTATCTCTACAACTTCAAGATCAAAAATAAGGTCTTTGCCTGCTAGGGGATGATTCCCATCTACTACAATGGAATTCTCTTTCACCTCTGCAACAAGAAGGTTCATTTCCCTGCCATCTGGAGTTTTGGATACAAGTCCCATTCCTACTTCAGGGGCAATTTCCGGTGGAAGTTGACTTTTATCTATCTCCTGCACCAGGTCTTCACGGGGCTGCCCGTATGCCTGATCTACCGGTATATTGATGGTTTTTTTCTCGTTTAATTTCATGTCGATAAGACCATTCTCAAACCCCGGGATCAATTGTCCCTCACCCAAAGTGAACTCAATTGGTTCTTTCCCTTCTGAGGTGTCAAATACCTGCCCATCTGCAAGTTTTCCTGTGTAATGTACCTTTACCGTGTCATTCTGTTTTACCTGACTCATAATTGTGTTTTTCAATTTTAAAAAATAAGTCCTTTAATTTCAGACTCTTTTTAATTTTTACTTAGTTATAGCAAATTGTGCCAAAACCACGCCAAACTCCGGAATATTGAAGAAGTCCGCTTTTTACCCTTGCTTTAACTCAACTTATAATTAAAAAAGGAGGGTTAATTGTATATAAAGTCCTATCTATATTTAGTTTATGTACTTCATTGAAGGGATATAATTTTGTTTCTGAAAATTTGTCAGGTTTAAATTATTACCTGCTTAGAAGAGTTATTTCTTTATGAAAGGCAATTTTTTCTTACATTTTCCACTTCTTTCAGAAATTATCCATTTTATGTTGATAAACAATTTCAAAAAATTCGGGATCAGGGCAATGCAGGTATTACTTATTAGTATTGTGTTATTTGGAATAATGGGATTTTCCGGTTGTAATTTTTCTTCTGAAAGTGAGGAGGAAATAGCACCCGAGATTTGGGATTCCCTGGTGGTCACCGCCTCTGCCTTTAATTCTACCCGCGCTCAAACGGGTTCCGGCAATCCTAATATTTCAGCCTGGGGAGATACCATTCAACCGGGAATGAATGTTATTGCGGTGTCCCGGGATCTTATAAAAAGAGGACTTACTCACAATACCACGGTGGTTATTGATGGCCTTGAGGGCGTTTACCTGGTAAAAGATAAAATGCACTACCGCTGGAATAACAAAATTGATATCTATATGGGAGATGATGTGACCAAAGCCCGGGAATGGGGCCGTAAAAAGGTTAAGATCTATTACCAGGTAGTGCCGGACAGTTTAAAAATTCATTGAACGCCTAGTGATTTGGTTCATAAATCAACCTTATAAAAGAACTGAACCTTTCGTTATCGCGGTTAAGGGAGATCCCCGGCACAATACCTATTTTAAGGGTTTCCATCACCTCCACCCGCATTTGAGGTCTTAATACGGTATTTAATTTTCCATCCTGGATTAATTGGTTCACTTCCAAACCTATAAAATTGGAGCTGCCGGGGATCATAAAATGCAGGTTGGAATTAATTTCATAAGCAAAGCTGTTATAGTGACCATTCCATCCGGTAAAAAAACGCGGGCCCGTATACAGCAGGGCATGCCAGGAAGGGGTAAGCCTTTTTGCCACAACAAAAAAGGGATTTATCACTAATCCCTGGGTGAGGTTTTTTAGGGCGAGATCTTTAATGTCAACAAGTTCAATTTCTGCGATATTTCCAACTGCCATGGAGGTTTGCCATTTTTCAGAAACCATAAACGTATACTGGCCTGCCAGTTTTATACTTTCAATACGATCTCCAGGTCTTGAGTTTAGTGCATTGTTTTTACTAAAAAATGTTAAAGGGATTTCAATCTCAAGGCCAAGCCTGTCGGCAACCGCCCACTCGTATTCTACCAGGAATTCATAACTGTCAAAGTCAAGATTATCTGAAATTCCCGCCCCGATATTCCATTCTTTTTCTCCTTTTCTTGCTCCCAGGTCCCTTATGAGGTCGATATATAATGGTTCTGCATGGTTAAGTTTTAGAGGCAAATTTTCTTCCCCATCTTCAGGGATTTCCTGACCAAAAACGAAGGAAGAAATGAAAATAAATAAAAGGATTGTGCAATTTTGAAAGTTCATAATGGAAATTTCTGCAAAGAAACTCCCAACCCGTTAAAACGGCCTAAAAGTAAAATTAGAATCTAATTAGGATTTGGAATCCTTGGGGAGCTCTATTATGACATTGGAACCCTTATTCACCTTAGACGTTATCTTAATGGATCCTTTATGAATCTTAATAATATTCTCGGTTAGAGCCAGCCCTATCCCGTATCCCTTTTTGTTTTTTGCATTATTTCCTCTGTGAAAGGGGGAGAAAATTTTATTAATATCTGTTGAATGTATCCCTATTCCTTTATCTTCAATATTGATACATACAGAATTTGGATTATCTTCCAGCAATACCTTTACCGGTTTATTATTGGAATATTTGAGGGCATTGTCCAGGATGTTTGTAAAAGCGATTTCAAGCCAGAGATCGTTACCGGGAATTACAAAGGAGTTTTCATTCAGGTCCTCAACATTTTTGTATTCAAGATGAATCACCCCAGATGGGAAAGTCTCATTGCTCTTAATAACTGTTTTTTGAACCACTTCATCTATGCGTATAAGTTTAAATTCAGATGGGCCGGGATTTTTTATTTCTGAAAGGTGAAGCAGGCTGTTAAGCAATTCTTTTAAATGGTCTGCCTGCTGATAAATTTTTTGAAAGGCGAGCTTTTCTTCTACTGAAAGTTTTTTGGATTTTAAAGCAAATTCAGCCTCTCCAAGGATAACCGTAAGGGGAGTCCTTAATTCGTGAGAGGCATTTTGAATAAAATTTTTCTGGGTAAAAAATGAAGATTCTATTCTGGACAGCATGCTGTTAAAGTTCTTTGCAAGGCGTGAAATTTCATCCTTCCCCTGGCCTTCCTGCAAACGTAACTGGAGATTGCTGCCGCTTATTTCCTCAACTTTAAGGATCATCTTATTTATAGGCCTTAAAATTTGTTTTGCAAAAAGCAGGGAAACTCCTGTTATAAAAATAAGGCTTGCAAGAATTATGAAGAACAAGGTTCTTTTAAGGAGATTGAGTTCGGCTATTCCTTCAATATTAATTGCCGAGATAAGTATTATAAAATCCCCTTCATTATCCTCATAATAAAGAGAACAAAACTCCTGATCTCCTATTTTATAGAAATCATATCTCTTAGTTAAAGAGCTTTCTATTGAGGGTTTGTTTAGAATTTCAGGGGGAAGCCCGGTGTAATCTATAATTCCATCTTCATTTTCAAGATAAAATACTTTTTCTCCGGGAAGGGTCTGGAGAAATCTCGCTTTTACCCGTTCATATTTTACAGGAGAGAAATTATCCTTTTCAAGTAGAACTTCGGCAGCTATAATAGCCCTTTCCAGAAGTCTTTCCTGAAATTGTTTTTCAATGTTCTTGGCAAACAAAAAATATAAAAAGCAACCGGTAAACCCAATTATGAGGAAGGAGGTTATTGAAAATATTCCCGCTATTTTATACTTTATCTTCACCTTACCTTATCACATAACCCATTCCAATAACAGTATGAATAACCTTATTGGTCGAGTTATCTTTTAGTTTCCTGCGAAGGTAATTAATATAAACATCAACTACATTGGTGCCCAGATCATATTGGACCCCCCATACTTTATCAAGGATCTTTTCCCTTGAGAGCACCTTATCGATATTTTCAAGAAGAAGTTTTAAAAGGTTATATTCTGTAGCGGTTAATTTAATTTCTTCCCCTTCCTTATAAACCTTTTTGGAGAGATCATCCAGATGAATGCCTTTGAATTCCAAAGTTTGAGCAGTTTCATCTTTTGATAAAGTTGCACGCCTTTTCACAGCATTTATACGCGCCACAACCTCTTCAATTTTAAAAGGTTTCGCAATATAATCATCTGCACCAAGATCCAGTCCCTGCACCACCATGTCTGTAGTATCAATTGCGGTGAGAAGAATTACCGGAGTTGTGTTGTTTACTTCTTTTAATTCCTTTAATATCTCCAGCCCCGATTTTTTAGGTAGCATAATATCAAGTAGTACCAGCTCATATTGGTTGGAAAGAATTTGGTCAAGACCCATGACCCCGTCTGTGGCAATCCCTATAGAGTGGCCATATTCAAGCAAATTGCGATGAAGGAGGGATGCCACATTGGGTTCATCTTCAACTATTAAAATTTTCATAGATTTCAAATATTAGGTTTTATTTAATATAACTTATTAAAAATAAATTAGAATTTAATTTAAACTTGCTTTTATTCCGGGCACCATCCAGGAGGTTGTTTTAATTATTACGTAGAACTTTAAAGTCTTAAGAAATGAGAAAAAAAATTATTCAGTTTTTGCTTGAAATAAGAAAGCTTTTACGGGATAAATTTCATCAATATAATGAACACCTCCCTTTTATAATTACACTTTTAATTGTATTACTGGTTGTAGTTGTTGGGATAAATTTATTTATATCTCTCACAGAAACACTTCACAGTGACGCTTTGGCAAAATATGACAGCAAGGTAACCGAATTCATTATCTCTTATAGAACTCCTGGCCTCAATAAATTTTTACAGTTCATAACCGAAGTTGGAGATTTTTATGGGTACCTCGTAATCGCTATTGTGAGTACAATTGTTTTTTATCTCAAATTTAAAAACTGGAGGTATGTGGCTGAAATATTTTTTGTGTTAATTGTTTCCGGTTTATCCAATGTAGCATTGAAACAGGTAATAAACAGGGCCAGACCAGATGCTGAGCACCTTGTTTCGGTAGCAACCCTTAGTTATCCCAGTGGCCACGCAATGAGCGCGATCGCTTTTTATGGGTTTTTGATCTATCTGGTATATACCTTCAGGCTCAAGGCCTGGATAAAAGGATCTCTGATCCTTCTTTTTGCTTTTTTAATAGTCACTATTGGAATAAGCAGGGTGTACCTGGGAGTGCATTACCCGTCTGATATAGTTGGAGGATATATCGCCGGGTTTATATGGGTGCTGTTTTGTATCGTATTGTTTCATATTGTAGATTTACTAAGAAAACGAAGAAAGAACAGAAAAGTAAAAGTGACAGATTAATAAAAGGTACTCTGTAAACGTATGTTTTATTTATTATTAAAAAGGATATATTTTTCCCGTATTTATACGGTATTTGAATTTTTGTTGTTCTTTGTTTTTGTTCCTTTTATTGCAAATTATTATCTGGATGGATGGCTCAAGATCCTCCCTCTTATTGGTATCGCTATTTTCTTCTTTATACTTTTAAGATTGGATTCCTCTTTTGAAAAGCCATATCTGTATCATCTTAATACAGTGGAATTAAAAAAAAGCATCCCGCGTCTTATAATTTTAAGTGTACTTCTTATATGGTTTACCTGGTGGATCTTCCCCGATCTTTTGCTATACTATCCACGGGAGAATTTTGAAAAATACCTCATCACATTTTTCCTTTACCCAATAGCTTCTGTTATCCCCCAGGAATTGATATATCGGGTATATTTTTTTCACAGGTATAGAACTTTAGTGCCGGAGCGTTTCCTGTTAATGCTAA
Source organism: Gillisia sp. (assembly GCA_039989915.1). Classification (GTDB taxonomy): domain Bacteria; phylum Bacteroidota; class Bacteroidia; order Flavobacteriales; family Flavobacteriaceae; genus Gillisia. Next base: position 111,844 of record JBDXGW010000014.1, read on the forward strand.
GCAATGCAATAATTTTTAGTCTTACCCATTGGATCTATGCCAACTGGGTTGCACCAATCGCCACTTTTTTGGTTAGCTGGATCTTTATCTACAGTTATCTAAAAAGCAAAAGCTTACTTAACGTAAGCCTTGAGCATTATATTTATGGACTTATTATGTTTACAATAGGATTTGGGTATTTCTTTCAATAACCTACAAGCCTAAGCCACCTAAAAGCCACCAAAGGATAATAAATACCACTATTATACCAAAACAGCCGCAGCCACCTCCAAGTTTTTTTGCACCCCAACCTGCCAGTAAGGCTTTTAATATGTTTCTCATAATTTGTTAAGTTTGATCAATTAGTTTCGTGAGCTAAAAATAATTCAAATGAAAAGAAGGCAAGGGAGCTTTAGGAAAACTTTAGTTGTAAGGTTTAATTATTTCCTAAAACCAAACCTTTTTAAGGTTTAAGCTGTATTATTTTTTAAATTTTTGCTATCATTACTCAAAGTTTTCTAATTAGAAACTTGAACCATATACAACTTAGGAAATGCAAATACGAGACAAAAATGATAAAGTGTCTGAAGATTATATACTTCAGGATAATAAAAAAACAAGATTTGGGGCAACTTTTATAATCATTGTATTAATAATACTAATTGCGGCAGTTGCAATGACTGGAGTTTACTTTGAATACTGGTAGGATAAAATTTTAGGATACCTTAATTTCATTTAATAAAATAAAAGCCTGGTTTACAAATTCTTTTTCCAGGAATAATGCGAAGTAATTTGAAGTGGAGATCATTTCAAATACGGGAATTCCTTCATAAGCCAGAAGTTTAAAAATATAAAAATATAAACCTACAGACTGCGAACTGTTTTTAGGCAAAGCGATTGTGATACTGGACAGATCACTTTTTACAGAAACCAGGATCTCATCCCTGAAACATTTAGATACAGTTTCCGTAAGATCTGAAGATACAAGAATGTTGCTTTCCTGGTAATTGCTGGAATAGTTTAAATAAACTCCCACCTCATCTTTTACAATATTCATTAAGGAAGCCTGGCTGGAAAGGATACTTTTTGAATTGAGATACGTATATTCAGTAATGCCGGACCTCACCACAATATCTCCCATTTGCCGGAAACTTACATTTTTTATCAAATGCCGTTTAGGAGCATATCTTCTAAGAGCCATAATTATTGATCCCTGTTGCACCGGTTTTCGCAATTCCTTTTCTACTTCAGGCTGGAGGTGCGCTGCAAGGGCACTAAAATTTATAAGGTCCTTGGCCAGGGCATCATCCAGAAATGGCTGGTGCCGTAAAATATTGTGTACTACAGATGTTATGGTAAGCATTGTTAAATAATATACATTCTGTACAAATGTATATAAATTAAAACAGCTTTTTTTAGGTAAATAATTCTTTCCTTAATTATGCATCCTTAAACTAATGCAGAATGAAAGTTTTAAAGTTTGGAGGAACCTCGGTAGGATCGGCTAACAGAATACGCGAGGTAAGGGAAATCATTAAAAATGAAGAAGGTAAAAAGATTATTGTACTCTCAGCCATGGCAGGGGTAACCAACCATTTGGTACAGATTTCAGAATTTTTCACAGAAAATAATATACCGGAAGCGGTTTCTCTTATTGAGGAATTAAAAGCAAAGCATCTGGATCTCATAATTGAGTTAATTCCTTCGGAAAACTTCGAAGTGAAAGACCAGGTTTTAAGACTATTTGAAAACCTTTTGGAAATACTATATGAGGATTATTCAGAAATTTCAGAAGCAAGGATCCTTACATTTGGGGAAAGCGTACTTACTTTAATTGTTTCGCATTATTTCGAAATTCAGGGTCTTCCCAATTGCCTTTTGGATGCAAAGAAATTTATGCAGGTACCAAACCTGGAAAACCCGGACACCGATAAGGTTGGAAGATTACTGGATCAATATTTAAAAAATAAACCCGAAACCAATATCTACATAACTCAGGGTTTTGTGCGTACTGATAAGTTTAATCGGATTAATACCTTAAAAAGAGGAGGAAGTGATTACACCGCAACCATCCTTGGCGCCGCAGTGCATGCGAGCGAAGTGCAAATTTGGACAGATATTGACGGGTTTCATAACAACGACCCTCGCTATGTTGAAAATACACATCCCCTGGCAAACCTTAGTTTTGAAGAGGCGGCTGAACTTGCCTATTTTGGGGCTAAGATCCTTCATCCCCAAACAGTTTCACCGGTAATTGAGAAACATATTCCTATTTACCTAAAGAACACTTTTAAACCGGAAGATCCCGGTACCAGGATATCTTCAACCGTAACTTCAAAGGGATTAAAAGCTATTTCTGCGAAAGATGGTATTACAGCAATAAAGATCAAATCCAACAGGATGTTGATGGCCCACGGATTTCTAAAAAAGATCTTTGATGTGTTTGACCGCCATGAGACTGCGATAGATATGATCACCACCTCTGAAATCGCCATTTCCCTTACAATTGATGACACCAGGAATTTAAACGCGATTATTAAAGAACTCCAGGCCTATGGACAAATTACCGTAGAAATGGACCATAGTATTATATGCGTGGTAGGGGAAGGTTTAATACAGGAAAAAAACACCTCCAGATTATTCGAGATTCTCGATGATATTCCTGTGAGGATGATCTCCTACGGCGGGAGTATCAACAATGTATCTCTTCTCGTGGCTACTGTAAATAAAGTGAATGCTTTGAAAGCCCTTCATAAAAAATTATTCAGCCTGGTGCAAGGAAATTATTAACCGGTTTTGTTTAGTTGTTTGTTTAGATCACCTCTTAATTTATTAGAGGTGATCTGTTTTTTTAAGGCTTTTTGCTTTTCTCAAAGGCGTTCTTCAATTCAATATATTTGGAAAGGAAATACATGCTCTTCATGCTGTGGTGCATAAGCATAGCGCCTATAAAATTGGAATTTCTATTGGCTGTTAGATCTTTTTTTAATTGTGCGATTCTGGTGCTTAATTTATCATAGAAAATATCCCTTGCAAACCTGGCATTAATGATCTTAAAACCTTTTTCCCGGGCCCTATACCACAAGTCCTTATTATTATAAAGCTCCATTGCAGCTTTGGCAAATCCTGCAGGATCATCTGCAATAAAACCATTCCAGTCCATTTCGCCATTCATACCTTCAGCACCCGTGGTGGTGGTTACATTGGGTGTACCACAAATCATTGCTTCCGTAAGCTTTCCTTTAAGGCCTGCCCCAAACCTGATAGGAGCAAGGCTTACCCTGGCATTTCTTACTACCTGCATTGCATCCTTTGCCCTTCCTTTTACAAGGAAATTGTTTTTAGGATCATTCAATTGGTCAATTCTGGCAGTAGGGTAGGCGCCATAGATCTCCATTTTGGCTTCGGGTAATTCCTTGTGTATTAAGGGCCAGATTTCTTCTCTTAGATACATTACAGCATCTACATTTGGAGCATGCCTGAAATTTCCAATGCTTATAAAATTTTTGCGGTCTTCATATCCCGGGATGCAGGCAATATCCTCCGCTGTTATTTTCAGAAATAAGAAGGGGAGATAAAAAATAAGAGAAGATGGAATATTGAATTCTGAAGTGAGCAATTCCATTTCCGCTTCAGAAATTATTAAACTTAGATCACACCTATAAATACTCGCAATTTCCCTTTTAGCAAGATCTGAAGTTGTTAAATCTCCCTTTCCGGCCTTTCCTTTAAATTCCAATTCCCTGAAATTCCGAAGAAAATGAAGGTCTTCAGTATCAAGCACCTTTAGGGCATCAGGACATATCTTACTAACCCGCCAACCAAATTGCTCTTCCATCATAAACCGGTCAAAAACTACCAGCCCGGGATTCAAATTCTCCAGGAAAACATCAAAACTGGGATTGTTCAATTCTATTTGTTGGGTGGAGATGCCCATCGCTTTAAGATCATCTACCCAGGATGTTGGCGAAGCGGTGGTAGCAAATGTAACGGTAGCGCCTGTTGAAATAAAAAAATCAAGAAGCTGGACCATCCGGCTTCCCGCAGCCGATGAGGCTGCCTCCGGCCACACATATCCTATTACAAGAACTTCCATTTATTTTTAAGCAAAAATACCTGAAATTAATTTAAACCAGGGGGATAAAGGGATATTTAGGAAAGTTAGGTTTTAATTATTCCTCAAATTTATATTTATCGTGACGCTCTTTGAGCATCTTATAATTGAGGTCTTTTCGGTTCATCAGGACCGTTTTTCCAAACCAGGTATGGTATTTTTGATTCTTCAGGAAATCCATATTTATCTTGTACCATTCCTCATCTGAATACTCCTTATTGAAAAAAGTCTTCCATTCTGCCCGCAGTCGCTCATTGCGGAAAATATAACTTTCAATTCCCAAATGATACAGGTCTGCATCGCAAATGATCTTTTCAGCCTGGGTTTTTGGCTTTTGCGGCAATTTGGTAGCCAGAATACAATTGGTGACAATTTTGATCCTGTCTTCTGAATAATTTTTTTTAGTCAGGTATTCCCGTGCATATTCAACACTTTGCTCTTCGTGGTTTGCATAGGTTTCTGCCATTCCCGTATCATGAAATAAGGCTGCGATAAGAATAGGCTCAAGATCGGCCCCGAAAACTTCTTCATATTGCGCGATGGTCTTGGCGTAATTATACACCTCTTTGGTATGTTCTATACTATGAAAGGGTAACGATTTACAACGGCTATTTTCCAAAAACTTCATACAATATTCATACGTCTCAGGAAGTATGTTAGGGGAGCTTAAACTTTTAAAAAAATTAAATGCCATTTTAATAATTGGTTATAAAATACGCCTGGCCTAAAAGCTTGGGTATAAATATATTATAGGTTAAAATATCCGGGTGGTATTAAAGCCGCCAATTGCCCAAAATACCTTTCCTAAATTACAAGAATAATGTTTATCCATTATGTATATATTCTTTTTAACCTTTAATTAAGTTATTAGATTGAATTGTCCCTTCAGCACAGCCTTTTTTCTGGTTCTCATCTTTATTTTATCCCTCTAATCTTTTAAAAAATTCTTAAACCTAAGCCGGCCTTCTAAGGGATTTCTTACATTAAGAATAAAATAAAACATGAGCCGAGGATTTGTTAAAGAAGATGACCAGGAGGAACCACCATTTATACCTCCGAGAGCTGCTTTGCCGGCCGGGGAAATAAATTATGTTACCCGGGTGGGTTTAGACCAATTGTTGGAGGAAAGAAAGGATATTGAACATCAATTGACTTCGTTGGATATAGAAAGCGAAAAAGAAAAACGACATGCGCGGGCTGTTTTCACCGGGAAATTAAATTTGTTGAACGAACGAATAAATTCTGCCAGGGTAATTGATTCACTTGAACAACCCAGGGAAGAAGTACGTTTTGGAGCAAGGGTCAACTTTAAAATTTTAAGCGGAAATCAAAAAGGAACGGTTCGCCAATTTCAAATTGTTGGAGTAGATGAGGCTGATGTTTCCCTTAACAAGATCGCTTTCGTAGCCCCTATTGCCAGGGTATTGACAGGAAAAAAAGTAGGGGAAAAGATACAATTTAAAAGGGGTCCAGAAATACAGGAATTTGAGATCCTTGAAATTGAATATTCTTTATAGCGCTCTCACAATATAACACTTACAGAAAACTTTGCGGTTTTTTTTCTATCTTCAGTATCTAAACCTTTACACTTTTGAAATGAACATAACTTAAACCCGAAGCAAATTTCAATAAACCTGCCTGCCGGCAGTAATTGCTAATTGCATATTTCCATTAAAAAACTATAAATACCACTTATGAAAGATACCTACTCAACCAATTTAAGCCTTCCAAAAGTTGACCTTGGATTATTGATCTTCAGGCTTGGAATTTCGAGCCTTATGCTTACGCATGGAATTCCGAAACTTATTCGGTTTTTTGGCAGTGAAGAAATTGTTTTCAGGGATCCTCTTGGAATTGGAGAGGTTACCACTTTTACTTTGGCGGTAATTGCAGAGTTTGTTTGTTCAATACTTATAATACTGGGACTGGGCACCAGGCTTGCAGTAATTCCGCTTATCTTAACCATGGCGGTAGTGGCTTTTATTGTTCACGTGCCTGATGGATTTTCTAGACAGGAATTACCTATGTTGTTCCTGTTTGGTTACATACTGCTTTTCTTTACCGGAAGCGGAAAGTTTTCCCTTGACTGGTATTTCCTGTCCAAAAAGAAGTAACTCCATTCCGTTAATCTTAAAATAGGAGCCAATAATATTAGTTTAAAAAACCGTCATATTAGCATTTGTTGTAAATATAAAAGGGCAAAACCATATTCGGTTTTGCCCTTTTATTAATCTCAATGGGTGATCTACTGCTCAGATTCTAATAGTGCAAAGAATTTATCAAGATTTGGAATAATTACAATTCTTGTTCTTCTGTTCTTCGCTCTGTTTTCTTTAGAGTCATTCTCGGCAAGAGGAGCATAGCTGCTTCTACCGGCTGCGATCAATTTTGCAGGGTCAACCTTATATTTATCCTGTAGGATCCTTACTATTGAAGTTGCTCTACGTACACTTAGATCCCAGTTATCCTGAAGGTGTGATCCAGGTACCATAGTTTGAGAATCTGTATGACCTTCAATCATTACTTCCATGCTTGGCTCAGAGTTAATAACATCTGCAAGTTTTTGCATAAGGTTATTTGCTTTGTTGCTTACCCTGTAGCTACCGCTGTTAAACAATAATTTATCTGAAACATTGATCATTACCACAGTTTTATCTACAGTAATATCGATATCATCGCTTTCAGAATCATCAGAAATTGATTGTTTCAAATTGTAAGAAACAGCAAGATTAATGGAATCTTCCAGGGTTTTAGCCTCGGCTAATTGAGCTTGATCAACCTTAGTAAGGGTTTCACGCATTTTACGCTTATTGTTGGTAGACATAGCGGTAAGATCATTCATTTCAAGTCGGTCATCATTGCTTTCCTGAAGGGAATTGATCTTCGCATTATAGTCTGCAACACGGGCCTCGATAGCGTCAAGCTTTCTTTGAGCTTCTTCCTTTTCCAATGTGGTCCTTTGCAGGTTGGATTGGGTATTTGAAAGTTCAGTTTCAAGTTCCACGTATTTCTTCTTGGATACACAGGAACTTAACATTGCCAGTGACATTACAGTCAATAATACAGTTTTTCTCATATTTTTTAATTTTGATTATGGTCTTATCTTATAATAATATTTTGATTGGTTATTAAGACCTATAAAAACAAACGTGCGATTATAGTGCCACTCAAACCCTGATTTCAGTTTCAATAACATTAAAGGAGGGGGAAATTGGCCTCAAATTCATTCTCTTTCCTCAATATGTGGGCTTTACGTAAAATATTATTTGTGCACAGCAAGAGGAAACCAAATAATGGGAAAAGAATGCGAGAGGTGGAAGTCCCGTTTTTTTGTGGATTCTTTGTTAAAAGTGTGAATTTTTGCCACAACTTTACGGGATCAATATTTTCATTGTTCTTCCGGAAGGGGGCAGTTTATACCTAATTCTTGGCAAGAAGGAGTAATAGGGAGACCAGGTTTTAAGTGATAAAAGGAATGAAAAAATATTTCTTCTCTTGTGGACCGCAAAAATTTTGCAGCCGCTTCACAGCATCAGAATTCTGGGCGTGATAAAAAATTCAATGAGGAGTGTAAAAAGGTTAGTGCTGTACTTTGGTGCCAAAACATAGATCTCCCGCATCCCCCAGCCCTGGCACAATATAGCCATGTTCATTAAGTTCCTCATCTATGGCAGCGATCCATAATCTGGAATTTTCAGGAAAATTTTCAGCAACAAACTGTACTCCCGGCTTTGCTCCAATTACAGAGACCAGGTGAATTTTTGCGGGAGTTCCCATAGGCTTTAATGCTTCAAGAACGGTTACAAAAGAAGCTCCGGTGGCAAGCATAGGGTCTGCGAGGATTAGGGTTTTTCCTTCCAGGGAAGGGGAGGCAAGATATTCTACTTTAATCTCAAATTCGGTTTCATTTAAATAATGACGGTATGCCGAGATAAAAGTATTCTCTGCGGTATCAAAATAATTAAGAAGACCGGTATGTAGTGGTAATCCTGCCCGTAAAATAGAACAAATCACTATATCTTCCTGTGGCAGGTAAGAATGTGCCGTTCCTAATGGGGAGAGGGTTTCGGCCTTTTTGAAATTAAGAGTTTTGCTTAGTTCATAGGCGAGGATCTCCCCAAGCCTCTCTATATTTCTTCTGAAGCGCATTCGGTCATTTTGAAGGTGTATATCCCTGAGTTCTGCCACAAATTTTGCGGCAATAGAATTAGTATCCAGTAAATGGGTTACCTGCATAGTTGATAGGTTGAAATAAACATTTATAAAAAACCGAAGGGAATTTGAGAAACCTTTTCAGGAGATAAATTTAACGAAAATAACGCTAAAATAAATCACATAAAAAATTACCTTTAAAGGTAATGCTCAATTAAAACCTATTTTTATGAAAGAAAGGGAGACATTTTTGAATAAATTCAACAGGGCTTTCGTTGAGAATGACCTTAATTACATTTTTGATAGTGTAACAGATGATGTGTATTGGGAAATGATAGGAGACCAGGTGATAACCGGAAAAGAGGCTTTGATCGAAGCAATGAACAAGGTAAAGGAACCTCGCGATATGTCCCTGGATCTTCATTCTATGATAATAGATAATGATAAGGCGGCTGTACATGGATCTATGAAAATGAAAGACAGTAACGGCCTGGACAAAGCATATGCCTTTTGCGACCTTTATACCTTTAGTTCTTCCCGGGAGAATAAGATCAAGGAATTACGGGCTTTTATCATAGAAATATCAAACCACCCGGGTAAGAAGGAAAATTAAAAAGGGGTTTAATTAAAATTTATAACATCATGGTAACAATTAATCCATATTTGAATTTTAACGGAAAGACCGAGGAGGCTTTTAAATTTTACCAAACGGTTTTTGGAGGTGAACTATCTGAAATAAACCGGTTTAAAGACATGCCCGATGCGCAAAATATCCCTGAACAGGACAGGGAAAAAGTAATGCACGTTTCCCTTCCCATAGGAAAAGGGAATTTCTTAATGGGCTCTGATATTATGGGGTCAATGGCTTCCAATTTTAAACAGGGTAATAATTTTTACATTACTGTAAGTCCTCAAAGCCGGGAAGAAACCGAAAGAATATTTAAGGAGCTTTCAAAAGGGGGGAAAATAGAAATGGAATTGGATGAAACTTTTTGGGGTTCTTACTTCGGAATGTTCCAGGATAAATTCGGGATAAACTGGATGCTGGATTATGCGATGCAAAGTCATTAAATAATCTGTTTTATTTTCTCGGTTAAAGTTAAACAACACGGCCATTTCCGATTGATGTGGGTTGGAGCGTTTTTCTAAAATTCAAGGGAAATAATGAAGAAAAAAAGTGGTTTTGTTTTTGATATACATTGGCTGAATATGATTTCCTTATTTTAGCACTATGAAAAAAGCGATACTTCTAACAGCAGCTATCTTTTTAAGCTTTATTGGTTTTTCCCAGGAGATCCCTTCCTCAACAAAAAAACCGGTTTTTGAAAGACCTTCTACTTCAGGATCTCCTCTTCCCAGGGTGATGTTTCCCGAAGCTCCCCGCGAAGACTTTAAATTAAAAGATGACCCCCGGAAGCCTAAGCCGCTGGAAATGGTCACTAAAAAAGAACTTCTTACGGCAGGTGATTTTATTGAGAAAAAATGGACAGAGGATGAAAAAGCAAGTGGGGGTTTGCGAGGCCAGGATCTGGGAAGTTTTGTTACGAAAGGAAAATTGGTGGAGCTATATTGTCGCGATGCCCAATATGTAGATGGAGATAGAGTGCGTGTCTATCTTAATGGGAAAATTGTTCAAAATGATATATACCTGCAGGGTAATTTTACACCGGTTCTAATAGCTCTGGATAATGGCTTTAATACAATTGAAATTGAAGCTTTGAATCAGGGTTCTTCGGGTCCCAATACCGCAGCCTTTAAAGTTTTTGATGAAGCCGGTAAACTAGTCACTTCCAGTGAATGGAACCTTCTCACAGGTGGCCGCGCGACTATGATAATCGTAAAAAACTAATTTTAGGATCCTTTCTGTTTCCCACCCATTTTTAATATTTGAAGTAGCGTGGAATGCTGTGCTATGGAAATACTCTTTCCACACATTCTGAATGAATATTTTTTGGTAAATTCCCTTAGAAGAAAACTAACATACCATGAAAAAAATTCTTATCGCAATAGATTATAACCCCAACTCTCAAAAGGTAGCCGAAACCGGCCACGAGCTTGCTAAATTAATGGGTGGAGAGGTCTGTCTTATTCATGTCATGGCAGAAATTGCCCATTACGGGATGCAGTATCCTTCCTCTATGGGTTATGATGGTTATGACACCGGAGTGATCGATATTGAAATGATGAATGAAATGCATAAGGTCACCCATGAATATTTGAAATCGGCCGCAAACCATTTAAACGATCCTGCTGTAATAACGCATTTAGCAGAGGGTGATGCCGCAACGGCTATTCTTGAATATGCCAACAAATGGAATGCAGATCTTATTGTTATGGGAACCCACAGTCACTCTGCCCTGGAAAAATTGCTAATGGGAACGGTAGCCTCAAAAGTGCTTGAAAAAACCAAAATCCCGGTATATATGGTTCCGGTCAAGAAGGAATAAGAAATAAATAAAAAACAAAGGTCCTGAAATAAAATTCAGGACCTTTTGTAATAATATATTTATTTGTAATTAATCGTCAGCCAGGTCCTCTAGGGTTTTTACCTTTGAAAGGGTCATCCTTATCTCGGCCAGTTGGCGATTTAAAAGTTCTGAAATATCATGGGGGAAGAAATAATCCTTTAGCTTCTCCTCATATTCTTCTTCACTGGCTTTTTCTCCACGAATTACCTCCTCGAGAACAGCTTCATCTTTATCTCCTGTAAGGGAAGTTTTAATATCCATCCAAACCCGGTGAATGCCCCCTAGCGTACTTCCTTTTTCTTTGGGTTCAGCATTAAGGGATCTTAATACAAAATCGAGTTCAGTAACAAACTTATTTTTTTGGACCGCCTGCTTCTTGAAAAATTGTTTTAAATGAGCATTCTTTGTCTCTTCAAGTGCGTTTTTAAAACCCTTTTCGGCATCCAGATTTTTTTCCAGTAATTCCTGCAGGTTGCCCACCAACTCTTTGTGGCTTTCTTCTTTAGCTTCTTCTCTAGTGGTTTTCATAGTCATAATTTAAATTTTACAACTTAAAGATACCAAACACTTAGGAGGGGGCTAAGACAATTAAATTATTATTTGGAAGGGTTTAACAAAGTTTGTTAATGCAGGTGAATAATTATAAAACATAGAGGTCTTCCTGCCACCAAAATATTTTTTCAAACAAAGATCACTGTACTTTTTACCAAAGGAAAATTTTAAACCTGGAAGTCAAAAGCTATTTTATGTCCTTAATGGTTTTTACATCTTCCAGGGAATGTTCCAGTTCCAGAAGATGCTTTTTTAAAATTTCTTTGATCTCCTGTGGGAATTTATGATTTTTGAGTTTTTCCCTGTACTCATTCAATGTGGCTTTCTGGCCTCTTAAACATTCCTCGAGAATGGTTTTATCATCGTGGCCCGAAAGGGCAATCATCACATCCATCCAGATCCTGTGAAACCTTCCCACAGTACTTCCCTCCTCCAGGGGAGTGGCATTAAGGGTATGAATGAGTTTATCAATTTCGTTTGCATTACGTTGATGTAAGAAAGCCCTTAATTTTAAATGCTCTTTTAAGTCGTGATCTCTTGATTCCTTAAATGCTTTTATGAATCCCTTGTGAGCATCATAGTTCTTCACCAATAGTTCCTGCAGGTTTTGTATAAGTGTATTATGGGTGTCTTCCTTTGCCAATTCTCGTGTAGTTCTCATAAGGCTGAATATTAAATTATTCCTATTCGTAAATTTAAGATTTATCCGGCTAAAAATAAATGATGATAATCATATTAACCATTTAATTTACAGGTCATTTGGTATTTACAGGATAGTTTCTGGATTTTTTAATTAGTGATGAATTAGGGAAACATGTGAATTAGGTAATACGTTATATTTGCACTTTGATTTTTGAAAATGAAAGACGTAAAAGAAGGGGACAACCAAAGGGTAACCCGGGAGCAGATTGAAAAATGTATACTGGTACTAAAAGAGCTGGTTGATGATACCAACCAATTATTTGATTTGCCGGAAGATCAGCGAATTTCCCTAATGGCTGCAGCTGGAGCACTTACACGGCCAAACAGGGATGAATTTGCCAGAAGAAGGAAAGATGCGGCCAAAGCTGCCAAGCGCAAAATGATTGAACGAGATAAGCATGCGCGCCGCGAAACCGGGATAAGAAGCGCCCGTGAGGCAGCGGTTTTTGAAGCTCCTAAATTATTGCAACCGGCACAATTGGAAGAAAAGAACCTGGAACTTAAGTCTCCGCGAAACTGCTATGTTTGTAAAACCGTTTATACAAAAATGCATCATTTCTATGATTCGATGTGTACTGAGTGTGGAGATTTTAATTATGCCAAGCGGTTTCAAACAGCCAATCTTACCGGGCAGGTTGCTGTAGTTACGGGATCACGTTTAAAGATTGGATATCATATAACTTTAATGCTGCTCCGCGCAGGAGCTACAGTGGTAGCTACCACCCGCTTTCCTGCCGACTCTGCCCTGAGATTTTCCAGGGAAGCAGATTATATGGACTGGAGCCACCGTTTGAAGATCCACGGTCTGGATCTTCGCCACATTCCCAGCGTCGAGATATTTTGCAACTTTATAGAGCAAAAGTATGACAGGTTGGATATTTTGATCAACAATGCGGCACAAACCGTAAGACGCCCTGCAGGATTTTATCAGCATTTAATGGATAAGGAGAATTTGCCGGTAGATCAACTGCCATTACAGGCACAGGAACTGCTTCAGGATCATATTAATTGCCTTCAGGAACTGAAGAATTTTACCGCAGGTGCAGGAAATAATCAAAATCTACCGGTAACCTGGCACGGGCCTGAGCCCGGAATTGGTTTGCGGGCTTCTGCAAAATTATCGCAGATCCCCTATAGTTTTGACAACTCACTTTCAGTAAAAGAGGTTTTCCCCGAAGGACAATTGGATGCAGACCTGCAACAGGTTGACTTAAGAAAAACCAATAGCTGGCGATTAAAATTAGGGGAGATCGAAACCACTGAAATGGTGGAAGTCCAGCTGGTCAATGCCGTTGCCCCGTTTGTGTTATGTAACCGACTTTCGGGTCTTATGAAAAAGGAGAACACGGGGATGAAGCATATAATTAATGTATCGGCAATGGAGGGAAAATTCCAGCGATTTAAAAAAGAAGATCGTCACCCCCATACCAATATGGCCAAAGCAGCCCTTAATATGCTCACACATACATCTGCATCAGGTTTTGCAAAGCACGGCATCTTTATGAATGCAGTAGATACCGGTTGGGTTACAGATGAGGATCCGGCCGAGCTTTCAAAAAAGAAGGTTGAGGTTCATGATTTCCAGCCGCCACTTGATATAGTTGATGGTGCCGCCAGGGTTATGGATCCTTTAATTGATGGAATTAATACCGGAAAACACTGGTGTGGCCAATTTTTGAAAGATTATCGTCCCATTGACTGGTAAAATCCAAACATCCCGGTAGAGAAAATAATTTTTAAAATCAATTTAGAATAATCCAATTATTACTTCCCCGTGTTTAAAGGATGCAGTTGGGCGTGGAATATCGTCCATCAAATTATTACCTAACTTTGCCACATGTCAAATACAAAAAAAGATCAAACTGAGATCCTTGAAAAACTGGGAATAGAAAAGCTAAATCCCATGCAGGAGGAGGCAGCAGAGGCTATATCCTCAAATTCATCTGTAATCCTGTTGTCTCCAACTGGGACAGGGAAAACTCTTGCATTTCTGTTACCCATACTTGAAGAACTTGATCCTGATTGTAAGAATATACAGGTACTTGTTTTGGTGCCTTCCCGTGAACTTGCCATCCAGATAGAACAGGTGACCCGCGAAATGGGCTCCGGTTATAAAGCCAATGCAGTTTATGGAGGCAGGGCATTTTCAAAAGATAAGATTGAATTAAGTCATCCCCCGGCAATTTTAATAGGCACCCCGGGTAGGGTAGGAGATCATTTGCGTCGCGGAACCTTTGCAATAGAAGATATAAAGATCCTTGTGCTGGATGAGTTTGATAAATCGCTGGAAGTTGGATTTGAAGCAGAGATGAGTGAGATCATTTCAACCCTCCCGGCGCTTAAAAAAAGAATCCTTACTTCAGCAACCCAGGAAATAGAAATTCCTGCCTTTGCAGGTGTAAAAAACCCGGTACAAATAAATTATCTCTCTGCTGAAAAACTTCAGCTAAAAGTAAAAACCATTGTTTCTCCAACCCGGGATAAGCTTGATACCCTTGTTGATCTTTTATCCAATCTTAAAAATCAACCCGGAATAATTTTCTGCAATTTTAAAGATTCTATAGAAGAGGTGAGTAATCATCTGTCCAGGAATAAAATAAACCATGGCATCTTCCATGGAGGCATGGAACAGAAGGACAGGGAACGTTCTCTTATAAAATTCAGGAATGGGACCTACAGGTTACTTCTTGCAACAGATCTGGCTGCACGGGGAATAGATGTGCCTGAAATTGAATTTATTATTCATTACCAGTTGCCACACAGCGGGCCGGAATTCACCCATAGAAATGGGCGCACAGCCAGGATGAACAAAAAAGGGACCGCTTATGTACTCCAATGGGAAAAAGAAAGCCTTCCCGATTTCATAAATTTAAATCCCCAGGAAGGATTTAAAAAATCAACCGCTCAAACTGAAATTTTTTGGGAAACCTTGTTCATCTCAGGAGGGAGAAAGGATAAAATCTCAAAAGGGGACATTGCAGGCCTGTTTTTAAAACAGGGTAATCTGGAAAAAGAAGAACTTGGAAATATTGAGCTGAAACAGGATTGCGCCTTTGTTGCAGTACCGGCCGAAAAAGCGCAGGACCTTATTGAGAGTTTGAACAACAGCCGACTTAAACGTAAAAAGGTTAGGGTTAGTTTAATTTAAATTATTATGGAAGGGAAACAGGACAATAACCCGTTACACGGTGTAAAACTTGCAGATATGCTGGAAAGCCTGGTTGAAAATTACGGCTGGGAAGATATGGGTGCAAGGATCAATATTCGTTGTTTTACCCACGATCCATCCATAAAATCCAGCCTGAAATTTCTTCGTAAAACTCCCTGGGCCAGGGAAAAGGTTGAACAACTTTATTTAAAATCTCTCTCATAGTTAGCACATAATAAAGGGATTACCCCCATTTATGCTGCCAGCTTATTTTCTTATTTTTAAAGATTATTTTTTCCCGGGATACCCTATGGGTATAGAAGCTGTGTTTTAGGGTTTCTGTCGCTGGAAATTTTCTATCCCGGGAAAACCTTAATCACTAATTTTAATCCTAAGATCATGAAAGCAATCCCATCATTTTCGAAATCATCAACAAGTCTTTTCTTACTTGTATTTATTATTCCCTTTAGCCTGCTGGCTCAGGATGAAAACTCGCTGGTGAAAGCTGCCGGTGACCCTGCGTTGGAATGGGGAGGTTGCCCTGAATTTATGCCAGAAGGCTGCCGGTTAACCGTATTGCATGGTGATCCTGCAATGGAAAATGCCGATATTCTAATTGAATTCCCGGCAAAATCAGAGATCCCCAACCATTATCACACTTCGGCTGAGCGTATGGTACTTATCTCAGGGGAGCTCGAGGTAACCTATGAAGGGGAGGCACCACAATTATTGAAACCCGGAAATTATGCCTATGGCCCTGCTTTGAAACACCATTCGGGCAGATGCGGTGATTCTCCATGTGTCCTGTTTATCGCTTTTGAGAAACCTGTAGATGCAATCCCGGTAGCTGGAAAAAATTGATTCCACAAGTGTTTCTTCCTTTTTTAAACAATGGGAAATGTATTTAGCCCTTTTGTGTTATGGGAATCTTCACTAATGTTTCCACACCATTTCCTTCGGGTTTATTCCTTATCTCAAAAAAATAATTATTCCCGTAAAGGTTTTTAAGTCGGTCATTGATATTAGAAAGGCCGACCCCTTTTCGCATTAATTCTGCAGAGGTCTGGCTTAATGCTGCTCCATTATTCTCAACTTTAATGAGTAACAGATTCCCTTCCGCCTGAACAGAAATAAGCACTTCCAGTTCCGGATGATCATAGGAATATCCATGTTTAATACTATTTTCTATAAGCGGTTGCAACAGCAATGCTGGAACCTTATGATGTAGCAGGTTTTCATCGATTTCTTTCCTGATCCTAAGATCGTTTGAAAACCTCACATGGAGAATGTTGAGATAATATTCCAGAGTACGCATTTCCTTTTCCAGCGGTATCTCGGTAGTATCGCTGCTATAAAGTATCTCCCTTAAAAAATCGCTGAGATCTGCAATGGTATCTTTGGCTTTCGCGGGATCAAGATCTGCCAGTACTGAAATACTATTTAAGGTATTAAATAAAAAATGCGGCTGTAACTGGGAGGATAGCATTTTCATTCTGGTATTTACCAATTGGGTCTCCAGAAGATTTCGCTGTGCCTCTGTCTCTTTAACCTGCTTCAGGTAATAATAGGTGTAAATAATAAAAACCATCGCAAAATAGATGAGAAAGTTCAAGTCAATTACATTCATGAACCTATGAATACTTTCCTGAAACTGATACTCTGATGCATCCATACTGCCCGAAAGTATACTTTGAACATCAAATATAAGCCTGATGATAAGGCCTATCAAAATCGAAAGAATGGTATGAATGCTAATAATCTTTACCCACGGGTAATTCTTGTTTAGCAATCGTTTGGTACTTATAGCAATAAGGGTCATATAGGTTACCACAATGATCCAGTCTATCAAAATATTATACAATAGAATGTCTTTCCAGGGGTCCAAATTTGGCCTGGGAAACCAATGCCTGAAATATGCAATTTTATTTATATAGACCACATTAAACAGTGTATAAAACCCGGCTAAAAGTAATACCAGTTTTAAGTCTATATTTCTTTTCACTTTTGAAGTGTCCATTTAAAGTTATTTTTAAATCCCTATTTTTTCCATAAACTGTTTCTTATTGGCTTTGCTAATGTGCAAAAGAGTACCGTCACTCATTCGTGCATCTATCTCAGAAAATTCGGAATGTACGATCTCTTTCACATGGTGCATATTTATAATTGCCGACCGGTGGATCCGGAAAAATTGGTTCTCGTCCAATAAGGAATTGAGATTTTGCAGCGATTCGCGTAATACATATTTCTTATCCTTTGTAAAGATCTCGGCATAATAACCTGCCGCTGTGATATACATAATATTAATTGGGTCCAGCAGCACTGTTTTATTACCCTGTTTTACAGGGATCTTGAGCGGCTGCGCTGTCAATTTGGCTTCCTCGTTGTAAATCCTGAACAATTCCCGTATCCGGTTTTCAAAATTAATATTTGCTTCCGCCTTGGAAATATTAAGAACTTTGGTAATAGTCTTAAAGAACCTCTGATCTTTAAAGGGTTTCAGCAGGAAGTCAAAAGCATCAACATCAAAAGCCCTGCTTGCATAGTTATCATAAGCAGTTACAAAGATTACTATGGGTTTGGGGGAAATGGTAATTTTTTGAAGTACCTCAAAACCGTTCATATCCTTCATGTTTATATCCAGGAAAATAAGATCAGGTTTAAGTTCGTTGATCTGTTTTATGGCAGTCTTTCCATTGGAACATTCTCCCAAAACCTCAATTTCGGAAATCTCTTCCAGGAGGTTACTCACCCGCTTACGGGCCAATTCCTCATCATCTATCACTAATGCTTTCATATGAAATTAATAATTGTATTGGTATTGGTCGCTAGCCATTATTCATTGTATTTGCATCGAATTCAAATTTGCTCATTTCATATTAAAAGGATAATCCTATCTGCAGGTTTTTTGGGGCGTGGTATCGCCGTTATTTTTAATGGTAATACTCTATTAATTTAGGAAATATAGTGTTTACAAATGCGAATTTTACTTTTTAAATGACCTCAGGAACCTGATCAATAGAGAAATATTTGCTATTAAAAAGGTTTAATTGTTCTTAGCATTCGCCCCTCAAAAAATAAGGATATTAAAAAAAAACCATCAGGGGGTGTGGCCTGATGGTTTTTCAAGGAAAGTTACAAACTAACCATTGCAGTACGAACATCCTTACGAGCATCGATTTTTAGATTCTTTTTTTCTTTGCCATTCCTCATTGTAATGCGGTAAAGATCCTTATTTACTACATCCTTCTTACTGGTTGCAATGTGAACATTCTTTACCATTGTCCAACCTTTATGCTCCCTGTAGAGTTGATGACATATTTCAAGCGGCAATAAGATATTTTCAAATCTTTGATTAGTGGAAAGGAGGTTTCCAACTTTGTCAAATTCGGCCCGGAGTTCTCCCTTCCTGCTTCGGAAACTTACAAGGTATGATTCATAATCCTCACCTGGTAATTGGGAAATAAATTCCAGGATATCAAAGTTGTTCTTCATAAATGCAAGTGGGTCTTTTTCAAATTCCCCTGCATAATTTTCCAGAATGGATACGCTAAAACTGTTTTCATCAATTACAGATACGGGGCTAAAGCTTATGTGGGCTTCTTCAAGTTCAATAATTTGTGCCTGGCTGATTCCTGCAACCAGTACAAGTGCGATAGAAATAATTAGAGTTTTCATAATAATTTAATTTAAGGTTTAACATTGCTTTTTTGTTTATATTCAATTGTAAATATTTGATTTATAATATTTTACTTACATAAAAATACTTCGGATATGTTTCTTTCTTCTTTCAAAAGATGTGATCGCCATGAAATTGGTAACGAAACCTATTCTAAGCTTGATAAAGGGGATTTTGGATCCTTTTCCGAATTAAATTTGAATTAGTTTTCCTTCACTTCATATTTTGGGCTTTTTATATCAGGATTTTAAAAGTTGGGTGCAGGTGTAGTTAGTTTATTTGAATTTTAATTAGACAGGAACAGTGAATCCTATTAACCCGGTCAATAATCTACTATCCCATTATATCCCTGTGTAATAGTTTGAGGTAGAATTTCTATTTTTACCATTCAACAGTTTTTGCCGGTAGGCAGTGATAAATTATGTACAAGGAAATTCTGGATCACGTATTAAGGGATATTCATCTTACGGCTCAAGAACAGGATGAGTTTGTGAGCATACTTTCTGAAGTAAGGCTTTCTAAAAAGGAATTCCTTATTTCTCAGGGACAGCCGGTTTCTTCTGAATATTATGTAGTGAGTGGATGTCTAATGGCCTATTACCTGGATGAGAAAGGAGACAGGCACATTCTTCAATTTGCGGTGGAAGATTGGTGGATATCAGATTTTGAAGCATTTTTTTCAGGGTCTGCGGCCCAGCTCTATGTTGAAGCTCTTGAAGATTCGGTTCTTTTGGAAATTAAAAAGGATTCGCTGGAAGAATTATATAACCGCATTCCCAAATTTGAACGATTCTTCAGGATCAAAATAACAGGAGCTTTCGTGGCTTTAAGAAGCAGGGTTCTTTCTTCACTTCAAAAATCGGGAAGGCAACGTTATCTTGAATTCTGTGAGGCGTATCCCAAAATTGAAAAACGGGTGCCCAAATCCCATATTGCCAATTATCTGGGTTTAAAACCGGAAAGCCTAAGCCGTATTCGAAAAGCATTATAAGCGATTAACAGTTTTTAACAGGCCTTCCTAACATACATCAAGGGAACTCTTCCTTATACACTATATCTTTGATTTTTCAGGGAATTCTAACTAATGAAAGAATCATGAAATGGGATTCCTGAAGCATCTTTTTTAGATGTTATTATTCACTATTAATTTAAAAATCAAAAACTATGAAAAAGATATTATTTGTTTTGACCAGCAATGATAAAATGGGGAACACCGACCATAAAACAGGGTTTTGGATCGAGGAATTTGCAGCTCCTTATTATTTACTTAAAGATCGCGGATTCGAGATCACACTTGCTTCTCCAAAAGGGGGTCAATCTCCTATAGATCCCAACAGTGAAAAAGAAGATGCTCAAACCCCGGCAACAGAGAGGTTTTATAAAGACAAAGAAACCCAGGATCTTTTGGCCAACACTCTTCTCCTAAGTAGAATAAACGCTGAAGACTATGATGCAGTATTTTACCCAGGTGGGCATGGGTTATTATGGGACCTTGTGGAAGATACAAATTCAACGAATCTTATTGAAACTATGTATGCCAGCGGGAAGCCTGTAGCATTTGTTTGTCATTCTCCAGCGGTACTTAAAAATGTAAAAAATGTTGATGGGAAACTTTTGGTAGATGGAAAAAAAGTAACAGGTTTTACAAATGGGGAAGAAGCCGCAGTAGAACTAACTAATGTAGTACCATTCCTATTAGAAGATATGCTGAAGAAAAATGGAGGGCAATATACTAAAACCGGAGACTGGGAACCTTATGCTGTTGAAGACGGGTTATTATTAACCGGACAAAATCCCGCATCATCTGAAAGGGTTGCTGAAAAATTAGCCGAAAAATTAAAATAAAATTGCAATAGTTATGAGTAAGAAACAAGCATTATTACAACCATATAATTTAAACGGAATTGAATTACCAAACCGACTCGTAATGGCTCCCATGACGCGAAGCCGCGCCGATAATCCAGGGAATATACCCACGGCCGACTTACATGGCGAATATTATGCACAGCGTGCCAGTGCCGGTCTTATAATATCTGAAGGCTCACAGGTATCTCCACAGGCAGTAGGCTATGTGAACACGCCAGGAATTTACAGCAAGGAACAAGTTAAAGGTTGGAAAGCCGTTACATCTAAGGTACATGCAGCCGGCGGCCGAATATTTATCCAATTATGGCATGTGGGACGTATGTCGCATCCAGATTTTCATAATGGAGAATTACCCCTGGCACCTTCAGCAATCAATCCGGGTGGTAAATCCTATACCCCAAATGGATTTAAGGATACGGTTACGCCAAAGGCCATGACAATTGAAGAAATTAAACAAACTGTGCAGGATTTTAAAAATGCAGGAGCAAATGCAATGGAAGCCGGTTTTGATGGAGTGGAGATACACTCTTCCAACGGATATCTTTTTCATCAGTTCTTTAATGCCACTTCCAACCATCGTACAGATGAATACGGCGGCAGCAAAGAAAACAGGGCCAGGATCTTGTTTGAAGTTATAGATGCCTTAAAAGAAGTAATGCCAGAAAATAAAATTGGTTTACGGCTAAATCCTTCGTTAAATGATGTTTTTGGGATGAGGATGGATGAAGAAACCATTCCCACCTTTGATTATATCATCGAAAAACTGAATCAATACGATCTCGCGTTTTTACATCTTTCTGAACCTTTCACTGATGTTTCAGATATTCCATATGCGGTTACTGAAATTGCAAAACGGTATCGCCCAATATACCAGGGCACCCTTATAATTAACAGTAATTTTGACCAGGAAAAAGGAAACAAGGTGATAGAAGATGGATTTGCAGATCTTGTGGCATATGGAAAACCATATATCTCAAATCCCGATCTTGCTGAAAGATTTGAGCAAGATATTCCGTTAACCCCCTGGGATAAAGACACGTTCTACACTCCGGGCAAAGAGGGCTATTTAGACTATAAAAAGGAAACAGTAGAAGTATTAGATTAAAACACGCTATATATTAAATTAAGAGGTATATCGTTCTATCTGTTTGATAGTAAGCGATTGCCTCTTTTTTTGTTGCGTATTCGGTCTCAAATAAATTTTACTTCCATTCCAATAAAATGCCGTAGTTTTGCCGCTTATTTAAAAATAGCATTAATGAAGCGTGTAAATGAATACAAGAAATTGTTTAATGTTGAAAAAGAGATAGATCTTAAACAACTTAAAACAACATATAGAAATCTTGTAAAGGAGTGGCATCCTGATAAATTTCAGGAGAGTGATGAGATCCATGCCGAAGCCGAAATAAAAAGTAAACAGATCATAGATGGATACCATTTCCTGGTAAGTATCGCTCCGGAGACCAAACAGGCAAATTTAGAGGAGTATACAAAGACCACTTCTGAAGCCGGGATAGCCGATTTTCAGCATAAGGGAAATGTGCTTGAGATCACTTTTACAGATGGAACAACCTATGAATATTTTGGGGTTACTAAGCCTCTTTTTGTAAAACTCATAAATTCCGACAGGCAATTTCGTTTTGCTAAAAGGAATATTTTTACTTCGTTTCTTTACAGAAAATCAAAGAAGGATAAGGAACTACAACCTGCATAAGGCTATACTTTATAAATTATCAAGTCCCGAAAATCAAATGATTTTCGGGACTTTTTGTTTAAAGTAAAAATATGATTGCGGAATTCCAATAAATAAATAAAGGCTCCACCTTGCGGGAGAGCCTTTATTTTCAACTAACACTTAAAAATGTTATTTCCTATTGATTTGCTGGAGTTTCGGTTTCATCATCACTTTCATCATCTCTCCACTTGTCTCTTAAGTTTTGGTGATCTTCTCTCATTTGTTCCATTTCGTCTCTTATGGTTTCGTGATCATCCATAATTTGTTCGTGAACTTTTTCCATTTCGTCCATTTGCGTTTTCTTATCATCATTTGAAAGATTTGCAAAATTGTCCCTAAGTTCACTATGCCCTGCGATCATTTGTTCGTGACCTACAAGCATTCCTTCGTGCTTCTGGATAAGGATCTCATGTTGTGCAAGTCCTTCAAGCATTGTAGAATCCTGCATTACTCTTGCAGTATCCTGGGTAAGCGTCATGTGGTCTTGTTTTAAAGTTTCAAGATCGGCCTTAAGCTGAGCGTGAGCTTGTTGGATACTGTCACTCTCTTTCATAAGCTTTGCATGCTTTTCATTGAGATCTTTTGAACCGTCATCACAACTTGTAAAAGCAATTGCTACTAAGGCGAAAATTAAAGTTAATTTTTTCATATTGATTCTTGTTTTTTGGTAAGTATTAGCAATATTATGAAATATTTAGAGGGATTATTGTAATAATGTGTTAAAAAGCAAAAAATCAATATGTTGGAGCCCGGCATTTTCAAAGGGTAAAATCGAAATAATTAAATTATTCTCCAGGGTGTAAATGTGCTTTTTTGTAAATTTCCGGTATAACCAAAATAACCATCCATTGAGAAATTTCCTCTTTTTTACTTTAATGCTTTTTCAAGCAACCTGGATTATAGCGCAACCCATAACCTGGAAAGATTCTCCTGTCCAGATTCAATCAAATACAGAGCTCTCAGAGAGCAGGCTGGAAGTAATTGATCAAATGCTGGGGGCTGCAATTTTAGAGGGAGAAATCCCGGGAGCTGTGGCGCTTATAGCAAAAGATGGAAAAATAGTATATCAAAAAGCATTTGGAACGGCTAATGAAACCGGGCGGGCTCTAAAAACAACCGACATTTTCCGGATAGCTTCTCAAACTAAGGCTATTACTGCTACTGCCGTTATGATTCTCTGGGAAGAGGGTAAATTTCGCTTAGATGATCCTGTTTCAAAATTTATTCCTGAATTCTCTTCTCCCCGAATAATTCAAACATTTAATGAGGCAGATAGTTCCTATACTTCTGTTCCCGCCGCACGTTCTATTACTATAAGACACCTGCTTACTCATACTTCGGGGATTGGTTACGGGGTAATTGACGGGGACCCACGAATAAAGAAAATTTATAGCAAAGCCGGGGTGATAGACCTTTTTTCTTCAGCCAACATAAGTATTGAAAACAATGTAAAGAAACTGGCAAAATTGCCCTTACACCACGAACCGGGAGAAAAATTCACCTATGGCGAAGGATTGGATGTTTTGGGATATCTCATTGAAATTATTTCGGGCCAACCCCTTGATGTATTTTTTAAAGAAAGAATTTTTGAGCCCCTTGGAATGAAGGATACCGGCTTCTATTTTTCTGAAAATAAAACTGAAAGACTGGTAGCCATTCAGCATAAAAGCGATGATAAGTGGGTTAATTATCCGGTCACATTCTATGACCCGAATTATCCGGTATTGGGTTCAAAACGCTTCTTTTCGGGCGGGGCAGGACTCTCGGGTACTGCTCATGATTATTTCCGGTTTTTACAGATGTACTTGAACGGTGGAATTCTTGATGGCGAGCGAATACTTAGCCCTACGACCATTAAAACCATAATGCAAAATCAAATTGGAGATTTATGGGGTGGTGACGAAAAGTATTACGGACTTGCTTTTGGAATTTTAACTGAACGTGGAGAAGCCAATGGAGGGGAGGGGAGCGCCGGCACTTTTGACTGGGGTGGTTACTTTAATACCCAGTATTTCGCAGATCCTTCAGAAAATATTGTTGGTATTTTAATGAAACAAACCCAGGGAAATACCAACGATCAAACCGCCTGGAAGTTTCGGCAAATGGTTTTTGCAAGTCTTGAAAATTAAAAAAAAATAATTATAGAAGCTTAAGAAAATCATTTTTAAATAATTAAAATCAATATCTTATCTTTGCAATTAAACTTAAAAACATATTTTATACCTATGGCTAAATCGCAGCAAACTTTTAATAAAATTGAAAAGGAAAAACAACGCGCTAAAAAACGTGAAGAAAAGAAAAAGAAGAAGGAGGAGCGCAAATCCAATCCAAAAGGAAGCGATTTTGATATAGCCTATGTAGATGAATATGGAAACCTTACCAATACACCGCCAGATCCTTCTAATAAGATTGAGGTAGATGCAGATGATATTGTTCTTGGCGTTCCAAAGAAAGAAGAAGGTGATGAAGAGGAAACAAAGAAAGACAAAGAAGGAAAAGTATCATTCTTTGATCATTCCAAAGGTTTTGGTTTTATTATTGACAGTATGAACCAGGAGAAATATTTCGTTCACGTGAGCGGACTTATTGACGAAATTGAAGAGAATGACAAGGTTACCTTTGAACTTGAACGTGGTATGAAGGGTATGAACGCTGTACGTGTAAAGAAGATCTAACATTCTATTAAAAATAAAAATCAAGAGTGAACCCCGGTTCGCTCTTTTTTTTTTGGAAAAATTTGCGAACACCTTTTGCCTGATATTATTAGGATCCTCACGATGTTATTGAACCGTTTTAAGGCTAATGCATTGAAAGTTTATTACTAATATTGCAAAGAATTAAAAGCACCTCTCAATGCCAAAAGCTCCCAATACTGTTCTGGTTATTCTTGCTTTTTTTTCTATCTACGTAATTTGGGGTTCTACGTATCTTTTAAACAAGATAGCGGTTACCGAGCTTCCCCCGTTCATGCTTGCCTCAATTCGTTTCACCACCGCAGGAATTCTCATATTTATCCTTTGTAAATTTTTGGGCATTAGTCTGGCTATTACAAAAAAGCATTTACTCAACACGATTATTGCGGGTTTTCTTTTCCTGGCCTTTGGAAACGGGGTGGTTGTCTGGGCACTGAAATATGTTGACAGTGGTTTTGCCGCATTGCAAATATCTGCCCAGCCACTTGTTATACTTTTATTAATGTATTTTATTGAAGGTAAGAAGATCAAACCCATGTCTATGGTAGGGGTGGTATTGGGAATCCTGGGAATATATCTACTTGTGAGTCAGAAAGAAGTGGTGAGCAATGAAAATTCGGTTTTAGGAATGATCATGATCTTTTTTTGTTTGTTGAGCTGGGCTTACGGAAGCTTATTTGTATCCCGGGCGAGCCTGCCATCCAACTATTTTGTGAATACAGGATATCAAATGTTCACAGGTGGAATACTTCTGTTCTTCGCAAGTCTGGCATTTGGGGAAACCTGGAGTTCTCCTGCAGCCTGGAGCCTACCCACCCAATATTCTATGATCCTGTTGATCCTGTTTGGCAGTATAGTAGCATTTACCTCCTTTAACTACCTGCTTAAAGTGGTTTCTCCTGAAAAAGTTGCAACTTCAACCTATGTAAATCCAATAATAGCTTTGCTTTTGGGCTGGTATTTTTTAAAGGAACAAATAACTTTACAATCTATAATTGCAGCTGCAGTGCTTCTCACCGGGGTATATTTTATAAATACCAGTAAAAAACTGGTCCTGTATTCCAGATTTCGCAATAAAGAAGGGAACAAGATCAAAGAAATCCCGAAAGAATAATTCTTCATTCAAAATTTAATTTTTACTGCTTTTTTCACTTAAAACAAGAGTTAGGACCACAGCATTTCTATGACATTTGTCATTGTAATTTGCAGGGTTTTGGGGTAACTTTTTAGTAGCTAAAATTCCAGTCATGCCTTTTACAAGTGAAGAGTTCCTCGCCGTTTTTGAAAGCTATAATTTGGCATTGTGGCCCATGCAGATCATTCTTAATCTCCTTGCGGTTATATGTCTGTTTTTATTGATCTCCAGTTTAAAAGGGAAATCTGGCATTATAAACCTGATACTAATATTCCTCTGGTTGTGGATGGGTTTTGTATATCACATCCTGTACTTTGCAAAACTCAATACCATTGGTTTCCTATTCGGGGCTATGTTTGTTTTGCAAGCCTTGACCTTCTCATATTTCGCATATTTCAGGCCAGATACACTTAGATATAGATTTAAGCTTAATGTTTCGGGATTTGTAGGAATTATTTTTATCCTGTATGCCCTGCTTATTTATCCCGTATTCGCGAACGATCTTGGGCACATTTATCCGCAGACACCAACCTTCGGACTGCCTTGTCCCACAGTGATCTTTACATTTGGAATTCTGTTATTTTCAACCACCCGGGTAAGATGGTATATCATGTTTATTCCTTTTCTATGGTCTTTAATAGGTTTTTCAGCAGCATTTAACCTGGGAATGGAAGAGGATTATTTTCTCATTTTTGCCGGGGTAATAGCAATGATCCTCCAGTTTCTAAAGCCGCTTCCGGTAAAGAAAACACAACCGTTAAAGTTTCCCGATAAAAGGGAGCTGCACTTTGAATAGGGAAGAAACTCTCAATTTTTACAGGATATTTTTTATGTATTAACTGCCACGAGTTATTGCCTGCCTGGATGAAAAATATTTATATAATCCATAAAGGATCAAACCTGAGATTATTGTAATGAGCACATCTATGAATTCAGAAGCTTCTGAACTTAATAGCAATGCGATAGAAGCAATAATTCCGGTAACGGCAAAGAAATACCCGTACTTAAGTTTAAAATAATTTGTTTCTGCAGGATCCTTTTTCCGAAGTTTTATCATAGCGGCACATACCAGTAAAAAGATAAGGATCTTACTTATTACGCTTATGGAAACCGCATAGATAAAGGATCCCGTGATGGAGGCTACAATACAAACTGCTGTAAAAATAAACAGGGAATATATTGGAGTGCGGTTTTTTGGATGAAGATGGGAGAAAAATTTCGGGAATTGTTTTTCCTCGCTCAGGGCATAGGGAACACGGGAACCAATTAACATAACCGCATTCAGGGTGCCGCCAATGGAGACAACCGCCCCTATAGTTATTAGAGTTGCTCCAACTGGTCCCATAAAAAGCCTGGCAGCATCGGTGATGGGCTTATCTGATATTATAAGGTCTGGCAGAGTTCCAATACTTACATATTGTATAAGTGCATAAAAAACCGCAACAAAAGAAAGGGAAAAGATAAGGGCGAAAGGTATGTTTCTCCTGGGGTTTTTTATTTCTCCTGTACTTACCAGGACAGCTTCAAAACCGGTAAAAGCAAAAATAAGTACCAAAACCGAAGCTGCAAAGTCTGGAAGGGCAGGAGGGGGTTGAGAGATTTCTATCAATTGAGGATTGATAAAGAATAGTCCCACAACCACAAATACCAACAGGGGAAGTATCTTAGCAATGGCCAACGTATTGCTTAAAAGAGTAGAATTTCGCACCCCAAGATAATTTACCCAGGTAAAAAGAAAGGTTATGGCAATTATTATAAGGTAGTTGAATGGAGTAGAAACCAACTGTTCGTTGAAAAAACCAAGATAGGTTACTAACAAATTTATAAGTGCCGCATAGGTTGAAACCCTTGTAATAAGGATAAGCCATCCAATAATGAAGGCAGGAAACTTTCCAAAAGCTGAAAGAATATAAAGGTAGGGGCCACCGGTTTTCTTAAATCTGCTGGCCACTTCAGCGAAGACAAGAACCAGAACGAGAACAATTAAAGCACATAAAAACAGCGCCGGCAGACTATAGAACCCGGATAATTTATAGATCTGGGAAGGCAGGCCAAAAATTCCCGCACCAATGGTGCTGTTGATCAATAACAACACAAGGTCCCAGCGGGAAATTTCGCGTTTTAGCATCCGGAAAATTTAATTTTTTAATAGGATTGCTTCATTTATCTTTTTACTTGGTAGTTTTCCCGCCCATATCTGTGAACACTTTGTCAATAGGTTCCCACAGTTCAATTTTATTACCCTCAGCATCCATGATATGTACAAATTTTCCGTAGTCAAAAGTTTCAATCTCATCTAATACGGTAACGCCGTTAGCCTTTAAATTCCTGACCAGGCTCTCAATATTTTGAACACGGTAATTGATCATAAATTCCTTTTTGGAGGGGGCAAAATATTCGCTTCCCTGTTTAAAAGGACTCCATTGCAGATAATTTATTTCCTCAGGGCGGTGCGCATTTCTGAATTCAAAACTTGAACCCCATTGATCCGTTTCCAGTCCAAGGTTCCTGGAATACCATTCTTTAGTTTTTTGGGGATTTTCAGAAAAAAAGAAAATTCCGCCAATTCCTGTTACTTTAGGAATTTTATCAGTTTGCGAAAGATTTTCATCAGGTTTTTTTATCTCAGCCATAAGTTTAAATATTTTTAATTTTTAATACTACCTGTAATTATGGTAAACAGTATTTTTTATTCAGATTAAAACCGGTGGTTATAATCCATTTTCCGAAGATAGGAAAATATAGATGTATCTCATATTTATCACATATTTTAGAAGAATAGGACAATAGGATAATAATGTGGGGGTATTTAAGGAACCGGTTAACTCCTAATTCTCTACAAATATACTTTGTCCTATAATTTATATTATGTAAAATAGGATTTATGGTTTAATGGAGATTCCCTTGAGCAGCCCAACCACAATACTTACCTTCCGTATCTAAATCCTAATTTTTAAACTCGCCTATTTTTCCCTCCTGAAGTGTAATAAGGTAATTAAGGGCGAAGATTTCATTGTTCTTTCAGGACCTCAAAGGTTTTATTTAAATTAAAAGAAAGTCAATTGTCTGCCTTTTCAGCCAGTGTTTTTAAATTTCCGCTGTAGGATATTGAATTTCGTTCTGAACTGTTTACGGAAGTATGGGCACTTCCGCCGGGTAAAAGGGTGATAAAAAATTGCAGATCTTCAGTTCCCTGCCTGCCTTCAAACTTTAAAAGAACCGAGTTTTGACCAGGGTTCTCTTCAATCACCAATTTTTCTGCGGGTCCTACATATTTGATTCCGCCTTCTCCTGTACCATAGCCTCCACCAGATTGCCTTACCCCGTAATATGGCAGAAACAGATCTACCTGGTTTCCCTTCATCCTTATATAATTAGGGTTTCTAAGGAGATTTATCGTGTTCCCACTCATAGGCCTGGCCCACTCCTGTTCAATTTCAAAATTCCGTGAATTAACAAGGTTCATGAGTGCATCAAAGTCCTGGTTTGGAGTTGTGTTTTTAGGTGTCCCGCATCCCACGAACAACAGTACGAGGATCAAAATTAAATCTATACGTGGTTTCATAAATAAATTATTATTTTTTATAGATTTATGTAATTCTCAAACCTCTAATAATGAGTACCGA
The DNA here is from genome assembly GCA_039989915.1 of Gillisia sp. Lineage (GTDB taxonomy): Bacteria > Bacteroidota > Bacteroidia > Flavobacteriales > Flavobacteriaceae > Gillisia. Next base: position 141,690 of record JBDXGW010000014.1, read on the forward strand.
CTTTAGGTTATGCTCATTACATACGCAGAAATTATTGTTTTATTCGTTTATCCCTAAACTTCCGCGCGCAATTCGCATAACTGGCTTCCCTATTTTATTAATGAAAAATACATAATCATTTAAGCACCTTTAATTTACGAATTTTATTCCATGTTGCGGTTGTAAATTTTTATGTCGAATTAAAAATTAATCGGGATTGGGGGCATTTTAAAAACGGGAAAACCTCATAATGCAGTCGTTATTTCCTCACCCTTCCCCTGCTTTAATAACAATCATAAAAAATATATAATTATGCCATAAGACCGTTGCGGTATTGAGCTAAATTCCTGTTATTGTATTATAATTTAAATTACACAATATGGATGCTAGATTTCAATATGTAAAACTTGACCGGAGCGAGAGTCTGGAAGATTTTACCCAAAAAAAACTTGATAAACTTGAAACCAGATATGACTGGCTAATAAGTGCTGAAGTGCATTTCAAAAAACATGAACCTGAGGCCCCAAAAGGTCACATTTGTAATATCAGTTTAAGTGCCCCGGGACAAAATATTTTTGCCGAATCCAATGAGGAGTCCTTTGAAGCGGCTGCTGTAGAAACGATAAAAGACCTCGAACGCCAATTGGAAAAGCGTAAAGCCCAAATGAAAGCCTATTAATAAGCGGCTTTTAAATGGCAAGAACCCCTTTCTGTTACTCAGGAAGGGGTTCTTTTTTAAAGTATATTTAATCTTCCACCCATGTTTTTTCCTTAAAATCTTACCAAGAGAAATATCCTTTTTGTCATTTCTGCATTTAAATAGTTAAATAGTTGTTTTACAGATATTTAAGATAATTATTTAACAGAGTAATAGCTAAATCACCCATAAATTTATCGTAATTTCATATCCAACATAGAAAGCAGCCCCCCCTTATTTCAAAAATAGAAAAGCGGTATGGTTCATATAAGTTTACGTAGGCCTGTTTTGGGAGGCATTGTTTTCGCTATTATTCTCATAATTTCATCCCTCACATTCATTGAGATTACGGGAATCCAGGCAAGAGAAATTTTAGCAACCTCGGTCTCGGGGATAATTTCCTTATGTTACGTTATAAGCATAGGTTCCATTTATATCCTGGTAATAATTCTCCATTTATTAAGTGCGCGTATTCCAACGGATATGGAAACAGGGTCCAAACATAAACATTACACGTCCCTTTTAAATATTGCAAGACTTGCAACGCTTCTTATTATATTTTCTATTGTGGTTATTCTTTTTTTGAATATCCCTTTTACCAGAATGAGAACTATTCCTGATTTTATGTATTCCAAGATTTATTATATCATCCTGGCTACTGCCGCGGTCCTGGGAGGAAGTTTTATTTCTATTATCACAATGATCTATCAAACCATACGTACAATGATATTTCAAAAAGATGGTCAATTATCATTGAATCTCGATATTGAAGCAGATCAAGATGATTTTAGTGAAAAAATGAGCAAGGAAAATGAGATAATAAGCAATGAAAATGCAGAGAAAATTCCTTAGGGATAAAGAAAAGGGACTATTCGAAAAACATCTTGTAACAATAGACAGATTTATATTCCGTTTTTCAATTAAAGAAATGGGGGTAATATAAATGTGAATCCTGAGAAAATGCTTTGGGAATGGTCCCCTCTTAATATCTAATAATACCTATTCCTGGATCTTACTTAATTTATTCAGGATATCCTGTTGTTTTCCATCATCAAGGTTAAAACCGGGTTTTCCTTTTAAAGGAAATAAATAAGCAAATGGTTTATCATAAGCTCCCCATGCTTCGGCCAACCCAAACTCGTCGTTTTTATGCTCCAGTCTTGGTCTTACAAAAGTATTTTCTTCACTATCATAGGCTGAACCTTCCGCATCATCACCTGTGAACAGCATTCCGTCATTGATATCAGAATAGATCAGGACAGAACCTCCACCGTTTCCGGGCAGGTCGGTTATGGTGAGGCCAAAATGTTTCATTACCTCGTTTTTTGCTGTAATATCTTTTACTTTATCCCCATTTAGCAGGCTAATTCTTGGATGCATAAATATTGGTGCGCCGCCGGCATCTTCTGAAATTGTTTTTAAATTGTCATAAGCCGTTTTGTACACATCGCTGTTGGAAATAAAGATTCCTTTAATGGTATACCCATCTGAAACCAGCTTTTTTACTGCTTCCTTCGTTGCGCTCTCTACAACATCAATAAGAATGATATCCTTGCGATTTAAATGTCTTATGGCATAACCCTGATGCACTCCCCCCTCTCTTTCACCACCTTTAATGATAAAGGTATCCGGTATTAATTTTAAGAATTTTCCTGTTTCTCCCTGCTCGATAAATTCTGCACTCTGGCTATGCAAAATTTGCATTTTATCAACTGTCTTCATATAGCAAAATGATTTTTGTTTAGGTGATCAATTTACAAATGTGGCAAAGTTTTGCAATCCTATTTAATAGAGTTTAACGAGGATTTAATAGTTCATTAACTCGCATGAAAATGCGGCAAATTCACCATGGTGGGAAAGGGAAAATGCAAGAGGGACAGGTTGGTTATTTACAGTTATTACAGGAACCGAATTTGTGTCCTTTCCAATTCCCAGAGATTTTAGGTCCCATCCATAGGACAGGGAAAGTGTTGCTAAAAAATTTTTTTTGAGATCTTCTGGAGCCGGTACGACCTCCCATATTGATTTTAAATTTTCAGGGAGCGCTGTAGCAGTGCTGTGTATATAACGGGTATTTAATTTCGCCGTGATCGTATAAGTGCTTTTTCCCATAAGAACCTTCCCTGAAACTGAAGTTTGGGTTTGAGAAAAGATGCTGCATTCCTGGGAAAGCGGATTGAAATTCCTTCGTAACCCAAATCGACGCTGATGCGCTTTATAAGCCGATTCTTTCATGGCCCATAGTAGCCAGGCCTGTTTTACAGGATTTTGGCCTTTAAAAATGATCTCCTGCTCGTTTTCAGTAAAAACCTTGTTGAGAAACCTGGGCCTCAAAGGATTTCTTTCCTTTGCCAATTTTAGGTCTATAATATCATTTCCTATCAATTCGCCGGGGTTTTACTTTTAATCACCTGCATTGCATCCCCAACAGTAAGCATTCCATCCATAGAATCGTTGTCTATCTCGATATTGAATTCATCCTCCACGTCCAAAACAACATCTACAAGGTTGGCCGAGTTGATCTCAAGGTCTTTTAAAAGATCTGTTTGTTCTCCAAAATTTTCCAGGCCGGGTTTGTTCTGAACATAGGGAGTTACTATCTTTTTTATTTTTCCCAGAATAATACTATCGGTCATTTTTTTTATTTTAAATTTTAAATAAGCTTTAAATTATCAACTGCCACTCGCTTCTTTTAATTTCAGTCCTTTTTAGGACTCGAATTTACTGAACAGGACTACAGCATTTACATCTCCAAATCCAAAACTTGCCTTTGCAAGGGTTTTTATGTCTTTCTCAAAAGTGGTAAGCGGAATTTTTTCCCTGGGCACCAGCTCCCCTATTGCAGGATCCAGATCTTCGCTGTTTACATTTCCAAAAATAAACCCTTTATAAAGCTGTAAAATCGCAGCAACACATTCAATGCTTCCCGAAGCGCTAAGACAATGCCCTGTCATTCCCTTCAGGGAATTAATATATGGAAATTCTTTCTTCTTGATTCCCAATGCCGCACTCCAATTTTCAATTTCTACTACATCCCTGCTGGTGGCTGTAAGATGGCCATTTATGACGTCAACATCCTTAGGTACAACCTGGGATTTATAGAGCGCTCCTTTAATACATCGTTGCACCGCCTCACTATTTGCCGCAGTCATACTTCCCCCTCCCCTTTGTCCGCCACTGTTTATTTCTCCGCCTAAAACCTCGGCATAAATTTTAGCACCTCGTGCCATTGCTTCTTCATAATCCTCCAGCACCAATGCTCCTGCCCCGCTTCCGGGAACAAATCCGGTAGAAGTTGCACTCATAGGTCTTGAAGCTTTTTGGGGTTGTTTATTATAATTTCCCGGCAAGATGCGCATCGCGTCAAATCCTCCCCATACATAAGGCCCGTGATCTCCACAGCTACCTACCAACATTCTTTTTGCTTTCCCCGCTATTATCCTTTCATAACCCATAAGAACAGCCTCGGTTCCTGTGGTGCATGCAGAGGAATTTGTAGTTACCAGGTTTCCGCATCCCAGGATCCCACCCAGGTAAGCGCTTATACCGCTTGCCATGGTTTGTATCACACTAGTGCTTCCAAGCCTTCGGGTATTTCCTGCATCAATTAGATGAATTGCCTCTCTAAATTTATCTACCCCAAGAATCCCGGTTCCAAAAATTATCCCCGAATCCCAGTCGGGGTGTTCTGCCGGAGCAATGGTTAAACCGGCATCTTTCCAGGCCTCGTTTCCGGCAATAACTCCATAAATGATCCCGCTGCTATTAAGACCGCGTAGTTGTATGGGAGTAAAATTTTCTTCCAGTTTTTCGCGGGTAATATCGGGCTTCCCTCCTATCTGGCAACTGAATTTGAGTTCCTCCAGCTCTGGAAAAAATCTAATTCCACTTGTACCGGCCCGAATTGCCTGTTCAAATCCTTCCAGGCCCACAGCGTTTGGAGCTGCCACTCCCATGCCGGTAATTACCACGCGCTGATTTTTTGGTTTTTTAGAACTGATTGTGTTTTCCATTAAATAAAAAAACAGGGATAATTCCCTAAATTATACTGTATTAAATATAATGATCTGCTCAACGAATAAATACCATGCCGGCAATTTTCCCCCTGCATACCAGTTTTCCCTCAGCATTATACATTTCGGTATTACATTTTAATTTATTGAATCTAAAATATTCTTTTTTTGAAATGACTTTTACGGTTTCCCCAGGTAAAACCGGGTGAAAAAAATCAACTTCAGTAGAACTCATCGCGATTTGGAATTTTTTATTCGATGCCTGGTTTTTTCCAATTAAAAAGATCCCCAGGCACACTACTCCTATCTGCGCCATACATTCGATCAAAATAACTCCCGGGGTTACTGGTTCCTCTTTAAAATGTCCCTGGTAATAAAACGAATCGGGTTTAAAATTAAAAGTCCCTTCCACCCCATTTTCATCTATCCCCAGGATTTCATCAACAAAAAGAAAAGGATATGAGTAAGGTAGGTGTGAAAGGATCTCAGATGAATTCAAAGGTTTTAGTTTATGGAATTATGGCTGCCCGTAAACAGGCATTTGTTTAAAGAAATTAAAAATCTTTACTTCTAATTTAAGGGGTTTTCAGCTTCATTTTAAATGTTCCCCACCATTCACAGGAATAATGGAACCGGTTATCCAGCAGGCTTCATCTTTAGAAAGCAGGTATACCACATTGGCAACATCTTTGGGCACCGTAAGCCGCCTGAATGGATTGTGTTTTAGGGCATGTTCCTTTAAAGTTTCACTTCCCGGGATCATTTGAAAGGAGCGGGTAACTGTAACTCCCGCCTGAATACAGTTTGCCCTGATACCATAAGGTGCAAATTCAAGGGCCATACTCCTGGTGATAGATTCCATAGCAACTTTTGCCACAGAGACTGCCGCATAATTTGCCCAGGCTTTTTGATTTCCTTCACTTGTAAATGAGATCACCCTGGCATCTTTGGCAAACAGTTTTGCCCGGAAAACCGCTTGTGTCCAGTCATATAAACTCAGGGCCATAGCATCCAGGGTTAGCTGAAAATCTATATTTTCAAGTATGGGCCCTTCCCCTGTTAAGGGTTTCAGGTTTCCCCGTGCAATACTGTGAACCAGGGTTCTTATTTTCCCTTTTTCACCCAGAATGTCTTTAATTTCCTCGATTAAAAGTCCGCGTTTTTCCTTTTGTACCGCGTCAATATTGAAACTTTCCAGCCTCACATCTGAGTTTCTAATTTCCTCAAAAGCTTCCTCAATATCGGGTATCTCGGCTTTTCTATCACGGTGAATTATAATAATATTCATACCGTGTTGGGCAAGTTTTCTGGCTGTTGCAAGGCCAAGGCCACTGCTTCCTCCCAGGATGAGTGCCCAGTAATCAAGATCTTTAAATTCTGCTACCATTGGATTAGGATTCTTTGTGCCGAAAAGCCCGGGCCAAAACTTAGCATTAATCCCTGGTCACCTTCAGGGATTGGCTGGTTGAGAAAACGCTCCAGCACATACAGCACTGTTACACTGCTCATGTTACCGTAAAGCCTCAATATTTCCCGGGTATCGTCAATATTCTTTCCTAAGGTACCAAAAAGTTCAGAAACGGTTTGCACAATTTTTTTACCTCCGGGATGAAAAATGAGATGTTGCACTTTTTCAATATCGCTATTGTGCTTTTCAAGGAAAGGATGGATAATTTGAGGGAAATGATTGGAAATGGTTTCAGGAACGGTTTCATCAAGGATCATTTGGAGGCCGTGATTGGATAGGTGAAAGCCCATTAAATGTGTCGCATCATAAAAATGGTACATCTCTTCAGCAAGGATCTCCGGTCCCTTGTCTTTTTCTTCTGAAGATAACAAAACACATGCGGCCCCGTCTCCAAAGATCGCGGCGCTTACCATATTGGCCATACTGTAATCATCGAGCTGAAATGTAGCCGTGGGGCTTTCTACTGCTATTACTGCTGCCCGCTTCCCGGGATTTGCCTTCAAAAAATTATAGGCATATATCATCCCCGAAATTCCCGCTGCGCATCCCATTTCGGTTACCGGTAATCTCGTAATATCCTGTTTTAACCTGAGTTCGTTAATTAAATAGGCATCCAGGGAGGGTATCATAATCCCGGTGCAGCTTACTGTAATAATGTAATCGAGAGATTCATTCTCCCACCCTGCGCTGTGTAGGGCTTTTGAAAGAACGTTTTTTCCCAGTTTTTTTATTTCCCGAACGTAAATATTGTTCTTGTCTTCAAAGGAGGTAGCTGTGAAAACCTCTTCGGGAGCCATAATGGAATACCTCCGGTCTACTCCTGCACCTTCAAAAATCTTAAGGATCTTCCTGCGAAACCTTTCTTCCTTTCCTTCCAGCCAATGTTCTACCAATGGCAATATATCTTTGGTTTCCCGTGAATATTCCGGCAATTCTTTTTCAACCTTTACAATTCTTACACTCATAAAATATATTTAAAGGCTATTTTTCAATGATCCATTGATAACGGTAGGCCCATTTCCATTTAATTTCCTGTTTTCTGGCAGGGATCGTCTCAGCAAATTTTTTAAGGTCCTTCCTCTTAAACCCTCTAAGAACCGAGGTAAGCCCGTCATCCCTTGCAATTTTATTTCTTATAAAAACCTTGCAAAATGCCCTGAAGAGGACATAAGCCTGCTTACTGCGGTGAAGGTCATTAATTACTACCCCAATGTTTGCCTGCCTATAAAAATTATTCATTATTTCTTTTATCTCTGCGTCTTTAAAATGGTGAAGGGTTAGGGTACAAAGAACGATGTCATACTGTTTTAGGTGAAATTCATCGCTAAAGATATTCAGAGATGAATAATTAATCTCAGGGTAATATTCTGAAAGTCTTTTAGCAATTTCAATCGCATGAGTGTTGGCATCTATCCCGGTTAATTTTAGTTTAAAAGGCAGGCTTCTTCCCCAGGTTGCTATCTCTCTTAAAATAGCGCCATTCCCACAGCCTACGTCTACAATATGAATTGGCCGGTCACCGGAATAATCCCTTAGAAGTTTTTTAATGCCCTGCATGGTTATTTTATTCCCTCCCAGCCATTTGTTGATATTATCAAGATCATAAAGGGTTTTTTCCAGTTCGGTTCCCTGCAGGTTGAAATCATCCATGATCTCAGATTTATTGGTCCTCGTGGAGGTATCAATTTTCATTATAGTACAGGTTTGCCGTGTGTTTTTTTAATAATTTTTACCAATAAGGAAGGAAATAGATTCAGGGTATGTCTGGAAACTTCAGCAAGGGAGGGATGCATCAATATTTTTTGAAGTACCCTTCCGGTTTTAAGCCGGTCGCTAAAATTCTGTTTCCATTTCAAAATATAATCTTTTTCAAGCGCGTCCCGGTTTAATTCATTAGGTTTAAAATGTTTCAAAATGCTTTCAGAAGCCAGCTTAGCACTGTGAATAGCCATGGCCATCCCGTTTCCACTTAAGGGATGAATCAATCCTGCCGCATCTCCCAGCATAATAATATGATTATGTATCCTTGACTTTTTATCAAAAGAGATTTGGGCGATACTAAGATCCTTTTCAAACAAGGGGGTGGCCTGATCAAAGAAATCCTTCAAATGCGGATTTTTAGAAAGAACTTTCTTTTTAAAAACCTCGGGATCTTTGTGTTTTTTAAAGCTTTTATATGTAGCCAGAAAACAAACATTCACCGCACTGGTTTCGGTTTTTGACAAGCCGCAATATCCCCCTTCAAAATTATGAAGTGAAACTGTATTTGATGGGTATGCTTCCAGGCTATAATGCCCCTTTACGGCCAGCCAGCTTGTTTTCTTGTTAATGAAATCCCTATCGAGTTTTTTATCCAGAAGTGATCGTTTGCCAAAGGCCCCCAGAACAATTTTTGCTTTCACCGGCAATTTTTCCTTCAAGGTTACTAAAAAGCTATCCTCTGCAAATTCAATATTTACAACGGTATTAATTATTCCCGTGGCGCCGTTTTCAAGGGCTTTTTGGTACAGTACCGAATCCAGTAAATAACGGCTTATCCCGATTCCTCCCTGGGGTAAGGTTGTATCTATAGTTTTTCCGGAAGGGTTGCTGTACTTTAAGGTATTTATATTCACGGGATTATGCAATTCCAGGTTCACCCCCAGCGATTCAAGATACGGTATAATTTCCCTTGAAAGATACTCCCCGCATACCTTGTGTTGCGGATAAGGATCTTTTTCAAGCAGGCAAACCTTAAAGCCCGCCCCTGCAAGATGAATCGCGCTGGTCAAGCCTGCAAGCCCCCCTCCTACAATAGCAATATCAAATTCTTTCACCAGGGTAATTTAAACAAAAAATCCCGGGTTTTGGGCCCGGGATCTTTCAAATGAGTATTTATTACTCTTGATTTTTTGTAGCTTCTTGAGCTTCTTTTTGAAGCTTCTCGTTAGCAACAATTGCAAGCTCTACCCTACGGTTCTTAGCACGGCCATCGGCAGTACTGTTATCGTATTTAGGTTGAGATTCACCATACCATTTGGTATCAAATCTTCCTGCAGCAACTCCGTTATTAACTAAATAACTTGTTACGGCCTGTGCACGATTCTTGGAAAGGGTTAAGTTATAACTATCACTTCCTGAGCTATCTGTATGACCTTCAACCAATATATTGGTATCCGGATACTCTTTAAAAATAGCTGCCAGTTTGTTAAGGGTTTCCTGAGATCTGGCGTTGATGTTGAATTTTTCAGTATCAAAATAAACTCCACTGGATTCATCAAAGGTTACATTAATACCTTCCCCAACTCTTTCTACTTCAGCTCCTGGAATTTCCTGCTCTATTTCCTGAGCTTGTTTATCCATACGGTCACCAATATAAGCACCTGCGGCACCACCTACTACTCCGCCAATAATGGCTCCAAGCGCTGTGTTCCCATCACCGGTATTGTTTCCAATAACTCCACCAATAACGGCTCCACCTGCGGTACCAATAACGGCACCTTTTTGTTTATTACTGGCATTTCTGGTAGCATCACAACCGTAAAATAACGTGGAAGCCATAAATACCATAGCCATTATCTTATTTACTCCTATTCTCATAATTGTTGTTTTTAAAGTTTAGTAAAATTCATTCGTATCATAAACGGTTTTCCTTCAAGGGTAACCGTTTGTTCCCAGGTCATGGAATTTTCAGACATTTGTCTTAAGTTGATCCTAAATCCCTGGTTTCCTGTAGTAGATCTGTGTCTTTCATCTGTTGGTTTAAGAAGAAAATCGAACGTACCGGCAGCGGTGTTCTCTTCATCTATAGACCAGTTAAAATATCTTTCGCCGGCATTGCTGCAGGCAGGTCCCTGTAATGTGTAGGTACCGGTATTATTGTTGGACACAAAACTCCAGGCACTTCCCTGAAAACATGAAGCTGAAGCCTCATTAAACAAAGTAACATTAAAATCTCCCGGGTTATTGGGGTAGGTAATACTGTTTAACACCCAATCTCCCTTAAAGTTTTTACGGGTATCAATGGCCTGTTTAGTGGGTCCACAAGAGGCAACCAAAAATGCTGCCACAATAACAAATAACAATTTTTTCATGATCTTATATTTTGGGTTTAAATAAAAAACCCAGCCCTACACAATCAAAGGTAAAGGCTGGATTTTATCGCTTTTTTAGCGTCTGAATAATCTGCTTATTAAGGAAATAACAAGCAATACTATAAAGATGTAAAAAATAATTTTCGCAATGTCGGCTGATCCTTCAGCGATGCCACCAAATCCAAAGATGGCAGCTACTATTGCAATGATTAGGAAAATAACGATTAAACGTATCATAATGTTAGTTTTTGATTAGCTCGAACTAAATTAGTCTACGTTGGTGCGCTGCACAAAAGATTATTAATTATTTAACAAGGATTTTGTTAAGGATTCCTAAATATCTCAAATTGTTATTAAAGTTTTATTAATATGCTAAAAGAAGGTTTAATTTTTCCCTTGCCCTTTCCTTTGGTAAATATTGTTTTTCTAAAGCAGCAGCAAAAGGGATTGGGGTTTCAAGACTTCCGGCTCTCATTACCGGAGCGTCAAGGAATTCAAAGCAATTTTCGGTGATAAGGGCTGCGATATCGGAGGCCACACTTCCAAAAACTGAATCTTCGGCAAGGATCAAAACCTTACCGGTCTTTTTAACCGAATTATAAATACTTTCTATATCCAATGGTTGCAAAGTGCGCAGGTCAAGGAGATCTGCTTCCACGTTTAACTCATTAATTATATCAAGGGACCAGTGTACTGCAGCTCCATAAGATATAATTGTTACTGCTTTTCCTTCTTTAAGGAGAGCTGCTTTTCCAAAGGGAATGGTGTAATAATCAACCGGCACATCCTGTCTTATGTTTCTATACAGGGCTTTGTGCTCAAAGAACAATACGGGATTAGGATCATTAAAAGCGGTATTAAGAAGACCTTTGGCATCATATGGAAATGCTGGATAAACAACTTTTAGACCGGGGGTCTTCGTAAACCAGGCTTCATTTGTCTGGCTGTGAAAAGGGCCTGCACCCACGCCGGCCCCGCAGGGCATTCTTACAACCACATCTGCTCCCTCGTTCCACCTGTAATGGGATTTGGCCAGATAATTTACAATTGGGTTGAAGCCGGAACTAACAAAATCGGCAAATTGCATTTCAACCATAGCTTTCATTCCGTTAATGGACAGGCCCATTGCAGCTCCCACAACACCCGATTCACAGATGGGGGTGTTCCTTACCCTGTCTTTACCAAATTCCTCAACAAAGCCTTCTGTAATTTTGAACACTCCGCCATAATCGGCAATATCCTGTCCCATAAGAACAAGATTGGAATGCCTTAGCATAGATTGCTTTAATCCCTGGGAAATTGCATCTATAAACCTAACATTTTCAGTATCTTCATTTTCTTCAAAATGTTGATATTCAAAAGGTTTAAATACATCATTTAACTCTATTGTTTCAGTAGAAGATATTGTTTCTTCTTCAAAAGCAAGATGAAGATTTTCGTCAATTTCAGCTTTTATCTCCTGATGGTATTGGGCATCTGTTTCTTCTGAAAGAACTCCTTCCGCAACCAGATATTGTTGAAAATTGCTTATTGGATCCTTTTCTGCCCAGGCATCCATTAATTCCTTCGGAACATATTTTGTTCCACTTGCCTCTTCATGCCCGCGCATTCTAAATGTCAGGAATTCCAGTAATACAGGCCGCGGATTCTCTCTCACGCTTTCTGCAATTTCAGAAACCCTTGTAAATACTTCCAGGATATTATTCCCGTCTATCTGGTGAGATTCCATACCATATCCTATCCCCCGGTCTACAAGATTTTTACAACGGTATTGTTCCTGCGTGGGGGTAGAAAGGCCATACCCGTTATTTTCTATACAAAATAAAACAGGCAGATCCCAAACGGATGCTATATTAAGGGCTTCATGAAAGTCTCCTTCACTGGTTCCTCCTTCTCCTGTGAACACAGCAGTAAGTTTCTTTTCGTTTTTTAGTTTATGTCCAAGCGCGATCCCATCGGCCACACCAAGTTGGGGGCCTAAATGCGAGATCATTCCTATTATATTGAATTCCTGGGTACCAAAGTGAAAACTGCGGTCCCTTCCTTTGGTGAATCCGTTTGCCTTTCCCTGCCATTGTGAAAACAGGCGGTATAAAGGGATTTCCCTGGAAGTAAATACACCAAGATTACGGTGCATAGGGAGAATATATTCTTCTTTTTGAAGTGCGGTGGTAACGCCAATTGATATAGCTTCCTGGCCTATCCCGCTAAACCATTTGGATATTTTTCCCTGGCGCAGGAGAATAAGCATTTTCTCTTCTATTAATCGGGGTTTTAGCATTGCCCTGTATAATTCCAGAAGTGTTTTATCCTGAAGGTCTTTGCGGTTAAAATTCATAAGGGAGGTTAAGCTTGTATGCAGTTCCATAGGTGTAAATTGATACCCAAAAGTAATTAATTTTATAGCCATCTCATATAGACAAAGAAAAATATAAACTCCGTTTATTTTATTTAACTTTGTGTGTTAAACTTGAAATAAACCATACTATGGCAATGAATAATATTCCCAGTGTAGATCTGGCCGATTTTCTTAGCGACGACCCAAAAAGAAAACAGAAGTTTGTAGACCAGATAGGAAAAGCCTATGAAGAAATAGGTTTTGTTTCCCTGAAAAATCATTTTTTAAGCGATAATCTTGTTGAAGAGCTTTATAAAGAAGTAAAAGCATTTTTTGACCTTCCGGTAGAAGTAAAACAAAAATATGAAATAGAGGGACTGGGTGGCCAGCGTGGATATATCTCCTTCGGAAAAGAGCATGCCAAAGGGAAAAAAGAGGGAGATCTAAAGGAATTCTGGCATTTTGGTCAGGAACCATCTGAAGACGCAAATTTAATTGAAGAATATCCTGAAAATGTTCACGTAAAAGAATTAAAGGATTTTAATCATACCGGGATGGAGGCATACCGGATGCTGGAAAAAACCGGTATTTATGTTCTTCGTGCTTTGGCCCTATACATAGGTTTGGATGAATTTTATTTTGATAAATGGGTAAGTAACGGGAACAGTATTTTAAGGCCAATCCATTATCCTCCCATTACAGATGAGCCCAAAGGGGCCGAGCGGGCCGGAGCCCACGGTGATATCAATTTAATTACCCTTTTGATGGGAGCTTCTACGGGTGGTTTACAGGTATTAAGAAAAGACGGCCAATGGATTGATGCTATCCCGCAGGAAGATGAACTTGTTATCAATGTGGGTGATATGTTGGAAAGATTAACCAATAATAAATTACGATCTACTATACATAAAGTAATAAACCCACCAAAAGATCAATGGGGTAAACCGCGTTATTCTATTCCTTTCTTTATGCATCCCCGTAGTGAAATGCCACTAAATTGCCTTGAAGAATGTATAGATGAAAACAATCCAAAACATTACGAGGATATTACTGCAGGAGATTTTTTACACCAACGACTTATCGAGATAGGACTTATTAAAAAATAAGGATGGCTAAAAAGAAACTGGGACTTGAGGATCTTGGGGGTTTTGTTTTCTCTACAAACGAGAATTTTGACCCCAACACTCCGGGAAATGAAGAACCTACTCCCCTTCCGGGAGAGCAGCGACTGGAAGCCCATTTTAGTTCCAAAGGCAGGGGCGGTAAAATTGCTACCGTGATCAAAGGTTTTGAAGGGAAAGAAGAAGATCTTATCGCGTTAGGCAAACAGCTTAAGAAAAAGTGCGGTGTTGGTGGGTCTGTAAAGGATGGAGAGATAATTATCCAGGGTGATGTAAGAGAAAAAGTTATGGAGCTTTTAAAGAAAGACGGTTACCGGGTAAAACGGGTAGGCGGTTAAAATTAAGGTGAAACTTTCCCTAAAATTAAAATTATGCCGCAACAGTTACATATTACCAATGGAGATGATATAACCAAAAGTATCTCTGAGCTGGAATTGCCCGGAGAAATCATAGTTTGGCGGGAAATGCTTTGCGAAGGCCCCACATCTGTAAATCTGGACAGTGAGGAATTTTTTAAAAAGCGTAAAAAATTCCTGAGTAAAGCATATGAGATCTCTGAAGAACATTATGAAACAAAATTTATAGATGAGTTAAACAAGTTAACACGAGCCACCAATTATGACGAGATTGTCCTATGGTTTGAATTTGACCTCTTCTCTCATATTAATATGCTTGCGGTAATTAATTATTTACTGGACAACAAAAAAACAGTTCCTGTCTATTTGGTTTGCAGTAAAAAGCTGCAGGATGAAAAAGAATTTTTCCCGCTTTCGCAGCTTTCCCTTAAGCATTTAAAAAATCATTATGACCAGCGCATCCCTTTAAATATTGATGACCTGGAAACGGCGGCGTTGATGTGGCAGTTATATAACGGTGACAATCCGCAACATTTAAAAAGCCTCATAACCCGGGAAACCAATTTTGAATACCTTTCCAGCTGCATCAGAGCTCATTTGGAAAGGTTCCCCAATGTTTCCACCGGATTGAACTCACTGGAAAAGAACGTTCTCAAACTCATCCAAAACAACAATATTACAAGTGTAAATCACCTGGTAGGCTATACACTGGAATACCAGGGATACTTTGGTTTAGGTGACATGCAAATAAGACGAATGATCAATAACCTGTCTATATTCTTTAAGGTAGAAGAAGATAAATTGAGTTTAACTGAATCTGGAATTGAAGCTCTTAACGGTACCCGAAATTTTTACCGGGAATTGAAAAATGACGAATATTTTGGCGGTGTAAAAAAATACGATTTCCTCTACGATTCAGATTCCCATAAAATTTTAAAATTATAATATGACCTTAAAAGCCTCAGAATTTATTCAAAATTCAGATGGAAGCATATATCATTTAAATCTGCTACCCGAGCATCTCGCAACAACAGTAATTACTGTAGGTGACCAGGACAGGGTTCAGGCCGTTACAAAATACTTTGATACTATAGATACAAAGATCCAGAAACGGGAATTCCATACGCAAACCGGTACCTATAAAGGCAAAAGAATTTCTGTGGTCTCAACAGGAATAGGCACAGATAATATAGATATTGTTTTTAATGAGCTGGATGCCCTTGTAAATATTGATTTTAAAACGCGAAAGGTAAAAGAAGAACTTACCTCCCTTGATATTATTAGAATAGGAACCTCAGGTGCTATCCAACCCGAAATTCCTGTGGATGCCTTCCTTTTATCGCAGGCAGGTATTGGTTTTGATTCCATGCTGCATTTTTATGATACAAAAGACGTACAGGATAGAGAATTTGCTAAAGCCCTTGTGCGTGACCTTCAGTATTCTCCAAATAAAGGGATCCCATATGTGGTTTCCTGTGATGAAAAGCTGGCTTTACAATTTTCAGAAGGATTTCATAAAGGAGTTACACTTACCAATTGTGGATTCTATGGGCCTCAGGGCAGGGTTTTGCGATTGGAACTTCAGGATCCCGATCTTAATGATAAGATCGCCGCTTTTAATTATAATGGCCAAAAGATCACCAATTTGGAGATGGAAACTGCAGGAATGTATGGTCTTGCAAAGTTAATGGGCCACAGGACAGTTTCTCTTAATGCGATTATTGCCAACCGCGCTACCGGTGAATTCACAAGCGATTCCAAAAAAACTGTAGATCTTTTGATACGTGCAACTCTTGAAAATATCGCCTTAAATTAATTTGGCTTATTTAACAGAATATTAATTTTGTTCCTTTATCAAGTGAGTATTTTTGAGAAATAAATCAAACTATGCTTGCAACCAACGAAACCCGCTTTAGACACCGTGATCTCAATTGGCTAAGTTTTAATGAACGGGTTTTACAGGAAGCTGAAGATAAAACCAATCCTTTATATGAAAGGATTAAATTCCTCGCCATTTTTTCCTCCAATCTCGATGAATATTTCAGGGTACGGGTATCGCAGCTCCGGCAAATAAAAAGGGTTGAAAAGAGCATTCGCAAGAAACTCGCCTTGCGTCCCAACAAGATCACCAAGGAGATCCTTGAAATGATCAAGTTACAACAGGATAAATTCGGAGAGATCTATTATGGTGAGATTATCCCGGAACTGGCTGAAAATGGGATCCTTCTTATAGATTCTGAGCATTTTTCAGCAAAACAAAAGATTTATGCCGCCCAGGTTTACAAAAAGAAAGTTGGATACCTGGTAGAGCCCCGCCTTGCAGATTTTGATGAAAACGCCGATCTTTTTCTTGAAAACAATCAGTTATATTTTGCGGTAACGTTTCAGAATGAGGAACACCTGGGTGTTGTAAATATTCCATCTGAGGTTTGCGGGAGATTTGTGCAGTTTGAAAAAAATGAGATCACCTTTCTGGATGAGATCATAAGGAACGAGATTCCGGGAATGTTTCCCGAAAAAGACATAACCGGTATCTACGAAATTAAATTGTCCCGCGATGCCGAGCTTTATATAGAGGATGAATTTGACGGAGTACTTGCCGAAAAAATATATGAATCCCTCGCCCAGCGTACAGATGGCCAGCCCACCCGTTTATTATATGACGCTTCAATGCCTTCTGAAATTCAGCATAAACTAAGAAAATTATTAAAACTTGGAAAAATTGATATGATGCCCGGGGGCAGATATCATAATTTCAGCGATTTTTTTGCCTTTCCCGATCCTACAAACAATCCTGCTCTTCATAGTCCATCCCTAAAACCCATTCCTCACAAGGTGCTGGAAGAGGCAAAAGATTATTTTAAGGTGATCTCAAAAAAGGATCAATCTGTTCATTTTCCTTATATGTCATTTGATTATGTAGAACGGTTCCTGGAACAAGCCGCTAATGATCCTGAAGTCGAAGCAATAAAAATCTCATTATACAGGGTTGCCGATGAATCCCCACTTACCAGTAGCCTTATCAAGGCTCTGAACAATGGGAAGAAAGTAACTGTTTTTGTAGAAGCAAAGGCAAGGTTTGATGAAGAGAACAATATTATTTGGGGCAGGAAATTTGAAGAAAAGGGCGCACGGGTTATTTACAGTTATCCCCAAATAAAGGTGCATTCAAAAATATTGCTTGTGGTTCGACGGGAGAACGAAAAACTTAAAAACTACGGCTATATAGGTACGGGGAATTTTAATAGTAAGACCGCAGGGATCTATTGTGACCACGCAATTTTTACCGCCAATAAATATCTCACAAAAGAACTTTCAAGGATTTTTAAGGTTTTGGAGGGGAAATTAATAGTTCCGCGGGAAAAGCACCTGTTTATTTCCCCGTTTTCAACCCGCCGGAATTTCACCCGCTTGATAATGACCGAAATTGACAATGCCGAGGCGGGAAAAAAAGCTGCAATAACCGCCAAAATGAATAGCCTGGAAGATCCCGAAATTATTGATTGGCTTTATAAGGCAAGCAATGCAGGGGTTAAAATCAGACTACTGGTACGTGGATTTACCTCTCTTATTCCCGGAGTTAAAGGGATGAGTGAGAATATTTATATTACCAGTATTGTTGATCATTTTCTGGAACACGGTAGGATCTATATTTTTGAGAACGGAGGAGATGAGAAGATCTACTTTGGAAGTGCCGACTGGATGACGAGAAACCTTGACAGAAGGATCGAAGTTATAGCCCCTATTTATGACCCTGAAATTGCTGCGGAATTTAAAGATATCCTTAACATACAACTGAATGATAATGTAAAGGCGAGGATCCAGGATAAGGAGGAAAAAAATTCCTATGTTAAAAAATCCTCAAATGAGAATCCTGTAAGGTCTCAGTTGGCAATATATGAGTATCTTAAAGAAAAACATGGAGTATGACAACAATACGAGTGGGTGGAGTTCCCGAGCATTTTAATTTACCCTGGCACCTTTGTATAGAGGAAGGCGATTTCAGGTATGAGAAAATAAACCTGGAATGGTTTGATTTTCCCGATGGTACCGGGGCAATGAACAAGGCCTTGCGAAACGGGGAAATAGATGTTGCCATTATTCTTACTGAAGGTATTATAAAAGATATTACTGCCGGAAATCCCTCCCGTATTGTTCAAACTTATGTAGATTCTCCACTTGTGTGGGGCATTCATGTGGCCGGGAACTCCCCTTTCAGGGATTTGAAGGATCTTGAAGGCAAAACAGCAGCAATAAGCCGTGAAGGCTCCGGTTCTCATTTGATGGCATTTGTAAATGCAAGAAATTCAGGTTGGGATCCCGAAAGTTTAAAATTTGAAATAGTGGGTAATGTTGATGGAGCTGTGAAGGCCTTAACTCATGATACTGCCCAATATTTTATGTGGGAACTCTTTACTACAAAGCCTTTGGTAGATTCAGGGGTTTTTAGGAGAATAGGAGAATGCCCCACTCCCTGGCCCTGTTTCCTTGTGGCTGCAAGAGAAGATTTTATAAAGGATCATGAACATGCCCTTGCAAGAATGCTGGGAGTGGTAAATGCCAAATCTGCAAGTTTCAAAGAAATTCCCGAAATTGAGCAAATCCTGGCAACCCGGTATGGTCAAAAAAGGGAAGATATCGTTTCCTGGCTGGACAGCACGTCCTGGAGCCAGCACCAGTTTACAGATGAAGAATTGCATGAAGTACAGG
This sequence comes from Gillisia sp., assembly GCA_039989915.1. Lineage (GTDB taxonomy): Bacteria > Bacteroidota > Bacteroidia > Flavobacteriales > Flavobacteriaceae > Gillisia. The sequence goes on from JBDXGW010000014.1 coordinate 160,445, forward strand.
AAACTTTATTAGACCTCGACCTTATTCCTCACAGGCTCCCGGCTTCCAATTTAATTTATAATCTGGAAACACAGGAATAAATTGATTTTGCTACCTTAGCTGAAACAATTTGTATATGCTCAAAAATTTATTTTCCCCCGCTTTTCTTCTTATATTTTTATTTTCCCTTTCCATACAGGCTCAAACTCCCGGTGATACTCTTTATAAAAGGGATATTGCCAAAAATGAATTAAGTATTGGAGCATTCAATCTTGTAGCGTTTGGCGCTCTTGATATTGCATATGAACGAATTCTAACCTCTAATTCCAGTTGGGCCATTGAAGGTTTTATTTTAGCCCTGGATCGGGATAATGAAGATATATCTGAAGCCTATTCAAAAGATTTTTCTCTTACAGGAAAATATAAATATTTTTTTGGTGACCGTACAGCGTGGGGTTTCTACGTAAACGGGCTGGCGATGATCTCATCAGGAGAATATGAAGATTGGAGCCAGGATGTCGTAATGCGAGACAATTCATTTGGCTATGTAAAAGAAGAATATACAGATCTTGCCCTTGGTTTTGGCCTTGGCGGAAAGTTTGTCTCCAAGCAGGGCTTTTTTCTTGATCTTAGTACCGGGATAGGACGAAACCTTTTTAATAATAATTCGCCCACTATAGTAGGCCAGTTTAATGTAAACCTGGGTTTTCGGTTTTAGTTACCAGCTAACAGGTTCTTTCCCGTGTTTCATAAGAAATTCATTGGTCTTGCTGAAGTGTTTATTCCCAAACCAGTGACCCCTTATTGCACTTAATGGCGATGGATGCCCGCTCTCCAGAATTAAATGCCTGGAGGAATCAATAATGGAACCTTTTTTCCTTGCCGGGCCTCCCCATAAAAGAAAAACGAGGTTCTCCTTTTTATCTGATAAAATTTCTATTATCCTGTCGGTGAATTTCTCCCAGCCCTTTCGGGAATGGGAACCCGCTTTACCCTCGCTTACTGTAAGTACAGCATTGAGCATCAAAACCCCCTGATCTGCCCAATGCCCCAGGTTTCCGTTTTCCGGGAAAGGATTCCCAAGATCTGCTTCTATTTCCTTAAAAATATTCTTTAAAGATGGTGGGATCTTTGCGTCCTCAAAAACAGAAAAACACAACCCATGTGCCTGGCGCGGACCATGATAGGGATCCTGACCCAATATCACTACTTTAACCTGCTCAAAAGTTGCCCTGTTAAAAGCTTCAAACACAGAATTGCTTTCGGGAAAGCAGGTATTGGCAGAATATTCTGCAGTGACAAAATTAAGAAGCTCCTGAAAATAGGGCTTTTCAAATTCAGGAGTTAATTCTCTTTTCCAGGAAGGATGAATATTGAGCTTCATTATTATTTAAGTAAATTTGCAACACCCAAAATTAGGGAAAATTTGCTATGATAAAAATTGCAGAAAAAACTCTTATAGATTTAGAATTTCCAACGGTTTGCAAGCAGATAAGTGAGTTTTGTATCACCCAGATGGGAATAGATAAAGCACTTGCTATAAAACCTTATCCTACAGGTAAGAAAACCCTGTTTGGACTACATCAAACCAATGAATATGTTGATTCTTATCAACAGGACAGCAGGATCCCAAACCATGGATTTGACAGCATACATCATGAAATTAAGATGCTTGGAATTGAAGAAGCGATCCTGGAAACTTCCAGTTTTCATAAAATAGCCGGGATCTCTGAGACCGTGAATACCCAAATTAAGTTTTTTGATAAGAATCAGGAAATCTATCCTACGCTGTTTGAAACCACGGCAGCAGTAGAATACACCAAAGTTATAAATGAGAAGATAGGCGAGGTCATCAATCGTTTTGGGGAGGTTAAAGACGAGGCCTCCCCTACCCTTTTAGCTACCCGCCGGGCAATGAATAATGTGAAAGGAAAAATTAATTCCAGTTTCACCTCTGCTCTTTCACGGTATAATGAATATGGGTATCTGGATGAAATAAGGGAAAGTGTTGTCGAGAATATTCGGGTGCTGGCAGTTAAAGCTATGTATCGCAAAAAGGTAAAGGGTGGTATCCTGGGAAATTCAAAAACAGGGAGTATTGTATACATCCAGCCTGAAGCTACCATGATGCACACCAGGGAGCTTAATAACTTACAATATGAAGAACAGGAAGAGATAAAACGCATTTTAAAAACCCTTACAAATTTTATAAAGCCGTACCGCGACCTGCTTAAGGATTACCAGGAATTGCTGAGCGATATAGATGTGATCGCGGCTAAAGCAAAGTATGCACGGGAGATCAAAGGACTTTTACCAAAGATCACCAAGGATAGGGAATTGTACCTGAAAGATGCTTACCATCCTATTCTCTTAAGGGCTAATAATAAAAGCGGGGAGAAAACTTTTCCGCAGAGTATTGAATTAAACAAGGAGAACCGCATCATTGTAATTTCGGGGCCCAATGCGGGAGGTAAAAGTATAACCCTAAAAACTGTAGGTTTATTACAGGTTATGCTGCAAAGCGGGGTGTTAATTCCAGTTCACGAATATAGCAGAATGTGTCTCTTTACCCGTATTCTCACAGATATTGGAGATAACCAGTCCATTGAGAACCATTTGAGCACATACAGTTACCGGCTGAAGAATATGAATTATTTCCTTCGGAAATGTGATGAGAAAACCCTGTTCCTTATAGATGAATTTGGAACCGGAAGTGACCCTGAACTTGGAGGTGCCCTTGCCGAAACTTTTCTGGAGGTCTTTTATGAGCGGGAATCCTTCGGGATCCTTACAACTCATTATACCAACCTGAAAATGCTGGCAAATGAGCTGCCCTTTATGACCAATGCCAATATGATGTTTGATTCCCGTAGCCTGGAACCCCTTTATAAACTTCAATTGGGCGAAGCCGGAAGTTCATTTACATTTGAGGTTGCCCAAAAGAACGGGATTCCATTTAGCCTTATTAACCGCTCGAAAAAGAAAGTTGAGCGCGGTAAGATTCGCTTTGACAAAAGTATTGCAGATTTACAAAAGGAACGCAGCAAACTTCAAAAAACTACCGATTCTCTTAAAACCAAGGAATTGCTTACGGCCAAACAAAAGGATAAACTGGAAGAAACCAATGCAAAGATCCAGCAAAAACTGGAGAGCTATCAGGAGTTGTACGATGCAAATCAGCGATTGATCTACCTTGGCCAGAAGATCAATGAACTAAGCGAGAAATACTTCAGCAATAAAAAGAAAAAGGACCTTATTGGGGAATTCCTCAAGATCGTTGAAATAGAAAATTCCAAGCGTAAAAAAGAGACTCCTGTAGAGAAGAAAGTAAAAAAGGTGAAGGAGAAAGAGGTCCTGAAAGAGGCCGAAGTACAGGTTCAGGTAATTAGGGAGCGTAAGAAAGAGGAGAAGAAAAAAGTTGCTATTAAGGAACAGCTGGAAGCCAATAAATCCAAAGCCATCCTAAAAATAGGAGACCGCGTGCGTCTCGAGAACGGAAAATCTGTTGGCACGATAGACACCATAGAAAAAGGAAAGGCCGTGGTAAACTACGGGATGTTCACCACCAGTGTTTCTATGGACCAGCTCGAACTGGTGCAGGCCATGAAAAAGAAATAATTTATGAAGGAAATTATTCCAAAAAATAAGAAGATCATCCTTTTTGATGGGGTTTGCAATCTGTGTAACGACTCGGTACAATTAATAATTGAACGGGATAAGAACGATGTATTTAGATTTGCCTCACTTCAAAGCGAGGTGGGCCGGAAACTTACTACTGAAAGAGGAATAGATCCGGAGGCAATGGACTCCATTATTCTAATAGAACCGGGAATAGCCTATTATGAAAAGTCTACTGCAGCTCTTGAAATATCAAAACATCTCACAGGAGGATATTCCCTGTTAAGGTATTTTTCTTTTCTACCGGAGGGGTTTCGCAATGGGGTTTATGATATCATTGCAAAAAACCGCTATAAATGGTTTGGAAAGAAAGATGAATGTATGATCCCCACCCCCGAACTCAAAGCGAAATTTCTGGAATAAGATCCAGGAGAATTTTTATTCCCTTTCCCGGTTAGAAATTACTTCTTCTTCCTTTTTGGGAGGATAGTTATCATCCCATTCCACAACGTTGGGAGGTCCTAATTTGTCTACAGATTTCGCCACAAGCATGGATACTGCCGCATCTCCTGTGATATTCACCATTGTCCTGCACATATCCAATGGCCGGTCTACCGCAAATATCAAAGCCAGACCTGCTTCGGGTATGCCCGCCTGAGCAAGCACAATCACAAGCATTACCATCCCCGCTCCTGGAACCGCAGCAGATCCTATAGATGCAAGGGTGGCGGTAGCTATGATTCCAAGCTGTACTCCAAATGAAAGATCCATTCCAAAAGCCTGCGCAATAAATACCGCTGCCACTGCCTGGTAAAGACTGGTTCCATCCATATTTATGGTAGCACCAATAGGTAGAACAAAACTTGCCACTTCCTTATGAACTCCCATATGCTCTTCTACCCTTTCCATCGTTACCGGTAAAGTGGCGGCACTTGAACTGGTTGAGAAACCAAGAAGTTGTGCAGGAGCGATACCATTTATAAAGAAGGCCGGGGTATTTTTGGTAAATATCCAGACGATAAGAACATAGAATAATATCATTAAAGCAAGCCCAATAATAACGGTGAGGCCGTACATTGCTAGCGCGGCAAAAAGATCTGTACTTGGAGACTCCACTACCAATGCGGCCAACAGGGCAAATACACCGTAAGGAGCAGTTAACATAATAAGGTCTATTAGCTTAAGGATCACATCATTAAATCCGTCAAAAAAGTCCTTTACAGGCTTAGCGGTTTTCTCCGGGATCAGGATCAACCCAAGGCCAAAAAATATTGCGAAAAAGATAACCTGCAGCATATTTCCATTGTCACTGGCCGCCGCAAAAATGTTGCTTGGAACAATATCTTCCAGGGCCTGTAATGGTCCGGCATCCCTTTGACGTTGGGCGTCCTGTATTCTGGTTGATGCGTCCCCGGCATAACTTGTTAGAAGGTCATTTCTGGTCTCTTCTGTAATTGCATTCCCCGGTTGTATCACATTTACCATAGTTAGTCCAATAGATACGGCTATTATCGTTGTAATAATATAAGTAACTATTGTTCGCGTCCCCATTTTGGAGAGCTTGGAAATGTCTTTAAGGTCTGAAATTCCTTTTATAAGAGAGGCCAAAATAAGTGGTACCGCAATAAGCTTCAAAGCATTGATAAAAATGTTTCCAAAAGGTTTGATCCAGTCACTTATAAAACCGGGACCCCAGTCAAAATTTGAAAGAAGTAAAGCGAAGATCACCCCCGCGGCCATTCCCAATAAAATCTGCCAGTGCAGTGCTAATTTTTTCATTCTGATTTATTTCGGCTTTATATTTTTGAAGTTTTATTTTGTAGAAAGAAGTCGGCAAGCACAAGAGCCGCCATAGCCTCCACAATAGGAACGGCCCTGGGTACTACACAGGGATCATGTCTCCCTTTTCCCTGCATTTCAACCTGCTCTCCTTTTGTATTTATAGTAGGCTGTTTTTGCATAATGGTTGCCACCGGCTTAAAAGCCACTTTAAAGTGAATATCCATTCCATTGGATATTCCCCCCTGAATTCCACCACTTAAATTAGTAACAGTGCTCCCATCGCTGTTAAAGAGGTCGTTATGCTCACTGCCTTTCATCTCTGTTCCCTGAAAACCGCTTCCAAATTCAAATCCTTTCACAGCATTGATGGAAAGCATCGCTTTTCCCAGTTCAGCATGCAATTTATTGAATACAGGTTCTCCCAGCCCTTTGGGTACATTTTTAATAATACATTGAACAATTCCACCAATGGTATCACCCTGGGAGCGAATCTCCCTTATCAAAGCTTCCATTTTTTCTGCGGAATGTGGATCGGGGCATCGCACCGGGTTGGATTCTATCAAACTTAGATCAAGATCCTGATACTCTTTTTTGATGTATATATCCCCTACTGAATGTGTAAAAGTGGAAAAGGAAATCTCCGGAATTATTTGTTTAGCTATTGCTCCGCCCACAACCCTGCAGGCGGTTTCCCGGGCAGATGAACGACCTCCCCCGCGATAATCACGGATGCCATATTTCTCATCGTAGGTATAATCTGCGTGGGAAGGGCGGTATGAATCCTGTATATGAGAATAATCTGCCGACTTTTGATTGGAATTCTTAATAATGAACCCTATTGGAGTACCTGTAGATTTCCCCTCAAAGATCCCTGAAAGGAATTCAACTGTATCGGGTTCTTTTCTTTGGGTGACAATGGCCGACTGCCCCGGGCGGCGTTTATCCAGTTCATCCTGGACCTTTTTTAGATCGAGCATAATTCCGGCAGGACAACCATCTATAATTCCACCTATAGCCGTACCGTGAGATTCTCCAAAGGTGGTAAGTCTAAAAATTGTTCCGAAGGAATTTCCGGCCATAAAATCGATTTTGAACAAATGTAATTTTTTAACTACATATTTTAAAATGTAATTAAAGTTTATGAGGGAAGCTTTCCCGGTCGGGAAAATATAAAATTAAAACCACCTGCACGGCACGCAGGTGAGATTTGTTTTAATTCTTTTATGCTCATTCCTTTTAAAATACTTAAATCAAAGCCTCCCTTAAAATACTTACGGGATGCTGAGCTTTCCTTTTAGTACCATCAAAGATCTGGTGCCTGCAGCTTGTCCCATTGGCCGCAATAATTGTTTCGGGGGAAGATTTCCTAACCGCGGGGAAAAGACTCTGCTCTCCAATGTTCATACTTATTTCATAATGTTCTTTTTCATATCCAAATGAGCCGGCCATACCGCAGCAGCCTGAAGTTATGATGGTGGGTTTATAATTCACAGGAAAATTCAGGATGTCAAAGGTAACAGCCGAATTTGACAAAGCTTTTTGATGGCAATGGGTATGTATCTTTATAATTTTTGAATTGGTAGTAAAAGAATGCTCTTTAATATTTCCAACCGCTATTTCCTTTTTAAGAAATTCCTCCATCAACATGCAATTTTTAGCCAGGTTGCCGGCATCCTCAGGATCATTCGCCAGTCTTAAATATTCATCCCTAAAGCTTAGTATTGCTGAAGGCTCTATACCCAGTAAAGGACTGGTAGCTGAAATCTTTTCCTTGTACAGTTCAATATTTTTATTGGCAAGGTCCTTTGCTTCTTCAAGAAAACCTTTTGAAATGTGGCTTCGTCCGCTTTCCGGATTATCCAAGATTTCTACCTGATAGTTTAGTTTGCTCAATAGTTCCAAAGTATCTATTCCAATTGGGGAATCCAGGTAATTGGTGAATTCGTCATTGAACAAATAAACAGTTGCAATGGGAGAAGTAACTTTAAGTCGGTCTCTATTCTTTTTATAATACGCAGCAAGGGATGTTTTTGAAAGTTTAGGCAATTCCCTTTGGGGGGCAACACCCATTATCTTTTTTGCCAGTGAGGAAGTTATCGCATTTCCAAAAAAGAAATTGGCCACTCCCGGAATGCCTGAAACCAGCTTATTCATTTTCCCATTATTAGCAAAAGCTTTGTTCCTTAAGGATCTTCCGTTACTTTTTTGATACTGGTATTGAAATTCGGCCTTTAAAGCTGCTACATCAACATTTGAGGGGCATTCGCTCTTGCAGCCTTTACAGCTTATGCACAGGTCAAACACCTCTTTTAATTCTTCGTGGTCAAACTTGTTGACTTTATCTGAATTGGTGAGAAACTCCCTGAGGGCATTTGCCCTCGCCCGGGTTGTATCCTTTTCATTCTTAGTTGCCCGGTAACTTGGGCACATGGTTCCTCCCGCTTCAACAGATTTCCGGCAATCTCCACTCCCATTGCATTTTTCAGCCAGTCTAAGGATTCCCTGGGAATCATCAAAATTCAGGATGGTATTGATCCCGGGTTCTTTCCTGTTGGGTACATATCGCAGGGAGCTATCCATTGGGGGAGCATCAATTATCTTCCCCGGGTTAAAAATGTTCTTTGGATCAAAGATGTTCTTAACCTGCCGGAGTAGTTCATAATTTTTAGGGCCAATCATGAATTCTATAAATTCTGCTCTTAGCCTGCCATCCCCGTGTTCCCCGCTTAAGGAGCCATTGTATTTTTTCACAAGGCTTGCTACGTCCTCTGTAATTTTGCGAAAGAGGGCAACATCATTGCTCTTTTTTAGGTTGAGAATTGGCCTTAGATGAAGTTCGCCCGCTCCGGCATGGGCGTAATAAACTGCATCCTGCCCGTGATCTCTCATTATTTGTGAGAATTCAAGAATATAATTGGCGAGATCCGGAAGAGTTACGGCAGTATCCTCAATACAGGCCACAGCTTTCCTGTCGCCTATCATATTCCCCAGAAGACCTAAGCCGGCGGCTCTTAATTCCAGGGCAAGATCTATTTGTTCATCCATTAAAATGGGCAGCGCATAGCCTAAATTGCTTTTTTCAAGTCTGTCAAGAAGGAGATGTACTTCCTTGTGCAAAATTTCAGTAGAATGAGATCGTAATTCCAGCATAAGAATTGCCTTGGGGTCACCCTCAATAAAGAACCGGTTCTCCTTATACTTTAAATTTTGTTTGGTGCAATCAAGGATCACCTTATCCATCATTTCACATGTGTACAGGGGACTTTCCATGGCAGGAACCACTGCAAGCATACAATCTTCAATTGTAGAAAAATGCGCGGCGATCATTGCCGAATGCGGCGGTTGTAGCGCATCCAGCTGCAGGGTGATCTCTGTTGTAAAGGCAAGGGTTCCCTCACTCCCGGCAAGAAGTCGGCATAAATTAAAATTTTCGCCGCCCGGGGTAAAAACTTCAGTTTGGATCAATTCATCAACGGCATAACCGGTATTGCGCCGGTGAATGTCCTTATGTGGAAATTTATCTTTTACCTCTTTCTGAACTTCTGGAGGGGATAAAAGTTGGTTCAATTCCCGGTAAATTGTTCCTTCAACACCTCCTACCGTTATCTTCTGTTGAAATTCTTCAGAAGAAAGGGAGGAGAATTCAACTTCGCTCCCATCGCTTAAAACGGTTTTCAGGCTTAAAAGCTTGTCCCTCGTGGTGCCATATTTTATAGAGGTTGTACCGCTGGAATTATTTCCTACCATTCCTCCTATCATACACCGGTTCGAGGTGGAGGTATTAGGACCAAAGAACAGGCCATATTCCCGCAGTTCACGGTTCAGGTCATCCCGAATCACCCCGGGTTGAACTACCGCCACCTTTTTTGCAAGATCTATTTTCAGGATCTTGTTAAAATACCTGGAGGTGTCTACCACAATACCGCTTCCTACACATTGTCCTGCAAGCGAGGTCCCTGCAGTGCGGGGAATAAGCCCAATGGCATTAGTTGCAGCAAATTCAATAAGTTGCTTCAGGTCATCTATAGATTTCGGGAAACAAACGGCTAATGGCAACTCGCGGTATACCGAAGCATCTGTGGCATAAATACTCTTATATAGTTTGTCAGTAAGAAGTTCACCTTCAAGGGCTTCTGCCAATTTTTTAAGATCTGGGTGCATCATGGGGTTAAAAATACAACTATTATTGATTTTGGCTTAACAGATATTTTGGTGATTATTAACAATACATTGGCTTTACAGGGTGTTAACATATAATTTTAACATTTATATTTGCCATTAAATTAAAAACAACTCTTATGAAAAAATTATTTTTATTAGCTTTTTTTGCAATAGGCTTTGGTATAACTTCTCAGGCTCAAACAATAGCAGATAATGCAATTGGTTTGCGTTTTGGAGGTGGAGACGGTCTTGGTGCCGAAGTTTCTTACCAACGCGCTCTTGGAACCAACAATAACAGGCTGGAATTAGACCTGGGTTGGAGAAATGACAGTAATTTTGATGCCTTTAAACTTGCCGCTCTTTACCAATGGGTATGGAATATTGATGGTGGTTTTAACTGGTATGTTGGTGTTGGTGGTGGTGTTGGAAGTGTAGAAGATAAGCGTCATCTTGACAGAAGAGGAAATGATGGAACTTTCTTATTTGGTGCAGGTAATATAGGAATTGAGTATAACTTTGATATTCCTTTATTGATCTCACTTGATTTCCGTCCTGAATTTGGATTTAATGACTATGATGTACTAAATCCTTTTTCTCCGGATATCGCATTAGGTATCAGATACCAATTCTAGTCTTTCTAAATATTATTTAAAAAGCGTAAAAATTAAATTTTTACGCTTTTTTTTATTTCCCTTAATGCCTTTTCATACAGCTCTTCATATACAGGTACCACTTTGTGGATATCATATACTTTAGCTTGTTCCCTTGCTCCTTTTTTAAATTTATCAAGTGTTTCCCGGTCTTTTAAAATTGTAAGCGCATTCTTTGCCATTTCTTCCACATTGCCCACCTCACTTAAAAAGCCGGATATGCCGTCAATGTTTACTTCCGGTAAACCTCCGGTATTGGTGGAGATAACAGGAACACTGTTAACCATTGCCTCCAGGGCAGCAAGTCCAAAACTCTCTTTTTCTGATGGGAGTAAAAACAGATCTGAGAAACAAAGGATCTTATCCACTTCATTACTCTGGCCCACAAATAACACTTTATCCTGAATTCCAAGTTTATAAACCATGTTTTCTGCCATCTCTTTATCAGGACCTTCCCCTATCATAATGAGTTTTGCCTTTTTCTCTTTGCTTATTATGTTAAAGATCCTGATAACATCGGCTATGCGCTTAACCGGTCGAAAATTGCTAATATGTGAAATTATAAGTTCGTCATCATCGGCCATAAGGGTACGCTGGCAGTCGGTGAAATTCTTTAGGTAGTGGTCAACATCAATAAAATTGGGTACTACATAGATCTTTTTCGTAATATTAAAAAGATTGAGGGTATCCTCCTTAAGGCTTTGCGATACCGAGGTTACCACATCACTGTGGTTAATGCTAAAGGTTACCGCGGGTTTATAAAATGGATGGTTCCCAACCAGGGTAATATCGGTACCATGAAGGGTGGTGACCATGGGGATATAGATCCCTTCCTCTTCAAGCATTTTTTTGGCCATATATCCCGCATAGGCATGTGGGATGGCGTAGTGAACGTGTAAAACTTCTATTCCATATAGTTTGACCATATTTACCAGTTTGCTGCTAAGAGCAAGCTCATAGGGCTGGTAATGGAATAAGGGATAATCTGGTACATTTACTTCGTGAAAATGAATATTCCTGTTTAGCTGCTCCAGTCTTACCGGCTGACTATAGGTAATAAAATGGATCTCGTGACCTCTTTTGGCAAGTTCCATTCCCAGCTCGGTAGCAACTACCCCGCTACCACCAAAGGTGGGATAACATACAATGGCTATTTTCATTAATGAGAATTATTAAATACAGTAAAAAGAGTTGTTTTAGAACTCAATGGAATCATAAATAACCTGCTGGATCTTTGCCCTGATGTCGCTTTGGATCAATTTCCTGTTATCAACATCGGGGAAGGTCCTGTTTGATAAAAATACAAAAACAATTTCCTCTTCGGGATCTGCCCAGGTAAAAGTTCCGGTAAAACCGGAATGCCCAAAACTGGACAGGGAAACGCAACCACAGGTTGGCCCCGCTTTTCCCAGCTGTGGTTTGTCGAAACCAACGCCTCTCCTTACATTTTCATCACAATAATAACAGGTATTGAACTTTTCAAGGGTCTCGGGCTTAAGATAGCGCTTACCACCATAATTTCCCCCGTTGAGAAATAACTGCATTATTTTGGTCACATCATTGGCCGTGCTAAAAAGTCCTGCGTGGCCTCCAATTCCTCCCTGCATGGCTGCACCCTGATCATGAACATATCCCTGCACCAATTGCCTTCTCCATAATTTATCCTCTTCAGTAGGAACAATCTGGTCTATATTGAAGTGATTAAGCGGGACAAAGGAGGTTAAATTTGCCCCCAGGGGTTTATAGATTTCTTTTTGGGTTAGATAATCAAGGTTAGAACTATGATGATCTTCCAGGTAATATTTCATAATATAAAAGGGTAGATCGCTGTATTTATACCCAATTTTCTTTTCCAGCTCACTGTCCCTTATTATCGCCATAATAGAATCCCTTATGTCATTCCTTATAAACATATTCTCGGCTACGGGAATATTGAAATTTTCTATAGGCTGTTCCCGGTAATATTTTACTGAAGGTCTTTTTGTTGCCCGGTCAATTGTGGGGACATAAAAAGGGAGCCAGGATTTTAACTGGCCATAATGAAGTAACATATCCTGCAGACGAATATTTTCCTTATTTGATCCTTTAAAATAAGGCATGAAGTCGCCCAAACGCGAGTTAAAATCTAAAACGTTCTTTTCTTCCAGTTGCATTATGAGGGGCAGGCTGGCGAGGATCTTGGTTAAGGAAGCGAGATCATATATAGAGGTGTCGCTTACCGGTATTCTTTTTTCATAGGTGTGATACCCTGCATTGCGCTGGTATATAACCTTTCCCTTTCTGGCAACCATAACCTGCATTCCCGGAGTCATTTTTGCGGCAAGACCAACATTGATAAGGGAATCTATTTTTGTGAGTTTGAGAGAATTCATTCCCACCGACTCCGGAAGCCCATAAGATAACCTGTCTAACGATCTCGTAAAAAATCCTGTGCCAACGGGAAATTCCTCTCCTACACTAACAGGAAGTTTTCCCCTGGCTTCCAGCCCGCCAAAAAGGATCTGGGCCGCCTTTTCCTGCGCAACCGCACTGTTTTGATATGCAACCAGTACCCCTTCAATAGAACTTGACGAAAGATCGGTCAAAGCGTAGGGACGGGTAAAAACATTCAGCAGGCTTATATTTTGTCGTGAGATCTCATGTATCCAGGTTAGATCATCTTTGCTGAATTTATATCCTGCCCATGGGGAAGCATTTGATTTGTGAAAGCCTATAATTACAAGATTATACGCTTTTAATTTTTCGAGCATTTCATCCAGGTTGCGCGCCGTAACCTGATCTACCCGCGTATACTTACGAAGCTGATTTAAAAAGGGCTCTCCGTTATCATCTCCAAATTTCACATAGGCCACTTTTTTAATGTCCAGATCTTTAACCGGAACCACCCCCATATCGTTTTTAATAAGAGTGATGGCATTTTCTACCAATTCTTCATAAAGTACATCATCCTTTATTGTATTGAGATCCTTTATTAAATTAGATGTGTTTACGGGAGTATATTGGTGCAAACCAGCTTTATACTTTGCCATTAGGATCTTCTTAACCGAATGGGCAAGGCGTTCTTCGGTAATTATTCCGGAATCATACGCCTCAGTAATTTTCAGGCTGGCCTTTGGAATATTTTCTGAAATAAGCAAAACATCATTTCCCGCAAGAAAGGCTGCCAGATCTATATCCCCCGGGGTTTTGTAATTGCTGGCCCCTTTCATATTTAAGGCATCTGTAAAAATAAGCCCTTTAAACTGTAGCTGGTCTTTTAAAAGATCAGTAACAATGGTGCGGGACAATGAGGATGGCATACCAGCTTTTGATTCCAATCCCGGAACATTGAGATGGGCAACCATAACACTGCTTACCCCCTCCTCTATTAACCGGTAATATGGAAAGAGCTCTATGTTTTCCAGTCGGGATCTTGAAAAGGAAATGGTGGGAAGGGTTTTATGAGAATCGGAATTGGTGTCACCATGACCCGGAAAATGTTTGGCACTGGATAAAATATTTTCCTTGTGCATCCCCTTCATAAAAGCAACCGCTTTTTCTGTCACGTTATCCTTCTCTTCTCCAAAAGACCGGTTTCCAATAATTGGATTATCGGGATTTGTATTGATATCTATTACAGGTGCAAAATTAATATGAACCCCTAACCTGTTGGAATGACGGGAAATAGATGCACCGGCCTCTTCTATTAATTTAAGACTTTGCACAGCGCCAAGGGTCATATTCCAGGGAAGGGCAAAGGTGGAATCCAGGCGCATGGCCAGGCCCCACTCTGCATCCATACCTATGAGTAAGGGAACTTTTGAAAGTTCCTGATATTCATTATTAAGTTTTGCCTGCTGCCGGGGCCCGCCTTTGGAAAAAATAACTCCGCCAATATGCTGGTCGCTTATTAGCTTTTTGATCCTGTTGGTCTCAGCCCGGGATCGGTTGGAAAAGATGTCTACCATAAAGAGCTGGCCTACCTTTTCCTGAAGGCTCATATTGGAATAAATACTATCTACCCACGCCCTTTGCTGTTCGTAATCGGTCGTAGCAAGCGGGTCCTTGGGCTGGGCATACATACCCGAAGCTGTTAACAGGAGGATTGTTACTGAAAGAAAATAAAACAGACGGCTTTGCATTCATTTATTTTAGGAATCGGTTGTGCCAGCTTTCGGATGCCGGAACTTCCCATTCGTTCATATATTCGGCTTTGGTATTTACCAGATTGTTGAAAACAATGGTATTTGGGGAAACGGCTTTTTCTTTTGCCATTTTTCTGAAATCCACAAGGTTTTTGTATGCTACGTGTTCTCCCTGCTTATAACTCACGTTCATTTTATCCAGAAGATCTACATTATAATCTTTTTCCAGTTGCTGAATAAAATTTACTGAAGCATCTATAGAACAACCGGTGGCAGCATTAAAGGCCTGATCAAGACCAATGATTATAAAACGTTTATACCTAATTTCAAAAGAGGCATTTAAATTGGCTCCGTGAGCAACCCATGAAGAAACGAATTCTTCGAGTTTTTTTGTAATCTCCTGAAGTTCAGTGTCTGAAAAAGAGCGGTTGGCCTGATAGATCCATACGCGTGAAGTATCTGGAAGTTCATTAAAGGGTATCAACATATTATTTGAGGTTATATTTTTACAAAGCTACCTTAATAACGGGATAGCTTCAAATATAGTACCAGTTAAATATGAAGAATTAACCTCTTAACCTGTTAATAAAAAAGTATGAATTAAAGGTCCTGGGCGTTGGCTATCATTTCGGCAACATCCATTACCTGAATGTTCTGTTCCTGATCTTTGCTTTTAACCCCATCTGTCATCATTGTATTACAAAAAGGACATCCGGCAGCGATGATATCAGGTTTAACTTCCATAGCCTGTTCTGTACGTTCAATATTAACGTCTTTGTTTCCCGGTTCTGGCTCCTTGAACATTTGCCCTCCTCCGGCACCGCAACAAAGGCCATTCTTTTTGCATTTTTTCATTTCCACAAGTTCTACCTCCAGTTTTCGAAGGAGGTCGCGGGGAGCCTCGTAGACGTTGTTGGCCCTGCCCAGATAACAAGGGTCGTGAAAAGTGATTCGTTTCCCTTTGAATTTTCCTCCTTCTACCTTTAATCTACCTTCATCCAGTAATGCCTTCAAGAAGGTGGTATGGTGCATTACTTCATAATTGCCGCCAAGGGCAGGATATTCATTTTTAAGGGTATTAAAACAGTGCGGACAAGCGGTAACTACTTTCTTAATTTCATAACCATTCAGCACTTCTATATTGGTAACAGCCTGCATCTGGAAAAGAAATTCATTTCCGGCTCTTTTGGCGGGGTCACCGGTACAGCTTTCTTCAGTCCCCAAAACTGCAAAATCAACTTTTGCATTATGTAAAAGACGAACAAAGGCTTTGGTTACTTTTTTTGCGCGGTCATCAAAACTTCCCATGCAACCAACCCAAAAAAGAACTTCGGGTTTTTTGCCTTCGGCCATATATTCAGCCATTGTAGGTACTTTTATTGCTTCTGCCATTGGTTGTATGCTTTAGATGCTTTAATATTTCTTTATCCTTTTCAGGATCTATTTTTCATCGGCCCAGTTCAAGCGGTCCATTTGATTATAGGGCCAGGGGGCTCCGTTGTTTTCAATATTGGTCATTGCTATTGCCAATTCATTGGGAGCTGCGCTTTGCTCCATGACCAGGTAACGCCTCATATCCAGTATTATAGACAGTGGGTCTATCCCAATAGGACAGGCTTCCACGCACGCATTACAGGTGGTGCAGGCCCAGAGTTCTTCCCTTAAAATATAATTGTCCAGCAGTTGCTTCCCGTCATCTTCAAATTTGTCTTTTTTATTGATGATCTCTCCCACCTCTTCCATCCTGTCACGGGTGTCCATCATTATCTTACGGGGTGAAAGTTTCTTTCCTGTCTGGTTGGCAGGGCACTCTGCGGTGCACCTTCCACATTCGGTACAGGTATAGGCATTTAAAAGTTGTACCTGGTTAAGGTCCATAACATCTGATGCTCCAAATTTTTCAGGCACAGCTCCTTCTCCTTCTGCAGGAACGGCATAAGGATCGGCTGCGGGATCCATCATTAATTTTACCTCATTGGTCACTGCCTCCAGATTGTCAAATTTGCCCTGAGGAGTTAATTTTGAGAAATAAACATTGGGGAATGCAAGGAGGATATGCAAATGCTTGGAATAATATAAGTAATTCAGGAAAAACAATATACCCAAAATGTGCAACCACCAGGCAGTTCTTTCAATAATTATTAAAGTGGCATTACTAAATCCCTCCAATAAAGGCAATAAAAACTGGCTTACGGGAAAAGATCCTATGATCCCGCCGGCTCTTGAATAATATGCGTCACCATTTAATTGTAACTGAAGATCGGCCGCATTCATTATTAGGAACAATGACATTAATACCATTTCAAAATAAAGAATATAATTGGCATCATTCTTTGGCCAGCCTTTTAATTCTCTTCCAAGGAAACGGTAGATATTGGAAATATTCCTTCGGGTCCAGAAAATAATAACACCCAATAAAACAAGTAGCGCAAGGATCTCAAAGGCTCCAATGAGGAAATTATAGGTTGCTCCTGCAAAAGAAAGGACCCTGTGGGTGCCAAATATACCGTCGATAATTATTTCAAGGACTTCAATATTGATTATTATGAAACCAAGATATACGATTATATGAAGAAAACCCGAGAAGGGTTTTTTTACCATTTTGGATTGCCCAAAGGCAACCCTGGCCATTTTTGCAAAACGTTCCCCCGCATTATCGGTGCGGTCTATTTTTTTACCAAGTTTTATGTTGCGAATTATCCTGCGTATGTTGCGGGTGAACAAAGCGATACCGGCTACCAGGGCGATAACAAAAACAATTTGGGAAATAAGTTGCATAACTGACTATTTTAAGGAATCGCGTGGAGGTTGATATGGCCCCGGACTTTTACCGAATACTGAAAAGTGCACATATCGTTTAGGATTCAATTTAATGTCTTGTAGCAATTGTTCCATTTGTTTTGTTGCCCGGTCAAGGTTATCATAAATTCCATCATCATTCAGCAACTTGCCGGCAGTCCCTTCCCCGGAAGAAAGTTTATTGGAGACCTTTTCAAAATCGGCAATAACTTTTTCAATATCGGCAGTGATCCCGCTTAGGTTCATTTGCGCAAGGGTATCAGAAAATTTATTGAAATTGGCAGATGTTTCCTCCAGATTTGTAAAGGTGCGATCAAATTTTTGAGAATTCCCTCCTATGATCCCACTTAGGTTCTGGGAAGTTTCTTTCAGGGACCTAACGGTTTCAGCAAGATCCTCAAAAGTATTGGCTATATTATTCCTTGTTTCAGGATTTAAAACTTCGTTAAAACCTGTAAGCAGGGAATCGGCACTTACTATGGCTCTTTCCACCTTGATTTGAAGTGGGGTAAGACGCTCATTTACAAGTTCCATGATCCCTTCTTCAATATCGCTGGGAAGCGTATCTCCCGTCTTTGCATTGAGGTTTAGTTCATATTCAGGAACAATCCCTAAAGATTTTCCGCCAATGATACCCCCACCATAGATCTGGGCAAGGCTGTTCTTGGAAAATTCAAAATCTGAATCAACTGTAAAGGTTACAACCAGCAGTCCTGTTTTATCAAGAAAATCAATTTTAGTGACCTGTCCTACCCTGTGACCGTTGATTGTCACGGGAGATGAAGTTGAAAGACCTTCAACATCTGCATAGATCGCATGAAAAGTGCGGCTTGAGTCTAAGAGATTTTGTCCTTTGAGAAAGTAGTATCCAAAAATTAGTATTAAAATGGCCACAACGGCCAGAATACCGGTTTTAATCTCTTTAGTATATTCCAAAAGCTTTTAATTTTAGTATAGGTACAAATTTAGAAATAAAAATAGGAAAGTAGACCTATTTAGTTTGGCTTTTTAACGCGTCATTAACTGTAATCTTCGTACCATTCTTAAAAGCTACAATATAACTTGTGGGATATCCTTTAGCTTTTGCCTGAGAGTGAAGTTTCTGAATCTGGGAATAACTGGAAGTTGCCCCGTAGTAATATTTGAACAACTTATCTTCTTTCTCACGAAAAACCGGAGTCAAACCCTTAAAATTGGAAGCTTTGGGGTCTATTTTCTTTGAGCTCGCCGCAAGCTGGATCTTAAAGGTGATGCCGTCATAAATGTCATTTGGTTCAATTGCAGGAATTATTTCTACCGGTAAATTTTCAGCGAAGTTATCAAGGGTAGCCATGTTAATTGAATGACTGTAATCCATAACAGCTTTTACTATGGCATCAGCCATATTTGCTTGCCCTGCAGCACTGTTAA
Organism: Gillisia sp.; assembly: GCA_039989915.1. Lineage (GTDB taxonomy): Bacteria > Bacteroidota > Bacteroidia > Flavobacteriales > Flavobacteriaceae > Gillisia. Next base: position 178,968 of record JBDXGW010000014.1, read on the forward strand.
GATAGGGGCCTTCCTCACGGTTGGTTAAAAACCCGGTTTCAATAAGCACACTTGGCATAACGGTTTCCCTTAAAACCAGGAAAACGTCTTGCTTCACCCCCCTGTTGTTTCTTTTAAGATCATTGGTGAATTTCTTTTGCACAAAATCTGCAAGTAAAATACTTTGATCAAGGTATTCTTCCTGCATTAAAGCTAGTCCAATATAGGACTCGGGGGAATTTGGATCAAAACCATTATAGGTGATCTCATAATCCTCCTCGAGGAAGATCACTGAATTTTCCTTTTTAGCTACTTCAAAATTATCGTTGCTCCTTCTAAGCCCAAGAACAAAAGTTTCTGTCCCATAAGCCTGGGATGAATGGGCATTACAATGAACCGAAATAAAAAGATCTGCCTTAGCCTTATTTGCGATCTTTGCCCGTTGATCCAAGGGAACAAAAACATCCTTATCCCTTGTATAGATCACTTCAAAATTTGAGTTTTTCTCTAATTCCTTTCCTATTTTTAGAACTATATTCAGGGCGATATCTTTCTCAAAAAATCCTCCCCCGCGGTTTCCGGGGTCATGACCGCCATGACCGGCATCAAGAACAACTATAAATTTGGATTTTGGCGGGGTGTTTTGCGCCGGGGTTGCTGCTGAAAATATAAATCCTGTAAAAATTAATACGAAAAGTTTTAGTAAGTTCGTTTTCATAAGTATTTAACGGTACGGTTAGGGCGATTATTTTATTGATTTATTTTTTTTGATTCCCAAAAGGAAGCTTGAAAAATAAATGTAATTTTGGTTATTCAAAAAGCAGGCCATTCTTTACAAAAATAGCACATATAGCATTGCGAACAAACTCACTTTATACTCTTTTTTCATTTGTTTTTGTCTTCCTAACACCTCTTCATTTATGGGCTCAGGAAATAAAAACCGGAAATGAGGTTCGCATAGAAGCACAAAGAGATTCGATAGCGGTTGTAACCGATTCCCTTACCCCCCGCCCCCAAATTGTTGTTCAGGATACTGTAAAAAGAGATACCATAAAACGTCCCAGGCTACTTACCGATGTTGTGAAGTACCAGGCGGCAGACTATATGCGGCTTAGTCCAAAGGAAAACCGAATGTATCTGTATGACCAGGCCCAGATCACCTATGAAGATATGGTAATTACGGCGGGGCTCATCATCGTAGATAATGAAAAGAATGAGGTCAATGCCTACGGGATCCCGGATTCTACAGGCGCATATTCCCAAAGACCTATTTTTACACAGGCTCAGAATACTGTAGAACCAGATTCCATTAGATTTAATTTTACCTCCCAAAAAGCCCTTGTTTATAATTCCCGAACCACAGAAGGCGCTTTTAAGGTGCGGGGGGAGATTACCAAAAGGGAGAACGATTCGGTTTATTTTATGCAGAATGTGCGGTTCACAACTTCTGAAAATGATGAGGACCCCGATTATTTCTTTTATGCGCGAAAAATAAAGTTTGTTCCCAAGAAAAAGATCGTTACCGGTCTTGTAAATATGTACATAGCCGATGTTCCCACTCCGCTGGGATTGCCCTTTGGATATTTTCCCCTTACCGAAGAGGAAACTTCAGGATTTATTCTCCCTTCCTTTGGTCAAAGCAATAACCAGGGATATTTTTTACAAAATGGGGGGTATTACTTTGCAATAAGCGATTATGCAGATCTTCTGGTGCTGGGAGATTATTATACCAACGGGAGTTATGGCTTAAGGACCCAGTCCAGTTATGCCAAACGCTATAAGTTCAGGGGGAATGTGAACCTTCGGTATGAGAACCTATTGATAAGTGAACGTGGGTTTCCCGATTTTTCAGAAAGTTCAAACTATAACCTCCAGTGGACCCATACCCAGGATGCCAAAGCCAACCCTTCCTCTCAATTTTCGGCTTCTGTAAACCTTGGAAGCAGTAATTATTACAGGGAATCTGTGAACCAGACAAACACTGCAAATCGTTTAAACAACACAATGAGTTCCAATGTTTCCTATTCCAAAACATTTGCCGGGGAACCACAAATAAATTACAGCATCTCTGCAAGGCACCAGCAAAACATAAATACCAAACAAATTGAAATGACCCTTCCCACCGTACAGGCCAGCATGGGACGTATTTACCCTCTTGCACCAAAATTTGGTTCTAAAAAAGGAATGATACAAAACATTAATTTACAATACAGTGTGAGGGGTGAAAACCGAATTTCAACTTTTGACTCTCTTTTCTTCAAGCCGGAGATGTTCAGGGACGCCAATTTTGGAGCCCAGCATAATATTCCAATATCTACCAACTTTAAAATATTAAAACATTTCAGCGTTAGCGCAAACGCGAATTATATAGAGAGCTGGGTTTTTAAAACTTTTGACAGGGAATATGACCCTGTACAGCGCAGGGTTGTTGTGGTAGATACTATTAGCGGATTTGATTCCTTCAGGAGCTACAATTTCAGTACAAATATTGGTACAACAATTTACGGGCTTGTAAATTTTGGAAGTGACAAAAAATACCAGGCTATTCGCCATGTAATGCGGCCCTCAATAAGCTATAATGTAAACCCTGCCTTTGATCAATATTATGACCAATATGAGATCATAAATGAGCAGGACCCTTCGCTTAACAGGTTTGAAACCTACTCCAGGTTCCAGGGTTCGCTTTACTCCCCGCCCGGGCAAAATTTTTCAAGTTCAATAGGATTAAATCTAAGCAATAACCTGGAGGCAAAAGTAAGGGACCGGGACAGTACGGCAACTGAACCCAAAAAGATCACATTGCTTAGCAATTTTAACCTTAGTACTGCATATAATCTTGCCGGAGATTCCCTAAGACTGGCTCCGCTTAATGTGCGGGGAAGCATTCCCATTATTCAGAACAAACTGGATGTGAATGTAGCGGCCAATTTAGATATATATGCCCTTGATAACAACAACCGGAGAATAGATAAGCTTAATATTAACAATGGCGGAAGCCTCTTCAGGTTTACCATGGCCAATGTAAGTTTCGGTTATAATTTCTCCAGTCAGGACTTTGCAGGAGGCGAAGAAAATAAGGACAAGCTGGATAATGAAACCTTCCGTAGTGGTGGTAGACCGGATGACCTCTTTGGAAAGGGAATAGACATTGACGGAAAATTCACAGATGAAGAAGATGTTTTTGAGGGGAATGAAGAGCGCAAGAATGACCAGTGGTACAATTATAAGATCCCCTGGAATCTACGCCTTGCATATACCATGACCTACAATAATATGGCCAGGCAAAATGAGATCTCTTCCCACTCAATTATGTTTTCGGGCGATATAGAAATAGCTCCAAAATGGGTAGTTGGAGGTTCTTCCGGTTTTGATATCAAAGAAGGTGGTTTTACCTATACCCAATTGCGTTTTCAAAGGGATCTGGACAGCTGGAGAATGAGTTTTAACTGGATCCCGTTTAGCGACTTAGCTTCCTGGAATTTCTTTATTGGGATCAAATCCAGCGTTCTTAGCGATATTAAATACGATAAACGCCGTGAACCGGATCGCAGACTCTAACCATCTTTTTCAGGTAAGATTTTTAATGTGAAGATTTGTTATCTTCGTAAATACCCTGAATCCGGGAATGAAAAGTTGACTTTTATTTTTTGTTTCTGAATAAAGATAGAACCTAACACCAGATAATCTCAAAATAAAACTTCATGAAAAAGATCATTAAAACCTCCCAAGCACCCAATCCAATAGGACCTTACAATCAGGCAGTACTTTCGGGAAATATGCTGTATACTTCCGGGCAAATTGCTATCAATCCCGCTACCAACGAGTTGGAAATTGAGAATCTGGAAGATGAAACAACCCTTGTAATGGAGAATCTAAAAGCTATTCTTACGGAAGCCGGGATGACTTTTGATAATGTGATCAAAACCTCCATTTTCATAAGTGATATGAACAATTTTGCGCGGATAAATGCGATCTATGGGAAATATTTTGATCCTGAAACGGCTCCTGCCCGCGAGACGGTAGAAGTTGCAAATTTGCCGAAATTCGTGAATGTTGAAATAAGCGCTATTGCGGTTAAATAGCTTTCATTAACAATTTGGCGGTTGCGGGATTTGTGGCCAGCGGAATATCATGCACATCGCACAATCTCATAAGCATAAAAATATCAGGTTCGTGCGGATGCTTGTCCAGAGGATCACGAAAGAAAATGATCATATCTACTTTCCCTTCTGCCAGCCTGCAGGCAATTTGGGCGTCCCCGCCCAGGGGGCCGGAGAGCAGTTTTTCAACTTCAAAACCGGCGGCTTCGGTTTTTTGACCCGTAGTGCCGGTGGCGATCAATTTAATATCTTTTGCTTCAAGGATAGACCGGTTCTCGTTTAAGAACTGTACCATCTCGGCTTTTTTCCCGTTATGGGCAATAATTGCTATTGTCATTTTAAGTAGATAGAATGTCTGAAATCCTTAATAGGTCCTTATTGAAATCTGGTTTGCTTTTTAAGGCTTCTTCAAGGCTGCAGGATTCCACCTTATTATTAACAAAGCCAACCATTAAACCTGTTTTTCCGTCAAGCAGCAGTTCTACCGCCCTTACACAAAGACGACTTGCCAGCACGCGGTCAAAGCAGGAAGGGCTCCCTCCTCTTTGTATATGACCAAGTACGGTAACCCGCGCATCATAATCTTTCAGATTATTGGTTACATATTCGGCCAATTCAAAAACATTCTTGCCTATTTTATCTCCTTCAGAAACTACCACAATGCTTGAAGTTTTTCCAGATCGTCGGCTCTTTTGCAGGGAATCCAGTAAGCGGTCCAGGCCAAGGTCTTCTTCAGGAATAAGGATCTCTTCTGCACCGGCACCTATCCCACTGTTTAGTGCTATAAACCCCGCATCGCGACCCATAACTTCCACAAAGAACAGCCTGTTATGAGAACTGGCAGTATCTCTTATTTTATCTATGGCTTCTACCACTGTATTTAAAGCGGTATCATATCCTATGGTGTAATTAGTACCATAAATATCATTATCTATAGTGCCGGGAACGCCAATTACGGGAATTCCATGTTCCTCCCAAAAGATCTTCCCACCTCTAAAAGTACCATCACCTCCTATAAGGACCATCGCATCTACCTTTGCTTTCTTAAGATTATCTGCTGCCTTTTGCCGGCCTTCTTTGGTAAGAAATTCCTTGGATCTTGCCGATTTTAATATGGTCCCTCCTCTTGAAATAATGTTTCTAACGCTGCGGGCATTCAATTCTTCATAATCGCCGTCTATCATTCCCTGAAACCCGCGGTAAAATCCAACACAATCTGTATGATAATAGGCACAAGCCCTAACAACTGCCCTAATTGCGGCATTCATTCCCGGGGCATCCCCACCGGATGTTATAACTCCTATTCGTTTTATTCCTTTTGCCATCTAAAAAATTTATGAGCTAAAATTACAAAGTATAATATTATCTGAAGACTTAGGGTTTTAAATTAACCGAAATTTAAACCACCAATAGCTTATTTTTGTTCAGGAAAAACAATATAATCCGGCGCTACAGATTTGGCTGAAGTCTCTTCCATCTCTTCCTCTTCGGTCTTAAGAGCTTCCCGATTCATTATTTTTCTTATCAACTCCTTAAAGGTATCAAAGTCTACCGAATAGGATAGTCCAATCCCCTGGGTAAACCCAATTTCTTCACCTATGAACTGAATGTTGTTTTCCCGGTTAAATACTTTTGCCCGCAAAGAACCATCCTCATTAAGCAGGAACTGTATTTCTACGTCTCCCACAATAACAGATTCTGTAACCCCGCCTACCGGCACACCAACTGCTCCATTGATGAGTATTCTATTGCTTATCTGGGTGCTAAGGGTCAAACCAAACCTGTCGACAGTTTGCTGGTCTGGCGTACGTTCTCCCTGTACATAATTTACACCTACCTGGAATTTGCCATCCTCATCGGCAAAAATATCGTTTACTAGGCTGGAAGCCCGTTCAACAAGGGTACCGGACCAGGCATTTTGGCCAATAGCAAAATCGGTATAAAATGATCCCTGGGTAACAAGGAATAGCGCGTGTAATTCCCTGGTGGCCCTGTCTACCATTCGGTATTCAAGTTCAGAGCGCACGGCGCTGCTGGCATTGGGGAACTGTACATCAAAAGTGATATCGGGTTGGGCGATCTGGCCTTGTAGAAGGATCACCACCTCTACGGGGATCTTTCGGTTAATAGAAGGATTTTCAAGCAGGATAGCCGGGTTGGCATCAATCTCATAGATCGCACTTACATCCAGTTCAGCCTGAATGGGACTACCGTTCCAGTTAATGCTTCCGCCGGACTGTACCTTGAAAACCTTTTGTACCAGGCCTGCATATTTAAAATTATAAACACCTTCATACACCACGAAATCTCCCCACATATTGAATTTTCCATTGGTGTTGATCTCAATAAGCATGTTTCCGGCTCCCCGGCCTCTTAAGGAACTACCGCTGGTTTGGTCTACCACCACTTCAACTTCAGCATCATTGGTAATGTCAAGGTCAAAATTAAGCTCCAGACCTTTAACCTCAGGCAATTCCAGTTCTATCCCCGCAAGCCTTGAGGCTTTCTCTTCAGGGCTAAGGAAATGGATATAAGAATTATCTCCCACAGATTCGGCATCACTCAACGGGATCTTGAAAATTGTTCCCCTCTCGGTAGCTGCGGTTACATTTATAACCAGCTCATCTGTAGGCCCCTTTATGGTAGCTTCCCCGTCTATAAAGGCGGTTCCGTAATAAAGGGCATCAATTTCGGCCTGGGTATCCAAAACCAGCATGCGGTCTCCGTTAATCTCCAGGTCCATGAACCATTCCTTGAAATTCCTGTGTGAGATCGTTCCTGCAAGATCTCCGGTTGTCCTGTATTTAATATCCAGCAATTCAACGTCATCAAACACAAATTGCTGCTGGGTAAGATCTATAGTGGCTATATTATTTAAATTGTAATCTATATTGAGATATGGGATCCTGAACCCCGCATCTTCAAGTTCTATCATTCCCGTAATATCGGGGTTTATATAACTTCCCGTAACTGTAGCATCGCCAGAGGCATACCCCCGTAAATTATCAATGACATCTCCCCCCAGCGGACTAAAGGCCGCCAAATTCACATTGCGCAAGGCGACTTCAAGGTCTATGGTAGGATTATCCCCGGCCGCGTTTATCTGGCCAAGAGCACTTATAGATTCAAAGCCCTTCCTGCTAAGACGGGCATCCACATTATAAAAGGTTAGATCCTCATTCCCGTCTACCGCTATATCCAGACGGCCCATAGGAATATTGTTCAGTTCAAGTCCTTCCACCTCCAGGGCAGTATTTGGAAAAAATGCACCGTCTTCCTGTAATAGATGAAGTTTCCCGTTTAAAATCCCTGCAATAGAAAGGCTGTCAATATCCGGGGTTATCTTTCCTATGTCTACATCTTCAAAATCTATTTTGAAATCCTTATAGGTAGAATCCCTCATCGCGCCACTTAAGCGAATGTTTTCACCCATATGTGTTAACTCCAGCGAGTCTACAACCAGGTCTCTAAAATTATTGGAAAAAACAATCTTATTGCTTCTATTGCTGTTTTCATTAAGAAACCAAATGTTGTCCTTGAAAGTAATATCAGATCGCTGGATACCTATTACAGATTTGTTGTCTTCATTGATCGTGTGAAATAGGTTTAAATTAAAAACATCGCTATTTTGTTTTCCTCCCTGGAATTCAGATCTAATAAAAAGCGTATCGCGCAGGGTAACGTTAATTAAGCTGAATTCAGAAAAATTGTAAAAACTCGTAGATACACTATCGGCTTCCACAAAGGTGTTGTATAGCGGGTTGGTGTTGTCTACCTGAATATTAAGGTCCTGTAACATATTGCCAAAGGCCTCGATCTTTGGAGACCGGAAAGTGAGGCGAAACTCAGATTCATCAGATTCTACCCTACCCCGTATAAAGGTATTGGGGGCCAGGGTTATTTCAGGAAAAAATACATCCACGATCTTGTTATAAATATCAAAATCGAATTCCATGTATTGATTGGTGGTAATAATATTGGGTCGGTAGTTGGTGTAAATGCTCCCAATTGAATTTTCGATCAATGCGCCTACCTCTGCAACCTTAAAGTTCCCGGTCACCTGCCCGTTGATAACATCGGGGGAATTAACGGCAATGGTCCTTATTCCCTGGGCATCAAATGAGGAAGTTACACTTAGGTCATCAAAATAATAAAGGTCATTCTGGTTTTGGTAAGTGGTATTGGCCAAGAGGATCGTTCCGTAGATATTATCCAGGTTGTTTCCCTGCATGTTCATAATGATATCTCCTTTTAAAATGGAAATGGTATCCCGGGAAATAAAATTTAGTTCCTTAAGATCTGCATAGCCAATAGATGCCTCAAAATCATAAATATTTTCGGCTCTGGAGATATCAACCAATCCGTTGAATTCCATTTGCAGGTTCTTATCCTGGGAAACCAGGTTTCCGTTGAATACCGAATTCTTCACCGTACCCATAACAAGTATGTTGGAGTACTGGTAGTTATTGTAGGTGATCCTGGAGATCCTTCCGCGTATTTGGGTATTCACACTCTCTGCGGTAAAACCCTTTCCATCCACAAAAAGATCGAATGTTGTTTTTCCAAGATCTTTTTGGTCAAGCAATCTTCCAAGATTAAAATTGTTTACCTCGAGTTCTCCCTTGTAAGTAGTAGAGGCCGTATTTGTGAAATTATTGATCACAATATCTGCCTTTGCCGTTCCCAGCAAAGTGGAAATAAAAACATCTGCATCCAGGGAATTTGTAGTTAGGGTAGCCAGACCGGTTAATTGTAAATTTCCAAAATCCCTTAGGGTTACCGGCAGGTTTTTTCCAAGGATTGTTGGCAATAAATTTGAAAGGTCATAATAATTTGTGGCTAGCCGTCCAAAATCCCCCGTCATTTTGAATTTTTCCATCTCTGCACTAAAGAGCCCTTCAAACCTTATTTTTCCATCTACATAGCTGCGGTCCATCCCCGCAAGTTGTAATTTATCCAGGGTAAAATCATTGAGGGTCCCTTTGAGGGTACTGGTTATAATTAAATTTTCATTTTCGCCAAAGGGTTCATAGAAAAGCCGGAGGTCGTTGGTTGAAAATTTGGACTCATTGAAATTCCCGACTATTTCAACCTCATTGGTGAAATTTGCGAAGCTGTCATAATCCAGCGCCAGGTTGGCATCCAGGTATGAATTTGGCGTTTCCAGGATCAGGTCCTGAAATACCATCTGGGTAGGACTATAGGAGAATTGAGTGCTCATATGAACCACTTCCAGCCCAGAAACTTCCCGGGCACTCAGGGTGTTGATAGACACTGTAAAATCACTATCTACAACCTTCAAATCTTCGGCCTGTAAATTCAGATCTTTAAATTCCAGGATTACCGGAACTTCAAGGTTTTCATCAATAAAGGTATAGTACCCGTCTTTTACGTAAATATCCCTTATAAATAATTCAAAGGGTTTTGGTTCCCCTGTGGGTTCTTTTCTTAGTTTGGCAAGTATAATACTTAGGTTATCTGTTTCTTCTCCCTTATACCGTATCATTTTAATTTTAAGACCATCGGCAGTGGTATTTCCCAAATTGGGCGTGTTGTTTATTAAATTTCGTAAGCTAAGGAGAGAGGTATTCAATTCGCGGGCATACAGGAGAGTGTCCTGGTGGTGGTCTTCTACGTAAACCTGGTTTAGTTTTACTTTTCCAAAATAGGAAAAACTTACCCTGCCCACAGATAGGTTAACATCAGACCGTTCCCTGATAGAATTCGTCAATTTTTTCGCCACGGTAGTTTGTACCGCGGGTATGGAGAAAATGATCAATAAAAACACGAAAACCAATAGCAGCGCAACGACTGTCCTGATTAGTATTTTCCAGAATTTTTTGATATGCTTTTATGTTATAACTTTGTACACAATAGAAACATTTATTATGCCCCTTTTTAATTAATGACTTCCCAAAATATATACATCCTTGCTATAGAATCTTCGTGTGACGATACCGCTGCGGCAATCCTTCATAACGATAAATTACTCTCCAACATTGTTGCAACCCAGGAAGTTCATACAAAATACGGTGGTGTGGTACCGGAACTTGCCTCCCGCGCTCACCAGCAAAATATAGTTCCTGTAATACATCAGGCCATAGCCGAAGCAAATATCGACAAAAAAGATGTATCTGCAATTGCTTTTACCAAAGGTCCCGGGCTTATGGGTTCTTTACTTGTGGGTACCTCTTTTGCAAAGTCCCTTTCTATGGGTTTAAATATACCCTTGATAGAGGTAAATCATATGCAGGCCCATATTCTTGCTCACTTTATAGATGAGGAAAATTTCTCTAAACCCACCTTTCCTTTTCTAGCCATGACCATAAGCGGGGGCCATACCCAAATAGTAAAGGTCTCCGATTATTTTGAAATGGAAGTAATTGGCCAGACCATTGATGATGCAGTTGGAGAAGCATTTGACAAAAGCGCCAAAATCCTTGGATTTCCTTATCCCGGTGGGCCATTAATTGACAAATATTCCAAAACCGGAAATCCGAAGGCCTTTAAGTTCACTAAACCCAAAGTAGGCGGACTTGACTTCAGCTTTAGCGGACTAAAAACCGGGGTATTATATTTTATTCAGAAGGAAGTAAAAAACAATCCCAATTTTATTGAAGAGAACCGGGATGATATTTGCGCATCTATTCAATATACCATAGTTGAAATTCTTATGGATAAGCTGAAAAAAGCCGTAAAACAAACCGGGATCAATCAAATTGCAATTGGTGGCGGAGTTTCAGCCAACAGCGGGATACGAAAGGCTTTGCATGATGCTGAAAAGAAATACGGCTGGAAAACTTACGTTCCCAAATTTGAATATACCACAGATAATGCAGCGATGATTGGGATAGTGGGTTATTATAAATATTTACAGGGAGAATTCACAGATCTTTCAGTAACAGCCCAGGCACGTTATAAAATATAGCTATGCAGTTATTCTATCATCCTGAAATTTCTGAAAACGATAACCAGATCATTTTTCCCAAAGAAGAAAGCAGGCATATTGTAAAAGTTCTTCGGAAGAATGAAGGAGACATTTTAAATGTAACCAATGGAAAAGGATTTTTGTTCACCACAGAGATCATAACCGTCTCTTCCCAACAGTGCATTGCAAAAATTATAAAAGTTGAAGAACAGGCAGAGCCCAATTATTATGTTCACCTGGCGGTAGCACCTACCAAAATGAATGACCGCTACGAGTGGTTCCTTGAAAAGGCCACTGAAATTGGGGTGCACGAGATAACCCCTGTAATTTGCGGCAACAGCGAGCGGAAGCAGATTAAAAATGAGCGTTATGAACGGGTTTTGCAAAGCGCCATGAAACAATCGCTGCATTTTAGAATTCCCAGGCTTAATGAAGCCATTTCTTTAGCCGATTTTATTGTTTCTTCATTGCCGGGTAAAAAGTACATTGCCCACTGTGAGGAAGAAAAAGAACGGAGATCCCTTAAAAACGAATTAAGACCGGGGGAAAACTCGATCATCCTTATAGGTCCCGAAGGCGATTTTACCCCGGCCGAAATAGACCTTGCCCTTCAACAAGGCTGGATCCCGGTAACCCTGGGTAAAAGCCGACTACGCACTGAAACCGCCGCAATTGCCGCCTGCCATACCGCAGCCCTCGCCAATGAAGATACGGCCTAAGTAGGCCCTACCGTTATAACATTTTTTTAAAATTTGCCCCCAAAATATTTCCTATCTTTCAGCTTATTTTTAGAGGACGTTGAGCCTATTCCTATGAAGAAAAGCCTGGTTATTTTATTGTTATTTTTATTGGGTGGTCCCGGTACCTTTTCCCAGGAAATTGCTGTGCTCAAATATCAGGGTGGCGGTGACTGGTATTCCAACCCCACTTCTCTTCCCAATCTAATTAAATTTTGTAATGAAAAGCTTCCTGCAGCAATAAAACCAAAGCCCCAAACCGTTACCCCTGGCAGCACAGATATTTTTCAGTTTCCATTTGTGCATATGACGGGTCACGGCAATGTGTATTTTAGCGAAGAGGAAGCCGCCAATCTTAGAACCTATCTTTTAAGCGGGGGTTTTCTACATATAGATGATAATTACGGGATGAATGAATATGTGAGAAAGGAAATAAAAAAGGTTTTTCCCGATAGGGAATTGCAGGAAATCCCTGCCTCCCACCCTATTTTCAGTATTGCATTTCCATTTCCCAACGGCTTGCCCAAAATTCATGAACACGATGGTCTCCCGCCCCAGGCCTTTGGAATTTTTGAGAATGAGCGTCTGGTGCTTTTGTTTACCTATGAAAGCGACCTGGGTAATGGCTGGGAAGATCTCGCAGTTCATAACGACCCTCCCGAGGTGAGACTCAAAGCCCTTCAAATGGGGGCAAATATTATTAAATACGCTTTTGAGAATTGAGTACCCAACTTTCCCATAAGGAGCACACAGCATCTGTACGCCGGTTTCCCATCGTCCTGCTTGCCGATAATTTAATGGGCGATGCCAACATAGGGAGCCTTTTTAGGCTTGCAGACGCATTTAATATTGAAAAAATAGTCTTTTGCGGTTCTCCGGTAAACCTTAACAGCAATAGGTTAAAAAGGACAGCAAGGGCTACTGTGGAAAGAGTAGTTAATGAATATTGGGAAGATCCTGTAGAAGCGCTTGCGCATTATGTGGAGCAATCCTATAAACCCATCGCTCTTGAAATAACCGGTGACAGCATGCCGTTGGATTCATTCCGCTTTGAAAAAGAAAAGAAAATAGTCCTTGTGGTGGGCAATGAAAGGCACGGAATTTCTCCGGTTTTGCTGGAAAAAATCCCCACCAAAGTGCATATAACAATGTTTGGCCGTAACAGCAGTATGAATGTATCACAGGCCGCGGGAATTGCTTTTTATGAAATTTCAAAAACCCTTCCTTCCTTAGCGGAGAAATAATATCTTTACCAGGTGAACTCAAAATCGTTTTCTTACGGAATATTACGGGCAATAGGTATTTTGCTGGGGATCTTTCTCCTTCTGTACTTTCTTTACCAGATACAATCTGTACTTGTATACATTGCGGTAGCGGGTGTTATTTCACTTATAGGCAGGCCCGTTGTAATATTTCTGAGATCGCGGTTTAAATTACCAAACCAGCTAGCTGTTATTATTGTTCTCCTGCTGGTATTAGCCGTTTTTGTAGGGATAATACTGGTGTTTGTACCCATTATAATTGAGCAAAGTTATCACCTGGGCAGGATTGACATTGATGCATTCAAGGAAGATATATATGAAATGAATGACCAGATAAACGCTTATCTGGGAGTGGAAAATATCAATATACTGGAAAGCCTCCAGCAAAGCGAATTAGCAAAAAGTTTTGATATTAATATTATACCTAAATTCCTGAACAGTGTATTTGGTATTCTTGGCGCTACCCTTATAGCAGTATTTTCTATCATTTTTATTTCATTCTTCCTTCTTAAGGACAGTAAGTTGATGCTAAACAGTATCCTGGTTTTTGCTAATAAAGGTGAAGAAGATAAATTCCAGAGAGTTTTTAACAAGATAAAAATTCTGTTATCCAGATATTTTGTGGGATTAACAATGCAGGTTACCGTTCTGTTTATACTTTACCTGCTGCTTCTTAGCATTTTTGAGATAAGTAACCCGGTTGCCATCGCTTTCATTTGTGCAATTTTAAACCTGGTACCGTACCTCGGGCCCATATTTGCAGGTATTTTAATGATGCTTTTTGTGATCTCCAGCAACCTGGGAGCAGATTTTCAATTGATCATACTTCCTAAACTAATCTATGTTATGCTGGGATATTCAATTGCTCAATTAATAGATAATCTTATAAGTCAGCCATTGATCTTTGGGGCCAGCGTGCGCTCCCATCCCCTGGAAATATTTCTTGTAATTCTTATTTCAGGACTGTTATTTGGGATATTGGGAATGGTTGTAGCAGTGCCGTTTTATACCGCCTTAAAGGTGATAGCCAAAGAATCCTTAAGCGAATACAAGATCGTGAAAAGACTTACAAGGGACCTTTAAAACCAAATTGCTTTGAACAAAGCGCTCCTTCATCCCGAAGTTCAGGAATTTATAAGAAAGAATCTCAGGAAGGATTTATCCACTCTTATTCTTAAAGGAAGTCCTTTTCCAGATGTGAGCATTCAGGAGATAGCCGCACAAATAAACGGACTTCAAAAGGCTCAAAAAAAACTTCCCACCTGGTTTAAGTCGGCAAATATTATTTTCCCTGCCAACATCAATCTTGAACAAACCTCTTCTGAAATCACTGCGAAATATAAGGCTTCGCTTGTTTCCGGCAGAAACGCGATAGATCTAACCGGCGGCTTTGGGATTGATGCTTTCTTTTTTGCTGAAAGATTTGAGACGGTAACCCACTGCGAACTGGACCCCGGTCTTTCTGAAATTGCTGCCCATAATTTTAAAGTTCTGGGTAGAAATAATATAAGCACTTTTTGGGGTGACGGAATAAACTATCTAAAAGAAACTGTTGAAAAATTCGACCTTATCTATCTGGATCCCGCCAGGCGTGATGATTATGGCGGCAAGGTTTTTCTCCTGGAACAATGCACACCCAATGTTGCTGAAAATCTTTCCCTGTTCTTTGAGAAGGCCAATAGGATCCTTCTTAAAACCTCGCCCTTACTCGACCTGAAAGCCGGTCTACGGGAACTGGAGAGGGTTAGCGCCATACATATAGTTTCCGTGAACAATGAAATCAAGGAACTGCTTTGGGAGCTTAAAAAAGAACAGGCAGATGAGATCCTCGTTACAACCATTAATTTTCAGAATGAAGTGACTGTAAAATTTGATGCTGTTTATTCCGGGAATTTTGAGGATGCGCCTTTAAGTTTGCCGGGAACTTATTTATATGAACCCAATCCTGCAGTGATGAAAAGCGGAATGTTTGCTGAAGTTGCAACTCAAACCGGTACCAGTAAACTTCATTCCAATTCCCATTTGTTCACCAGCGAAGAAAAGAAAGATTTTCCCGGCCGAAGTTTTAAGATCCTCGAAACTCTTCCCTATTCAAAAAAAATATTGAAAAAACACCCGAAATTACAGAAGGCAAACATAACCACGAGGAATTTTCCTAAAACCGTTGAGGAATTAAGGAAGGAATTAAAGATCGCAGATGGAGGGGAAAATTATGTTTTCTTCACCACCAATCTTAAAAATGAAAAAATTGTACTTGTCTGCATTAAGATTTAAAGGAGCTTACTTATCTGAAATCCCTGAAAGCCTGAGGTTTTCGGCTTTCATCGGGAAACCTGAGACTTTCTATTTCCCCGCGACTCACCAGTTCAATTTCGGGAGTTACCTGCAGTTTTGATTTGAATTGACTTATAAGAATTTTGATCTTTTCCAGGTTCACGGTATCGGGAATTTTTACCGTTACAGCGTCTATGCCCAACTCGCCCCTGCGGGCCTCTATCACGAAAATGTCAATTTCCTTTACTTCATTCAGGACTTCAATAATACTTTGAGGATACAGGCTGGTACCTTTTAATTTGATCATTTGCTTCTTCCTTCCCACCACCGGGCTTAGTCTCAGGGTATTTCTTCCGCAGTTGCAGGGTTCTTCCGTATAGGTAAGCATATCTCCTGTGGCGAACCGCAGCAACGGCATTGTTTGCATTTGTAAAGTAGTTATCACCAATTCCCCTATTTCCCCCGGAATCACATGCTTTCCTTCCTGGTCCAGGATCTCAGAAAATATAAGTTCCGGCTGCGCATGATTTCCGGTATGGAATTCACACTCGGTAAAGGCGGTGGCCATTTCAGTTGAGGCATACGTAGAAAATATTTCAATATCCCACAATTCCTTTATCCGCTCCCCAAGGGTATTAAGTTCATAATCTATTTTACGCACCGGTTCTCCAATACAAATAGCCGCCTTTAGGGAGGAGTTTTTATAATCTATAGAATTTTCCTTTGCATACTCCACCATTTTGAGCAGAAAGGATGGTACGGCAACAATGTATTTTGGTTTAAATCTTTCAATAGAATCCCATTGCAATTGTGGTAACCCGCTGCCTGTGCGCACAATTCCGGCTCCCAGTTTCCTTAAACCTAAAAAATAAGCCAGGCCTGCCATGAACCTGCGATCCAGGGTAGTAGTAATTTGTACCACATCTTCCTTATGAACCCCGGCAATTTTAAAAGATTCCAGTTCGTTGATTGTTAATCGGTCAAGATCTGCATTATTAAGTGCCAGGCTTACAGGTTTCCCAAGCGTTCCGGAGGTGGTTACATGATCTATGATCTCTTCCCGGGGAACACTAATAAACTCCTCATTGTACTCCTGCAGGTCTTCTTTGGTGGTCAATGGAAGTTTCCTGAAATCTGTAAGAGTATTGATAGTAGAAATGTCAATATTCCCTTTTGCCAACATCTTTTTATAGAAAGGGGAATGCAACTGAAGATACAGCAGTTGCTTTTTAAGCTGTAACCATTGCAATTCCTTGATGAGGGATAACGATTCTTTATGTGGATGGGTCATATTTTTAAATTTTCCGGTAACTTTTTTTGATCATTTTCTCCAGCCATTCTTCATCCGGAAGGGTGGTAACCTCTCTTTTAAGAGCCTGTTTAAAATGAATTACCGCTTTTTTATAGTCTTTATTTTTATAATAATATTCTCCTGCAAGCGCCCAGGATCTCCAGAAGTGCGGATTCAGCTGAATAATGCGCTGCAATTTTTCTTCTCCGGGATCCTGGTTCAAAGCCAATGCCCGGGCTACCTCCTGGCTTAATGTACGAAACTCCTTATAATCCCTGAATTCCCTGCTCCTTACGAATTGATCCTGCGGAATGGTATTTTCAGGGTCCAGAACAGATTGTTTCTGCGGTCCGCTTGCAAAATGCTTAAATGCCTTCTGGATGTCAAAGGCAACAAAGGCCCCTAATTGATACGGGTTGGCAGAGAGCCATACTTTGCCCTCTTCGGGTTTAAAAATGATGCCGTGGTGTGCGAGAAGCTGATTAATAGCTTTCTCATTCCCCATTCCAAGAGGTTCTCCGGCCAGGCCTTCCCGATTCCTAAGAATTTCTGCAGCTTTCAGAGGATCGAGGGCTAATTCCCTGTCCAACAATTCTTCCATTTTTTTAAATCTATATTGAGAATGACTTTCCTCCAGGGTTTGTAAATTTCTCCTGTCATCCTTATATTCCTCACTTTGAAAATGGTTGCTGCAAATCAATCTTGATGAATTCCCCACGTCATACACCCCAAAATTATTAGGGGAAACTTCAATGAGAATTCCCTTGCGTTCTGCGGCACTACCAACCATTATTGCTTCAGATACAAAGACTTCCCTTTTACGGGCTATTGCGATGGCCTCTTCTGTTGTGGCAGCATACTGCAATATTTCACGAGCTACCAGCGAAATTGGGGTTTTGGCCACCAGCGGAATTTTGGATTTTCCGGCATTGATGGTTACGGTAATACCTTTTTCATTCATTCCGCTCACCACTCCTATCATACCGCCCCACGTGTACATCATGAATTTATGGCCTGTATCGGGATTTACAAAAGCGGCTATTTTTTCCCGGGCAAATTCCTCGCCTGCATAAAAGTCAAAATTGCGGCCCAGCAATAACTGCCCGTCCCTGGTATTGGAATCCCAGGCAGCAAATGAGGTACATCCTACCAACATAAGGTCCTGCAGGGCGTGACCAATATCGTGTGCCCCGTGAAGGTATAATGACCTCACATAGGGGGTGGCAAAAGAATCGTATTCCGGTAAAGCAAATCGGGAAACCCCGTAAATTTCGGCTTTGTACTCCTCAGGAACGTGCAGGTACATTTTGCGGTTGAAAAAGGTCACCACCTTCCGAAGAAAATTTTGATAACCCCCGGCAGGAACCAGGCTTTCAATTTTTTCCATAATAGCCCATTCCTGAATGTGCATAAGCTCCCGGGTGAGGCTTCCAGTTGCAAGTCCGCGTTCAAGAGCATTGCCTTCCACATATAATTCCCAAATGCCATATTGATTTTTAAGGAGAGAATTATTTCCAAGAGTATACAGGCTGTCGTTATGTTTTGTTCTAAGGGTATCAATATTTTCAATATCCGAAAGGTCCGGCCTGTTTTCCAGCGATCTTTGGACTCCACAGGAACTTAGCGATACCAGCAAGAGTGAAAAAACAATATATAAACCCCGGTTATTCATTTGCTTTGCGTTGCTTTCGCCTAATCAACCTTTCGCAGGATCACCACTTCATTTTGCCTGTAAAGGATCTCAAAATTAAGATCGATGATCCAGCGATAGGAATAATCCTTATTTAAAATAATTACTTTTTCAGCACCCCGGGCGATCATCCTGTTAAGTTCGGTTTCAGTTTCAAACTGTGGGATATCTGAGATAATAAAAGCATTGAATAATTGCCGGTCTGCCGGCAAATTATCCAGAAACTCCAGCTCGTTGGTTGAAGATGATAAGGTATTTAAGGCGGTTTGCAGTTTTGAAGGATCTGTCTCTACCCCCACCATCCTAATCCCCGGTCTCTTATACCTTAGATAAACCGAAAGTAAACCTTTGCCAGAGGAATAGTGGAGCACGTTATCACCACTGTTTAGAAATTCAGCCACCTTTAAATATCGTTCCTTTTCCTTTTCAAATTTTCGTTTAATTACTGGGAAATCCTTTTTGTACCGGTAATTATCATAAACCTCTTTCCGGAAGTATAATTTATCATCGCCTTTTGAATAAATAGAAGGGTTGAGGTAATTTCTAAAAGTAAAAGGCGCCTTGCCTGTATGCTTCCGGTCTATAAAGAGTTTTTGAAATATAAATCCCTGAACTATAAATGCCACCAGTAAAGCGGTGATCACTCCAATAATAGAAACAATTGAAATAGACTTTAGGGCAGGATGTTCAGCAAAAAATAAGGCTCCTATTCCCAAAAGGGTTGTTATTACAGAAAGGAGAATGGAGGTTCGGTAGGTCTTGATCACCTTTACTCCGGTTTCATATTCTTTCAGGAAAGCGTTTGTTATGAATATGCTGTAATCCAGGCCAAGCCCAAAAATAAAGGTGGAAATAATAATATTGAGGATATTGAATTCGATATTAAAAACTGCCAGTATCCCAAGGGTGATCACCCAGGTAATACCAATAGGAAAAAGGGTTAGCAGGGTTAATTCCAGGGTACGGTAAAATAAAAGCAGGATCAGGAAAACTGCGAGGAGGGAGTACACAATTAACTTATTGAACTCTCCTTTTAAATTGCCCAGAAAACGCTCATTAATTTCTTTGCGATCTACCACCACCACATTTTGCTTATCGGCAAAAGTTCCTATTACCTTTTCGGTATTTTCAGGTTTAATATTGATAGCCGTGGTAACCGTTGCGAAATTTTCCCCCGCTTTGATGAAATCGTCCAGATACAGGTTTGAAATATTCCTGTAATCATCAAGGTAAATAGGTTCAAAGTCCTTTAAAAGAAGGTTGTAGAAGGATTCAAAACTTTCGGGCTTAAAACCAAAAGGTTCAGATCCCTCAATAAGATCTTGCTGTATGAGTTGTTTTTTCTCAGGGGTCCAAAACTCTTTCCATTGTTCAATTTTAGAAAGTTGGGTGCTCGTAGAGAGCACCACCCCGCCTATGCTGCTATAGGAATTGATCTCTCCTTTTCTCTCAAGGGAGCCCAGTTCCATATACAGGCTGTTATTGTTTTCCAGGGCTTCATCAATAGAATTTCCATAGGATACCAGGTAAATAGATTTAGCCGCTTTCCCCGCTATTTCCTTTACATTGTTTTCCTTGAGTTTTATCTCCTCCGGTTCAAAATTAATTGCTGAAAGATCCTTATTAAAACCTACTCCGGTAAAAAAGAACAATCCCGCAATAAATAAGGCGATCATGATCAAAACCACGGGAGTTTTTTTATGAAGATCATAGGAAGCTATCCTGTCTATAAAGGTTATTCTCCTTTCCTCTTTTTCAGGAGCACGGTAAAGGACAGGAATTAGAATTAGAGCAAACAGGGATGCCACTACAACACTTACTGCGGCAAAAAGGCCCAGGTCCTTCAAGGCTTCGCTTTTAAGGAACAACAGGCATAAAAAAGCGATCGCCGTGGTTGTACTGCTCATTAGGACCGGGGCAGTGACATCGCGGTACAGCTTTTTGATATTGTTATTGTTCTTATAGTGGGTTAGAATATGAAGGGAATAATCAATGCTTATTCCCAGCAACACTGCCCCTATACCCAGTGAAATGGCAGAAATAGTGCCCTTCAGGAGAAAAAGCACTGCTATAGCCGTGATCCCTCCAATTAAACTGGGAATAAAAATGAGCAGGGGAACGTAGATCTTACGGTAGTAAAAAATAAGGATGAGCAGGAGAATAATACCCGCAATCCCCAAAGTCACTTTGATATCTTTTTTTATCTGATTGGCATTTGCAACCGCGTATTGCACTCCCCCAAAGAAATCTCCTTTTACTCCGCTGTATTCCCGATTAAGGTTTTGCTGGATCTCCTCAAGTTCTTCAATAAAGATCGCGTTTCTGCTGGTTTCAGAAGCCGGGAGATTGGGAGATATAAATAAAAGCAAATGCCTGTGATCCCTGGATACCAAAAAATTGTCATACAACTCAAATTCATCCTCAACCTGTAATTCCTCCAACTTTTTTAATCCCAGGGTGGTAAGGGCCAGTGGGTCTTTGAATAAAAATTCCTTGGTCACCAATCCCGTTGGTGAGATTAAATTTTTATAATTCTCCCGCATTCTGTTTTCAACGCTTGCGCGCTCAAGCCTTGTTGCGATCTCAGTATAATCTGTCTCATTTAAAAAAAGCGGGAGGTTCTGGTAAATAAAATCATAGATCTCCCTTATCCCCTCTTCAGGTATCTTCCCCTGAATATCACTTATATAATCGGGCAGTTTTTGATTTACACTATCCAGAAATGCCTGGGCATATTGGGTTAGTTGATTAGGATCTGGTTCTTCAGAAACCGATGAGATGGTAATTATTATCTTATCTGAAAATTCGGTATTGGCAAGGATCTTTTTAAGTACATCCTGCTTTTCACCTGCGGGAATAAGGTTGGAAATATCTTCTTCAAGCCGAATGGATGAGGCAAGAAAAGCCGCTAACCCCAAAAAGAGTATAAGCACAGTAAAAGCAAGCGCTTTCTGCTTAATAATAAATTTATGGAGTTTAAACATTTAAAGTTTTACAACCTGCTTTTGGTTTGCCACCGAAAATAAGAAATAAAACACAATCCACAGTAGGAATGCCACAAATCCTGCCAGTGCAAAGCTTCCCAATAAATATTGCCCAAGTCCCTGCAACACTTCTGTGCCCGAATCAAAATCGGAAAGGCTTAATTCCCAGGAAAATCCGTTTCCTGTTAAAAGAGACCCAGCCTGGTAACTGGCATAAATTATAACAGGGATAAGTGGCGGGATACTTATATTGGAAAACACAAAAGCTATAACCTTGTTAAGGTTAAATACTGCTGCCAGGAGAAACACTATTAGCGTATGTAATCCCCAAAAGGGTGAAATTCCAACAAACACTCCCAGGGCCACCGCGGTAGCTTTTTTATGGGCTGGCTCGTCACTTTTTATAATATTCTCCTTCCAGAACCTTTTAAATCCTTTATCCCGAAATTGCCGGTATTTATCGCGTGGATGAATGTAAAAGAAACTCACCAGCACAAACCACATATATAACATTACTATGCGGGTAATGTCCCAGAATGGCCTGAAATGAGTTACCCTGTTATCTTCATATAATACTTTGATGGGAATATTCTTAACCTCCACTCCTCTCCAGGATGACTTTACTATGATCTCAATTTCGTATTCAAACTTATTAGTATAAAGTTTTATAGGGGTAACGATCTTTAACGGATAAAGCCTGTACCCGCTTTGGGTATCAGAGAGTTGGGTACCTGTGACCACCAGGTACCAGAAATTTGAAAATTTATTGCCAAGGCTGGATTTTCCAGGGATTCCATCCTGACCCATATTGCGGTCACCTACCAGTAAAAGTTCCGGTGCATTTTCATCCCTGTTTTCCAGTTCAGCGAGGAATATTTCAAGATCATCGGGGTAATGTTGCCCGTCTGAATCTATTGTGATCGCATAATCGTAACCAAGGTCCCGGGCCATTTTAAATCCGTGGTCAAGCGCTGCTCCTTTTCCCCTGTTTTCAGGAAAATGGTGAAGATCTAAATGGGTAAAGTTCTCAAGTATTTGGAAGGTATCATCGGTAGAACCATCATTTACAACAAGAATATTGCTGGTATAAAGTTGCAGGTCCTGTAATACACTTGCAAGGCTTTTTTGATTATTATAGGTGGGAACCAGAATACAGCAATTCAGGTTTTCAAAGCGCGATTGGTATATGGGTGAAGTACTCAAGCCTTACTATTTTGTTGCAAAAATATTACTTATTTATCTGTTTAATGCCCAAATGGCCAAATAGTTACTTTAAGATATTATTTTGTAAAACGCATTGATCTTTAGAGAGATGACGTTGTTATTTTCTGCGGTTCCTTTAAGGCTTATTCCCAGGGAGTCTTCGGTAATTTGGGAGTTGAGGATCAAATGGTCATCCTGATTTGGATCTACTACCGAGGTGAATTTTACGTTGGTAGCCTTTTGAAGCTGAAGTTCTTTGCCTGAAATGCGCTCTGCTTCTTCCTTAAAAAGCTGCATTAGAACTACACCCGGTGTAACAGGCCTGTCCGGAAAATGGCCTTTATAGAGTTCATGCTCTTTATTGATATGTAATTTTGTAGAATACATATCCCCTTCCTGGGTGGTATTCTCTACCGTATAAAAATCCTTTAAAAGCATAAACCCTATTTTAGCTGACTAAAATAGGGAAATTTGGAGAAACGGTGCGACTAAAACAGAGGAAGAAATATCCGGCTAATTTTCGAAAATTGCCGGGTTCAGCTGTTGATTTAATTTTATATTCTTGAAATCGATTTGGGTGTAATCCCCTTCCTCTTCCATAAGTTGAACTGAATTCAATCTATGATCTTTTCCAAAGATAAGGATGATCTCACTGAACATTTGTTTAAGCGATTGATCGCGGGGAATTATTACGGCTGAAACTTTTTCCCCATGGCGGAAAAAACTGATGTCGAAATTCTCCTGGTCTGCCAGGAGTTTCCCGTTTACACTACCGGAAATAAGACTCACCAATTTTTCAAATAATTTATTTGATCTCAGGCTGGTAACGCTTTTATCACCGTTATCGTTTATGAACAGTTGGTTCTCCTTAAAAAGGATCATATAATTATAGGGAGATGAATATTCCCATTTAAGTACATTGGGGGCCTTATAATAAAGTTTACCGCTGCTTACCGCACTTTCCTGCATTAACTGTATATACTTGGTTTGAACAAAATCACTGGAAAGGCTTTCAAGGTTCTTTGCCTCTATTGCTACCCCCTGCGTGAAATTTTTCATTTCAGGTTCTGAAAGAGGAGTGTTCTGGCCAATGGCCGCGACAGAAAATAAAAAAATAAGGGTCTTAAGAATATGCATCTATGTTGAATAAATTATCCACCCGAACGGGGCGGTAATCGTTGCTTTGCAAAAATAGCAACAATTGTTCCAGTATTTCAACTGTTTGTTCATTTGAGTCGTGTAGTAAAATAACATCTCCCGGTTTAATTTTTCTTATGATCCTTTTAAGGACTATATTTTCAGAACTTATTATTGCATCATACGAGCGAACATTCCAGCCAATAACCTTATGCCCGGTAATTTCAAGAGCTCGTTTGGTTTTAGGATTAATGATCCCAAAAGGTGGCCGGAATGTGGCAGGGCGAATCCCGCCTATTTTCTCGGAAATTTCATCACATTTTTTTATTTCCTCAACCATTTTAAGGGTTGATATAAATCCCATTTTTCTGGTATGGGACCAGGTATGGTTCCCAATAAAATGACCCTTTTCAAGTATGAGTTTAAAAATTTCAGGGTTTTTTTCTATGTTCTTCCCAATACAAAAAAAACTCCCCTTTACATGATATTTATCCAGGACTTCCAGGATCTTTAAGGTGTTCTCTACGGGACCGTCATCAAATGTAAGTGCGATCCTGCCATCTTCTTCAAAAGGATTATGGTGAAAAGCTTTTACAAAAAAATCCAATTGAACATTGGTGGAGACAATTAAAACAAAACTTAGGTAACCAAAAACAAAACCTATGATAAGCCAGGGAGAAACATAATTAAAGGCAGAAAAAAATGCCCCTACCAACAGGAGGGAAAGAATTATTCTGTTCAGGGTTTTGAATTTCACGTGGATCCCAAAAGTATTAAACTGTGATTTTCTCCAAGGTACTGATTATAAAGAAGGATCTTATTCAATTTTTGAGCGGGCTGTTCATTTAACCTCAAAATTTGGGGAACCTCTTTTCTTTTTAAAACTTTACATCCCAGCCACATCGCATATCCCGAAACCGTATCATAATCGCCCACCAGGTGTTTATAGCCAACCTGAGCTTTTTCCCTGAAGATTCCTTTTTGTAAAAAGTGGTAAAAATTATCAAACCGGGAATCTCCATTATTTCCAAGGAGCACCAGGTCAATATCAGCCGGAGAAAGTGAATTTTGCTCTAAAAATTCTACAATTCCCAATAAGACCTTTTCAGGATCTTCAGCATTCAAAACTGAGATATCGAGAAGCTCTGCATAGCTTTGCTCATTTTTTGTGGAGGAAATTGTGAAAAAATGAGCCCCTTCAGATGTCATAGTTCCTTCACCTTTAGCTTTCAAAAGATCCAGATTTAAAATTTGCTCCTTTTTTAACTGACCATCCAGGTACATAAAAGAGGTGATATTTTCTGAAATTTCATCTACCCCTCCTACCAAAACATTTGCAGGCGCGGGTTGCTCATTAAAAAGCAATAGGGCATCTGCCAGTGCCAATTCCAGGGAAGCCGAATTCTGACTATAGGTTACGTTGTAGGCATTGCAATTAAGGTTGAGGGCTATTTGTCCGCCAATGGTGTTGTGGGTAGATTGTATAAAGGAAGTTGGAGCAAGTAAGGTTTCTTCCTTATCCAGCATTTCATTCAGAAATTTTTCGGTGTCCTGTTTGCAGCCTTGCCCCGTTCCGGTAATTATTGCTTCAGGCATCTCAACAGTGGCATCTTTTAAAGCGATAAGCGCTGCGGTAAGGCCCATTTTCACGGCAGTAGACATTCTTCTTAATGCCATCGCGGGGATGAATTCTTTGTAATCCCGGGTTACAGCAGGAAAAATGTTTCTATGGTATTCGCGGGGAGTATTTGAAAAAACATCCTCTTCCGTTTGTGCCGAAATTCCCGCCACCCCGTTTATATAAATCCTCCTATTCATCCTTGCTGAAGATTAATGAGGTGCAATTCCCACCGAAACCGAAGGAATTGGAAAGTACATTCCGCAGTTCCTTTTTTTCAGGTTGCAGTACAGGAATGATCCCGGTTTCTTCCATAGCCTCCTGAAAATTCAGGGTAGGAAACATTTCATCATTTTGAATTGCCAGTAAACTATACACCGCTTCAATGGCTCCCGCTGCAGCGAGGGTGTGCCCGGTAAAGGCTTTAGTTGAAGTAAGCGGCGGAACTTTTTCACCAAATACGCGTAAAATCGCCCTGCTTTCAGAAAGATCATTGTTCAGGGTGGCGGTGCCGTGGGCATTGATGTGATCAATATCTCCGGGGAAAAGTCCTGCAATATCCATTGCTTTTTGAATGGCCAGGAAAGCTCCTACCCCTTCTTGGGAAGAAGCTGTTTGATGGAAGGCATCGTTTGCATTTCCATAGCCGGTGATCCTGCCTAAAACCTTCTTTCCATCAAGAACATCTTCGGCCTCTAAAACAAGATACGCTGCACCTTCACCCAGATTGAGTCCGCTGCGGGAATTGTCAAAAGGTTTGCAATTATCGGGAGATAGGATCATCAGCGAATTGAATCCGTTCAGCGTGAATTTTGTTAGACAATCTGTACCACCAACGATCACCCGTTTTAGTTTTCCGGCCTTTATCATTCTTGCTCCCAGCATAATTGCCGTGGCAGATGAGGAACAGGCTGTGCTTATGGTGGAGGTGAATCCCCCCACCCCTAAATATTCAGTTATTTTTCCGGTGGTAAAACCGGGGTGCTGGGCTCTTATAAATCGCCTGTTTTCATCAGAATCTTTAAATTCCCTGAAATGTTTTTCAGTCAAATCCATTCCGCCCACACTGGTGCCCGAAATAAATCCGGTATTGCTAAGGTGTTCCTCTTTTAATCCCGACTCCTTAATCGCTTCTGTCGCAGCCAAAACGCCCAATAGAGCGGCCCGGGTATAGGAATGGTTCAGCGGTAACTCCAGAATTTCAGCAAGGGTTTTATTGGTAATTTTTATCTCTCCCACAGGAAGGTTAGCGTGGTGGGTTTTTAGAATTTGAGGGAAGGATATACCTGCACTGGAGTTGGTAAGCGAGCGGTAATTTTCCTTCACATTGTTACCAATAGAAGAAATAATTCCCATTCCCGTAATGGCAACTCCTTTCTTCATAGGTTATGTTGTGCGGTGAGCTTCTATATATTCTGCCATTTTATCAATTGAAACAAAGATCTCTTTTCCTTTTTGAGGATCATCAAGTTTGATCCCGTACTCTTTCTCGAGCAGAACTATAAGTTCCAGGGCATCAATGGAGTCCAGCCCCAGGCCATTCCCAAACAGGGGTTCGTCATTTGCAATGTCATTTACCTCCAGCTCCTCCAGGTTCAATTGTTCAATTATGCTTTGTTTTAATTCAGTTCGCAGATCGCTCATTTTGAAAATAGTATAATTCTTCTAAATTTTCCCTGTTAAAATTAATTTTACCTTCCGGGGAAACCAGGCACAAAAATACATCATATTCGGCATTTTTCCATTCTATCCACCCACAAACCACTGCGGGAACGTTGGAATTTTCCAATAATACTGTGGTGTAATCCTTAATTAATGCGGCATTGAACTTTTCAGAAACAAAAAACACATTTTCGCTTTGTAATTTATGTTTAATGGAGATTTCACCCAAAACAATATTTGGCAGGGTGTACACAAAAATGGAGGGAGAAACAATTCCATTCATTTCCTTCCGGTGATCTTTATCTGTTTCCAGACTGGAAGAGGCGTTTGAAAATACCAGGGCTGTATCAGGCGAAATCTGGTGATTTCTGAATAAAACCTCAGTTCCGACGATTCCCAGTTTGCACAGAACATCCATTTTATGGAATTTCGGATAGGAAATTTGTAATTCGGAATATGCCTGTTTGAGAAAATCCCCGGGATCTTTTGAAACATTGGATGAAAATATTTCCCTGCCGTCCAGGAAGATATGCTGATCTCTTATATGAACAAAACCGGTTATTTTATACTCCATTCTCTTCCTTTTTAAAAACCAGTGCAAGATTACATCCCCCAAAACCCGAGGCCGTTTTCAGGGCGTATCTAAGAGTTTCTTTCCTCGTTTCAGTAATTATATTCAGCGGAATTGAAACCCCGGCTTCCCTGAAATTAAGCGAGATGAATAATTCATTTTTCAACAAGGAGTGTTTGGTCAAAATACTTTCCAGTAAGGCCGATGCACCCAGAGTATGCCCGTAATACCCTTTGAAACTGTTAACCAGAATGCTTGTCAGGTTGAGCCGGCTTAACGCTACCGCTTCCATTTCGTCATTATACATTGTGCCGGTCCCGTGGGCCGAAATATAGGAGAGCTCATTTCCTGAGATCCCCGACTTTCTCAAGGCTTTTTCAATACTTATCACCAAACCTTCGCCGGTACGGGAAGGCCCGGAAATATGATTGGCATCGTTTGCCGTAGCTTCCCCTATAAGAGAAACCACTTGTGAATTTTTGGGTTTTCGTGAACTTACAAGGATTGCCGCTGCAGCTTCTCCCAGGCTTATCCCGCTTCGATCTTTTGAAAAAGGCGCACAGGGAGTTGCGCTAATCGCCTGAAAAGAATTAAACCCCGAAACCACAAAATCTGAAACCAGGTCTCCCCCTACCACGATCGCCTGTTCATAATTGCCTGCCGCAATAAATCTCTTTGCAACCGCAAGGGCAAGTCCACCGGAGACACAGGCGTTGGAAACCACAATTGGTTCGTTTTTAAAACCAAAAAAATCCTGAATAACTTTTGCCAGTTCTGTGAGGAACACCCTGTTTTTGGGAAAAGAAGTTTTTTCTTCAAGCAGATCGATGTTCCCTTTGGTGGAAGAGAGAATTAGAGCTGTTTCATTAAGGTCTAAACCGGGATTGGTCGCTATAACTTTATGCACCGCCAGGAGCATCATTTGCTCCAGTTTAGTGAATTTATCGGGATTTCCAATTTTTAGAAAGGCTTGTTGCAATAATGTATTATCTATGATCCCCGCATAAAATTCCCCATTTGAAAAGCGATGATTCTTGTGCAGTTCCAAGCCTGAAATTCCTTTTCGTACTGAAGCCAGGTTTTCCTCTGTAGAAAATCCAAGAGGTGAAATAATCACGTCATCCAGCAGGTAAAGATCTTTCATTTATAGCAGTCCGGTTTTCTTCTTCCAATCTAAGAAAAATGCAGGGAATGAAAGAAGCATTTCCCCCTTTTCATCCATAAAAACCTGAAGAGTTTCCCCTGTGCATATTACTTTTTCGTCTTTAAAGATCTTATATTCAAAGTGCATTTTGGCTGCCGGGGAATCCAGATAGGTAGTTTCCACCTCAAAAACATCCCCATACCTAAGCGGTAATTTATGCTCGCACATAGATTTTACTATAGGGGTGGCAATGGAGTGGGATTTAGCATCCTGGTAAGAAATACCATGTGCTCTGCAAAAATCCTCCCGGGCCTCTTCGAAATATTTCAGGTAATTGCCGTGCCATACAATTTGCAAAGGATCGCATTCGTGGAAGCGAACCCTTAATGTGGTGCGTGATTTTAAAGCTTCAGCGTGCGGCATTAGTCTACTGTAACAGTTTTCATTTCTGAAATCGCAATGACTTTACCATCCTCATTATGGGTCCTGGCTGAAACTGAAGTTACATTCATTACCTCATGCAGGATCTCGACATAGGTTTTTAACTTACATCCTGCCTTTGGAAGTTCCATAATTTCTACCGATTTGATCACGCCAATAAATCCGGTCTTTGGTTTTTTAAGGCCCGCGATAAACCCCTGGTACCCGCGATGCAGGGACATGCTCTGTGCCATATGTTCTATCAATCCCGCTTCAGAGAATATTCCGTTTTCCACCAAAATATTATCCTCGGGAATATCAAAACCTGTGATGCCTGTAAGTTCGGTATAATCAAAAAGGGTATCAACCATTACAAATGGCGGTTTTTGGGGAATAAGATCAAGGACCCGGCTTATAAAGAAAAAGGGTTGTTTAGGTAATTCTCCATCCATAGGTTCTGTTTTTATTTGTGGTCATTCCAGTAATCATAGTAGTTGTACCATTGATGCGGATATTTTATCACCATCATTTCAAGGTTCTCAAGATACAATTTTAATAGTTCTTTCCCGGTTTTCAAACCCTCCCCTGCCGGGCGTGCATAAAAATGATAATGAAAATTCTTTTCCCGCATAATATTTACAAACAAAACAGGAATTGAATTTCTTACCGCGAGTTTAAAAGGCCCTTGCGGGAACTGTACTTCCTTGCCTAAAAAGTTATGCTTAAATGTTTTTGACCCCTTCATATACCTGTCGGCAGCAAAAACCAGCAATTCATTGCGTTGCAGGGCTTCTTTCATCTTAAAAATATGGGAAAGGTCATCCTTGAGCACAATGGTCTTTAAGGTAGATTTCCCGGTGACAGATTCCAGGTAATTCTTTATTTGCCTGTGTTCAAAATCGGTCATCACAAGGTTTACCACCGCGGGGTTATGTTCATTATCAAAAAAATGTCGGGCAAGATTGAAATTACCAATATGGGCGGTAAGAAGAATTCCGCCTTTTTTTTGCTGAAGTACCTCTTTTATATGATCAATTCCGTCAAATTCAAAGGTGTATTTATGTCGAAGTCCCGATGCGATTGCAATCCTGTCCAGCTGGATCTTCCCAAAAGTAAAATAACTGCCATACACATTCAGGGCAGCACGAAGCGGGGAATAATGAAGCCTTTTTCTAAAAAGATAATAGGTGCTGCGGGTCGAGCTGAAGGAAAAAATTATAAAATAAGCCGCCACAAAAACCAGGACAAAATAGGAGAAATACAGCCCGAAAGTTTTGATAAAGAATACATAGATCTTCAATCCCAAAACGGTTCCTCTTGATTTCCCATGCCAGTTTGCCATAGTTAGGAATACAATCCGCCGTTAATATTAATGACTTCCCCTGTGATATAAGAGGATTTTTTTGATGCGAGAAAAGTAACAAGCTCTGCCACTTCTTGGGCTTCTCCAAAACGGTTGAGCGGCACGAGTTTTCGCAGTTCATTTTCATCTACCCCGGCAGTCATATCAGACGCGATAAAGCCGGGTGCAACCGCGTTTACAGTTACGTTGCGTTTGCCAATTTCCTGTGCGAGAGCTTTGGTAGCCGCCACCACTGCGCCTTTGGCAGCCGAATAATTCACTTGCCCCGCCTTGCCTTTTAAACCGGAAAGCGAAACAATATTTATGATCCTACCAAATCGGTTGGTAAGCATGTTTTTAAGCAACGGCTGGGTTACATTAAAGAATCCGGTTAGTGAGGTGTTGATCACATTGTGCCATTCTTCAGCTTTCATCCATAGAAACAATCCGTCATTGGTGATACCTGCATTATTTACCAGCACCTCGATGATGCTTTCCTGATTCATTTCAGCCCAGATCTCAAGTTTTGTCCTTACCTGTTCTGCATCCTTTACATCAAATTGCATAATTTCACAGTCCACCCCTTCTGCCTCAATAAGTTTTTGGGTTTCACGGGCCGCTTCTTCATTGGAATAATAATTAAGCAGAATATTATATTTGAGATCGGTCGCAAGTTTTAAGGCAATGGCCTTGCCAATGCCCCTTGAGGCTCCCGTAACCAGAGCGTATTTCTTTTTCATTTAATAATTCAGTTTAATTTGCAGGAAAGGACAATCCTGAATTTCTTAACTCCCCACCTCATAAGCCTCATTCTCCTTGATATAATTCTTTACCGCCTGCAGGGTATCAGATAGCGGCATATCTTCTTTAATTTCAGGGATAATATCCTTAAATATCACCACTTTTTTCCTCGTTTTGGAGGATAATTTCCCGTTAAACTCGAGGAATCGCAACGCCTGGATAATGGTAACCACTTCAACAGCCAGAACTTCAAAGGCATTATTGATCACCGTTTTAGTGGTATTAGCCGCATTGGTTCCCATGCTCACAATATCCTGATTATCGTTATTGTTGGGGATACTGTGAATGTACATTGAAGTTGACAGCATTTGATTTTCAGCAGTAGTTGATACCGCACTAAATTGCGCTCCCTGCATTCCAAAATTCAATCCCAGTTTACCCAGATTTACAAAAGGAGGTAAAATATTGTTCAGTTTATTGTTCAGCAAATAATTAAGCTGCCTTTCAGCGAGCATGCTCAATTTTGTGATCACGAGTTTTAACTTGTCCATTTCAAGAGCCACGTAATCTCCGTGGAAATTCCCGCCGTGATATACCTGTTTTCGGGTAACGTCTATAATGGGATTGTCATTGGCAGAGTTTACTTCCTCTATCAAAATATTTCTGGTATATTCTATAGTATCATAAACAGGCCCAAGTACCTGTGGCACACAGCGCAAGCTGTAATATTCCTGTACTTTTTCCTTAAAATAATCTTTTTCGGGATTCTTTCCGCTGTATAAGTGCTCATTCCGGTCCCGGGTGAGCTTGCTGTCCTTTAAATGATCTCTCATTTTAGCTGCCACCTTTTGCTGACCAACATGCAACTTGGAACTGTTTAATTCTGAAGAGAGATGATCATCATAAGCCTCCACGATCTCATTGATCGCAGCCGAACAAAAGATTGACCAGTTCAACAATCGCTGGGCATAGATGACATTTACAATACCTATTCCCGTCATTGCCGAAGTGCCGTTCATAAGCGCAAGCCCTTCCCGAAGTTCAACTTTTAAAGGGTTGATATTTTCTTCGGCAAAAACATCTACAGTTTTCCTGCGGGTGCCTTTATAAAAAACTTCTCCTTCTCCTATAAGAACCAGAGCAAGATGGGCAAGCTGCACCAGATCTCCGGAAGCTCCTACCCCGCCATGTTCATAGATCACGGGAGTAATATCTTTATTGATGAGTTCCTGCATGATCAATACGGCCGATGGATGAATGCCCGATTTACCCAGTGAAAGTGTATTTAACCGGGCCAGCATTAATGCCTTTACATACAGGGGTTCCATAGGTTTTCCCATTCCCGAGGCGTGACTTCTTATAAGATTGTATTGAAGTTGCTTGCGGTCCTTATCCTTGATGCGGTATTGTGCCATGGGCCCAAAGCCTGTATTTACACCATAAATGATCTTGTTTTCAGAAAATTCCTTTAAAAAATCAAAGCTGCGGGAGATCCTGTCCATCACCTCGCGGTCCAGTTCTATTTTACTGTCCCGGAAAAGTACCTGGAAAAAATTATCAAAATCAAGGGCATTTTTAATGTGGAGCATAAGCCTGAAATCCTTGTGGTTGGGGTTATGGGTATTGCATGGTTTGTGTTAAAAACTCTTAACAAATGTACTATATTTACCCCGCAAATGAAATGGAATGAAAAAGGAAATTGCAGATATCCTCATAATTGGTGCCGGCCCGTCGGGTATGGTTTCTGCCGCTTATCTTAATAATCAGGGAATTAACGTAAAAGTTGTTGAAAGAGCAGTTTTCCCAAGATTTAGCATTGGCGAAAGTCTTATCCCCCAATGCATGGATAACCTGGAAGAAGCCGGGTTGCTGGAAGCCGTAAAAATAGCAGGATTTCAGAAGAAATTCGGCGCCAGATTTATTAAAGGAGATAAGGTAGGGGAATTTGATTTCAGCAAGAAATACGGTGAAGGCTGGGACTGGACCTGGCAGGTACCCCGTGCCGACTTTGATATGATCCTGGCCGAAGAAGTGAAGAGACAAGGAGTTGAGATCCTTTTTAATACAGAAGTTTTAAGAGTAGATTTTAAAGGAAAGAGCTCGGTAACCACGATCAAGGAAGCCAACGGGAATATTTCTGAATTACACGCCCGTTTTATAATAGATGCCAGCGGATTTGGAAGAGTGCTGGCCCACCAGCTTGGTCTGGAAGCAAAACCGCAAATAGCGGCTCACTCATCCATTTTTACCCACATTAAAGAAACCGGAAGGCCCAAAGGAAAAGAAGGTGAACTTATAACCTTTGAAGTGCTGGATACCGGAATTTGGTTCTGGTATTTCCCATTTTCAAACGGAAATTCCAGTCTGGGGTTTGTAGCGCCCAATGCCTGGTTCAAAGATTTTCCCGCAGATACCGGCCAGGCTATGAAGGAAATGCTGGGGAAACTTGAATATTATAGCGGCAGATTTGATGATTATCCCTTTCTGTTCACCCCTCAAACTGTAGAAAACATTTCCAAGAATGTTACCCGGTTATATGGCGATGGCTATGTACTTACCGGGAACAGTGCTGAATTTCTTGATCCTGTATTCTCCTCGGGAGTATCTTTTGCAACTGCCTCAGGACTACTGGCTGCAAAACTCGCTATAAGAGAACTGAACAATGAAAATCCAGACTGGGAAAAGGAGTATGTTGCTTACCTTAAACGTGGAATTGATGTGTTTTCCACTTATGTGAACGAATGGTACTCGGGAAATTTGCAAAAGATCATTTTTCATCCCAATCCCAGGCCAGAGATCAAAGCTCAAATATGCGCTGTACTCGCGGGATATGTTTGGGATGAGAGCAATCCTTTTGTGAAAAAACATAACCGGATTGTGGGAAATGTAGCCAAACTTATTGAAATGGAGGAAAAAACGGGAAAGACGGGGAAAAATGTTTCAGGATTATTAAAATAATTTCAAGAATTTTGAATTAATCCTTTTTGAAAAACTTATTAAAGTCAAAACAGAATTACAATCCAATGGTATCTGTCTTTTATTATTAACTGTGAATCGAAGCAGGCTTCAGGCACGGATAAACAAAAAAGCCCTGCACTGATGTGCAAGGCTTTATTTTGTCGGGGTGGCAGGGTTAATTTGCTCTCCCGTAATACCAGTAAATTCAGTACTTTTTTTTATTTTCTTTCCTCCAGGTAACCGAATAGGTGACTTTTAGAATGATTTTTATTATGTAAATATAGTCCAAAACAATATTCCAAACAACCTTAAAACTTGCGATGATAAGTTTTATTTAAACAAATTATAAAGTTCAAAGGAAATTGCGATTTCAAATTAATGGAAAGAAAGAATGGTACATTTATGTAATAGACAATGATGTTCCTTACTACCTTTTACTTGATAAAATAACATTGCCAAAATATCCTATTGATATGTAATTAATTGAAAATTAAATGTTTATCTTGTAATACATTTTTTGATTTTACCCTTAACGCATAAAAGTAATTAATCCGAAAAACCAATTTCCAAACTCCCCTCCTTAGCATTTTTTCAGCATTATAAATAGCAGTCATAGTAATTAATTGTAGTAAAGAAAAAATCTTCATTCTTTGAAAGTTATCTGAGTATTAATCAATATAAGACCAAGGACATGAAACCAACACAATCATTCACAGTAGTATTTCTCCTTCTTTTTTTATTCATCTCGCCTATCTCTGCGCAAACACCCCACAAGAGCAAACATGATTTGGATAAAGCTTTGACTACGCATGTAATGCGAGCAGGAAATTCATTTAGCCAAGGTTTGGAAATGCTTCATCATATGATGTACGAACAGGCAGCCGACTTGTTCAACGAAGCAATTGAAGCCGATCCCAACAACGCAATAGCCTATTGGGGAATAGCAATGACAGTGTTACGTCCTCTTTGGGCTCCACCTAACACTAAAGATTTTGAAAAGGGATATGCAGCCATTGAGAAAGCCGTTTCCATTGGTACTGCAACTGAAAAAGAAAGGGAAGAAATCCAAGTATTACATAATTTTTTCAATACGACTAAGGAAAAAAGCTATCGTGAAGGGCTTATAACCTGGAAAAATGGTCTAAAAACACTTCATGATAAATATCCAGACGACATAGAAATTGCCTCATTCTATGGATTGTCATTATTGGCAACTGCTCCGCAGGATGATAAAACTTACACTGAGCAGCAGAAAGCAGGAGCATTATTAGAAATATTTCATGAAAAGGATCCCCAACATCCCGGGCCTTTTCACTATAGTATACATGCTTATGATAATCCGGTACTTGCAGAAAAAGGAATAAAATTTGCTAATGCGTATGATAAACTGGCTCCAGATGTGCCGCATGCCCTTCATATGCCAAGCCATATTTTTGTCCGTGTAGGCAAATGGGATGAGACTATTGCTTGGAACATTCGTTCGGCCGAGTCTGCCCTACGACAACCGGCGGGAAATATGACCTCCTTTCACCATGCTCATGCATTGGATTATCTTATTTATGCATACCTCCAGCAGGGAAAGGACGAAAAAGCCAAACAGGTATTAGAAGAATTGAATTCCATAGATAATTATCAGCCAACTTTTGCAGCTGCCTATGCTCTTGTTGCTAGCAATGCCAGGTATATTCTGGAACGCAGAAAGTGGAAAGAAGTAGTAAATCCGGTTTCTAGTTCATATAAAAATTTTCCATGGGAAAATTTTCCGCAGTACGAAGCTATCACCTGGTGGACCAAAGGATTGGGAGCAGCCTTGAATAAAGATTTGGAAACCGCCCAAGAAGCAGTTAACCACTTGAAAATACTTGAAGACCAAACCCGCGAAAAAGATGAAGAATATTGGGCTTTTCTTGTCAATACCCAACGAAAAACGGTGGAAGCCTGGATTCTTTATGCAGAAGGAAATAATGAAGAAGCAATTGCTCTAATGTCAGAGGCCGCAGACCAGGAAGATTCAGTGGAGAAGCACCCTGTAACTCCCGGGAATGTTTTGCCGGCAAGGGAATTGCTAGGAGATATGTTTCAGTTAAATAATAATCCGGAGGAAGCGATAGCTGCGTATGAGGCTGCTCTTGAGATTTCACCTAATCGCTTTAACAGCTTATATGGTGCTGGTAAAGCTGCTGAATTGGCAGGCAAGGATGATCTGGCGAAAAAATATTTTCAACAACTTCTCAAAATAGCAGTATCTGAGGAAAGCAGGCGTCCGGAACTGGATTTGGCGACAACTTTTCTTCAAAAGAAATAAGATGGTTAATTAGAAGGACTTTCACTCCCGGCACGGATCTATTTTTAAGAACTTAAAAAAGTAATTATAGGTTTTGTTCTTCCAAAATGTGTTAATCCATTTAATCGCACAGAAAAAATAAGTAATGTAAATTTCCTGCAATCAGATGCCCAATCTATTCTAACTTAACTATAAGTCAATTTTTAATAGTGTAAACAGCTACAATGTTAGCTGGCGAAAACATTCAAGGATAAAAGCTTATATACGGAAGATTGAAAACCAAAATGCCCGCTGAAGGGAAATTGCCCGACTCCAATCCCACGTAGTCAGAGCACCCCTGACAAAAATAATGGGCATTAACAATTTATTGATGGATTATGTTCAAAGTCATCCTGAAACTTCAAAGGGGGAATAGCAAGAGGATAACACGCTGCGCGATGTTATAAATTTATTCCCCCTTGATTTTCAACACTTTACATAAACACATACACTAAACTGCCGCGAAATTTACAGTAAATACTTCGGGAGGCCCTGTAAACAGGCAAATTTTTACCGTAAATTCCGGGAAAAAGGTAAATTGATTAGCTTTTGATTGAAGATTTATGAGAACCTCTGCCTCGCAAAATAGTATTAGTTCTGGTAGATTTGGGGGGCTTCCAGTACTTCGCTACACTCAGATGCCTATTTTCTTTTTTTGCCCGAAGCAAGTATTAAACAAGCTTTGATTGCAGAAGCTCCATATCATCTCCAATTTTCTGATCAACAACCCGGGCATAAATTTGGGTTGTAGATAGTTTAGAATGACCCAGAAGCTTCGAAACAGTTTCAATAGGCACTCCATTGGATAGTGTAATTGTAGTCGCAAAAGTGTGCCTGGCGACGTGGAAACTTAACTTTTTTGGAATCTTACATTGAGATGCAATCTCTTTAAGATAATTATTGGTCTTTTGATTGCTGTATACCGGAAGTAGGGCTTCATTAACCGGACTCTTATATTTTTCCAGGATTACCTGTGCTTTCTCCAGTAAAGGGATCTTCATAGGGGTTTGACTTTTTTCCCTGCGGCAATAAATCCATTCCTTTCCGTTTACTCCGTTTATAATGTTTTCAGGAGTCAAGTTTTTCACATCGATATAGGATAAACCTGTATAGCAGCCAAAAAGAAAAATATCTTTTGTCGTTTCTAATGTGATACGTTTGAATCGGGTATTTTCAATAATATTTATTTCCCGTTGATTTAAATAAGCACGATCAAATTTCTCAAACTTCATTTTATAATCCCGGAACGGATCCTTTTCCATCCATCCCAGCTTGATAGCTAAGTTGGTGAGTTTCTTGAAACGCTCCATATGTTTCATAATCCCGTTATTACTTAGTTGTTTATTCTTGTTTTTGTTTGTTTGCCTTCGCAGAAACTTTTCAAAACCAGTGATAAATTGATAGTTCAAATTCTTGAGGTAAATGTCAGGGTAGTTGTGATCTTTGAGCATATATTTATTTAAATATTTCTCTGTGGCTCCATAATTCTTAAGGGTGCCCCATTTAAGAATATCTCCCATCGTGGTATTGTGATGATGAATAACATCCTTCAGGGTTTTAAAGGTTGCATCAGCTCCAAGAAATCTGGCCTTAATACCCCTGGCTGTAATTACTCCATCTTCTTTTAGAAGGTCTTCATAACATTGCAGCAATTTTGCATACTTAGCGTCCAGGTAATTGTTTAAAATGGTGGCCTCAGGGTTTCGTCCTTTCATTCGGTGGGCACGCTCATCCCAGTCATTGGGATTGCAATATCGTGCCAGACTAATTTCAGATCTACGGCCATTGACGGTTACCCGAGCATATATAGGTAACCGATCATCCTTTATTTTTGCAGAATTAAGCCAAAAAAGGATACGAAAAGTGGTTTTAGAATCCATTGGTAGTGTTTTAGGTAACCGATTTAACATTGTTTACGAAAGTCAAATCACCTAAAAGCCCCAAAGGCTAAGGAAAGTTAAGAAAAAAAGAAACAAAACGAGGTAACCGAATAGGTAACTTTTTCCTTGATATTTAACAAAAAAAAATGATTTCCAGTTTTGCTTAAAGCACTGGAAATCATTTAATTAGGTATTATTTGGTGCCATTTAATATGGCAAAAGTCGGGGTGGCAGGATTCGAACCTGCGGCCTCCTGCTCCCAAAGCAGGCGCGATAACCGGGCTACGCTACACCCCGAAAACAGCCTTCGGCTGTAATCTTAAATTTTCAAATCTCAAGATCCAATTAAACTTTGAACCTTAAACCTTGAACCTTCTGCGGAGAGTATGAGATTCGAACTCATGCGACAATTGCTCGTCGACAGTTTAGCAAACTGCTCCATTAACCACTCTGGCAACTCTCCTTTTAAATGAACTTCGCAAGTGTTTTTGCGGTTGCAAATGTAACTTTTACCTCTATACAATGCAAACCTTTTTAAGAATTTTTCAGAAGAAAATTCATTGCCGAAAAGCAATTACTTTGCCATCAGATATCTAGGTTAAAACTTTTTTTGGATTTTAAATATTAGCTATCTGATTTTCGAATTTATTATTCCCTTATTTCCTCAAACAAACAAAGCCCCTGTACTTTCGTGAGATGCTTTTCTTTGATCACCCCCCACTCAGGATCACCGACCTCAGGGAGGTAATCCCGGATTGTATCTAAGGCTATTTCCCACGCAGGAGGACTTTTTTTTGATCACACCCCCAATCAGGATCACCGACCGCAGGGATGTAATCCTGTAATCTACTTCTCTCTCAATGTTGTTTGTTAGTATGTTTACCCAGCCCTCCTTTAACTTCCTTGATCCTTTGTACATAAAAGAAGGCGTTGGGATCCAATTCCTTTAAAACCTCTTTGATTCGGTGAATTTCTATTCGGGTAACTATGGTCATCACAATATCACAATCTTGTTTTATATCAAAAGAGGAAGGAAGATAACCCCTTTCCCCTTTATATACAGTGATAGCTTTTCCAAAATCATTTACAATTACCCATTTTACAGTTTCAAATTCCTTTGAAATAATCGTTAAAGCCGTAAATTCCTCAAACCCATCAACCACATAATCTGATGTTTTCATGGCTGTAAAATACACCAGGATTGAATACATAGCTGTTTCTATACCAAATTCAAAGGCTGCCCCAATGAAGAGCAGGGTATTAAAAACCATAATAATTTCGCCGGTTGAAAAACCAATTCTTTTATTGGTATAGTGAGCAATGATCTCCAATCCATCTATTACTCCGCCACCCCGAATGACAAGCCCAATTCCCAATCCAATGAAAAATCCTCCGAATACCGCTATGAGTACCTTATCACTTGTAACCTGAGGGAATGTAATAAAAGTCATTAAAACAGCAAGTAAAATCACCGCCAGAAATGCATTTACGCTAAAGGTTTTTCCAATTTTTTTATATCCAATAAAAATAAAAGGGAGATTGAATAAAATAAGGCATACGCTGAAGGGGATATGAAAAACCTCCTCCACCAAAATGGAGATCCCGGTAATACCGCCATCCAGAAAATGATTAGGGATCATAAATCCCTGTAATGCGACCAAGGCCGAAAAAACTCCTAAGATGGTATATAACATTGAAGAGAGAGAAAAAATTGATTTCCAGTCAATACGATCAGTACTACTCATAAATAAAAATTTAGTTGGTTGAAACTTTTTGCTTAATGTGCTCCTTAAAAACCCCGCCTTTTACTTCCTTTATGCTATTGACATATATAAAAGCACCGGGATCTATTTTTATAATAGAATTTTTAATACGGTGTATTTCCAGCCTGGTTACCACTGTTACAATGATATCACAATTGTCTTTGTAATCATAGAATCCCGGGAGGTAACCCCGTTCCCCTTTAAATACAGTGATCCCTTTTCCAAACTCGTTTGCGATCATCCTTTGGATTTCGGTTGCATCTTTGGAAATAATATGGAGGCCAGTAAATTCCTCAAACCCTTCAACAACGTAATTCGTGGTTTGCATGGCTGTGTAATATACAAGAATAGAATACATCCCCGTTTCGATACCAAACCGGTACGCGGCTCCCAAAATAATAAGGATATTAAGGGTCAAAATAATCTCTGCTGAAGTAAAAGCCGATTTTTTTTCGGTGTGTAGGGCAATAACCTCGAGTCCATCTATAACCCCCCCACCCCTTATTACAAAACCAATCCCCAGGCCAATGAAAAAACCTCCGAATAGAGCGATAAGCACCTTGTCTTCTGTAAAGGCACCAATTTCTATAAAATACATTCCGGCCGAAAGCAGGAGGATCGCAATTATAGCATGCGTTCCGAAAGTATAACCCAACTTATTAAATCCCAGGAATACAAAAGGCAGGTTGCATATCAATAATAGAACGCTAATATGGAGATTGCCAATTCCCAATAAAAGAATAGAGATCCCGGTCACCCCGCCGTCGAGAAAATTGTTTGGAATAAGAAAACCCTGCATGGCCACCACCGCAAAGAGAACCCCAAGTATCGTAAAGAGTATGGAGCGCAATGAAAATATAGAATGCCAGTTTATTTTTTTGGGGCTACTCATTTAAAAATTATGTTGCTCAAATTCCAGAAGCACATACATGCATTTTATTTTTTAGAGGGTTATTTTTAACTCAGAATCTCATAGACCGTGAGTGGATTTTCTTTGTTTTTCATCTTTATTTCAGCTACAAGATTACAGGAAAAAGATTCTTTCACCTTTTCATAATTTGCTTCACTAATAAGTATTTGCCCTTTTTTAGCAGCTCCCTGTAAGCGGGCTGCTACGTTAACTGCATCACCAATTACGGTATAATCAAGTCTTCTTAAAGTGGCAGAACCAATATTTCCCCATACCATCTCTCCACTGTTTATACCAATGGAAACTTCTGG
Organism: Gillisia sp.; assembly: GCA_039989915.1. Taxonomy (GTDB): domain Bacteria; phylum Bacteroidota; class Bacteroidia; order Flavobacteriales; family Flavobacteriaceae; genus Gillisia. The sequence goes on from JBDXGW010000014.1 coordinate 220,196, forward strand.
TTTGTATGTTTTGGATCCAATTGAAATATCTGAATTATGTATTGCTTTTCTAATAGAGAGGCAGGCATCCATTGCCCGGTCAAGGTGAAATTCACCTTTAAAAGAAGCCATCACTGCATCTCCAAGAAATTTATCCACTGTGCCCTCTTCTTTGATAATTTCCTTGACCATTATATCAAAATAGGCGTTCAGCATCGCCACAACCTTGTTTGCCGGTTCGTTTTCACTTATTGCTGTGAAGCCGCATATATCTATAAAGGCCACCGTACCCTCTACTGTTTCATTATCAAAAAGTGAAGTTTCCATTTGCTTTCCTCCCATAAAGTTAAGTACCGTTTCATCTACATACATTCTTAAAATGTTGTTTTCCTTTACTGCCTGTAAGGTTTTTTTGATTCCGGCAATATGACTTATGGTTTTTTCTATGGTTATTTCAAGATCTTTAAAGTCTATAGGTTTGGTTATAAAATCAAAAGCTCCCCGATTCATGGCCGTTCGAATATTTTCCATATCCCCATAAGCTGAAACTATTACAGATTTAAGCAGGCTGTTTTGCTCTGCCAGTTTAGTGAGAAGAGTGAGGCCATCCATTTCAGGCATATTGATATCGCTTAATACCATATCTACATCCGGATGTTCAAGCAACTGTTCAAGAGCGTGCCTCCCGTTTGCAGCAAATATGAATTCGTAATCATTTTGACGTATTTTCTGCCTGAAACGCTGTTTGATGAGCACTTTTAAATCTTCTTCGTCATCTACCACCAGGATTTTTGTCATTACAGGAAAAATTAAATTAGTTCATCAATTGATTGATCTCCTTTTTTATCGAATCAAAATCTATAGGTTTTGTAAAAAATTCCTGTGCGCCAGATGCTTTGGCTTTATTATAGTTTTCGGCATCGCCATAGGCCGAGATCATGCTCACCTTTATTTCGGGAAAGCGAGCCTTTACTAGTTTAAGAAGTTCAAGCCCTGTCATCCCCGGCATGTTAATATCTGAAAAAACATATACCACTTCCGGCGGATTTTCACGTTCCAGGACTTCCAGCGCTTCTTTCCCCGAGAATGCGAACATGAGTTCCAGCTCATTTTCCTTCACTTCTTTTCTAAATTTTTGACGAAATAACATTTCAACATCCTTCTCATCATCTACGATTAATATTTTCATGCTGCAATTTTTAATTATGGGTTGGTATTATTATATTAAAACTCGTGTAATTATCTTTTTCTGAAATTATATCCAGGGATCCGTTGTGTGCCTTGATAATGTCATTGGTAATGCTTAACCCCAAACCTGTACCTTCCGTACCTTTTTTCGTGGTAAAAAACGGCTGAAGGATCTTATCCTTATACTCATCTGGTATACCTCCTCCATTATCTTTTATCTGTATCTCAACATTTCCGTTTTTCTGAAAAGTTTTCACAGTAAGTTTGGGTTGGAAATCTTTTGCTTCTGAATGAGAATTAAATTTCTCCCTCATCGCATCAAAGGCATTATTGCAGAGATTTAGTATTACCCGGCTGAAGTCTTCACTTATTAAGGGCACCATCCCAACATTATCATCCAGCTGCAGGTCCATAGAAACATTAATTGCCTTTTTACCTGCGCGCATGCCGTGAAAGGAAAGATTGACATATTCCTTAATGAGGTTATTAAGGTCTGTAGGCTCAATTTTACCACTACCACCACGACTGTGCTGCAACATTGATTTTACTATACCATCTGCCCTTTTTCCATGTTGATGGATCTTTTTCAGGTTTGATCTCAAATCGCCAAGGATCTCAAAGACCTCCTTAATTGTGCTGTTCTCTTCCAGTTTTTGAAGTTCCTCATAGATCTCATCTATAAGCTCCACATTCAGGTCGGCAAAATTATTAACGAAATTCAGCGGATTCTTGATCTCATGTGCAATTCCTGCCGTAAGTTGGCCAAGGGAAGCAAGTTTTTCCTGTTGCACCAGTTGGTCCTGGGCAGACTTGAGATCTATCATGGCGGCCTGAAGCTTCCTGTAGGCTTCTGCATTCTGCATCGCTACACCAACATTGGCGGCTATAGTTGTAAGCAATCTAAGGTCACTGTCTGTAAACCTGTTTTGAACGGCAGTGCTTTGAACACTTATCACTCCAATGGCTTCTTTTCCTGCTATAATTGGCACTCCAAGATATGATTCTACCCATTTTCCACTTTTTTCGGCTTCGATCCTGTCATACGTCTTTTCGAGATCCTGATTAACAAGTAGGGGTTCCCGGTTTATAATGATTTTTTCGGTTATGCCATTTCCAAAAGTTCTGGATTTCGCCTCATCTCCGTACATATAAGGGAAGTCAAGAATATTGCTTTTACGGTCATAGTGGGCAAGGTAAACGATGTCTGCATTAAAAGTTTGCTGCATAAGGTCTCCTATCAATTTTATCAAAGACTTTATCTCTAACTGGGAAACCAGGGCATGACTTATACTGTTAACTGTTTGCATCTCAGTCGCCCTCTGTTCGGTCTCTGCAAGTAAACGAGTAGTTTCATTGAAGAGCCTGGCATTTTCCAGGGCAACGCTCATACTGTTGGTAAGAGTATTAAGCAATCTCACATCAGATTCGCTAAAGGCATTTTCACGGTCCAGGTTTTGAAGGGTCACATATCCCCTTACAGTGTCACCAACTAACATAGGAACGAATAGAGCCGACTTTGCAATCCTTGTTCCTTCAACGGGTTTATGAACTTCCCCATTAATTCTTGAGATTTCTTCCTCTGCTTTTTCATTAAGAAGCAGGATCTGGCGATCCTGTATGATTTTTAAACGAACCTTATCGTAGGGTCTATCCCCTGCCTGAATGCGTTTTCCATCTTCGAATATATAGTTGAATATTTCTGTTTTATTGTTATGATCAAATGTTACAATTCCGGTTACCTGGGCATCAAAGAGATCTCTTATTCGGTCTCCAACAAGATTATAGATCCCCTGCATATCCATTTCTGCTACCAATCCTTGCTGCACACTGTTGATCACAGCAAGTTCTGCGTTGCGCTGTTCGGTTTCATTAAATAACCGGGCGTTTTCAAGGGCCACGCTCATACTGTTGGTGAGCGTGGTCAATAACCTGACATCAGAATCTGAAAAAGCATTTTCTTTTTCAATGTTCTGTAAACTAATTGAGCCTTTTACTTCATCACCTACGATCATAGGAACAAATATTCCCGATTTTGGTGGTTTTCCTTTTGTGACCCCTGTACCGCCATATTTTTTGGAAGTTGCAGTGTAATCCTTGTTGATCAATAAAGGTTCTTTGGAGGCAATAAGATGTTTATTGGCCCAGATAAAGGGGCGGGGATCACTATGAATGGTTTTTCCATTTTCAATAGCAAATTCCCAGATCTCTAGTTCCTTCTCGTGATCAAATGTTCGAATGATAAGCGTTTGGGTATTAAGTACTTCGCAGATCTTTTGGCCCACCGTTTCATAAATCGCTTTCATATCCATTTCTCTCACAAGGCCCTCCTGAACACTGTTTATTACAGCAAGCTCTCCGTTTTTTTGTTCGGTTTGTGCGAGTAACCTGTTTGTTTCATTGAAAAGCCGGGCATTTTCAATCGCGACACTCATGCTATTGGTAAGCGTGCTCAATAAACGAACAACAGAACTGCCAAAAGCATGTTCCTTATCGTTATTTTGCAGGGTTACATAACCCTGGACCTTCTCTCCAACAATCATAGGAACATAGATAGCCGACTTTGCCAATCTGGTTCCCGGAACAGGTGTGATGGTTTCACCTTTTATTTCTGAAAGTATCTGTGCTGCATTTTCAGTAATATTTAAAATTACTTTTTCCTTTATGATCTTTTCCCGGATTTTATCATATTTTCTGGGTTCGTGGTATAACCTTACTCCTTCCTCAAAAAGATAAGCCCAAAACTCCGTTTTATCATTGTGATCAAAAGTTACTACCCCGGTTACCTGGGCATCAAAAAGGTCTCTTATCTTATTACCAACCAGATCGTAAATTCCCTGCATATCCATTTCGGCTACCAAACCTTCCTGCACGCTGTTAATGACTGCCAGTTCTGCATTTCGCTGTTCGGTTTCATTGAACAGGCGGGCATTTTCAAGTGCTATGCTCATGCTATTGGCAAGAGTACTTAAGAGACGCACATCAGATTCACTAAAGGCGTGCTCTCTATCCAGGTTCTGAAGGCTTACATATCCCCTAACACTATCTCCCACCACCAAGGGAACATACACCATAGATTTTGGAAAGACTGTTCCGGGTATTGCTTTGGGAGCCTCTCCGGTAATTGTGGTAAAAGCTTTTTTGGCATTTTCTTCTATATTTATAAGCTTTTGGGTATTTATAAGCCGCTTCCGGATTTTGTCATAGGGGCGTGGATTGGGGTGTACCCGCTGTCCATCTTCAAAAGCAAATTGAAAGTGTTCCTGTTCACTTTCATAATTGAAGGTTGCGATGATGACCCCCTGGGCATCAAATAATACACGAATTTTTTCACCCACGAGATCATAGATCCCCTGCATATCCATTTCAGCCACCAATCCCTGCTGTACGCTATTGATCACTGCAAGTTCTGCGTTTCGCTGTTCTGTTTCATTAAATAGCCGCGCGTTTTCAAGTGCCACGCTCATACTGTTGGCCAGAGTGCTTAGCAGCCTGGCATCCGACTCGCTGAAAGCATGCTCACGATCCAGGTTTTGCAGGCTTACACAACCGCGTACTTCATCACCTACTTTAAGTGGCACAAATATCAGTGATTTGGGAAGACGGGTCCCGGGCACGGGCTCATGCCTTTCATTGGTTATTTCATAAACTTTGTCGTCAGCATTTTCATTAATATGTAGTAAACAGGCATTCCTGATGATCCATTTACGAATTTCATTCAGCGGACGTGATTCGGGATATAGCCTTTCCCCATCTTCAAACAGATATTGAAAATGTTCCATACCGGCATCCCTATCGAAGGTATAAATGCCGGTCACTTGTGCATCGAACAGGTCCCGAATACGGTCCCCTACCAGGTCATAGATCCCCTGCATATCCATTTCAGCTACCAATCCCTGCTGCACACTGTTTATAACTGCAAGTTCTGCATTGCGCTGCTCAGTTTCTGTAAAAAGTCGGGCGTTTTCAAGTGCTATGCTCATTGAATTGGCCAGGGTACTTAACAGTTTAACATCTGAATCGCTGAAAGCATTTTCCCGGTCTACATTTTGAAGGCTAAGGTATCCCCGCACTACTTTCCCAACAACCATGGGTACATATAAAGCAGATTTGGTCATTAAGGTACCGGGAACTACAGTAGGAGCTTCCCCGGTGATCTGGGTCCACATTTCATCGGCATTCTCATTTATAAGTATAAGTTCACCTTTATCTATTAAGCGTTGCCGTAATTTATCAATTGATCTTGGTTCAATTTTATGGGTGATTCCATCCTCAAATACGTAATGAAAAATTTCAAGTCTTTTTTCATAATCAAAAGTACAAACCGCAGCGACCTGTGCATCAAACAAGTTCCGGATCCTGTCACCTACAAGTTCATAGATCTCCTGCATGGTTCTTCCATCTACAATGGCTTCCTGCAGGCTATTAATAAGAGAAAGTTCAGCCTCACGCTGCTTTAACTTCTGGATAACGTCCTCAAATTTGGCTTTTTTATGAATGGATATTGGATTCTTCATTTATTAATCAAATAAGTAATAGAAAGAAATCTGCTTTTTTAAAATCTTAATTATTTAATAAAAATATTATGATTTGTTAAATATAATATAAAAAAATATGAAAATCAATATAGGAATTGTGGCTATTCTCTTTCATTTTCTCAGTTTAAAAGTCATTCTTACTATTATGTTCCAAATAGAATTTTCATAATATGCCGTTTGTGCGTGGTAATTGAATTGTAAACATTGTTCCTTCTCCTTCTTTCGAATCTACTGTGATCTCTCCCCCATGTGCCTTCACAATATCATAACTTAGAGAAAGCCCAAGACCTGTTCCTTCCCCGGTAGGTTTGGTGGTAAAAAATGGCTGGAAGATCTTTTCTTTTATGGCTTGAGGGATTCCGTTGGCATTGTCTGTAACGGTAATAATTACTTTTCCCTCCTTTAATTGAGTTTTTACTTTTACCATAGGAGCGTAAGGAGCGGTTGCAATAATATTATGGGATATTTGCTGCGCTCCATTTTCAGATTGTGCAACCGCTAAAAGCGCTTCTTTCTCTGCTTTTTCCTGTACGGCATAAAATGCATTGTTAAACAAATTGAGTAACACCCTACCTATGTCCTGGGCAGCTACATTTAACCTGGGCAAATTCCCGGCAAAATCAGTTTTAAAATCGGAATTGAAGTTTTTGTTCTTGGCTCTAATGCCATGATAGCTTAACCTTAGGTATTCATCTGCCAGGGCATTAATATCGGTTGGTTGCCTTTCTGAAGAGCCTGCGCGGCTGTGGGCTAGCATTCCTTTTACAATAGCATCTGCACGCTTTCCGTGGTGGGTGATCTTTTGAAGGTTTGATTTTACATCATTCGCTAAAATAATGGCCTCTGAAATATCTCCTTTGGCAAGTTCTTCTTTCAATTCATCGAGCATTTCATCTGATACATCGGCAAAGTTGTTGACGAAGTTCAGCGGGTTCTGGATCTCGTGGGCAATCCCGGCAGTGAGTTCACCCAGGGATGCCATTTTTTCAGATTGGATTAACTGGGTTTGGGTAGATTTGAGATCTTTTAAAGTGTTTTCTAAAACAGCATTCTTTTTTTGCTTTTGCCTGTTGTTACGAAAGAAAATAAAAGCCAGAAGCGCCAATAATCCCAATCCAGCAAATAACCCAATGGTTCTTATCTTATTTTTAAAAGCAATATTTTCCTGTACAGCTTTTTCCCTGAGCATTTGTTCCTCAAAACCCATATTCAGAAACTCTGTTAGATTTGTTTCTCTTGCGGTTCTTAAGCTATCTCCAATCCTTTTTGACATTGCCAGATATGTAAATGCACTGTCAGTATTCCCAAGGCTTTTATGAATTTTTGAAATTAGTTCAGAAGAATATGCAACCCCTCTGGATTCTTTCAGATCTCTTGAAATAGTATAAGCTTTTGTTGCGTGGTAATACATGGAATCTACATTAGATTTGCTCTCGTAATATTCGGCCAAAGAAAGGTTGGCTAATATTTTACCTGAGACAAAATTTTGTTCATCACTAACAATAAGGGCCTTTCGATAATAATGATTAGCTGAATCGAGTTGCTTGAGTTTGAAAAAAATGGTTCCAAGGTTGTTCAGCATAGCTCCCTGGTAAATTTTATAACCGGAAATATTGGAATTCTTTATTGCTTTGGTGGTATAATGCCAGGCGGAGTCCAAATTATTCTGACTTAAATAACTTTGGCCAATGTCTGAGTTGCTGATGACATTTATATCGTTTATTTTTTCTCCTATACGAATTGCTTCCTTGAAGTTTTCTATGGATTTATCAATATTTCCCACATTGCCATATATAACCCCCAGTGAATGATATCCACTTGCTAAAATTCTCAACCGAATTTTCCGGGGATCTTTTTCCTGCCATAAATCGTAATTTATGTGAGGATTTTCTTCCTGCTTTATATCCTTGGAAATGGCCATAGAAGCATTATTTAATTTAAAAGCCAGGGGAAAATTCCCTTCTTGTTGCACGAGGTAGGCTTTATGTAATATCGCATCTGATGTAAAAAGCGGTTGTTTTAGTTTTTTTGTTAGATCTAAATGCTTTTCATTAAAATATAATGCACTATCTCTGTTGCTTTCTGTATATAAATTAGCCAGATAGTTCAGTGTTTTCATCTTTACTGTATCATTGGAATTTTTAAGTTCCTGATGAAGGCTGTCTAATGTTCGGTGTTGGGATTGGCTAGTTGCATAAAAAGGGAGGAACAGAATAAGGACAGTGTAAAATAATTTTTTCATTATTTAATGGCGTTGTTTAGGGGTATTTGAATTGTAAACATTGTTCCTTCTCCTTCTTTCGAATCTACTGTGATCTCTCCTCCATGGGCTTTAATGATATCATAGCTTAAAGATAATCCTAGTCCCGTGCCTTCACCCGTGGGTTTAGTTGTAAAAAAAGGCTGGAAGATCTTTTCTTTTATGGCTTGAGGGATTCCATTGCCATTATCTGAAACAGTTATTATTACTTTACCATCAATCAATTGTGTTCTCAACATTACCATAGGAGTGTAAGCAGCTGTAGCAATAATGTTTTGGGATATTTGCTGTGCGTCATTTTCATAAGTTGCAACCGCTAAAAGTGCTTCCTTCTCTGCTTTTTCCTGTACTGCATAAAAGGCATTGTTGAACAAATTGAGCAACACCCGTCCTATATCCTGGGCTGCTACGTTTAATTTTGGCAAATTCCCGGCTAAATCGGTTTTAAAATTGGAGTTGAAGTTTTTGTTTTTTGCCCTTATGCCGTGATAGCTCAGTCGCAGATATTCATCTGCAAGGGCGTTGATATCCGTCAGTTGCTTTTCTGAAGAGCCCGCGCGGCTGTGGGCCAGCATTCCTTTTACAATAGCATCTGCACGCTTTCCGTGATGTGTAATCTTTTGAAGATTTGCTTTTACATCATTGGCTAAAATAGTGGCTTCTGCAATATCTCCTTTAGCAAGTTCTTCTTTTAATTCATCCAGCATTTCATCTGAAACATCGGCAAAATTATTCACGAAGTTCAGCGGATTCTGGATCTCATGGGCAATCCCTGCAGTAAGCTCGCCCAGGGAAGCCATTTTCTCAGATTGAATAAGTTGCTTTTGTGTCGATTTCAAATTTGAGAGGGTAGTTTCAAGAATGGTATTCGCTTTCTTTTTACTATGGAATCTATAGTAAATCATGGAGGTTAACAGCAAGAACATTATCACCAAACCAATAGAAAATTTTTGGGTGATAGTAGCAATTTGATTTTCGGCCTGCAGTGCAGTTATAGATAATTCTTTTTGATTTATTTCCTGCTCCACTTCAAAAGATACCCTTCTGTATTTATCAGCATCTGTCTGGATTTGTTCCTGTAGTTGCTGTTGTTTTTCTTTAACTAAATACGCATTTTTATAATCCCCTAGTTTTTCATACAAATATGCCTGTAACTTGTAATCTTTCAAGATTTCTGCCCTTAAGTTTCCCAGTCGAGGTATATTTTCATTAAGGAGGGAAATAGCTTTCTCCGGGCGGTTTTGTTCTATGCCCAACAAAGCCAGGTAATGATCTGGCTTAATTATTCCTCCAGATGAAACTACCGGTATATTATTCTCATTAACAATATCCCATAATTCGTTCAAAAGAGAATCAGCAAGATCAAAAGAATTTGTTTTAATATAGTAATGAGATTCTTGCTGCATTAATGCAGCCAACGTAATTGGATCATCTGAAAGATCCTTAGCTGTTTTGAGAAGTATAGGGATGTCTTTTAATTCATTAGTTGCCAATTTAACTTTTACTAAATTGCTGGTAATGTAAGGGATCATAACGGAATATTTCTCCCCTCCTTTTTTAGCATCCTCTAATGCCTTTGCATTAAACTCCAATGCAGATTGAATATCTCCCTTATATAAAAAGTTGTCTGCAATAACACTGGTGTTTTGTATTTCAAAATAAGGGATATTCCGTTTTCTTAATGCAAAAAAACCCTTATCATAATTCGAATCCCTATTCGTATAAGAATTTGCTTTTTTAAGATGATAAATGGCTTCATCGTATAATCCGGTGGTACTATAAAATCCGGACAAGACATAATGGGCCGTAGCTAATCCCGAAGAATCTCTGGAAGCGTTAAATTCAAGGAGTTTAGAATTATAAAAAATAAATCCCTGTTCAAGTTGGTTCGAATTTCTATAAGGAATTCTAAGTACCCCCAGAATATTATCCCGAACAATTTTGGCATGTGGAGAATTACTGCTTTCAACTTCTTCAAGAATTTTTCTGCCATAAGAAATTGAATTCCCATGATCAGTTTTAAATAAAGCAGTGATAAATCTAAGTTTAATCAGGTAACTAAGATCTTTGTTTATTCCATTGTCCAGGAATTGTGCATTTGTTTCAAGATTAAGAATATCCTCTCTGTTGAGCTCCGTTTGATTTAATAACTCAAAAAATTTATTAAACTTCAGAGTGTCGAGTTCTTTATTCGGTTTTACCTCTTTGAGCATGACCAATAAAGAATCTACCTTACTTTGCTGGGCGACTACAAAAGGGGGTGCGCAATAGAAAATTATTAAAAGAACTAAAATAGAGGAGTATGAATACTTCATTTTCATGGACCTAAAAAATTTATAATTAAGGTTGCAGTGTTCCAAGGAGATGAGAAAGATCCAGAAAATCACGTAGGGAAAGAGAATGGAATTTACAACCTTGTAAACATATCAATAATTTGTTAATTTATGTGAAAAATTTATTAAATTAAAAATCATGGTAAGATCTAATCCGTTGGAAGTTCAGGTATATAACAATAATCGACAACAGGTATGATAAATCCTTCAAAATACCTGTTTTCAGGGACATAGCTTTGTTACGCGAGTTTTTTTTAAATGTTATAGTTTTCATTTAGCTTAAAAACCTGAATTTTAATTCCTGCACCTTTTTTAGGATTTTATTAAGATTTTATTAATACATTGGCAAGGAATTTTTAAACCAATATTAGCCCTGTGAATCTTCCGGTTAGTTTCGGAATTAAGGTTTTAATGATGGCTAAGAAAAAGGCCTTTTTTTTTATTCCTGAACCTATTCCAGAAAAGCCTTCCCTGCTGCTTTTCAGGATGCTGGCTTTTTTAGATTGTCAGCAAAAGAAACGCCCTGTAAATATTTCAGATTTTATCAAATGAAAAAACACTTTCTCATTTTCCTGGTTTTATTGGTTTATATAGCAAATATGACCTCCTCTGTTGCACAAGATTCTGCATTTATTTTAAAAGCTGAAAACCTGAATAATGAGGGATTCATAAAATTAGACACACTTACAACCTGGAAATTTCAGGAAGGAAATGATCCTGCCTGGGCATCAATGGATTTTGATGACAGTGCCTGGAGGAATGAGAAAATTCTTGGACAAGGAAACAATATTCTTCCCGGGAGTGGTCGGGTAGAAGGATGGTTCCGATTGACATTTTATGTTGATGAATCCCTTTTAACGGAAAACCTTTATCTAAGAATCGCTACTATGGGTGCCGCCCGTGCTTATATAAACGGGGTTGAAATTATGGCTGAGGGAAATCCAAGTCTTGATGCAGATTCCTATAAAAGGGGAAATGGTTTTCTTTTACCCACCGTCATTTTGAATTTGGAACAGGAAAATGTATTAGCCATTCATTACTCTGAGCTTAATGAGTTTCTACAGAAGTATACATTTATGGAACTTAATTCAGGAGTTTTAGTAAATATAGGTACTAAAGATTATCTTGAATCAAGAATAAATTTCTGGAATTGGAAGCTTGTTGAATCAAGTTTTGTATTGGGTGCAATGGCATTGATTTTTCTACTCTTCTTTATTCTTAATTTATTAAACAAACAAGATCATTTATTGTTCTGGATCTTTGTATTTGTTGCTTGCTGGTCGGCTTTTCTTATAAATGCATATCTCAATTATTACGGCATAAATTTGCGTCCAATTCCTGCACTAATGCTAAGTTCTATTGGACTGGGAGCTATATTTATGTTCCCCCTGTTAATCTCCAAAATGATACTTCCACGCACCAGAAGGTTATTTTATTACTTTCCCCCATTCATCATTTTGTTTTATATAATTGCCGTTTATTTCTCAAGAATTCCCATATCTGGAAAAGTAACTGGTCCAATTTTGTACTTATCCTTTGTTGCACTTCTAATAGTAGTTTTCTTTATAATTTTTAAAAACAGAGATAGAATAACCAAGCCATTTAAGGCAATTAATGCAGGTATAATTTTGACAATTGTTTGGTTCTTAATATTTTTCTCACTCCAATTATCAGAAATTACCTTATCTCTTTGGTTTGAAAATCTTGCTTCAATAATTGTTTATCTCATTTTTCCATTATCTCTGCTTGTTTTTGTTGCTTTACGATCTAAAGAACACCTGCTTGAACTGCAGAGAACCCACGAACAAAATGCACAACTAAATGAACAAAAGTTAGTGGATGAGCAGGAAAAAAAGGAGATCCTTGCGCGCCAAAATCAAGAACTGGAACTTCAGGTAACAGAAAGAACTCAAAACCTTACCACTGCTCTTGACCAGCTAAAATCATCTCAGCAACAGGTCATACAGCAGGAGAAACTGGCATCGCTGGGACAGCTCACGGCAGGTATTGCCCACGAAATAAAAAATCCGCTGAACTTTGTTAATAATTTTAGCGATCTCAACCTTGAACTTGTAAAGGAAATATTTGAAGAGGTTGAAAAACTTGAGAAAAGTGAGATCACCGGTGAAATTAACCTCCTGCTAAAAGATGTGGAGGCCAATCTTAGAAAAATCTTTCAACATGGAACCCGGGCAGACAGTATTGTAAAATCAATGCTGCAACACAGCCGGGGGGGATCTGGCAAAGCAGAACCCACAGCTCTTAATGCATTGGTGCGTGAATACGTGAATCTCTCTTTTCACGGGATGCGGGCCGGGAAAAAACCCATTAATGTAACGCTCAACATAGACCTGGATGAAAACATGGGAATGGTTCCGTTAATAGGAGAAGACTTCAGCCGGGTACTTCTCAACTTATGTAACAATGCATTTGATGCGATGAGAGACCAAACACTATCTGCAGATTTTGATACGGAATACAAACCAAATTTAAAGGTGAAAACATTCCGCAGAGAAAATTCCTTCACCCTGGAAATAGAAGATAACGGCCCCGGGATTCCGAAAGATATTCAGGATAAGATCTTACAACCCTTTTTCACAACTAAAAAAGGTACCGAAGGCACCGGCCTGGGATTAAGCATTACCCATGATATAATAACCGCCCACCAGGGAACACTTAAAATCGTATCAGAAGAAGGACAGTTTACACGGTTTGAAATTGAAATTCCGATACTAATTAATGTTCTTAATTAATGTAGTTCATCTATCTATTATGTAAAATCTTCCTCTACAATTACCGTGGTTTTAAAAATACCTCCGATGAAATTGAATTAGTTATAAGAAAAGTCCTTTCAGCTCTTATAAGGATCTTTTCTACTTTCTCCCTGTCATCTTCAGTGAGAATGGTCAAAACAGGCTCAAGAACGATCTGGCTCATAACATATGTACCTTCTTTCCGGGAAAGGATGCCTCTGGCAGGACAAAACAGTTCTTTAAACGTAGCTTTGAATAAAAATAAAACCCTGCAAGAAATTACAGGGTTTTAAGGTAAAATAAGTTCTGAAAGGCTTTATGTCTGCCTATTTATCTAATTAACCGAACTTTTACTGGTACAACCACAACCTCACTATATCCAGCAATTTCTCAATATTAACCGGTTTGGTTAGATAGTCATTGGCGCCGGCCTCGAGGCTTTTCGCTTTGTCTTCCGGCATTGCTTTAGCGGTTAAGGAAATTATGGGTAATCTATTATAGGCGGGATTTTCTCTGATCCTGGTTGTTGCCTCATAACCGTCCATCACAGGCATCATCACATCCATCAGCACAATATCAATCCCCTTCTCCTTTTCCAGCTTCTCTATGGCTATTTTTCCGTTCCCTGCAACAATTACCTCCATACCTGCATCCTTCAGGGCTTTGGAAAGTGCGTAAGAATTGCGGTTATCATCATCTACCAAAAGAACTTTTTTATCTTTTAATACATGTTTTGGGTCATGCAGGTCAACCATGATCTTCTTTTGTTTGGTTGAGAGCTTATTTTGATCACTATGCAAAAATAAAGAGACTTCATCCAGAAGTTGCTCGGGTGATGATGCGCCTTTAATTAAGATACTATCTGTAAATTTCTGCAATTCCTTCACCTGTGATTTGGTAAGGTCCTGCCCTGTATATACAACCACGGGCATATTATCTGCTTTATGACCGGATTTCAGCTTTTTCAGGATTTCAAATCCGGTAATATCTGGAAGATTAAGGTCCAGTATTATACAATCGAATTTTTTGGACATTAACTGTTTTAACGCATCTTTCCCTGTCGTCGCAGTAGAGATATTAATCTCCTTATTTTCCACAATCTTCTTAATAGCTTTTAAAGTGGCCTCATCATCTTCAATGATAAGGAGTTCTTTAATTAGTATTGTGTGGAGCTTTTCCATCCGCTGAATGGCATTTTCAATATCCTTATAGGAAACAGGTTTAAAACTAAAGCCCATTGCTCCCTTGCGAAGTGCTTCGTGGCTATGATCTTCTGTAGCCATTAAGTGCACCGGGATGTGCCTGGTCTTTAAATTAAATTTCAAATGTTCCAAAACAATAAGCCCTTTCATATCAGGTAATTGCTCATTTAGAAGGATACCATTAGGCTGATATTTTGCGGCGAGTTTCATTCCTTCTTTCCCATCCCTCGCAAAGAGGAATTTATAACCAGATTGCTGAACTATTCGCTGGATTTTTTCAGCTAAAAATTGGTCGTTTTCAATTATCAATAGTGAATAGTCTGAAACTTTTAAATTATCCCTATCATCCGGGATAAAAGCTTCCATGGAAGACCCGGATTTCCTGTCGGGCAACTCCATTGCTTCTGTATTTCGCGATTGGGAATAATTTGAATCGCTGTAAGAGGACATTGCATCATCTATTTCTTTAATTGGCGCACTGGTAAGATCCATAGGAACAAATACCGTAAAAATGCTGCCCTTTCCTTCGGTGCTTTCAATATGGATCTCGCCGCCTAATAATCTGGAAAGTTCCCTTGAAATTGTTAATCCCAGTCCGGTACCGCCATATTGCCTGCTTGTACCCCCTTCTGCCTGTTGAAATGCTTCAAAGATCATCATACGCTTTGCTTCAGGGATTCCTATACCTGTATCTTTTACTGAAATTTCTAAAACTTCCGATTTAGACAGGGTGATCTCCCTGAAACTAATTGCTGGATCTGGTTTTCCTATTAAAACATTTACCGAACCTTTTTCTGTGAATTTGATCGCGTTTGAAATAAGATTTTTTATGATCTGCTCCAGGCGTTGTCCATCAGTAATTAATCTGTCCGGGGCACCGGGTTTGGATTGTATGGTAAACTTCAGTTTTTTTGATTTTGCAAGAGGTTGAAACTGGTTTTGAAGATTATTAATTAGGTTGTCAACAAGAACTTCTTCCGGATGGATCTGTAATTTTCCGGCTTCAACCTTGGAGAGATCCAGGATATCATTAATAAGGTTTAGAAGGCTTAATCCACCATCATAGATAATGCTGGCAGCTTTTTGCTGGTCTTTATACAAATTCCCTTTTCTGTTATCACTAAGATCCTTGGAAAGGATTAGAAGACTGTTCAACGGGGTTCTCAATTCATGAGACATATTGGCCAGGAACTCAGATTTATACTTGCTGGCAAGCTCCAGTTCCTTGGCTTTCCTCTCCACTTCAACCCTGCTGAACTGCAGATCTTCTTTCTGCATTTCAAGATCCTTGGTCTTGGACTCAAGATCATCATTGGCCATTTGTAATTCCTTACTCTGTATCTGTAATTTCTCCTGCTGTTTCAGCAATTCTTCAGATTGACGCTGCGATTCTTCCAGCAGGTCTTTCATTTTCTCCCTATCCAGCGATGAGTTGGTAGTAATAGCTATGTTCTCTCCTACAGATCGCATCAATTCCAGCTGACTGTCATTAAATGTTTTGAATGATCCAATTTCTATCACCCCTTTTACTTCCCCATCTATAATAAATGGCTGGACCAAAATGTTATTGGGTCTTGTTTCCCCAAGTCCGGAGGAAACACTAATATAATCGGCCGGTATACCTGAAAGAACAATTACTTCTTTCTCCAGCGCAGCCTGACCTGCAAGACCTTCCCCAAAATCAAAAGTGGTTTTTAGAGATTTTCTCTGGGTATAAGCATAAGAACCGGTCATTCTTAGCTGTTTCTTATCATGGTTCTTTTCAGCCAGATAAATTACTCCAACCTGGCCATCAAGGTATTTGGTTAAATAGGAAATAATATTCTTGGACAAGGTTAAAAGATCCTGTTCCCCACGCATCCTGTCGTTAAGACCTGCCTGTCCTGTTTTGATCCAGGCTTCATTTTCATTCTCTTCAGAAATTCGCTTAAGGTTCTCGGTCATCGTGTTCAAAGCGATACCCAGTTGATCTGCCTCACTACGTAGTGGCATCTCAATGGCAAAGTTTCCTTTAGCAATTGTATTTGCCGCCTTTACAATGGTCGTGAAACTGTCTACCATCGCATTGATGTTATTCTTAAGCTCCTGTACCTCTCCCTTAACTTCAACATCAATTTTCCTTGAGAAATCACCTCGCGCAAGAGCGGTAGATACTCCTGCAATATCCCGTACCTGGGAGGTAAGGTTGCTCGCCATCTGGTTCACATTATCTGTAAGATCTTTCCAGGATCCGGCCACGTTTGGCACTTCGGCCTGTCCTCCAAGAATACCTTCTGTACCCACCTCCCGGGCAACATTGGTTACCTCATCTGCAAAGATGTTAAGTGCATCAACCATCCTGTTAATGGTGGTAGATAGTTCAAGTACTTCCCCTCCTTTCCCCTGTTCAGAAATTTTCTGCGAAAGATCCCCGTTTGCAACCGCTGTGGTTACAGATGCGATTTCCCTTACCTGGGTGGTAAGGTTACTCGCCATCGTGTTCACATTATCTGTCAATCCTTTCCAGGTACCTGCGACATTCGGCACTTTTGCCTGCCCTCCCAGCATACCTTCGGTTCCCACCTCACGCGCCACACGAGTTACCTCCGCGGCAAATACGTTCAGCGAGTCCACCATCTGGTTGATAGTATCCTTTAGTTCGGCTATTTCGCCTTTTACGTCAATTGATATCTTTTGTGAAAGATCCCCGTTTGCCACCGCGGTGGCTACATTTGCGATCTCCCTCACCTGGCTGGTAAGATTACTTGCCATGGTGTTCACATTTCCGGTAAGGTCCAGCCACGCACCGGCCACGTTGGGCACTTCAGCCTGGCCTCCCAGCATCCCTTCTGTACCCACCTCACGGGCCACACGGGTTACCTCGTTGGAGAGGATGTTCAGGGAATCCACCATCGTGTTGATAATCGTAGAAAGTTCAAGTACTTCCCCTCCTTTTTCTTCTTCGGAAATCTTTTTGGAAAGATCCCCGTTTGCCACCGCTTTGGTTACCGAAGCAATTTCCCTTACCTGGGTGGTAAGATTAGATGCCATGGTATTTACGTTCTCAGTAAGTTCCCACCACGCACCACCTACGTTTGGCACCTGCGCCTGACCGCCCAGAATACCTTCAGTTCCCACTTCACGCGCCACACGGGTTACCTCATCTGAGAATATGTTCAGGGAATCCACCATCGTGTTGATGGTCTCTTTAAGCTCGGCTATCTCACCTTTGGCTTCAATGGCGATCTTTTGTGCAAGATCTCCTTTTGCCACGGCTGTTGCAACATTAGCGATCTCCCTTACCTGGGTGGTAAGGTTCGAGGCCATATAGTTCACATTATCTGTAAGATCTTTCCAGGTTCCTGCTACATCGGGCACCTTTGCCTGACCACCCAGAATCCCTTCTGTACCCACCTCACGTGCCACACGGGTTACCTCATCTGAGAATATGTTAAGCGAGTCAACCATCTGGTTAATAGTATCTTTAAGCTCTGCAATCTCACCTTTTACATCAATAGATATTTTTTGTGAAAGATCCCCATGTGCTACCGCGGTTGCTACGTTTGCAATTTCCCTTACCTGGGTGGTTACGTTGCTTACCATGATATTCACATTGTCTGTAAGATCTTTCCAGGTTCCTGCTGCAGTTGGTACGGTTGCCTGGCCTCCCAGTTTCCCATCTGTACCCACCTCACGCGCAACCCTGGTTACTTCTGCAGCAAATAAAGTTAGTGAGTCAACCATGCTGTTGATGGTATTGGAAAGAACCAATACCTCTCCCCCTTTTCCTTCTTCGGTAATTTTTTGTGAAAGATCTCCCTGGGCCACCGCCGTTGTTACCGAAGCGATCTCCCGTACCTGATTGGTCAGGTTGCTCGCCATCGTGTTCACATTATCTGTAAGATCCTTCCAGGTTCCCGCAACATCGGGTACCCTGGCCTGACCACCAAGTTTTCCTTCGGTACCCACCTCACGAGCCACACGGGTTACCTCGTCTGAGAAGATGTTAAGGGAATCAACCATCTGGTTAATGGTATCCTTCAGCTCGGCTATCTCTCCTTTTACGTTAATAGATATCTTTTTTGAAAGGTCACCATTTGCAACCGAGGTTGCTACGCCGGCGATCTCCCTCACCTGGGCGGTAAGATTGGATGCCATGGTGTTTACATTCACCGTAAGATCTTTCCAGGTTCCCGCAACATCGGGCACATCTGCCTGCCCCCCCAGTTTACCTTCTACACCCACTTCCCAGGCCACGTTGGTAACCTCCGCAGCAAAGATGTTCAGGGAATCAACCATCCTGTTTATGGTAGTGGATAGTCCTAGTACTTCCCCACCTTTTCCTTCTTCAGTAATTTTTCTGGAAAGATCCCCGTCTGCTACCGCCGTGGTTACTCCTGCAATTTCCCGTACCTGCTCGGTAAGATTGCTCGCCATTTGGTTCACATTATCTGTAAGATCTTTCCAGGTTCCCGAAACGTTCGGTACACTTGCCTGTCCTCCCAGTTTTCCTTCAACCCCCACCTCACGGGCCACCAGGGTTACCTGTTCAGCAAAAATATTCAGCGAGCCCAGGGTTCGGTTTATAACATCGGCCATCGCACGGAAATCTCCTGTTACCGTAAGGCTAAATTTATCTTCCAGTTTACCCGCGGCAATACTGTTAAGGATCCTGCTTACCTCAAGTACCGGTTTTGCAATTGCCTCAATAAGGATGTTGATGTTATCGATCATATCCTTCCATACCCCACTGGAAGCCTTGAATTCTGCCCTGGCATCCAGGTTTCCTTCAATTCCACCAACCCGGGATATACGCGATACTTCTGTACTTACCCCCCCAATCATCTCCACCATCGTGTTATAAGCTTCAGCCAGATCGGCAAATTTATCGTTGCGTTCTTTGGACAACCGGACCGATATATCCCCTTCCCTAAATGCTTCAAGTGCAAAGATCAGCCTGTCCAGCTGCTCATGCATATAATCATTATCCTTAAACATTTCTTTATGAGGTACCCGTTTTGCTTTTTTAACTATAGGATTTTTTGCAGGGTTTACTTTCCGGGAAGAAGTTTTGCTGTTTGTTTTGGGCGAGGTAGTAGTTTTTGGCATTACAATTTGCTCGTTTATATTATTAAAATATGTATAGATGAAGGGTGTTTTTTGCTCTGTAATTTTATGGGAAGTAAAAAAAGCACTTATAAATAAATATTATGTGAAAATTTTGTGAAATGTTAAGATCTTTTTTGGTTGACAGCAGGTGATTTTGATTGTGTTCCCGAACGTTAGTTCCCCTATTAAGGGTTAATACGCCCGTAAACACACCATTTTTTCCCTTCAAATAAGCGTTAATCATTTTTAAAAGGATAAGTTAAGAGTACAATCGGCCAAAAATTATCCCTTGAATTTGAAAGTTTTATTCTTATTTTTGGCCCCTGAAATCATTATTTACCATACAAATACCAGTAAATTTTACGAAGCGCTGACCAGAATAACAGATACTTGCCGGAAAATATTTCAAAAGATTTTGGGCTGGCTTTGTAAGGGAATCGAATTTTAATAAAAATATAAATAGGACAAAAAGAATTAAAATGGCTAAAATATTACTGGTTGAGGACGATCATTACCTGGGTATTATACTCAATGACCAACTTGAATTACATGGGCATGAAGTAAGCCTTTTAAGGTTGCC
Source organism: Gillisia sp. (assembly GCA_039989915.1). GTDB lineage: Bacteria > Bacteroidota > Bacteroidia > Flavobacteriales > Flavobacteriaceae > Gillisia. The sequence goes on from JBDXGW010000014.1 coordinate 240,114, forward strand.
AAATAAAGCGGTGGAATATCTTCAGGAAGATGAATTTGACCTGGTAATAATGGATAAATTATTAAGCGGGATAGACGGGGAGCACATATGTACCTCAATAAGGAATACAGAGGGTGTTTCAAACACCCCAATTCTTATGATGTCCGGTCTCGATGGTGCCCATAGAACCTGTCTCGCTGCCGGAGCTACCAATTTTATTGCCAAGCCTTTTGAAGTTGACAGCTTCCTTAAAAGCATTGAAGCTACTATAGAAAAAGGAAAGGAATTAAGTAATTAACAAGGGTAGTTTTACCGGGGATCTTTAAATTCCCCCAATTTATAATTATCCCTGCTGCTAAGAGATTAGATACATTTTCAAATCCCTGCACAAATGTGCAGGGATTTTTACTTTGATCTTAACCGCGACTCATAATAACCGATCTTTCTTTATTTATTCTCATTTAACCGCAAAGCGGCATAAAATGCGGCGCCATACATGGGGGAATCTACGTTGGTTATCAAATAAATTGGAATTGTTTCCAGAAGCGGATTCATCCGGTTTACCTGCAGGAAATTATCTATAAATTTCTCTTTGTCCAGCAACTCCAAAACTTTGGGAAGGATGCCTCCCCCAATATAAATACCGCCGGTGGCTTTAAATTTTAGCGCTATTTGCGATGTTTCTATTGCCAGATACCTAAAGAAAAGCTGCATAGTTTCATTGCATATGGGGTAGTTCCCCTCTATAGCACTTTCGCTTATTACGGCCGCAGGGGATTTTTCCTCAAGTTTCTTGCGAAACCAGGCCGGTTCTTCTTCATTCTTTTCCTTCCTCAAAAACTGATACAGGGTATAGATCCCGGGGCCCGAAATGATCCTTTCCCAGCTTACGTGCCCAAACAGGTTTTGTAAAAACTTAAGCAGGGCTATATCCTGCTCATTTCTGGGGCTAAAATCGCAGTGGCCCCCTTCGGTTGCAAAGGGATGATAATAAGTTCCATCCCAATAAATCCCGGCTTCTCCCAATCCCGTACCGGGTGAGATCAAAGCCTTATTCCCTCCAGTATGGGCGCCTTTTTTAATTTCGATGCGTTCCTCTTTTTTAAGTACAGCCAGCCCATACGCATTGGCCTCCATATCATTGATCAAGTAAACCAGGGATATTCCGGTGGTTTTCCTTATTTCTTCTTCGCTTATCACCCAGGGAAAATTGGTGCCGGATACTTTCCCATCATTAACAGGACCGGCCACTCCCAGACAGATACAATCAATTTCAGATAATTTTATAGCATCTTCTATAAACGTATTAAGAATAGCGTGAAAAGATGAAAAATCCCGGGTGGTAAAAGTATTTTCAAGCAAAGGGGAAAGTCGGGCTCCTTCAAGTTTATAAATGGAAAGATTGGTTTTTGTGCCACCTATGTCCCCGGCCAGAATTATTCCCTCCTTAAACCCGATATTACCTGCCGAAAATGGAATATGCGAAGGGTCTCCCTCATCAAAAATTAAAGATATACTTTGTTCCATTTTTTTCCGAAAATAAGATTACTACTTAAATATACGCCAATAGATTTGAATTCATCTAAAAATAGAAAAGCCCACAATACACCTGAATTTTAACAGTAACTTTTAAAAAATTTAACCATCTCCAATGGGAGGGGCTGACATATATCATTGTTTTTTTTCAGCTTCCTTGTTACTTTAGGGAGTTATTATACCATTCTGATTATTAATTAATTAAATGCAATTATTATGTCACTAGTAAAATCCAACAAAAGACGTTCACCACGAATGGGTGGCTCATTAATGTCCAGAGACCCATTTTTTGCCGACTTTTTCAGGCCCAGTATGGGACTTATGAATTTAAACAAAATGTTTGACAACGATTTTGAAAAAAGCATGGAGCTTCCCGCGCTGAACATTAGTGAGAAAAAAGACAAATTTGAGGTTGAATTAGCCGTCCCCGGTTTTTCAAAAGAAGATTTTGATGTTACTATGGATGAAGGAATGTTAACCATTTCTGCCAATAAAGAAGAAGAAAGTGAAGAAAAAAAGGATTCCTATTTACGCAGGGAATTTAGCTCACAATCCTTCACAAGAACCCTTTCTTTACCAGATAATGTTGATGAAAACAAGGAAGTTAAAGCATCTTTTAAAGACGGGGTGCTAAAACTTGATCTGGCTAAAATGGAAAATGCACCTGCAAAACCAGCCAAAAAAATTAAAATTTCTTAGATCGTAACAATTAAAAAAGGGGTTGAAATTTTCAACCCCTTTTGTATGTCTTAAAGTTGGGGATCTATCTTGTGTACCTCCCATGATTTATTGGGTCCCTGTACGCTTATCAAATTATCTGAAAGGAATTTGGCCCTTATTGGAGGAGCCGCCCTTAATTTTTCCCTGGAAACCGAAACGGGAAACGGGCCCGCCAGGTATTGTTTTACCGCTCCCGTGCTATCTATAAGCACCACATCATATTTATAGGCCAGCATCCCTTTGCCCAATAGAGGATTGACTCCCAGTTTCTCTTCATCTACTTTGAGGGCCAGGGCATAACCATTCCGGAATTGCGATACATTAAGGAATTCAGGTTCAATTACGATCTTTCCGGTATGGTCAATAAACCCATAAAAAGGCACCTGGTTTTTTACAGCTTTTATAATACTGCGCCCATTGGCCATCTGCGGATATCTTAAAGATGCAACCCCAAGATCTGAAGATCCTGAAGGCTTCTCGTTAAAAATAAGATCACTCCTGAAAGGGGTTACAAGTATGCCTTCTGAATTAATAAAACCCCACTGATTATTTTTTCTTACCGCTGCATATCCATCAACATAGGGTGCAATCAAATCAAGATCCTTAATCACCTGGGAAAAGCTTATGAACGGAATTAACAGCAATACTAGTGCTGAAAGTAATTTTTTCATGGCCATATTCTTTAATAATGAATAAGAAAGGTACGACCTGCCCCTTAAAAAAGTAATGATAAAAATCATTAATAATCGGGTGCTTACGCTTAAAGTTTTAAATGGTAAGGCCCAGTCTTTTCGCAGTTTGAGAAAGGATCAGGGAGAGCAGGCTAAAACCAAGTACTACCAAAAGCTGATTAAAGTGAAGGGGTACCAGATCAAGAACCTCATTAACAACGGGAATAAGGTAGGCTATCAAAACAAGGATGAGCGAAATAAATATCGCATACCATACATATGGATTTTTAGTCACCTCATTCCGGAAAAAGGAAAACCGCCGTTTAGGCAAATTAAATACATTTAAAAGTTGACCCAGAATAAGGGTGTAGAATGCCATATTATTTACCACCGCCGCGCTATAATGTTGAAAGCTATGGCCATAAAGCGTAATTCCTATCACGGCTATGGTAATGGAAACACTGTAAATGACTGTAGATTTCCACAGGAGTTTTGTCATTATAGGTTCGTTTGGGTCCCGGGGAGGCTGTTTCATAATACCTTTCTCCCCTTTCCCCATTCCCAGGGCAAGGGCGGGAAAAATATCGGTAACCAGGTTGAGGAAAAGTATTTGGAGGGGAAGCAACGGCATAGGCAAATTGGAAAAGGAAGCAGCCGCAACCACAATGATCTCTGCAAGGTTACAGGACATAAGAAATACCACAAATTGCCGCACATTTTCAAAAATATTCCTGCCCTGTTTTATAGCCAGTTCAATAGAGGTGAACTTGTCATCCATAAGGATAACATCTGCTACCTCCTTGGCAGCTTCAGTTCCCCTTATTCCCATTGCGATCCCTATATCGGCTTTTTTAAGAGCGGGAGCATCGTTTACCCCATCACCCAGCATTCCTACCACATTGTTCTGTTGCTGATAAAAGGAAATGAGATCCAGTTTTTGCCTGGGGACCATTCGGGCAAAGACTACAGCATTTAAAATTCTGGTTTCTTCAGCAGGGGTCAAATTTTCAAAATCGGGCAAGGTCTGGCTATGTATTACCTGTTCCTCAGGATTTTCAGCATCCAGTAACCCAATCTCCTCGCCTATTTTTTTAGCAGTACCGGGGTGGTCTCCGGTTATCATGACCACTCTTATTCCGGCGGCGCGGTAAGTTTTTATAGCTTCCTTTACATCTTCCCGCGGAGGGTCAAGAAAAGCCATCACTCCCAGAAAGGTTAGTCCATCAACAAATTCCCCGGTAGGCCTCTCGTCCAGTTCCCGGTTTGCAAAAGCCAGCAACCGGAGTCCGTCACTCGCCCGTTCATCTACCATAGAAAGCCATTTAGACTTATCCTTAAAAGTTTTCACCCCTTCTTCAGTAAGAATATTGTCACACAGGTCTACAATACTTTCAATCGCGCCTTTAACACACACCAGATATTTGCCGTCCCGGGAATGCAGGGTAGCCATTCTTTTCAAATCTGTATCAAAGGGAATTTCCTGAAGTCGGGGATTATTCCGGCGAATCTCTTCAATATCAAAAGCAGAATTCTTTGCCAAATCCAGGAGAGCCACCTCAATGGCATCTCCACCTGAAACTTCTTTAGAAAACGGAATATTATTACATAAAACCGCACATTCAGTTATTTGTGTGAGGATATCATCACGAGATAGATCTGGCTCCGCTTCAAGATTGATATCCCGATTGGAAAGGATGATTTGCTGTACCGCCATGGAATTTTCAGTAAGCGTACCCGTTTTATCTGTACATACAATTCCCGTTTCCCCCAGGGTTTGTACCGCTTCAAGTTTTTTAATGATCACTTTTTGCCTGGAAAGGCGCAGCATTCCCCGCGCCAGGGAAATTGTGGCAACCACGGGAAGGCCTTCAGGAATTGCTGCTACTGCAAGGGCAATTCCGGTTTTTACCATAAGAGACAGGTCTTTCCCCTGCAGGTAACCTGCGATAATAATTAACAGGGCGAGTGCAAGGGTAAACCAGATAAGCAAATGGCTTAACTTATTAAGTTTGTGTTCCAGCGGGGTTATTTCCTTGGTGGCTTTTTGGGTGAGGGTGCTTATCTGGCCAATATTGGTACGATCTCCGGTAGCTACAACTACGGCTGTGCCACTGCCCCTGCTTACAAAGGTCCCGTTAAAAACCATATTGGCCTGTTCTGTTATGGGAATTTCCCTGGTAAGAGCTTCTGTGACTTTAGCGATCTGGTTACTTTCTCCTGTTAAAACGGCCTCTTTCACAGCAAGGCTTAGGGTTTCCATTAAGCGTGCATCTGCGGGAACCACATCTCCCGCTTCCAGTTTTATAATATCTCCCGGCACCAGGAACTGCGCTTCAATGATCGCCGGGTTTCCTTCACGCACTACCCTGGCTTTTGTTTGTGTCATTTTTTGCAGGGCCTCGACAGATCTCCTTGCCTGCCATTCCATAAAGAAGCCTATTAATACCGTAAGAATAATTACCGCAAACACGGCATAGCCCTCGATCCATTCCCCAAAAATAAAGGCCAGGGCCATAGCGGCAAGCAACAGGAAAATAATAGGATCCAGAAATTGCTCCAAGAAGATGAGCAGGATGCTTTTGGGTTTTTTTCGCTTGAGGGAGTTGCGCCCATATTGTCGCAGCTTCTCTTCCACCTGTTTTTTGTTCAATCCCCGCTCCCTGTCACTTTGCAGCTTAGTGATTATTTCATCGGGATCTAAGGCGTGTGGGAATTCAATCATAGTAATATGATTAGCTCATGGAAAAATCTATATAAATTTAAGAAGTATGGGAGATAAAAAGGTGATTAACATCACTCTTTTTAAAAGATATATATGAAGTTTGATAACTTTAGGAAAGGGCCTAAAAAACAGAAACAGGTAAGCCGCGCTTACCTGTTTCCAGTAAGGATAAGGATTCTCTTTTCCAAAGTTTATATTTCTCTTCTAAAAATGAAATATATTCTAATTCTGAAGCACTCTCCTTTTCCTCAAAGTTTAACCGGTGTAACACCCGTTAAACCTATGTTGAAAAGAAACAGGAAAATCACAGGGACTTTCCTGTTTCTTTAAGACATTAAGCGCCATCCAATAATCTACTTTGTTTTAAAAAGTGAGTCGGGAAGACCCGGTATAAAATGGCATTAACATCTTTTACTATGATCTAAAGAACGTTTAATTTTATAGTTCTAATTTAAGGATTATTTCCATATTAAAAAATACCTGCATCATAATTTTTTCCGATTTAAATCATATTTAACAAATCAATTCCGGGGGTATTCAAAAATCCGGTTTTAGCCGAAACCTGGATCTATATTTGGAAACTATATTTTAAGCTGATCTATATCATAAAGTGATCTTTTACAATTATATATTTTTGTAGCTTGAACCCCAAATAATCAATATCGTAGATACCCTATGCGTTTAAATCAATTTATTGACCACACCCTCCTAAAAGCAACCGCTACTCCCCTGGATATTAAGAATCTTTGTGTGGAAGCCAAAGAAAATGAATTCTACGCTGTATGCGTAAATGGCTGCTATGTGGGCCTTGCAGCCTCTATGCTGAAGGATTCCACGGTAAAAGTAGCTGCAGTTATTGGTTTTCCACTTGGAGCTATGAGCACTGAAGCCAAGCTGGCCGAAGCAAGGGACTCTATTGAAAATGGTGCCGATGAGATTGATATGGTCATCAATATTGGATTGTTAAAAGCCGAGCATTTTAAAGCGGTGGAAGACGAAATTTCAGCCATAAAAAAGGCTATTGGCAATGCGGTCCTAAAAGTGATCATAGAAACCTGCTATTTGACCAATGATGAGAAAAAAGCAGCCTGTAAAGCCGCGATGAATGCGAAGGCAGATTTTGTAAAAACCTCTACAGGTTTCGGGACCGGCGGTGCCACGCCCGGGGATGTGAAACTTATGAAAGAAGTAGTGGGTGATACAATGCAGATCAAAGCTTCAGGGGGAATAAAAGATAAAGCTACCGCTCTTGAATATATTGAACTGGGGGCGACCAGGTTAGGAACTTCCGCAGGAATAGAACTGGTAACCATAAAAGAAGCGAATTAATGAGTACACATATACAGGCAGAGAAAGGTGAAATTGCAGAGTCTATCTTGTTACCCGGCGATCCCTTAAGAGCCAAATGGATAGCCCACACATTCTTAAAAGATCCTGTATGCTATAACAAAGTACGGGGAATGCTGGGTTACACCGGTACCTATAATGGCAGGAGAGTTTCAGTCCAGGGAACCGGAATGGGAATTCCCTCAACGCTCATCTACTGCCACGAACTTATAAATAACTACGGTGTAAAAAACCTTATAAGGGTAGGATCTGCGGGTTCGTATAAAAAGCATATTGATCTTAGGGATATAGTTATTGCAATGGCGGCTTCCTCAACTTCTGGTATCAACAATTCCCGATTTGTGAATGCCGATTACTCCCCTACCGCCAATTTTGAGCTTTTTATGAAAGCTGCAAAATATGCGGGGGAAAATAATATCCCCATAAAAGCCGGGAATGTTCTGTCATCTGATGAATTCTATGAGGACGACCCAGATGCCTATAAAAAATGGGCAGATTTTGGGGTGCTATGTGTTGAAATGGAAACCGCGGGCTTGTATACCATCGCGGCCAAACACGATGTAAGAGCGCTCTCTATTCTTACAATCTCAGATTCTCTGGTTACGGGGGAACATTTATCATCGGAAGACAGAGAAACTTCTTTTTCCAAAATGGTGGAGATCGCCCTGGCAGCCATTGAGTAGAATAATATTAAATATATCTGTATATGAAAAATAGATACCTCGCTCTCCTGTTTTGCATATTTGGTATTAAGGCAGCACTGTCCCAGGAGTTGCCACAGCTTGAAAGAAGTATCGATTCCCTGTTTGCTTCAGAAAAAGGAGATTTCGCAATTGCATTTCGGGATCTATCTAAATCCAATTTGGAACTTTATAGAAATGAACATGAGAATTTTCATGCTGCGAGCACAATGAAGACTCCCGTGATGATAGAGGTTTACAGGCAGGCAAAAGAAGGGAAATTCAGCCTGGAAGATTCCTTGGTAATAAAAAATGAATTCAGGAGCATACTGGATGGAAGTCTCTTTAGCCTTGATATCACGCGCGATGGTGGCGAGAAATTGTACGAACATATAGGAGAAAAAACCAGCATTGAAAACCTGGTTAGGGATATGATAATTCACAGCAGCAACCTGGCAACTAATATTGTGATCGAGCTGGTGGGAGCAGAAAATGTGAATGAGAGCATGAGAGAACTGGGTGCAGCCAACATGAATGTTCTACGGGGGGTGGAAGATATGAAAGCCTATGAGGCGGGAATGAACAACAGCGTAACGGCATACGACTTAATGGTAGTTTTTGAACATTTGGGAAGAGGCACCGCGGTAGATCCCCGGGCAGATAAGGAGATGATAAATATCCTGTTTGATCAAGATCACCGTGAGATAATCCCTGCGCTGCTACCAAAAAATATTAAGATCGCAAATAAAACAGGAATGATAAGCGGGATTCACCACGATTCGGCCCTGGTTTTTTTACCCGGAGGAAGAAAATATGTGCTGGTGTTGTTATCCAAAAATATGGAAGATATGGATAGAGGCACCCAAATGCTGGCCGGGGTTTCAAAGCTGGTATATGATTTTATGGAGGCAAATTAAGATGGTTAGGAACCTCTGCAGCTCTCTTCCACGCTAACATCAAAATTTATTTTCAATTTTTTCAATCCCAATCAAACTGAATAATAAGTGTTTAGGCTTCCTGTGGAAATTAAATGCATTTTTGCTGAAAAAAAACCTTGTTTTAAATATAAAGAAACTTATATTTGCACCGCGAAATTGGTCGCGTAGCTCAGCTGGATAGAGCACCTGCCTTCTAAGCAGGCGGTCTCAGGTTCGAATCCTGACGCGATCACAACAAGCACAAATCACGCCTGAAAGGGCGTGATTTTTTATTTTGACAAACCCTGAAGCTCAAGCTTCAAAGGGTTGGTAAAAATAAAAAATCGCAGCGGCGATAGCCGGTGATTTGTATTTGCAAACGGGCATCGCCAAAGGATCTGCAATCCTGACCGCGCAACCCTGAAGCCAAAGCTTCAAAGGGTTGATCAAAATAAAAAATCGCAGCGGCGTTAGCCGGTGATTTGTATTTGCAACCGGGCATCGTTATAGGATATGAAATCCTGACCGCGCAACCCTGAAGCGAGAGCTTCAAAGGTTTTATCCAAATAAAAAATCGCAGCGCCGATAGCCGGTGATTTGTATTTGCCACCGGGCATCGCTAAAGGATATCCAATCTTCCCTTCCCTGGGTACTTCTTTACCCCTTCCTCAAGGGTGGCGGAACGGATGAAAGGAAATATAAATATTGATTTTTTTGCAGGAATTTTAGTTTTCATTTTCTCTACCCAACTTCTAATTTTGAACCTTAAACTTTGAACTTTAAATTCGGGTGGCTCCATTTGCAATTCGTGCTAACAATCAAATTTCAACAATAGGTTGCAACCAATTAAAAATCGCAACGGTGATAGCCGGTGATTTGTAATAAATGGCACAGATTACAATTCCGAGCCATCATCTGCGCAAAAAATTGATAAAAAAAATTACTGGTATTGTATATAGATAGGTTTCGGAGTAAATTCCAACAATTCTGCAGGAGTGAAAATTTGCATATTGTTCTTACTGTCGTTCTTGTAGAATATTTTAACCCCGGTGAATTGCACAGGTTCCCTGAAAATATATCTTTTATAGGTCGATGTTTTTAAAAACTTGGCGCCAAATCCATCCATATCCATTACCACCTGCACTTCAGGAACTATTTTTATATTCTTATAGTCAGTCACCATACCCTGGGTAAAGCGATGTATCACCAATACTTTGGGTGGCAGATTATTTTCCCGAACCAGATTAGCCAAAATATCTATAGCATCATTGATATCAGCTGCATTGAATGTTCCTATTTTAGTTCCCGGAATTTCACCGTTTTTCATGGAAAATTCAGGATCTATTCCTAAATGAACCTCCGGTAGTTTAAGATAGGGTTCCAGCGCCGAAACCTCGTCCTTCAAATTGCTATGCCCCACCTGAATATCTAAAAATACCAAAGCATCAATTGATTTGGCCCAATCCATAATGGTATCTATTTGTTTAAATGGCATTCGCAACCGGTGTAAATTTGCCTTTCCGGGCTCGATCTGGGCTGTGGTGGCGATGTAGTGCAGCGCCGGAATTGCTTTTGTTGTGGTATCTGCAGCTTGCCAGGCGGCAACTTCAGCCTGAAGTTTTTTAAGCATTTCATCTTTTGGCAACTCCCCAAGGATCCCCATTCTTTTGGAATACAAATTCCCGTAAAAGGCAATGATCCTGTTATAGGGCAGGATTGCCCCGGGCAATGGATATTGGGTTACCACCGGCCACCTTCCTGTGGTGTCGTTGTTTGCTAATGCAATTATTCTGGTGTTATAATCGGCCGTATCAATTACGGGAACAATCTTTTCCACGACAGGTATCGGTTTTTGGACTTCCTTTGGAACTTTCTTGCCTTTTTCAATACCAGCCTCCTGGGCTTCCCCATAATTGCAGCTGCCCGCACCAATCAACATAGAAAGCAGAAGCATAAATTGAACGTATGCAAGGAAGGTTTTTTTCATAAGGATTTCCGGTTTATAATTTATGAGTAAATATATTGCAAATACGCATTGCATCAATCTTAAATTTGGCAGAACGCGTGCTTTGATGGAATAATTTGCGGAAAGAAGAATGGGGCCTCAATGTATTTTTAACCATCTCTTGTGAATGTCACTTTCTTCGTATAACTTTGGTAGAGAGGCAATACAGGAGCATTTGTATTAATTTTTTCATTTAATCTGAAATTGTCTGTTTTCATTGCTCAATACAAGGAAGTAATAGATTCCAAATCATATAACCCTACACCATTTTAAGCCGGAATTTTCTGCGCTCAGTTCATTTCGGTTGAATATTAACCCCGGTTGATAAAGGGGTGGGTATCTTTTATAAATATAACCTTCAGAATAATTAATAAAACAAAAGAATAAAATGGAAAATCTCACAATAGACAATTATCTGGATCCTCATTATATAAACCGAAGCAATTGGTTAAGGGCAACGGTATTGGGAGCAAATGACGGAATAATTTCTATATCGAGTCTTGCTATAGGGGTTGCTGCAGCAAGTTCTACTATAGAACCTATTGTTTTAGCAACTATCGCCGGACTTGTTGCAGGCGCATTATCTATGGCCGCCGGGGAATATGTGTCTGTAAGTTCGCAAACCGACACAGAGAAAGCCGATATTGAAAGGGAAAAACAGGAGCTTAAGGAAATGCCGGAAGAAGAGTTAAATATCCTGGCCGAGATCTATGAGCGAAGAGGTCTCACAAAAGAAACAGCGAGACAGGTTGCTATTGAAATGACCGAATTTGATGCTTTGGGCACACACATACGGGATGAGCTGGGAATAAATGAGATTACCCAGGCAAATCCCTTGCAGGCCGCCCTGGCATCGGGAGCTGCATTTACTGTTGGAGGTGTTTTGCCTCTCCTGGTAGTTCTTTTTGCCCCTTTAAAAGGTTTGGAATATTGGCTCTACGGTTTTACAATAGTTTTTTTAATCATTCTGGGAATTACAGCAGCAAAAACCGGTGGTTCCAGTGTAATTAAAGCAGTTTTACGCATAACAATCTGGGGTACCCTGGCTATGGGTTTATCGGCTCTGGCAGGTTATATCTTTGGCGTTACAGTTTAATCGACATAGTTTCATATCACTTTAAAATGGAGACCAGCGACCATTTTTAAAAACGGGGCGACACCAAAAAGCCATACGAGTAGGAAATTAATTTTATTATTATGCCAAAGTATGTAATTGAAAGAGAAATTCCCGGAGCGGGAAAATTAACTGCAGAACAATTAAAGGGTATTTCACAAACTTCCTGCGGAGTGGTAAGTAAGTTAGGACCTCAAATTCAATGGGTTCAAAGTTACGTAACCGGAGACAAGATCTACTGCGTTTATATTGCCCCAAATGAAGAGATGGTTAGGGAACACGCAAAACAGGGTGGTTTTCCTGCAAATTCTGTAAGTGAGGTCTCTACGATCATTGACCCTACCACCGCGGAATAAGATTATCGATTTCTTGGCATCACCATGAGATTAGAGAAAATTTATTTCCCGCTGATATCGATTTAAAGCAGATTTAAAGCAGATTTTGATCTAGTAAGATGAAGATCTGCGCTTGGTCACCTTACCTTGTGACGTCACCCTGAACCTGCCCGTTCCGTTAAGGCGGGTTTATTTCAGGGTATAATTTCTTGGGAGTTCCATAACTATGCAATTAGGATTTCAAGACCGCCAGATGCTGAAACCAGTTCAGCATGATTTAGCGAAATAATACCGTCCCCCTGGATAATTTCTTGGGTGTTCCATAACTAGGCAATTCAGGTTTTCAAAAATATTAGATGCTGAACCAATCCTGCCTGCCGCAGGCAGGTTCGCATGACGCGGCGAGTTTGGTATTTGCAAACAACCTCGCACCGTCACCCTGAACCTGCCCGTTCCGTTCAGGCGGGTTTATTTCAGGGTTTCTGCAAGGAAGTTCAAATATCGTTAAATTCTTAATCAAGCCTTCCTACACTAAAAAGATCTCCGGAATCTGCGGCTGAAAATCTGCGTGATTTGCGGGAAATTTAACCCTTCCTTTAAATCACAAAATGATTATCCCATTCCCTCCTTAAGCTGAAAGTCTGCATTTTTAATTATATTAAAGGTCCATTATCTTTTAAGATCCTCAATTAGGATTTAGCAGGAAAACCTGTAACTTAAAACCCTAAATAAATTATTAAACAATGATTTCCCCAAAAGACAATGAAGAAGAAGAAATTAAAAAGATCCTTAACGACGAGAAGGTAAAAGAGGCGTTGAATGAAACCGAAAGTGCCCGAGAAGTTACTCCATCAAAAAATAAGGAGAACTCTTTTATTTTCCTGTATGCGCTTATTGTTATCGTGGTAAGCGCATTACTATATTATCTGTTGGAATTTCAAACCTTTCCGGTCATTGAGGAATACATTCCACTGTTTCAAAAACTGATCTTAGGGGCCTTACTTATCTCTATTGTTATCTTCCTCAACAGGCTAATAAGGAAAATTTTAATTAGAAAGATCAATGACAGGCCCAGTGCCTATAATTTCAGGAGCCTGGTTAATTTTCTAACCTTTCTGCTCATTTTTGTTATTGTGATCTCCCTTATCTTTTCCAACTGGTACGCAACCTTGGTTTCCTTTGGACTTGTTTCCCTTATTCTTGGTTTGGCCTTACAAAACCCACTTACAAGCCTCTTTGGCTGGATGTATTTACTTATTAGAAAACCTTATGAGGTTGGAGACAGGATCAAAATTGGAAATGTTTACGGTGATGTGATGAACGTTGGCTACTTTGATACAACGCTATGGGAGTTCCGGGGAGACTATTTATCCGGTGATCATCCCAGCGGGAGAATTATTAAATATGCCAATTCCAGGATATTCAATGAATATATAGTTAACTATTCCTGGCCGCTTTTCCCCTTTATTTGGAATGAGGTGAAATTTTATGTCTCCTACTCAAGTGATTTTAATTTCATCTCCCTTTCGGTTACCAAAATCGCTGAAAAGGAAGTGGGAGAAGCCATGATGCGCAGGGTTAAAAGACTAAAATTTATACTTGCCAATTCCCTGGTGCAGAAGCTCGAAATTAAAGAGAAACCTTCAGTAAGTTTTACTGCCCATACCAATACCTGGATCGAAGTTACCGTACGATTTCTGGTGGAGCCTAAAAACTCGGGAGCTGTTAAATCCTTACTATTTACCCATATCATGGAGAAACTAAAAAAACATCCCGAAAAGGTAATTTTCCCTAACTCCCAGGTTTAGAATTAAATTTTTTCTCCATCCTTTTCTGCTGTACCTGGAAATCAAAAAGAAGCTGGGATTTTTTTGAAATTATAACACAAAAAAGGAGGGCAGTTTAATACCCTCCTTTTCCTCGGTTTAAATAATCTAACAATCAACAATTGTCAACAGGTTCAATCCTTATTGAACTGTTACTGAGTCTACAACAACAGAGTCAATTACTGTGGTGTCAACCTCTACTTCAACAGGAGTTTGTACTTCAACCGGTGCTTCATAAACTTCATCTGCCTCGATTGTAGTTTCTGTTGATGATTCCTTACAGGAAACAACACTTAATACTAATGCCAAAGCAGCAAGGGTAGGTAAAAATTTTTTCATTTTTTAATGAGATTTTAATGTTTTTGGTGAGCAAATGTATATTATTTTTTTCATGACATTGAAGGTTTTATTATAATCTTTTTTAAGATATATAAATTACATTTTAGCGGTATCATAAGATATTGAAACAACAGATAATATCTAATTCATTTGTGATTAGTTGTATTGTAATGAACATCAACTATTTACGTGATATCATTTCTTTTTGTTCTGTTTAAATTGAAGTTGTAAAAGCGCTTAAATTATTTTTAAAATTTAACAATTTTAATATCTACATTTGATCCTTTATTAATAGAAACTTCATGAACCAGGTAAGGATATTAGCATTGTTACTTCTGTTGCTTTCAGGCAATAGTTTTGGCTTTGCCATTCCTTCCGGAAATGGTCAGGTCTCTTTAGAAAATGAGAATTCATTTGATCTTACTGAAGATCACCGGGACCTCTCCTACTCCAATCTGGTACAGTCTTTAGATCTTTTTACCAAAAGGTTCCCCGTTTCTTCCGAAGCTATTCTTTTATATCAGAATGCGCAGGAAATTTCAAGATCCAAAAGTTATTTTTCCAATAGCTATTTGATCGAGCCGGGGCTTGGCCTTAAAGATATTATCTTTCCTTTTCATTCCTTTCTGTAATTCACTGATTTGAAAGGGGTAACTCCCCCATGTCATTGGCCAAATAGAAATTCCCGCAAGGGCGGAATCATTCGGTCATTAATAAATCACGGAACATTTATTTAATAATCAGAAAAATGAAAATAGACTTTATAGTTATTTCGGGTATTTTGGTGATCATTAGTTTTCTACCATTTATCCTTTTACCAGTTCTTGGCATGAAAGACCACAAAAACCTTTTGCACAGCTTTAAGGAGACTTCCTTAACAATGGGGCTCAACATAAGTTTTAAACTACAATGGAATACCAATATAGCCGGGATCGATATTTTGAAGAAGCAATTTTTGTTCATCCAAAAACCGGAAAATGATCTTCTAATATCCCGGGTTAATCTCAATGAGGTGAATGAGGTAAAATTGGCAATTCAAAACTGCGAGTTAAAATTACAGGATAAAGTAATGCAAACACTTTCCCGCATAGATCTTCAATTTTATACTCATAATTCAACTGAACCGGTGTTGGTCAATGTATTTGATTATGACTTGAATTATACCGAAGACCTGGAGATAAAGAATGCGCAAAAACTGCTGGTCGAATTGCAGAAGTATATTATTGCTAAACCTATTTTAAGACATTCAGCTTAATGGTACTTAATATAATTTTGTTTGTCGTTGGTCTGTTCCTTTTAATAAAGGGAGCAGACTGGCTGGTAAACGGCGCTTCCATTGTAGCAAAAAAGTATCGGATATCAGATCTTGCCATTGGACTTACCATAGTGGCGTTTGGAACTTCTGCACCAGAGCTGGTTGTAAATATTGCCGCCTCTATAGAAGATCACCAGGATATTGTTTTTGCCAATATTATTGGGAGTAACAACTTCAACCTCCTCTTTATCCTTGGTGTTGCGGGGCTTATTAGTCCGCTGCTGGTACAGTCCAGTACGCTGTTCAAGGAAATTCCAATATCATTGGCTGCGGGGGTTATAGTTCTGTTCCTTGCGAACAGTTTTATTTTTCAGGGAGAGATCCTTAACAGATTTGATGGGATTTTACTTCTTATACTTTTTCTGGTTTTTCTTTGGTATGTATATACCCAACTGAAAAAAGAACCTGTTTTGGAGGAGGTAAAGGCTAATAATTTACCCTCATGGAAGATCTGGAGTTTAATAATATTCGGGCTAGTTGCTCTTATAGCCGGAGGTAAAATGGTGGTGAACGGCGCTGTATTTATGGCAACCTCCTTTGGGGTAAGTGAAAAGCTCATAGGATTAACGGTCATAGCAGCAGGAACCTCATTACCTGAGCTGGCAACATCTGTAATTGCTGCGCTTAAGAGGAAAAGCGATATAGCTATAGGGAATGTTATAGGATCCAACATCTTCAACATATTTTTTATCCTGGGAATCAGCGCTACGGTGAGGCCTATAGCATATGACACCGCATTTAACCGGGATATTTTCCTGTTCATTGGAGGTACGGCCCTGCTGTTCCTGCTTCTTTTCTTCGGAAAGAAAAAACTTGGAAGACCCGCGGCTGCATTCCTGTTGTTGACCTTCATTGCCTATACTTTTTACCAGATAAACCTCGAAATCTAATTCCTAGCTATGCTTAATGATATAATTACTGCAATGCTATGGAGCATTTCTCCGTTTGGGGAGGCTAAAGTGGGAATACCTTACGCATTGGTCAATAATGTCAATTATTACGTGACATTTACCGTTTGTTTTGCAGCCAATGTGATGGTTTTCCCCGTGATGCAGTTTTTCCTGAACAACATCAATAAGTATTTGCTTAAATATAGGTTCTATAAAAAGTCGGCTATATATGTAGCCAGAAAAGCCAAAGTTGGGGCAGGAAAGAATGTTCAGAAATATGGATTTTACGGCTTGTTGCTCTTTGTTATGGTACCAATTCCGGGTACGGGAGTGTATGCCGGGACCATAGCAGCCTGGATCCTGGGGCTGGAGAGAAAAAGGGCATTTGTTGCAATTTCTATTGGGATCTACCTGTCTTGTGTAATAGTATGGACCATTACGATTCTAAGCCTTCAGGCTATGGAATAATAAAAAAGGCGTTTATATAATTTTAAAATTCTGAATATTGAAAAATAAAAAGATCGCCCTGCACTGGCAAATTTTAATTGGGATGGCCGCCGGTATCCTGTTTGCGCTGTTCCTTTCCAATTTTTCCTGGGGTGCCGGGTTGATAAAAGACTGGATCAAGCCTTTTGGGACAATCTTTATAAACTCCCTTAAACTCATTGCTGTTCCCCTTATCCTGGCTTCCCTTATTAAAGGGGTTTCAGATCTTGGAGATATCACCAAGTTATCCAAAATGGGAACCCGCACGGTGTTTACATTCATCCTTACCACTTTCGTTGCAGTTTCCATTGGATTGATACTGGTAAATCTTATAAAACCCGGGGAAGGGATCTCTGAGGAAACGCGGGGTAATTTGTTAAGCAGTTATGCGCAGGAGGTTTCCGGGCGCATTGATATGGCGAAAGAACAAACAGAAACAGGGCCCCTTAAAGCCCTTGAAGATATTGTGCCCTCCAATATTTTCTTCGCGGCAAGTGACAACACCAAAATGCTGCAGGTTATTTTCTTTGCAGTTTTCTTCGGAATAGGACTCATTTTAATTCCCGCAAAAGCTGCCAAACCGGTTAAGGATTTCTTTGATTCCTTCAACGAGGTGATCCTGAAAATGATAGATCTTATTATGCTTGCTGCGCCGTATGGGGTTTTTGCACTGCTCGCTGCATTGGTGGTAGAATCTCCCAGTGCCGACCTGTTTTCGGCCCTGGCAATTTATGCCCTTACGGTAATAACAGGACTTTTTCTCATGTTAGGGGTTTATTCGGCCATCGTGTGGTTTGCTTCTCGCCGGTCTCCGCAATCCTTTCTTAAAGCTATGGCGCCCGCTCAATTACTTGCTTTTTCCACAAGTTCCAGCGCAGCGACTTTGCCGGTAACTATGGAGTGCGTTCAGGATAATCTTGATGTGCCCGAGGAAGTTGCCAGTTTCGTTTTGCCTATTGGGGCCACTATAAATATGGACGGCACCAGTCTTTACCAGGCAGTCGCAGCAGTATTCATTGCCCAGGCATTTGGAATGGACTTAAGCCTTGGGGCGCAACTCATGATAATTGTTACCGCGACCCTGGCCTCCATTGGGTCGGCAGCAGTGCCCGGTGCGGGAATGGTGATGCTGGTGATCGTTCTTGCCCAGGCAGGAATTCCGGAAGCAGGACTTGCCCTCATTTTTGCGGTAGACCGCCCTCTTGATATGTGCCGCACGGTGGTGAATGTTTCAGGAGATGCCGCTGTTTCTGTGCTTATTGCAAGATCGGTACGGGTGTAGTTGGTGAGAAGTTGTAACTATTTGAGATTTTAATCGCTCCCTTTCCTGAGCGGAGGACTACACTTTTCCCGGAGAGGTCGCAGATTTGTTGCAGATTTTCGCAGATCTTGTTTTCAATAAAAATGCAAGGCTAAGATTTATTCTAAAAAAGTTTTCTTCGGAAGGATTCCCTATCACATACCTTATGGGTTTTTCAACACCAGACCTTATAGTTTGATAACCAGACCTCACAGGTTTTGAAAACCTGTGAGGTCTCTATTTTTCTACTATTCTGAAATTCTTCCGAAGGGAAAATTGTGAATATCTCCTGCCCTCATAATTTTCAGGCCCCGTTTAAAATTCTATTTTTGGCACCCTAAAAATAAAGACATGAGCGCAACTTGGTATGAATGTAAGGTGAAATACAGAAAAACACACGAAACAGGAGAACAGAAAGCAACTACAGATACCTACCTGCTTGACGCGGTATCCTATACCGAAGCAGAATCCAGGCTTACAGAGGAGATGGCAGCCTATACTAGTGAAGAGTTCAGGATCATGAATATAAAAGTGGCCAACTTTTCTGAAGTTCATCCCTTTGAGAATTCCGACAAGTGGTTCAAATCCAAAGTATCCCTGAACGCCCTTGATGAAGAGAGCGGGAAAGAGAAGAAAACCAATGTCTATTTACTGGTGCAGGCCAATGATGTAAAAGAAGCTTTTGAGAACACCACGAAAGCGATGGAAAATACAATGGGAGATTACTCCATCCCTTCAATCACCGAATCTCCGATCCTGGATGTTTTCCCATATTTTTCAGGCGAAGAAGAGGAATTGGAAAACATGGAGGTTTCTGAGATAGAAGTAACTGAAGAAGTTGAAGTGGTAAACTAAGGAAGATCCCGTCATAACACCAGACCTCACAGGTTTTAAAAACCTGTGAGGTCTTTTTATTTTTGATTTTGGCCAACCTCCGCTCAAGCTTCTGCGCTGGTGCCTGGAATTTGGAATTTGACCCAATTTTGAATTTTGAACCTTGAATCTTAAATCTTGAATTTTGAACCTTGAACCTTGAACCTTAAACCTTTAACCTTGAACTTTGAACTTTTTCCACATCCCCATTCCCGCTTTTACGATGAGCAGGACCAGAAGCCCTACTACGAGTCCGATCAAGAACTCCACCAGGATCGCGGGCAGACTCTCAAGTATACCGTGAAGGAAATCAATATTATGTGCAAAGATGCCTCCTGAAACCAATAGCAGGGCGATGGTTCCAATTACGGTAAGGCTTTTTATAACTTTAGGAAGTGCATTTACCAGGAAGAGACCAATCTTATCAGATATGGTGTTTTCCTCATCATTGTAAGCTATCAGCTTTGCACCGAATTCATCCATTCGTACGATGAGCGCTACTATCCCATACACCCCAACAGTGGCAATTAGGGCAATAATAGTAACCACCATTATCTGAGTGGTCAGCGTCTGGGTTTCAACACTCCCAAGGGCAATGATCACGATCTCTACAGAAAGGATGAAATCTGTAACGATTGCCGACTTGATCTTCTCCTTCTCTCTGCTTAGAACCTCTTCTTCGGTGAGTTCTTCAAGTTCCGGAGTTACATTTTTATCGGCATGGGGGAAAAAGTATTCATATATTTTCTCAGCTCCCTCGTACGCGAGATAGAGTCCGCCCAGAATAAGGATCACCGTAACCGCAGCCGGAATAAATGCGCTGAGCAGAAACGCCAGCGGCAGAATAATCAGCTTATTGAGAAAGGAACCTTTTGTGATGGCCCACAGCACCGGCAATTCTCGGGAGGACATAAATCCGGAGGCTTTTTCGGCATTCACCGCCAGGTCATCCCCCAGGATCCCCGCGGTCTTCTTTCCCGCGACCTTTGTGAGCACCGCCACATCGTCCATTAAAGCTGCAATATCGTCAAGCAAAGCAAAAATTCCTGAAGCCATAGTTGATTTAAAATAAAGCGGGAAAGATAAGCGGAAATATTAAAATGAAATTAAAATATTTTTATAAAAAACATTAGGGAATAGTGATTAGTGAATGGGGATTAGTAGTTCAGAGTTTAGCGTTTAAGCAAGATTCATCTTTACATCACAGCGTCACTTCATCACAACGTTACTTTGTAGATTGTGATTCGTTAATTCGTTAATTCGTGATTTGATTAAGTGGACAGTGGTCGGAGGACAGCGTCACAGCGTCACTTCATCACTACGTTACTTCCACTTTAACTCTTTTCCTCTTTATCTCTTTACCTTATAATTAGTGAATAATGAATAGTGATTAGGAGTCCAGAGTTCATCCAGATCATACCATCATCAAACCATCTTACCATTATAGGATCATACCATCAAAAAACCATCATACCATCACACCATCAAATAATCATTAAACGTTTTTCAAATACACATCTCCCAAAGATAGATCGCCCGCCAGAGTGCGCAGGGTGGTTTGTTGAAAGGATGACTCCAAATTATCCCTTATTTCGGCGTAATGGTGATGCATGGGGCAGGGATGTTCGTTGGAGCACAGGTGAAGTCCCATCACGCATTCATTAAAAACAGCTTTTCCGTCAATGGCATTTACAATATCAATCACCGGAAGGTCAAGCTGGTAGGCTTCGCAAAAGAATCCGCCGTACGGACCTTTAAGGGAGGTCACGATCTTGTGTTTATTGAGGATCTGCAGCAGTTTCGCTGTAAAAGCAGGGGGGGCCTCGATCTCTTCGGCAATCTCCTTTACCCCGAATTTCTTACCCGTGTCTGCCTGCGCAGCGATGAAAACAGCCGCCCGTATCGCGTATTTACAACCTTTGCTTATCATGAGGTGCTTTTTAATTCTTTTGTGGTTTTACAAATATAGGTTTTAGAGTAAAAGATCAACCGGTCCTTTTTTGAAAGTATATTCAGAAAGTTTTCAAAAGAAAAAACCGCAGAATATCAAAACATCCCGCGGTTCCTTTCAAATAAAATTTGTTATTCTACGATGAACTTGCCTTTCATCATGGCGTAATGCCCGGGGAAACTGCAAATAAAATCGTAGGTTCCTTTTGCCGGAACAGTAAATTCAACGGTGGTAGATTCTCCCCCGCCAATCATTTTGGTGTGGGCCAAAACTCCTTTTGAAGGGATATAATCATTTGCCTTGGCATCCATTGCCGCGGTGGCAAATTTCTGAAGATCGGTTCCTTTTGCCAACAGCACAAAATTATGTCCCATCGCATTCTTTGGAAATTTACCGGTATGCTTCAGGGTAAGCTTTATCTTCTCCCCTGCTTTCACCCTGATCTCAGATTTGTCAAACTTCATTTGATCATTGGAGCTGAGAATGATGGTCCTTACCGGAGTGGTAACTTCAGTTTCTGCAGGTGCAGGCTGGGATTTTTCACTTGTTAAATTAATCCCTGTGATAGAAACCATAAGAAACATTGCTACTGTCAAGATTTGTGTATTCATTTTGATTTTGATTTAAAGTTTCTGAAGGTGGCTTATTTTTTAACCTTCAGCTGGATTGATGTTAAATTGAATTTGGGAAGATTCCCGGGGTATAAAAATTTATGATACGTTGTTTTCTGAATTTCTGAATAAATGGAAACGGAAGCTTTCTCCGGTGTTAGCCTTTTTCAGAAACCAACATTAATGTGCATTATGTGCACCGGTATGTTCAATGAGGTCGTGCATCATTTCGATGGTATGGGTGTAATCTACATAGGCAGCCACGAACTCCCGCCCTTTTTCTACCGACTCGTCCTTTACCTTGTTGAGCTGGGCGACCTTTTGGTATTTCTCTTTAAGAATGGAATCAACGTGCGCGTGGAATTTTACCAGGAAGCCGTCAAAATCATCCTCTGCAATGGCGGTATCTGTGAGTTTTATAATTTGTTTGGTAGTTCCTGCGGGTTTGAGTCCGGTGTAAGGCTCGCCCTCCCCTTCCCTGTGCAATCTTACCAGGGTTTCCAGAAAATGTTTTTCTAAAAGTGAATACACTTCTTTATCGCCGCTTTTGTATTTCAGGGTTTTATTGAACAGGTCTGTGATCTCCTTTTCGTGAGTGGCCTCTACCCATTTCAGCACCAGTTGCGGATTGTTGGTTTCCAATGCTTTTAAAGCATCCTTTACCAATGGCCCGTCATACGAGTCGCAATGCGCAAATGTATTCTGCGGGAACATCCATATTCCCAGGAATAATAAAAGCGCCAACCAGCCTTTTTTTGCAGTCTTCGAACGTGAATTTTTAGTGATCATAACATTTAATTTTATACCACAAAGATATGAATAAAATCTATAAAGGACAAAGTTATCTTTATTGGAGTTAGGAGTTAGGAGTTCAGAGTTTAAGTTAAGAGTTAGAAGTTAGGAGTTGGGGGCCTCCCCACGGCCGGTTGGTCGTCCAGCGTTTAGCCTGGAAATATCACTGCATCACCGGGTCACCGCATCACAACGATACTTTGTAGATAGTGATTCGTTAATTCGTTAATTCGGGATTTGATTAAGTTGACAGTGGTCGGAGAACGGTGGTCGGAGGACACCGTCACAGCGTCACTTCATCACAACGTTACTTTTTAGATAGTGATTCGTTAATTCGTTAATTTGGGATTAGATGAAGTGGTCGGAGGACAGTGGTCGGAGGACAGTGTCACAGCGTCACTTCATCACAACGTTACTTCCACTTTAACTCTTTTCCTCTTTATCTCTTTTCCTTATCAATAGTGAATAGTGATTGGTGATTCGTTAATTCGTTAATTCGGGATGCCTAAGTGGACAGTGGTCGGAGGACGGAGGTCGGTGGACGGCGTCACAGCATCACTTCATTACAACGTTACTTTGTAGATAGTGATTCGTTAATTCGTTAATTCGGGATTTGATTAAGTGGACAGTGGTCGGAGGACGGAGGTCGGAGGACAGCGTCACTTCATCACAACGTTACTTCCACTTTAACTCTTTTCCTCTTTATCTCTTTTCCTTATCAATAGTGAATAGTGATTAGTGAATAGAAAATAGTTGTTTAGAGGTTAGCGCTTAGGAAAGAACATCACAGCGTCACAGCGTCACTCGATTACAACGTTACTTTGTAGATTGTGATTCGTTAATTCGTTAATTCGTGATTTGATTAAGTGGACAGTGGTCGGAGGACAGCGTCACAGCGTCACTTCATCACAACGTTACTTCCACTTTAACTCTTTTCCTCTTTATCTCTTTTCCTTATCAATAGTGAATAGTGATTAGTGAATAGTGAATAGAAAATAGTTGTTTAGGGTTTAGAGGTTAGCGCTTAGGAAAGAACATCACAGCGTCACAGCGTCACTTCATTACAACGTTACTACCTTTTTACCTCCTTCCCTCTTTCACTTTTTAACTTTTCCAACCTTGAATTTTGAATCTTTTTCAACCTTGAATCTTTGGAACTTTGAACCTTGAATCTTTTGAACTTTGAATCTTAAACTTTGAACCATTTTTTGCGTTATTTGCAAAAAAATAAAAATGCATTTACAAATTTTTCCGTTTGGTTTAAATGAGGTAGAAACTTTGGCCCACCTTAGCCGAAAAACCTTTATAGAATCTCACGGCCACAGTGCAGATGAAAAGGATATACAGGCTTATGCAAATTTAAATTTCGACGTAAAAAAACTGAGTGCAGATTTACAGGATTCAAGGATTTTCTTCAACAAGGTTTATGTGAATGATCAAATTGCAGGATATTCCAAACTCATATTAAACGAACCAAATGCCCTTACTCCCGTCACTCCTTTAGCGAAATTCGAGCGGCTTTATTTGCTTAAAGATTTTTACGGGATGGGATTGGGGGACAGTCTTCTAAACCACAACATAGAAATTGCCCGAATTCATAAGCAAAAAGGATTTTGGTTATATGTTTGGACCGAAAATGAGAAAGGACTCAAGTTCTACCAAAAAAGCGGGTTTAACCCTATTGGCACCTACAATTTTAAAATCAGCGACCAACATTCCAATCCGAATTTTGTTATGCTTAAAATTCTATTAGGGAATAGTGAATAGTGTAGGTTGTAAGTTGTAGGTTGTAGGTTGTAAGTTGTAAGTTAAAAATTTTGAATCTTGAATCTTGAATTTTAAACCTTGAACTTTAAATTTTGAACATTGAATCTTTTAACTTTTTTCCTTTTTAACTCTTTTACTTAACTATGAAACCAACCACCATTTCCAAAATTTTCCTCTTCGCGGGGCTCAGCAATATTCTGGGTGTTCTTATTTTCTCAAAATTTTTCACCAATGAGGTAATGATGGAGGCACAACCTATGGTGATGGGACACTTTGGCCTTATTGCTATCATTCTTTGGGGCCTGGCCTATATCGCCGTACGTCAAAACTATGCTTCAGTACCCTGGTTACTTGCAGTATTCGTAATTGAAAAACTGGTGTATGTACTGGTATGGCTATACTGGCTTTTCTCAAATTCCCTAAGTGGTTTATATGACCAGGATATTTTCGCCGGCCTGTTCTTTAGCATCTATGGCGTCAATGACCTTCTCTTCGGAATCTTTTTTGGATATGTTTTTCTGAAGGTGAGGAGGAGTCGTCTTTAGTCGTTAGTCGTTAGTCGTTAGTCTTTAGTCGTTAGAAAGGTTCGTTGTTTGGTGTTTGGGGTTTGGTGTTGGCTCTTGGTTCTTGGTTCTTGTTTCTTGGTTCCTGTTGTAGCCTGGTTCACCACTTTCTGTCCTCTGCCCTCTTTTCCTCTTTACTTCCTTAACTTATTTTGAACTTTGAATTTTGAACCTTGAACCTTAACTTTTTTCCTCTTTAACTTTTTAACTCTTTACCTTATTCTCATAAGAAATCTTGAAAATCAGCGTTATAGGGTTTCATCAATCAAATATCATCTCATGCTAAAACGATTTTTTATCTTCTGCTCCGGGGCAGATACCAAGATCCTCGACTCCTGTTCTCCCGGCGAACAAACAAAATATGCAGGAATAGGCGCTACTGTGTTCTTTACGGCCGTCATGGCATTTATTGCTTCTTCCTATGCGCTGTACACCGTATTTGATAATGCGCTTACTGCCGTTTTATTCGGTTTGATCTGGGGGGTCCTAATTTTTAATTTGGACCGATTTATCGTTTCAACGATCAAAAAGAAAAACAATTTCAGGAGTGAGTTGCTTCAGGCCACCCCGCGAATAATTCTGGCGGTGATCATCGCTATAGTAATAGCCAAGCCCCTGGAACTTAAAATATTTGAGAAAGAGATCAACCGGGTTTTACTGGAACAAAAAAATGATATGACCCTGGCAAACCAGGAGCAGATCGCCACCCGGTTTAATCCAAAAATAACCGGGCTTAACCAGGAAATAGCCTCTTTAAAAGAGGAAGTGACTTCCAAAGAAGCCGAGGTCAACGCCCTCTACAACACCTATATCACAGAAGCCGAAGGTACCGCCGGAACCCAAAGATTAGGTAAAGGCCCGGTATATGCCGAAAAAAGGCAAAAGCATGATGCAGAGTTGCTGGCCCTTGCGGAATTAAAGGAAACAAATGCCCGTAAAATTGAAGCTGCCCAGGCTTCGATCGCTTCCTTAAACCAGGAATATCAAGGCAAGGTAAGTGAATCGCAGCCGGTTATTGATGGTTTTGACGGACTTATGGCACGCATCAACGCCTTAAACAAACTGCCGCTCCTGCCTTCTCTGTTCATTATGTTCTTATTTCTGGCAATCGAGACTTCCCCTATTATCGCCAAGCTGCTATCGCCAAAAGGAGCCTACGACCTGAAGCTGGAAGAAGAGGAAAATGCACTGCAAACCTGGGTTTCACAACAGATGTACCAACGGGAACTCATCCTTAAAACAGATGCCGGGGTGAATAACAGGGTTTATGATGACATTGCCCAAGAGCAGGAACTCTACGATTACAAGCGAAAAAAGGCACGCGAGCTTATGCAGCTTCAAGCAGACGCTTTTTATATGAAACAAAAACAGATCCTGGGGTAGCGATAGGAACATAAAAGCCAGTCTTCTGAAAAAAGGAAAATGGGTTATCAGTAGTCATTAATCGGTAGACGGTAGTCATTATTCATTTGTCGGTAGACGGAAGTTTTTAGGAAAATATAAAGTTCTTACCCTTTCCAGCCCCTATAGTGTAGGGTGGTGGAATTGGAGGATTTCGAACCTCGTCAGTTCGAGTGAATTTTTTCGACCGGCAGGGAGAAGAAATTTGTATCGAGAACACGAGGGAGTTATGTGCACAACCCTGTTCTCGATACATTTTTTGCTTCCGCGGTCGCTACAGCAAAAAACACTCGAACTGACGTGTTGTGCAAGAAGAACCTCGTCAGATTTCTTAGAGCCGGGAGGCGAAAAGAAATTGTATCGAGAACTCGAATTTTACATCGATCCAAATTGGGACCTAATAGAATTTCGCATTTGATCCAATTCCTTTAAGCGATCCTGCTTTCGCGCTAATTCTTTTTTTAATTTCTTGATATGCTTTTGTTGTTTAATTACATCTTTTTCGGCCGATTCTGAGTCTTTGGCCCTTTTAAAGGCTTTTTTGGCTTGTTTTTTTGCCTTTCTTGCATCTTTTACGTCCCCTTTATTTGCTTGAGAAGCCTTACCCTTGCTGCTTTCGGCTGAAGATTTTGCTTTGCCTTTGGCCGTCCTTGCCTGGGATTGGTAGGTGGTCAAATCACGGTTTGCCACCTCCAGTTCTGTAGTGATTTCCTGAATTTCCCGGGTTACTTTTACGTACTCCTTATTAAATTTCGCTGTATCAGCAGCTGTTTTATATTTTTGAGAATATGCTGAAAAAGTCACAGTCAAACAGACTAAAATTTTAAGGTAAATATTTGTTTTCATAAGACTTAATTTAAAAGGTTCGACATTAAAAAAATAAAGCTATTTCCGAAAGTTTTCAATCACGGAAAACAACTCCCGCTCTAATGACGTGATCTTATATATTGTTGAAGAGGTTTTGCATCCGGCGCCTGCGAAAAATCAACACCATGAACTGTGGAAATTTTATTTCTGAACCAGGTATCAAAATCATGGTTTGATTCAGCCAGCTTTTTCATCACCTGCTCTTCACCCGGGCCCTCGTGCATAACTACGGCTAAAGCATTGGAATCGGTTTCCCAAAGCCAGGCATCGTGACGGGTAAGCCCATACCTCTTGTTAAAATCTTCAAATTCTTTCTTTTTGGTGCCGCTGAATTCCTGCGACATTTTTTTCCAGTTTTCAACCTCCCCCGCGAGGATTGGAATCATTAATACACTCATAATTTCTAAGGGTTAAAAGTTAATATTTATTTAATCCAGGGAATGTTCGATTCCGGGGGAAGGAAAGCACGAAAAAAATTTTTCCGCTTTAACGATTAATCGACATAAACTTTTGATTACCAACATTTAAGGTAATCCTTTTTATTTGATCTAACAGAAGAAACTTACTTTAAATATTTCTTCTGAAACATACCCTTTTTAAAACAGGATCGAACTGATGTTTAGAGGAAGAAACCCTCGTCAGTTCGAGTGATTTCTGAAGCCGGCAGGCGAAAGAAATTGTATCGAGAATACACGAGGGAGTTCTCTGCTCTCAACTTGTTCTCGATACATTTTTTGCTGTCGCTATCGCTGTAGCAAAAAACACTCGAACTGACGGTTGGAGGTAGAGAACCTGACGTGTAGAGTTACAACCCCCTCGTCATCCTGGAGCCGGGAGGCGAAAAGAAATTGTAAATTGTATTAATTTAATGGAAACCAATCTTTTATGGCCAATACTTATCATCAAATTTTCATCCACATTATTTTCGCTGTAAAGCATCGAAGAGCATTAATTATGGACAAATGGAAGTCGGAACTATTTGCTGTAATTGGAAACCTTATTAACGAAACCGGCTGTAAAACCATTACAGTTAATGGCACAGAAGATCATGTTCATTGTTTGGTAAGGTTGAAACCTGACCTTTCTGTTTCTTTAGTGGTAAAAAATGCCAAGTCAAAATCATCAAAATGGGTTAATGAAAGTGGAATTTTAGATTCCCGGTTTGAATGGCAATCGGGATTTGGGGCATTTTCATATA
Organism: Gillisia sp.; assembly: GCA_039989915.1. Lineage (GTDB taxonomy): Bacteria > Bacteroidota > Bacteroidia > Flavobacteriales > Flavobacteriaceae > Gillisia. The sequence continues at coordinate 268,319 of JBDXGW010000014.1, forward strand.
GTAAAAGTCAGCTACCGGATGTGATAAAGTATATTCAAACCCAGGAAGAGCATCATAAAAAAATGACCTTCCTGGAGGAATATGTTCAATTTTTGAAGAAATTTGAGGTTGATTATGATGAACGATACATCTTTAAGATGCCTGAATAATTTGCGAATTTTTAAATCAGCAACAGATATTTTATCGGCCATGCCTACGGCATTTTATTGGCGCGGGGATCATTTCCCAGGGTTAAAACCCTGGGTTACATATCCGGTCATGCCTACGGCATTATTAAGTGCCGTAGGCACGATAGATAATTTAGCCCCGGAATTTATTCCGGGGTAAACGGCACATCACGAATCCAAGTGCCATAGGTACGACCGATAAAATTATTCTCTACAATTATTCCGGGAACCACGATTTACCGATTCAAATAAGCGTTTATATGGGCCATGCCTACGGCATTTTATTGGGGTGGGTTATCATTATCCCCAGGGTTAAAACCCTGGGTTACAAATCCGGTCATGCCTACGGCATTTTGTGCATTTTATTCTAATGGGAATCATTATTCCTGGGTTAAAACCCTGGGCTAAGAATTGGTCATTCCTAACGGAATTCAACGGCATTTTTAACTGCCGTAGGCACGATAGATAATATAGCCCCGGAATTCATTCCGGGGTCAACGGTGAATCACGAAAATCCAAGTGCCATAGGTACGACCGATAAAATAATTCTCTATAATTCATTCCGGGGAACTCCGGATGCCAACTTGCAAATGAATGAAGTATTAAGGTTAGTGGAAATTTTTTCTGTAGTCCGGGCAAGCTCAACTTTTTTTAACCGACAACTGAGAACTGACAACCGACAACAATTTTAAAATCATCGCCATCATTCCATCGTATCATTATATCATCAACACCACGTCACAGATTGTCGCGGTTCCGGTTTAAATTTGCAATATAAACCCATCAGGGATGAGAAAACTTGAGATCACCTTAACCGAAGAACAATACCAACACATTCAGGAAGAAATAAAATATGGAGGCAGAACTATGCTTGCCGAAGAAACTTTTGGCGGATACGATTTAACCCTGCACGTGAGCGTGCCCAATATCTATACCTACCTTGAAATGAATTTTATCAACAGAATAGATCTGGGTGAAGTGGAATTTGAATTCAGTCGGTAAGAAAAAGCCTCTTCTCGACGTCAAGCTGAATTCACCCGCCCGCACCGTTCGGACAGGTTTCAGCTTCTGACTTGGTTGGGAACCGCAGATCGCCAGAGCCTGAAACAAGTTCAGGATGACGTAAAATTGGAGCCACCTCCTTTCGACATCAAGCTGAATTCACCCACCCGAACGTAACGCTCGGTAAGGGCGGGCAGGTTCAGGATAACATAAAAAGTCATTTAATTTAAAACAGATCCAATGCAAAAACCACAGATCATTACTCACGGCGGAATAACATTAGATGTTTCCCGTATCAAGTCCTTTCAAATTGACACCTACAACCCCCGGGAAAGAAGCCACATTTTAAGGATCGAATTCAAATCACGCTATGAATATTTATTGAATCCCGGTACAAAGCAATACGAGCAGGTACTCATCAATGATTTTATTGAACACCCTTATGCCGATTATGACACTGCCGCCACCTATCGCGATGAATGGCAGGAGATATGGGTAGATTGTTTGCAGGAGAATAGTTGAAAAAAATTAAACCGGCCAACCATCACTCCCGTTAGATATTTTAAAAAACCGACTTATGGACATAATGATCTACATCACAGCAGCCTTATTAATTGTCTCCAAATTTCTGTATTGCTATACCACCCGGGTGCGCATTGGGGGGAATATCGATTTGGAAAATAATCAGTTGGCCCATAGGATCATGAAGGCCATTAGCATCAATGAGACCATCTGGTTATTCTTTTTGATCGCTGTAGTTATTATTGGCCTTTCAACCTTTTTACTTTTCAGAATGAACGCGGGGTTCCTTTACCAGTTGGCTTTTGTAATTATTGGTTTGCTCATTACCCTGGTCCAGTTCGCAGTGGCCCACAATAATTATTACAGAAAAGGCAATATGATTACCGGGTTTTTGCTGAATCTTACCCGGAAGATAAAATTCTAATAAAGGAATATCTGAGCGTTTATTTTAAACTGGATCTTGATCTTTAATATCTAGTGATGTATGATATATGCAAAAATTTTGTTAAACAAGCTCATAGCTACAACTCTATAATATTATTAAATTGAGGTGTAGAATAAAGTTTAAACTATGAATTCAACGGAATTTGCGCAAAATCTAAACAACTATTTAGGATCTTATCAGTGTTTGATAGAATGCTAAATTTAAAATGTTAATAATTTTTTTAAGTTTTATTTAAGAACTGTCAAATATTTTATAGATTTACCATCCGTTCCCCCCTATGCCCCTACCTAAGGAGAAGAACGATTTTATTCAAATCGACCTGACCTACTACATGAAGGATAAAATCTTTTGGGCATTTTTTATTTCTGCTTTTTTCAATTTTAAAAAAGAAACAGAGGTTAAAACTTTTTCCTGCTTTTTCTACTTCTTTTTTAGTTGCACTTTGACCATGATGTCCCAGGGAAATAAATCTTCTTGGATAATTATGGAAGATGCTGACTTAAACACTAAACATATTTCGGAATCCGGAAAGTTTAGTCAAAATGGATTTTTATTCGAAATAGAGTGGGATGACAAATTGACCTTTTCAGAAAATCACCAAATATATTATGGCGGAATTTTATTTCTGAAAATTTCAAATTATAATAATCAACTACTTACAACAATTGAATCTGTAGAGGATTCGGTTGGATTAGGAGATATTTTAATCAGTTTTTTCGACTTCAATCTGGATGGCCTTATAGATTTCCGGATCACCAGAGATTGCGTTAAGAACTGTTATTACAGCTATTATTTTTACGATAATGAAACCAATCAATTTCTTCATAAAAAGGAATGGGATTATATAAGGATTAATAAGGTGAACAAGAAAGAAAAATTAATCTCAATTCATCCTGACGGCCACAATCCAACTTTATATCGCGTAAACGGTTATGTTTTGGAGAAAGTTATTTAAAACTAAAATGGAATTATTTAGACAATGCTAGACTAGTTTAACCAAAAAAATATGAAAAGAGTTTCCCTAATATCTAATTCCAGCTTACAATATTACAAGTTTGAAGAAGAAATCAATCTGGATTTTTCACGAGCAAATAAAATATATTTTCGCCAGCCTTTTGATTCAAATATTATGGATTTTACCCTGGACCCCTTATACAAGGTTAGTGAGGATGGGTTTGAAAAATTTTACAGGAAAGAGGAGTTGATAAAAAGGGATTTTATCATTAATAATAAAATTAAGGATGATGCCGACTTATCTGCATGTGAAGAAATAGTCGACTATTATGAAGCTAACAACTTAAAGAAGGCTATAAAGCGTTTTCAAAAAAAATGGATCCCCCTTCCATATTTCAAAGACAACTCAATTAATAAGGATGTCATATCGCCAACCGATTGGGTAAGAATATTTTTTGATTTCGATGAAGATTTTAAAAAGATCCACATTGTACTCGCCGTGGATACCACATTGGCCAAAAATGAAGAAGACAAAACAGGACCCCAGCTCAGTCTAAATCCACAGGAGAATATTTTTAAACTTCATACAGATGAGATCAATATTAGTCGCTTTTTATTTAATAATAATTCTACTACCTCCTGGATCGAAAATTATTTAGCCGACGCATTTTATGGAAAAAATGAAGAGCTGAGATATGAGCAACCTGTCAAGGATTATGTTGCAAATTATTTAGTGCTAATTAAGTGGTTAGAGAGCCTTCCTGAAACCCCTGAGTTTCAATTATTCACTGATGATACAAGAAAAATACCCGTTGATTTGGTAATCGACATGGGTAATTCTGCTACATGCGCTCTATTATTTGAGAATAATAATGATAACAAATTTTCATTTGATAAGGTCAAAAAATTAATTATTCAGGACTATACAGATCCAAAACTTGAGTATACCAAGCCTTTTCCCATGAATTTGATATTTAGCGAATCTAATTTTGGAGGTATCAACAAAGAAAAATATCATAATAATAAATTCGTGGTGCCAAGTTTTGTAAGAATAGGTTACGAAGCTGAACATTTAATAAATAGCTCCGGGATTAACATGAATCTGGGCTATGAGTTAAAAACCCACAATTCCAGCCCCAAAAGGTACCTGTGGGACAAGCACCAATCTGATGTTGAATGGGAATTTAATCCAACCAATGGAGAAATTAAAAAAGTCTACCTCACCGGCATTTCAGAACAGTTAAGTGTAGATGGTTCCACCCTGGTTAATGGGGAAGTTTTCGGATCAAAATCTCTATTTTCCAGAGGCTCTTTAATGAAATTTGTTTTCCTTGAGATCCTTGTCCATGCTTATATTCAAATTAATTCCTTTAAGTTCAGAGAGGAACATGGGAATCTTACAATACCACGTACTCTTAAAAGAATAACAATATCATGTCCCACCGGAATGATCCAATATGAGCAGGTTGCGTTAAGAGAAGCTGCAGAAGAGGCCTGTAAATTATTAAACAACTATGTAAAATTTTATTTTGATAATGACACTAACAAATTCTGGTTTGAGATGCCGGAGATTGTCCCTTCCATAAAAGATATTGCTAAAAAATTACCTGAACTTGAAGATAGGAAGGATTGGATGTATGATGAAGCGACCAGTTGCCAAATTGTTTTTCTCTATAGCCTTCTGTCAAAGAAACTACAAGGAAATAATTATGTAATTAATAATTATCTCTTTAAGAATAAACCAAATTTAACTGTTGGCTCCATAGACATTGGAGGGGGCACAACAGATATAATGATTTGTAATTACGCATTAAGCGAGGAAAAAACCACAATTCATCTTACTCCAGACCCCCAATATTGGGAGAGTTTCAAATTGGCGGGAGATGATTTATTAAAGGAAATTATCCAACAAATTATCATTGAAGGGAAAATTAATGATACTGAGGAAGATGGATGCTCCGGGGTAATAGAGAATTATGCAAGAAGGAATGGAGTTGAAAACATATCGGAAAAACTAAATGGATTTTTTGGCCAAAATTCTAATAATATAGGTGTTGTGGCAAAAATGATGCGGAAGGCATTTATTCATCAGGTTGCAATCCCGGTAGCATTGGAATATTTAAAAAATGCAAATAATACCGAAACAGTTAAAGTATCTTTTGAGAAGATCATAGGAAAGGAATTTAAGAACAAAGAACTTATTCAATATTTTGAAAACCATTTTGGTTTTAATTTCCTGGACATTCAATGGACTCTTAATCCGTCTAAAACCAATAAAATTGTCTATGCCGTTTTTGATAGTCTTATAAAGCAATTAAGCCTGGTTTTAAATCATTACAGCTGTGATTATATTATTCTATCCGGAAAACCCGGAAGTCTAAAAAGTATTGAAAAATTATTCCTTAAGTATTTAACTATACCGGGAACCAATTTTATCAATCTTAATACATATTGGATAGGAAAATGGTTCCCATTTTCAGATAACAGAGGTTATGTTCAGGATCCTAAAACCACTGTAGGAGTTGGGGCCATAATAGCATTAATGTCGGGGAAAAGAAATAGCATAAGTGATCTTAGAATTGATATTAATACTCTAAAGCAAAAAATAATTTCCACTGCCGATTATATAGTAAAAGCAGATTTTAATAAAAAGGACATTATTCTATCTCCAAAAAAGAACGAAAACAAGATTACAATAAGTGGTTTCCCCTACCAATTTGGTTATTCTAAAACAGTTTCAAAAAATTATCCGGTCTCAGACTTATACTCAATAAGCCTGGATGATAATGAAATATTAAATAGTCTAAAAAGAAGATTTGCCAACAGAGAATCAGCATTTTATAACGATCAAATGAATGTTGTTAAAAATAAGATTTTCGAAAATCTACCTATTACCATAACTCTTAGCAGGGATGTAGATTTATCGAAAGAAGAATTGAAAATTGAACAAGCTGAGGATTCTGAAGGAAACGATCAATCTGTAAAATATTTTAATTTGAATTATCAGACATTGGATGATGAAAAAGGTTATTGGATAGACACTTGTGAATTTGTACTAAAAGCCGGGATTTAGGTCAATTACCTAAAAATTAATGAGAAAGTTTAAAATGAGAAATTATTCTGATTCTGAAATAGAGGTAATAAAAGATAAAATCAAAACTAATATTGATGTTTTATCGGATGCCGCAAAATGGGCAGATTCCCATCTTAAATACGAGTCCAAGCATAAGCTGTTACTTAACCTTAAAAATAATATAAACACATTTCAAAAAGTTTATCAGAATATTGGATCCAAACCGGTAATCGCAATTTTTGGGGGAAGCCAGGTGGGTAAGTCTTATTTAATAAAAAATCTTCTCAGCCAGCCAGGGAAACCATTTAATTTAAAACACGGAGATGTCCATTATGATTTTTTAAAAGACATAAATCCTCCGGGAGTAGGTGCTGAAAGTACAGGGGTGGTTACAAGATTTACAATTAGTAATGAGTCTGTATTCAATGAATTTCCAATTAAAATAAAGATCCTATCCCCCAAAGACATTATTATTATTTTACTGGATTCATTTTTTCTGGACCTTAAAAAAATTAACCATTTCATCAATAGAAAAGATTTAGAGACTCATATTAAAATATTCGAAGATAATTACACCAAGAAAGCACAAACAGTTTTAACTGAATTTGATCTCCTGGAGATCAAAGATTATTTTGAAAACCATTTAAGCAAGCATACAATTTTGTTTGAAGGGCTTTCAGAAACAAGATTTTTTGAAAGGATAGGAAAAGTAATAGATGGATATGAAGCTGATCAATGGCAAAGTATTTTTAAGGTTTTATGGAATGGAAACGAACACTTAAACTATCTATTTACCGAGTTAATTGCAAGTTTAAAAATTCTAAACTATGATCCTGTCGGATTTATTTCCTTTCAGGCCGTTTTACGTGGTGGTGGAGAAATTTTGGATGTAAAAAGACTTAAAGAATTGAATTGTCCTCAGGAAAAAATAAAAATAAGAAGGGAAAATGGGGAAACTGTAGAGATAAATATATCCTATCTAACTGCGATTATTGCAGAATTGATTTTTACCATACCCCCTGATCTTGTTAATAATAAAGAGTTCCTTGAATATTCAGATCTTTTAGATTTTCCTGGTGCCAGAAGTAGATTAGCTATTGAAATGGAGGATATAGATGAGGAAATAATTCCTGATATGCTTTTAAGAGGAAAGGTATCCTATCTGTTCAATAAATATTCAGATGATTTCAATATAAATAACCTTTTGTTCTGCACTAATGATAAGCAGCTTGATGTAAATGAAATCCCTGGTTTACTTTTTAACTGGATCTCAAAAAACATTGGGACTACATCTTTTGAGCGAACAAACTCTCTTAAAAATTCAGGCATCCCTCCCCTATTTGTAATATTTACCTTCTTCAACAATCAATTGAAATATGATACCACTAATGACTTTGAGTATGAATCTGATCATAACAAACTCAATTACAAGTGGGATACACGATTTAATAGATTTTTCCAGAATGAGATTGTAACCATTACTAAAGACTGGCACATAGACTGGACAAAAGATCAACCAAATTTTAAAAATTTCTACCTGTTAAGAGATTTTAAATATTCTACAGATACTTTCCAGGATTTTGAAATTACTGAAAACGAAACTTCAATAAATCCCGAAAGAGTAGGCTTTTTAAATCAATTAGAGGAATCCTTTCAAAATTTTCCATTCGTTAAGAAGCATTTTGAAAACCCTGGATTCAGTTGGGATAATTCCACTAAACCAAATAAAGATGGTTCGGAATTGATTATTAGTAATCTTAATAAGGTATCAAATAATGTATCAAAGATTGATTATTATCTCAACAAATTGGACCATTTGGTTGAGAGTCAGAAAAAGGAATTAAGTGTGCACCTGTATACCGATGATCTTTCGGTAATAAGAGGTAAGGCGATGAAAAATGTCAACACATTACAATTTTCATTTAATTCATTTTTATTGACCGACCCCGAATCATTTGACACGTTGATTAAGGCATTGGCAATCCAACCTGTAGAGGTATATAATCTCCTCAATGAAAATATCGTTGTCAATTTAAGTGAAAAAGAACCAGACCAGTTAGACCATAGTAATATTTTAATCTCTCAATTTCCTGAATTGGCCACCGTGGGTTCATATGAGGAAGCGATAGACGTATTAAAAAGAAATATATATGCTTCCTCAGTAGAAGAGGTTGAAAGTTTTCTAAAGCAGCAAAACATTAGCAAAGAAAGTCTTTATAATCAGAAGATAGAAATTTCTAAGGCCCAGTATTTTACAAACCTTATAATTGATTACTGGTCCTCTAAAATAACTTCACCATCGGGCTATACCACTATATTAAATAAGGGTTTAAGTCAAAATTCAATTGAATTTTTATCAAATCATTTTTTAACGATCATAGAAAAAAGAGGATTAAGAAATAAGTTGGAATTAATCCTTAATGACATTGTTTCTGAAACACAAATAAACAGGGGTGTTGAGGAATTTCTTGCAGAAACATTTTGTTTATTAATAAACGAGTTTGTGAACAATTTTGATTTAAGCTACTTAACTGAAGAAGAGATCGCAGAAATAGAGAATTTTGAAATCTCCAAAAACTTTAAATATTTCCGTAAAAAGGATATGAAAATTGCGGAAAGAGTAAGTGTTTTTGATGAAAAGCTTTTTGAGGATTTAAGCGCAAATTCAGTAATGATGGAAAAATATAATAAGTGGGTAGAATTTCTTAGAATTTCAGTTCTTGTTAACTGTGGCTTTGTCAATTATGATGAAGCAGCAAATAACAGCTTGAAAGAACTTGTGAATGATCTTCAACCAATTTCAATTTCGGGCAATGAATAAATTCCATATTATACCTACAGACAAATTTGTACCTATTTCTCACGATAATAGCTACCTGTTTAACCACTATAATAAGGTCGCCAATTTCTTAGCATTCAACCTGGAAAATAATTACAAAACCATTTTAGCAAAACCGGTTCAAAATGGTTATTCCATTGAATGGTTTTCAATTTATAATGATTTAAAAGATATCAAGGAATATGAAAAGGATCTATCTGAAATAGCTTTATCTGAATACTGGAATTTTATAGGTGTTATTAATGCTAAGATAAGTGAACTACAAAATTCCAATAATGAAAATAATAAAAACTGGGCCGGACTTTTACAAAAGGTATTTCACCACAATGACAATTTCATCTTTTTCAACGGGTCAAATATTTCAATTATTTGGGGATGGAAATTTGAAAATACCGAAAATTATGTTCCCAACTTTTTAAAACCCCAGATTCCGGGATCACTTAATGAAGAAGATCTTGAAACACCGGTAGCCGGTGAGATTGCAGAAATTCAACCACCTCCCGAAACTGAAGAGGAAATAGAGGAACCGCCCATTCCTGTGGAAGATGAACAAGAAGATAAACCTGTAGATGAGGTTGAAGAGGAAATAATTATGGGGGAGATTATTCATGAGGAAAATCCGGAGGAAAAGGAAGGATTTCTGGAATTTCTTAAATGGTTTGCTGCAAAATACTGGTGGTTATTAATTCTACTTATTACACTAATCATGATTGTTTTATTTATAAAAACGATTTAAAAATAATAATAAATAAATCCACAATAAGATAAATTGAAAACTCAAAAGTGAGTAATTTTTTTTACAGGTTTTGGTGGTTGTTCTACCTGGCTTTCTTTTTACTTCTTGGATTGTTGATCTATTCATTAATGTATGAAAATAACGTTCGTTATTCAAGACAAACTATTGCTGCACTTAATCAACAATTAGAAAATTGTGAAAACAGAAACAGGGTAGTAGAAAATGATTCCATCCGGGTAATTTCAAATGATGGTCAATTCGGCTGTCTTAGTTTTACTCTAATCTGGAATTCCATTGACGATCTTGACCTTAATGTAACTGATGCCCGGAATAATAATATTTATTATAAAAATTATTGCAGAAGTTGCGAAAATAAATTTTCCAGTGCCGGCGGACAATTAGATATAGATCTAAACGCAGGGGGCGTTAACACTTCTCAACCTGTGGAAAACGTATACTTTAAGTGTACCCCCCCATCAGGAATTTATACCGTAAGGGTTCATTTTTTTGAAAAAAGAAGTAATTCTCCTGTGAATTATAATTTACTGATAAGAAACAACGGAAGAATTGAAAAAGAGCTTACAGGAACACTATATCGGGAGGATGAAGTGATTGAAATAATAAGATATAACTATAATGAAAGCTCCTAAATATCCATTTTATTATTTTCTTATCCTTTTTGGAGTACTTGTGCTTTCAATACTGTTTTGGATCTATGTATTTATTTCCGGATATATCAATGACAGAAGGGATAATACAGAATATATTTCAGAGCAGGTCTACTGGAGTCGGGATTATTTACCCGAGAATATTGGCCATATTATCCCTGTAGATACTACAAAAATCATTACAGATTCAATAAATAACAGAAGGATAATCTCCAATCTGGTGAATATTGCGGTCAAAAATCCAGAACACTCCATTGCACGATTTGCAGGAGACTTTAAAGAAAAATATCCTTCAGAAGATTATGAAATAATTTTTATTGACAGTGTAATCAATAGAATTCAGGTGCGCCTGCCGGAAGAAAACCGGATTGAATTTAAAGTTGAAGTAAAAAACACTCTTGATAGTTACAACCTCCTTGTGTGGGATGAAACCTTGTTTGATTATGTTAAAGTATTTACAGATCCCATGTTATCTGACAATAGAGCTAATTGGTATCTGGAAGCAATTAATATTTCTGATGCCTGGAAAAAAACGACCGGGAATGAAAACATAATTATTGCAGTGATAGACAATGGCTTTGATTTGGAGCATCCTGAGCTTCAGAACCAATCGTTTAAACCCTATAACGTTATTGACAGAACTCCAAATGTCCTGCCAAATGAGGAAAATCATGGGACCCATATTTCCTCAACTATTATCGGAAACAGCAATAATAATGAAGGTTTACTGGGAATTTGTCCGGATTGTAAGTTCATGCCTATAAAGATCCAGGATCAAAATGGAATGATGACCAACACTTACATCATTGACGCAATCCTATATGCTATTAAAAATGGAGCCAGTATAATAAATCTATCATTGGGGATGATGATACCTCCTAATGTCCAGATACCTCTTCAAGTTCAGATGGATTATATTAATTCTTTCGCAAAAGATGAGGAAGAATTCTGGAAAGATCTTTTTCAATATGCCGATGATAATAATATCACATGTGTTCTTGCGGCAGGAAATAGTAATATGCTTACGGGATTTGACTCATTTCAAAGATCACCCTCCACAATTAAAGTAGGAGCTCTTGATCCTAATTTCAACAAGGCCGGATTTTCAAATTTTGGGGACCAAACCACAATTTATGCTCCAGGGGTGGGAATATTTGGAGCAAGATCCGGAAATGGCTATGAGTATCTTGAAGGAACAAGTATGGCTGCCCCAATTGTATCAGGTTTTATAGGACTTATAAAATCTAACAACCCCAATATTACAAATAAAGAGATTTTTGAACTATTGCAGGGAAATGAGGTTTCCCGAAACGGACTGAATATATTAAACAGTAATATGCTGAATTAAAAGCAAATTTTTAAAACTTAATTTTAAATACTTATGAAACAAAACAACTTTTTATTTGTAGATCTGGTTTCAGGTCTTTTTCTACTCCTCATTTTAGTAAGCAACTTCCTTGGCCTTCTATATATTACTGAAGGCAATATGGTTATAAGCTTTTTAATAAGCATGCTTATAATCGTTTTATATTTTTTTGTGATTAGGGTTTTAAGGAAGAATAAAGAAATGATGTCCAAAAACAAATACATGGACAAGAACATTATTCTATGGATATTCTTTATCGTACTAAGCTTTGGAACATTCGCTCTTACTACTCATTTTCTTAATGTAGAATTTAATTCTAAAGCAGAAATTCAAAAAGATGCACAGAAGAAATTGGCTGTTGTGGATTTGGCCCTGACAGATTATAAAAAACGAGCCAATACAGATCTGCAGAATTACGAAGGGGAATTGAAAAATAAATTACAGGATTATAAAAAATCTCCAAATACGGACGTTAAGCAAGAACTACTTGGCAAACCATTTTCTTTATCTCCTACAGCGATTCAGTATTCATATAATATAAATATTGATCAGGTAAGCAATGCAGCGGTTTCACCCCTTAAAACTGTTACCACCAAAAATATTGATAATCTGGATACTAATTTAAAAAAAGGCAATAAGAAATATTCAGATGTTTTTGAAAACTGGAAGCGGATTCAATTAATGAGCAAGTACAGCGAATTAAATGATCATGTGAACAACAGTGTTGCAGAGGTTAATGCCAATATTCAAAAATTGCCTTTTCAAAACCAACCTATAGCAATTCCAGCAAGTAATCCTATTTTACCCATTAATAATCCGGTAGAATTATATAATAAATTTCAACCTGACCTTCTGTTGCCATCTGCTGTAGTGCTTTTAACACATGCATTTATATTAATACCATTTTTCACGGAGAAGGTTAGAAAATATGGGAATTCGTATACAGATCATAACGTAAGAGAGATATAAAATCAAAAACATCAAAATGGATCAACATAAAAAAAATATAGCCCTTCAAAATTGTAATCACCTTCAAATAGGTGATCTGATAAAATTGATAGAAAATGGCAATATAACACTTCCGGAATTTATCCAGGCAGGACTTACCAATACCAAGGTACAGGAGTTGCAGGCAAAAATAAAACAAGTTGAGAGTGACCAAAAAAGAGAAAGTGATCGTCTTGAAAAGGAAAAAATGGAGGAAGAAAACAGGAGAAATCTTCTGGAGTCAAGAAGGCAGTTGATAGATCAAATCCTTAGAAAACAAATAGGCGCTGAAAAAATCAAACGGGCAATAGAGGCAGATTTTATTTCATTTAATGATCTCGAAGCTGCAGGTTTAAATAAAACTATTATAACCTCCCTCAAACATTTTTGTAAAACCAAAAGCGTTACAAAAAGGACAACCATTGAGGACCTTCCAGCAATGGAAGAAGCCAGGACAGATCTTTACTTTGTGGGTGTCCCCGGATCGGGTAAATCAACCATGTTAGCGGGCCTTTTAAAAACTGCTACTGAAGATGGAAAATTATTGCCTGACCCTTATAATAACGCCGGTTCAATTTATCAATCCAATTTAATCACTGATCTCAATCGCGGGGTTTTACCAAATGCAACAATTGCCGGTTCTTATAACTACGTTGCGTTGTCGCTTAAAGATGAGAATGGTAAAAAGCATCCCTTTAATATAGTGGAAATACCAGGTGAAAATTATGTAAACATGTTTAATAATGCTGAAGTTGAAGGAATTCTCCGGTATATTAAAAACGACAATAAAAAAATTCTGGTATTTGTAATTGATTCTCTTGCTCACGATAACAATTATTCAGATTCAGAGTCTCCTCTCGATCAAAATCAGGCATATACCAATATTCTTCAAATGTTTAAACAAAATGGTATCCTTGAAAAAACGGATGCAATTTATTTAGTGGCAAATAAATTTGACACTATAATCGAAAATTATTATGCTCATGACGGTCGGCAATATGGGGATTTGGGAGTGGAATTTTTAAATAAAAACTTCCTGCATTTTATAGAAAATTGCAAAACAGCACGAGACGAATCCCGAAATCAATTCAGGATTAAAATCCTCCCCTTCTCTATTGGAAATGTTGTTTATAATAATATAATCGAAAGTTTTAATAAGGACTTTTCTAATTCATTTATGAATCTTGTCATCCACGACTCTTTTGTAGTGAAAGGCGGGGTTTCTAAAGTATTACAAACAAAATAAAATGGAGCAGTTTCACCTAATCATACAAAAAACAACCACCGGCTTATTAATAGAGTACTCCTCTCCCGGCATTGATCCAAAAAATCCAAACGTCATTAATACCCTCGAAGATGAAAGGGCTTATGTCACTCAGGTAGTTAAAGATTCTGATGTTTATTCCATTCAAATTACCCCACATTACCGCATCTATTCTTTAATAGTAATCGATGTAGATATATTTGGAAGATCCGGATTTTATGAATTCAAATTGTATGGGCCCAGGGATTATCTCTTAGAAAACTTTAATGCAATTTTGCAGGAGATAAAAGAAATATATAACCAGGACACTTCTAATAAACCTTATGAATCAATTTTATCTGCTATTCTGTTAACCCCAACTAATAGATTAGCAGATTTCATTCCTGGAAAACGGAATAATAACAAATATTACAGCTTTTATGATGAAACCAATATAGAGTCCCTAAAAGAGGTATTTAGAGATAAAGGGGTTTTTCTCATAAATAAACTTTACGCCCTTAACAAAGTTAAAGCATATGATGAAAATGTAATACATAGTGTTGGACTATTACCATTTTCTAAGGGGATATTTAAGGAAGTTACCATTACCAACCCACACCACGTATTAAAGGAATTATTTCTTAATAATGAAAAACTTGAGGTTATTAATTTAAGGGAAGAAATCAAAATTCTGGTAGAACCTAAAGATGTATTAACTTACTCGACTTTGGACAGAAATGCTATTCAATCCGTTTCTGGATCTTTTTTTCAAATAGAAAGGAAACCCCTGGAACATAAACCTATCCAGTCTCCTAAACCATACGTTGAGAAAAAATCCTTTTTTAAAGATAATGCAGTATTTCTTTTAGCATTGGTTATTATGATTGGGGCTGCAGGATTTGCATTTCCATACCTAAAACCATACATTCTTCCTTCGCCTCAAGGTCCAAATTCAAATCCAAATTCTCCTTCACAAATAAATAATATTGCGAATACTCAAATAGATTCCACTGAAATAACTTTTGAAAAAATAGAAGAAGGAATGGATCAACTTTATAAAACCCAATATAAATGTTTAAACAATTACACCTTTAAATATTCAGAGAATAAAAGATCAGGAAATAAATGGACTTACATCAACTATAACAGCCAAGGCAAATATTTAGATTTCTATCGTGAAATTGTTAAAGATTTAAAGGTAGATAAGAGTCCTGTCTTGATTGACGATGAACCAGAAAGATTTATCGCTGCTCTAGAAGAAGAGTCTGGAAAAAAATTAGATTCTCTCTTAGTCGTAGAAAATAAAGCGAATCCCAAAATATCATCTTCCCCATCACAAAAATCTTTAGAAGATAAATCAAATAAACAAACTGAAGAAGGCAAAAAAGATGAGACCAATAATGCCCTTAATCCTTTGGATAATGTAAGTACAAAAAACGAAGGAAATAACTAATTAGGAAAGAAATATGACAAGAGATTTAAAAACAATTTTAATCGTGGTTGTAAGTGGAATTATACTCGTAGGAGGATTATTTGCATATGAAGTTTTCGCAGTAAGTGCGGAGAAAGAAGAGGTTGCCGCAGAAGAACCAAGTGCATCACCTGAAACAGAAACTGCCATACATAGTGATCTTGAAAAAAAAATAGATAAGTTAAATTCTTTTGCTTTCAATCCCCAATCCTACTCAATTTTGATGACAGAGATCCATTCCTATTATATGACCGAATCCTTTACGGAATCAATCAAAACCAGTCTCGAGAATAGATTATTAGAGGTGTACTCTAAACAGGTTTTTACTGAAGCTGAGAAATTTTTATCCGGAAGGAGTCAAAGCAGCCAGGAAGTTCAAAATTTATTAAGCCAGTTAAAGGAAAACGGTGGCAATCAGCAAAAGATCAACTATTACCAAAACCAGATCAATTATTATAATTATTACTCCTCTACCCTTCCGCAAAAAGTTTCAAATTTTATAAGAAAGGGGATTACCAATTACACCGATGAAGAATATAACATGCTAAAAGATGAAGTGAATAATATGTCAAATCTGGAAAACAAATATAAAACAGGAAAATTTCAGCAACTGAAAAAGACCATGATATATAATCTCGGTGAATTCAATATGGCTTATCACATCCCTACTTATCAGGCCGTTTACGAAAATATCTAAAAATGAGAAAAATCATACATACCCTAATTCTACTTTTAACCTGTAATCTAATTTATTCTCAACAGGATTTGGAAAGTCTAAATAAAAAAGATTTAATAGCACTTGTTACCCAAAAGGATCAGGAGATAACTAAGCTTAATCGCCAGTTATCTTCTTTAAACACCGAAGTCCTAAAAAATAAAAAGGATCTGGAAGAACTAAATAAGCAACAGGAAGATTTAAAAAATTTACTTGGAGAAACTACAAATCGCTGGTTGAAAGATGTATTTGTAGATAAGTACATCACTAATAAGGATTATTTTTTAGAATCCAATATACCGGCAGTTAAAGGCGACCTTGAAGAACTGAAAAGAAATTTTGAGCAGTATGATATTATAATTAAAAGTGTCCTTGCTTCCAAGCCTTCTAAGGAACACGAATCTGTAGCGCACAAAGCTTTACATTTTAATGAAAACTATTTAGCACTACTCAGGATTAGAGAAGAAATTATCCCTCTTAAATACAACGAAGAACTGGTTCTGAAAACATTACAGGAAATAGATTCACTTCCCATTCTTCAAGGTGGAAAATTACAAGAAACTAAGATTGAAATGATTGGCTTATTAAAGAATTATCAAGAGCGCAATTGTATACTTAAGCTGGAATTGGATAACTTTTCTAAAGTTGACCAGGAAGTAGCCAGGTCCAAGTATAAAGGATTTGAAAAGGATGCCCACTTTAAGGATTATCCATATTTTATAACAGTACTTCAGGATATTCAAAAGAATGTCAACCTGTACACCCCCGATAAATTGCCTTGCAAGATTGCGGAAGCAGAACCTTTCACCTCTGAACTACCTGTAAATCCTGAAGAAGGGGATGCAGTGGAGAAAGCTTTAAATAAGAAGGATAACAATAAAATAATTGAAGAAAATAACCCTGAATCAAAACGGATTCCTATTGAAAATAAATAAAATTTTATAGCAGTAATTTATTATACAAATCCCAACAACAAGAATACAATCAACATATGAAAAAACATTACATTTTATTTTTAACAACCTGCCTTTTTTTGGTTTCAACATTCGGCTTCGCTCAAACCGATATAACTGAAAAACGCAAACTGGCTTATGAGGCATTTGAAAAAGGCGAGTATGAAGTAGTAACTTCTATTATAAAAGACATCAAACCGGAATTCAGAAGTTTTCCACTTAATTTATTGGGTATAGAAATTCTGTCGGCATATCAAATTATCCTGAAAGACCCAACCCGGGACTTTAATTTTCTGGATCAAACAAGAAAATCCATTGATCAATATTTAGAAGATAAGAACTCACAGCAGGATGAGCACTATTCTAATGTACTTCGCGCAAAATATGAATTGGGGCAATACCCAACCGATCGCAATACTTTTTTAGCTGAAGTAGAGAAAATAAAAAAACAGGAAGAGGAGAGAAAACTAAAAGAAGAAAGCGAAAGACAGGAGAGATTAGTTAGTGAAAAACTTGCGGAAGAGCAAAGATTGGTCCAATTAGAAATTGATAGACAACGAATTGAAAAGGAAAGAATCGAAGCCGAAATAAGAAATAAAGAGCAGGAGATTATCAATGAAAGAAGAAGATTAGAAAATCAAAAAATTGCTGAAGAGAATAGTAAAATAAGAGCAAAGGAACGTGAAAAACAGGAAAAGATTGATACTCGCAATGCAAAAAAATATCGCTTCCAAACTCAAAAATTTTCCAATTTAGGATTCAAAGCCGGAGAAATAGCAAAGTATGGTTTACTCTATGAAACAGGAGGAGGCAACAATTTTTTAGGATTTCATATTTCCGTTAGATCCAGCCTGGTACCAGAGGAAGATATCTTGAACGGAACAGTTATAGAAAATAAGACCGAGGTAGATCTGGGGCCCAGTTTCAAAATTTCAAACAGGTTATATCTTAACCTTGGTGGTGGATATGGATACATGGATTATGCGGACAATATGGGGTTTTATGATGATAGAGCTACATTAGAAAAAAGAGAGTATTTCACTGGTAGCGCCGGGTTAATGGTAAGGTTATCAAGAGTGATCAGTATTAGCGGGGGAGCATCCTTTATGGATGTAGATCAGGAGGTATTTATACCCGAATATACAGTTGGATTGTCCTTTAATTTAAAAGGAAGATATAAATAATCCCTTTTAAAATCTAAACCTGAAAGGTATTAATCTATGAAAAACTATTACGATATCCTGGAGATCCCTTTTACAGCTTCTAAACAGGAAATTGAACAAGCCTATAAAAAATTATCCGTAAAATATCATCCGGATAATAATGGGGGTGTGAGTTTTTTCAATAAAGTTTATCAGGATATCCAGGAGGCATATA